>NZ_JADNMD010000001.1:0-1174402 GCF_015556325.1 Clostridium sp. 1001283B150225_161107_B6 | reverse complement strand
CCTGGTGTACCGGTTTCTTTTCTCTTGCCATAATAAAAGGCCTCCTATGATTTTTTATTTTATCATAGAAGACCTTTGGCTAATACCTATTTACAGAAAAATTTTCATACACTCCCCTGTGCAGCTAATTGCGTCTTCCGCTGCCGTCCACATAATAGCCGTCCGGCGTTGTCTGATTCGCATACATGGCTCCGCTGCTGTCCAGGTAGTACCAGGAACCGTTTATGAACTGCCACCCGGTGAGCATGATGCCGCTGTCATTCATATAATACCAGCGGCCGTTGATATACTGCCATCCGGTGAGGACAGCTCCGCTGCCATCCAGATAGTACCAGGCGCCATTGATGAACTGCCACCCGGTGAGCATGATGCCGTCGCTGTTCAGATAGTACCAGCGGCCGTTTATAAACTGAAAACCGGTAAGCATAGCCCCGCTGCCGTCCAGGTAATACCAATGTCCGCTGAGATACTGCCATCCGGTGAGCATGACGCCGTCCCCGTTCATGTAGTACCAGCGTCCGCTGACAGCCTGCCAGCCCCTGGTCATGGCCCCGCTGCTGCCCAGATAATACCATGAGCCGTTGATTTGCTGCCATCCGGTTAACATATATCCGTCACGGTTGAAATAATACCAGGTGTTATTGATTTTCTCCCAGGTATTAGAGGGGTATCCCCCGTTATAATACCTGTACCACCATCCATACTGGTTCTGGACCCAAGACCCGCTGCCATTATTTGAAACCTGGCGTTCCGTAACCGTGTTCTCATCGGAATACCCAGACCAGTCGCCGGCCCTGTCCGCATACTTGGCAATGGAACGCACCCGGAAGGTATAATCACCGGAGCGGGTGATTTCGTTGCGGAAGTCATAAGAGGTGCCGGAAGCAGTGACTGTGGTGACCAGATTTTTATTCCGGTACAGGCGGACTTCATAATGCTTTACATCCTCATCTGCCTTATCCCATCTGGCGCGGAAACCGCTCCAGTCCAGTCCCTGTATGGTACCGGGTTTTCCGTCGGCCTGGTTGAGATAGCATTCCAGGTTCAAAGTACTGCCGCTGTCAGATATTTTGGCTTTGATAAAATCCGCGCCCCGGCCGCTGAGTTTAAAATGGCTGGAGGTGGTGTAAGAGAAGCGGTATCCGTCTGCTGCCTCTAACACTGCCTTGACCCTGGGCCGGTCTCCCAGGCTCCATACCTCCACATGGTTGGTGTACTCCGCGCTTTTTACGGTAAACTCTTTGCTGCTGGTTTTGGCAGTCACGGTTCCTGGCGCCTCCCCGGCTTTTGGCACAGGGTCACATGTAAATGACAGCTTAACTGTGTTGATTTTTTCTGTAGCTGCAAATGCTGTAGTTCCCATGAAAACAGTGCATATCATGAGAAGGAACAGGCAGCGCAGAAACGTTTGTATCCGGTCTGCTGTGTTGCGGATGCTCCTGCTGCCGGTAGTCCTATTACCGGTTCTTCCATCTCTTGCCATCATGTTCTTTCCCTCCTCAAACATTTCTCCCCGGCACACCGCGGCTGTCTGGCCCTGCAGTGTACCTATTCTGATTTCATTATATTCCATGAGGGATTCAGGTTCAATTTCAAACCTATTACATATCATTACGATTTTCTTCCAAAGCATTCCGGGCATTGAGGCCCGGAAATGCCGCATCCTCCAGTCCGGCCCCGGCATGCTCCACCACGGCGGCGGATATACGGTTGGCAGTGCGGATGGCCTTATCCATGGGAAAACCCTTCATGCGGCATGCAATCACAGTCCCGATATGGCTGTCCCCGGCTCCGGTGGTATCAGTCTGACGGGCCTGATAACCGGGAATCAGCTCATATTTCCCTGAGGAATCCATGTGGAAAGCACCGCAGGCCCCCAGGGTGATGATAACATGATTGTGGGTGAGGGAAGCGAGGCGGGACGCGGCTTCCGGCAGATAATTTGTGACTGGCGGCGGACAGGCCGCAGGTTTTGCAGGACAGGCCGCAGGAATCCCTTCCAGGCCGGATGTCCTCTGCCGTTTATGTTCCTGGTCTGGGTTTCCTTTAACTCCTGTATACCCCAAAGCCTCGTCTCCATTGAGATGGAGGATGGGAGACAGGGAAAACATGCGGTCCAGATTGCGCTGCCGGATGCAGCTGATTCTGGGACCCGGCGCAAAATAAACCGTATATTCCGGGTGTTCCTCCAGATAATCCAGGATGATGCTTCCGGTATCCTCCTCCAGTTCCAGACCGCAGACATAAACACTGCCAATGGTCCGGGAATCAACCAGGCTGAACCATTCCCTTTTAAAACGGTATTCTGCGCCGTGCAGGGCTGCAAAGGTCCGCTCGCCGGATGGTTCAACAAAACAGTAGCAGCAGCCATTATCAGCAGGCGGTGCAGGGATGAGGACGGGTATCTGCTTCTTTTCCATGTGTTCCCGCACATAGTCCCCGTAAATCCCGGTTCCAACCGGGGAAAACAGAATATAGGGGACACCTGACTGGCGCAGGATTTCCGATACATTATAGGCGCATCCGCCCAGGGACATGGATTGGTTCTCCACAATCACATCCTCGCCGGTAACGGGCAGATGGGGCAGTCTGACGGTTACGTCCACCACGGTGGAACCGATGATCAATGCCTGTTTCAATTTTATTGCCTCCCATGAATTGTATTTTGAGATTGCTGATGCGGATAATCCCTGTGTTTATAACTAAGGATAAACCATTTGGCCGGAGTATGCAATCCTGTATAAAATGTAAGGGAAACGAAAGGGAAATTAATTTGATTCCGCGTCCGGTATTATATACAATGATAGAAAGAGGGAACATTCAGGAACCGTTTTTGGAAGAACATTTAAGGAAGATTTATGAGAGCGGCCGATGCCGTTTGGGGAGAGGAGAGCAGTATGCAAAGGCGGAAGGACCGATTTAAGTATTCATCCGGATTATTATTTTATTTATTCATGGCAGCCGGAATCCTGATTGTGGCAGCCGGCAGCCTGATGCAGCATTATTTTTCACTGAAGCGGCCTGTATTCCTGCCCATGCACCTGGAGCTGGAGATGTACCGGGAGGGAAACGGGGATGAAGATGCGGGAGTCAGCGCCGGCGGGGACAGATATGTGTGGAAGGAATTTCCCATATATTATATCCAGGACAGGGAGGATACCTCCAGGGTGACGGAGCTTACCTTTCCCCAAATGGAAGGATTGGGGGAATACTGGATGACGGGATTGGAGGAGGAGGCCGGCCTGTTCCATCATGTTTCAGGTTCCATGCAGGACGGCCGGTATCAGTTTAAACAGCTGTTTATCAAGATGGAGCTGCCGGCCGGAAACCTTGGTAAGCAGGGGATTACTCTGGATACAGTCAAGGTCAGGTACAGTGACGGAACAGAGGAGGTATCTATCGGCAGCATCGTACTTACCATGGAAGAACCCATGGAACATGTCGCGGTCACAGGCGGCTCATCCAGTTCGGACGGAACTTCCATGACACGTTACCTTGTGCAGAAGGACTGCCGCCTGGAAGGGTTTGAGGTACAGAACCCGGAATTGGTGAAACGGGAATTTAAGGTAACGGTGGACGGAAGGGACTTATGGGAGTGGGAGCCTGTTGAACTGAAGAAAGGAGATTCCTTTCTGGTGGTTTCTGCATGGAACGGAACAGGGGATGTAAGGGAACGGTTTGAGCCCTATACCGCCTTAATTCAATGGAAATGTTCAGATGATACCGGGGGAAAGTCAGGGTTTACCACGAACCTGGACCGCAGGAACGATATGTACGGCGACCATTTCAGGCAGACATACCAATATCTGAAGGAAAGGGGGATTAAACCGTGAATGAGGCTGTGAAATGGATGATAGGGGGAATGTTCCTTTTGTCATTCCATATTAATTTTATGGGAATCCCCCTATTTCCGGGGATTGTGGGCTGCCTTGCATTCCGCCATGGCTTCAGGCTGATGAAAGGAGAGGACAGCGGTAAGGAATATGTCTGGAGCCATAAGATGGAACAGACAGGCAGTCTGTGGCTGGGCATTACCGTTCTGGACCTTATTCTGGCTGTCTTCATGAGACAGCCCACAGGAATATTTATCCAGGCTGCCGCAGTTCTGATGCTGGCGGAGACGGCCTGCGGGTGCAGTACGCTGAATTATTACAGGGAACTTCGCATGCAGCCCACCGGGGAAGGCGGCGTGAAGGGTCCCTCTGCCTTTGGCTATCTCATATGGATGACAGCGGGTCTGGCATCCTATGAGTACTCGGTTGCAGTGGGGAGCGGTATGTGGAATACCATGGGTGCTGTGTGTGTTATTCTTGGGCGTATCATGCTGGTGAAGGAGCTGGCGGTATGGGCGCCTGGGGCGAGGGAAGATGGTTGAACGGAAGACAGACAGGGAGGAAGATTATATACCCCCCTATCTTTTATTGTGCTGTGAGAAGATGATATAATGAATCTGCTTATTGGATAGGGCACTGAGAAAAAGGGGAACAATGGTTTCTGGTAGGGGGATTTGTATGCTGAGAATGGTAATTGCAGATGATGAGGCATTTATATTAGACTGTCTGTCCAAGTACATACCTTGGAATAATTATGATATTGAGGTAGTTGCAACGGCTAAAAACGGTGTTGAGGCATTGAATTATGTAAAAGAGAAACGGCCGGATATACTGGTTGCGGATATAAAAATGCCGTTACTGGATGGAATATCATTGCTTGAACGTGTGAAAGAGGTCAAGAGTGACATCGAAGTAATCATAATAAGTGGATTTCAAGAGTTTGAGTATGCAAGAAAGGCTCTGAAGCACGGATGTATGGGATATGTGCTGAAACCGATTGAACCCACAGAGCTGGTGGCATATGTACAAAAGGCGGCTGATAAAATTTTGAAATCCCGGGAAGAACGGATAATGATTCAAAAAGTCATGAGGCCGGAAACATATATAAACGGCATGATAAACGATACGTTAACTTCTGAAGAATGTGCTTGTTACATGGAGCAGTACCAACAATTTTCCGAGATGATGCTGAGAATGGGGATTTTGCTGTTTCATGGTTTTTCTTCTGAGATAGCAGGAGAAAATAGGCATCCCTATAAACGGTTTATGGATAATATTGAAGAAATGGCACAAAAAAGTGAATCGTTTTTCATAGTTGAAAAGGGATTTGACAATATCGTTCTACTATTCTATGCCCAGACAGAAGAAGAGATATTGCGGTCAGAGGAGGTTGTATCAAAACATGTGATGGTTCTGAATCATATACAGAACAGTACAAAGGTAACTTTTATAAAGGCCAGGGAATTTAGTTCCATTGATACAGTGCATGAACAGTACTGGAGCCTTGTCTGGGATTCCCTAAAAGAGGGTGTTGAATCGGAAAAGAAGGAGACAGAGCCAGGCACACAAGGGACAAAGGATTTGATACAGGAAGCAAAGCGGTTTATTGAAAAAAATTTTGAGGATACTGAGCTATGTTTGAACAAAGTTGCAGTTAATCTGGGGGTATCACCAGGATACCTGTCTTCGCTTTTTTCTGCAAGGTGTGATTGCGGCCTGACATCATTCATTAACCATGTACGTATTAACCATGCAAAACAGATGCTGGAAAAGGATGAAGATAAAATCGAATACATTGCAGAAAACTCGGGGTATGAAAATGCCACCTATTTTTCAACCGTTTTTAAAAGAGAAACGGGGCTGACCCCATCCGAATACAGGAGAAATGCCAGAAAATGAACCGTATAAAGACAAAGAAAAAAGAAAATATTGTACAGGCCCTGCGTAGAATGTACCTGCTAATTGCAATTATTCCCATGATTGTCATGACCATTATAACGGCTGTTTTTTATGTTAATTCCCTGATTGATTCCACAAAACAAAATCTTCAGACAGTGTTGAATTTATATGCTGATAGTATAGACAGTGCAATCAGCCAGGGGATTAAAGTAATTGATATTGTCCAAAATGATTTATCGGTTCAAAATGCCTTAAGGGTATCCAAATTTGAGGAAAAAGAGGAATATTATATTCAACGGACCACAATTAATACAACCATGATGCTGATTAATCAGAATTATGGCAATACGCTGGACGGCATTTATATACTTTTGGATGATGGGAGATGTTTTAAATCCAGTGTGTTTCCCTACAATAAAGAAAATTACAGCCAGCATCAATGGTATAAAGATATAAGAGATACACAGGGGATTCACGGAAATGGTTACTATAAGTATTCAAGGGTGGTTGCAAATCCGGGAAAAGAGGGGTATATATCCATTGGTGAACCTATTATCAATTATAGAAACGGTGATATCGTGGGCGTTATACTAGTGGAAATTAATCTGGATACCTTTAGTGAGATGCTTTCCAAAACAGTTACAATACAGGATTTAAATGTATCCATTACAGAGGCGGATGGAACGCCGGTATGGCGGTACGATTTAGGAGAAGTAAGAGATGAAGGGAACGTTTTAAGAATGCATCTGGATGAATCAATCCACCGTGGATTAAGCAACGGATGGAAAGTCAGTATGACAACAAACTGGTTCAATAAAATAAAAACGGAATTGCTTAATACCCTTACAATCCTGTTAATCCTCATTATTATGGTCACCTTTGCCTCCATTTATTTTGGAAGGCGGTTTGCGGATACGATTAACCATCCTCTTAAGCAGCTTCAGGATGGAATGAACCGTAACCGGGAAGCCTGGAGGGGAGAGCAGATAGCAGTAGAAACCGAATATCATGAGTTGGACGACCTGAACGAAGGTGTAAATGATTTAATCATAAAAGTAAATCAAATGTTTGAGGAGGTAAAGAAGAAAGAGCGAGCCATGAGAACGGTACAGTTTTCTGCCCTTCAGGCTCAGGTGAATCCCCATTTTCTATATAATATGCTGGACCATATTTCCTGGCAGATTCGAGTAGAACAGTATGAAAAGGCCATTCATTCCCTGATGTCGCTGTCGAAATTTTTCCGTATATCTTTGAGAATGGAAGAAGAGATGGTTACATTGGAAAAGGAGCTGGACCATGCAAAAATTTATGTGGATTTGCAGATGATTCGATACAAGGATGAGATTGCTGTAGAAATAGTGAATGACCTGGACGAGCAATTGATAAAAACAGTGATTATACCTAAATTCACATTGCAGCCTCTGATTGAAAATGCGATTACACATGGCCTGAGGGACAGTGGCAGGAAAGGTTTCATAAGAATACATTTAATGAGACACGGGGAGACAGGAATCATAGAAATTTATGATAATGGTATAGGGATTGCACCGGAAAATTTGGATGTTTTGAGGCAGGCACTGGAAAAAGGAACGCCAATCAGCAAGGAAATAGGAGGATATGGAATCGTTAATGTAAGCCAAAGGATACGTTACTGTTATGGAGACAGCTATCAGGTGACAATAGATAGTAAAGAAGGCTCATACACATCTGTAAAGGTGATTTTTCCAATTAGCTGACGTATAAGAAAAACTGCAGGATAGATGCTATGGGATGTCATAGTACACTGCAGTTTTTTTGGTATATGTGCAATGATTACAACTAATGCACAATAAAATTATTAATTATATACATATTTGTATTATGGCAGGCTGAAAAAATGAAAAATATTAAATAACATATAAAAATGCTTTATTAAGTATGGACATGATTATGGATATAATATAGTCATAAAAAATAAATGGTTCTTATGAAAAATATTAAAAAAAATCAAGGAGGAGAAAGGCATGAGAAAAAGAGGTTTGGCAATGTTAATGGCAGGAATCATGATAATCAGCAGCTGCGTTATGGGGTGCGCTAAGGACAATGGAAAAGATACTCCTGCGGAAACAGCAGCAGCGGCATCCGAAACAGCAGCAGCGGCATCCGAAACAGCAGCCCAATCTGAGACAGAGGGTTCTGAAACAACGAAACAGGCATCGGAAGGAGCGGTGAAAGGGGATATTAACGGAGACGGTATTTTTAAGGTGGGATTTTCGGAACTGGCCATTGATGGGGCCTGGAGGGTTGCACAGGTTGACAGTATGCAGAATGAGGCGGAGTCCAGAGGGTATGAATTTGTAATGTCCAATGCAGAACTGGATACTGCCAAGCAGATTTCAGATGTAGAAGATTTACTCACACAGGATTTAGATTTCCTGTTTATAGCGCCTATTGATATGGAAGCCATTATGCCTGCCATAGAAGCTGCTAAGGCAAAGGGGGTTCCCACGATTCTCTTGGACAGGGAGGCCAATGGAACTCCAGGTGTGGATTATATCTGTACGATTCTCTCCAACTATATATGGCAGGGGGAAGCCTGCGCTGACTGGTTAAATGAGAATGGGGGAGCGGATAGTTATAAAATAGTTCAGATTACCGGTAAAGTAGGGGGAAGTGATGTACGTGACCGGCAGGCAGGATTTGAAACCGGCGTAAAAAAATATGAAAATATGGAAATCGTTGCAACCCAGAGCGGTGAATGGTCCAGAACAGAAGCACAGAAGGTAATGCAAAATATCATTCAATCAACCGGAGGCGATTTTAATGTTGTTTACTGCCATAATGATGAGATGGCATTGGGTGTTGTACTTGCTTTGAAGGCAGCAGGAATGAATCCGGGAACAGATGTAAAGGTAATTGCTATTGATGGACAGGCCGAGGCCGTGGAAGCAATCATAGCAGGGGAAATGAACTGCATTGCTACCTGTAATCCAAGATTCGGCCCGGTTGCTTTCGATACCATGGAAAAGTATCTGAATGGAGAAAAACTGGAGCACATTATCAATAATGAGGAGTATATTATTGACACTGCAAATGCCGAGGAGAAATTGCCGGATGCATTCTAAATAAATATGTCCCATGGTTTAACTGCCCCTTCTAAGAAATACTCAGGAGGGGCAGTCAAATTATAAGAGTGACTGGTTGGTAAAGTGTGAAAAAGGGGTGAAGTCTTAGATGGAAGAAGGATATATCCTTGAAATGCATGGGATTGTTAAAGAGTTTCCCGGGGTACGCGCTTTAAAAGGAGTGGATTTTGATTTAAAGCCAGGTGAAGTACATACACTCATGGGGGAGAATGGGGCTGGTAAATCCACTTTAATCAAGATATTGACAGGCGTTTACGAAAAGGATGGAGGCAATATCGTATTTAACGGAAAAGAAGTACGTTTTCATAATACCTTGGATGCGCAAAAAACAGGCATTAGTACGGTGTATCAGGAATTAAACATGATTCCATATCTGAGTGTGGGAGAGAATATATATTTGGGGCGCTATCCCAGAACAAAGACAGGTATCGACTGGAAATCCCTCCATAAAAATGCTCAGAAACTTCTGGATGATTTAGGTTTGGATATAGAGAGCAGACTTCCACTAAATCAATACGGAACCGCTTCTCAGCAGATGGTATCCATTGTCAGGGCCGTAAGTCTTAATTGTAAAGTAGTGGTTCTGGATGAGCCCACCTCATCTCTGGATTCAAAAGAGGTCAGAAAGCTCTTTGATATCATTCAGCAATTGAAGGAGAAAGGAATTGGTATTGTCTTTATATCACACCGTCTCAATGAGGTTTATGAAATATCAGACCGTATTACCATTTTAAAAGATGGGGCCTATGAAGGCACATATGTTCCGGCTGAATTGACGGAATTTCAATTGATAGAAAAAATGGTGGGAAGGAGCGTCAGGGAAATAAAAGGCAATGACCGCGTCTATGATGGGGATGGGCAGCCTGTTGTTGTCATGTTGAAGGACATAGTACGTCATCCAAAGCTGTCAGACGTAAGTATTGATGTGAAAAAGGGAGAAATTGTAGGGCTTACCGGACTTCTGGGGTCGGGAAGGACAGAAACTGCCAAAGTACTATTTGGTTATGATTTACCGGACTCCGGTGATATCATGATTGGCGGAAAAAAGGTAGTTCTCAAAGCGCCTAAAGACGGATTGAAAAACGGTCTGGCTTTTGTGACGGAAAACCGCCGTGAGGAAGGCGTTATTCCAAATATGACGGTCCGAGAGAATATCTCAATATCTTCCCTTCCCCAGATATGCAGAAGAGGATTTATCAGCCGAAAGAGACAGGAAGCCTTGGCGGAAGAGTATATCCGCAGATTTAAGATAAAGACACCGTCTATGGAGCAGCAGCTTAAAAATCTGTCTGGCGGTAATCAGCAGAAGGTACTGCTCGCTAGATGGATAGCTACCAGGCCCAGGCTGATTATATTGGATGAACCTACAAGAGGTATTGATGTGGGAGCAAAAAAAGAAGTGGAAGATTTGATAAAAGAGATTGCGGATACAGGAATCAGTGTATTGTTGATTTCTTCTGAGTTATCGGAACTGGTGCGTGGATGTGACAGGATATTTGTTTTGAGGGATGGCACTGTCCGGGGAATGCTGAACAGAGATGAAATTTCTGAAGAAAACATTATGAAATGGATAGCCAACAGCCCTGCATAGAGGAGGTACCAAAAACTATGAAAAAAAATCCCAGTCAAAATCTGATGCGGCAGTATGGAGCGCTGATTGCATTGATTATATTGGTCGTTATTAACTGTTTTACTACTAAGAATTTCATCAGTGTCATGACACTATGGAATCTGTTTACACAGGCCACCACGGTTATGATATTAGGACTCGGAATGACGATTGTTATTGCAACAGGAGGAATCAATATATCGGTTGGTTCTGTACTTGCTTTATCTTCCATGGTCTTGGCAAAATTCATCCTGAATGGACATATTGTCATGGGATTGCTTGCATCCCTGGCAGTAGCCGCAATAACAGGAGCAGTTACAGGCATTATAGTAACCAAGTTTAAAGTACAGCCGATGATTACTACATTAGCTATGATGTATGCCTTAAGAGGGATTGCCAAATTAATGAATGGAGGAACGCGTTTAAGTTATAAAAATGCAGGATTCAGTAATTTTGCATATATGAAACTAGGCGGTTACATACCCATTCAATTTGCTGTTATTCTTGTTCTGTCCCTGGCCATATTTATATTGATGCGCAGGACATACTTTGGCAATTATGTGGAGGCATATGGTGATAATCCGTTGGCAACCAGAATATCCGGCATCAATGTGGTTGCAGTGGTGACTATCTGTTATGTACTCTGCAATGTGCTGGCCTGTGTGGCAGCCATAATTGAAACCAGCAGCATTACGTGTGCTGACCCTGTAAACATGGGACTGAATAAAGAGACAGATGCGATTGCAGCGGTTGTGGTAGGCGGGACACCCATGTCAGGCGGTAAACCTAATATTGGCGGAATGCTGTGCGGGGCCCTGGTCCTACAGCTTATAACCATCATGATAAATATGAATAATATTCCATATTCATATTCGCTAATCATTAAGGCAGCCATTATTGTTGTATCATTATATGTGCAGAGTTTCAGGGATAAAAAGGCTTAAGCTATGAGAGCGGGGTAGAGGAAATGAAAAGAATTCAGATGAAAACACTACTAAAAAGACATAATGCCATTTTAGGGTTGATATTCATGATTATCCTGGCTGCCTGTATCAACAGAAGTTTCCTGACTCTGGAGAATCTGACCAATGTACTGAGGCAGGCAAGCATGAATGGAATGATTGCCGTTGGAATGACAATGGTAATCATATGCGGCTCAATTGATTTGAGTGTAGGCACCATGATTGGATTATGCGGTTATATTGCATTATATTTCAGCAATTATAACCTTATACTGGCAGTGGCAGTTCCGCTGCTTACAGGAATTATAGTTGGAACTATAAACGGATTTCTTATCAATAAAATAAAAATTGCACCTTTCATTGCAACATTAGCAACAATGATGGCTGTAAAGGGGACCACACTTGTATTGACAAATGAGAATACATACTTTGCATCAAATTCCATTGAGGAATTTCAGTATATAGGAAGAGGTCTGCTGGCGCCATATGTTACGGTTCCATCTGTAATGTTCATATGCTGTGCTGTTGCCGGGGCTTATATTCTCAGACATACCATGCTGGGAAGAAATATGTATGCAGTAGGCGGGAATGCAGAGGCAGCGCGAATGATGGGCGTGAATGTTGAAAAGACACTGATGTTTTCCCATATATTTACAGGCGGGATGGCAGCGCTGGCAGGAATCACTCTCGTATCCAGAGTGGGAGCCGCTTATCCTCTGGCAGGAGAGGGAAAGGAGCTGGATGTCATAGCAGCCTGCGTAATCGGCGGAACTGCATTGACAGGTGGAAAAGGTCACATATCAGGCACATTCATAGGTGTGCTGATTATGGGGATGCTGACAAATATTTTTAACATGCAGTCATTGCTGAATCCATTTTGGGAGAAGGTTATTATAGGTATATTGGTATTGATTGTGGTACTGATACAGTCGGCAAGTGAAAGCGGAATGGCCTTTGGGAGAAAGTATAAAAACGACTTGAGGAAAGGAAAATAATAAAATGAAAAATTATCCGTCTGAGAAAGAAGCAAGGGAATTAATCTGTGAAATAGGCCACAGGATGTGGAACAAGCAGATGGTGGCAGCCAATGATGGTAATATTACCGTACGGATTGGAGAAAATGCTGTTTTGATTACTCCAACCGGTGTCAGCAAAGGAGAGCTGACACCGGATATGCTGTTTAAAATGGATTTGGATGGAAATATCATTGAAAGGGCAGAGGGATATTCTCCAACCAGCGAGACAGCTATGCATCTGATGGTTTATAAGCATAATGCAGATGCTATGTCTACCTGCCATGCGCATTGCATGTTTCTCAGCACGTTTGCCAGTGCCGGTATCGAACTGGATATGGCTACTGCGCCAGAACCCACATTGATTACGGGCAGGATTCCGGTTGCCCCATATGCGTGTCCGGGAACCAGTGATTTGGCTGAATCAATCGTTCCGTTTTTGAAGGACCATAAGGTAATCATGCTGGCCAATCACGGACCAATTTCATGGGGAACATCGCCCAAGGATGCGTGGTATTGTCTGGAATCAGCGGAGGCATTTGCCAAGTCATCTTTGATATTAAAGTATATAATCAAGGATTACCGGCCTTTGAGCAACGAACAGCTGGAGATATTGGAGAAGGCATTCCATCCCATATCTGCACCGAATAAAGTGAGAACGGCCCATGAAACCGTAAATTTGGAGAAGGGAAAATCACTTCAGGATATTGATGCGGATGCAGTGACACTGACCGATGCCTGCATGGAAAAACTGGCTGATATGGTGGCAAAGAGACTGACGCAACAGTCTTGACGGGGAGGATGCCGGATGGAGGGTTTAATAAAGCAGGTACATATTGCAATTGATATCGGAGCATCCACAGGGCGGCTGATTGCAGGATGGATTGATGACGGACAGCTATTTACAGAAGAAATACATCGTTTTGTGACAGAGGATGTGTTTGTGATTCATGACCGTGTACGGGATGTATACCGATATTATGAAGAAATCATTCATGGTATCAGACAGTACGCAAAGAATAACCAGGTTCAGATTGTCAGTATTGGCGTTGATGCATTTGGGTCGGATTTTGGTCTGACTGACAAAGCGGGAAATCTGCTGATGATGCCAAAATCATACCGGGGACTTACATTTGATGATGATATTTATCAGTTGGCTGATAGATGTATGGAGCCATGGAACATATATGAATACAATGGAAATCAGTGTATGCTGAGTGATACGCTCCATCAGCTGGTCCGCTTGAAAGAAAATGGTGACTGCCGCCTGGGACAAGGATGCCGGATTCTTTTTGTGGCTGATATATTTCATTATCTGTTATGCGGTAACAGAGGCGTTGAACATTCACTGGCCAGTTACAGCAGATTATGGAATCAGAAAACGGATAAATGGGAGGACAGCATATTTGGTGCATTTGGATTACCGCTTACCCTTCAAAGCGATGTGGTCCGATGTACAGAAACATTGGGATATGTTCATCGGGAGACAGCGGACGACATGGGTCTTCCATATTGTCCGAAGGTGATTGCCCCTGCTTCCCATGACACGGCATGTGCGGCATTTGCAGTTCCGGATGATGGAAATGACTGGATGTTTATATCCAGCGGTTCATGGTCCCTTATTGGTATGGAGACAGAGGCGCCTGTCATCTCAAGGGAAGGGTGGGAATTCAATGCATCTAATTCCTCCATGCCGCTTCGCACAAATATGTTTAAGAAAATTGTTACGGGAATGTGGATTGTACAAATGTGTCAGAAACGATGGGAGGCATATACCTTTGATGATATTGTCTGTCTGGCGTCCAGGGTGCAGGAAAATAATCTTTACATTGACCCGGACCACATTGATTTTTACCGGCCTTCAGACATGCCCCTTGCAATCAGCCGCAATATAGAAAAGCGATATGGAATTAAAATAAATCCAAACCAGCCTGGAATGATTGCACGAATCGTGTTTGAAAGTCTTGCTTTAAAATATTGCCTGACTGTACGTAAACTTATTCATTGTTCGAAAAAGGAGATTAAGAAGGTTTATGTATTGGGAGGCGGAAGCAAAAATGCTTTGCTAAATCAGTATACGGCTAATGCACTGGGACTCCCTGTCCTTACAGGCGTAACCGAAGCATCTTCTGTTGGAAATCTGCTCTGTCAGTTATATGGCCAAGGTTTGCTTAAAAACCGCAGGGAGGTAAAGGATATATTGAAGAGGACGTACCCTGTGACAACCTATAGGCCGGAAAACAGGGAAACGTGGAAAGAAAAGTTTGAAGATTTTATGAGAGATGCATATGAGCCACTGAATGTATGTTCCGGAAGAAAATTCTGGAAAGATTCTTAATGATAGAAAAATAACAATCATTTTCTAAAATACCCAAAAAAAAGAAATTTTTTTCTTTTCCCGCACGAAATGTTATATACAAAATTACAGTTCCATCCCCACTGGTCCACCCCCTGCCCATATCATTCCAGGCAGGGGGTTCTGCCTTCCAAATCATAAAAAGACAAATTTGAATTGTCGTTATTTTTGGACGAGAATAACTGATTTATCGGAAAATATCACAAAGAACAGAGGGTAGATTTGTTAGTAATACATGAAAATGCAATGTTTGGCGAAAATCTTTTGGTAGTATATTGACATTTTGAGATTAAGATGTAAAATGTAGACATAATCAAAAAACTCCAGCAGGAGAGAAAAATTTTTGTTAACCCTAACAAGAGTTTGGCAACCTTTGACAAAGCGTTGCGGCTCTTGTTTTTTTTGTTCATATTTGTCTAAAAATTAACAATAATAGCGGCGAAAGCAGGAGTTTAAAGCTGTTCAGCCGGATAAAGCATGATGGGGACCCATGAAAAATATGGGCCTGAAATAAAACACAGGACAAAGAGGTGAGAAGGATGCTGTTAAAAAATGGAACCGTTATCAGCGGGACGGGATGTGTGCGGCAGGATATCCGCATCAGCGGGGAACGGATTGTACAGATTGGTCCGGGCCTAAAACCCCTTGAGGGGGAAGAGGTAATGGATGTGTCCGGCTGTCTGGCTGCGCCGGGCGGAATCGACGCCCACACCCACTTTGACATGCCCTGCGGCAGCATCATGACATCGGATGATTTTAAGAGCGGCACCAGGGCGGCAGTGGCAGGGGGAACCACCACAGTGATTGATTTCTCGGAACCCGAACACGGAGCCTGCCTCCAGAGCGGCCTGGACCGGTGGCATGAGAAAGCGGACGGACGGTCCTTTGCTGATTACTCCTTCCACATGACCTTGTCCCGGTATGATGAGGGCATGGAGGAGGAAATCCGTTCCATGATTCGCCAGGGAGTCACTTCTTTTAAGGCTTACACGGCTTACAAAGGAGACCTGGGAGTGGAGGACCGGGATATGTACCGGCTTCTGGCCCTGATGAAAAAACACGGTGTCCTTTTGATGATACACTGTGAAAACGGCGACATCCTGGATGTGCGCCGGGAGGAACTGGCGGCCGCAGGTCCGGCGGACATATCCCTCCATCCGCTGTCCAGGCCCAATGAGGTGGAGCATGAGGCCGTGTCACGGATGATTGACATGGCAAGACTTCTCACAGCTCCGGTATACATAGTCCACACCAGCACCAGACAGGCGCTGAAGGAGATAGAGGAAGCAAAGGAAGAGGGAGTGAGGGTTTACTGCGAGACTTGTCCCCAATACCTGTTCCTGACAGAGGAAAAGTACCGTCTTCCAGGTTTTGAGGGGGCCAAATATGTCTGCAGCCCGCCGCTGCGAAGCAGCAAAGACCAGGAAGCCCTGTGGAAGGGAATCATGCAGGGCATCGTGGATACGGTTTCCACGGACCACTGTTCCTTTAACTACAAAGGCCAGAAGGATTTGGGCCTGGAGGACTTCCGGCTCATACCAAACGGTCTGCCGGGTGTGGAGAACCGGCTGGAGCTGATGTATTCCCTGGCTGAGAGCCATGGACTTACATACAGCGACATCGCCAGGATAACGGCGGAAAATCCAGCAAAAATATTTGGTTTATATCCAAGGAAAGGAGTGATACAGCCAGGCAGCGACGCTGATTTGGTGATAATCCGGCCGGACAGCAGTCATGTCATCGATTCCGGCACACAGAGGCAGTATGTAGACTACAACCCTTACCAGGGCATGGTAGTTTCACATAAAGTCCAGCATGTATTCCTGAGAGGGCAAAAAATCATAGAGGACGGCGCATTTACGACAGATGTGCCCACCGGCAACTATTTACTCAGGAATCCATTGGTCAGATAGGCTTTTCTCCGGCTTTAGTCTATCTGTCAAGCCTGTACACTGGACGGATAAAGTACCATACCACAGGCACACCCCGGCAGGAACCAGGGTGGGTAACGACGAAGTCAGGAACACCCGAAGGGAAGAAGCCCCCTTTCGTATTCTTAATCAGTTAAAGGAGAACGACATGAATAAGAATGCATCCAAAAGTACTTCAACTATCAAAACAGGCTCTATTTATGAATTAAATGGACGCCCTCCATTCGCACAGGCATTTCCGCTGGGATTCCAGCAGCTTTTAGCCATGTTCGTGGGAAACATTGTTCCCATGATTCTGGTGGCAAATGCATGCGGCATGGACACTTCGCACGCTACACTGCTTCTGCAGTGCTCCATCCTGGGAGCCGGCGTGGCCACACTTCTGCAGGTATTCCCCATACGATTCGGCAATCTTCAATTCGGGTCAGGGCTGCCTGTCATGATGGGACTGACATACACATTTCTTCCCATCTGCATTTCCGTATCTGTCAATTATGGGTTAGGGGTTTTGTTTGGGGCGCAGTTAGTAGGCGGTCTGGTGTCCATTGTCATCGGTTTCGCTCTTCCAAAAATTAGGAGATTCTTCCCGCCGGTTGTGACAGGGACCATCATCACTTCCATCGGCATCTCCTGCTTCCCCATTGCTGCCTATAATCTGGCAGGCGGACAGGGAGACCCGTCCATGGGTCAGCTTCACAACTTTGTCATTGGTCTGATAGTCATTCTGGCCATCCTGATTCTCAACGGATACGGCAAAGGAATGGTCAGCGCGGCAGCCGTACTGGGCGGCATGATTGTGGGATATGTCATAGCAGCCATCTGCGGATACATAAACTTCGCGCCTATCAGCGAAGCAGCATGGTTTGCTGTTCCAAGGCCAATGGCATTTGGAAAACTGGAGTTCCACCTGAACTTTGTTCTGGTCTTTATCCTGCTGTTTTTTATCAATGCAGTGGAAATGTCAGGAGACTTCACGGTTTCAGCCACAGGCGGTCTGAACAGGCAGCCCAAGAACGAGGAGCTGAGAGGCGGCATTATCGCCAACGGCATTGCATGTATCTTTTCCTCTTTCTTCAACTGCTTTGCCACAGGAACCTACAGCCAGTGCTCCGGTATCGTAGCTCTGACAAAGGTCTGTAACCGGTGGGTCATGGGATGGGGAGCCATCACTCTGACCGCGGCAGCCTTCTGCCCCAAGCTGGCCAGCGTGCTTTCCACCATACCTAACTGCGTCATCGGCGGAGCCACAATCGTGGTATTCTCCATGATATGCATGTCCGGCATGAGCCTGGTGGCAAGAGCCAGATTCACCAACAGGGCCATGCTTATATGCGGACCTGCCCTTGCACTGGGACTGGGCATCTCCCTGGCTAAGGATACACTGTCAGGCATGGGTGAGTATGTGCAGATGTTCTTCGGGGAGTCTTCCATTATCCTGGTGGCCGGATTTGCCATTGTCCTGAACCTGATTCTTCCAAAGGACCAGACGGACCAGGAAGTGGAGGCAGAGTATATAAGGGAAATCAGCCAGACAGAAGAGGACGGCGCTGCATCTGAAAACGGCAATGAACTGGAGACAGCGAAAGCTTAATTGTGTGAATCAGAGAGAAAAGGAGTTTTGATTATGATTAACCATTTGTTTAAAAACGGAATCATTGTAACGGTAAATCCTGACAGGGAAATATTTTTTCACGGTGCGGTAGCTGTGAAGGACGGCCGGATTGCGGAGGTGGGACCCACCGAGGCATTGGAGGCCAAGTATACGGACTGTGAACGGGTGACGGACCTGGAGGGCAGGGTAATGTTCCCCGGCTTTGTAAGCACCCACAACCATTTGTTCCAGACCCTGCTTAGGGGACTGGGAGATGATATGGTATTAAAGGACTGGCTGGAAACCATGACCTTCCCCGCAGCCACCAATCTGACTCCTGATGACTGCTACCACGGCGCCATGCTGGGCCTGATGGAGGGCATCCACAGCGGCATCACCACCAATGTGGATTATATGTACCCCCATCCAAGGGAAGGACTGGACGACGGCGTTATAAAGGCCATGAGAGAACTGGGAATCCGCGGCATCTTCGGCAGGGGATGTATGGACACCGGTATTGAGTACGGCGTGCATCCGGGCATCACACAGCAGAAGGACGACATTGAGAAGGGTGTCAGGGACATCTTTGAGCGTTACCACAACTGCGACAACGGCCGCATCAAAATCTGGGTGGCTCCGGCAGCCATGTGGTCCAATACCAAAGAGACGCTGCAGATGCTGTGGAAGGTGACCAACGAATATAAGTCAGGCTTCACCGTACATATCTCAGAGACAGAGTTTGACAGGGAGGCAGCCAAGGGAATTCACGGCTTGTGGGATATAGACGCCATGATTGACATGGGAATCTGCGGACCCAACGTACTGATGGTGCACTGCGTACATCTGACGGATGAGGATATCGAGAAGGCAAGAAAATATGACCTTAAGATTTCCCACAACGTATGTTCCAACATGTACCTGTCCTCAGGCGTGGCCCCGATTCCAAAGCTTTTAAAGGCAGGCGTCACCTGTTCCCTGGGCGTGGACGGAGCAGCCTCCAACAACGCCAACGACATGATAGAGCTGATGAAGAACACGGCCCTGATGCAGAAATGCGCTACCAGGGACCCGCTGTCCATGTCAGCTGAGAAAGTAGTGGAGATGGCCACCATTGACGGCGCAAGGGCTATTGGCATGGAGGATGAGATTGGCTCCATCCAGGCAGGCAAGAAGGCTGACCTGGTAATCTTTGACCCATATGAATGCGTCAAGGCAGTGCCCCTTCACAATCCATGCTCCACCCTGGTGTACTCCGCATCCTTAAAGAACATTACAGATGTGTATGTAGACGGCAGGGCGGTTATGGAAAAGGGCGTCATCCTTACGGTGGAGGATGAAAAGACAGAGCTCCGGGCAGCCCAGAAGGCAGCGGAGGAGCTTTGTGTGAGAGGCAATATCACCAACCGCTTGGAAGGACATAAGTGGAACGATACTTATAGAAAATATGAGAGGCAGTAAATAATGACAAAAAATGGAAATCTGGCAGCGGCCATTATAAAACCAGACTATGTATTGACGCCTGAGGGCCTGAAAAAGGGCTGGGGCGTCCGGATTGAAGAAGGACGGATTGCCTGTGTGGGTCCATGGGATACGCTTGGGAACGGAAGCAGCGGGGAGGCGCAGACAATCTGCCTTCCGGGACAGATGCTTCTTCCGGGTTTTGTAAATGGGCACAACCACATGTACGGCGTTCTTTCCCACGGCATTACGGCAGAGGCAATGGTAACGGATTTCTCCGATTATCTGGAGGATTTCTGGTGGCCCTACGTGGAGGACAGAGTGGACCATGACCTGGCGCGAATCACAACCAGGTGGGCCTGCGTGGAGATGATTGACTCCGGGGTCACATCCTTTGTGGATATCCTGGAAGGACCTAATTCCATTCCCGGCGCCCTTGAGGTAGAAAAAGAGGAGGTGGAAAGGGCCGGCCTGCGCGGCCGACTGTCCTTTGAAGCCTGTGAGAGAAAGAGCGAAGAGAACGGCAGGCTGGGCCTGAAGGAGAATTTTGACTTTGCCATGGCCTGCAATCAGGAAGACGGCCTGGTGAAAGGCGTCATGAGCATTCACACCCTGTTTACCTGCGGCGAGGATTTCATACGTGAGGCAAAGCATATGGCAGATGAAGCCGGCTGCCTGCTTCACATGCATATGAGTGAAAGCGACCTTGAACCGGCATGGGCCAGGGAGCATCTGGGAACCACGCCTGTGGAGGCATACAACGGCTTTGGATGCCTGGACAAAAATGTCCTGGCTTCCCAGCTGGTGCAGGTCACTGATAAGGAAATAGCCATTCTGGCGGAAAAGGACGTAAAGGCCATTTCCATGCCCCTGTCCAACTGCGAGGTGGGAGGCGGAATCGCTCCCATCGAGAAGATGCTGGATGCAGGCATGACGGTTGGCCTGGGCACAGACGGCTATGTGAACAACTTCTTTGAAGTGATGCGGGGCGCGTTCCTGATACACAAGGGCTACCATAAGGACCCCCAGGCCATGCCTGCAAAGAAGGTATTTTGCATGGCCACAGAGCTGGGCGCAAGGGCTGTGGGCATAGAGGCGGGTGTCATTAAGGAAGGCATGCTGGCCGACCTGATTACCGTGGATATGGCCAGACCCACCCCTATCAATCAACATAACGTATATGACCAATTAGTACTTTTTACCAACCCCCAGAACGTGATAAACGTGATGGTGGGAGGCACATGGCTTAAGAGGGACGGGAAACTGGTTACCCTTGACAAGGAGGCTGTGCGCAGGGAGATGGAAGAAAAGACAGAGCGGTTCTGGAAAGGAGATTCAGAATGTCGTTAACAAAAGTAGGCGAAAAACATTTTTCTGTGGTTAACCACTGCGTACCCCGTATTGACGGGGTGGATAAGGTAACAGGAAGGGCGCGCTACGCAGCGGACATCTATATGGAAGGAATGCTTTACGCTGGAGTTTTGCGAAGCCCCTATTCCAGTGCCAAAGTAGTGTCCATTGATGCTGAAAAAGCAAAAGCGATTCCGGGTGTGGAGGCAGTGGTTACCTGCTTTGATATGCCCCGCACCAGAAGCTGGGCAGGGTACATGTACCTGACCGATACCATCCGTTACTCCGGTGACTGTGTGGCCATGGTTGCGGCCCGGTCAAAGGAGCTGGTGGATGAGGCTCTGGAGGCGATTCATGCAGAGTATGAGGAGCTTCCGGGCGTGTATACCATTGAGGAGGCCTTAAGCCAGGGCGCCTGTGCTGTCCATGAAAAATATCCCGACAATATTTTCAGGGAATCCATGTTCCATATCCGCAAAGGCGACCCGGATGCAGCATTTGAAAAGGCTGACATTGTTCTGGAAAGGGAATACAGGACCCAGTACATTGAGCACTCTTACATTGAACCGGAGGCATGCGTCTGCTACCTGAACCCCAACGACGGAGCTATGACCGTGCATTCCGCTTCCCAGAACCCCTTCTTTACAAGACGCTATGTGGCGGATGTGCTGGGAGTTCCCATGAACCAGGTCCGCATGGTGCAGGAAACCTTAGGCGGCACCTTCGGAGGCAAGGAAGAGGGAGCAGGGCTGGTGGCAGGCAGATGCGCCTACCTGTGCAGCCTGACGAAAAAGCCTGTGAAGTTTGTGTTTAACAGGGAGGACTCCTTCCTGGAATCTGCAAAGCGCCATCCCTTCCGTCTGCGCTACAAGGCCGGACTTACAAAGGACGGCCGGATTGTGGCCTGGCAGGGCGAGCAGGTGGATAACTGCGGAGCCTACAATAACCAGACCCAGTTCATGAACTGGAGGGCCAATGTCCATTCAGCAGGCCCTTATGAGATTGACAACATCAGCACAGATACATACGGCGTGTTCACAAACAATGTGCACTCCGGAGCCATGAGAGGCTATTCATCCCCACAGCTGATTTGGGCGCAGGAGCAGTTCATCGAGGAGCTGGCCATGGCCTGCGGCATGGATGAGCTGGAATTCCGCCGCAAGAACCTTCTCCACGACGGGGCACTGACAGCCACCGGCGTTCCTGTGGAACACTGCGTCATCCGGGAAATCATGGATGCAACGGCGGAACAGACCGGTTATAAGGAGAAACACGCAGCCTACTTAAACCAGCCTGAGGGAAGCCGCAGGCGCAGGGGCATCGGCCTGGCCGTATGCCACAGGGGTTCAGGCCTGGGAGCCGAGTCTCCGGATGCATCCGGATGTATGATGATTTGCAACGAGGACGGTTCCGTGATGATTAACTCCGGTCTGGCGGAGAACGGCCAGGGCTTAAAGACAGCCTATGCCCAGATTGCGGCAGAGGCCCTGGGCGTAAGCTATGACGCGGTCCGTTTCTTCGGCACTGACACCCACACCATACCGGACTGCGGCATGACCGTTGCTTCCAGAGGAACGGTTATGGGAGCACAGTCTGTCAGGAAGACAGGAGAGAAGTTAAAAGGAGTCATGATTCAGAATGCTCTGGAGCTCCACAGCCTTCCTCTGGAGGAAATCGAGAAGACATACGGCCTTAAGAAGGGAACCCTGGATTACAGCAGGATAACCCCGGACCAGGTGGAGCTGTTAGACAGCCAGTTTTATTTGAAGAAATACCCGGATGTGAAGGTTCCCTTCTCCGGTGTCTGCAATTCCTGTCTCTGGACCGGCAAGCAGATGGCTGCCTTTGAATGGTTTAAGCCCCAGGAGCTGGTTCAGGACCACGAAACAGGCCAGGGAAAAGCATTCCCCACCTTTGCTTACGGCTGCATTGTGGCTGAAGTGGAAGTGGATATGAAAACCGGCTATGTGGATGTGCTGGAGGTAACAGCCAGCCACGACGTGGGTACAGCCATTAATCCGGCCCTTGTAAAGGGACAGATTTACGGAGGCATTGTCATGGGCCAGGGCTTTGCGGTGACAGAGGACGTGGTTACCGGAAAGAGAGGCCAGAAGACAAAGAACTTTGACAGCTATATTCTTCCCACCTCCATGGACGCACCGAAAATGAACATTAATATCTATGAAAACCAGGACCCGGCAGGTACCTATGGGGCAAAATCCATCGGAGAACCAGCCACCGAGGGCGTGGGGGCAGCCATTGCCAATGCCATCTTTAACGCCACCGGACACAGGGTCTATGAGAATCCTGCAGACTTAGAGACAGTATTGCTGGGACATAAATTACAGTAGAAGGGAGATTCGGCAAATGATTCAGTATAAGTATCACAGGGCCGCTTCCCTGGACGACGTAGTGAAGGTGCTGCAGGAATACGGCGGCAAGGCCCGTATCGTCGCCGGGGGCACGGATATCATGGTGCAGATTCATGAAAAGGATAAACGCTGGAAGGACCTCCAGTGTCTGCTTGACATCACCTATTTAGACAAGGAGCTGCGCTATATCAGCGAGGATGAGGAGTATGTCTACATCGGCCCCCTGTCCACACACACGGATTTGGAGCAGTCAAAAATTATTGCAGAGCACATCCCCTTTCTGGGATGGGCCAGCGCAACTGTGGGTTCCCCGCAGATACGCAACCGCGGCACCCTGGGCGGAAGCATAGGCAATGCATTCCCTGCCTCTGACCCGCTGCCTGCCCTGATTGCTGCAGACGCCCTTATCAGGGTGTATGGGCAGGATGGGGAACGCATCAGCCCTCTGAAGGATTTTTATGAGGGAAAGGGAAGCCTTAAGCTTCAGCCGGGAGAATTCATCCGTGAATTCGTGGTGAAGAAACTGCCTGAGGGAACCAGAATGGGATTTTCCAAGCTGGGCAGGAGAAAGGCACTGGCCATATCCAGGCTTAACTGTGCGGCCGCCCTTACCATGGACTCTGAGGGAACCATCACAGAGGCCAGAATTGCACCGGGTTGTATCTTTGTACAGCCTGACAGGGTGGAGAAGGCAGAACAGGTCCTCATTGGACAGAAACCCTCCGAAGCGCTGTTTGCCAAAGCAGGGGCAGCCGTGGCAGAGGTTATGATTGAGCGTACCGGCGTCCGCTGGTCCACCCAGTATAAGGAGCCGGCGGTCCAGGAAATCGTACTTCGGGCCCTGTGCCAGGCAGCAGGAATGGAGGTATAGCAGTGGAGAAGATGAAGATAAATTTTACATTGAATGGAAAGCCCTGCCAGGTGGAGGTCAAACCGCACCAGAGGCTTCTGGATATGCTGAGGGACGACCTGCGCCTGACCGGTACAAAGGAAGGCTGCGGAATCGGTGAGTGCGGCGCCTGTACCGTGATTCTGGACGGAAAGGCAGTTACAGCCTGCCTGGTGCCTGCACCGGCCGTGGACGGACGTGATGTGGTTACCATCGAGGGCGTGGGCTGTGACGGAAAGCTGGACCCGGTGCAGGAGGCGGTTCTTGAAAACCACGCCCTCCAGTGCGGATTCTGTACTCCGGGATTTATCATGAGCGCCAAGGCGCTGTTAGACGAGAACCCGGATGCAACACGGGAGGAAATCCGCCGGGCCATATCCGGAAACCTGTGCCGCTGCACAGGGTACGAACAGCTGACCGACGCCATCTACCAGGCAGCAGAGGAGCTTAAGAAGCTTCACATGGAGAGGCTGTAGCGGATAAATAAAGCAGGGCCGGCGGATGACTGCCCTCAATATAAAATCAAGGAGATATTGGAACATGAGCTGTGAAATCAAATGGGCTTTAAACAAAATGCCTAAGACCGAAGATAAAAATCTTCCCATCATGTCTGTGGTGGAGGTAAAGAAGGCAAGGGCTTTCCATGAGAGCATTCCCCAGTACCAGGTAACGCCTTTGGCAGACCTTAAGAACATGGCAGGATATCTGGGCCTGGCCAAGGCCTGTGTAAAGGATGAGAGCTACCGGTTCGGCTTAAATGCATTCAAGGTATTAGGCGGTTCCTATGCCATTGCAAAATACATTGCCAAGGAGACTGGTCGGGACATCAGCCAGATGCCGTACAGCGTGCTCACCTCCAAAGAGCTTCGCGATGAATTCGGCCAGGCAACCTTTTTCTCAGCAACAGACGGCAACCACGGCAGAGGAGTTGCCTGGGCAGCCAACCGGCTGGGGCAGAAATGCGTTATCCGCATGCCTGTGGGCTCCACCGAGAACAGGCGCCGCCACATTGAGGACGAGGGCGCTGAGTGTACCATTGAGAAGGTAAATTACGACGACTGTGTCAGGATGGTAGCCGAGGAGGCAAAACACGCGGAGCGCGGCGTGGTAATCCAGGACACTGCATGGGAAGGCTACGAGGAGATTCCTTCCTGGATTATGCAGGGCTATTCCACCATGGCGGACGAGGCAGTGGAGCAGTTTGAGGAGCGCCCCACCCATGTGTTTGTCCAGGCCGGCGTGGGAAGCCTGGCAGGAGGCGTGGTGGGCTACTTTGCCAACAAGTATAAGAAGAATCCTCCGGTGATGGTAGTGGTGGAAGCAGAGCCTGCGGCCTGCCTCTACAAGGGGGCGGAGGCAGCAGACGGGGAAATCCGTATTGTGGACGGCGAGATGCCTACCATTATGGCCGGACTGTGCTGCGGCGAACCCAATATCACTTCTTGGGATATCTTAAAGAACCATGTGACTGCATTCCTGGCAGTGAATGATGATGTGGCCAGAAGGGGCATGCGTATGCTGGCAGCTCCCTTTAAGGGAGACCCCCAGGTCATTTCCGGTGAGTCCGGCGCAGCCACATTCGGCGCCCTGGCCACCATCATGATGGATGAATCCTACCGCGAGCTGCGTTTAGAGCTTGGACTGGACCAGGATTCCAAGGTACTTATGTTCTCCACCGAGGGAGACACGGACCCTGACCGCTATAAGACCATTGTATGGGAAGGCGGACTTAAGTAAACAAAAGCTGGAGGTAAATTATGTTAGATAAATCAAAATTAACCGGAGCAGATATCTCCATAGACTTCTGCGGATGCCATCTGCAGAGCCCCTACATCCTCTCGTCCGGCCCCTTATGCTACGGGGCTGAGGGAATGATTAAGGGCCATGAGTCCGGGGCTGGGGCCGTGGTGACAAAGACCATCCGCCTGGGAGCCGCCATCAACCCGGTGCACCACATGGGCACTGTGAACCAGGATTCCCTGATTAACTGTGAGAAATGGGCTGATTCCGACCGTCTTAACTGGTATGAGAACGAGATACCCAAAACCGTTGCAGCGGGAGCTGTTGTCATTGGTTCCGTGGGCCACACCCTGAAGGAGGCCCAGGCCATTGTAAAGGATGTGGAACGTGCGGGGGCCCATATGATTGAGCTGGTTTCCTATACAGAGGATACCCTGATTCCCATGCTGGACTATACCAAGGCGCATGTGGACATTCCCGTTATCTGCAAGCTGTCCGGCAACTGGCCCGACACAGTGGGAACTGCCAGAAAATGTCTGGAGCACGGTGCAAACGGTATCTGCGCCATTGATTCCATCGGCCCCACGCTGAAGATTGATATTGAGAAGGCAGCGCCCGAGATGATGAGCGGGGACGGCTTTGGATGGATGACAGGAGCTGCCATGAGACCCATTGCCATGCGCTACAATTACCAGATAGCCAAAGAAAACCCGCAGCTCATGAACCTGTATGCATCCGGCGGAGTCATGAAGGCCGATGATGCCATTGAGTACATGATGGCGGGAGCCATGGGCATAGGCGTCTGCACCGCAGGCATCCTTAAGGGTGTGGAGTATGTGGAGAAAATGTGCTACGACCTGTCCAGGCGTCTGGCTGAGCTGGGATACAACTCCATCCAGGAAGTAAACAGGGCAGCCCATCCCAATTTCCCCAGTGAAGAGCATATTTCCGGCCTGAAGTTCCATTTTACCCCATTTAAGGAGGACGGCGCCACAAAGAAATGTGTGAGCTGCAAAAAGTGCGAGACAGTCTGCTGCTATGGCGCCAGGAAGCTCACCTTCCCTGAGATGACAGTGGATATGGATAAATGCAGATGCTGCGGACTCTGCCTGGATGTATGTCCTACAGGCGCCCTCACGGCGGAGCTGGCTCCCCAGACAGAAAAGGACCTTGCTCTGGCGCAGAAGTCAAAGGACTTCTACGAGCTGGTGAAGTAGTTAACCCTGATGGCCGCTGCTTTATCCGGCACTGTCAGGGAATCCATTCATATATAGAAAGGAAGAAAAACAAATGTCAATGTTAAACGAGAAAAGGGCGGAGGAACTTCTGGCCCTCACAACCAAGATGATTCAGGCTCCCAGCTACAGCGGACAGGAGAACCTGGTAGTAGACGTAATGAAGAAATTCTGTGGCGAGCACAAGTTTACGGATATCCATGTAGACAGATACGGCAACTGCATCTGCCATATCAAGGGTATGAGGCCGGGACCAAAGATTCTGTTTGACGGCCATATGGATACGGTTCCTGTACCGGATAAGACAAAATGGAATCACGACCCATTCGGCGCTGAAATCGTGGACGGCAGGATGTACGGACGGGGAACCTCCGACATGAAGGGCGCCCTGTCAGCCATGCTGGCAGCAGCACTTTACTATGCAGAGGATGCGGATTATGACTTCCCGGGGGATATCTATGTGGCGGGCGTTGTCCATGAGGAGTGCTTTGAGGGCGTGGCTGCAAGGGAAATCAGCGCTTATGTAAAGCCGGATTATGTTATCATCGGCGAGGCGTCCCAGTTAAATATGAAGATTGGCCAGAGAGGCCGTGCGGAAATCGTGGTGGAGACCTTTGGTGTTCCGGCGCACTCTGCCAGCCCTGACAAGGGAGTCAATGCTGTCTATAAGATGTGCAAGGTAATTGAGGAAATCAATAAGCTGACACCGCCTCACCACGATGTGCTGGGCGACGGCATCCTGGAACTGGTGGATGTAAAATCCTCCCCATATCCGGGCGCATCCGTTGTGCCGGATTATTGCCGCGCAACCTATGACAGACGTCTTCTGACCGGAGAGACAAAGGAGAGCGTTATAGCTCCGCTGCAGGAGCTGCTGGACCGTATGATGAAGGAAGACCCGCAGTTAAAGGCAAAGGTTTCCTACGCAGTGGGACAGGAGAAGTGCTGGACCGGAGAAACAATTGAGGCAGAGCGTTTCTTCCCGGGATGGCTCTTCGACAAGAACGAGGACTGGGTACAGAACATTTATAAGGAAATGAAGGAAATAGGCCTGAACCCAACCATCACCAACTATGATTTCTGCACCAATGCCAGCCACTATGCAGGCGAGGCGGGAATCCGTTCCGTAGGCGTTGGCCCGTCCCTTGAGACACTGGCCCACACCATCAACGAATACATTGAGATAGACCAGCTGAACAAAGTAATGGAATCCTATTACGGAGTTATGAAGGCGCTGTTGAAATAGCAGCATAAAAAGGATAGTTCCCTGGGAAGCAGGGCTTAAGCGTGTAAGGTCCATACCCACACGCTTTGCCCTGTTTGCCGGGGTCAGATGCGTATAGCACGTAAGCGCCTGAAAGACAGGCGCTAGCTCATAGCGAGCCACTCCACTAAGTTCGTGGAGGACCTCACTAAGTGGAGATGACATGCATCGCACGTAAGCGCCTAAAAGACAGGCGCTAAGTGCTCATAGCGAGAAAGGATTTATTATGGCGATGAAGAAATGGGCTATGGTAATTATGAACCCGGGTTATGACCCGGAAAAAGACATGGCGCGCCTGGATTTGGAGCAGGTTGAGACGCATATCCTCACGGTGAGGAATCCTGAGGAGGCCGTGGCCCTGGCGAAACGTCTGGGTGAAGAGGGCTTTGGGGCCATTGAGGTCTGCGGGGCTTTCGGTGAAGAACTGGCAAAGAAAATGTATGAAGCAACAGGATGCAGGGTTCCGGTGGGCTATGTGACCATGCCCCAGGACCAGTTTGACAAGGCGCTGGCATTCTGGAGCTGACCGCAGGCTGTGCCGGAGGGCCGGCACAGACAAATCCAGTGAGAAAGGAATACATACTATGAGGCTCTTTGATTTACACTGCGACACCATAGAAGAATTAAAGAAACGGGGAGAGGATTATCTTAACTGCACCACCCAGTTCTCCCTCAGGGACCGGGATAAATTTGAAAAGGCAGTCCAGGTCATGGCTGTATTTGTGCCCGATGATGTCCGCGGACAGGAGGCAGTGCAGTTTGTGCTGGATTACCACCAGTACATGGATGACCAGGTCAGAAGAACCGGAGGCCAGGCTGAACTGGTGGAAAAAATTGCGGATTTGGACCGGATACTGGATGCAGGAAAATGGGCCTTTATCCGCTCCATTGAAAGCGGGGCAGCCTTAAACGGTGACCTGGACAACGTAGACCGCTTTGCAGCCCTGAATTTCAAAATGCTGGGGCTGGTATGGAACGGGGCCAATGAGCTGGGGTCCGGTCCGGCCAATGATACCGGGCTCACAGCCTTTGGAAAGGAAGCAGTAAAGCGGATGGAGCAGGTGGGCATGATTGTGGACTGTTCCCATCTCAACGATGCGGGGTTTGAGGACCTTCTGAACATTGCAGAACGTCCCTTCGTGGCATCCCACTCCAATGTCAGGGCGTGCTGCAGCCACCCCAGAAACCTTACGGACGCGCAGTTTAAGGAAATCGTGCGCCGGGGAGGCCTGTGCGGACTGAATCTGTTCTCCCGGTTCATAGATGACGATGACAATGGAAGCAAGGATTATCTGCTGCGCCACATCTACCACATGCTGGAGCTGGGCGGAGAGGATGTGATAGCCTGGGGCGGGGACATGGACGGCGAGATTACCTGCGACCCCGACCTGTCCTCGCCTTACGGTCTGGGACAGTTTGCGGACTATCTGGTGGAACACGGCATTGGGGAAGAAACAGTGAAAAAGATTTTCTTTGACAATGCGTACCGGTTCTTCAAACAACAAGTCAAATGATGTTCTGAAAGGAAATACAATATGGAAACAATTAGCCTGAATATCAACGGGGTCTGTCGGGAACTGGCAGTTGGAAAAAACTGGACGCTGTTAAAGACGCTGAGGGACGGCCTGAAGCTAACAGGAACCAAATGCGGCTGCGAAACAGGGGACTGCGGTGCCTGCATGGTCATTATAGACGGAATTGCCACCCGTTCTTGCCTGGTAAAGGCTGTTAATCTGGAAGGCAAGGCCATTGAAACCATTGAGGGCCTTTCAGACGGCATCCATCTGCATCCAATCCAGCAGGCCTTTGTGGATGCGGGAGCCGTTCAGTGCGGCTTCTGTATTCCGGGTATGATTATGTCAGCCAAGGCTCTTCTGGACCAGAACCCGGACCCCGATGAGGAGGAGGTCAGAAAGGCCATTGACCCTAATCTCTGCCGCTGCACCGGGTATGACAATATCGTGAAGGCCATTTTACTGGCTGCCAGCCGGATGGGAGGAAAACGGGATGGAGAATGAATACAGTGTAATCGGAAAACCAAGACCCATAGGCGACGCTGCCCTGAAGGTAACGGGACAGAAAATATATGTAGGTGATATGGAACTGCCCGGAATGCTCTACGCAAAGGTGCTCCTGAGCACGGTGCCCCATGCCAGAATCAAGAGCATCGACACCTCCGCGGCCGAGGCCCTGCCTGGGGTGAGGGCAGTGGCCACCTATAAGAATACGCCCCAGGTGCGCTACAACAGCGCGGTCCGCTTCATTGAGCACAATCTTCCTGACACGGAGCGTATCTTTGACGATACCGTTCGTTTTGTGGGGGACCGGGTGGCTGCCGTGGCAGCAGAGTCCCTGGATATTGCCAAAAGGGCAGTAAACCTGATTAAGGTGGAGTACGAAGCCCTGCCTGTGATTACCGATGTGGAGGAAGCCATAAAGCCCGAAGCCTACCCGATTCATGAGGGAGGCAACATCGTGGGCGTATCCAGGGCAGAGGCAGGCAATGTGGAGGAGGCTTTTAAGGAGTGCGATTATGTATTTGAGGACCGCTACACCACCCAGTCCATCCACCATGCTGCCATTGAACCGCACATAGCCATAGCTGACTTTAATCCGGCCGGAAAGCTGACCATATACAGCCCATGCCAGAATACCTTTGCCTTCCGTGTCATTATGTCCCGTATCTTCGGCCTGTCTTATAACAAGATACGGATGGTGGCCCCGGCCATCGGCGGAGCCTTTGGAGGCAAGCTGGAGGTGACAGTGGAGCCGGTGGCGGCAGTGCTGTCCCGGATGACGGGAAAGCCTGTGAAGGTGGAGTACAACCGGAAGGAAAGCATCCTGTCCACCCGTGTGCGCCATGCCTCTGTGAATTATGTGAAGACGGGATTCATGAAGGACGGCACCTTAAAGGCAGTGGACTTTAAGGTTTACACCAATACGGGAGCCTATGCGTCCAGCGCCCTGAACGTAAGCGGCGCCATGTCCCACAAGGTCTTTAAGGCATATAAGATTGACCACATGCGTTTTCAGTGCCAGCCCGTGTACACCAATACCGAGATAGCAGGAGCCATGAGAGGGTACGGCTCGCCCCAGGTCTATTTCGGGTGGCAGAGACAGATGCAGAAAATTGCCGATTTCCTCCACATGGATATGGCTGACCTGCAGATGAAGAATATGGTGGACCCTGACAGCTGCGACCCTATTTTCCACAAGCCCCACGGCAACTCCAGGCCCAAGGACTGCTTAAAGCGGGCACTGGAGCTCATAGATTATGAAGCCTGCCTGAAGGAGCAGGAGGCCACCAGGAATCAGGATATCCGTATAGGCGTGGGCCTGGCATTGGGAGTCCACGGCAACAACTGCGTAGGCGCCCACCGGGATGTGACCACCCCCATGATTAAGATGAATGAGGACGGCTCCTGCATTTACTATACCGGTTCCCACGACATGGGTACCGATACCCTGGGAATGCAGATGCAGATTGTCTCAGAGGTGCTGGGAATCAGCATGGACCGGATTGACTGCCTGGCAGCGGACACGGATGTGGTCCACTGGCATATCGGGGACTATTCCAGCCGCGGCGTGTTCGTGGCAGGAAGCGCGGCCAAGAAAACAGCCGAGGCAATGAAACGGGAACTGCAGACAGAGGCAGCCAAGCTTCTGGAGACAGAGCCGGATGATATCGTGCTTCACCATGACAGTGCCTGGAGCCGGACCAATGAGGAGAAACATGCCTCCCTTCACGATGTGATGGTTTACTGCCAGTCCGTGAGCATGAGGGAGCTGATGGTGGCTGAGACTTACGAGGCAAAACGGGGCGCCACTTCCTACGGGGTACATATTGCCAAGGTGGAAGTCAACACCCTGACCGGGGAGGTAAGGCCCCTGGAATATGCGGCGGTTCACGACATCGGCCGCGCCATCAATCCGCTGATGCTGAAGGGACAGCTGGCAGGCGCCATCCAGATGGGACTGGGTTATGGTCTGTGCGAGGACATGGCCTATGACGGAAATGGAAAGCCCCAGGTACAGACACTGAAAAAATACAAGGTGCTCCGGGCATCGCAGATGCCTAAGCTCTATATGGACTTTGTGGAAACCGTGGAAGGGGAACCGGATGGCCCTTACGGGGCAAAGGCCCTGGGCGAGTGTCCTGTGGTTCCGGCTGCTCCGGCAGTGGTGAATGCAATCTGCAACGCTGTCCACGGGGAAATCAATGAACTTCCGGCAAGGCCCGACCGGGTTCTGGCAGCCTTGGGAGATAAATAGAACTTCATACGGTGCAGTCTCACTGCGCCGGGAAAGGGGAAGAAACATATGGTTAAGATACTGGGAATCTGCGGCAGCCCGCGCCGCAAATCCTGCTACAAGGCGCTGGAGACAGCCCTTGAAGCAGCTAAGAATGCAGAGGAAGGCGTGGAGGTGGAGCTGGTGGAGCTGCGCGCCAAAAAGATGAATTTCTGCATCCACTGCAACAAGTGCCTGCGGGATAAATCCGACCGCTGCACCGTGTTTAAGGACGACATGACAGAGCTGTACGACAAATTCTACGAGGCAGACGGCGTAATCATCGCATCACCTGTCTATGAGATGAATATCACGGCACAGCTTTGCACCTTCTTTGACCGGTTCCGCTCCGCATGGCTTAAGGGAGTGGAGGACCCTGACTTCTTTGCCCACAAGGTGGGGGCGGGAATCACGGTAGGGGGCACCCGCAACGGAGGCCAGGAGGCCACCATGAATTCCATCACCAACTTTTTCCTGACCCAGGGAATGACGGTCTGTACAGGCGGCTCAGGCATGTATTCCGGCCCCATGCTGTGGAATCCCGGAGACGGCTCCACAGAGATAGACGACCCGGAGGGTTTTAAGAACTGTGAAATCCTGGGACGGAAGATGGCAAAGATGGCCAGAATCATGAAAGAGGCCAGGTTTTGATGCTCCAACACGGCAATTCGTAACTTGACAACTGATATATGATAAAACTTATAAAGGGGATATTTTATGAAAATGCAATATGGATTTGACGACAAGGTTCCTGCCGGTAAGGCCGTTCCTTGGGCCCTTCAATACGTGTTTACTATTTTTACAGGTTCCATGACAGGTTCCATCATGCTTGCCAGCGGAGCCGGGATGAACTCGGCAGATACGGCATTCCTGATTCAATGCGGTCTGTTTGCCTGCTGCATCACCACACTGATTCAGTCGCTGGGAATACGCATCGGTAAGTTCCAGATTGGCGCCAGGCTGCCCCTGGTGTCCGCAGGCAGCTGGACCCTTATCACGCCCATGGTGCTGTTTGCAAATGACCCGAATATCGGGATTCCGGGAGCTTTTGGCGCTGCCTGCCTTGGCACGCTGCTGCTGTTCCTGCTGGGACCTATTGTTATTGACAAACTGTACAAATATTTTACGCCCGCAGTAACCGGCTCCGTGGTTCTGGCAGTGGGAATGTGCCTTATTCTCAATGCCTGGAACGACATGGTGGATTACAATCCAACGGGACCGGATGCCATGAAGCTGTTCCTTATCGGTGTGGCCATTGCCGCAATCTGCATTATCATCGACCATTTTGCAAAGGGTATTGTCCAGTCACTGGCAGTGCTCATTGCCATGGTGGCAGGCTATGTTTTCTGCGCCGCAACCGGAATGGTGGATTTCTCTCAGGTAGGAAACGCTTCCTGGATAGCTGTTCCCAGACCTCTCAGCTTTGGAATGACAGTGAATCTGGGCGCTGTAATCACTGTATTTATCATCCATATTGCAACCATTATGGAGAACTCCGGCAATACCACCGGCGTTGTCACTGCCACGGACGAGGGCCTTCCCACCAAGGAGACCTTAAAAGCTTCCGTGCGGGGCGATGCCCTGGGCGGCATATTCTCCACCCTGTTTAATGCACTGCCCATGTGTGTGGCTGCCCAGAACTCCGGCGTGGAGGTTATGTCCGGCGTGGCATCCAGATTTGTCACAGCCATTGCAGGCGTTATCTTCGGCCTAATGGCCATATTCCCGAAGTTCTCACAGATACTGGCCCTGATTCCCAATCCGGTCTTAGGCGGTATTCTGTTAGTTACCTTCGGAAATATCATTGCCAGCGGTATCAAGGTCATTGGATTTGACGAGAACAACAAGAGAAACTTTACCATCATTGCCCTGGCGGCGGCAGTGGGAATCGGCGGTAATTTCGCCCAGGCAGCAGGAACCCTTGCGTTCCTTCCATCCACGGTTGTCACGCTGTTTACCGGTATTTCCGGTACAGCCATCACTGCCCTGGTACTGAATATCATTCTTCCTGTCGAGAAAAAGGAAGAGGCATAGAGGCAGAACATATCAGATAGGGAGGTCAAGATGGAATTAGTAACATTAAACGTTAACGGAAGAACCTATAGCATAGCAGTGGAGAAAAACTGGACCCTGCTCCACACCCTTCGGGAGGTCCTGGACCTGACCGGCACCAAATGCGGATGCAGCACAGGGGACTGCGGTTCCTGCAAGGTCATCATTGACGGGGAGGCTGTCAACTCCTGTACTGTAAGGGCAATGGACCTGGGAGGAAAGTCCATTGAGACGATTGAGGGAGTATCCCCTGACCGGTTTACCCTTCATCCAATACAGCAGGCATTTATTGACTGCGGCGCCATACAGTGCGGTTTCTGTACGCCGGGTATGGTTATGGCTGCCAAGGCTCTTTTAGATAAGAATCCGGACCCAACCGAGGAGGAAATCAAGGAAGCCATGAAAGGCAACCTGTGCCGCTGCACCGGATACGCAATGATACTGGAGGCCGTGAAGCGTGCGGCCCAGGCCATGAGAAAGGAGGGAAGATAGCCATGTCATGTGAGATGCCAAAGAACGGAATGATAGGAAAAAGCGTGCCAGTCAGGGACGCAGCCATGAAGGTGACAGGGCAGATGCGGTATGTGGCGGATATGAAGCTGCCGGGAATGCTGCATGCCAAGATTTTATTTTCCCCTGTTCCCCACGCCAGGATTAAGTCCATAGACACTTCGGCAGCCATGGCCATGGAAGGGGTTCATGCCGTGGTCTGCTACAAGGACTCTCCTAAAAATATTTACAACGGAAACGGAGAGGATAAGGACATTAATCCATCCGAGCTGGTGTTTGACCAGGTAGTGCGCTTTGTGGGAGATAAGGTTGCGGCTGTGGCAGCCGACACAGAGGAGATTGCAAGAAAGGCGCTTTCCCTTATCACGGTGGAATATGAGGAGCTTCCCTTTTATCTGGACCCGGAGGAGGCCATGAAGGAGGATGCATACCCCATTCATCAGGGCGGCAACATCATCATGGAGTCCAATAATTCCGGCGGGGACGTGGACGGCGCCCTGAGGGACGCGGACCTTGTATTCCGTCACAGATACGAGATGCCGGCAGTGAACCATTGTTCCCTGGAAACACATGTATCCATTGCGGAGTATGATGCAGGCGGAAAGCTGACCGTGTGGACACCCACCCAGGATGCCTTTGGCCAGAGAATTAACCTTCAGCGCATTTTCGAGCTTCCCATGAGTAAGATACGGGTTATCAGTCCTGTCATGGGCGGCGGCTTCGGAGGTAAGATTGACCTGGTGACAGAGCCGGTGACAGCCCTTTTAGCCATGAAAACCGGCCATCCCGTAAAACTGGTATACACCAGGACCGAGGAGTTCTGCTGCACCCGCACCCGTCATGCAGCCAAGGTGGATTTGGCCATGGGAGTGAAAAAGGACGGAACCATCACGGCCGCGGATGAAACCATGATTTTAAATGCAGGGGCCCACACCAGCGCCACCATGTCCGTCTGCTGGGCGGCGGGAGGCAAGTTTTATAAGCTCTTAAAGACCCGCAATATGAGATGCCGCGGCATACCGGTCTATACCAATACGCCGGTGGCTTCCGCCATGAGGGGATTCGGCTCGCCGCAGCAGTTCTTTCCGGTATCATCCATGATAAATGAGATTGCCAGGAACCTGCGCCTGGACCCGGCCGACGTGTTCCTTAAGAACCTGGCGGACCCCTTTGAGGCTGCCTGCAATGACGGGGAATCCTTTGGCAATTTCCGCTTAAAGGACTGTGTGGTCCGGGGACGGGAGCTGATTGACTGGTACGAAGCCAAGAAGCAGATGGAGGCATCCAGGAAAGAGAAGGGCCGCTATCTCATAGGCGTCGGCATGGCCTGCGGCTCCCACGGAACATCCATGTTCCCATTTATGCCGGATATTACGGGTATCACCATCAAGATGAACGAGGACGGAACCATTGTATTTACCACCGGAACCTCGGACATGGGAAATGGCTCCGTGACTACCCAGTGTATGCTGATTTCCGAGGTTTTGGGCATTCCGCTGGACCATATTGCCTACATAAAGACAGATACGGACGCAGCCATGTCGGACCTGGGAGCCTATGCGTCCAGGGGTACCTACACCAGCGGCCACGCAGCGGTAAAGACAGCCCAAATCATGCGCGGCAAGATAGCCGTGCTGGCGGCGGAGCTTCTTGAGACTACCACGGATAACCTGGATTTCCACGACGATGCAGTATGGTGCGTGGATATTCACAGAAAGTTTGTGAGCATGAAGGATATTGCGGTCCATGCCAGGGAAAAGCATCAGGAGGACTTAAGCTGTTCCTACATGTTCCACTCAGAGGCAGGACCCATGAGCAGCGGGGCCCATTTTGCCAAGGTGCAAGTAGATACGGTTACTGGTGAGATTAAGGTTCTGGAATACGCGGCAGTCCATGACGTGGGCCGGGTGGTGAATCCCATGGGCATAACCGGACAGCTGGAAGGCGGTATTTCCATGGGTCTGGGCTATGCTCTCTGCGAAGAAATGAAGCTGGACAGCACAGGCAGAAACCAGACCAGCAATTTTAAGAAATACCACATTCTTAACATGAAGGAAATGCCGAAGCTTACCGTGGATTTCCTGGATTCCGAGGAGGAGACAGGTCCTTACGGAGCCAAATCCATCGGGGAGTGCGCCGTTGTCCCGGTAGCGCCGGCCATAGCCAATGCTGTTTCCAATGCAGTGGGCAGGCAGTTCTATAAGCTTCCCATCCGTCCGGAGGACGTGCTGGAGGCCCTGGCAAAATAGAGGCACAGGGCTGGGGTTAAAAACCAAAACGGAATAGAATAACAGATTGATGCAGTGTCCCGTTGCAGCCCAACCATTGGCTGCAGCGGGATATTTCCGTTGCGGATTAGCCGCGCCGGAGCTGTTCTGTTAAGTCCTGTAAGGGATTCCCCTGCTAAATCTCCGGCATAAGGTAGATATCTCTATGATTTGGTAGTACAATAAACGGAGTCCAGCTAAAATACAAAGGAACCCCTGTTGTTTAAGGCAGCGGGACAAACAGAATCAGGAGGAAGACAATGATACCGGACAGAGAGAGAGCAAAACAGGAGCTTAAGTGGGCTGCGGGATTAAATCCGGGTCCATGGGAGGAGGCTGCCAGAATCTGTATGAGCCATGCCTTTATGATACAGGATATCGGTACGTCCATAGGGGAGTTTGATGTGACGCCCTCTGATTATGAATTCATGAAGGAATTCATTTCCCGGGCAGTTTATGATGATTATGACCGTCTGGTACAGCTTTGCGACAGCCTGGCCCTGCCCGATGGTTTTTGTCCCCTGGAAACCAGGTTTGTGGACGTGACCATCCGTTACGGGGTCCATCCCTATACCATACCCAGGTGGAAAAAGGTACTGGAGATAAAGGATTATTTTGAGGAGCAGATGGGATGCACCATCTACGAAGCGCTGCCCTGCGGGGGACAGCTCCGGCATTTATAAGGAGGCATATATGATATATACGGTTCCCCACTATTACAATGGTTTTAAATGCATTGCGTCGGAATGCCCGGACACCTGCTGCGCCGGGTGGGGCATTATGATTGACAGGGCATCCCTTAAGAAGTACCGGAACATGGACGGGGCCTTTGGCAGCCGGCTGCATCATTCCATCCACTGGAAGGATGGCTCCTTTAAACAGTACCATGGGAGGTGTGCGTTTTTAAATGAAGAGAATCTATGCGACATCTACAGCGAGGCAGGTCCGGGATACCTGTGCCGCACCTGCCGCACATATCCCAGGCATACAGAGGAATTTGAGGGCTGCAGGGAGATGAGCCTTTGCCTTTCCTGTATCGAGGCAGCCAGAATCATACTGGGCTGCAGGGAAACGGTGCGGTTCATTACCAGGGAGGATGAGCGGGAGGAATCTTATGAGGATTTTGACTTCTTTCTCTACACCAAGCTGATGGATGCCAGGGAGCTGGCACTGGATATTCTCAGGAACCGTGCCTGGACATGGGCGGACAGAACCTCCCTGTGCCTGGGACTGGCCCATGACCTGCAGGCCCGTATCAGAAAAGGACGGCTCTGCGAGGCGGACCAGCTCTTTGAGCGGTACCGCAGGGCAGCGGGCACATGGACGGCTGAGAATTGGGGGCCGTGTCCCGGCCGGATGCAGGCAAATGCAGTACAGGCCTCTTTTTCCAGATACGGGGTCATGAAAGATGCATTTTCCCTGTTTTCCGAAATGGAGGTCCTGGGCAGGGAGTGGCCGGATTTTGCTTCCGGGATGAAGGAGATTCTTTATGGAAGGGGAAGAAAACCATATGAGGCGCAGCGCCGGGCTTTTCTGGACAGCGGGATTGGAATGCAATTGCCCGTGCTTAAGGAACAGCTCATGGTGTATTTTGTGTTCACCTATTTCTGCGGGGCTGTTTACAATGAAAAACCTTATGGAAAAATGAAGATGGCGGCCGCAGCCACCCTGCTGATTGAGGAGCTGGCCCAGGCTCTGTGGACCGCACAGGGAGGAAGGCTTTCCTTCATGGATTTTGCGGATGTGGCCCACCGTTTTTCCAGGGAGGTGGAGCACTCGGATTCCAATAAGGCTGTACTGGAAGAAGCCATGGTCAAACGGCCGGAATTTGCACTCAGACGCCTGCTGGCAGCAGTGAACAGCGACAGCCTTTGACAGGGAAATGAACAGCCAGAAAACAATGGACAATATGGAGAATTAGATTTATAATTAAAGTTACGCTTAGAAATATTGGAAGGAGAACAAAACATGAGTGAATGTAACCATGATTGCGGCTCATGCAGTGCAAACTGCGACAGCCGCAAGGTAGATAAAAGCGAGTTTCTGGAGGCACTGAATCCGGCCAGCTCCGTAAAGAAGGTAATTGGCGTTGTCAGCGGTAAAGGCGGCGTGGGCAAGTCATTAGTAACCTCCATGCTGGCGGTGAGCATGAACCGCAAGGGCAAGAAGACAGCTGTCCTGGATGCAGACATCACAGGACCGTCCATCCCCATGGCCTTTGGAGTGGGCAATGAGGGCGTGGCAACCTCGCCGGACGGCAACCTGATGCTTCCGGCCAAGTCCATGGAGGGCGTGGAAATCATGTCCGCCAACCTGCTTCTGGATAAGGACACGGACCCGGTTATCTGGAGAGGCCCTGTGATTGCAGGCGCCGTGAAACAGTTCTGGTCTGAGACTTTATGGCAGGATGTGGACTACATGTTCGTGGACATGCCGCCAGGTACGGGCGACGTTCCCCTGACCGTATTCCAGTCCCTGCCGGTGGACGGTATTATCATCGTAACCTCACCCCAGGAGCTGGTGGGAATGATAGTGGCCAAGGCAGTGAACATGGCAAAGAAAATGGATATCCCCATTGTGGGAGTTGTGGAGAACATGAGCTATCTGGAATGTCCGGACTGCGGCAAGCGCATCAGCGTATTCGGCGAGGGCCATGTAGAGGAAATCGCAGCAGAGCACGGCATCAAGGTTCTGGCTCAGATACCCATTGATCCTGCCATTGCCCAGATGGTGGATGCAGGCCGTGTGGAATATCTTGAAATGCCGTGGTTTGACGAGGCTGTTAAGGCAGTTGAGGCATTATAAAAGACTGCGGCGGCAGTAGTAAACCATAGATAATGAGGTGAACCGATGAACATTAACATCAATCCCAACAGCGAGCTTCATCAGTCCATCGTCAATGTACCGGATATGGTCCAGGTGCCGGAGATGTGGGTTGACCAGGCCCGCCAGTTCCAGCAGGCTATGATGAGATACACCTGTGCAATCAGGGAGGTCAAGACAAAGCTGGAGGTGCTGAACGACGAGCTGTCCGTAAAGAACCAGCGCAATCCCATCGAAATGATAAAGTCCCGTGTGAAGAAGCCCAAGAGCATAGTGGAAAAGCTGCAGCGCAGGGGATTCGAGGTCTCATTGGAGTCCATGGAAAAGAATCTGGACGATGTGGCCGGAATCAGGATTATCTGCTCCTTCCTGGATGATATCTATGAAGTGGCAGACATGCTGATAAGGCAGGATGATGTAAAGGTGATTGCGGTGAAGGATTATATCAAGAATCCCAAGCCCAACGGATACCGGAGCTACCACATGATTATCGAGATACCGGTGTTCTTCTCTGACAGCAAGAAGCCCATCCGGGTGGAGGTTCAGATTCGTACCATTGCCATGGATTTCTGGGCCAGCCTGGACCATCAGCTGAAGTATAAAAAGTCCTTTATTGACGACAACGGAGAAATCAGTGAGGAGCTGAAACAATGTGCCGAGGTTATTGCCGGCACGGACATGAAGATGCTGGAAATACGAAAGAAAATCGAGGCCCAGGGTGTTACGGTGCGCAGGGACTGACTGGATTTTCAGGACTATCCGGACTGACAGGGGCTGTGAATCAGCCGTTTAAACAGGCTCTAGTAGAGATAGTAGGACAGGGTTTCCGTTATGCGGAACCCTGTTTTTCTATAGAGATTCAGGGCCGGTTCGTTGGACCCGGATACCTGAAGGCGGAGCCGGCGGATTCCCTTATCCCCCAGCATGTGTATGAGCTGTCTGAGAAAACAGCCGGCCAGTCCCCGGCGCCTCAGGGAAGGGACTGTCTCCAGACTGTACATGTATGCATCCGTGCCGTTCAGGGAAAGGCGGCAGGAGACACAGATGTCTGAGAGGGTATCCGGGCCGGATACGCCGCCGGGCTTCCCGTTTTTAGCCGGCCTGCGGGCACAGACAAGAACACCGTCCGAAGCTGTGCCCACGTTTATATCCAATTCCGTATTTGGCAGGGATGCAGGAGCGGAGGATATCTTATCCTCAAAAGCAGCTGCGGCTGCCGCCAAATCCAGTTCCATCATATATTCTTCATACCACAGCTCTGCCTCCAGCTTCTGAAGGGCAGCAGCGGCAGCCGGACACCTGTTGTCGGTTACAAGGCAGAGTTCCGGCTCCCCCTGCGTCTCACTGTACCTTAAGACCTGTTCCAGGAGCGCGGAGAAATATCCCTTTCTCCTGAAGTCAGGGTGTGTGAAGGCGTAGCATTCCCATATGGTTTCCTCTGTTTTATAGACAGCCATGAAGGCGGCCGGGATTTTACCCTCCTCCAGGAGCCAGTATTCGTCCCCGTCCTCAGGACAGGAAAGGCTCAGGCCGTCTGCGCGGCGGCACAGGCTGGCAATCCTGCGTATATCTTCCTGCTCTTTCCGGGATAATGTTGTTGTATGGATAGTAATAGCTGTATGCGCCATGCTCATGGGTGTGACGGCCTCCTGGATTCCTGACTTTGGACTTTCCTATATTGTAGGGCAGGAATGCTTCCATTGCAATGGCAAGATTGTATTTCTTGTGTATTTATCCGTCTTATGGTTGATTATGGAAATATGCAGTGGTAGAATAAATGCCGTGCGAATTTTAAACATAACCGGAGCATGACAGAAAGCATTGGCAGGGCACGCTCCAGCACAGCAGGAGGAGACAGAAGATATGAGATATGTTAAGCAAATAGGAATCATCCTGGGCATAACCCTGGCAGGGGAGGTATTGAATCATGTGGTGCCCCTGCCTGTACCGGCAGGTGTATACGGCCTGTTCATCATGCTGGCGGCCCTTATGTGCGGGGCCATAAAGCTGGAGAGCGTGGAGGGCACCGGGAATTTTCTCATGGACACCATGACCATGATGTTCATACCGGCAACCGTGGGAATCGTGGAGTGCATCGGAGAGGTAAAGGCAGTGCTGGTGCCTTTCCTGATTATCATAGGAGTATCCACCCTTCTGGTCATGGCAGTGACCGGATGCATGGCCCAGTGGGTCATGGGAAGAAAACACCAAGGGGAGGAGCAGTGATATGAGGGAAGGTATAAGAATGATACTGGAACAGACACAATATTTCGGTCTTGTGCTCAGCATAGGCGCTTATCTGTTTGCCTGCTGGCTTAAGAACAAGACAAAACTGGCCATACTGAATCCGCTTTTGGTGTCGGCAGCCCTGATTATTGCCTGTATTCTGGGAGTAGGAATGGATTATGAAACATATAATAAGGGTGCATCCTATCTCAGCTGGCTTCTTACGCCAGCAACGGTCTGTCTGGCAATCCCATTGTATAAGCAGCTGCATCTGTTAAAGAAGCATGGGGATGCAGTGGCGGTGGGCATTACGTCGGGGGTAATTACCAGTGCGGTGAGTATTTTTCTCATGTGTAAGGTGCTGGGGGTGGCCCATGTCCACTACGTGACCCTGCTTCCCAAGTCCATAACCACGGCCATCGGCATGGGTATCAGCGAGGAGGCGGGCGGCATCGTAACCCTGACAGTCATGAGCATCATACTTACAGGCGTGTTGGGCAATATGGCCGGGGAGGCTGTGCTGAAGCTCTTAAGGGTCCGTCATCCGGTTGCCAAAGGCCTGGCCATGGGAACCAGCGCCCACGCAGTGGGCACGGCCAAGGCGCTGGAGATGGGAGAAATCGAGGGCGCCATGAGCAGCCTGTCCATTGCAGTGGCAGGTCTGATGACAGTTATTGTGGTGCCGCTGGCAGCGAATCTAATATAGCGTCAATTTATATAGCGCCAATTTATATAGCGCCAATTTATATAGCACCAATTGAAACAGTGCCAATTGAACATAACATTGAAAGGAGCGTGTACCCCATGAATAAACGAAGCGAAGCAGATGTAAAGGATACCTGGAAACTGGAGGATATGGTGGCGGAGGACAGTCTGTGGGAACAGATGTTTGAGGAGGCCTCCGGGAAAATAAAGGAATATGCCTCCTATAAGGGAAGGCTGGCTGAGTCCGCAGATACCCTGTACGGCTGTCTTTCCTTTGACGACAGGCTCTCCCAGGACATAGAACGGCTGTATGTCTATGCCAGGATGCGCTCCGATGAGGATACCACGGTGCAGAAATACCAGGATATGTTTTCCAGGGCGCAGACCCTGTCCTACAGGGCGGCTGAGAACAGCTCCTTCCTGGTGCCGGAGATTCTGGCCATGGACCGGGAACTTTTGGAATCTTATATGGCTGCGGATAACGGAATCATCCATTTCAAACGGGCATTGGAAATGATTCTGGCCAAACGGGACCACACCCTGTCCGGCGAGATGGAAGAGCTTCTGGCGCAGTCCTACGACGCCACCCAGGGCGCCAGCCAGATTTTTACCATGTTCAATAATGCGGATGTGAAATTTCCTGTTATCACAGGGGAAAATGGAGAAGGCATCCGGATTACCCATGGCAATTACATTTCCCTGATGGAGAACCAGGACCGCAGGATACGCAGGGATGCATTTGAAGGGCTGTACAGCGTGTATGAGCAGTTTTCAAATACCCTGGCAGCTGCATTTTCCTCCAATGTAAAACAGGCCGTGTTCTATGCAAAGGCAAAAAAGTATGCCTCCAGCCGGGAATACTACCTGTCTGACAACGAGGTGCCGGAGCTGGTTTATGACAATCTGGTGAAGGCGGTGCGGGAAAATCTCACAAAGCTGCATGACTACACCCAGGTGCGAAAGGATGTGCTGGGAGTGGATGAGCTTCACATGTACGACCTGTATGTGCCCATGGTGGCAGCAGCGGACCGCCGTTATACCTATGAGGAGGCCAGGGCCATTGTGCTGGAGGGCCTGGCTCCCCTGGGAGAAGAGTACCTGTCCCTGTTAAGGCAGGGATTTGATAACCGGTGGATTGATGTCTATGAAAATGAAGGAAAGCGAAGCGGCGCCTATTCCTGGGGAACCTATGGCAGCCATCCCTATGTGCTGCTGAATTTCCATGGAACCCTTAATGATGTGTTTACCCTGGCCCACGAGATGGGACACTCCATCCATACCTGGTATTCCGACAAGAACCAGCCCTTTACCTATGCCGGATATAAGATATTTGTGGCAGAGGTGGCATCCACCTGCAACGAGGCTCTTTTGATACGCCATCTCCTTAAGAAGGCCGGCAGCAGGGAGGAAAAGGCATATCTGCTTAACCATTTCCTGGAAAGCTTCCGGGGAACCCTGTTCCGCCAGACCATGTTTGCGGAGTTTGAGGATACGGCCCATAAAAAGGCGGCCAGGGGCGAAAGCCTGACGGCTGAGAGTCTGTGCAGTGCGTATCACCAGCTGAATACAGACTATTTTGGGCCTGCCATGACAGTGGACCGCCAGATTGATTATGAGTGGGAGAGAATCCCCCATTTCTATACGCCGTTTTACGTATATCAGTATGCCACGGGATTTTCAGCAGCAGTGGCCATCAGCAGCCGCATCATGAACGGGGAACCAGGGGCGCTTGAAGGATATAAGAAGTTTTTAAGCGGAGGCTGCTCCATGAAGCCCATAGACCTTCTGAAGCTCTGCGGCGTGGATATGTCCACCACCCGGCCTGTGGATGAAGCCCTTGGCTTCTTTGGAGAGCTGCTGGAGGAGTTTAAGACGTGTATCCATACAAATGAATGATTGAGGGAAGAAGATGAACCAAAGTGCAGTGAAAAGCCGGGAACCGGGTAAACAGGTCAGAAAGCGGATTGATTTAACGGAGGGAAAACCGGGAAGAAGTCTTCTCATGTTTGCCCTTCCCATGATACTGGGAAACCTGTTCCAGCAGTTCTACAATATGGCGGATTCCATGATTGTGGGCAATTTTGTGGGCGAGGATGCGCTGGCAGCCGTGGGCGCTTCCTATGCCCTGACCAATGTGTTCATTATGATTGCCATAGGAGGAGGAAACGGCGCGTCGGTACTGACCTCCCAGTATCTGGGAGCCAGGCAGCACGGAAAGATGAAAACCTCCATTTCCACGGCCCTGATTACCTTTCTCTTTGTAAGTATCCTGCTGGGAAGCGCCGGATTCTACCTGAACGGGCTCATACTGGAATCTCTTAAGACGCCGGCCAATATCATGGGCCAGGCAAAGCTTTACCTGGGAATCTACTTCCTGGGAATGCCGTTCCTGTTCATGTACAATGTTCTGGCCGCCATATTCAACGCCATGGGGGATTCCAGGACGCCGCTGTATCTGCTCATATTTTCCTCCATACTGAACGTATTACTGGACATCATATCCGTTACCTGGCTGGGGATGGGCGTAGACGGCGTGGCCATCGCAACGGTCATGGCCCAGGGAATATCCGCCCTGATATCCTTCAGCATCCTGATGAAAAAGTTGAAGGGATATGAACAGGAGGAGGGGGATGGCTTCAGGCTCTATGACAGAAGCATGTTAAAGGCAGGAACCAGAATCGCGGTGCCGTCCATTCTCCAGCAGTCCATTGTATCCATCGGAATGCTGCTGGTCCAGTCCGTGGTTAATGGGTTTGGTTCCGCTGCCCTGGCCGGTTACTCCGCGGGAAGCAGGATTGAATCCATCTGCGTGGTGCCCATGATTGCAACGGGTAATGCAGTGGCCACCTTCACGGCCCAGAACATCGGCGCCGGGAAGATGGAACGGGTGAAGGAAGGATACAGGGCCAGCTACGGCATTGTGGCAGGATTCGCTGTTATCATTGCTGTGATAGTGGCCCTGTTTAACGGTCCCATCATAACCTCCTTCCTGGGAGAGGGAATGAGCCGGGAAGCCTTTGCAGCAGGCACGGGATACCTGTCCTTTATTGCATATTTCTTTGTGTTTATCGGCATGAAGGCGTGTACGGACGGAGTCCTCAGAGGTTCCGGGGATGTGCTGGTATTTACCATTGCAAATCTGGTGAACTTGACCATACGTGTCTATGCGGCCTTCCATTTTGCGCCCGTATGGGGCGTGGCAGCCGTGTGGTACGCGGTGCCCATGGGGTGGATTGCCAATTACGTCATATCCTTCAGCCGTTACCTTACAGGAAAATGGAGGGAGAAAAAAGTTATATAAGGAATCGGAAGGGCTGCATCACAAAGCCCACTGCCTTCCAGGCAATTCTCTTATACACCGGGACATCTGCAATAATCAGGTGTTCCGGTATTTCATAGGTTCCGTCCGGCAGAAGGCGGCGGCAGTCCTCCTGATAGGAGGCCATGTATTCCTCCAGCAGGGCAGCCAGCTCCGGACTCTGGATAACCAGCATGAGCTCTGTGTCCATGTAGGTGCTGCGCAGGTCGAAGTTGTAGGAGCCCACAGCGCAGAGCTCATGGTCTATGACAAGGGATTTGCCGTGGTAGGAGAGGCCGCCGTCATACTCCAGAATTTCCATGCCTGTGTCCAGAAATGCATCCCTGTGAAAGGGATAATCGCTGGAGGCAAAGAAATTATCGCCGTTTTCAACGGAGTTTATCATCATGGTTACCGGTGTCCGGTCTGTGATTTCCTTCATGGTTTCATACATATAATCATTGAATATAGCATAGGGAGTGTGTATCAGCACACTCTCTTTTGCATTCTTCATAAGGACGGACATGGTATGGAAGACCACAGGCTCCTTTGCGTAGATGCCGGTGGGATTGGATACCAGGGTGATTTTTCCTGTGGGAACCGTGCTGGTTTGGTAATAATCCAGGGCCCTGGACTGGTTGGCGGTCAGAAGGAGGGAAGGGGGCGCGGCGTCTGCTTTATCTATGCCTGCCGTCTTATCTGTGCCCGCCGTCTTATCTGTGCCTGCCGCCTTATCTGCGTTCCCAGGTCTGTCTGGCCCCGCCGGATAGCCGTCATCGTTAATACTGGAATCCAAGGGCAGGGCCGGACATCCGGGCTGGCCGGGAAGGGCGCTGCAGCCGGCGGAATCCTCCCCGTCATCCAGCAGCTCCGGGTAGTTCATGGCCAGGACCTTGTAGCGTTCCCGCAGCATGGCTGCCGCATTCCGTACCGAAGCTTTGGCTGCCGTCCTTTCATCGTCATGGAACAGGACGGTTACATCCAGATTCCATACCTTCTCAAAATAATCCTCCACCTGGTACAGGGAGCTGTTCCTTCCCTCATCCGTCCCGTGGCCTGTATTGTAGACCAGGACTTCACGGTCATGGCTTCTGGAATCCGTGGGATAGGAGCCGATGAAATAATCAAAGGTGTTGCGGCCGCCGAGAATATACCCATAGTCATCCACAATCACATACTTGTCATGCATCCTGCCCTGGGTCTTCCATGGAAGCAGGGGATTCATCTTGTTGTAAATCCTGATTTCTATGTTTGGATGGCTGGAAAGGGCGCGGAAAAGTTTGCTGGGCTCCATGCGCACCAGGCCGGAGAAACCGTCTACCAGTATCTTCACCCTGACTCCCTGGTCAGCCTTGTGAAGCATGACGGCCATCAGGTCCCTGGGACTCTCTCCGTCCCTGAAGTCAAAGGTGGACAGTATGATTTGCTCCCTGGCCAGGTTCATGAGACGCATCCGTTCATCCCATGCGCTCTGGTTGGTTTCCAGTATCATGGCGCGGTCGCCGCTGGTTCCCTCCTGGCAGAAGCCGGCGGCAGACACCGCAGCGTTTGTTTCCCGGGAAATAGGTTTATAGTGACAGAAAGGCGCCGTGGCCCCAATCACCAGATACAGAAGTATCAGGAAAAAGAGTGAGAGGACAGGGTGCTTTTTCATCCATGTAATACACCTGCGTATCATAAGAAACTCCTTTTATGTGCATACTTTTAGTGATAATATTGGTATTATGAATCGTGATATAGGTACTATACTAAGAAAAACAGGGAAAGTCAATTCACAGAACAGGAGGACAGGACATGGCGCAGACGCTTTACTATAACGGTACCATTCTTACCATGGAGGACAGGTGTCCCCGGGTGGAGGCCGTGCTGACAGAGGATGGAAGAATCCTGGATACAGGGACATGGGACAAGGTAAAGGAACGGGCAGGGGATAAGGCACGCAGGCTGGATTTGCAGGGCAGGATGATGATGCCGGGCTTCATAGACGCCCACAGCCACTTTACGGCCTGCGCCAGCCATACCATGGAGGCAGACCTGGGCCGGGCATGCAGCTTTGAGGATATCATAACATGTATCCGGCAATACATTGCGGACAAGAAGATTCCGGCGGGAAAATGGGTCACGGCATCCGGTTATGACCACAACCGTCTGAAGGAGCACAGCCATCCCGGCAGGAAGGTGCTGGACCAGGCAGCACCTCAGAACCCGCTCATACTGAAACACCAGTCCAGCCATATGGGAGTGTTCAACACCATGGCCCTCAACCTGCTGGGCGTCACCGGACAAACCCAGGCGCCCCAGGGCGGCGTTATAGAGATGGAGGAGGGACTGCCAACCGGATATATGGAGGAAAATGCATTCGTGGGTTACCAGGGCCGTATTCCCATGCCCTCGGCAGAGGATTTCCTGACGGCCTATGGCCGCGCCCAGGAGCTTTATGCTTCCTGCGGAATCACCACGGTCCAGGAGGGATTGATGGCCGGACAGCTGATACCCCTGTACCAGATGCTTCTGAAATCAGGACTTTTAAAACTGGATTTAATTTCTTATATGGATATCCGGGACAGTGATGCCATCCGGGAGACATTTTCAGACCATATAAAGGACTACAAGGGGCATATAAAGCTTGGGGGGTATAAGATGTTTCTGGACGGCTCTCCCCAGGGAAGAACGGCCTGGATGCGGACGCCCTATCTGCCGGAAGGGCCCGGGGCAAAAGAAGATTACTGCGGCTATAATACCCTGGAGGACAGCCAGGTAAAGGCGGATATCCTGAAAGCAGAGCTGGAAGACATGCAGCTCCTGGCCCATTGCAACGGGGATATGGCGGCAGAGCAGTATATGGACCAGATGGAGGCAGCATACCGGGAGCTGGATGACGGAAAGAGAAGAAAACCTGGATTTTACAGGGGGGATATCCGGCCGGTGATGATTCATGCCCAGCTTCTGGGGCCGGACCAGCTGGCACGGGTAAAAAAGCTGGGAATCATCCCCTCCTTTTTCCTGGCCCATGTGTACCACTGGGGAGATATCCATGTCCGCAACTTTGGCCAGGAACGGGCCGGCCGCATCAGTCCGGCGGCCTCGGCCTTAAAAGAAGGGGTCCGTTTCACCCTGCACCAGGACAGCCCGGTTATCATGCCGGATATGCTGGAGACACTGTGGTGCGCAGTGAACCGGCGCACCAGGGAAGGCATGGTGCTGGGACCGGAGGAACGCATTCCGGTATGGGATGCGCTTAAGGCAGTGACGGTCAATGGGGCATACCAGTATTTTGAGGAAAATGAAAAGGGAACCGTTACACCTGGAAAAAAGGCGGATTTTGTGATACTGGAACAGAATCCCCTGGAAACAGAGGCAGATGAGATACGGAACATCCGGGTGCTGGCCACCATCAAGGACGACCGGCTTTTGTGGAAAGCATAGAAAAATAAATGATACAAGAAACAGGAGGGGACAAACAGAAGAGGACAAGCAGATGGGGGTAAGTCAAGACCACCGGCTAAGCCGGTGGCTTGTTCTGCCCCTATAAGGGGATGTTACCTGCTTGCGCCCGGAAGGCGCACTGAAAAGTCTGCCTGCTGCACCACATTCTCAGCTGCCCTTAAAAGGGCATGTTCAGTGCTTCCTTACTCCGGCTTTGCCCCATAAGGGGCTTGCTGGTTTGCTTTGACTTCCTACTGACTCTTAAGAGTCCTACTTCTTGTTTTTCTTCACCGGCTCACCCGTAAACGGGTCTATGTACTCTACTATCGACATTTGGTCATATTCCAAGTCCTCTTTTATCTGATTTTGGATGTATGCCTTTATTGCTGCCGTATTCTTTCCTACTGTGTCCACGTAATATCCACGGCACCAGAAATGACGGTTTCCCTACTTGTACTTTAGATTCGCATGCTTCTCGAATAACATGAGTGAACTTTTTCCCTTGAGATAACCCACCACCTCTGATACTGAATATTTGGGTGGAATGCTTACCAGCATATGAATATGATCTGGCATGCATTGTGCCTCGATTATCTCTATCCCTTTTCTTCGGCATAATGTCCCAAGGATTTGTCCTACATCTGCCTTGATATCTTTATAGATTACCTGTCTACGATATTTTGGTGCAAAAACCAGATGATACTTGCAATCCCATTTTGTATGAGCTAAACTATTATTGTCCATTTTGGACCTCCTGTGCTTTTTTATTTGTGGTTTGCAGACCTACATCTAGTTTAGCACAGGAGTTTGCTTTTATCTGAAGATATTCCCTCCACCTGCAGAGCAGGTGGTTTATTTTTACTGTGACACAAAAAGGATGCAGCCGGGAAGGGGGGATTCCCGGCTGCATCCGCTATTAGGGATAATATATATATAAAAGGAGTGTGGGCTGTCAATGATGATTACAGAATGTCAATATACTTTGGCGTCTCTTCCACCTTCGGCGCATCCTTCGGCACCTGCAGTCTCAGGATACCGTTCTCAAACCCAGCCTTGATATCTTCCTGGCGAATCTGCTCGCCCACAAAGAAGGTTCTCTTGCATGAACTGGTATAGCGCTCCTTGTGAATCAGGGTACCCTTGTCATCCTTGTCCTCGCTGGACTTGGTTATCTCTGCGCTGACAGTCAGGTATCCGTCCTTAAGCTCTGCTCTGATGTCCTCCTTCTTAAATCCGGGAAGTTCAATCTCCAAAATATAGTTTCCATCCTTCTCCAGAATATCGGTGCGCATCACCGGAAGCTTCTTGGCATCCTCGTTTTTTTCGGAGGCGCTGGTAAAGAATGGGTCATTGAAAAAGTCATCAAATAAATTAAGTCCGTAATTTCTTCTTGGTATTAACATCATCGTTATATCCTCCTCGCTCATAGAACTGATTGTTTTCATTTGCTTTATGTCTGTATTATAGCACGATTGTTAGCACTGTCAAGAGGTGAGTGCTAATAAAATTATAAAAAAAGTATGAAAAGTATGAACAAATAAGTATGAAGTGAAATTAGATGCCTGCAGAGCAATTCTGTGAAGCCGGCTATGAGGTCAATTTGCGTTAAATATTCAAAATTGATAAAAATATTCGATTAATTCATGGTTAGTGATAATTAACCTCGACAATATGGTAGGTTAATTTTTTGATTTTTGATACAATTTAAGGGCAAAATAAAAGAGGAGCGGTAAAAGGATGCAGAGAAAAAAGTTGAAAATGCTGACAGCGGCAATGGTACTATCCATGCTGTCAGCCACTGTGGTGCCCTACGGGGCAGAAAACCCTGAATCCGGGTCATGGAAAAGAGCGGGAGCCAATCAATCGCTATGGCGCTATGAAAGGGACAGCGGAAATTATGTTAGGAATAACTGGTTCAAGGATAAGGATGGAACATGGTATCATTTTGACGGGGCCGGTTACATGCAGACAGGATGGTTCTACGGCCCTGACGGAAGGACCTTTTATCTGGCGGGAGATGGCTCCATGGCCACGGGATGGAGAAAAATTGCCAATGGACCGGACGGGGAGAAGTGGTATTATTTTGATGCCGGCGGCGCTCTTGCAAAGGGCTGGCTGAAAGACCAGGCAAACGGAAAGTGGTATTATCTTCTGTCAGATGGTTCCATGGTAACGGGGTGGAAGGCCATAGACGGCAGATGGTATTATTTTAATCCTTCCGGGGACATGGCGTCGGATGGACTGACACCGGACGGATACCTGGTGGACGCCAGCGGAGCCTGGGTAGATGAAAACAGCGTTCCCCTGACAGCTGACCCGATGCCGGGCGGCTCGTCCTCAGGGAGCGGCTCGTCCTCAGGGAGCGGCTCATCCTCAGGGAGCGGCTTATCCTCAGGGGGCGGTTCATCTTCCGGGGGCGGTTCATCCTCAGGGGGCGGTTCATCTTCCTCCGGGGGCGGTTCATCTTCCGGGGGCGGCACATCTTCCGGGGACGGCTCGTCTTCCGGGGACGGCTCGTCCTCGGGGGACGGTTCACCTTCAGGCGGTAATTCATCCGCAGGCAGTTCAGGCACAGATGACGGACAGGAGAATCCACCGGAGCAACAGGATATATTCTATATATCCAAGAGCGGTGTCATGAATATAGAGCAGGTCTATTACGGGGTTCTGACCTTGCAGCAGGGAAACGGGGACGATTATGATTTCACCCTGAACGGACACAGCTTTGTCCCCTCCCCTGTCAATGATGAGCAGACTATTGTGAAATTCGAGGTTAATCCCACAGAGCTGTCAGAGGTTACAGCTGTTTCCAGAACAGATGAGGAACTGAAGCAGACCGTACGGATTGGGCAGGGCGCAAATCCATTTACAGGAGTCATTGAAGGTGAATCACCGGAATACGTACTGGCTTCCGGTCCCGTAGATTATTTTGACTATTTCCTGACAAATTACGATATGGACGGCAACCCAAGGATGAACCCGGGAAAATCCACCTTTGCCACCGGCGGGGGAAATGGGGATGCTGATGTTGCGGAATCTGTAAGAATGTATTCCCAAAGGACTCTGGTAGGAGAGGATATAACCATTAAAGTTGAGGACACGGATTATGCCAGGGAGTGGCTGAGCCATATTTATAAGGTGCAGAAAGATTATGGAATGTCTGCGGAGGGAAGAGCTGATTTGGAGTTCAGGGTCAGAAACGGAAGCATTGAGATTGTGGGTACCAGTCGGGCCATTGACGGACGGAATCAGAAACACGATCTTGTCATTAAGTCCCAGGGTTATCCTGATATGCGCACTACCATTGAAACCATACGCAAGGCAGGGGACCTGGTGCTGAACGGCGATTTCCAGTATCTGGCCGGACAGGATTTACTGTTTGAGCTGAAGGAATTCAATTATGCGGTAACCAACCCCATTTATGCGGTGTATCTGGACGGAACCCTGCTGGAAGGCGGTTGTGTGGATTACCATGTGGTGTCAGGGATGGTGCGCCTGGAAAATGAATGCCACGCCAGGCTGACGCCGGGAAGCCATGAACTGGTCATTAAAGCGGACGGGTTTGAAGATTATATCAAGACCTTTGTGCTGGAGACAGCCCTTCCGGGCCAGCAGAATCCGGTATGGGGCGGTGATGAAAGCCAGCTGGAGACATATTCCAATGAACGGATTTTAAGTACTGCAGATTATGGACTGGATGCAGTGTCCTCTGCCAGCATCAATCCGGGTACGGGCAGCGGCGGTTCCGGCAGCAGTTCCGGCGGCAGCTCTGGACTTGCTATCCGCGGCAACATTATATTTGAATTTGACCTGGTGGCCAACGCAAAGATATTGGCAGCAGTGGAAATGCCTACCCCAGAGTCCTCAGAGGTCATAAGCTGGTGGAACTCACTGGGTAAGGATGGGGCTTTCTGCAAGGACGGACAGGATAAACTGGTTGATTATACATACTTTAAGAACCATTGCGGCATTCAGGGAAGCGGATACCGCACATTCCAATCTGTTTACAGCAATCCGCCGTCCGGTGCGGTGTATGTGAACCGTCCGTATGATGTGAAAAACATGCTGGAGGATGGATTGCTGGGAGAGACATACCGTTTCATGGATGCCACCGGCATACCGGCTCCGGCCCTGGCAGCTGACCTGGTATATGAGGGTCAGGATATTGTAATCAGGTATACGCCGGATGAAAGAAACAGGGATTGGCCGGATAAGATTCAGGGGATGACTGCGAACGGCTATGCACCTGTATCACCGGAAGATTTTACAGTCAGCCGGGAGGATAATACCATTACCGTGAAGGTAAATGCGCCTCTTGGAAATGGGGAACACACACTTACCATATATGGGGACGGCTATGCACCTGCATCGGTGAAGGTGAGAATCACAAAGGAAAACACAGGCAGTTATGAGATTGTCAGGGATAAGGATGGAAATGTGGTGATTTCCGGACTTGCCTCTGAACATGCGTCTGCATTGACAGGTGTATCCCTCAACGGAACATCCCTGTTTACGGATTCACAAGTGGGCGGCAGGAACGGAGATTACCATCTGACCGAGAATATCCTCACCCTGAGAAGTAAGCTGTTCAGTCAGGACAGCCAGGACGGCTTATACACGGTAATCCTGTCCGCCAGCGGGTTTAATGATGATATACTTCAGTTCAGATTATCCCAGCTGGAGATTTTGGACCAGACAGGCGCTCCGGCACCTGAATATGTAAAACTGTCTCCAGACCAGACCTGCAAGCCTGGTGAGCCTGTCACCATTTCCTTGGATGCGGGAACATCTGCCATCTCGCCTTACGGAGAGAAGATGACGGCGGTATTGGTAAATGGCATTCCTGTGGAAGGAAATCATTTTACTAACTGGGATAAAAATGAGTACGAGATTCCGGGCAGTTATTTTCAGCAGCCAGGTACATATGTTATTACAATTCAGGCAGAGGGGTACCTGGATAAGGTTCTGAGTACTGAAATCAGGGATGCTGTATTAGCGGAGAAAGAGGCCCCGTCTTATGTTGGCATTGATAACAATGTATACGGCCATGGCGTTCTGGATCAAGCGGAGATAGAAGCAGGTCAGAAGGTACAGATTAATCTGTCTGACTGGAGTGACGAAGCATATCTGAATGCCTTTACAGGCATGACACTGCATCATGGGGACGAGGATTGGGCATACCACAGGGACAGCCTTGGGATTGAAGGTTTTATGGGTAAATATTTCATATGGGATTCATTTGAGGAAAGCGGGACATATGAATTAACGCTGCATGCAGAAGGATATGAGGACAAGGTCCTGGTTGTGACCGTGCCCGGAAATGGGGATGTTGAAAAAGAGGTTCCGCCTTGTGTGGGAATAGACGACACTGCGTACGGCAACGGCATTGTGGATGAAATCAGCATAACAGAGGGCGGAAGGGTGAAAATTCTTCTTTCGGATTACGGCGAGGAAACATATTTGAATGCATTCACCGGAATGACAGTGGAATATGAGGGCGATAGCACTGAAATAGAAGCAGGGGATTTGGCAGTCAGCGGATTCTGGTCAAAAGGATTTACATACAGTGAATTCAAAGCAGCCGGGATATATGAGCTGACCCTGCATGCAGAAGGGTATGAAGATAAACTTCTCATTGTCACGGCGGAAGAGAAGGAAAAGGCCAAATCACCGGTAGAAATACCGGTAGCCGTACAGAAACCGGCAGAAGACACAGTGATTGATTCTGTGCCTGAAAATGCTGAGGCTGAGGCTGAAAATGGAAAGGATGGAACCGGAAACGTGAAGCCTGATGGCGGAAACAGCGGTTCCGGGGACGCGGAGAACGGTTCCGGAACTGAGGATGGCGGTTCCGGGGATACGGGGAACGGTTCCGGAAATGGAGAGAACGGTTCTGGAAGTGAAGGGAATGGCTCAGGAAATGGAGAGAACGGTTCAGAAAGTGAAGGGAATGGCTCCGGAAATGAAGAGAACGGTTCAGGAAATAAGGAGAATGGTTCAGGAAATGAAGAGAACGGCTCTGGAAATGAAGAGAACGGTTCAGGAAATGAAGGGAACAGCTCTGGGAGTGAAGGGAACGGTTCAGAAAATGAATGGGACGGTTCTGGAACTGGAGAGAACGGCTCTGGAAATGAAGGGAACGGCTCTGGAAGTGAAGGGAACGGTTCAGGAAATGAAGGGGACGGTTCAGGAAATGAAGGGAACGGCTCTGGAAGTGAAGGAGGCGGCTCTGAAAATGAAGGGAACGGTTCTGGAAATGGAGGAAACAGTCCGGAAAGTGAGGGGAACGGTTCAGGGAGTGAAGAAAACAGCTCCGGAAATGAAGAAGCCGGCTATAAAAGGAAGTAGTCCCGTGAGTAAAGGACACGGCTCCGGCAATGAGAAGAATGGCTTTGGATGCCAAACCACCTAAATAAGTCAAACTACGCCAGAAGGTGCTGCCGTATTGCTGCAATCATTGCAACCATAGGCAGCGCCTTTTATGCCGTAAATTATTTTCAGCCGATTAATCGGACGAACAGAAACCCCTTAAGAACTTCAGCGAAAAAACATAGAACCGTAAGCAGGGATTAAAGTAAAACGTGGCAGGATATGGTAAAGTTATCGTAGGCTTTCCGTTGGGCTTGGAAATTCAGTATGCTGCATACCCGTTCTGGCTCTGAAGCAATGCAAAGACCTAATCTCTGACGCAGCCATTATATTGGGAGGGAAAACATGAAACAGTCAAGAAAAACCAAGAAGAATCATTCAGCAGGCGCATGGCTTGGGGCCGTCATTTTCCTGTCCGTACTCACAACCGGATGCGCTTCGAACCGTCTCCATCAGGGCGCCCGGGAGCTTACAGGGAACCTGCCGGAGGAAAAAGTGGTTACAGCAGATATTATGGATTCATCCTATGAACCCATAAATCCCAGAAAAGAACTTACGGAATTTTCCCTGGAGCTGATGCAGGAAAATCTGTCCAAGGACAATTGCCTGATTTCGCCCCTTTCCATTGTTTCAGCCCTGGGGATGACTGCAAATGGGGCAGAGGGGGACACGCGCATGGAAATGGAACAGATGATGGGTACGGACGCAGCTGTCCTCAATGATTATCTGAAGGCATATACGGATGCCATGCCTGACAATGAAAAGCACAAGGTCAATATAGCCAATTCCATATGGTTCAGGGACAGCGGCAGCCTGACCATAAATCAGGATTTTCTTAAAACCAGCAGGAATTACTATCATGCGTCCATATTTGAAGCCCCCTTTGACACAGGCACAAAGGATGACATCAACAATTGGGTCAGGAGGGAAACCAACGGTATGATTCAGAAGCTGATGGAGGAAGCGCCGCCCCGGGATGCTGTTATGTATCTGGTCAATGCGCTGTCCTTTGACGGGGAATGGCAGAAAATCTATGAAAAGGACCAGATACACCAAGGGAAGTTCCGCGGGGAAAACGGAGAGCTGCAGCCTGCAAAGTTCATGTATTCCACGGAGGCAGCCTATCTCGAGACTGCGTACGGGACCGGATTCATGAAACCATACGGGGACAGCACGTATGCCTTTGCCGCCATCCTGCCCAATGAGGGGGTGGAGATGGACGAACTTCTGGAGAAGGTAAAGGAAGACGGGCTGACAGACCTTCTGGGACAATTCCGGAATAAAACCGTCTATGCCAGGATTCCAGGATTTACGGTGGAATACAGTGTGGTTCTCAACCAGTCCCTGATGGAATCAGGCATGAAGGATGCATTTGACAGCAGGAATGCAGATTTTTCATCCATGGCCCATTGGGATAATGGAAATATTTATATAAGCAAAGTGATTCATAAGACCAGGATTGATGTGGATGAAAAGGGAACAAAGGCAGGGGCAGTGACAGCCGTTGAAATGACGGAAGGCAGCGCCATACGGACGGAGGAACCAAAGGAGGTTTTCCTTGACAGGCCGTTTTTCTATATGATTATAGATACCAGACAGAATTTTCCTCTTTTCATGGGATGTCTGATGCAGATGGAATAAAAACAGATTTGCTGCCGCCAGACTTGAAAAAAAGCGGAGGATTGTATAAGATATATCTTAAGGTTTGTTTTAACTATAATCTGACCTGTTGAGAAAACGAGGAAAACCACATGAAATCACAGATAACCATGAAGGATATGGCACAGCATTTTAATGTGTCCCTTAATACAATCCATAAAGCAATTTACGGAAAGCCCGGAGTGAGTGAGGCCACCAGGAAAAAAATAGTATCCTATGCAGAGAAAAACGGCTACAGGCTGAACGCCATGGCTTCCATGCTGAAACGGAAACATATGAAAATAGCAGTATGCCTGCCCGGGCTGGACCAGGACAGCAAATATTTCTACAGCTATATCTGGCAGGGGTACAGAAGATATCTGGCGGAGCAGAGCGAATATAACCTGGAGATTCAGGAGCTTGCCTATGAAAAGGGAGCGCTTTCCCGGACCCTGGAAGATTTGTGCGAAAGGGTGAAGAACGGGGAGGAGCTGGATGGCATTCTGACGGTTCCGCCGGGAGACGAAAAGGGAATCTGCGCGGTCCGGTATTTCACGGAGAAAGGAATGCCCGTGGTCTTTGTGACGGAAGACCAGGACCGGTGCGGCCATCTGGGAACCGTGGTAGGGGACTATTACGCGGCTGGACAGCTGATGGCGGAGCAGGCATGCAATCTATTGGCCGGGGGAAAACGTATTCTCCTGATGACCGGGGACCCCTATAAGGATTCCCATTATCTGGTGGCAAAAGGGTTCCATGAATATATGAGACAGGAAAAAAAGGAATGCTCCATTGAGGATTTATACGGCTATTATGAACTGGACCATCTGGATAAAACCGTACAGGATATTCTGGAGAATCGTCCTCCGGACCTGATTTGCTGTGTGTTTTCCAGGGGGAGCGCCGTCCTGTACCGGGCACTTAAGAAAAGCGGGCAGGCAGGTAAGATTCCAGTCATTGCAAGCGATGTGTTTGATGAGACCGTGAGGGCCTTAAAGGAGGGCACCTTCACCAACCTTGTGTTCAAGGACCCCTATAAACAGGCTTATCTTGCTATCAAGATGCTTTATGAGTACCTGCTTATGGACAAAGAGCCGGCGGAAAAGGTACGCAGGGTGGAGATAGTACTGATATTTAAGAGCAATGTAAACTATTATTGGGAAAATATAAAGGATATGCAGTACATGCGGACCTGAGTTCCATACGAATTTCATATTGACTGTAAGGCTGAACGGCTTCCCGGTTGGGGCGGCCGTTTTTTTGCGTTTGAGGTTTATGATATTTTCACAAAAATAGGGAAACGTTACTTCGACAAATGATTCGACAAAATAGACATGCGCTGCATCTGCCTCGCCGGACAGACCTGTTAAAAACATGTTAATAACACAATAGAATAGCAAAAAACTACTCTTAAATTATGCAATAATGACAAAATAATCCCCTTTGATATCTTGACACCCTTCGAATTATATAGTAAGATAAGAACACGATAAGGGAAACGTTTCACTAAAAAGTATCAGGAGGTTTACTATGAAAACAAGGAAAGCATATTCTCTGGCACTGGCAGCCGTCATGGCATCATCCGTACTGTGGGGCTGCGGTTCTTCCTCATCCGGCTCGGGAACCGCGGCGGAGAAGTCCTCTGACAGCGGCACAAAGGAGGCGGGAGGCCAGCAGACCCTGCGGGTAACGGTTCAGGCGTGGATGATGGGAAAGTATGATTTTGAGAGGATTGCAAAGGAATTTGAGGAAGAGAATCCGGGCGTGAAAGTAGTCTATAACCAGGTGGACAATGTGGACGTGACCTCCAGCATGCTGGAGTGGTCCCAGGGAAAGACAAACTGCGATTTGGCCTTGGGAGGCGACCGTTCCGAGACAGTTCCTTATGCTGCCAATGATTACGTGGTGGAGTTTACGGACGAAAATTTCTTTAACGGGGATTATACCAGGGATAAGTTCATTGATTCATTTCTGGAAAGCGGAAATGCAGACGGGGTACAGTACATGATTCCGCTGCTGGGTGAGGTCCTGGGCTGCGTGGTGAACATTCCCATGATGGAGGAGGCCGGCTACATAGCGGAGGACGGCTCTGTCATTGCACCGGCAGACTGGAATGAGATGTATGAATACGCAAAGAACCTGACAAAGGACGGGCAGACCGGCCTGGCCATTGACTGGGGCAATAACATGGCGGTAAAGGCATACGACGCATGTATCATGGGAACCAATGCAAGTCTGTACGAAGCGGACGGCAACACGCTGAATTTCACGGCCGGGCCTGTGAAGAACATGCTCCAGGTATGGCAGGATTTGGTAAGGGACGGATACACCACCACAGATGTATTTGCGGACGCTGACGCCAACAGGACAAACTTTAAAGCGGGAAGAGTGGCCATGCACATTGCTCCGGCTTCCAGGTGGATTGAGGCCGGAGAACTTCTGGGGGCGGAGAATGTGGGCGTTATGCCCATACCGGGCACTGACGCCAATGGTTCTGTTTCTTACATACACGGCGCTGTGATTCCAAAGGCATCTGAAAATCAGGAGCTGGCCATTAAGTTCATTCAGGATAAGCTGCTCCAGGAACAGTTCCAGACAGACTCCATGAACTCCTACGGCAAAATGTCGCCCATGAAGGCCCACTATGAGGAGCTGGATAACCCATATTGGCCAACTGTTCTTGATTTTACGGAAAAAGCAACCACCCCTCCGCTGTACAAGGATTACACAAAGCTGGATACCAATATGCAGATAGAGCTTCAGAAGATGCTCTCAGGGGATTCCACGGTAGATGATTTTTCTGCCAATATGAGTAAGTTCATGACGACCATTGACCTGAGTACAGGAATGAACAAATAAAATCAGTCAGCAGGCCGGTCCAATGACAGCATTACCATTGGCCGGTTTTCCTGCTGGTTCCAGATGAATTAGGATGAGGTGGAATATGGGGAATAAAAGAAGTGTGGGCGTACAGCTGAAAAAGATGCTGCCCGGCTATGCATTTGCCGCTCCGGGGGTTATATTTGTGGCTGTTTACATGGGATATCCCCTGGTGCGCTCGCTTTACCTGAGCTTTACCAATTACAATTTTGCGTTTGATAAAAAACCGGTATTTGCAGGCCTTTCTAATTTTGCAAAGATGTTTACGGATGCGTACTTTATGGATTCGCTGAAAAACACAGTGGTATTCTCACTGCTGTTTTTCCCGTCCATCATGATTATCTCCCTGATAATTGCCATGCTTCTGGATAAGGGCGTCAGGGGATCGGGAGTATTCCGGACCTGCGTATTCGTGTCCATGGTGGTTCCGCTGTCCCTGACCGGTATTATTTTCCAGTGGATTTTAAATAATCAGTACGGCCTTCTCAACAGCGTGCTCAGGGAGGTGCTGCACCTGGATTCCTGGGCCCATAACTGGCTGGGAGAGGGAAAGTGGGCCATGTTTTCCATAGTGATAGTCAGCTTGTGGAAAAATATGGGGATGCTTGTAATCTTTTTCATGGCAGGTCTTGCAGGCATTCCGTCGGACATCATTGAATCCGCCAAGATAGACGGAGCCAACGCATTCCAGAGGATTTTCAGGATTATTCTGCCGAATCTGAAGGAAAGCTATGTAATCTGCGGCCTGTGGGCCATCATCCAGTCCGTGAAGGTATTTGAACAGCCATTTGTCATGACAAACGGAGGACCGGGCACATCCACCCTGGTTCTTTACCAGTATACATGGATGAACGCGTTTAAATATTATGAAATGGGCTATGCGTCTGCCATCGGTTATTTTATGGGAGCCGTTATCCTGATTTTGTCATGTATCAATCTTTACATCAACAGGACAAAGGATGAGGATGAAGTGAAGCGGAAAAAGACAGGACAAAGGAGGAACAGGGTATGAATATTAAGAAAAATGCAGGCAATATAACCGTGTTCATACTGCTGCTCATCATATCCTTTATCTTTATCATCCCTTTCATATGGACGATGCTTACCTCGCTGAAACCGGATGAAGAGATATACTCGTCAGTCCTTACTTTTCTTCCTGTTAATCCCTATGCAGGGCACTATACAGGCATTTTTACAAAGCTGGGAAATTTCTTTAAGTATTTCTCCAATTCCGTTGTGGTGTCCTTCTGGAGCGTGCTGTTCAATGTGCTGTTTGCAGCCACACTGGGATATTCATTTTCCAAGTTCCAGTATTGGGGCAGGGACCTGTTTCTGGGCTTTGTTCTGTTAATCATTACGCTGCCCTATGTCATTTATCTGATACCGATTTATATTATGCAGTCGCGTTTTGATTTGATTGATACCAGACTGGGACTCATACTTCCGTATATCGCCACCAACCTGCCCATGTCCGTGTTCATTATGAGGGGGCAGTTTAACGGTGTTCCCAATGAGATGATGGAGGCAGCCAGGATAGACGGGGCGGGCCAGTGGCAGACCTTCAGCCGCGTAATGCTTCCCATTGTGAAGCCTGGCATTGCCACGGTCATCATCATGACGTTTATTTCGGTGTGGGGAGAATTTACCTATGCCAGAACCCTGTGCACCACGGCTAAGTCCCAGACCCTTGCAGTGGGTATTACCTTTCTGCGGGATGAAGCGGCCTCTTGGCAGTACGGTACATTAACAGCAACCATTATCCTGTCCCTGATTCCTGTGCTGGCAATTTTTTTGTCCATGCAGAAATATTTCATCAAGGGAATCATGGCAGGGGCAGTGAAAGGATAGGAGACAGCGCATGAAAATCATTAAATTTGAGACCTGGTGGGTAAAACGCAGCAAATGCCTGTTTGATGAAAAGCGCAAGGGCAAGAGCAGCATGGACTGGGATGTGGTAGTGCTTAAACTGACCACGGATAACGGAATCGAGGGAATCGCAACAGCCCTGGCAGCGCGGTCGGGACGGGTGACGGAAACCTATCTCCACGATAACATTGCCCCGGTGGTTCTGGGCGCATCCCCCTATGACCGGGAAAGGATATGGCATGAGCTGTGGAACATTGACCGCCACCTCACATTTTTCCCTGTCTATCTGCCGGGGCCGGTGGATGCGGCCCTGTGGGACATCTGCGCCAAGGCAGCAGGACTGCCTCTCTATCAATACATTGGCGCTTACCGGCAGACCCTGCCCGTGTATGCCAGCGGCCTGTTCCATGAGGACCCGGAGGAATATGTGCGGGAAGCCCTTTACTACAAATCCAGGGGAATCAACTGCTATAAGGCCCATCCCTCCGGTCCCTGTGAGCTGGATATGGAAATCCATGAGAACATACGCAAGGCAGTGGGGCCGGACATGAAGCTTATGAGCGACCCTGTGGCGGAATATACCCTGGAAGAGGCAATCCGGGTGGGAAGGCATCTGGAAAAGCTGGGATATGAATGGCTGGAAGAGCCTTTCCGTGATTTTGAACTGAATAAATATACCCAGCTGTGCTCTGCCCTGGATATCCCCATTGCCGCCACGGAGACAACCAGAGGCTGCCACTGGGGCGTGGCCCAGGTCATTAACCAGAAGGCGGCGGATATTGTAAGGGCGGACGTATCATGGAAATGCGGCGTCACCGGAACCCTGAAAATCGCCCATCTGGCGGAAAGCTTTGGAATGCAGTGCGAGATTCATACCACGACCATGAATTACATGGACCTGGTCAACCTCCATGTTTCCTGCGCCATACGCAACTGCAGATATTTTGAGTACTTTGTGCCGGAGGAGGATTTCATGTTTCCCATGAAAGGACTTCTTCCCATTGATGATAAAGGCATGATTACGGTTCCTGATAAGCCGGGAATCGGCGGGGAGCTGGATTGGGAGCTGATTGAACGGAATTGCGTCTCCTACCGGACGGAGGTATTTGAATGATGGAATTGGCGGGAAAAACAGGAATCATTACAGGCGGCTCCAGCGGGCTTGGGTTTGCCACGGCCAATGTTCTGGCGGAGGCAGGGGCTGCGGTATACGCCGTAAGCCGGAGCGGCAGGCCTAAGGCGGATGGCGGAGCCAGCCATGAACGGGTCATTCATATGGCGGCAGATGTAAGCGATTATAAGGCGATGGAGAAGATAACAGAAGAAATAGGCCGTGAACACGGCATTGATTTCCTGGTAAATAACGCGGGAATCACAGTGAAGAGTCTGGCCCAGGATGTGTCGGACGGGGACTTTGAAACAGTGCTCCGGGTAAATGTAAGCAGCGTATTTAAGCTTTGCACCCTGTGCTACCCCTACCTCAGGCAGTCGCCTCGCAGGGGCAGAATCGTGAACATCACTTCCATGGCAGCCCATCTGGGATTCTCGGAGGTGGTGCCCTACTGCACCAGCAAGGGAGCCGTGCTGTCCATGACAAGGGGGCTGGCGGTGGAATGGGCTCAGGATGATATCAATGTAAACTCGGTAGCGCCGGGGTGGTTTCCGTCGGAGATGAGCCGCAGGGTCATGGACGAGGAACGGAGGCAGAAAATACTGGCCCGGATGCCGGTCCATTGCTTCGGGAATCCCAGGGATATCGGCGCCATGGTAAAGTTCCTGGTGTCGGATGAGTCGGAGTATATAACGGGCCAGGATTTCGCTGTGGACGGCGGAGCGCTGAGTTTCGGTTATTGACAGAGGGAGGCTGCGCAGGGCTGCCAGTGCGCGGAGGCGTGGGTGCGCAGCTGCACGGCTGCAGTTAAATAGGAGGAAATAGAATGAAGCTGTGGAATGATGAACATGAGAAATTTGCCCTGATGAAGGAAAAACTCTACACGCCCGTGGTAGGCGACATACTGGACGGACTGGGATATTATCACCAGTTTCTGCCCCAGGATATCCGTCCCCTGCGGGAGGATATGAAGCTGGCGGGAAAGGCCATGACCGTGCTGATGACAGATGTGTACGGCCCCCAGAAAAAGCCCTTTGGGTTTTTGACAGAGGCGCTGGACCAGCTGGAGGAAAACGAGATATACATTGCTTCCGGCGGAACCAAACGCTGCGCCTACTGGGGGGAACTTCTGACCGCCACGGCCAGGACCAGGAAGGCGGCCGGCGCTGTTGTAAACGGGTGGCACAGGGATACGCCCCAGGTGCTGTCCCAGAACTGGCCTGTGTTTTCCTGCGGCTGCTATGCCCAGGATTCCAGCGTCCGCACCCAGGTAGTGGATTTTCGGTGCGATATCGAGATAGGGCAGGTGAGGATTCACGACGGGGATTTGATTTTCGGAGATGTGGACGGCGTCCTGGTTATTCCAAAAGAAGCAGCGGACCAGGTACTGGAGAAAGCCCTGGAAAAGGCTGCCGGGGAAAAGACCGTGAGGAAGGCCATCGAGGAAGGCATGAGCGCTACGGATGCATTTGCAAAATTCGGTATTTTGTAGAGGAGGGGGACAGCAGCCGGATGGATGAAACAATGGAGATAAGACAGCGGGCATTTCAGATTGAAGAAATAGACAATGTGGCCACGGCTCTGGAGGAGCTGCCTCCCGGTCCGGTAAGGCTTCTGGGCGATGTGTGCAGGGCGGAGACAGAGGCTGTACAGAAGATTCCAAAGGGCCATAAAATTGCTCTCCGGGACATGGCGGCCGGGGAGGATATCATTAAATACGGGGTCCGCATTGCCAGGGCTGTAAAGGACATAAGGGCCGGAGAATGGGTCCATCTTCACAATATCCGCAGCGTGTACGATGAGCGTTCCAGCCACCTGGACGTGATGACCGGAGCGCCTAAGGATACCAGATATGAGTAGGAGGCAGGCGGATGGATAACCTTAAGAAGGAATACAGCTGGATGGGCTATGTGAGGAATAACGGCGCAATGGGAATCCGCAACAAGGTGCTGGTCATCTACACCGTGGAGTGCGCTTCCTTTGTGGCCAGGGAAATCGTAAGACTTGCAGGGGACCCGGAAACAGAGGTGGTTGGTTTTTCCGGGTGCACGGATAACGAATATGCGGTGCGCCTTCTGATTGCCCTGATACGCCACCCCAATGTGGGGGCTGTTCTGACCGTAGGTCTTGGATGCGAGTATGTGCAGCCGGAATGGCTGGCGGATATAGCCGGAAAAGAGGGAAAGGAAGCTGCCTGGATGTTTATCCAGCAGGAGGGAGGAACCAGGAAAACCATTGAAAAGGGGCTGGCCGCCGTGGGACGGATGCGGGAAAAGCTGAAGGAAACCAAGAGAAGGCCCATGGGAATCAGGGATTTAATCATAGGGGCAGAGTGCGGGGGGTCTGATTACACCAGCGGACTGGCCGGAAATGTGGTGGTGGGACGGTTGTACGACCGGCTGACCGACATGGGAGGGACCGCTGTTTTTGAGGAAATCGTGGAGGCCGTCGGTCTGAAGGAGCTGCTGGAGGGACGGGCTGCAGATGAAAAAGCCAGGCAGGAGATAGGGGATACATACGATAAGGCCCTGGAATACTGTAAATCCGTGCGCCAGTATTCGGTCAGCCCGGGCAACTTTGCAGGAGGGCTGTCCACCATTGAGGAAAAGAGCATGGGCGCCCTTGTTAAGAGCGGAAGCAGGCCCATACAGGGAGTCCTTAAGGTGGGGATGAAGCCGCCCCACCCCGGTCTGTGGCTGTTAGATTCCACGCCCGACCCATACTGGATGCAGTTCGGAATCACCAATCCCAATGACAACGAGGGACTGATGGATTTGATTGCCTGTCACAGCCATATTGTGTTTCTGGTAACGGGCCGGGGAAATGTGGTGGGCTCTGCCGTTTCCCCCTGCATTAAAATCACGGGCAATTCAGCCACCTATAAGGCCATGGAAGAGGACATGGACTTTGACGCGGGACCGGTGCTGGAAGGGCTTTGCACCCAGGATGAGATGGCAGAAGCCCTGCTTGGACTGGTGGCAGAGGTGGCTTCCGGCACAAAAAGCAAGAGCGAGGCGCTGGGCCATAAGGAGTATTTCATACCATATAAATATCAGGACAGGGACGTAGTTAAAAAATGCGCAGGAGGCATAGGCAATGTTTGATACAGGTAGTTATTTTTCGTTAGAAGGACAGACTGCAATCGTGACAGGAGGCTCCACCGGACTGGGGCTTGCAATCACCAGGTGCATGGTGGGCGCTGGGGCAAAGGTGGCGGTGCTCAGCTATGAGAGCCGGGAGCAGGGACAGGAAGCCCTAAAGGAGTTTGGGGGAAAGGCTGTGTTTTACCAGTTTGACATCACGGACACGGACCACACCCGGGAGATGGCTGACAGGATTATAGCGGAACAGGGACCTGTGTCCATCCTGGTGAACAATGCCGGAAACCACTGCAAGAAATACATTGAGGACATGACGGTGGAGGATTACGTCAATGTGCTGAATGTACATCTGGTAGGGGCTTTCGCACTGACAAAGGCATTATTTCCCCATATGAAGGAGCAGGGGAAGGGAAGCATCCTGTTCCAGGCCAGCATGACCAGCTACATTGGCCAGCCCCAGGTGGCGGGTTATGCCACGGCCAAGGCAGGCTATCTGGGCCTGGTGCACACCCTGGCAACAGAAGGGGGTCCTTACGGGGTGCGGGTCAATGCCATTGCCCCGGGATGGATTGACACGCCTATGTTCCGCAAGGCCACGGACGGGGACGCGGTCCGTCTTGGAAAAATCCTGGGACGGATTCCCATGCAGAAGGTGGGAAACGTGACGGATATAGGCATGGCTGCTGTGTTTTTGTGCAGTGATGCGGCCGGATACATATCAGGCACCTGTCTGCCTGTGGATGGGGGTGCTCTGATTGGGTTCTGATTGTTTTTCAGAGGAACTTCTTTTGACAAACCCCACGGGAAGCAGGCTGTACCACAGCTATGCGGAGAAGCTGCCCATAGTGGATTACCACTGCCATCTGGTGGCCAGGGAAATCTATGAAAACAGGGAGTTTGAGGATTTGGGGGAAATGTGGCTGGCCCATGACCATTATAAATGGAGGGCTATGCGTACATTTGGAATTGGTGAGGACTATATTACCGGCAGCAGGAGCTACTATGAAAAATATATGGAATTTGCCCGGATTATGCCCTGTCTTGCGGGCAACCCCCTCTATATATGGTGCGCCCTGGAGCTGAAACGGTATTTTGATATTGAGGAGCCCCTGGGGCCGGACAATGCAGAGGAGATTTACCGGCGAACCAACCAGAGAATCAGGGAGCTTCACATGACGCCCAGGTGGTGCATGGAACGGTCCGGGGTGGAGCTTTTAAGCACCACGGAGGACCCGGCGGACAGCCTGGAATACCACTGGAAAATGAAGGAGGCTGCTGCCTTTAAAACCCGCATACTCACAGCGTTCCGCCCTGACAAGGCATTTTACTGCGAGTGGAAGACATTTCCGGATTATATAAAAATACTGTCAGGGGCAGCCGGGCAGGAAATCGTGGATTTCCCCTCCCTGATGGGAGCCCTGGAACAGCGTCTAGCCTGCTTTGCGGAATTCGGAACAACGGTCAGCGACAACGGCATTGCCGATATTGCGTGGGAGGATTACACTGCGGACCAGGTGGAGGATGTATTCCGGAAAGCATTGATGGGGGAGGACTTATCACGGAAAGAAATAAGCAGGTATAAATCCGCATTTATCATTGAGATGGCAAAGCTTTACAAAAAATACAACTTTGTGATGCAGCTGCACATCGGAACCTATCTGGATGCCAATCACAGAAAGGTGAGGGAAATAGGGCCGTCCACCGGCTTTGACTGCGTGGACGATTCCACGGCCGTAAAATCCGTGGGGCATATACTGGACCGGCTGACAGAGCTGGATGAGCTGCCAAAGACCATTCTGTACCCCCTTAATCCGGCGCAGATGGAGCCATTTGCCATTCTGGCGGCAGGCTTCTGCGGCGGCGCGGTAAGGGGAAAGGTCCAGTTGGGGGCTCCCTGGTGGTTTAATGACCAGCCATGGGGCATTATGCGGCAGTTTAATGGGGCGGGAAACCTGTATCCCCTGAGCCTGTCCGTTGGAATGCTTACGGACTCCAGAAGTTTCTTAAGCTATCCGCGCCATGAGCTGTACCGCCGCTGCCTTTGCAGCTATCTGGGGGAGCTGGTGGAACGGGGGGAATATTTCTCCGGTGAAAAATACCTGAAGGATGTGATAGAAGGCATCTGCTACAGGAATGTAAAAGAATACTTTGGATGGTAAGCGCATGGCTGTAACCGGGATGGCGGCCATCGCGGAAGCAGCATCAAATGTCCGCCGTACAGGAACTGATATTGTATCATGTGTTCCTGCGCGGCGGTTTTTGTATTTTATGGGAAGGCGGGGCCTGCGAAAATAATTGTAATACTGGAATATCATTCCTTGAAACAAGGTGCTTTATATGTTAAAATGGGGAAAGAATTTATGCAAGGTGCAAAATACTCTTAACAAAGGAGAACATTATGATAAGCCAGTTAATTGAAAAAATAAAGAAAACCAATGCCCCAATCTGCGTAGGACTGGACCCCATGCTGTCCTATGTGCCGGAACATGTGGTTAAAAAATCCCTGGATGCATACGGAGAGACACTGGAGGGGGCAGCTGATGCCATCTGGCAGTTTAATAAGGAAATTATTGACCATACATCTGACCTGATTCCGGCTGTAAAGCCGCAGATTGCCATGTATGAGCAGTTTGGAATTGAAGGACTGACGGTATATAAGAAGACCGTGGATTACTGTCATGAAAAAGGGCTGATTGTCATTGGCGATGCGAAAAGGGGCGATATCGGCTCCACATCCGCTGCCTATGCAGCTGGCCATCTGGGCAGGGTGCAGGTGGGGAGTAAGTCCTTAAGCGGATTCAATGTGGATATACTGACTGTAAACCCATATCTGGGAACAGACGGCGTAAAGCCCTTTGTGGATGTGTGCAAGAGCGAGGACAAGGGACTCTTTGTCCTGGTCAAGACATCCAACCCATCCAGCGGTGAGTTCCAGGACCGCCTTATTGACGGAAAGCCCCTGTATGAGTGGGTGGCTGCCAAGGTGGAAGAGTGGGGAGCCGGCTGCATGGACGGTGAATACAGCAATGTGGGAGCTGTGGTGGGAGCCACCTATCCTGAGATGAGTAAGATTCTGAGAAAGCTCATGCCCCGCACCTACTTCCTGGTACCGGGATACGGAGCCCAGGGAGGAACTGCCGCTGACCTTAAGCATTGTTTCAACCAGGACGGACTTGGAGCCATTGTCAATTCCTCCAGAGGAATCATTGCAGCTTATAAACAGGATAAGTATAAGAACTTTGGACCGGAGCATTTCGGAGAGGCTTCCAGACAGGCAGTGATTGATATGGCTGCTGATATCGGCAGCGTACTGTAAGAGACAGGAGATTCATGTTATGGCAAAAGTAAAAATGACAGCAGCCATCACGTTCCAGGAACAGCTGGCTGCCGATATATACGATATGAGGATAAAAGCGCCTGAGATAGCAGAGACAGCGGTTCCGGGCCAGTTTGTATCCCTTTATTCCAAAGACGGGGCAAGGCTTCTTCCGCGCCCCATCAGCCTGTGCGGCATTGATAAGGAAAAGGGGGAGCTGAGACTGGTATACCGCATTGCAGGGGAAGGGACAAAGGAGTTTTCTGAACTAAAGGCAGGCCATACCATTGATGTCCTGGGACCCCTGGGCAATGGATTTCCCTTAAAAGCCGGCAAAAAGGCATTTCTGATAGGCGGAGGCATAGGCGTTCCCCCTATGTTAGAGCTGGCAAAAGCCCTTCATGGGCTGAATGCAGCCGGGGAGGGCGGTCTGGTCCAGTCCGTGCTGGGATACAGGGACAGCCAGATGTTCTTAAAGGATGAATTTGAAGCATACGGTCCGGTATATGCTGCCACAGAGGACGGCAGCTCCGGCACCAGGGGCAATGTACTGGATGCTGTCCGCGAACAGGGCCTTACGGCGGATATCATTTACGCCTGCGGCCCTACTCCCATGCTCCGCGCACTGAAGGCATATGCGGCTGAGAAGGGGCTGGAGTGCTGGCTTTCCCTGGAAGAGAAGATGGCCTGCGGCGTGGGCGCCTGTCTGGCCTGCGTGTGCCAGTCCAAAGAGGTGGACGACCATTCACAGGTACACAATAAACGTATCTGCAAGGACGGTCCGGTGTTCCGGGCAGAGGAGATTGAGCTGTAAGAGCATCCGGCCGGATGTGTCCGGCGAAATGCGCCCGGAGGCGGGAAGGTCCGGCAGGACACGGCATGTATAGGTGAAAGATAGCGAGGTACCGTTTAGATGAATATGAGTGTAAAGATTGCCGGTGTGGAATTTAAGAATCCGGTGATGGAAGCGTCGGGCACATTTGGCTCCGGCATGGAATACAGTGAATTCGTGGATTTGAACCGTCTGGGCGCAGTGGTTACCAAGGGCGTGGCAAGTGTGCCGTGGCCGGGCAATCCCACTCCCAGGATAGCGGAAGTCTACGGCGGCATGCTCAATGCCATCGGCCTTCAGAATCCGGGCATTGACGTGTTCACAAAGAGGGATATTCCTTTTTTGAAACAGTATGATACAAAAATCGTGGTCAATGTCTGCGGAAAGACCACGGAAGAATATATTGACGTGGTGGAGCGCCTGGGGGACCAGCCGGCAGACATGCTGGAAATCAATATATCCTGTCCCAATGTAAAGGAAGGCGGAATCGCTTTCGGCCAGGACCCAAAGGCAGTTGAGGCCATTACCAGAGAGGTAAAGGCCCATGCAAGGCAGCCCATCATCATGAAGCTCAGTCCCAACGTGACAGACATCACTGTCATGGCCAGGGCGGCTGAGGCAGGCGGGGCAGATGCCATTTCTTTAATCAATACCCTGACAGGCATGAAGATTGATATTCATAAGAGGGCGTTTGCGCTGGCCAACAAGACAGGAGGGCTGTCCGGTCCGGCTGTCAAGCCGGTGGCTGTCCGTATGGTATACCAGGCTGCCCAGGCAGTGAAGGTTCCTATTATCGGCATGGGAGGAATCAGGAATGCGGACGACGCCCTGGAATTCATACTGGCAGGCGCCACGGCGGTTGCCATTGGCACGGCCAATTTCCATAACCCATATGCCACGGTGGAGACTGTGGATGGAATCCGGGCCTACATGGAGAGGTACGGAATTGAGGATATCCGGGACCTTATAGGGGCTGTGAGGTAGGAACAGCCAGGTAAGGCCGGGCCGGGTAAGACAGAAACAAAAGAAGCAGGTAAGAGGTTAAAAGACCCGTAAATACAGGAGGTTTAAGGAAGATGGAAAACTATAAGCAGGAATTCATAGATTTTATGGTTGAGAGCAATGTGCTCAAATTCGGTGATTTCACATTAAAGAGCGGACGCAAGTCCCCGTTTTTCATGAATGCAGGAAGCTATGTTACCGGAACCCAGCTGAGAAAATTGGGAGAGTATTATGCAAAGGCCATACACGACAATTTCGGACTGGATTTTGACGTGCTCTTTGGGCCGGCTTATAAGGGAATACCCTTAAGCGTGGCAACCACCATGGCAATCAGCGAACTGTACGGAAAGGATATCCGCTATTGTTCCAACCGCAAGGAGGTTAAGGACCACGGCGATGCAGGCATCCTTTTGGGCAGCCCTATCAAAGACGGGGACAAGGTAGTCATCATCGAGGATGTGACAACCTCCGGCAAATCCATTGAGGAGACCTTCCCCATTATTAAGGCCCAGGGAAATGTGGAAATCAAGGGACTTATGGTATCGTTAAACAGAATGGAGCGGGGCAAAGGCACAAAGAGCGCCCTGGATGAGATTAAGGATTTATATGGTTTCCCGACAGCAGCCATTGTATCCATGGCAGATGTGGTGGAGCACCTCTACAATAAAGAAAAAAATGGCAAGGTAGTCATCGACCATCAGATAAAGGCAGCCATTGACGCTTATTACGAGCAGTATGGAGCCCAGGCATAATGATGTATCCAAGAAGAAAGGCGATGAATATGGAGAGAGTGTATAAGACCATGCGTAACACAGGGGCCGGCTGCATAGCGGTGGGAGTCATCATAGCAGTGACCGGCCTTACGGTTGGAATCATTTCCATTGTAAACGGAGCTTTGCTGCTGAAACGAAAATCTGAGATTGAATTTTAGTAAGCGGGGCTGACAATGATAAGAAATACAACAAAGCGTCAAAAGCTGGGATGGGTATTATTTATATTGTATCTCTGTTTCCTGGCGTATTTCATGTTTTTTTCGGAGTCCTTTGGGCGTACGGACACAGACAGGGGGTACCAGTACAATCTGGTGCCCTTTAAGGAAATCACCCGGTATTTCCGGCATTATGATGTGTTGGGGCCAACACTGTTCATGATTAATATCATAGGAAACGTGGCGGCCTTTATGCCTTTTGGGTTCTTTCTCCCCATTATCAGCAGACGCAGTAAGAAGTGGTACAACACGGTTATGTTCGGTTTTGTTTTCAGCCTGATGCTGGAGACGCTGCAGCTGGTGTTCAAGGTGGGAAGCTTTGATGTGGATGATATGTTCCTCAACACCCTGGGGGCAGCCGCAGGCTATCTTTGTTACCGCCTGGTGCAGTGGACCCGGTGCAAATTGAGAAAAAGGAGGCTTTCACGTTGAGACAGGTTGGCGATAAAGTATCGTATGTGAGGAATCCTTTTGCGAGAAACAGCTATTACTGTCTGGTACTGGCGGTGCTGGGACTGGCGTTGGGTGCAGCCAGCATGTATTTGTCGGTAGCAATGGCAGGCCAGGGAGGTCTGAATACAGGGGCCTATGGATTTTCCAGCCTTGCTGCAGCCCTTATGGGGCTGTGGTACGGGGTGCGCTCATTTATGGAAAAGGACCGCAATTACATACTGGCTAAGATAGGAATCAGCATCAGCATTGTGCTGGTCATTGTGTGGGCTGTGATTATCATAACCGGTATCGTAAGATAGATGGGAGTAGATGCAAATGGATTACAGAATCTTATTACAGGAAGAGAATGATGCCGTAAGGGAGCGTTACGAATTGTCCATGGAGCGTATCCGGTCCATGGACACAGAGGAGATGCAGCTGCCTTACGGCTGTTATTTTAAGAAGGTTTCAGCCTTTATCGGCCAGATAGAAGGGCTGGTGGAGCGGGTGGAAGGCACGGGCTTTAGCCGGAAAGGCGGAATGAATGAAGCTGTTCCGGCATTGGAGTCGCTGCAGAAGGAGAATCATGCCCTGTACCGTGATATTCTGCCTGAAAATTACGGAGAGAGCTTTGCCAATCCGGACCACGCGGTGGAGGTCCTGGGGGACGGATACGGCCAGCTTTTATCCTTTCTTTATACGGAAATCCGGGCGGATATTGTATATGCATTTGAAATGCGGCTTATGAATATCACCATATTGAACGAGCTGTTTCTGGAGGTATATAACCTGTTCGCCCAGGCATGGGAGGAAGGGAGGAAGGAGCCCCAGGAGCAGCTGATTAAGGATTCCCTGTACTGGTTTGTCAGCGACTATGCGGAGGTGACCGTGGACTGGCGGATTCGGGAAGGACTGGACCCGGCCCTTTCCTTTGGAACGGATATTGTGATGAAGCAGGACCTGACGGATTTGCGGTATCTCTATGCTTACGGGGAATACGTTTCGGAGACAGAGATAAAGCTGGCCTCTTTCATGAACCGTCTTCCCCAGGAGACCATTGACCGGATGGCATCCACATATACGGAAGGATTCAGGAAGGGGTTCCAGGTCATGGGCAGGGACCTGAAGAAGAAGCGCACCGTTGTGGTGGAATTCCAGCTGGGCTTTGAGCGCATGATTCGAAGGGCAATGGAGTATTTCCGGGAAATGGGGCTTGAGCCCATCTGTTACCGGGCGGCAGTGGAGTCTGTGAACCGCAGGGCCAACGGCCGCAGGGGATACTACGGTACATCCCCCAACAAACAGTATGATTATGACCACCGTTATGACAGCGCCCTTTACATGGGCAATGCCTTTAAGGAGAGAAAACTGGCTGTCCTGCGGTCTGCCTATGAAGCATACAGGAAGGAAGCTGACTGGTGCGCAGGGCCTGCTTTGGTGGAGACATTTGGTGAGGAAGGCTTTACGCCGGTGAATAAAAAGACCGCGCTGGCCCTCAATGCCCATCAGGAGGCGCTGACCGTTGCCTATGCCAATGAGTCCAGGCAGATTGTGAATCAATATATGCCGGGTGACGAGACCAGCTTTACTATCATTGCTTTCCCGAAGCCTGAGATTGGGCCGGATTTTGAGGCGGTTTTCAGGGAAACCATCCGAATCAATACACTGGATTATGAGAAATACCAGAAAATACAGCAATGCATTATCCTGGCCCTGGATGAGGCCGACCATGTGCTCATAACAGGCCGTGACGGCAATGAAACATCCATGAAGGTGGCCCTTCATCCGCTGAAGGACAGGACCAAGGAAACCAACTTTGAAAACTGCGTGTCCGATGTGAACATTCCGCTGGGGGAGGTTTTTACGTCCCCTGTATTGGCGGGGACAGAGGGTTTGCTGCATGTAAAGAATGTCTATGTGGAGGATTATCAGTTCAGGAACCTGCGCATGGTGTTTAAGGATGGCAGGGTAACGGAGTATTCCTGCGGGAATTTTGAGGCTGGCGGGGATGCCGGAACGGCCAGGGATGACGGGGATGCCAGGGGCGCCGGGAACGGCGGAATGGCCGGGGATGCCTTGATACAGGACCGGGCGCTGGTGAAGCAGGTTATTATGCGGAACCATGACTGGCTGCCTTTGGGAGAATTTGCAATTGGGACCAACACCACGGCTTACGCCATGGCCAGAAGGTTTTCCATCGGCGACAAGCTGCCCATCCTCATAGCTGAGAAGATGGGTCCCCATTTCGCGGTGGGTGATACCTGTTACAGCTTTGCGGAGGATTCGCCCATGTATAATCCGGACGGCAGGGAGGTCATAGCCAGGGACAATGAGATATCTCTTCTCAGAAGGACGGATATGTCCAGGGCGTATTTCAGCTGCCACACGGATATCACGATTCCTTATTCGGAATTGGGGGATATAAAGGCTGTAAGGGCCGACGGGAGCCAGATTGATATTATCTGTCAGGGCAGGTTTGTGCTGAAAGGCACAGAGGAACTGAATGAGGCGCTGGATGAGGCGGATAGCCGGCCGGATGGAATTGGCTGTAGATAAAATGTTTGGATGATAGTTGAGGGAGACACTGTTCCGGGATGGGATGGTGTCTTCTTTTTTGCGAAAAAATCACTTGTTCTATCCGATTTACAGATGGAACAAGTGGTTTTTTCTGTTATACTAAATAAAAAGCAATGAATCTTCCTGCGACCCCGGAACAGAAAAGGGGGCTGCGTATTCTATACTAAATGGAGGTGATATCTTGGGGGAAGAGCACCAGATAGTCCATCTGGTTTATGAGGCAAAGAAGAATCCGGAAGCTGCCGACCGTCTGATTGACCAGTATATGAATTTCATACAGGCAGAGACTGCCCGCTTTACCCAGGGTGTGCCGGTCCAGGGCAGGGAGGACCAGCTTAGTGTGGCCATGTTTGCCTTTTATGAAGCGGTCCGTGGATACGAGAGGGGCAGAGGCGCATTTTTGCCATATGCCGCCACGGCCATACGCCGCCGGCTCATAGATTATATCAGGAAAGAGGGACGCCACCAGGGACTGGTTTCCTTTGACGCTCCGGCAGGCCAGGAGGAGGAATCCCATGCCTTATGGGAAGTGACGCCTGATGAGAAAAACGGAATCCAGCAGTGGAATGTGAGGACATCCACCAGGGAGGAGCTGGAGGAATTCCGAAGAAACCTGTCCGAATACAGCATAACCCTGTCTGATGTGGCAGATAACTGCCCCCGTCAGGACCGCACCCTTAAAGCATGCCATAAAGTGCTGGATGCTGCCAAAAGGAATCCCAAGCTGCTGGAACGCCTGATGCAGAGCCATAAACTGCCCATCGCAGAACTGTCGGAGCTGTCCGGCGTATCCAGAAAGACCCTGGAACGGCACCGGACGTATTTGGTTGCCATTTTACTGGCCTACACGAACGGATATGAGATTATCCGCGGACATCTGTGCCAGATATCACCGGGAAAGGAGGGAGCCCTATGACCTATCTTGTAATGGAATGCCATCCGGCATATGTTATTGTCCTTGATAACCAGGGCAGAATGATAAAGGCTGCCAATCTGGGTTACCATGAGGGCCAGGTGATAGGAGAGATAATTGCCGCACAGATGCCGGGGGCTTCTGTCCTGCTCCGGCTGGTTCCTCTGGCAGCGGCTGCCTGCCTGTGCCTGGCAGTATTGGGAGGCGGTGCCTACGGCGCATACAGGGTGCCCTATGGCACCGTGGAGGTAAGCATCAATCCGGATGTAAGGATGTCCGTCAGCTATATGGACCGCGTGGTTGGTCTGGAAGGTGTAAATGAGGACGGAAAACAGCTCATTGACCAGGTATCATATAAGGGAAGGAATTCAGAATACATGACAGAACTTCTGGTGGAACGGGCCATGGAAATGGGATATCTGTCAGAGGGCGGGTCTGTGTATGTGGCTGCCTCGGGCGGCAGCGAACGCTGGAAGGAAAAGCGGGCGGATGCCATCCGCACAGGACTGGATACCCTTTTAAAGAACCGTATGCAGGTGGAGATACATGTTGAGAGTCTAAACAAAGACGGGACTCCTGCAGCCTCCCCCCATCATGATGCAGGAATGCCGGGAGGAACAGGAGGGGATAAGCCTGCATTCATCGGGGTACCTCCGGAGGGAATAAAGGAAGGGACGGATGGCAGCAGAGGCGATGCGGGCGGCACGGATGATGGTTCGGATAAAGGCGGCAGGGATGCGGATAAAGGTGATGATAAAGACGATGCCGGCAAAGATGATGATGATAAAGATGATGACGATAAAGGCGATGATGATGAAGACGATGATGACAAAGACGATGATGATAAAGATGATGATGATAAAGATGATGCGGACAAAGGTGATGCAGACAAAGATGATGATAAAGACGATGCCGGCAAAGAGGATACTGATAACAGAGAGGATGATATAAAAAAGGGCAGGGATAAATCCGGAAATGATAAAACGGTGATAAAACGCAGTGATGCGGATGGCGGCAGGGATAATGATGCGGATGATGCAGATGGCAGGGAACGGGATGATGCCAATCACGAAGATTCTGATAAGGATGATTCTGATAACGAGGACTCCGATGGCGATGACGACGATGATAGTGATGAGGATGATGATAAAGACGATGACGACTGACATCATGTCTGACATCATGTACAGACCCTGTATTCTTCTGTTCCATAAAGATGTTTTAATAAGATTTTTTTTGAAGATATAATGAAGATAAAGGTTACAGCACAACTAAAAGAAGGACGGAGCCGGATGGACTGTGTGTTAGTATTCCATCCGGCCCCGCCTTTTAATTATTAATAAAAAGGTTTGCCGCACATTTAAGGGGAAGTATGGTCACCAATGTGTATGATACGGTCTGCCCAACTGCGGTAAAATGATTCCTCATGGGAAACCAGCAGTATGGTTCCGGGAAAGCTCTTAAGGGCTGTCTGCAGCGCTTCTTTCGCCTGAATATCCAGGTGGTTGGTGGGCTCATCCATAATCAGAAAATTGCAGGGACTAAGAGTCAGCAGACATAGTTTGACCTTTGCCTGTTCGCCGCCGCTTAATGTGCCCATGGGCTGCATGGCCTGTCGGCTTAAAATCCCGCAGCGTGTAAGATGCCGGCGTATCTTCTTGAGTATAAGCTCCGGATAAGCGTTGGAGACAATCTGTATAGGAGTCAGCATATCATTTTCCCAGACGAGCTCCTGGTCAAAATATCCGATTGTAACCTGTTGTGAAAACGTGAAGATACCGGACAAAGGAGCCAGGTTTTCTGTCAGCGTCTTCAGCAGGGTGGATTTTCCGATGCCGTTAAATCCCGTAACCACCACCTTCTGTCCGCCTGTGACGGAGAAATCCAGATGGGACAAGATTGGATAATCATATCCTATAGACAGGCGTTTTACAGACAAATGCAGGCATTTGGTCAGGGGGAGGCATTGAAAATAAAATTCCGGTTTGATTTCTTTTAGGTCCAGGGCTTCCAGCTTTTCCATACGGTCCAGCTGTTTTTGCCGTCCGCGGGCCATCTGGGATTTTCTTCCGGCTATGTTTTTTCGTATAAATTCTTCTGTTTGCCTGATTTGTTTTTGCTGTGCATTGTACTGTCGTATATGGTTTTCACGCAGAAAAGCTTTCTTTTTCAGAAATTCCGAATAGGTGCCGTAATATTTGGTCAGCCTTCCGTTGTCTATATCACAGATGCGTGTACATATCCGTTCCAGGAATGCATGGTCGTGTGAAACGACCATAAAGGCATTTTCTGTGGTCGAAAGGTAACAGCCCAGCCATTCCACATGTTCCTTGTCAAGAAAATTAGTGGGTTCATCCAGGAGAAGGACATCCGGCTTTTCCAAAAGAAGTTTGGCCAGGATGACCTTGGCCCGCTGCCCTCCGCTCATGTCTTCCAGCGGACGGGACAGACCGATTGCTGTCAGCCCCAGGCCTGTAACCACCTGGGCAATACGGGTATCTATGGAATAAAAACCGCTGCGCTCCAGTTCCTCCTGATACAGCGATGCCTGGTTCAGCGCATCCATATTGCAGGCTGATGCCGCCTCATCATAAAGCTTTGTCATTTTAGTTTCAAGCTCATACAGACTGGCAAAGGATGTTTTTAAAAACCGCTCCATGGTCATGCCATGATGGGTATTAGCGTACTGGTCCAGATAACCAATGGTAATGCCGGGCTGCCAGACGACACGTCCTGAATCAGGAGTAACCTGTTCCGTACAAATTTTGATAAGCGTACTCTTGCCGGTTCCGTTCTGGCCCACAATTCCCATATGTTCCCCGTGGTTAAGGGAAAGGTCAGAATCGCTGTAAAGACAGCTGTCACCATAAGTATGGGAAAGTCCTGTTATGTCTAATAAACTCATAATTGAAATACTCCTTTTATGTTTGATAATGTGCTGCAACGCATGGATGGACAGTAAATGCCGTATGAAAGCAAATGTGGAAGGAAACGTGGGAGGAAATCGTACATCTGATATCCGGGGCAAAAAAATAGGCAGAAGGTGGATGCAAATCATGCATCTGCCTTCTGCCATAAAAAATCAAAAAGATTTCCTCACATTACAAAAGGCCATGGACAAAACATTGTCCACAGCCTTTTATGCACGGATAACCACGGGAAAAAGAGCAATCAAACAAGCGGCAGCCTACACTTCTGCCTCCCGGTTATTACTCTGCTTCCCGATGAAATCACAAAAGCGCATAAGATACGCCGTACTCTGTACAATGTTTCATCGGTATGAATTGTACAGAGCTCTCTTTCTTCCGAGGTTGATTTAATATATAAAAGCCCATACTGCCTCTCCTTCATTACAATGCGGCAACTATATCACAGAGAAAGATATTTGTCAACATTGGCGGCCTGGATTCTGTATGGACGGTCTGGATTCTGTATGGGCGGTTTGGATTCTGTATGGGAGATTACCTGGGGTTTGCCAGAGGACTTGATATGGGAAAATGGAAGGGGAAAATAGCAGGAAAACTGGCGGCAGAACAGCAGGAGAAAACGGCTGCAAAAACAGCAGTAAGGGTGAAATTCAGTACAGAATAAAAAAACGAACTATTTTTTGTTCTACCCCGGTTTCATGTTTAGCCCTTCGTATTCTATGAATGTAGATAAATAAATCATATAGAAGACAGGAGGAAAACAATTATGACGACAAAGAGGATTAAAAAGGCAGCTATATTGGCATGTGCAGGCTTCATGGCTTTTACTTTACCGGGTGCAGGCAGCACGGCATTAGGGGCGCCTTCCGGTAAGGAAGCAAGGATTCAGGAAGAAACCTGGGGACGCGTGTTCCTCAGCGCAGGTCCCAAAATCTCCCTTTCCTATGACCGGGAAGGAGAGGTCCTGGAGGCAAAGGGAATGAATCAGGACGGAAGAAGGTTATTGGAAGGAGCAGGTGATTTTTATGGTGTGGACTGCGACACAGCGGTTCGGAAACTGGTCAAGCGCATGGATGATAAGGGCTGGGTCCATCAAGACAGAAATGACAAGGAACTGGTTATTGAGTCGGAAAAGGGGTCTGTTTATCCCAGAACCGACTTCATGAAGGAGATGGAAGATGCTGCTTGGGATGTGGTTAACAGGCGCGGTATTGATATTACCATAACACTTAAGGATAACGGTAAACAGTCAGACCAGGTATATATAGGTAAGAATGAAGCCAAGCAAATCGCTATAAAGGAATTAGGGCTGAAGGAAAATGAAGTGACCTATAAGGAATGTGATTTGGATGACGGTGTATATGAAATGGAATTTTTGGTAAAGGGAAAGAAGCTTGAGGTGGATGTAAATGCCTCTACCGGTAAGATTGTGGATGTGGACTGGGACAATGCGGCGGGAGCCTGGGATGACGATGACCGGGATGATGAGCGGGATGACAATGATTGGGATGATGATGAGCGGGATGATGATGACCGGGATGACGATGAGCGGGATGATGATGAGCGGGATGATGACGACCGGGATGATGATGACCAGGATGACAATGACCGGGATGATGACGACCACGACGACAATGACCACGATGATTAATGCCAGTCATGGTCAGAGATAGGAGATAAGCGGCTGTTAATGGAACAAAAAATGTGAATCAGAAAGGATTAACGTGTATCCGGTTTCAAAGATTGAGACAATGTCTGAAATTACTCTGACAGGCCATGAGGCATCAGGGGAAGGGTATATGAGGAATAAGGTAAGGATATAAGAAAAACAGAAAAAGGATACCGGAAGAAAAAAAGGGATTTTGCAAGGGAATGCATTGTGGACCACACTGGCTCCATATCTGCGCTCCCTTGCATATTTTTATTCATACTTTAGCAGGCACCAAGTACTTTAACGAATTTATTCGTGCAGTACAGTTTGGGAGATAAATTGTAAGTAAGGGGGGACAGGTGCTTTTGTGCAAATACCATACAAAAAACAATGGAAAATGCAGCAGACTTTTTTCAAGTTTTGTATTGACGGCATAAGCATTTCCTAGTATTATGATTATAAGTAGAATTAAGCTATATAAAGATACTTATAAGATAAACTAATAATAATTATCTACAAGGATAATGAGTTTTAGAAAAGGAGAACGAATAATGGCAAAAGTAGGAATTGTAATGGGAAGCGACTCTGATATGCCTATAATGGCAAAGGCAGCTGAGATTCTGGACAAGCTGGGCATTGATTATGAGATGACAATCATTTCCGCGCACAGGGAGCCTGATGTATTCTTTGACTGGGCAAAAGCAGCAGAGGAAAAGGGATTTAAGGTAATCATCGCAGGCGCGGGCAAGGCAGCGCATCTTCCCGGCATGTGCGCGGCTATTTTCCCCATGCCGGTTATTGGAATTCCTATGAAGACATCTGACCTGGGCGGTGTGGATTCCCTGTATTCCATCGTGCAGATGCCAAGCGGTATCCCGGTGGCAACCGTTGCCATCAATGGCGGCGCCAATGCCGGCATCCTGGCGGCAAAGATACTGGCTACTTCCGATGCAGAGCTGCTGGCAAAGCTGAAAGAGTACTCCGAAAGCCTGAAGAATGATGTGGTGAAAAAGGCTGAGAAGCTGGAGCAGGTGGGCTATAAAGAATATCTTGCACAGATGAAATAGCGCGTATATAAGGGAAAATCAGAAAAAGAGAGGATAAAAACCATGATGGATTACAAGAAGGCCGGAGTTGATATTGAGGCTGGCTATAAATCAGTGGAATTGATGAAGGAATATGTAAAGGGAACCATGCGTCCTGAGGTTTTAGGCGGTCTGGGCGGATTTTCAGGAGCATTTTCCATGTCCGCATTCAAGGGTATGGAGGAGCCTACCCTGCTGTCCGGCACCGATGGTGTGGGAACCAAGCTGAAGCTGGCATTTCTGATGGATAAGCACGACACAGTTGGAATTGACTGTGTGGCAATGTGCGTTAACGATGTGGCCTGTGCAGGCGGAGAGCCTCTGTTTTTCCTGGATTATATTGCCTGCGGCAAGAATGTTCCTGAGAAGATTGCTACAATCGTAAAGGGAGTGGCTGAGGGATGCCGGCAGTCCGGTTCAGCCCTGATTGGCGGAGAAACAGCAGAGATGCCAGGTTTTTATCCGGAAGATGAGTATGATTTGGCGGGATTTTCCGTGGGAATTGTTGATAAGAAGGACCTGATTACAGGAGAGAACCTGTGTGCAGGGGACGTCCTGATTGGAATGGCTTCTTCCGGCGTACACAGTAATGGTTTTTCACTGGTGCGCAAGGTGTTTGAGAAGGAACTCACAAAGGAAGGCCTGAGCACATATTATGACGAGCTGGGCACCACCCTGGGCGAGGCACTGATTGCTCCCACCAAAATTTATGTAAAGGCCCTGAGAAATGTGAAGGAAGCAGGAGTTACCATAAAGGCATGCAGCCATATCACAGGCGGCGGATTTTATGAGAATATTCCGCGTATGTTAAAAGATGGCGTTAAGGCTGTTATTAAAAAGGACAGTTATCCCATTCCTCCTATTTTCAAGCTGCTGGCTGAAAAAGGACAGATTGAAGAGAAGATGATGTATAATACCTATAATATGGGGCTGGGCATGATTGTTGCCGTTAACCCTGCTGATGTGGAGAAGACCATGGAAGCCATGAAGGCAGCCGGGGAAGCTCCTTATATAGTGGGCTCTGTTGAAGAAGGAGAGAAGGGTGTGTCCCTATGCTAAGAGTGGGTGTACTGGTATCCGGCGGGGGTACCAATCTCCAGGCCATCCTGGATGCCATGGACAAAGGTGAGATTACCAATGCAGAGGTATCCGTGGTTATCAGCAATAACCCGGGTGCTTACGCGCTTGAAAGGGCCAGGAAGCACGGGATAGAGGCTGTATGCATATCACCCAGGCAATTTCCGTCCAGGGAGGCATTTAACCAGGCATTTCTCGCGAAAATAGATGAATATCATTTGGATTTGATTGTACTGGCCGGATTCCTGGTGATGATTCCTAAGGCCATGACCGAAAAATACGAGGGACGTATTATTAATATCCATCCGTCCCTTATACCTTCCTTCTGCGGCGTGGGCTACTATGGGCTTAAGGTCCATGAGGCAGCCCTGGCCAGAGGGGTGAAGGTGACAGGGGCCACGGTTCATTATGTAGACGGAGGCATGGATACCGGTCCCATTATTCTTCAGAAGGCAGTGGAAGTGGAAGAAGGAGATACCCCGGAGGTCCTGCAGAGAAGGGTTATGGAGCAGGCTGAGTGGGTCATTCTGCCCAGGGCAATCAACATGATTGCCAACCATCAATAGTACCGGCATCCCTTTGACAGTAGCGCACATAATATGCGCATGTTTTCAGAATAAGGAGGAACTTCATGAAAGTATTGATAGTAGGCGGCGGCGGACGTGAGCATGCAATCGCATGGAAAGCAGCTCAGAGCCCAAAGGTGGACAAACTTTACTGCGCACCCGGCAATGCAGGCATTGCCAAGGTAGCTGAATGTGTTGACATCGGTGTTATGGACTTTGATAAGCTGGTCGCATTTGCCAGGGAACAGGCCATTGATTTGGTGGTGGTAGGACCGGATGACCCGCTGGCAGCCGGTGCAGTGGATGCATTTGAAAATGCAGGCATCCGTGTGTTCGGACCCAGAAAAAACGCCGCCATACTGGAAGCTTCCAAGGCATTTTCCAAGGATTTGATGAAGAAGTACAATATTCCTTCTGCTGCTTATGAGACATTTGATTCTCCGGAGGCAGCTCTTACATATCTGGAGACAGCCCCTATGCCCATTGTTCTGAAGGCGGACGGCCTGGCACTGGGAAAAGGCGTGCTTATCTGCAATACCAGAGAAGAGGCTAAGGAAGGCGTCAAGACATTGATGTTAGACAAGCAGTTTGGCTCTGCCGGTGACAGAATCGTAATTGAAGAATTTATGACAGGCAGGGAGGTATCCGTGCTCTCCTTTGTGGATGGCAATACCATTAAAATCATGACCTCGGCCCAGGACCACAAGAGGGCAAAGGACGGGGACCAGGGACTGAATACAGGAGGCATGGGGACCTTTTCACCCAGTCCGTTCTATACGGACGAGGTGGATGCGTTCTGCCGGAAGTATGTGTACCAGCCCACCGTAGATGCCATGAAGGCTGAGGGACGGGAGTTTAAGGGAATCATATTCTTTGGGCTGATGCTGACAAAAGACGGCCCCAAAGTGCTGGAATACAATGCCAGATTCGGTGACCCGGAAACCCAGGTAGTCCTGCCCAGGATGAAAAATGACATCGTGGATGTGTTCGAAGCCTGTGTGGACGGCACCCTGGACCAGATAGAGCTGGAGTTTGAAGATAACGCAGCCGTATGTGTGGTTCTGGCATCGGATGGATATCCGGAGCATTATGAGAAGGGATATAAAATAGAGGGCCTGGACCGGTTTGACGGACAGGACGGATACTATGTATTCCATGCCGGAAGCAAGTTCGATAAGGACGGCAATATTGTGACCAACGGCGGAAGAGTGCTGGGGGTTACGGCCAAAGGTAACACCCTGAAGGAAGCCAGGGCAAATGCTTATAAGGCTGCGGAGTGGGTGGAATTTGGGAATAAGTATATGAGGCATGATATTGGGAAGGCGATTGATGAGATATAGATGCCGAAAGATGTCGATTTTTCTTTGGAAATACAAAGGTAATATTGGATTACATCGGTAACAAAGAGTGTCTGCTGTTTTGCTATAGAAAAGGTAATATAAGGATTGTTACCTTTTAAAAACAGCCTTGGCATGCTGGATGTTCTCAAAACATTTTATAGAGGAACTGGAGACCGGGAGCAAGGTTTCCGGTTCCATATCAGAGTCTGCTATGTGACATACGACATCGTTACCGACAAGGGCGGGGACAGAACCGAACTACTTATTTTTTATGCGCAGGAACGGCCATCTGCGGAGGGGTACTGGAACGTGGAGGTCGGTGATAAAGAGATTTTTGGAAATTCCGTTGTGCTGAGAGATGGAAATACTGAAATTTTACGGAACCAGATGGGTAGCTTCCGTTTGATTTACAGTTGGAAGGCTGTGGATAAGGAAACTTCTAATTCACACTCCAGCTCGGAGGATTCTGATGAGGGAAGTGTTTCTCCCTGTAATGGCGGAGTTTGCAGCGGAAATTAGAGTATGAGGACATAAGACGACGGAACCGTGTTCTGGGTATGCTATATACCGGGAATTGGCTATGCTTCTGATAGGTGGTACCAAATCATATGGAATGGAATGCCGGGCTGGTATCATTTTGATGGCGAAGGAAAAATGATGACTGACTGGCAGGAGATTGACGGGAAACGATACCACTTTGAAACCCGGCCCGGCGGACCAATGGGGAGGCTGGATGCAGCGGTTCGGGAACCGGAGAAGCCGTGAAAAATATGCACAATCTGCGCTGATATAGTATAGAAACAAAAACTTTTTGGCCGATAAGCTATCATCTTTAAAAGCAATTTTATTTATTTGATTTTTGTATTTGGAGCTGCTGTGGAATAATTGAGAAATCAGCGATTCTGCAGCAGCTCTTGTTTTTTAAATAGGGGAATTTAAGGGTGCATATCCAGAATACCATAGTCTGCAGAGGAAAATCGAGTTCTTCTTGTCGGCGGGAACCCCCGGATTCAATACCCGCGGCGGGAGAGAATGGACCGGCTTTTTCTGTTGAAAAAAACAAAAATTATGAGGATTTGAAATGCCGGCTTCCCTCCACAATGAGTTCGGCACACCGGTCGATTCCCAAAAGCCCGCTGTTTAGGATCATATAGTAGTTGGAGGGAGAGCCCCAGACCTGGCCGGTATAACGTTTATGGTGAAAGGCCCGCTCTCCGTCTTTTTGCTTCATGGCAGCCTCCGTCTTTTCTGGAGCAATCCCATATTCCTGCTGAATACGCTGCCGTTTCTCTTCTGAAGTGGAGTGGATGAAGAGGCGGAAACAGCCAGGATCCTCTTTCAGGATGTAGTCGGCGCACCGGCCGATGATGACGCAGGAACCACTCTCGGCAATCTGCTGGATTACCTGTTTCTGGGCCTCATAGAGGCGGTCTGCCTCATTTAAATTGTCGGTATTGAAAAGATGGGTTTCAAAATTGCCGTAGCTTTGGGCGGCCCAGTCCCATGCGGCGTCCCGCAGAGAGATCCCTTCCTCTGCAGAGGCTACATATTGATGGGATAATCCGCTTTCTCTGGCGGCCAGGGCAATCAGTTCTCTGTCGTAAAAAGGAATTCCGAGAGCTTTGGCAACCTTTGCTCCAATCTCCCGGCCGCCGCTGCCGTATTCCCTTGCAATCGTGATAATCGTATGTTCAGGAGAACGTTCCGGTTTGGAAGAGGGCACTGTTTCAACCGTGTGGTCTTTCACTGAGGATTCTCCTTTGCCGCGTTTTTTCGGGTGCATCAAAACAGCACAAACGGCAAGCGAGAGAAATACGATAATAGAAGTTACCAAAAAGGAAGTTTCGATTCCCTTCATATCGCCGTGGCTTTTTGCAGAAGCCGACATGACGGATACCAAAAGAGCGCTGATGATGGAACCGCCAACCTGTCGAACGGTATTCATAAGTGCTGTCCCATGGGCGACAAATTTAGATTCTACAGAGTTCACGGACCAGGTTTGAAGCGGCTGGAGAAGTGCCACGACACCGAGCATGCGGAACGCATACAGAATGATTACAGTCATAAGAGCTGTTGTCGGTCCGATAAAGGAGAGGCAAAATGTTGCGCCGCCAAGAAAAGCAAGCCCTGCCAAAGAGAGAAGATAAGGGCCTTTTTTGTCCAATATTTTGCCGCAAAGAGGATTTAAGAAGGCCAGGAAAAGCGCACCTGGCAGCAGAACCAGCCCGGATATGGTGGCAGAGTACTGTCTTAAATTCTGGATGTAGATGGGCAGCAGAGTGGAAACGGACAGCATGGAGCCATAGGCAAAAATCAGCAGAATGGTTCCCAGGGTAAAATTTCTGTTTTTAAAAATTCTTAATTCCAAGAGGGGAGAAAAAAGCTTAAACTGCCGGAGGGCAAACAGGGCGATGCAAATGATTCCTACAACCAGAGGGCCGATGGTTGCAGCAGAGACGAAACCGTAATTTCCCTGATTTGATACACCGGTCAGCAGACCACAGAAGCCGATGGTCGATAAGATTACGGACAGAATATCCAGCTTTCCTTCCGCATGCCTTTTTTCGTCCGGAAGCTTGAAGAAAGCCAGGATAATTCCCAAGGCAGCCAGAAAGCACATAATATAAAAAATGGAACGCCATCCAAAGGAATCCGCAATCCAGCCGGCAAAGGTAGGACCGAAGGCCGGTGCAAATCCGGTGGTGAGTCCTACAATTCCCATAATGGAGCCGCGTTCTTCCGGCCTGTACAGGCGGAATGCCACTACCTGGGGAAGGGGAAGAAGAATTCCGGCTCCCAGAGCCTGGATGACACGGGAAAGCAGCAGAAGATAGACATTGGGAGAAAATGCGGCTGCGGCACAGCCGACGAAGAACAGGAATACGGAGGCCAGGTATAATTTTTTAGAAGAAAAATGTTCCATCAGATATCCGGTACACGGAATCATGACGCCCATAAACAGCAGATAACCGGTGGTAAGCCATTGGCCGATTCCTGCGGTAATACCGAATTCCGTCATAATCCTGGGCAGTGATGCAGTCATTACAGTCTGGTTCAGGGAACTGATGAAAGCTCCGATAATGATAATTCCAATGATAAGTTTACGATTTCCATGGTCTATTTGACAGTTTTCATTTGTTTTCAATAAAAAAATCCCCTTTCAAAAGCCGGCTGGCAATTTGTACAATCTGTTCCGTGTCTTCCATCCAGGCATTTTGCTGCCAGGTGCGGAGCATCTGGTAAGTCAGGCCGGCCAGATAACTTTCCAAATATGGGATTTCCTCCTGTGATTGTGATACCTGTTCTGCATAGAATGAAAACTCATTTTTGAAGAGATAGATGTTGTCGATGGCAAAGATATGGGAAAGCTGGTTGTCGAAGAGTACGGACAAAAATTTTTTGTGTTCGCTCCAAAAGTGAAAATAGACGGCCAGCATCTCCTCTATGGTCGGCGGAAGATTCTCCAGCCCGCCGGTAAAGAGAGAAAAGAGGACATTTAAGGAGTGCTCCAGGATATCTTCTTTCTGGTTAAAATTGGTGTAAAAGGTCTGCCTGGACAGACCCGCGTTTTTTGTGATATCTTCAATCGTGATATCTTTTAGCGGACGTTTGAGGAGCAAATGAACCAAAGATCTGGCCAGAGCCGTTCTGGAACGGAGCGCCGCAGGGTTTGTTGTATTTTTGTTAATCATTTTTTGTCACCTCCCAACAAATTATAGCATAGCGAAAAAACTTTTACAAGTGTAAATGTTTTCTGCCGCTCTCTTGGATTCTATGGATATCATGCTGGCTTGGGACGGCAGTTGCACTGTCCTCCGGTTAAGAAAGAACGGAGATTTGGAATTTGTTTTGTGTATTGACGATTTCTTTTTCTTCAAAAGGGGTAGTGAATAATCGAAACGGCAACTCTCATCTCAGGGGATTTCATCATCCGGTGTCTTTTTAAATAAATATTGTAACGTGTCTACCAGTCAGCAGACTGCCTTTAGTGGCGGTCCTTTTTTAATTGGAGGTGAAAGATGCAGATATATATCAGGAGGGAGACGGTATGATTCCAATTGCAGCAGGAGTGCGGTCAGATATCAAAGCACTGGCAGGATGTCTGGAGGACTGCATGCCATTTAAGGATGACCATATGGAACGAAACAATACACTGGCGCGGTGCGTGGACCGAAGAAGAAAAGGCACGTTTCGAAGCTGCCCTCAGGCTGGAGCATGTGTTCTAATATACTGCTGGGCAATTTCCAGATGGCAGCAGAGGAGATATGGTTTGCAGAGAAATCCGATGAATCCTTTCATGTTAAATGATAGGCGGGCGCCTGATGTTTAATTTAGGAAAAATTAATATGTTCGAAAGAAAATCAACGCCTTTTGATACAACTTTGAAACAACTTTATGTTATTCTAAGACAGAACAGAAAACATACTGGTAATCCTTGTTTTCTAATTGGCTGGAGCTGAAAGCGGTTGTGGCCGGAAAGGTGGAGATTATGAAATTAAGCAAATTATGGATTGTGGCTGGTGTTCTGCTTCTTACTGCCTGTCAGCCAGAACAGACGCCCACAGGAAGCCGGGGTGCCAGTATAGGGACAACCGTTGCTGAGGCTGTTACCCAGGAGGGGACGGACAGCCGGTATAGGACTGCTCCCAGTGGAACAGCGAAAGACGAGGAGGGTACTACTCCCGGTAAGATACCGGAAGAAGTTCCGGCAGGAACAAGCACTTCCGGAGAAGCAAAACTTCCAGATGTGTTTCCCTTGGAATTCGTATTCAGCAGCGGGGCCGGCGCGTGGAGAACTGATATTGTGTTAAATCAGGATGGCTCGTTTAACGGAGCATACCTTGATTCCGATATGGGAGACCGCGGAGACGACTATCCTAAAGGAACGCAGTATATCTGTGATTTCAGAGGACAGTTTGGTAATATCAGGCAGATGGACAGCCATACATATACCATGACATTATCTAAAATCACAGCAGAAAAAGAAAACGGTGTTGAATGGATTGAAGATGGTATCCTGAACAAATATTCTGAACCATATGGCATGGAGGACGGCACGGAGTATCTTTTGTATACGCCGGATACAAAGATTGCGGAAGTGCCGGAAGATTTCCTCAATTGGTACCCTGGTTGGAATTTTGTGGATGAAGACGGGAATCAGCCGGACACACTGTCATGCTATGGGATTTATAATGTAAAAATGGGATACGGATTTTTTGTTTATTAGTTTTGTTATTATCCCTCACAGGAACTGCCGGAGAACGCCCCATCTCCAAAATAACATGCCTGATACTTTCAAAACAATATTCCAGCGCCATCCTGAAGTTGATTCCGGTTTCTTCTGTAATTTGACATTCGAAGCAGAGGACACCGTCATCCTTCAGGGCGCTGACGCAGGCCCATTATGTAGCCTTTAAAATGATTGAAGGACAATAGGCCAAAGAGGAGTTATCCGGGGCCGTGAGATGGTGGCAGTGGGAGGAGGGTCCTAGTGATGAAATGTCTGCAATATTTAACACTCTATAATATATGAAACCCAAAAAATGTTTATTGAGTTTGTCTCAGTTCTTTTTTTGAAGCTATTTCTAGCAGAAGTATTTCATATAAATTTTAATGAACTGTTTAGTATTGAAATATATTTGAGAACGATTATTGTTGTATGGCTAATATACCATGCACTGCAAGTAAAACACAGCAATAGTTTATATAATAGAATAAAAAGGATTGAGAAGATAAAAAGTGGGGCATATCTAAGAAATCCCAATATAATTTTTCAGGAAGAGATTAACAAGTGCAATTATGGTATAGATGCTCAAAAAGAAACGCTTGGTATATTGAAAGCATTTTCGCCAATGGCATTTATTGTATTGTTAGCAGGCAGATTTCTTGATAATGTAGAAGTCGATAAATATACTTCTTTATTTTTTGGGGTTTTGATATTATATTTTTATAAGGTATGGAAATGTAATAAAAAGCTGAGAACTATTATGTATAATAAGTGTCAGTTTGAAAACGAATGGAATGATTATAAACAAAACTCAGTAAAATCGCAATGAGCTATGGACACTGTTTGATTGTGTGGTGAAGAACAGGCGGCGACTTAGCCAAGCAATGGAGTTAACTATAAATCAGGCATTGTAGCGTTTCCTGTTTAAGAAGATTAAGGAACAGCTGCAATGCCTGTATAATGTGGGGCCGGAATATAAGTCATTATTTCTTTTTCAGCGTCAATCCCAATTTCTCCTTTTCCGCTTCAATCATTCGTCTGGCATCTTCCTCATCCTGATAATAGATTTCCTCCCAGTATTCAGCAAAACCGGCTATATCACCATCTCTCAATAATCGCTCGCCCTTCTGTACCAGTGGGACATATTTGAGATGGAGCCCGTATGCATCCGTGTGCTGCAAGGCCAGCGGATGGCCCCAGGCCAGCAGTTCATGTAAAATGCGGAAGCATTCCCGCACAGTGAGCAATGGACAGCTCCTTTCTATAAAAACGAGAACAGCTCCGAATGCTATGTAACTCCGCCCCTGCTCCCGCAGTTTCCCAAATGACCGGGCCAGTGCGTTTAACCTGTCTGGGGTAAGTGTTTCCAGGGTACATAGGAGTACCTGGCGAATCATCAGGGTCATTAACTGCAGACCCTCCAAAAAATAGCGGACGCCTGCCCTGACATCCGGCATGGATAAATCCACAGGAGTTGCGACTGTATTGACGAGGGTTCCCTTCCCCTGAAAGGAGGAGGCGATGCCTAACCCATTCAGTGTATAAATCGCCCGCCGGACTGTGTTCAGACCCATATGGTATTCCCTGGCCAACGTTGGATTGGAGGGAAGGTAGCTTCCCGCCGGATACTGGCCTCTTACGATTGCGTGGATAAGCTGTGCAACCAAAGTGTAGCGGCGCTGTGGGTGCGGCCGGTCAAGGCGCCATTGAAAGAAAGCGGGTTCTGTATAATCCAGACAATCGTCCAGGCGGGCCTTTTGGATAAAACCGTACACCTGGCGGAGCGGTTCTGCAGCTTCATACTTTTGTTTCAAGCGCCTGATAGCCTCCCCCTGCGGCTCGTGCAGCAGTGCGCTGCGCGATTCGGCGTCAGCCCCCTCCCGCATTAAATAGGGAAAACGGAGGTAACGAATCATTTCCCAATATAGATTTAGAATCAGGCTGTTGTCCAGCGTATTCATGGCATACAGGTATAACTGGGCCTGCACAGAAGCTGCGCCGGGCCGGGGATGTTTCAGTTCTTTTATAAATTCTGCCCACTCATCGCTGCTCAGACTTTGCAGCCGCCAATCCCAAAATGGTTCAAATATCAACCGCCCTGCTTCAATCAAATCTCTGATGCCTGCCTCACGGGGAACAAAATACCGGGCAGCATTTTCACGATACTGGTCAGAATCAGCCTGATAAACAATACTGGCCGATTTTTTACCTTCAATTTTAATATAACCCTCATCTTCTAAAAGCGCCAGAGCAGCGCGTGCCGTTGATGGTGCAATCCGGAATAACTTCGAGATTGTCAGAATCGTTGGCAGGCTGTCGCCATAAGCGTAAAACCCGTAGAGTATCCTGGCCTTATAGCATTCATAGGCAACAGTATACCGGCCTTTATCAACTTCCACTTTTATCCCTCTCAATATTTATATTTTCGCAGCTGTTCACAGATGGAACAGATAATGATTCTTATACTCCATATAAGTTTACTACAAAAAATACGTTCTAACAAGCTCTGTCATATATTGGGAATATCAACCCATTTCCGTAAGTCATTAATCTCCAACAACAAAAAATTCCAAATAAATGCATGGAATGTTTTACATAGCGGCTGTTTTTTGTTATAATATAAAACACTAAATACGTATATGGGCAGAGTTGCGGATGAAGGGGTGAGTGTAATGCTGTCTGATAGCTATATAGGCTGGGGGCTGGCGTTGCCCATCTGCCTGTTTTTGGTCTATGGTTTTACTTCCATAAGGACAATGGAGACCCTGGGCTACCCACAAAAAAATGTCTTTTTTACTTGGCTGACTGGCGCCATACCAGGCGGGCTGCTGTTTACCTTCTGGTGCTCCTTCAATATTCCACTGATGCCGGTCTATATGATTGCATTCTTTTGCCACATGCTTCACTGGCATTATACAAGGAACACCTGGGAGGAGAAGCTGTTTGCAATCAACCTGTTACATATCATCACCATGTCAATCCATATGACACTAATCGGACTGTGTGCTTTGGCACTGAAGGTCCCAATGGGCGATGTGATTGGACGGCCTTCCTGGCGGATTATTACGATTTCTGTGGCGGTCTCTGCCCGCGTTCTGACTGATTTGCTGCTTCCTCACCGCGGGCTGCCACTGGAGGTAATACGCACCCAGACGGGTGCCGCGGAGAAAGAGCCCTTTATGGCCTTTCTGTGGTTTTGCAGTATTTTTATGTGTTTAGACAGCCTGCTTTGTCAGACAAGCATTAAGTGGACCATGCTGCCTGTGCTGCTCATTATATGTATGGTGTTTAAGCAGTTTTTTATCCTGCGCTGCCTGGTGCACCTATATTCCGTGATGCGGGCCCACCATTTTGAAGACCAGCATAAAGCGCTGGAGGCGGAGCTGGAACAGCAAAATCAACAGGCCGCGGCCTTACAGAGCAAACGTGACATGGATGCCCTGACCGGGATATACTCACGCCGGTATTTTATGGAACAAATGGAATGTTTTCTGTCACAGGGAGGGGGCCAAGGCGGTGCCCTGGTCTATATAGACCTGGACCGCCTCAAGCAGATTAACGATACTCTGGGACACACCATGGGCGACCAGTACCTCATTGTGTTTGCCCATACCTTTGGTGCATATTTGGGGGCAGAAGATGTATTTGCCCGGTTAGGCGGAGATGAATTTGCCGTCCTGCTTCCTGACTGCTGTGAGAACGATGCCAGAATCCGGCTGGAGGAAATACGATTCCGGCTGGCCCGAAAGGAATGCTGCGGAAACACTATTTCATTCAGCTTTGGCGTGGCAGGTATAACCGGGACACAAAATAATGCAGCTGAACTGATTCGTTGCGCAGATTTGGATATGTATCGCGACAAGGAGCAGCGGCGGTAGATAGGAGGTGGAACATTGGATTTGCGTCAAGTATTGGAAACTGTCATAATTGCCTTGGCTGCTGTGACCTATTTTTATTTTAACTGGAGGTATTTTTGCTTTGTAAAGGCGCAAAAACAAATGAAAAGCTTGGGTGTCCGCTATGTCTTATTATGCTTTGTCCTCAACTATATCATTTTTGTAGTCTGCAGTATACTGGAATTACATCTGGTCGCTAATTGGTCCATCTTTGCAGCGGCGCTCTTACTGGAAACCCTGCTGTATACCGGCCGGGATAGACGATGTTCTCTGTTCAGTACGCTTACCGGCATCATCTGCGGCTTAGCAATTAATATCCTTTGCCGTGCAGTAATCTCCATTCTCACCGGCCTGCCGCTTCAAAATTTTGATAACCACACCAGATATCTGGGTAACCTGAAGGGCATTCCCGTGCCTTTAGGCTTTCTATTCACAGGGATTATTCTCCGTGTCTTCACCAGACCGGCTTATATTCACCGGCTGAGGCTAATCCTGCGCTACCCCAAGCATCAGAAATTCCTCTTGGAAATGATGGCAGGCCTATTCTTTTACCTCTTTCTAAACCTGATTCTCTACTCCGCCCCCTACAACGACCTGCTGCTCAAGGGCTGGAGTATTAAATCCTGTCTGTTTGCTATCATCGGATATCATATTGCTATTTGGTATACTTGGCGCATATGCCTTTTGACGGATTACCAACATAAAAATAAGGCAATGGAGCATGAACTGGCGGCCTGGCAGCAGATTGTACCTCAGCTGTATCAGGATGCTGTACATGATGGACTGACAGGGCTTTTTAACCGTCAGCATGCACTGGAAGCGCTGGCATCCCTGTTTAACCAGGGCATTCCCTTTCTTCTCTGCTTTGTGGATTTGGATTGTCTGAAACAGATGAATGATGTATATGGCCATACCGAAGGGGACCGCTACCTCAGGGCTGTTTCGGACCAGCTCCGCCACATGTTCCGAAGAAATCAGGATATGCTGTTCCGTTATGGCGGCGATGAGTTCCTGTGTCTCATACGCGGTTTGCCAATGGATGAGGTAGAGCGGAGACTTGCAGATGTAAATGAGAGGCTGGCCAGGCAGGAGGGTGAAGGATTTCTCCTTCCCATTTCCGTCAGCTATGGGGTGGCTGACAGTCGTCTGTTCTCCGGGGCCGCACAGCTCATTGCGGAGGCGGACAAAAAAATGTATGAACAAAAGCAGCGGAAACGGAATGATAGAAATAAAGGGCTCTGGAAAGGAACACGAGAATGAGTAATATAGCGACAAAAATGACAGCGCTGGAAACTGTGCAGGCGTTTTGCAGTGCTTGGTTTGAAGAGCGCAACGCAGATAAGGCCCACTTTTTTCTGGCTCCTGATGAGGTCTGCTTCGTGGGCACGGGTGAGGATGAATTTGCCTATAGCTCCGAGGAAATGAAGGAGTATTTAATACGGGACGTGCAGGAGATTCCGGAGCCCTTTTCGTTTGAACTTATGCTTTTTCAGGAGCAGGTAATCGATGAACGGACCAGAAATATATCCATAGGGATTACTCTCAAAAATACAAAGTACAGCTGGAGGCTGCGGGCGTTTTTTACATTGGTCCGGATACATGAGCATTGGAGATTCCGTACACTGTGGTTTGCCGAGCCTGGAAACAGCCAGTGCGGTGAAGAACACTATCCGCGTGCATTGGTTATGGAAAACATAGCCCGGCAGAAGCAGGCCCAGGCCGAGGTTATGCACCTATACAATAACGTTCCCGGTGCGGTGTTCAGGGTCCGGTTCGATGAGGGGTTTTCCGTTGCCGATGCCAATGACGGTCTATACGAATTCCTGGGGTACACCCGCGAGGAGTTTGGAGCGCTGGGAAACCAGATGGCTGCGGTTATTTATCCGGGAGACTTAGAAGCTGTACGGGCAAGGCTGATTGCAGGTGGGGGACGCGGGGAAACCATCCGGGATGAACACCGGCTGGTCTGTAAAGACCGCAGTATTAAATGGGTGTCACTGAAGGCTCAGCTCTTGTCCGGTGATGATGGCAATCAGTATTTCTACGGTGTTTTTGTAGATATAACAGAAGAAAAGCTGTCCCAGGAACGGGTCCGGGAGCTTTATGAAAAGGAACTGGCCTATTTTGCCCAGACGGCTTCTGCGGAAGGGAGCATCCAGGGCAAGGTCAATGTGACAAAGGATATGGTGGAAAGTTATCAGGCCACGGCTGCCTCGGCTATCACCCGGCTGGGGGACACCTATGAGCAGGCTATCCACAATTTTGCGTCTTCCGTGGTGGACACCGAATATGGCAGCCATATCCGCAGGACCCTGGGGCGGGCCCGGGTATTGGACTGCGTTGCTGCCGGAGAGACGGATATCCACTTTGAATTTCTCCGCAGGCGCAATGACGGAGGAGCTTTCTGGAGTAAAACAAACTACAGGTTCCATCAAAATCCGGAGAGCGGCGATGTGATTGCTTTCTTCTATACCATTGACGTTACAGAGCAGAAAATGCAGGAGCAGCTTATCAATAAAGTGACCGAATTGGATTATGAGATTATTTCCGACATCGACATCTATAATGATACCTACCATGTGGTATCCTTCCACCCCGGAACCGAGAGCATGATGCCTGGGAAAGGCCGGTTTCAGGAGGAAGCCAGAAATATTGCAAATAACACTATGGAGGCGGAGGCTCAGAAGGAGTATCTTTCTAAGCTGGATTTTACATATATGCAGAAGGCGTTATCCGGGCAGAGCAGCTACAATTTTATGGCGGAAACCCGCGATGAATACGGGAATCCCCGGGTTAAACGGTACCAGATTTTTTATATCAGTGAGGAACTGGGCCGGGTCTGTATTGCGCGCACGGATGTCACCGACATCATCCGTCAGGAGCAGCAGCAAAGAGCGTCTCTGGCCGCCGCACTTGCTGCTGCAAAACAAGCCAATGCAGCCAAGACGGATTTCCTTTCCCGCATGAGCCATGAAATCCGCACACCTATGAACGCCATCATTGGCATGAGCGCTATTGCTGCCCAGTCCATCGGAGATGATGAACATGTGGCAGACTGTATTTCTAAAATAGGTATCTCCTCCCGTTTTCTGCTCTCCCTCATCAATGACATCCTGGACATGAGCAGGATTGAGAGCGGCAAGATGCTCCTTAAAAACGAAAAAATCCCCACTGAGGAGTTCCTGAAGGGCCTAAACGATATCTGTTACGGTCAGGCAGCCGCCAAAGGGGTTGAGTATGAGTGCATCGTGGACCCCACTCTGGATGATTTTTATATCGGCGATGCCATGAAACTGCAGCAGGTTCTTATCAACATCCTATCCAATGCCATCAAGTTTACCGGTGAGGGCGGTAAGGTTACCTTTTCTGCTGCTCCGCATAGAAAGACAAAGGACGGCGCGAAACTGCGCTTTATCATAAATGATACGGGAATTGGAATGGATGAGGAGTTTCTGCCCCGCATATTTGAGCCATTTTCCCAGGAGTCCATTGGCACGACAGCGCTGTATGGCGGTACCGGGCTGGGCCTATCGATTTCCAAAAATATCGTGGACATGATGGGCGGCCGAATCAATGTGCGGACAATCAAGGGAATCGGTTCAGAGTTTACAGTGGATATAAAACTGGGAGTTACGGAGGAAGCAAAACTCCGCTATGCCAAGAAGAAAATCAACTATAATTTTTCCCGTCTTAAAACCCTGGTGGTGGACGATGATGTGGCTGTTTGTGAAAGTGCGGTCGGAACGCTCCGGGAGATGGGAGTCACCGCCCAGTGGGTGGACAGCGGTTATAAAGCAGTGAACCGGGTACAGGAGCTTTGGGGTACCGGCGACCATTTTGATATGGTCCTGATTGACTGGAAAATGCCGGAGATGGATGGGATTGAGACTGCCCGCAGAATCAGGACCATTGTAGGGCCGGATGTCACCATCATCATCATGACTGCCTACGACTGGGCGGCCATTGAACATGAAGCGAAGCTGGCTGGTGTCAACCTGCTGATGAGTAAGCCTATGTTTAAGTCTTCTCTGGTTTCCGTGTTTACCAAAGTGCTGGGAGAGCAGGATGAGCAGGCAGTCCGGAAACAGACGGCTGAATATGACTTTACAGGACGGCGGATTCTCTTAGTAGAAGACAATGCAATCAACACCGAAGTAGCTGCCGCACTGCTTGAGAATAAAAACTTTTTTGTGGAAACAGCGGAAAACGGATTGCGGGCCATTGAGATATTCAGCAAATCCGGGACCGGCTATTACGATGCTATCCTCATGGACATACGGATGCCGCAGATGGACGGCCTCACGGCGGCAAACAACATCCGGCACATGACCAATGCCGATGCCAGGACGATTCCAATTATCGCAATGACGGCCAATGCGTTTGATGATGATATTGAGAAAAGCAAGGCCGCGGGAATGAATGCCCACCTGGCTAAGCCTATTGACCCGGAGCGGCTTTATCAGACCTTGTATGATTTTATTATGGGACAGGAGGAGGTTTAGACTATGACATTACCCTTCATAAACCATTAATCAAACAGCTGCTCACCCAATAGAGATGGCCGTACAGAAGGTGCATTCTCTATAGAAAGGAACCTGCCATGAAGAAAAGCAAAGCAGATAAAGTAAAACATACTTCAGATAATCATAAATGGGTTCTTATCTCTGTCATGGCGGTGGCGGCTGTTGCCAGTATCCTGTTGTTCGTCCGTTCTTATCAGAGGCTGAACCAGTCTATCCTGAATGAGCGTGTGGAAGCGGTCCAACAGATTGGGTATCTGCTTTCTGATAAAGTAACCATGCTGAAGGATTCCTACTTAGGAGAGACCAGACAATTGGTCACACTCCTTGAAAATTCATGTGCAGCCAGTATGGAAGAAGTGAGGAGAATGTTTGCCGACAGCGGTGATTTTCTCTTAGTGACTGCGGACGGAAAATTCCATGCTCCCGATGGGAGTACCTGGCTGATTAAGGATAACGACCTGCGTATGAATATCGTACAGGGAGCAGATGTAGTCTCCACCTTTGCCACCATTCAGACCAGGGGGGATTACTGGTTGTTTTCTTCAGGCCTGGATGGAGTGATTCTGGACGGCGTGGAGTACGTGGGCCTTGTAAAGCCGGTAGATGCCCGGCTCTACGCTGATGTGGCTACAATACCCTTGTACAGCGGAATGGGCGCCTCTTATGTAATTGATATTCATGGTTTCATCGTAATGCGCCCCCAGATGGCGGAGGCCAATGAGGTATTTAAAGGATACAATCTTTACAACATTCTGAATCAGGCGGGCATTGCCCGGAGGGAATTGGAGCAGCTTCAAAATGCTGTTATCAATGAAGCGCCTTACCAGTGCATCACAGATTTGGGAGGTATGACATGGCTGATTCAAAGTGTGAGTGTGGACGCGGACCGCGGGATTGTGATTGCGGTTCCAATCTCTGTTACCGCAAAAGACACTTACGGCCAAATGCGCAGCGTTATTCTTCTGAGCGCCCTTGTAGTTCTTATATTGGCAGCCCTGGTGCTGTCTACCCTGCTGTTTATGATGAAACGCAACCAGGCGGTCAAACTGGAACAGGCAAAGGCCAGAGCAAAAAATGATTTTCTGGATAAAATGAGCCACGACATCCGGACTCCGTTGAACGCAATCATTGGAATGCATGAATTAGCTCTCAACTCTCCGGATGACAAAGAGGTGGTTCTTGATTGTCTGAAAAAGGCTAAGATGTCCAGCTCTTACCTGGTCTCCATTATCAATGATGTGCTGGATATGAGCAAAATTGAAAGCGGAAAGATGACCATCAGCAGGCGGCAGTTCAGCATGGAGGAGCTATTGGACCATGTGATGCAGATGGAGGAGATTCCTGCCCGGGAAAAGAATCTGTCCCTGTCACTAAACATAGAGAGTCCTATCAATACCGATTTTATCGGCGATTCGGTGCGGATACGTCAGTGTCTGATAAATATAATTTCTAATGCAATAAAGTTCACGCCGGAGGGAGGAAGGATTGTTGTGGATTATGCCGCGCAGCCTATTGACAGCAAACACAGCAGAATCCGGTTTAGCATACAGGATACCGGCATTGGTATGAGCGAGGACTTCCTGAGCCGAATCTTTACGCCATTTGAACAGGAGTTTTCGTCTCTTACCAGTGCTTATGTAGGGAGCGGGCTTGGTCTTTCCATTGTGAACAGTTTGGTATCCCTGATGGGTGGAGATATTACGGTAGAAAGCGAAATGGGAATTGGCAGCATATTTACAATTACCATTCCCCTGTCCACTATCCCTATGTCAGCCGTCACGGGCGAGGCTGAATCTGACAAGGAGCTGTCCGTGCGGATTAGGAATCGGCGGGTTCTGGTTGCAGAGGATAATGACATTAACCGTGAAATCATATCCATGCTGCTGAAAGAGATGGGATTTGTGGTAGATACGGCTGTGCATGGGCGGGACGCGGCGGAACAATTCGCGCAGTCAGAGCCGGGGTACTACTCCCTGATACTGATGGACATTCAGATGCCGGTCATGGATGGGCTGGAAGCAACAAAGCAAATCCGCGCATCCGAACACCCGGACAGCGGAGCCATACCCATTGTGGCGCTCTCTGCAAACGCCTTTGACGATGACACCCAACGCTCCTTAGACGCAGGAATGCAGGCCCATCTGGCAAAGCCGGTAGACTTAGCCGAGTTGAAGCGAATATTAAAAAAATATGTAATGTGAGGTGCCCGAATTGAAAAAGAAAGATTTAAAAGCCGCAGCCGCAGCCCTGACCGGACTTATCCTGCTTTCAGGGTGCTCCCAATCCGCTCCGGTATCCCCAGCGGATAGTATTGCAGGTTTAAAAGCGGAGAATGAGATATTGACCTATAAACCGGTCGAGGACGGTAAGACAGTCATTACCATAGGAAAATACCAGGCTTTCGATGAGGCGCCATTGGAGGCGGCAATTGAGGAAAGATTTCCGGAGCTGGACGTTATTTTTGTAGAATCGCTGGCTGGTACAGACCCTATCGCATATATGGCGCTGCAGAGCAGGGCCGATTCCCTTCCTGATTTAATGTTTGTCACCCGTGTGGCACCTGACAACGACTTTTTATATGATTTGTCTGCAGAAGGAGTTGTCAGCCGATATAACCTCTCAGCCCTCAACACTATGAGCATCGGAGGGAAGCTCTTTCAGATACCCATTGCAAATACAGTGGTGGGGATTGCATATAACAAGACCGTATTTGAACAATATGGCTGGACAGCCCCGGAATCTTTAGAAGAGTTTTATACGTTGTGCGATACAATCTCCGAAAAGGGAATCCGCCCCTTCAATGTCTGCTTGAAATACTATTCGACGATTGAATCCACAGCACTGGGGCTCAGCTACGACAAGGTTCTCTCTGATTTGGATAAGCAGACCCGGTACAATTCCTTTATTCAGCAAGAGGGTTCCTGCCGGGGGCTGCTGGAGCCCATGTTCGGCACCCTGAAGCTGTTATACGAAAAAGGAATCATAACGGAAGACGATTTCTCATCCAGCGCCACAGAAATCCGCCACGGAATGTACGAAGGTACATCCGCCATGATAATCTCAAACCTGGATATCGTATCCCTGTACAAAACAGAGCAGCCGGACTGCCAGATTGACTTTATCGGGTTTCCCACAGAAGTGCCGGGAGAACGATGGCTGCACATGGTATCGGGTACCAAGCTATCGGCCTCCAGGCAGGCAATGGAGAACCGGGATAAGAAGGAAATCATCCTGGCTATTATGGATTATCTGAGTACAAATGAGGGGCAGAGCGCCCTGTTCCAATCCTTTTCCGGCGTCAGCAGTCTGACATCCTATCAGCAGGAGGCTGTATTTGATTTTGATGACATCGAGGCTTGCATTCAGTCCGGCCGCGTTTTCTTTGCAGATTATTTCGGCTCCAATGATTACGTTTCTGTGTTTTATGACTGGACCACAGGAAAAATGACCATGGAGGAGATGATTTCAGCTGCTGACCGTTTTGAGCCCATCAACGAGCTGATGCTGTTGGAGACAGAGCCTATTGGGACTGCCAGAGAACCGTTTACCATACTGGAGACCAGTATCTATATCGCTGATGTCATGCAGCAGCTGACCGGGGCAGATATCGCACTGGTACCCAATAATTATTTTTACCGGTCCAACATTGCAGCTATATACGAGGGCGGCATCGTATATCCACAGCGGTTCATACAACAGGGTACAGGCGCCAACGATTACCTGACCACCTATGAGATTACCGGGGCTGCACTCCGGGAACTGATGGAGCATCCCATTATCAACGGCGCAGAGGTGAATATTCTATACGCCCCTGCCGGGCTGAGGGTGGAGTATGCGCCATGGGCGGATGAGGCTGAAAATGTGCGCAGCATCACCCTGGCTGACGGTGGGGAGCTTAACGATACATCTGTCTACACAGTTGCTGCCAGAGCCGGTTGTATAGATGAATGTTATATTACCAGGGTAGTACAGGAATATCCGGATGCAGGAGCCAACAATGAAATGATGGCTGAAGCAATACGGGCATCCGGCTCCATCAGCCCGGTAAAGGATGGAAGGGTTAAATTGATATGGGATATAGTGAGACCTGAATAAATGGAAGAACTTAGCGGGGCTTTAATGTGTAAATCACAACGGCTACAAAAGTGTACAAGCAGGTAGGTAAGATAAGTATATCGTTAGCATGCAGTGAAGCGATAGCTGGCGACCGATTCTTTTCCGGCAGGAGCTGCTGGTCCATGAGTATTCCGTGGAATGAGGCTGAAGGCAGAGCAGAAGCCGGAAAAGTCGGGCCGGATTTATATTAAAAATCTTTTTAATAAGCGGGTCAATTCCATAACATCGATAGGCTTTGCTATATGGGCATTCATTCCGCATTCCAGGCAATGCTGTATGTCATCAGAAAACGCATCTGCACTCATAGCAATGATTGGGATAGATAAGGCATCCGGGTGGTTTATTCCCCGGATTGCCCTTGTAGCCTCATAGCCTGTCATATGAGGCATCCGTATATCCATAAGAATGGCATCGTAATATCCCTCTGGTGAACGTTGGAACTTGTCCAGACATATCTGGCCATCTTCTGCCCAATCCAGTTCTATGCCTGAGTCAGACAATAATTCACTTGCAACCTCCCAGTTAAGCTCATTATCTTCAGCCAGCAGGATACGGCGTCCGGATAGCTTAATATTTTGTTTTAATGCCTGGCCGTTTTTCATTTCAACTGAAACCGCCTTTTCAAAATCAAACGTGAGATGAAATTCGGTACCTTTATCAGGCTCGCTTATTATATCAATGGTTCCTTTCATTGCGTCCACAATGTACTTAGTTATCGCCATTCCCAAACCGGCACCCTCAGTTTTATGTATTCTGGTTCCATCTGCACGGCTATAGGATTCATATATTTTTTTGAGAAAATCTGGCGACATACCTATTCCGTTATCCTTGACTTTGATATGGATTCGGATATAGTTTTCTCCTTTTGGAGATTTTTCCTCAGAAAGGGATAATTGTATCGAGCCGCCCTCCGGTGTATACTTTGTTGCATTTGATAAGAGGTTTAACAAGACCTGATTCAAGCGGACACCATCGCACCACACATTCTCTGTTAGAATATGTTCAACATGTATGTCAAAGGTTTGCTTTTTAGCCTTAACCTGCGGCTGCATAATGTTAACGATTCCTTCAACTACGTCCTTTAATGAAATTTGCTCTATTGTTAAAGTTAATTTACCACTTTCAATTTTAGACATATCCAAAACATCATTAATCAGCCCTAATAGATGTTTACTCGACAATGTAATTTTTCTAAGGCAATTCTGCACCTGTTTCCGGTCATCTATGTGGGCTGCGGCAATCGCGGTCATGCCTACGATTGCATTCATGGGTGTACGGATATCATGGCTCATATTAGCTAAAAATTCACTTTTAGCTCTGCTTGCCTCAAGAGCCACCTGACGGGCCTCCTCCAATTCATGCACCTGAGAACGGGTTATGGAGAAATACCGAAGAAAAATCAATGTTAAAATAATCAAAACAGATACACATGACAATAATGTCATGAGCATACGCTGGCTGCTCAGATTATTTATGGCATTGTCCAATATGCTATAAGGCATTACCGATACTAAATACCATTCAGAATAGGGCAATGATATGCCATAAATTTGCCGTTCTTCACCATTTACTTCAAATGTTGTTGCATATTCTTCATGGTTTTTTAGAGCAGCACAAAATTCTTTTATAGGTTTTTCCGCAGATAGTTCATTTGCTGCAGAATCAAGCTGCCTTTGTAGTTGTTCAAAGAAAAGCCGTAACTCAGAGTTGGGATTCTGTATTACAAAACTACCGTCTGGCCTGATTATATGATAATACAACAGCTGCCCTTCATCCTCTAGGGAAAGGAAGTCGGTAATATATTCCAGAGGAACGGCCGCAATCAAGCCAGTGCTCCTATCATCATTGTGCATTGGATAAGCAGCATCAACGCCAAACAATACCACTTCATTTCCAGCAGAATCAACGCCTACAGCCACTCGTTGTTCCCCCAGTAATAATGCTTCTACAAAAGGTTCTGGGTTAAGTGGCCGTATGGATTGTCCATAAAGTGTCTGAAAATCCCCCTCGGCAGAACAAAGAGCTAAATAGTCAAACCCCCTGACCTGGGCCCTGTAAATAAGTTCTTCATATAGATTCTCTTTATCGTTGCTATCTGTTGGAACAACAGAAACAATGCCGCTGACCTGATTAAAACGTAATTTAATCACAGTTTCAAAGTGCCTGGACATTTGTTCGTTCATTCCAGACATATATATATTCCCAATTTCATAAACGGTCTTTTTACTTTTTCGGCTCATATAGATTCCGAGCAGACTGAAAACAGCAATACTAAAGAATAGAAGTCCGATGAAGCTATATATAAGAAATCGTGTTGCAATATTGTTTTTATTGATACTCATAGATGATATTTTTAGATTCATATATATATATTCCCTCCTCATAGACATTGCCATCATACCTTTCTTGGTGCCGTCATTTTACGGTTTTATTATAACTACTTTGCTTATATATTGGCAACAACCATATTGGTAAGGTGTGCAAATAGGTTTGAGCCTATTGATACTGACAAAATTGGTTTGTCATGGTATAATTCAGACAGAGAGGAGGCGGGGGATGAAACCACAGGAAACAAAATTTACATTTGTATATAATGAAATTAAGCAGTGTATTTTGGAGGGCCAAATACCGCCTGGAAATGCTTTGCCATCTTCAAGAATGTATTGCGAGCAATTTCATGTAAGCAGATATACGATTAACCGTGTCTTTGACGCATTAAGGGCAGAAGGGCTGGTTGATATTCAGCCTCGTCTTGCACCAGTTGTTGTTTCAAAAAAAGATAGTTGTAATTCATCAAATACTGTTTTCGAGATTTTAAAACAGAGGGAGAGCATTTTACAGGTATATCAGACGTTTTCTCTAATATTACCTTCACTTATGGTTTTTGCTTTGCAGGGATGTGATGTGGAGATAATGCCTCACTATAAACAGGCCATGAAAGCATTACGTTTAGGACATGCCTTAGGTGGATGGTCTTCTCCTTTTAAATTAGGATATGATATACTAAGAATAGGTGGTAATTCCCTATTCAGCGAACTCTATTCTACATTTGGCCTTTATAGTAAGCTTGCATTCTTTGCAGAGGATTGTCCTTATTTCTCTAAGCACTTTTTGCAGAGGGATGTATCTGTAGCCAGTGTTATTATAGATACATTAAAGGGCGGTGATTCACTCACAAAGTACAGCCAGTTATCAAATATGTATCAAGAACTTACGGATACCGTTGAAAAAACCTTAGATTACTTATCAGAGACAACGCCAAAATGTCCTGAACAAACTGGTTTGAAGTTTTCGTGGAATCCTATGCGTGGTCAGGATTATTATTACTCTAAAATTGTTGATGACATGAATCTGAAAATAGGCCTTGGGGAATATTCTGTTGGAATGTATCTTCCATATGAAAGGCAATTGGCTAGCCAGTATGATGTCTCTTTATCGACAGTCAGAAAGGCATTGGCAGAACTGGAGCAGAGAGGCTTCGTAAAAACGTTAAATGGTAAAGGCACCATAGTTATAGAACCGGATGATACTAAACTTCATCAGCTGGCACTTAATTCCGGGTATGTAGAAAAGGCGTTACGCTACCTTCATGCCTTACAGCTGATGGTTTTGATTATTCGTCCGGCAGCTTTAGCTGCAGCTCCGCGGTTTACTAAAGCAGAACTGGACGAGCTGGCAGACAGATTTACTTTTCCCGGCTCTATTTATTTAACAGATATTTTGGAATCCATAATGAAACATACCACGTTAGAACCTTTATATGTTATATTATCTGAAACCAATCATCTTCTTGAATGGGGGCACCATTTTGCTTATTATCCCTCCAAGAAACATACACTTTCACATCTCAATAAGCAAGTAATTTTAGCGTTTCAGCAGTTAAGGGAAGGCAATGATGTTTCCTTTGCAGATGGTATTGCAGATTGTTACCGTTACAATTTGGTTTGTATGAAGAAGCATATGGTAGAAAAATACAGGTTTCATAATGTAGCTAATATTCGTGTTCCCCAATTGATAACTATGGAGGAAAAATAAATGGGAAGGGGCATCCCAACTGCCTGGATAATATAAATAAGGCCCTTGGAGCATATCATACCATTATTACACCAGTCAACTTGTTCATGCACACGAAAATTAAGAGTGACGGCAGTATTTCAGTGGAAAAACCGGTTTCTAAATCAGGTGACAAGATTGTATTAGAGGCACTGATGGATATCAGGTTAGGCATTGCTGCTTGTAGTGTTTCTGAAAGTATGTGCAATAGTGGAACGTGTTCTCCTGTTAAAATTGTTATTGACTAAATCAGCTTACAGTTTACTATGCTGGAAAATACGGGGGCAGGCAGCCGCTCCGCCTGCGGAGCGTTCGCAGGGCACAGCGGCACAGTGTGTACCGCTGCGCCCTGCCTGCCAATATTGGAAACAGCAAAATAAGTTGATGATTAATGGGAGCATTTTACAGCTAATATTTTTTTAATATCGTCCAAATGCTCTTTACACGTAACACGGTAATGAATCCATCCCCCGTCACCGCAGGAATATTTATCATCTATGTATTCCTGCGTGTATTTTTGCATATTTCCATATATGGATTCAAACTGCACATGGGATAATCTTACCATTACTGTGAAAGCGTTATCCTCTGCAAAAATATTACACAGCAGCTTTTGTTTTTTTCTATGGGCAATTCCCCACCCATAACGATTACCATATGGAAACACGATTTTTTGCTCAGTGAAAAATTCGTTAGACAGCCATTTGTTTAGCTGAGTAAATAATTCTGCATTTTCGCCGCAATATGCTGTCATTTCCTCAACGGTTGGAACGACCTGCTTATTTAGCATTCTTTCATACATCTGACTGTAACCCTTCTTTCATTACCATTTATTGAAATGTATCTTTTCCGGCTCCCATCGTTTGCATAATTCCTTTACTTCGTCTGGCCAGCCTATTGCAATTACGGTAATAGGTTCTACCTTAGGAGGCAGTAAAAGTTTAGCAATTATCAACTTCTTAGTACACGCTAATTCAGATAAAAGCGTGTTTTCCGTAATCACACAGAATTGGTATGGGCGCTTATTTTTAGCCGTAGGTGCAGATAAACCGGCACTTAAAATTGTATTTAAGATATCTTTACTGACAGCTCCAGAAGTAAATTTTCGAATACGATAGGCAGCAGATGTCCGTTTGTTTGAACACTTACGGCTGCATTGCAATCCATTGTAATCTGTGCAGTCATTGCTTCCCCATTATAACCAGCGGCTTTTTGCAACGCCTTATCCACGACCACAACAAATCTGCCTTTACCACGAGATAACAACTTGCAGCGGTACGCAATATGATTGATTGTTCCATATACAAATAGGGTCCCCTTTTGTTGATGGAAAACGTCTTTTGCATCAAAAGGAATATCGGCTACCGTCAGCCTGCCGCCCTCATCCTGTTTAATCTGCGCTTCAAATATTTCCATAGCGTTTCCCTCCATCTGCATACATCTCTTAGGCGGACACACTTCTTTCTTTTACTCTAAATTCAAACGCTGGTTATGTCAAGATATTCTTCGTATCCTTATATCGTGTTTCAAAAAGAGTTTGCCCCCAAACCTTAGGTACAGGTAAACTCTTGTGCCGGTATAAATGTAGGTTTGCAAACCACAAATAACATACCCGGAGGGTTGGAAAACCGGCTGAAAAAGAAGTGATTTCCACGCACTGGGAATTGTGGTAGAATGGAAAAAACAGAACAGACAAACATGATTCGGCAGGGAGATGCGGCCTATGAAAATGCCAAAAGAAACTCATAATGCGGTGCGTGTTTTACATATAGGAGGGTACTGTTGATGACGATGAGAGAGAAGCGCAGTACGAATGGTTTAAAACGGAAGGTTCTGGCTGGGATTCTTCTGGTGGTTCTGGCTTTCAGCGTGGTTTCCTGCGCAAAGGAGAGCGGGGAAATATCAGATGCAGACCAAATCGTTAACGGAATCCAGCTGGCAGAGGGATACGGAATCTTTTCAGCGGGCCAGTTGCCGGTTTACATCATGAAGGAGGAACCGGCTGCAATTGAAACCGAAGGAGCTAAAGCCTGGCTGGTGTCTTCTGTGTATCACGATGGAATATTCGGCTATCTGGTCAGGCTGGAGGACTACTCCATTACCGAAATTCCGCAGGAAGAGGCGAAGCAGCTTTTAAAGCAGCAGGAAGAAAATACCGGAGCTTTGGAGAAGGAAGACAGGGAGCTGCGGCATCTGGATTTTTTCCCCATTGATTCTGAAAAAGGAATTTACGGGCGCAGCAGCTTTGAAATCAGGGCGGGATACAGGAGCAGCGCCGAGGGTGCGGCAGGAGAATACCAGAAAGACCATTTTACGAACACCATAACCGGGGCTGGCATTCCTCAGGGCAGCTTTCGTGCGAATCAGACTATGTGCAAAAGACAGTACGGTGAGTATCTGGATAACGGATTTGTGACCACCCTGTTTGGATATTATTCAAATCAGGTAAAGTTTGACACTTCAGGGCCCAGAGGCAGTTACCAGATTAAAATTCCGGGATTTACAGACGGATTTACGGTTGAATATATAAAAGCTGACGTGTATCCCTGTGTGGAGGACATCCCGGGGATGGTTATCAAAGAAGGCGCCGGACTTATGGCTGTGGGGGAGTGGACAGAGGAGGGATTGAAGGTGACTCCATATACCACCCGCGGTGTTTCCCCTGAAATTTCAGGACTGTCCTGTGAAGCAGATGGGAAAACCGGATATGGAATACGTACATATACACAGGACAATATGAATCTGTACATGGCATCCCCGGAGTTTAACAGCCGGATGGAGCTATGGGCCGGGACCCCTTACTGCTTTGAGATACCGGAGCAGTTTAAACAGGGAGAAATATTCCTGGAGTGCAGTAAGATTAGTCTGGCAACCAGCGAGCAGTCCGGATGGCTGCATATCCCAATTGTGCAGGAACAGACAAAACTGGATTTGGAGGCGGAGCTTGAGGACTGTATCATCCGCATTACGTCAGTTGAAAAAGAAGAAGAACCCTGGCCGGCGGGAATCCTTGGAGAGAATGAGGCGGAAGACAGACGTCCTACGGTTTGGCTGAAGACAGATGTTGCTTTGAAGGGAAACCGTTTTTTGCGCCTTCGTTATATCCGGGCGGCCCAGGAGGAGGAGGACCCACTGAACCCATACCGGGACAGATGGGGCAAGTGTTCCTATGTGACCGGCCGTCTGGCAGGCATACATGCATTTTATGAAGAGGGGGAAGAGGAAATCAGGTTGCGGTTCGAGAAGCCGGTGTATGACTGGTATGAGAAATTCAGGCTGCCGGTGCAGGTGAAAGGGCAGACGGGTGAAATAAAATGATGTTATGGGTGCGGAATTACTGTAAATCCATCTGCATCACAGCCCATCCGGAGGCCTGGGCTGTGATGCAGATGACGCTTGCGGCTTTTAAAAGAAAAGCACATTAAAACCATGAAGGCACTCCATCCTCAATCTGCAGCATATCATTTTGTTTTACAGCGTTCCTCCATAAAAGCCATCCATTTATCCCGCTTCATCATAGAAATTTTATCGGTTATGATTTCACCGTTCTCCTTGTCCTCATAAGTAATGGCAATCCCAATCGGCATAAAGCTCTGTGAGCATTTTTCCAGTGACCGGATATTTTCATAGGGAATAACAATGTTTTTTTCCAATAAACCGGTTGTCACAATCAGCCGTTTTTCCGTAAAATAAGCCCAGCCCTTCTTCCATTGACCCCATTTTCCAATTAGGCGTTCAATGTAACTGGCCTGAAAAAAATCAATCAGCGTATCTGATTCTTCCATTACGCCAAGTTCTACAAGGTTCTTTTTCTGCTTATCAAGCTTTGTTTCTTTCATATTTTTTTCCTCCTTATACAGCAATATTCAATATAGATACATTTTGTATGTATGTAATATAGCATAAACTCCATTCCACGTCAATTCAAAACCTGAATTCACTACCTGGAGTGTTCTTTTTCTGCCCAGCAGGTTTGTTGAAAATATGCAGATATAAGCATTGCATGCTTATGTAAAGCATGGTACAATCAATTAGTACCCATCATGAACAGGGTTGATGCCGGAAGGAAAGGTTATGGGAAATAGAGGGAACTTATAGCCTGGGGGTATATTTTTTCAGCTGTATCCTTTTATAAAACATTCCCTTTGTGGAATACCACGCAGGCCGCCATTGCCGAAGATAAGATAGGAAAATATCATAATGAATAAAGAAAGAAAATCCTCATTGAAGCTGTCAAAAATATCATTGCTAATCTGTATTGCAGCCTTTTTCTTTTCCGGGGTCAGCATATTGATTACATATGGAATGAATCAAAATGCCCAGAAAATGTATGAACATCCCTATGCAGTATCAAACAGCGCCAGGGCAATGCGCTCACGTCTGTGGGATATGAAACGTTTTTCCGGCATACTTATGACACATGCCTTTCAGTCAAAGGATGATAAAGATTCCTTTTTTCAGTCCCGCTATGATATGCAGAATGAGGAAATCGAAAATATCCGCAGGCTGTATCTGGGACCGGTTAAGGATGTAGATGACCTGCAGGAGGCAATGGATAAACTGATTGAAGTTCAGACCAAAGCAGTCGGTTATGCGTATAATCATGCAGAGGATGAGGTCAGGGAATATATGGACGCAAATGTATATCCCTATTATGACAGTGTCAGCGGGTGTTTAAAGACAATCATTGATTTTGCGGACGCCAAGATATACAGCTTAAACGTTCAGGTTAAAAAAGCCGGGATTGTATCAACCTGCATTTCCCTGATAATTGCCTTTTCAACCATTGGACTGACAATTCTGTCAAGCAGACAGGAGCGGCGCAATATAGAAGCCATGGCTGCCAGGGAACATGATTTGCGGGATGCCCTGTATCTTGCCCAGCAGTCCAGCAATGCCAAAAAGGATTTTCTTTCCCGTATGTCCCATGAAATCCGGACACCCATGAACGTCATTGTGGGTATGACAACAATTGCAGGAACAAATCTGGATGATAAGGACAGGGTAAAGGACTGCCTCTCTAAAATTGTACTTAGTTCGAAGCATCTGCTGGCGCTGATTAATGATGTTCTTGATATGTCGAAAATAGAAGAAGGAAAATTGTCCGTCAATCATGAGGAGTTTGAACTGCAGCAGCTGTTTGAATCAATTGTTCCGGCCATATACTCGCAGGCAGCCGCCAAAGGCAGTGTGTTTGAATGCAACTTCAAAAATATGGTATCAGAAACCGTAATCGGGGATTCGCTCCGGATGAACCAGATTTTATTAAACCTGCTTTCAAATGCCATAAAGTTCACACCTGCAGGAGGCATCATTCGCTTGGTGGTCAGTCAGGCACCGGTGAAAAATGGACATACAAAGCTGACCTTTCTTGTGGAGGACAGCGGTATTGGCATGAGTGAAGAATTCCTGGAGCATCTTTTTACTCCCTTTGAGCAGGAAGACGGCACCGTATCCAGGAAATATGGGGGCACTGGTTTGGGCATGGCCATTACGAAGAATCTGGTTGGCTTGCTGGGCGGTGAAATCCGGGTAAAAAGTAAACAGGGGGAGGGAACCGCTTTTACGGTAGAGCTGCCCCTGGAGGTCCCGGAGGAAGCGGACAAACCGGAAATCGGCGGCTGGGACAATCTCAAAGTATTGGTAGTGGACGATGATGAGGTGGCCTGCACCCATGCAAGTATGCTGCTGAAAAGAATGGGGATTGATGCGGACTGGGTCCAGCAGGGCAGTATAGCTGTCCGGATGGTGGTAAAGGCTCATGAGGATGCCTGTGACTATGATGTATGTCTTGTGGACTGGAAGATGCCGGAAATGGACGGTATTGAAGTGACGCGCCGTATCCGCCGGGAACTGGGACCGGATACATTGGTTATTATTATCTCAGCATATGATTGGAGCGAAATAGAGAAGGAGGCAAAAGCAGCGGGGGCAGATGCATTTATTGCCAAACCATTGTTTGAATCCTCTCTCTGCCATGTTCTATCCGCTGTTTTTGGCCAGGACAGAGACGCAGGGGAGGAAATCAAAGCATTGGCCGAATCACTTAAAGGAAAGCGCCTTCTCCTGGCGGAGGATAATAAACTGAACCGGGAAATTGCAGTGGAGCTTCTGAAGGCAACCGGTGCTGAAATTATCTGTGCGGAAAACGGCAAAGAGACGGTTGACCGTTTTAATGCCAGTGCAGCGGGTTATTACGACCTTATATTGATGGACATTCAAATGCCTGTGATGGATGGATACGAAGCAGCCAGAGCCATACGCCGGAGCAGTCATGAGGATGCCGGCAGAATACCGATTCTTGCCATGACGGCCAATGCATTTCATGAAGATGAGGCAGAGGCGCTGGCAGCAGGAATGAACGGCCATATTGCAAAGCCCATTGATGTAGACGTACTTTATAGAACCATGTCTGAATTCTTAAGATAGCAATATAGTATTATCGCCGGGAGGAAATTATGCTGGAACATTTACGGAATATGAAAATAAGGGCAAGGCTGTTATTATCGTATGCTGTTATTATCGTTATATGCCTGACGGCAAGTACCGCAGCTCTGTTCATGCTGAATAAGATTGGTAATAACCTGACTTCCTTCTATGATAACAATTATACGGTTACAGTTAATGTGTGGATGGCAAAGCGGGAAATGCAGGCTGCCCGGGCGGATATCCTGAATGCCATATTGGATTCGGATATGGATGATACCAAAGCGTCCGTGGCAAATGCGCACAAGCATCTTGGAAATATGCGTTCTGCATTCCCTGTAATCCGGGAAGCATTCAAGGGAGATATTGGGATGGTGGACCAGGTCGATTCACTTTTAGAACGGGCTGTCGTATACCGCGACCAGGTGCTGGGGCTGATAGAATCGGAAAAAAGCGGGGAAGCCTACCAGGTTATGAAATCCAATTATATCCCGCTTCTGGACCAGATGTCGGATACCCTTCAGAAGATAGCGGATGCAGCCGGACAGAATGCGCAGTTTATGGTGGCGGAGGGGGCGCACGCACAGAACGCTGCCATTGCCGTCGTAATTATAATCATGGTTTTAAGTGTGGTGTCAGCACTATTATTTGGACTTTACATTTCCAACGGCATCCGCAGGCCCGTTAATGAAATCGAGCATGCTGCCCGGAAGCTGGCAATGGGAGAGCTGGACGGGGTGCTTGTAACCTATACAGCAAAAGACGAGTTAGGGAAGATGTCGGACAGCATACGCGAATTAATCAGCTATCAGAAGACTATCATTGCGGATATCAGCGGCATTCTTGGTTCCATGTCGGAAGGGGATTTCAGGGTCCGGACTCAGGCGGAAGAATACTACAGGGGCCAGTATAACCGTATCTTGGTTTCCATGAGAGGGCTCCGCGTAAACCTTAACCGTATTCTTATGCAGATTGGCCATTCTGCAAAGCAGGTTGCAGACGGCAGTGAACAGGTATCTGCCGGAGCCCAGGCACTTGCCCTGGGGGCAGCAGAACAGGCAGGCTCGGTTGAGGAACTTGCAGCAGCCGTGCATGATGTATCGGAACGTGTAAGCGAATCAGCGGAAAATGCAGGTGATGCGCGTGTCCAGACAGACCAGGCCGGCGCACAGGTTACTGTGAGCAGCCAGAAGATGCAGGAAATGATGGACGCAATGAAAGTAATCAGCGAAAAGTCCGGAGAGATTTATAAGATTATAAAAACAATTGAGGACATAGCATTTCAAACAAATATTCTGGCTTTAAATGCTTCTGTGGAAGCTGCCAGGGTGGGTGAAGCCGGAAAGGGGTTTGCAGTAGTCGCCAAAGAAATCCGCAGTCTGGCGGACAGAACATCGGCGGCATCTAAAAATACAGCGGTATTGATTGAAGAATCAGCCGCTGCGGTTGAAGCAGGGGAGAATGCGGTTTACGCAACAGCAGGTGCGCTGGCGCAGGTTGTGGAAAGCACAAAGCAGGTTGTGATGACCGTGGATAAGATAGCAGACGCAGCTAAATACCAAAGTCAGTCCATTACACATATTACAACCGAAGTGGGGCAGATATCGGATGTAGTGCAGAATAACTCCGCAACCTCAGAAGAACTGGCTGCTGCCAGTGAGGAACTGTCCTCCCAGGCCCTGGTATTGGAAGAGCTGGTCAGCAGGTTTAAATTGTATGAATAAGCGGAAACGCTGTTTGAAGTGAAAAATAGAGATAACATCCCCTGGTTCGGGTATTTGAGCCAGGGGATGTTCTGTTTTCCGTAGGCGTTTTTATAAATCCCCGGCTCAGCTGCGTCCTGCAGACAGAGAAGTATGAAAAGAAATGTCTCATTCAGTTGTCCCTGCACTGTTTTTATGGTATAATTTTCTGTAAACTATGTCCACATGTATACCAGAAGGTAAGCAGACCAGGTTCGGCTATTATTGTTTGCAATTGGGAGGATTCAATATGAGATACAGTAGACTTTTATTAACAGCAATCTGTCTGAATACGGCTCTTATTGCCATGGGGTGTCATTCCCAGCCGCCTGCGTCAGAAGGAAACAAGAGCCGGAAAATGGAAATATCAATGATGTATCCTATGAATCTGAAGCATTTTGAGCAGCTGGTGGAGACAGAATATCCGGATATTGATTTGAAAATAGAGATGACAACAACCGCTGCCATGAATGGTGACAGCGAACGGCGTCTCCGGAATGGGCATGGCACGGACCTTGTGGTTACGACCCTTCCAACCGGGGAGGTGGGAGATTACGTCATGGATTTAAGCGCGGAGACTCTGGCTACCGTCTATCAGGGCAGTGTCAGCAGTCCGGTGATGATTGAAGGGCAGACACGCTACATTCCCCTTCCCGGGCAATACGAGGGATATATTTTAAACAAGACCCTGGCAGAGCAGCTTGGTAAGCAGATTCCGGCTACCAATGAGGAACTGAGCGATATCTTAAAGGCTGGAAAGGAACAGGGTAAAGGCATTGGGGAGGATAAGGCAATGTTTGGCCTTACCACGGTGTCGCCGGATTCAGTTGGAACCTATATCATCGGTACCCAGGTGCCGGATTTTCTGGGGACGGCAGAGGGGATTAAATGGATGTCGGATTTTAATGCCGGAACAGCCGGGTTCTCCGGTACATGGGATGACAAACTGGGCTTATTAGAAGGGTGGGCCGGCGAGGGATATCTGACAGCAGGTACATTGTCATTAAAGACAAAGAATGCTATGCCCTGTGAAGACAGAATGCTGGGCGGAACCCTGATGCTGTCCTATGGCAATGTGCAGATGTTTACAAAGTTAAACAGTGCGGACAGCCAATATGAGTTTATCATGCTTCCCTATTTAAGTGATGAGGGAAATGCGCCGTGGGTGATATCAAGACCTGACGGGTATATCGGAATCAACCGCGCTCTTGAAACGGATAAAAGCAGGCTGGATGCATGTATCCGTATCCTGAATTTATTGTCCACGCCTGAAGGACAGGAAGCATGGATGGAAGATACCGCGGCCCTTTATTCATATCTGGCCGACTATAAATCCTCCCAGGCCGTGGTGCCGGAAGGAATAGCAGACTGCGTTGAGCAGGGATACATCTATGATTTACAGATGCCGTCCAATATCATTCGTTTTTTTGGGAAAAACATGTCGCTTGTTCTGGATTGTAAAACTGAGATAGGGGATGCACTGGCCTTGGTGGATGATTACTGCAGGAATGGTTCCTCAGAGGTAGACTATGACCAGTCCGTGGCCGGAAGTGTGGAGGAAGACCTTATCTACGAAAATTACAACACCAGAAGAGAAGAAGCAGCCATCGGCAATCTGGTTGCAGATGCTGTAAAGGAATACTGCGGCTCCGATATTGCAGTCATCAACGGTGGAGGGATACGGGCCAGTTTATATGAGGGGGATGTCCAGGGGGAGGATTTGAATGCGGTATGCCCTTATTCCAATCAATTAATTGTTGTCAGGGCAAAGGGCAGGGTGATTGAAGAGATGCTTCAGAATGGCATCTCACAGACTGCCAGAGATGGGGTGCCTGGCGGACGTTTTCTGCAGGTTTCCGGCCTGTGTTATTCCTACCGGTCAATGGAGGATGAAAAACCGGCCGTGCTTCTTTTTGTAAGTCTGCCGGATGGTTCTGCGCTGGAAGAGGATACCTGGTATACGCTGGCAATCACAGATTATATGGCAGGACGCAATGGATACCTGGATAATAATGGGGACGGATATACCATGTTGAATCTATACAGTGATACTGCACCAAAGGCAAAGAATGTAGAAATCGTGAAAGAGACAGATGCCACATATGCCGATGCCTTAAGGAAATACTTTGAGAATCATAACAAGGAACCCATCAGGGCAGGTTTGGAGGGGCGCATTATCATCGCAGGAGAAGAAAATGAGTAAAGCGATAAAAAGAAACTGTAAAAATAACTGGTATGTGGTTTCATTTTTCATTATAATGACAGCTGCCTGCACCCTTTGTTTTATCTGGCTGATACAGGCATCCTCCAAAGCCTCGCAGAAGGCCGGCGTGGAGATGGACACACTCTATTTACGGGAACTGACAACACAGACCATCGGGCATTTCCATACCAGTATCAACAGCCAGTTTTCACAGCTCAGAACTTCAGTGGCATCCATGAAAAAGGAGGACCTGGAAGATTCGGAATCCCTGAAGTCATATTTAGAGCAGGCACGGAAACACAATGAATTTAATTTTTTTGCACTGGTTGATGATGAGGGAAGGTACTACTGTGCAGACGGCGTGTTTCCGGGCGCTTCCAAGATTAGCTTTCTCGGCCGGCTGCTTCAGGGAGAGAAGAATCTGCTTTCCTATAATGAGACAATACTGGGAGATGATATCATCCTGATTGGGGATTCGGTCACTCCATTTGCCTTCGGGGGACACACAATGATAGCTGTATTGGCTGGTCTGGATATCAATGCCATCAACAGCCAGCTCTCCCTGAAAAGAGTGGATGCAAAAACTTATTCCAGCATGATAGACCGGTCAGGGAAGTTTATCATCAATAACAGCTATAACAGCAGGCTTACCCAAAGCTCCAATATTTTTTCAAAACTGCACAAATATGCAGAGTTTGAGCAGGGATATTCTCTGGAGGATGTCCGGGAAGATTTGAAAAACGGCGGTTCAGGGCTGTCATCCTATGAGGTTGATGGTGAAAAGCAGTATATGTACTATGCCCCCATTCAGGGGACGGACTGGTATCTGCTGACCATTATTCCGTATGAAGTGGTGGATTCCACCATCAGCGATTTAATTGGCATCCTTAACAGGAACTCCATTGGGATGATGGTATTTATACTGACGCTGTTGTCGGCCGCCTTTGTTTTCTACTATATCAGCATAAGCCGGAACGAAAAAAGGATGCAGGAGGCAAATGTTGCGGCAGAAGAGGCCCGCAGGAAGGCAGAGGAGGCGAGCCGTGCCAAAAGTGAATTTTTAAGCCGTATGAGCCATGAAATCAGGACGCCCATGAATGGGATTATTGGCATGAATACCATAGCAAGGCAGAACATAAATCATCCTGAGAAAGCAGAAGAATGTCTGCGAAAGCAGGCGTTATCCACCCAGCATCTCCTGTCCCTGATAAACGATGTTCTTGATATGTCGAAGATAGAGAGCGGTAAGATTGAAATCAAACGAGAGTCATTTTACCTAAAGGACCTGCTGGAGCAAATCAGTACCAGCTATTACGGCCAGGCGGAGATTCGGGGTATTAACTATGAGACAATCCTGGAAGATGAGATTGGCGGCAGCCTGATTGGTGATTCCCTGCGGCTGAATCAGATTCTTAATAATCTTTTGTCAAATGCCATGAAGTTCACCCCGGCAGGGGGGACTGTCAGGCTGCGGATATCTGAAGTCCTTGAGACAGGCCGTGAAATCCGCCTGAAATTTGAGGTTACAGATACAGGCTGCGGCATTGCAGAGGAAAATCTGGAAAAGGTGTTTGAATCCTTTGAACAGGAAAGTTCCGAAGTGACAAAGAAATATGGCGGAACAGGACTGGGGCTTGCCATTGTCAAACGTTTTACGGAACTGATGGGGGGCAGGATTTGGGTTGACAGCCAGGTTGGAAGCGGAAGCACGTTTGCGGTGGAACTGCCCTTTGGAATAGACAGGGAAGAAGGGCTGGGGGGTATTCTGGAACAGGGAACGGAATTTTCCGGTATAGCTTCCAATCAGACGGAAAGTCATGCGAAGTTTGATTTCACCGGCAGACATTTCCTTCTGGCGGAAGATAATGAAATCAATATGGAGATTGCAGTTGAACTGATTGGGATGACAGGCGCTGCGACAGATACTGCTGAAAACGGAAAAGAAGCGCTGGAGCTGTTTTCACGGTCAGAACCCGGATACTACGATTTAATCCTGATGGACGTACATATGCCGGTTATGGATGGTTACGAGGCTACAAAACAAATCCGATGCCTGGAACGTCCGGATGCACTCCATATTCCGATTTTTGCCATGACGGCCAATGCATTTGATGAGGATAAAGAGGAGAGTGAGCGGGCGGGGATGGACGCGCATATTGCAAAGCCTCTGGATGTGGAGGCACTGTACAGAACAATCAGCCGTTTTCTGCAAAAAAATAGTACATCTGAATAAGGAGGCATGGTATAATAAAAATAATTGCGGTTCACAGACAGACACATGATGAGGGAGACAATTTTGGCAGACAGTGAAAAAATGATTTACAATCTGGTGTATGATTATTATGAGACGAGAATCCTGATGGGGGCAAGCAGGTATGGCGAATATCTTCCGTCTATTCCGCGCATTGGTGAAAGCTTCCAGATGGCACCCCGGACCGTGCGGGCTGCGCTGGCACGGCTGGAGGAGAACAGATATATACAGATTGAGCCCAGGAAACCTGCCAGGGTCATATATCAGACTGCAGACGCTCATATCAGGGAAAACGCGGCATTTTATTTTGTTCCAAGGCAGGCGGGAATACTGGATTTCTGCCTGTCCGGCAAGCTGCTGATTGAACCGATATGGGAGTACGTGCAGACAAAGCTGGATTTGGAGACATGGTCCCGGTTGAAGCAGAAGATAGCTATGGCAGGGAATATCAGTCTGTCCGTATCAACCCGTCTCCATATCTATGCGTTTGCAGCGCTGCAGAACAGGCTGATTATGAATTTTTATTGGGAAATGCTCCGGTATCTGCGTTTTCCTTATCTCTCCGTCCATGATACACACAAGTCAAGAGACAGCAAGTTTCTAATGGATGAAAAAACGGATGAGACAGGTTTTATGAGGCAAGCATTTGAGGGGGACTTTGATAAGGGAGTTGACTATCTTATGGCCTTCTGTTCCCAGGCGGAAAAAGAATATGACCTTAAGGGAAGGGCAGAAATCCCATTCCGCTGGAATGTATACTGGCAGAGGCCGCAGATTTGCTATACGCTGGCTTCCAGAATTATCCTGGATATTATAAAGGGAATCTATCCGATTGGGGGATGCCTGCCTTCTCTGGCGGTTATGTCAAACCAATTAAACGTGTCATTTCGGACGCTGCGCCGCACACTTAGCATTTTGGACAGCCTTGGCGTGATTCGTCTGCATCGGGGAAAGGTTTCTGAAATATGCACGGAGGTAAGGGAGATTGATTTTAACCGGCCGGAAATCAGGGAGGGATTCCGCTACTACCGGGAAAGCCTTCAGTTTATGACCATAACCATGCGTCCTGTATTTCTTTATGTAATAGAAAATGTAAGAAAAGAAGACTGTGATTACCTGGTAAATGAGTTCATGCGCATGTTTAATCAGAACAAATACCGGCGCTGTTTCCAGCTGGCATTTGAATTCATCTGCGAATTCTGTCCTCTGGCTGCGGTAAAGGAATGCTATGATAACCTGGCATATTTTTTGATTTGGGGATACCCGTTTTCAATTTATTACAACGGCAGGGACAGGTTAACAGAGGATTATATCTGTAAGACCGGGGAGGCCGCACAATATTTAATGGAAGGGAAATGGGAGGAGTTTGCGGATAGTTGGAAGGCTTTGGCTGAAAATGAGCTGAGAGATGCTGCACAATATGTTTGCAGGCATTAAGATGTTTTATGAGTCATAGTTCAAATCCGGACAAAGTTCCTGTGATTATAGACAGGAGAGCCTTAAGGACGCTGTTGCGGCGGATGATGTTCGCATGGGAAGAAAAGAAGCAGGTCCCAGGGTAATCATCATTGGCAGCGGACTTGTAGGATGCGAGACAGCCCTTTGGCTTGCAAAACAGGGGAGAGAAGTAATGGTTGTGGAAATGCTGGACCAGATTCTGGGAGGGCCTCACGGTATGCCCTTTATGAACTGGAGCATGCTGACGGATTTGATGAAATTCCACCATATCAAGGTGATGACAAGGGCGTGTGTGGAATCCATAGACGGTAAAAAAGTTACGGTGGAAAAGGACGGCAGGAACATGATTCTGGAGGCAGATACCGTCTTTTCCGCGGTCGGTTATAAATCCGAAAATAAGCTGTACCAGTCCCTTCGGGATTTGAACAAACCGGTCTACAATATCGGCGATTCCGCACAGGTACATAACATTATGTATGCAATCTGGAATGCGTATGAAATTGCAAGAAATATTTAATGCTCCAGGGATAACAAAAGGATTTTTATGAAAGAGGGGAAAATGAGATGGCGAAACAATATGAACATTAAATAGCCGGAGACATCCAGTGGGTGAAAAGCCTGCCGGACCACGAAGGCTCCATAGGCGGGAAGGACTTCCCCATGCCATTGAGCCGACCAGATACACGGAGGGCTGTTACGGCGGCTCCTGCCAGATTTGCCTGGACAAAAATTACACGACAAAACCCTGCGCCGGTTTATAAATGTGGTGCAGACAGTTATCATGGGTGACATCTCTTCCGAATGGTTGTATAATCTCTTTTAGTAGAAGGAGATGACCGAAACCACATGAAACATACTTTAAAATCAGGATTGGCAAAGACCCAATTAAAATTAAAGGGGGCTTTGCCAGTCATCCTTTTTTTCTTGCTGCTATTTTATTCAACCATAGTATTGTTTGGAATTTCTTATTCGCTTCTTGTATCCGTATCAGCCACTTTATTTAAGATAAACCATAGAAAATGTCTGACACCCGGACAGCTGGCATCTTTAATTGGCACACAGTATTTAATGGCTCTGCTCAGTTTTACGGCATCCCTTGGCCTGCCGTCCTGCATTGTCCTGAATCTGACTGTGCCCTTCCTGCTGGTTTTTCTTAAGACCACGCAGTTTAACCAGCAGGGTTATTTTGCCAGCGCCATGTGTTTTGTCTTTTTGCAGCTGCGGCCCATTGGGTGGGAGATGCTGGGGATGGAAATGGCGGCCCTGACTTATAATATGGCAATGCTGTCTGCGGCCCTGTTAATCTGCTCACTGCTTAATAATAAGAAGAATGATTTTACCCTGGCCCAAAAGGGAATGCTCCTTTTGGCGAAGGCTGTTTATACAGGAATCGGGTCAGAAGGCGTATCCAATCAGCCGGCAGAGGATGCATTTTCAATTCTGGACAGTCTGTACCAGGAGGCGTATAAGTCCCGCGGCCTGACCTATGTGGTAAGTCCGAGAGGAAAAATACAATACCTGTTTGCACTGCTGTTCCAGAGAGCGGTTTATTTTCTGACCAATCCATACCAGGCGCCGTCTTTAAGGGAGAAAAGCTGCCATGAACTGCTGCTGCGTTTTGCCGGATACATAGAGTCCATTGGAAGAGGGGGCTTTGGTGTGATGCGTTCCCGGTGGGCGCAGACAGACCAGAACCGGCTGAAAGAAAAGGGAGAGGCACTTATGGCAGAGGCAGAAACCCGGGATGATATTCCGTACCTGTTTGTTCAGAATTTCCTGCGCCTGTTCCTTTTGATTTTGGAACAGATGGAGCAGATGAGGCAGAGGGAAGCATCCCAATGCTGGAAACTGCCCGGCTGCCACCATCCATTAAGGAAGCTGTTTCATGGGATGAGACTGGATATGTTCGAGACACGTTTCGCGCTGCGCCTCAGCATTGTCCTGGCGATTGGGTTCTCCTACAGCCAGGCCAGCCAGGCAAACCATGGTTACTGGCTGGCGCTGAACGCATTTTTGCTGCTGCGTCCAATGTACGAGGAAAGCGCCTCCCGGATGAAAGCCAGATTTATCGGTACTATCATCGGCTGCGTGATACTGCAGCTTCTTCTTCCCATATTTCATGGGACAGGATGGCATTTTGTATTGGCTTCAATCATGGCTGTGGGACTCTATATGGAAACAGCAGGTACCTGGCAGCAGGCTATTTTCTCCACTTGCTTTGCCCTGACCCTTACCACCCTGGCGCTTCCTCAGGCATTGGCTGCAGAATTGCGGATTGTCTATGTTGGGATGGCGATTGCGTTGGTGCTGCTGGTAAACTATTTTGTTTTTCCCACCCACCAAAAGGGACAGTTCCGCTACAATCTATGCCAGCTGTTTCATATGCACCATGTTTATCTCAGGCTTTTGGAGGACAGCTTAACAAATACGGTTGACTATGGTATTATCTGTGATGTCCAGATTCATTACCATCTGTTTCACAACCAGATACTTCAATATATAGAGAAGCTTGGAAATGAGGAAGCAGCTTTTATCAGAAACCTTCTCCAGATATCCTGGCGCATGATATCAGAAACAGAGCAGATGATATTCCTGATACATACCGGAAGAACAAAGGCCCTGGACAAAAAACAGATGGAAGACTATCTTATAGTTACCTCGTCCATTCTCAATGATATCCAAAGGATGCTGGACATGGGGGAGGAAGGGCATACTGTGTCCGGTTTTGTGAATTACAAGCGGACCATGGAAGGAGAGCCGCAGCTGTCGGCTTTAATGGAACAATACTCCAAGCAGCTATCCCGGATGTACTGGTGTGTATGCAGACGGAAATGATTGGACGCAGGAGCTAACTTATGCTATATTAAATACATACATCATGTATTTATAAGGAGAGGTGACAGCATGGGAAGAAATAAGTATCCGGAAATCACGGAAAGCAGCATCCTGGAACGGTCCATGATGCTGTTCATTGAAAAGGGGTATGAGCAGACCACGCTGCAGGATATAGCGGATGCTATTGGAATGACGCGCGGGGCAATATACCATCATTTCAAAGATAAGGCGGAAATGGTAAATGCGGTTATGGGATATATGTTTCAAAAAACAGTTCCCTTTCAGGAAATCAAAGAAAATAAAGAGCTGCCGGCCCTGGAAAAAATCAGGCAGATGATTGTGTATGCAGTGACAGCTGATGAACAGACAGATGTTTATTTTCCTCTGTCCAAATCATTTATTAATAATCCGAAGCTGGTTGCAGCCTATATGGATTTTACAAAAAATGACCTTGTGGAGATGTTCTGCGAATTGATAGAAGAGGGGATGGAGGACGGAACCATCCGGGTGAAAGAACCGAACATCATTGCGGAGCTGCTTTCCGTCATACTCAATATGTGGATTTCACCCATTGTATTCATGGATACAAAAGAAGATTTTAAAGCCAAACTACGATATGCCTCCCTTATGTTTGACAGTATCGGCCTGCCAGTCATGAATGAAGAGGTGGCAAAAGCATTTGAAAAAATAATTTCTGCTCTGCCGGACGGACAGAATAAAGAATAGGAGAGATACAACATGACACAAGGATACCTTGCACAGGAATCAAAAAATGCAAATGCAGCTGCGAGAAAAATACTTTTCAGGACGTTCACTGTATTTTTAATTTTAATTGTGATTCTCATTCTCCTGTTAAAGGACTCTCTGGATGCCAGCGACCCGTCCGGCAGGGAAATATATTTCTTGCTGAAGCTTTGTACCGGGATTGTGGTTCTTGCCATGGCGGCAGGCTTATTCAAAACAAGGCGGGTGGCTGCGAACGGTGAAAATTTAATTCTGCCCTTTGAGGGAAAAACCAGGGAGGCCGTGGGAAAGATAATTGACCAGGAGGCGTCAGAGGGACGGATTCAGGTGGAGGAGTATATTTATGAAATCAGAGAAGGAAAGAAACCAAATGGGGAGAAAATCGTCCTGACGCCTTCCTACCTGCTGCTCTGCGGCGACAGAACCAAGATAACTGCAATCCCGCGCGATAAAATTTATTGGATATGCGCCCAGGTTGGCCGTAAGGGAGGTCCCTTTATTGTGCAGCTGCAGATATATACGGAAAAGAAGATTTATAACATGGTGGGTGTTGATATCAGGCATGTCCAGAATATAGCGGATAAGCTGTATCAATACATACCCAATGTTTTCAGCGGCTATGACCCTTTTATCCTGTCTTATGAACTGGAAAAGCTCTTTGCCAAAGACAGGGCCGGTTTTTTGAGCCTGTATGAAACGGAACGAAGAAAGAGAGCTGACGGAGAGAATCCTAACATGGCATCAGTAAGCAATTCCGGGTTTTGATAACTTGGCAGATATTGGTAACAGCAGGAAAAAATACAGCAAAAAATATCATGAAAGAACAGCGGCCCTCTGATATACTGTAATCTTACAGTCGTACATAAAACAAAACGAGGTGCGGACAGATGGCAGATATTGTTGTACACGGACTTACACAAAATAATTTGAAGCATGTCACATTCAGGATTCCAAAGGAGAAAATCACGGTGTTTACCGGGGTATCGGGCTCCGGTAAATCCAGCATTGTTTTTGATACCATTGCCGCCGAGTCACAGCGGCAGATGAGTGCCACCTATCCGGCATTTGTGCGGTCCAGGCTGCCAAAGTACCCGAAGCCGGCAGTGGAGCGCATCGACAATCTAACGGCCTCCGTGGTGGTGGACCAGTCGCCCTTAGGGGGAAATGCCCGTTCCACCGTGGGCACCATCAGCGGCCTGTACGCCAGCCTGCGGCTGTTGTTTTCCAGAATTGGAAAGCCCTATGCAGGCACGGCTTCCTGTTTTTCCTTCAATGATCCCAGCGGGATGTGCAAAACCTGTTCCGGTCTTGGAAAAATCACAACCGTTGATATAGAAGCAATATTAGACCCGCATAAATCCTGGAATGAGGGCTGTGTGAAGGATTCGCTGTACCGTCCCGGTTCCTGGTACTGGAAGCAGTATGCCAAATCAGGCCTGTTCGACCTGGACAAGCCCGTTAAAGAGTATTCAAAGGAGGAATACAACCTTCTTTTATACGGATCCCGGGATGGCGCCGGCCAGCCGGAACATCCCAAAGTAACCGGGCTGTTCCACAAGTACACCAAGACCCTTCTGAACCGGGACATCAGCGGCAAAAGCATACACACCCGGGAAAAGTCACAGCACTTAACAGCCGTGACGGAATGTACTGCCTGCCATGGAAAGCGGCTGAATCAGGCGGCGCTGGCCTGTAAAATAAACGGATATTCCATTGCGGATATGTGTGAGATGGAGCTGACACTGCTGCGTGAGGTTCTGGGGCAGATTGAGGACCGGACAGTGGAGGTGCTGGTGCAGACAATCATAGAGGGCCTGGACCGGATGATTGAGATTGGCCTTCCCTACCTTCATTTGAACCGTGAAACACCGTCCCTTTCCGGCGGTGAGGCACAGAGGCTGAAACTGGTGCGGTATATGGGCAGCAGCCTGACCGGGCTGACCTATATATTTGACGAACCCAGCGCCGGAATGCATCCGCGTGACGTGTACCGCATGAACAACCTGCTGAGACAGCTCCGGGACAAGGGAAATACGGTACTGGTGGTGGAGCATGATAAGGATGTTATATCCATTGCAGACCATGTGATTGACGTGGGTCCAATGGCAGGACAGAAGGGCGGGGAAATTGTGTTTCAGGGAAGTTACCGGGATTTGCTCCGGGCCGGCACCCTGACGGGCAGGGCCATGGTTCAGTCCCTGCCGGTAAAAGCGCAGCCCCGCAGGCCGGTGGGCAGTCTGCCAATCCGGGATGCCAGTCTCCACAACCTGAAGCATGTGGATGCGGACATTCCGCTGGGAATCATGACCGTGGTGACGGGGGTGGCTGGTTCGGGAAAAACCACGCTGATTGCCCAGGTCTTTGCCCGGAAGTATGAAAACAGTATTGTCATGATAGACCAGGGGCCTATTACGGCAACCAGCCGATCCACCCCGGCCTCCTATCTGGGATTTTTCGATGAAATCAGGAAGCTGCTGGCACGGGAAAACAACAGGCCGGAAAGCCTGTTCAGCTTCAACTCCACAGGGGCATGCCCGGTGTGCGGCGGCAGGGGCGTTACGGTGACCGAGCTTGCATTTATGGACCCGGTTGTGACGGAATGCGAGGCCTGCGGCGGTATGCGGTATAATGAGGAGGCCCTTGCCTGCACCTACAAGGGAAAAAATATTGTGGAGCTGCTGGGACTCACCGCATCGCAGGCAATGGAACTATTTGGGGATGCCAAAATCAGGAGACATTTAAAGGTAATGCAGCAGGTGGGATTATCCTATCTGACACTGGGCCAGCCTCTTAGCACCCTGTCCGGCGGCGAGCGCCAGAGAATCAAGCTGGCAAAGAACCTGGGAAAAAAGGGAAGCATCATTGTGATGGATGAGCCCACCACGGGGCTGCATATGTCTGATATCCAGAATCTGCTTAAGCTGTTTGATACGATTGTGTCACGCGGAAATACCCTGGTGGTGATTGAACACAATCTTGACATAATGAAACAGGCGGACTGGATTATCGACATAGGTCCCGACGGAGGGAAAAACGGCGGGGAAGTAGTATTTTCAGGAACGCCCCTGGAGATGATTCAGAGCGCAAAAACCCTGACAGCTGATTGTCTGCGCTCAGCGGCGGACAGCAAGTAAAATCAAGCATGATTCTTCCGCATGCCTTATAATGGACACAGAGCGGTTGAAACGAGGTGAACACACAAATGTACGAGTGGCAGAAGCAGATTCAGATGATTGTAGATGAAATTGACAAATGTATAAAAGACTATAACGATGAAGCTCTGTCACTGCGTTTCCTTTCGCGCAGCCTGGGATATTCTGAATTTTATACATCCAGAAAATTTAAGGAGATATCGGGTATGCAGTTCAGGAACTATCTGCAGCTCAGGAAGTTAGCCTTTGCCCTGAAAGAGGTCAGGGACAGTCAGAGGAATCTTTTGGAGATTGCCTTTGACTATGGTTTTTCATCCCATGAAGCGTTTACCAGGGCTTTCAAGGAGACATACGGTGTGACGCCCAGTGAATACAGGAAGAACCCTAAGCCTGTGGTTCTGCGTACAAAAATAAGCGCCTTTGACCGCTACTTTTTAGGATTGGGAGAAATCGGCATGATTAAATCAGAAGACGGCGTTAAAATTTATTTTGTAACCATACCCGCTCACAAATTTTTGTATATCAAAAACCGTGAGAGCAATGGATATTGGGATTTCTGGCAGAAACAAAATCTCATTCCGGGGCAGGACTACGATACAATCTGCGGCCTGCTGGACAGCATCAAGGGAAAACTGGACGATGAAGGCGGGAGCGAGGCAAACTGTAAAAGCGGCCAAATCATGGCCTATATGAACGACCCGGACGGGCGGCTCTGCGGCTGGGGTTTTCTGCGCTCAGAGTGCTGGGGGGTACGGCTTCCATATGATTACAAAGGGGAAGTGCCGCAGCAGATGCTTTTGGCTGATATCCCTGAAGCAGAGTATATTGTATTTGAACACGGGCCCTTTGATTATGAACAGGAAAACCGCACTGTGGAAGAAAAGATAGAAAAGGCAATGGCAGGATTTGATTACACTGAAACAGGCTGCTGCCTTGATACCACACCCGGCAGAATCATGTATTTTTATTATAATCCGGAGCAGTATTTTAAGTATATCAGACCTGTGCGGAAGGTGCAGCCGTAGTCTGCCATGCAGGGTTGTACCATTTTGTACAATACAAAGTGAGACTTTAGGTTTATAATGGTATAAATATAGTCCATGTCAATGTGATGGACAAAAAGTGGAGGGCCGGTATGGAACTGATAAAACTGACGCATGAAAATCTTGAAACAGAGCACATTTGCTGTGCCATTGCAAATAATAAGGACTGCCAGGTGCTTTCGAAAAAAGCATGGTTAAAAGAGAGACTGGATGAGGGGCTTGTCTTTTTAAAATGCAATGTACGGGGAAAATGCTTTATTGAATATATACCCGCTGAATATGGGTGGGCGCCCATAGAGGCGGAGGGTTATATGTATATAGACTGCCTGTGGGTATCGGGGCAGTTTAAAGGACACGGGTATTCCAATCTTCTGTTGGAAGAGTGCATCAGGGACAGCAAAGCCAAAGGAAAAAAAGGACTTGTTATCTTATCCTCCAAAAAGAAAATGGGATTTCTTTCAGACCCTAAATATATGAGGTACAAAGGGTTTGAGACAGCGGATACAGCCAGTCCTTATTTTGAACTGATGTACCTGCCGTTTGATAAAAATGCAGCAAAACCCTGCTTTAAATCTTCTGTGAAAGAAACAGAACAGAGAGGCATGCAGAATGGCTTTACCATATACTATACCAGTCAATGTCCCTTCACGGCAAAGTATGTTCCCATTCTTGAAAGCATGGCAAAAGAGAGAAATGCGGAATTCCGGTCCGTTCATATTCTCACAAGGGAACAGGCTCAAAATTGTCCGGTACCATTTACAACCTTCAGTCTGTTTTATAATGGCGGGTTTATAACCCACGAAATACTATCTGAAAAGAAATTTGACAAAATCCTGACGGAAAGAGGATTGTAATCAATGTAATCAGTGCAGACAGGACCGACGGTGTCCGAGGGTATCACGGCGGCAGCGGCGGACCTCGGAAGGCTTTGTCCGGGTGTTCCGTCTTGCTGCTTCTGTGCGCCGGCCGTATCCTTGCATCCGGCTGCGGCGTGTACCGCGATGTAAAAAGGGGGAAAAGCGGGGCGGTATTATTCCGCCTCCTGCTGGTAATAAGAATCCGCAATCTCATCACTGGCACCTCCCATCGCTACATAATTAGCCAATGCATCAATAAACGCCCCGTTGCGGGGCTTCTGGCTCAACTCGAAATTAAAGATTTCGTTTAAAAGCCTCCTGTCCCCGTGGAACCAGATGGTATTGATAAGGGTGCGGATATTCCGTTCCACACATCCGATGGATGTCTGAAAGCGGGCAGCGATATCCACATACAGACCCTTGGAAATATAAGCCAGCAATGTAGGGTCCTGGGCGGTTCTGCTGACGCCGTAGATTGTGTAACGAAACCCTACATAGGAGTTGTTGACACCGAGGCGCCGGAGCAGGTTACTGATTTCTCTTTCGTATTTCATATTTATCCCTCCTTGGTTTTTGTTACCAATGATACGTTAAACGCAGAGGAGGGGATTGACAAGGGAGAACAGACGACAAAATTGATATAAATATGTCGAAAAATGCGAAATTCGTGTTTTTGTCAATTCCGCCGGCCGTGTCCCGGCAGAATAGAGCGCGGAAAAAATGGACCAATGGCAGGAGAAGATGAATAAACGTGACATACGCAAAGAGGAAAACAGGCTTTTTGAGAATTGGAAAGAGCTGGCCCGGGAGCCGGAGAAAATTGTTGCAGACGGTGTCGTGGATATTGCCGGATGGGAAAGGCTTCCGGAGGGAAAACGGTTCCTGTTTGTGCTCAGGGATAAAAACGGGGGAACCGGTGCAAAGTACCACAATGATTTCAGGCGGGAGCTGGCTGAGACAGGCAGCGGGTGGAAGACCTGGAACAATATTGCCAGGTGGGGACAGGTTTTGCTGAGTCCTGATACGGAGTACCATGACGTCAAATATCTGGACAGGCAGAAACGGAGCGAATTGCTTCGCTCTCTGGCAGTCATGAACCTGATGAAGGATTACGGCATGAATTATACAGACCGGAACAAACTGGACCATATCACGGAGGATTCCCGCCACTGCGGTCTTCTGAGGGACCAGATAGGGCTGTATGAACCGGATATGATGATTGCATGCGGAATGGGTTCCGGGGGACACAAAAGCAACATGGACATTCTGATGGAAATATATGGGATGAATCCGGGGAATATCCGCCGGACCAGGGTAAATGGGCGGTCATACCGGTATTTTATCCTGCCTTTGCCGGACAGGCAGGTTCCGGTCATTGAATTCTATCATCCCCAGGCAACACAGGTGTCTGCTTACGGCAGCAGACGGGGACATGAGCTGTGGAAGGAGATGTTTGAGGACATTCGGAAACTGGGAGATATACAACTGTCTGCTTTTGGGGAAGGCACAGGCAGGAAAGCGTGAGAGAGCGCACGGCGGAGGTCAGCAGGGGAAAGTAAATACCGGGAATGAAGGTCCGGTGGTTGATTCCTTTTTAAATTCTCATGTTTTCCCGTTGACAGGCATTAGTAGAACTGAAAAAGTATACATTTTTTTCCAAAAACTCCTTTACAGGAGGTACTGGTTCATTGGTATAATGATAAGGGGGAGGAAGATTTTTTGAGACTCTTTTACTTATCGCAGCGTATTACGGCACATGGAAGGACACTTTTCGACTCTGATTATTTGGGCTGATTTTGGGAAATTCCTTGTTTTCACATTTGCCCAATAAGCCCGGATAACCATTTCATAGTAATCTTTCCGAGCAGTGGCATATAAACTACACACGGGCGGTCACGGTGCGTTACAGGGGTAAGAGAAACATACATTTTCATTCAGGCCACCTGTCAAATGCCGTTTTTTTGCAGTAATTAAGCATTTTGGGTGGCAAAACCTCAGAAATCAGAAAAACCGGGTGCCGCCAAGTCCCCCACAGATTGTCTTAAATACTATTTTCAATCCTGACCTCCAGCAAGGATTCAGTAAGAAAAACGCAAGGAAATTGAAATTGACGGATGATATATGTCCATGGTACAATGGCGCACACCCGGGGGTAAGGGGGAGGATACACACCTGTTTCCAACCTCAAAACAAATCACTATGTGAACCAGTCCGCAATAATATTAAGGTTAAGATATCTCTATTTATCTGATAGATAAGTAACCAGTCGGGCTGTATATGGCACTCACGCACATTTTTATAGTTCCGTGAGTTCGTAAGGTTATGGTCCCTGTATTTTTCTGGCAGTTCTTGTTCGTTGACCAGCATAGATATAACCTCTGTAAGTAGTTCGGGATTACATCCACGTTTTAAGGCCAACTTATAATCTCGCTTAAACTGGCCTTGATACTCAATCTTAAGCATTAAGGTCCTCCATTAGGGCCTCTACAGACTCAAACGGACCATGCATATCTATCTCTTTATCCGCATTTTCTATAGCAGCCATAGTTGTTGTGTTTGGTTCCTGGCCTTGGCGTAGGGTTACATCGAAGGGGAAACCCTGGTAACGTATGGATTGACGCAAAAATACGTTTACAGCGGTGGTTAAATCTATTCCCAAGTCATTAAAAATCTTCTGCGCTTGTAGTTTTACGTCCTTGTTCATTCTGATATTCATACTTGTGTTTTTTTCAGACATACTATCATCTCCTTTTTATAGTATTATAGCATATAATATATGCATTGTAAAGACATTGCATATATTTGTGCATAAAAATGAAATGGTAATGAATTAATAAAATAACTTATTAGTGACATTTAATCGGTGTTGGTTTAAACGTAAAAAGTAAGGGAAGAATAGCTAACTTTGATACTATAATGAAAAAGAGCAATAACTGTAGGGACCTAAGAGTCAATTACCCATGTCTCAAGACACGGGTATTTGATTGTTTGAAAAACTTAACAGAAGTATTAAATCTTCTTCGAATGGAAATCTTTGTGGCAGAAGGGTATGATGATGGCTTTGAAAGAAAAAAATGTACATTGGATGAGATGAAAAAAGATTTGCTTTCACAAATCGAAAAGACGTCTTTTATTGATTCGTGTATTTATCAAATACAATAGAATTGGTATTAGGCAATAACTTTAGCCGCCCTGCCTTGCGGGGCGATGTCCCCCGGCTGGGTAGCATCAAGCCACCCAACCTTTAACCAGCACACATTTCACCTCTGCGATTTTTCATGATTTTCAGAAAACCAGAACCATTTCACATTAGAAAATAGCAATGAAGGAATATTAAATGTCAGTGATGAATGGAGTGCCAAACTAATCAATCAGCCTCCCATCATATTGTTTGATTATGACAAGAACGACAATAAGGATAGGTTTGCATTTGATTATGTTCTGTATGATATGCAGCTTCAAGAACGAAAAAAGGAATATATTTGTACAGTGCCATATAACAAGAGCGGCGGCGGTATATATTTCAGCAAAGACAGAACTCGTATTATGTTTGCAAGCTCAGGCGGGAAAGGGGCTGCAGATGTTGATTTGGTGACAGGAGATGTATCCTTTGTTGAACTGGGAGAAAATATTGACAGCCCAAAGTATGTCAATGAAAATGTTATTAGTTATATCAAAGAAGGTAAAATATATGTATATAAAAAGAATCAGGAAAGACATTTATTAATTGGACAATGCCAACAGCCTGATTATAACCTGGATACATATGATTGGTTTTCTGATGGAAAGAGTATATTGTATGTTTCCAAACAGGAGGATGGGGATTATGCCCTGGCTAAAAAAAATTTGGTAGCAGATACTTCTGAGGTGTTATTAAAACATGAAAAACAAATCTATTTTAAATTATCCAACAGCGAAACGAAGGTAATGTTAAGATGCAATGGAAAACTGTATCTGTATGATATGGAAACAAATACGATTTTAAATATAGAATTACCGGATATATATGAATCACGCATATATTCCATATGCTTTTCGCCAGATGATAAATTTATAGCTTTTTCATGTGTGATTGATGATGGAAGTTATCTAAACAGCTATGAAATTTGGATTGTAGAAATAGATACACTTAATCAAACGATGATTTATAATAAAAAGAAAGCATCGGAGGCTGCGGTGGTGTGGTAATATATTTCATGATATGCTTTAAAGAACGTTTGGCTGGGTATGCCGTTGGATAACGAAGACGAGGCCAAAAGAGAACCGGCTTTGTAAAAACATGAATTGTCCGGAACAGAAAGAAGAAAGGCGGCAGGTTTTCTGGAAGACGCACCGCTCAGTCAGGAAGACAAAGAAAAGATTGCATATAAGAATGCAGAATTGCTGCTGAAATTGTAAAATGTGTAATTGAAATACGTTGTACATTAAAGCCAGCCAGACACCTGTACCCACCTCCAGAAAATTGTGGTAGAATGGAAGGAACACAATGAATGCGTCAGGACAATGGAGGAATAAGAATATGCTCATGCAAAATGGAAATCAAATGCTGCAGGACTTTACAGAGAGGAATTACAGGGAAACTATATCCAGGGTGACGGAAGGCGTATGGTATGTATTGGGAATAGGCCACAGTAATGCAATCTTTATAGAGGGGGCCACAGGCATCATTTTAATCGATACGCTGGATTCAATGGAACGGGGGAAGCGGCTGCTGGAGATTATTCATGAGAAAACGGGCAAAGAGGTAAAGACGATTCTCTATACCCACGGCCACCCGGACCACAGGGGCGGCGCGGGGGCGTTTCTGGAAGGCGCACCGGAGATAATAGCATTTACCCCTAAAAACGCTGCGCTGGAAAAAACAGGGCTCTTGAAAGATATCCAGAATCTCCGGGGAGCCAGGCAGTTTGGATACACCCTTACGGACAAAGAGGCCCTTTCACAGGGAATTGGACCGCGGGAGGGTATTATCTATGGGGAGCATCATGCTTTTGTTCCGCCAACCACGGTTTACGGGCAGGATAAGGTGGTAAGGGAAATTGACGGGGTGGAGATGGAGATAGTCCGCCTTCCGGGCGAAGCAGAGGACCAAGTCATGGTATGGTTCCCCCAAAAGGCAGTGCTGTGCTGCGGTGACAACTATTATGGCTGTTTCCCCAACCTATACGCAATCAGGGGCGGCCAGTACCGCGACCTGGCTGCGTGGATTAACAGCCTTGATGTAATTATGTCCTATCCTGCCCAATATCTCCTGCCAGGACACACGGCAGCCATATCCGGAAATGATACAATCCGTCAAGTGCTGGGAAATTTCAGAGACGCGATTGACTATATTCTCACCAAAACATTGGAGGGTATGAACATGGGCAGGAGCGCGGAAGAACTGGCCTCTGAAATACGGCTGCCGGACAAATATGCAGACCTTCCGTATCTGGCGGAACATTATGGCTGTACGGAATGGACTGTGCGGGAAATTTATTCAGCATATTTAGGCTGGTTTGACGGGAACCCCACCAACCTTCACCCTCTGGCGCCAAAACAGCATTCCCGCAAGATGCTTGATTTAATGGGCGGAAGGACAAAGGTCTGTGAAGCGGCCCGGACAGCTCTTCAGGAACATGAATATCAGTGGTGCCTGGAACTGTGCGATTTGCTGATTACAGATGAAGCGGACAGGGAAGCCCTGCAGTTAAAGGCAGCTGCGCTGGAGAAGATTGCGGAATATGAGACCAGCGCAAATGGACGGCATTATTATATTGCATGTGCGAAGGAACTGAAAAACCTGTGCTGATTGTTTGAACCATTGTTAATGTAGAAGAAAATAAAGGAATAGGCATCGGGTGGCAGAGTCGGGAAGATTCTGCCACCCTTTTACCTGGAACGGGATAGCTGCTGACTCACTGCGGAAATGTCTGTAAGTGCACCAGCCCTCCGTAATCAATAACCCCCCGGTTTTTTGATACATAAATATGCTTTACAATAAGAAAACTAAAAAGGATATTTTGTATTCAATATGACATCAATGGTAACTTGTTAACCGGACTGGAAACGGAGGACTCAATGGAAAAGGAAATGCAGCTGGCTAAATTCGAAACTTATTTGCGCTCTGAGGAAAAATCAGAATCAACCATAAGCAAATATCTCCACGATGTGGGGGAGATGCTTGATTTTATGGGACAGGCAGGTCTGAGCAAGGATTTGCTGATGCAATACCGGGGACATCTCAGCAGCCAATGCAGGGCGTGTACCGTGAACGGGAAACTTTCAGCCGTGAATGCATACCTTAAGTGCATGGGATTGGAGGGGCATAAAGTTAAATTCCTAAAGGTGCAAAAGAGAATCTACATTGATGAAAAGCGGGAGCTGACAGAGCAGGACTACAGACGGCTGCTGGAAACAGCCTTCCGCATGGGGAAGCAGCAGCTTTATTTTCTTATGCTGGTTTTGTACGGGACCGGAATCCGAATCAGCGAACTGCCCTATGTGACGGTGGAGGCCATACATCAGGGCAAGGCGGAAATATATATGAAGGGAAAATACAGGGTAATCATATTTCCAAGGAATCTGGTCAGGCAGCTTAAGGAGTACACAAGGGACGCAGATATAAAAAGCGGGTGTATCTTCAGGACAAAGGGCGGGAGATGTCTGGACAGAAGTAATATATGCCATTCCATGAAGAAAATATGCCAGGAGGCCAGGGTGGAAAAGTCAAAGGTATTTCCCCATAATTTCCGTCATCTGTTTGCAAAAAGCTTTTATGCCATTGAAAAAAATCTGGCGCATCTGGCGGATATCCTGGGACATGCTTCCATTGAGACTACACGGATTTACGTGGCCTCCAGCCTGAAACAATACGAAAAGGTAATGAACCGCATGAGAATTGCCATAGACAAAAAAGGACCACAGAATAATCATTCTGTGGTGTCATACAGACATTTCTGTAAATCAGAAATGCAATCTCCTTGTATTTTATAATAAAAGACAGACCGCGTCAATATACATATATTATTTTTCCTCAAAGCAAACAGACCGGGAAGGAAAAAAACTTCTTGCCGGTTTCTTGGTGTGTCCAAGTACTGGATTTTTCTGTATTTTATCCGTGTAATTCCTTATCGTATCCTGCCTGATACGCCTTGATGTCCGGAAAATACCGCAGAATGATTATTCTGAGGTAGTACAAATGAAACCGCCGGAGTTTTATGCACCGCAGGACTGGTGCTGTTTGAAAAAGGAGAAATAGAGATGGTGAGCTGTTCCCTGTTAGAGTATCTGGCCTTGAAGGCAAAATGTGAATATCTGTCGGATTTAAGATTCATGCGCGTGGATGAAAGGTGGCTGAGGGAATTCATACTGCGAAGCAGGGATGATTTTACCCGGGATGAATGGAAGGAGGCGTGCGTCTATCTGACAGGACAGAAGGTATTGACTGAGGACGAGGCAATCAGAACACTCCTGCAGCACTGGGCAAATAAAACAGATACGATTTGATGGGAGGAGACAGTGGCAAGAATTGAAAAATATATTATCATGGAGGATGATATTCCCCGCGACGGCGGTCCTTACCCTGAATATACATATACGTTTCTGGTTGGCATCCAGTCATTTGACGGCAGGGCTGCCAGGGGATATGTAAAGTCATTCCATGTGGAGGAATTATTGTTTTTTCAGGGACTTGACCAGATGATTTTTATTATGGAGGATATTATGGATGCAGTGGGCGTCCCCATGAGGGGAAGGGCCCCGCGTAGTCTGACCGGGAAACAGTGCCCGGGGAACAGGACTGTCCCGTTCGTGGATTTGCAGGGCAGGATAAAAAAGGATTATGATTTTGCCCGTGAGGAATTAAGGGAATACCCGGTATGTCCCATGGTATCGGTCCGGGTAGCCGGACGTCGGGATGCAGGAATGCAGGGGATATTCCGGACAGGGTTTGGGGATGTAAGATTCCGGAGCGGAGTGGAGCTTATGCGCCTGATGTATGAGCTGTTTGACATTTGCTCCAACAGATAATAGAATATAGGGAAAACGGTAGTCAGGAGATACCAATGCCAAATATAATTGAGATAACGGATTTTGCCGCCCCGGAGCTGGATGTTTACGCCCGGCTTACAGAGGGGCAGCTGTTAAACCGCCACCAACCGGACAAGGGCATTTTCATAGCGGAAAGTCCCAAGGTTATAGAGCGCGCCCTGGACGCGGGGTGTGTCCCTATATCCATGCTGATGGAAAGAAAACATGTGGAGAGCCAGGCCAGGGAAATCATCAGCCGATGCGGTGATATTCCGGTGTATACGGCGGAATTTGACGTGCTGACACAGCTCACCGGATTTCATCTTACGCGGGGCATGCTGTGCGCAATGTACCGTCCGCCGCTGCGCGGGACAGAAGAAATCTGTGCAGGCGCGCGGCGGATTGCAGTGCTGGAAAATGTCATGAATCCCACCAATGTGGGCGCCATCTTCCGTTCGGCCGCTGCCCTGAACATGGATGGAGTCCTGCTGACATCAGCCTGCAGCAATCCGCTGTACCGCCGCGCCATCCGGGTGAGCATGGGGACTGTATTCCAGATACCCTGGACCTTTCTGGACAGCGGGTTATGCTGGCCTCAGGAGGGAATCGGGCGTTTGCATGAGCTGGGATTTAAAACTGCGGCAATGGCTTTAAAGGATGATTCGGTCACCATTGATGATGCGGGATTGATGTCGGAGGAAAAGCTGGCCATTATCCTGGGCACGGAAGGGGACGGGCTGGCGGCAGGGACCATTGCCGACTGCGATTACACGGTCCGCATTCCCATGGCCCATGGAGTGGATTCCCTGAATGTGGCGGCTGCAAGCGCGGTTGCTTTTTGGCAGCTGGGCCGCAGGTAAATAATGATTACATAGCAAAGGTGCAGGAACCCTGCCATGATTCGTGTTGACCCGGAAGACGGCCAGACGGGCAAGGCGGACGTGGAAGTGTGGAAGGTTCCGGTGGAGTGAGCTGCAATACTATGTGTCCTCATCAGAAATCAATAGCCGGATAGAGGGATTCAGCCTCAAATCCTCAGGCTGGAGTCCCTGGTTTAAAAGATATTGTTCCGCTGCCGGAAACTGCTGTGTAACCAGGATTTTTATGGCCTGGCAGCAGCCGGCAATATCATCTCCCTTCAGACCCTGAATCATTGTGTCAGTGAAGCGGAGGATTGCCTCATCTAAAGCCGGATTGCCATCGTGGGATGCTTTCAGCGGATAACCCCACAGGAACAGACTGTAGATACGGCCGTAAATTTCACGTATCCCCTTTAACGGGCTGCATTTTGTGACGAAGAGCAGGCAGCGCCAAAGGGATAGTTCCTGACGGCCATGGGCCAGGTCCTGTTCCAGCTGGCTGGTAAGTCTGCTTTTTTCCTCCCGTGAGGCAGAGGACAGGCAGTGCTGCATTACGGTTTCACAGGAATAAACCAGCAGCTCAAAGGACTGGAAGAAGAAGGCCAGATTGCGGCGGACCACAGGGCTTGTAAAGTCAGGGGAATCACAGTGCGCGCCGATTCCAAAGACCATGGTCCCCTTTCCGTTGATGGAACGGACTGCCCCCAGCTGGTTGAGAACCTTGACGGTGCGGCGTATGGTGCTGACCGAGACACCGTAGGCTGCAGCCATATTCTCATAAGAAGGCAGGAATTCTGCCTCCCGGTAGCAGCCCATATAGATTTCATGAAGAAGCCAGGCTGCCAGGCTGTAGCATACCTGAGGCCGTTCGCGGTATATCCGCCACACAAAGGGGATGTGTTCCACGTTCTCTGCTGGTGGAATCCGCTGGGTCAGGAGGTCCACAGCCCTGCCGATGGAATCCTGACGGAATATATGGAGCTGCCGGGCCAGCTGGTTCCATTCCTTATTTTCAGCAAGGAGGACACAGTGCTCTATCTCATCATGCAGCAGGGCCACATCGCTTAAATCCTTTCCGTCATCGTGCTTTAAGAATAGCAGGCCCCAGTATATGGACGCCTCCCAGTAAAGGTTCATGACCAGGGGATTGTCGATTTTTTGAAGGACAAAACAGAAAAAATGGAGTACATCATCCGTACATGACCCCTCTGCCAGGCGGGCAAGGCAGGCCAGGTCCCTTTCATCGGCCCGGTAAAAGCTCTCCGTGAGCAGGGGATGCATAATCAGGCCCACTGATTGAAACAGGTCCTGGAAGCTGTGAATCCTGCAGGAAAAATAGCGCAGGATGCACTGGTTTGAGGTTTCCTGGTCCTGTTGGAATATAACCTTTGTGGAACGGCCGTTGTGCATGTCGATATATCCTTCCGAACGCAGGCGCTTCAGGGCCATCTTTACTGTCTGGGCAGACACGCAGAGTTCGCGGCACAGGGTGTCAATGGAGGGGAGACAGTCCCCGCATTTATAATAACGGAATTGAATCCGGGTAAGAAAATATTCGTAGACAAGATTTGAATACTGCTGTTCACTTTGCAAATTTCATGCTCCTCTGTATATATAGTTTATCTTTGTCATTTTAACATTTTCCCAACTGTTTTGCCATAAGCGATTGTGTTTTTTTCAAATTTGGATTATAATTATGAATCAAACAGAACTATATGAACAAGGATAGGCGTGAGGCGGCACAACCTATTAGTCGTGACTGCAATTGACTTTCAGGTATTGGCCCATTTATTTTCCGTATAATTGCAGTTAGGAGGAAGTGAACATATGACGGACCAAAGGCATGACAAAATCCATGGGGACAATACCGCAGGTATTACGCCGGCTGAATATGAGTATAATACGCTGATGCGTTTATTGGGGGTCAGTGTGAGCAAGCATCTGCTGGATGAGCATTTTACCCTGATTTGGGCCAATGAGTTTTATTATCAGCTGATTGGATGGCCCAAGGATGAATACGAGGCAGTCTATCACAACCGGCCGGACCTGTATTATCAGTCAGACCCGGATGAGTGGAAAAAACTTTCAGAAACCGTTCTGAAGGCATTGGAGGAGGGCAGGGACGGATACAGGCTGCTTTCACGCATCCGCAGGAAAAACAGAGACTATGTCTGGGTACAGTTTTCGACCCAGTTTGCAGAGGAATATATAGACGGTTATCAGGTGGCCTACTCCACGCTTACCAATGTGGACGACCTTATGAAGATGCGGAAAGAGCAGTCGGTTACATATGAGAGTCTGCCTGGGTTTGTGGCAAAGTATCGGATTGAGTATGTTAAGAGTGAGATGGAGCTGACCCTGCTGTCTGCCAACGACCGTTTTCTGGAGTATTTTGGAAATGCAGATGAACAGGGAGGAACTCCTCTTTATAAGGCCAATATCCGGGATAACCTGGAAATCATCAATGGGCAGAAATCCAGGATACTGGCCGGCGGGCCGCTGCATTTTACCATGCATGTCAACGGACGGAACGGACAGACCTTATGGCTCCAGGTCAACGCCACCTGTGTTGACTGGCAGGAGGGGAGGCCGGTATATCTGGTGATTTTCATTGATGTGACGGATGTGACGGAACTAAGGGAGATGCAGAGGAAACTGACCGCCCAGACCGAGGCCCTGAAGGATGCATTGTCCGTGGCGGAACAGGCTAACAGGGCCAAATCCGACTTCCTTTCGCGTATGTCCCACGAAATACGCACGCCCATGAATGCCATTATTGGCATGACCACCATTGCGGCTGCATACATTGAGGACCGCAAGCGGGTGGGGGACTGCCTGGAGAAGATTGGATATTCCTCCAAGCATTTGATGACGCTTATCAATGATGTGCTGGATATGTCTAAAATTGACGCCGGTAAAATGAAGATTGCCCATGAGGCCTTTAACCTGGAAACCGCGGTGGAGTCCATAACCTCCATCATATATCCCCAGGCAGCGGAAAAGGGGCTGGCATTTAAGGTGCCTCTGATAAACCTGACCAATACGGTTCTCATAGGAGACGGACTGAGGCTGAATCAGGTACTGATTAATCTGTTGTCCAACTCTCTTAAATTTACGCCGGAGGGAGGCACCATCCGGCTGGAAATACGGCAGATGTGGAGGAAGGCAGGAAAGACCCGCATAAGCTTTACAGTCAGTGACACCGGTCTTGGTATGAGCGAGACATTTTTAAGCCATTTATTTGAACCATTTGAACAGGAGCATGTGCCTGACGGCCAGTCATATGGCGGTACCGGGCTGGGGATGCCCATTACCAAGAATCTGGTCACATTGATGGGCGGAACCATTTCTGTGAAAAGTAAACTGGGGCAGGGAAGCACATTTACCATTGAACTTGATTTTGAATTGCAGGCTGAGGATGCAGATACCCAGGAACAGAAGCCCCATGCCATACAGGCATTGAAGGTACTGGTGGCCGATGATGACAGGGACAGCTGCATCCACGCCTCCCTTCTTCTGCAAAATCTGGGGATTCAGTCGGACTGGGTGCAGACCGGATGGGAATGTGTGGAGAAAGTGCGTGCCATGTACCGGGAAGGCGAGGGCTACGATGTCTGCCTGGTGGACTGGAGGATGCCGGATATGGATGGCATAGAAGCCACCCGGCGTATGAGGGAGATTGTGGGGCCGGATACGCTTATTATCATTGTTACCGCCTATGACTGGGGGGCTATTGAGAAAACAGCGAGGGCAGCAGGCGCCAATGCGTTCCTGGCAAAACCTATTTTTGCATCCACTCTTTATAATGCGCTGCTGTCTGCCACCGGAATTGAAAAAGCGGTGCGGCGGACGGGCTCCCACGAGAGTTTTCACCGGCCCGAACTGGCCGGACATCACGTGCTTTTGGTGGAAGACAATGATATTAACCGGGAAATTGCAATGGAATTCCTGAATATGACGGAGGTTACAGCGGACTATGCAAGGGACGGAAGGGAAGCAGTGGAAAAATTCCTGACAAAGGGCGATTCCTATGACCTGATTCTGATGGATGTCCAGATGCCTGTGATGGACGGATACCAGGCTACCCAGGCTATCCGGCAGTCCGGTCATCCAAAGGCGGCTTCCATCCCTATTATAGCCATGACAGCCGATGCTTTCCATGAGGACGTGGTGCGGGCGGCTGAATCCGGGATGGACGGACATCTGGCAAAGCCCATAGACCCGGATTTGCTATATCAGACCCTGGCGGATAAGTTCATCTGAGAAAGGCCCTGTGATGGAAGCGTGGGAAGTTGGGCGGAGTTGGGCCGGTTGGTCCCATAAAAGAGAAATACGGAAAACGAATGGCCGGGTACTCATTATAAGCATTTTACAATGAAAATATGTGAGGATATAATATAGGTACAGGAGCTTAAATGCTGCTGTGCCTATTTTTTAAACGGCCGGACCCGGTGTGCGGGACATGGAAAGGGGGGACGATATGACAGGCGAAGAAGTCAGCCGCCAGTATCATATTCCGGTAAAAATATTGCAGGAATATGCACAATGGGGGCTGTGCGGCGCTGTAAGGATTGCCATGGAGGACTGGCAGTACGACTGGGAGTACGGCGACAGTGACCTGGAGCGCCTGGGGATGATTATGGCGCTGCACGACATGGGATTTTCGCCGGAGGATGTGGAAACCTATATGAAGCTGCTGATTGCCGGGGATTCTACCAAACAGCAGAGAATGCAGATGCTCAATGTGCTGCGGAGCAAAACCCTGGATGAGATTCATCTGCGGGAACGCCAGCTGGAGCGAATGGATTATCTCAGAAATGAAATCAGGAACCGGATGACAAACGAATATGAATCAGGAGGACAACACGATGAGTAAAACATTAGTAGCGTATTTTTCCGCCAGCGGCGTCACAGCCAGGCTGGCAGAGACATTGGCCCAGGTAACGGGTGGTGATTTGCACGAAATACTGCCCGCAGAGCCCTATTCATCCGCTGACCTGGACTGGACAAATAAGAAGAGCCGCAGCAGCGTGGAGATGAAGGACCCGTCCTGCCGGCCGGCCATCGGCAATCAGGTGGAGGATATAGAGCAGTATGACACGGTCTTTGTGGGCTTTCCCATCTGGTGGTACGTAGCTCCTGCCATTATCAACACATTCCTGGAAAGCTATGACTTCTCAGGAAAGACAGTGGTTCCCTTTGCAACTTCCGGCGGCAGCGGCATGGGTGACACGGAGCGGATATTAAAGGGCTGCTGTTCCCGGGATACCCGCTGGAAACCGGGCAGACGGTTCGGCAGTGTGAAGGCCGCCGACCTTAAAGCATGGGTGGATGGCCTTGGATGATAGGAGGAAGCACAGAGATGGCATATTTAGGTGAGGAAATAAAGAAGCTGGGTTTTGGCCTGATGAGGCTGCCGCAAAAAGACGGCGTGATTGACATAGAACAGACGAAACAGATGACAGATTTGTTTCTGGAGGCGGGATTTACCTATTTTGATACGGCATGGGCTTATGCAGGCAGTGAGGATGCCATCCGCCAGGCATTGGTAGAACGGTATCCCCGCAGCCAGTTTCAGCTGGCCACTAAGAACGCTGCATGGATTAACTGTAAGAGCAGGGAGGAAGCAGCTGCACAGTTTGACACTTCCTTAAAGCAGACAGGAGCCGGATATTTTGATTTTTACCTGCTGCATAATCTGGGGGAGAGCCGGACACGCTTTTTTGATGATTATGATATGTGGGGGTTTGTACAGGAGAAAAAGGCCCAGGGGCTGATTAAGCATGTGGGATTTTCATTCCACTCAACACCTGAGGAACTGGATGAACTGTTAACCAGACATCCGGAAATGGAATTTGTCCAGCTTCAAATCAATTATGCTGACTGGGATTATCCAGCCGTGCAGTCCGGACGATGCTATGAGGTGGCCAGAAAACACGGAAAACCGGTGGTAATCATGGAGCCTGTAAAAGGCGGTATGCTGGCCAACCCGCTGGAGTCTGTCCTGAACATTTTGAAGGAGGCGGAGCCGGAGCGGTCGGCTGCGTCCTGGGCCATCCGTTTTGCAGCCGGTCTGGAAGGCGTTATTACCGTGCTCTCCGGCATGAGCAGCCTGGAGCAGATGGAGGATAATCTTTCCAGCATGAAGGATTTTAAGGGCCTGACCCCGCAGGAGCAGAAAACACTGGATGCTGCACAGAGGGAGATTAACCGGATACCTCTGATTCCATGCACTGCCTGCAATTACTGCGCAAAGGTATGTCCCAATAACATTGGCATATCCGGTTCATTTACAGCCATGAATTATCTGACCCTTTATAAGGATAAGGCGGCAGCCGCCCACCAGGAGGACTGGCTGGTGGGAGGGCATGGAAAAAAGAAAGCCTCAGAATGTATCAAGTGCGGCAAGTGTGAACAGGTCTGCCCCCAGCATATTGCCATTCGGGAAGAACTGGCAAGGACAGCGCAGGCACTGTAACTGTTTGGGGGACCGCTGTTTCCGGGCAGGCATATCCCGCAGGTACATGGCTGCTACAGACGGAGCACGCCGATTCCCACCAGACCGGGGCCGGTGTGCACAGCCAGGGAAGCTGTGATGGCTTTTTCCATAATCAGGCGTCCTTCCGGTATGCCGGCAATCAGCCGGGGCTTCAGTTCATGGGCCGCTTCCTGCCCCTGGCCGTTCAGCAAAGCGGTCAGGCAGGGACGGCCGCCAGCAAAGGAACTGGCCTCGGCCAGCAGTCTGGAGAGTCCCTGCTTTGCGCCGCGTATCTTCGCCGCAGTGTAATATACCCCGTCGTCATTGCAGGAGATGATGGGCTTAATGTTCAGAATGCTGCCTACCACAGAGGTAACCAGACCAATCCGTCCGCCTTTGCGCAGATAGGTCAGCGTATCCATGTAATAAAACACCTTGGAATCCTTGACTTTTTCCGGAAGTATTTCTTTCAGTTCTTCAAAGCTTTTTCCCTCTTCCAACTGCATCCCGGCCCATACAGCCAGGATACCGGCCCCGAAGGATATGCTTCTGGTGTCCAGCACAAAGGAAGTCAGGTCCTTTTCATCCCCCAGAACACTGCCGACCGTATTATATGTACCGCTTAAGCCGCTGGAAATACAGAATGCCAGCACATGGGTATAACCCTCTGCCTTGATTTCTTCAACCATATCTTTCACATCCTGGGGACTGGGTGTTGAAGTGGCGGGAATTTCTCCCGGAAAACGCTGATAAATGGTTTCGGGCAGGATGTCCACCCCGTCAATATAATCCCTTTCCGGATAAATGATATGAAGGGGCATCACCTTCATGTGGAATCTCTGGACTATCTCATGGGATACGTCGCAGCCAGAATCAATTAAAATCGCAGTTTTCATACAACACCTCCATATGTAGTATTCGATACTATATATAAAAGTATCTCATAACACAATGCCTGTGTCAACATGAAATTTGCCTGCTGCCGGAACTATTATTAAAATTTCAGTCCGTATTTCTGCAATTTCCGCACAGCCGTTGCCTGGCTTATTCCCAGTAATTTTCCAAGGCTGTAAGTGGAATCGCACTGCTGCATGGAACTGCAAAGCAGCCTCTTTTCAAACAGGTCCAGGATGGCAGGCAGTTCCTGCTGTCCTATCAGGGAACTGTAATCGTCAGCAGGAAAAGCATTTCCAGGTGCGAATTCCGGCAGCAGCAGCAAATCCTTTTCTGTAATCCGGATTCCGTCTGAGAGAATGCAGAGCTTTTCCAGGATGTTTTTCAGTTCCCGTATGTTTCCGTTCCAGGTATGGCGTTTCAGGCGTTCAATGGCCTCAGGGCTGATGGCTGTCTGTGTTCCCGCTGATTTGTTTATGCTGCACAGCACATTTTGGACCAGGAAAGGGATATCGTCCCGGCGTTCCCTCAATGGGGGGATGGTGACCGACATTACGTTCAGCCGGTAATACAGGTCCTCCCGGAACCTGCCTTCCCTGACCAGCTCGGGAAGATTTCTGCTGGTGGCTGCGATGAGCCTGAAATCACTGCTGACGGGCCGGCTGCTGCCCATGGGAGTGTAATTCTTGTCATCAATGGCGTGAAGCAGCTTTCCCTGGAGATGGTATGGGAACTCGTCGATTTCGTCTAAGAACAGGGTGCTCTTATCCGCCAGGGCAAACAGGCCTGTCCGGCCGGACTCTCTGCTGTCTGCCGGGCCCTTTTCGCAGCCAAAGAGCTCTGCTTCTATCAAATCGCCGGAAACAGCGCCGCAATTAAGCCGGACCAGATTGTGATTGCGTCTGCTGCTTATCTCATGGATAAGCGTTGCTATCACATCCTTGCCAACGCCGGTCTCTCCGAACAGCAGGACATGGGCATCGGTCTGCGATATCCGTGTCACCTGCCGTATGACCTTGCACATGCTCTCGGACTCGGCAACAATCTTATTGGACTTTAAGGTCAGGTCCGTCAGCTTGTCGGTGATGTTGGTGCAATTCTGCCGGCTTAAATTGTCGGCCGAGATTCTGACATCCATCATGTCGGCTATCTCCCTGGAGTTGATAACAACCCTGCGCACATCGCCGTTTTTGTCAAATATGGGGCTTGCAATGACCAGGATTTTCTGGCCGATTTTTGTTGTCTGGATATCCCGGAGCCGGTGTTTCATCTGAATGACCTTTTCGCTGAGGTCCGAGGAGATGAAGCCGTTGGCCTTCATCTGGGCGGATGTCCGTCCCAGCATGTCCTCTCGTTTCAGCCCGTAGATGCGCTCGCAGGCTTTGTTTACGAATACGCACAGCCCTGTGCTGTCCGTGACGTAGATTTCGTCGTAGGAATGATTGGCTATTTCCAGCAGCTCCCTGTATTTGGCTTTTACCTCGGCCAGTGATTTCTTGCTTGCGTACAGGTCCGACATGTTAAAAAGGAACAGGGCAATTTTAACAGGCTCCCCCTCCTCAAAATAGGGGTAAGCTTGAATTTCCAGGCTGATGTCATCATAGGAAGCATGGTAGGTCTGCTTGAATGATATTGCCATGGATATCAGAAAGAATAAAACCAAAATTAAGGTCGGCAAAAAATGATTTGCTGACTTTTTTTCTGTATGTCTCGTCGGATTGGATGTGGTTCACAAGCAGGGCTGTCTTATTGGCAATGCCGATGCAGCAGCCGTCGTCAGAGGTTACAATGATGGTCCTGCCTGCAATCAATTCCGGGTTTATGAAGCTGCAGTTTTGAGGGAGGGTCACATAATCGCTGTCGCTTATGGATTCCAGCACATGGTCAAACTGCAAGCCAAAGGCAATCTCCTTATAAAGCTTGCCTGTATGGATGATTCCGCAGGGCTTTTTCCTGGCATCGCACAAAATGATGTGGCTGGCGTTCACATCGTTTTGCAGCAGGTAGTGGAGCAAATCCCGTATACTCTGGTTAAATTGAAAGATTGGAACAATGTCAATATATTTTGTATCCATACGCGTCACCTTTTGTTGTTTTGCTGAGATTTTTGTCATGTTTCCCGGATTCCGTCCAAAGTGGTTCCTTTGTGGTATTCCATTCCCAGTATACCATAGAATCCGGAAAATCAATTCAGGATAATGATTCATAATTGAATCGTTTTTACCGTTGACTGGTTCTGGGCATACGGCTAATATAGAGGACAAAGCTGAGGGGCCCTGATGCAAAGTGATACAATTATGTTTCTTATGGAGGTATTGATATGAATGACAATCGTTTAAATCTGCCCATGACAGGCATCTGTTCTTTTATGAAAAAGGAGGTTTGTGCTGATTTGGACCAGCTGGATGCGGATGTGGCAGTTCTGGGGGTGCCCTATGATATGGGAATCCAGTACCGTTCAGGTACCAACCAGGGGCCTGAATGCATCAGGGCAGGTTCAAAATTAACGGCATTTACCAATGATGACGGCGTATATGACCCTGACAGGGACGAAATGTTCCTGGACAGCCGCTGGAGGATTGTGGACTGCGGCGACGCTGATATTGTCCACGGTGATTTGGAACAAAGTTTCCGCAATATTGAAGGCTCTGTCCGGAAGATTGTGGCAAGGGGAGCCATGCCCGTGGTGATGGGAGGAGACCACTCCATCACAATTCCGGTGGTCAGGGCATTGGACAGCCTTGGTCCGGTCTGTGTGGTTCAGATTGATGCACATCTGGATTGGTGCGATGAACGGGCGGGACAGAGACTGGGGCAGGGAAGCCCCATGCGCAGGATTTCTGAGATGAAACATATAAACGGAATGGCCCAGGTGGGAATCCGGGGCCTTGGAAGCAGCATGAAGTCCGATTTTGAGGATGCCCGGGCATACGGCAGCGTGATTATCCCGGCCCGGGATGTAAAAAAGAAGGGAATCCAGTACGCTCTCAGCCAGATACCGGAAGCGGACCGGTACTATATTACATATGACATCGATGGTACGGACCCTTCCCTGGTAACAGGCACAGGCACGCCGTCTGCGGGCGGACTGGACTATTATGAAATCAATGACCTGCTGTACGGAATTACCAAAAAAGGAGAGGTAGTGGGCTTTGACCTGGTAGAGGTGGCTCCTCAGTATGACCTGTCCGGGTATACGGGCATTTTTGCCGCCAGGATGATGATTGAATTTATGGGATATATTTTAAAATCAAAAGAGAGATAAAGAACCGGCAGACCTTTAATTGTTATGAAAGCAGAGGAATCGTATGGATGGAGTCTTAATTAATGATACACTGTTAATCTTTGCAATTATTATCGGAGTCACGGCATTTGGTATGTACGCTGAGAGAAGGTGGCGGTGGGCCGGTATTTTGTCCGGCATGGGCGTCAGTATTTTCACGGCCGTGGCCCTGGTTACCTGCCATGTGCTGCCCACTGCGTCCGGCGCATATGACGTTGTGTTTGATTATATCATGCCTCTTGCCATTCCCATGGTGCTTCTTGAGGCAAATATAAAACGAATCATCAGGGAAAGCGGGCATGCCTTTATTCTGATGAATGTCGCCTGTCTGGGCGCAGTGGTCGGCGGCATTGCGGTGGGATTTTTGTTCAGGAATAATTTCTATTTTGCAAAGGACATTGCCGGATATGTAGCCATGGAGGTGGGCGTGTGTACCGGAGGTACGGTAAACCAGGCTGCAATGGCCAAAACCTTTCATGTAAGCCAAAATGTGGTGGGAGCTGCCGCGGTTGGAAGCAATCTGGTGGCGGTAACCTTCCTGGTGGTTATTGGAATGGTACCTAATCTGAAGTTTTTCAAGAAGAATTTCAGGCATCCCTATATGGACGAGCTTGAAATCCAGGGTACGGATTCCGGCAGGACGGCTGAGACTGAGGCAGCCAAAGAGGGAGCTGGATACACGGTGCTGGGACTGGCAAAACTGCTGGCGTTCTCCTTCGGGGTATTGGGAGTATCAACCCTGGTCTGCAGCTTCATGGGTTCCCTGGGACTGCCCACTGTATTTGACATGCTGTTCAGCAACATTTACCTGGTTACCTCCGTGCTCACCCTTGTGGTTGTCACCGCATTTCCAAAGTTTGCGGAGTCCATGCGGTTTGGGCAGGAAATCGGTTCCTTCATGCTTCTGCTGTTCATGACCGTAATGGGCACAGGGGCCAGCATCATTGAGATTATCCAGATTGCCCCTATGATTGTTGTGGCGAAAATCATCATTATTTTCTTTATCATGACCATCACCCTGGGTATCACCAAAATTTTCAAGATGAATCTGGAGGAAGCGCTGATTTCCATAAACTCAAGCTATGGCGGACCGGCCACGGCCTGCGCCTATGTGGGCAGCAAAGGGTGGCAGCGGCTTATGATACCGGCTGTGCTGATTGGTGTGTACGGATATATTATCGGCAACGCGCTCGGCATACTGGCCGGAAACATTTTCCTGTGATATGAGGTGACAATATGAACGCTGATTTTATCTGCTCGCAGATTGAAACACACAAGAAGGAAATCATAAGGTTAAGCCTGGATATATGGGAAAATCCGGAGGGGCCTTACAGGGAATTTAAGGCAAGCGCCTGGACGGCAGGATTGCTTGAAAGGCATGGATTTCAGGTGGAATTGGGGGCGGGCGGCATTAAGACCGCCATAAAAGCCCGCTGCGGCAAGGGACATCTTGTTATCGGCTTTCTGGGTGAATACGATGCGCTCCCCGGCCTGAGCCAGACCGGAAGCAGTGAGCCGGAACCAGTCCCCGGCCAGGAATACGGCCATGGCTGCGGGCACAATCTCATATGCGGGGCAAATGCAGGCGCTGTCATTGCGCTGAAAGCATGGATGGAGCAGGAGCATATTCCCGGTACCATTATATTTTACGGCTGTCCGGCGGAGGAGGTCCTTACGGGAAAGCCTTTTATGGCAAGGGCCGGCCTGTTTGATGAACTGGATGCAGCCCTGGCCTTCCATCCCATGGAATGCAATATGACAACCTATGGAAATATGACGGCGGCCAATATGGCAAAGTTCCATTTTAAGGGAAAAACCGCCCATGCTTCCGCTGACCCTTACAACGGGCGCTCCGCCCTGGACGCAGTTGAACTTATGGACATCGGAGCCAATTATCTCAGGGAACATATAAAGCCTGACGCCAGAATCCATTATACGATTACCGAAAGCGGCACTGTGCCTAATATTGTCCCTGACAAGGCATGTGTGTGGTATTTTGTGAGGGCTGCCATGAGGGAGGATGCGGAGGATGTCTACAGAAGACTTGTGGATGTGGCAAAAGGCGCTGCCCTGATGACTGGTACAGAGCTTGAGACAGAGTTTTTAGGGGGATGTTATGAGACCTTAAACAATAAGGTGCTGGAGGATTTGGTACACAAGGCCATGGAGGATATTCCGCAGGAACCCTGGACACAGGAGGAAATAGAGTACGCATCAGCCCTGAACCGATTCTATGAGAAGAATAAATCAGCTATTTTGGACCAACATGATTTGCCGGATAACATGGAAATCCATGAGGGGGTGCTTCCCATGCTTGCAACAGGGGACTGCAGCTCATCGGATGTTGGGGATGTGGCCCATATAGTACCCACGGCATTTTTCACAACGGCCTGCAGCAACATAGGCGCACCCGGCCACAGCTGGCAGATTACAGCCTGTTCCGCCCACAGCATTGGCCTGAAGGGAATGCTGTACGGAGCAAAAATACTGGCAAAAGCCGCCCAGGATTTGCTGGCGGAGCCTGAAATACTGGAACGGGCAAATGCGGAATTCAAAAAAAGAATCAGGGGAAAGACATATCAATGTCCGTTACCGGAAAGCATGGATATACCTGAATAAGTAAGAAAAACAGGGCCATACAGATGCAGGAAGGATACCTGCTGCCATATGGCCCTGTTTTTGTATGCCGATAAAAATACAGAGGATATGCATGAGGGATACAGCGGATGCTTCAGTCATGGATATAGATAAAAACAATTTCGGATAAAAGAACATAAATATAAGCTATTTGTGGTAATTTTTCCAAATGATATAATGTATAGGGTAAATATACATATGATACAGACAGGAGGAAAACAGGTCCAGGCGCCGGAGAGGTGCAGAAGAAGATGTCACTAATATACGGTAAGATAGAGATATTAGAGTATAATGAGAAACTTGTCCTGGTAAAGGCTATATAGAAAGGGATTGGAATGGAGAAGATTTTAAAAGCGGATTTGACCACTGAAAGAATAGAAGTCCTGGACTATGAGCCAACGTCGTGGGGCTGTTATGGGCGGGGGCTGGCCCTTAAACTGGTGGCTTCCAACGTACCCTATTATGCAGGGCGCTATTCGCCGGAAAATGCAATTGCCCTGGTTCCGGGCATACTGACCGGATGTAAGGTTGCCAGCTGCTGCAGAGTAACCATTGCCTCCAAAAGAGGAAAAGGAGAAGGCCTGCAGGTCTGTAATGTTTCAGGGAACCTTCCCCAGAAGATGGCATCCCTGTCAGTTGCAGGACTGTTGATTTACGGGAAATCCACTGAGAAAAATGCTGTCCTGCATATAAGAGAAGATTCGGCTGAAATAATCCATATACCGGAATTGGAGGGAAAAGAAACAGGACTTATAGTAAAAGGATTAAAGGATAGATTTGGAGCAGACGCGGCCATATTGGGAGTCGGGAAAGCGGCGGATATGCAGCTTTCCTTAAGCACCTTTTTCTGCACTTACCCGGACGGAGAACCGGAATACCACTGTCCCCGGAATGGGTTTGGAGATATACCGGGAAGCAAGGGGCTAAGGGCGGTAGTGATTACCGGAAACAGCTATTTTGGGCGTGAATGCCGGGATAAGGACCGTTTCTTTGATGCCGGAAAAAAGCTGGCACGCATTATCCTGGAAAGCGAGGTGTGCGGCCAGGCCCTGCCGGCCTACGGCTCTATCACCCTGCTGGAACTCCTGAAGGATAAAGAAAAGAGAACAGATTTCCTGAAAAGGGACAGTCAGAAGCTTTACGGCAGGACGCAGGAACCTTCCGTAAGAAAATCAACGGCAGGGAAGCCGGAGGAGGGGCGGAGAAAAGCCCGAAGGATTAACTATTGCTGTGCCCCCATGTGCGTGGTGGGGTGTTTAAACCGGCATATGTCCAATGACGGAGAGGCATATATTTCTCCTGAGCAAAGCGAAGTCATGGCGGCTTTAAAAAGAGGCTTTGATATTGATGATATGGCCTTTACAAAGCAGGTACAGAAAAGAGCCATGGACCTGGGCATAACAGGTACAGAGTTCGTTACTGCCGCTAAGATGTATCTCAGTGCAGAGGGGAAAAGGCAGGACGGAGAGCATATTCTTGACTTGCTGGAGGAGATTGACCAGGGAACACTGACCGGAAGGATTGTGGCATCCAGAACAGAAGGTATCTTAAGATTGTACCCGGACAGAGAGGACCTGATTCCCCTGCTGGACCGGAAGGCAGTTGATGATGAAATTAAGTTTGACCTCCGCTTGGAAAAGATAGATGAACGCTACCAGACGGTACCGGATATAGAGTATCTGTACGACCAGATATTTGTTCTGGAAAATCTGGGATTCTGTATTTTCACTTCGTTTGCATTGTTAAACAACAGGGAGGCAATGGAGCTGATGGCTGAGTTATTTACATACAGGACAGGTGTGAAAGCGGACTTTATTCAGCTTATGGAGTATGCCAAAATCTGCCGGGAAAAAGAAAAAAAATTTGAGGAGGATAATTCTATCCGGAATATGAGTGCCAATATACCTCCCTTTACAAAAGTACTCTACCGCTATTTTGAAAAATAGCGCTGTTGCACAGGAAAATAGCGCTGCAGCATTGAAAAATGGTGGGCTGCCCGGACCGCGTCCAACCGCTGGAATCAATTTACATATTGCCACCCCCCTGATAAGCTGTATAATTGAATGAAGATTGAAATGATTCATACAGCGAAAGAACAAGAGGAAACATGAACAGAAATCGGAGGATACACAAGACAGATTCCCATTCCGGCGTACGTATATTCTGGGGCTGGGCAGCCGTTCTCACCACCATTATTTACATAAGCTGGAGAGTCTTCTTCACGCTGCCGGATTACAGGACATACGGCTGGCTGGCAGCGGTTTTAGGCGTTATACTGGCTGCAGCGGAATGTTCTGCCATGCTGGAGGGAACAGAGCATTTCATACGGCTCCAGCGAAAGGTGATTCCCGAAAAACCGGAGGTTCCCAGGGAATGGTATCCGGAGGTGGATGTGCTGATTGCCACCCATAACGAGGATGCGGAGCTGCTGTTTAAAACAGTGAACGGCTGTATCCATATGGATTACCCGGATAAGACAAAGGTACATATTTATCTGTGTGACGACAGCGGCCGTCCGGAGGTGGCAAGACTGGCAGCAGAGATGGGAGTAGGTTACTGTGCCATGAAGGAAAACCGGCATGCCAAGGCAGGGAACCTGAACAATGCCATGTCCATGACGGATTCCCCATGGGTTGTAACCCTGGATGCGGACATGATTCCCATGCAAAACTTCCTGACTGAGGTGGTTCCCTACACGTTTCTGCCTGTGATGAAGAAGCTTGAGGACGGAACCTGGGCAAAACGGACAGCCGGTGAAATGGACGGGTCCTTCCGGATAGGCTTTATCCAGACGCCCCAGAGTTTTTATAACCCGGACTTATTCCAGTTTAACTTTTTCAGTGAAAAGAGGATTCCCAATGAGCAGGATTTCTTTTTTAAGGAAGTCAATGTAGGGCGGAATAAAGCCAATGCCCCCATATATGCCGGTTCCAATACGCTGCTTTCAAGGCAGGCCCTCAACGAGGCAGGAGGCTTTGCAACAGGAACGGTTACAGAGGATTTTGAGACAGGCCTGCGGATACAGTCAAAGGGATATACCTGTTACGCCATAGACAAAATCCTGGCCCACGGACTTGCTGCAACGGATGTGGGAAGCCTGGTCAGACAGCGAATCCGCTGGGGACGGGGCTGCATCCATTCCCTCAGAAGGGTGCATATCTTATGGAACCCAGGATTTAAATTTAATACAAAATGCAGCTACCTGTCCTGCCTCATGTACTGGTGGACCTTTTTACGGCGGTTTGTATATATTTCAGCTCCCATTCTGGCAGTTCTGTCAGGTGTTCCCGTGGTGGTCTGCAGCCTGGAGGGTTTCCTCTTTATCTGGCTTCCTGCATATCTGCTCTATAATCAGGCGCTAAAGGTTGTCTCCGGCAGGATAAGGTCCCGGCGCTGGAGCAACATCATAGATACCACCATGTTTCCCTATCTCATTGTTCCCATTGTTCTGGAGACTTTATACTTTAAACAGAGAACATTTCATGTGACGGATAAAAGGCGGGTCCGGGGAAGAAATTCCAGCTGGAAACTGGCCATACCCCATATGTTATTTTTAGTGTTTGATTTGGCAGCCCTGTTTTTGTGCCTGAGGCATGTATTCCTGAATGGCTTTTTCGGAAGCGTCATTCTGGCCGTTTGGCTGGCTGCCAATGGCCTGGACCTTGTAATGGCCGTATTTTTCATGACAGGGCGGAAAAATCTGCGGACCAATGACCGTTTCGATGTTCAGATGCCGGCAGAGATTACATATCTGGGGAGAGAGAGTCATGGGGTGACTGAAAACATTTCAGAAACAGGGCTTTCCGTCATTACAAAAGAGCCTGTCTATGTGCCGTATGAAAAGGAACATGCAGTGGTTCACCTGAAATCACGGAAATATGAGGCGTGGATAAAGTGCAGGGCAGTTCATGTCCGCAGAGTGGGGAATGGATGGCTCTACGGCCTGCAAATCATGTCGTTGGAAGGGGAAAACAAGAAGCAGTATTACCAGATGCTCTATGACCGCCACCATGGGCTTGCGGAACAGATTCACAAATCAGCGGGATTATACAGGGATATATGGCTGAACATCCGGAAACGATTCAGGGGAAATACGGTATCCGGGCAGAAACTGCCGGGCATAAGCCTGGATGTGGAGCTGGAAACCCTGGAAATGGGAAGGGTCAGGGCGGTTGCCTGGGATTTTGAATCCATTACCCTGGAAGGGACAGGAGGGAAGGAGAGGCTGACCCTGGTGGCTCCGGAACAGGGGATGATGGTCCGCTGCGTGCTTGCCGGTCCGGAGAGAGGGCGGTACCGGATTGAGAATCAGAGAGAGCTGCTGTCAAGCGAGTCATTTGGGGGATTATTCTGCCGGGATGCTTCAAGGGATATTGCCATGGAAGGAAGATAAGGATATAATATCAGCAGTCAGTACAAGAGAGGTAAGATATAAGGTGGATGAGAAAGCAGACAGCAGGAAAAAATTGTCGGAAGCAATCGAATATCTGTTGGGCAGAAAGAGTCTGGATGATATTCCGGTAAGCGAAATCGTGGAGAAAGCAGGCATATCAAGGCGGACCTTTTACCGCCATTTCTGTGACAAGTACGAGCTGGTGAACTGGTATTACGATGAATTTTATGAAGAAAGCTTCGGCAGCATTGTGATGGGAGCCGGTCTGGAGGAGGCATTGGTCCAGTGCCTGCGGATTTACTGGCAAAAGAGGAATGTCCTGAAGCATGCATATGAGAGCCGGGATATCAATGGCCTGAAGAACCATGATATCCAGATTACCAGAAGGATTTATGAGACATTCCTGAAGCAGAGGGGCGCGGATATCCGGTCTGAAATCATGTGGTTTTCCATTGAAATGGCTGTGAGGGGCGGAAGCGACATGGTGATTCAGTGGATGCTTGGAAATATCGAACTTCCGGCTGAGAAAATGGCGCGCCTGATTTGTGAGACGCTGCCCGAGGCAATTAAAAAGTACCAGATGCAGCCTGTCACACATGTGTAAATCTGTGACTTCCCTTTTGGCATGTCTCCTGCTATACTGCACATGTAATAAAGAATGCCATGAAGGAGACCAGTAGTACAGAGGTTTTTCTCACAGAGAGCGTCCGGTTGGTGGAAGGACGCAGGAAACACTGTATGAATACGCTCCGGAGCAGCAGCCTGAAATGGTCAGAGTGTGTCTGAATATTGTTGTTTGCCGCACTCAGGTAGGGTTTGACGGGAACGCCCGATACAGCGTGAGAGTGTTGACTGACACTCGATGAGGAATGTTCTGTGAAGGATGTTCAAGTACAGAGGTGGTACCGCATAACCTGCCCTCTGCAGCAAGCTGCTGCAGGGGCTTTTTTTGTCTGAAAAGGAGGAAGACATGGGAATTTACGAAGAATTGGAAGCAAGGGGACTGATTGCCCAGGTAACGGATGAAGCAGAGATTAGGGAGCTGGTGAACGGGGGAAAGGCAAAGTTTTATATCGGCTTTGACCCAACGGCGGATTCCCTTCATGTGGGGCATTTCATGGCCCTGTGCCTGATGAAGAGACTGCAGATGGCGGGAAACCGTCCCGTGGTCCTGCTGGGAGGAGGAACAGGATACATCGGGGACCCCTCGGGCCGCACGGACATGCGCTCCATGATGGGACCGGATGTGATTCGCCATAACTGCCAATGCTTTAAGCGGCAGATGGAACGCTTTATTGATTTTGACGGGGAAAACGGAGCCATTGTCGTGAACAATGCGGACTGGCTTCTGAATCTGAACTATATTGAACTTCTCAGGGATGTGGGCGCCTGCTTTTCCGTGAACAATATGCTCCGCGCAGAGTGTTATAAGCAGAGGATGGAAAAAGGGCTGTCCTTCCTGGAATTCAACTACATGATTATGCAGTCCTATGATTTTTACCATCTGTACAAGGAGCTTGGCTGCAACATGCAGTTTGGCGGGGACGACCAGTGGTCCAATATGCTGGGCGGAACAGAGCTGATTCGAAGGAAACTGGGGAAAGACGCTTATGCCATGACCATTACCCTTCTCATGAACTCGGAAGGAAATAAGATGGGTAAGACTGCAAGGGGAGCCGTGTGGCTGGACCCGCAGAAGACATCGCCCTTTGAGTTCTACCAGTACTGGAGAAATATTGCAGATGCGGACGTGATGAAATGCATCCGCATGCTTACCTTCATCCCGGTGGAAGAGATTGATGCCATGGACAGCTGGCAGGGAGCCCAGTTAAACAGGGCAAAAGAAATCCTGGCCTATGACCTGACTGCGCTGGTGCACGGGGAGGAGGAGGCCCGCAAGGCAAAGGAAACCTCCGTTTCCCTGTTTGCAGGGTCCATGGATGATGATAATATGCCGTTTACAGAGGTTGGGGAAGAAAACCTTATACAGGACAGCATAGGTATCATGGACCTCCTTGTGCTGTGCGGTCTGGCAGCATCCAAAAGCGAGGCCAGAAGGCTGATTGCACAGGGAGGAATCCAGGTCAGCCAGAAACGGGTGGAGACCATTGACTTTGCCGTGAGCCGGTGTATGCTGGAGGATGGAATCATCCTTCAAAAAGGGAAAAAGGTGTTTAGAAAAGCGGGCATGAAGAAATAGTTCATATATGCCTGGGGGCGCTGCGGATGAAAGGTTCATTTTGCAGCGCCTTTAGAGGGTGTTTGAAGCATTGCAGGGTGCGTTCTTACATGGGTTTCAGGTTTTTCTCCAGACGTTCCACCATCCAGGCAAAGCGCCTGGCGCGCCCTGCGTCCGTCCTGGCATCATAATAAGCCCTTGTATAGGTTTTTTGCACAGAGGGAGACATTCCCTGAAAATTCAGATATGCCTGTTCATGTTCTTTTAAAAGACCGGCCACTGCCTGGATTTGTTCCGCTGTGACAGCCGGGGGGCCGGAAGGCTTGTCCCACTGGCCGTTTTGTCTGGCCTCCCGGATTTTCTCTCTTCCGAAATCAGTCATCAGTCCGTATTTTTCCAGGCCTTCAGCCAGGGTCTTGTTCTTTTCGGACCACTTGCTTTGACTTTTCAAACTGCAGCCAGACGCCGCCGCTGTCCGTGCAGTGATTCTCCAGCCAGATGCGGAACTCGCCGCGTGTCTTAAAATGCAGGGGCTCGCTCATACTATGTTCTCCGTTCTGTGTGCGGGGTTTATCTGTATGAGAAAATTATAGCATGGGACAGGGCAAATGGACAGGATTTGTTTGCGGATTCTATCATGTGATTTATATACTATGTTTTTATGGGTTTGTCTGCTATAATATTCAAAAATGCCGATGGTTCTGGTATTGATTCAGGAGGGGATTTTCATGAAATATAGAAGAGTAACGGCACTGACGGCTATTTTGGTTTCCGCCGTGGTGTCCGTATGTGCCTGCGCATGGACGGCAGGGGATGATGCAAATGTCTGCACAAAGGTGTCTGAACAGGAAAAGAATGAATCATCAAAACCAGTCTCCCAGGCCGGAACGGAAGCACAGACCGAATCAAGCCAGGCTGCTCCCAATATGCAGTCAGCACCCATTCTAAAGGGAGAAGCCCGGTCTGCGGCAGCAGAAGCCCATGGCCTTCTGGAACAGGCATCGCCTGAAACCAGCGCCATGACCCTGTTTATATACGATGGGAAGTCTGTGCGGCTGTCCTATATGTTTGACAGCAAAAAGGAACAGGGGATACTGGATGCTCTGAGCGCTGTAAAGGCAGAACCAGTGGATGGCTGGACCGCAAAGGACGCATCCCTGCCTGTGTACGGAATTGAGATTGGCAGGCAGGATGGAATGAGTATTTTTGCTGCGTGGACCAATGGGAGATGGATTGCCCAGGACGGGTCTGTATATAAATTCGATTATGATTTTGAAGGTCTGGCGCACAGGAAGGAATGGGAGAGCGCAGGGGAACTGCCCTCTTTAACAAATTTTCCGTGCGCCCGGATATTCACCCAGGAAAAAGATAAGTGGAATACCCGGTTTCTGGTTCCGGCTGCTCCTTTAAACCCACCGGATGGCATTTCCATGACGCTGGATTCCTGGGATAAGGATATGGCGGAGGTGACTATTACCAATGAGAGCGGCGGGGAATGGAGCTGCGGCGAATTTTACGAGTTACAGGTTCAGATTGACGGCACATGGTATGAGATTCCGGCCATGCCAGGCAACTGGGGCTTTAACTGCGTGGGCTTTTATGTGCCGGACGGCGGCGGGCAGAGTATGCTCAATCATCTGGAAATGTATGGGGAACTGCCCCCGGGAAAATACCGCCTGGTTATGAAGGAGCTGTCGGTAGAGCATGTCATACCACCAGTTGGTTTACCATAAGAACACAGCGCTCTAAAAGCACAATGCTGGAGGCAGGGGACAGGAATTCCTGGGTGGTGAGCATGGATTTTTGCTGCTGTTTCAGCTCGTCGTGGCGGAAATTCCGGCGGTATTCCTTGGGGGAACAGCCATACTGCCGCCTGAAGCCGCTGTTAAAATATTTGGAATCAGAAAAACCGCAGGACATACATATGTCCAGCAATGGGAAGTCCGTCAGCAGTAAAAGCTGGCGGGCTTTTTCGCACCGGATTTTGGCCAGGTATTCCTGAAAGGGGATTCCCAGGTAATCTTTAAAAAAGTGGGACAGGTAGGTAAGACTTAAATCCTCCTTCAGGGCAAGGTCGGACAGGAGAAGCTTTTCCGAATAATGTTCGTCAATATAGTGGGTGATTTTGCGCATGCGGGAAGCCTTGCTCTGGGAGGCGCTTTTTTCCTTATCAGACAAAAGCCTGTTGGGAAGAGCTTCCAGCAGGCCGGCAAAGAGCAGGTTCAAGAGCCCAGCGCATTTTAATTCAAATTTGTCGGTTTTTTTCAGGTAAAGGCAGGCAAGCTCTATCATCATGTCGTACAGCTTTTTGTGGACATCCATTCCATCCTTTTGGAGAATCAGGGAGGTGAATTCCAGATTGGCAATCTGGGGGTAATAGGAGGAAAAAAAGGACGGGTGTACCTGCAATGAAACTAAGAGGGCAGGTGAATCGGCCTTCAGTTCATGGCTCTGAAATGGGTTCACAATAAAGAAATCCCCTGGTTTCAGGCTGCGGTTCTCATTCTGGGCCTGAAGGCTCAGACTGCCCTCCAGCAGAAGGCAGAGCTCAAAATCCTTGTGGATATGGGGTGTGCGGTAAAGCATGTTGACGAGAAACAGTTTAAAGTTCATTTGGCTGTGCGATATGATTTCAAATTCCTGGTTCATTGAATCCTTACCCCCTTTCCCACAGTATACGTCCTTCCGGCTGTACTTGTAAAGTAAAAAGCAAACTTGTCATGGTTTGAACCGTAAATTTGTTTGGGATTCCAGGCTGGAAACTTGCTATAGTATGAGTATGATACACAGACAACCAATGAATCAGGAGGGTAAGGATATGACAAAATTCAAGTTTTCCGTGGGGCCATGGAATGTGCATTCAGGAGCGGATTCCTACGGGCCGGCTACCAGAAATGAAATTGATTTTGAAGAGAAAATCAGGAAATTCGCGGAGCTGGGTTTTTCCGCCATCCAGTTCCATGATGACGACGCAGTGCCGGATATTAATGATTATACAGAGGAAGAGATAAAGGAAAAGGCCAGGGAACTAAAAAAAATGCTGGACAAATACGGGCTGGCGGCTGAGTTTGTGGCTCCCAGGCTCTGGATGGACGGACGCACCGCGGACGGCGGATTTATGAGCACCTCACAGGAGGACAGGGAATACGCCATGTGGAGGGCTTACCGCTCCATCGACATTGCAAAGGAGCTGGGCTGCAATATGGTGGTGCTGTGGCTGGCAAGGGAGGGAACCCTTTGCGCGGAGTCCAAATCCCCTGTGTGGGCCACAAAGATGCTGATTCAGGCCATCAACAAAATGCTGGAATATGATTCGGATATCCGGATATGCATTGAGCCAAAGCCAAACGAGCCCATTGACAGAAGCATCTGCGGGACCATGGGCCATGTACTGGCTGTGTCGGCAGCCACCATTGACCCCGGAAGGGTGGGCGGAAACCTGGAGAGCGCCCATGCCATTCTGGCCGGCCTTGACCCGGCCCATGAAATCGGATTTGCCATGGCAATGGGAAAACTGATGACCGTGCATCTCAATGACCAGAACGGAATCAAGTATGACCAGGACAAGGCTTTCGGCGTGGAAAACCTGCGGGCTGCCTTTAACCAGGTCAAGGTACTGAAGGAAAATGGCTATGGTGAGAACGGGGAATACGTGGGCCTGGATGTAAAGGCCATGAGGACCACCAGGGATGAGGACAGCTATAAGCATCTGGAGAACAGCCTGAATATATTCAGGGCATTGGAAGAAAAGGTGGACCGGTTTGACTATGAATACCAGAAGGAATGTGTGAAAAACCGGGATTTTGAGGGACTTGAAATGTATGTGATGAATCTTCTCATGGGCCTTGCATAAGGAATATGCGAAGGACAGGTACGAAGAATGGCAACAAGCGCCAAAAGGGGAAAGAATGGTGGCAGACAAGAGAGCAGTGGCAGAAAAGCGTGCAGTGGCAGACAAGAGAGCAGTGGCAGCAGGACATATTTGTATTGATATTACTCCCCTGTTTCCAAAGGGGAGCACAGGAGAGGCGGGAAAAATTCTGGCGCCCGGCAGTCTGGTGCAGATGGATGGGGTGGATATCCATCCCGGCGGGGCAGTGGCAAATACCGGCCTGGCCATGAAACGGCTGGGGGTGGATGTGCGCCTGATGGGAAAGATAGGAAAGGATGAGCTGGGAACCCTTATCCTTAAGTGTCTGGAGGGACATGGGGCCGCAGAGGGAATGATTCTGTCGGACCAGGAAAAGACTTCGTATTCCGTTGTGCTGGCCATGCCGGGAATTGACCGTATTTTCCTGCATGACCCAGGCGCCAATGTGACATTTTCCGGCAGCGACCTGGACTTTGAGGCAATCAAAGAGGCGCACCTGTTCCATTTCGGATATCCGACCCTGATGCGGCATATGTACCAGAACCAGGGAGAAGAAATGGCCCGGATGTTCAGGCGGATAAAAGAGGGGGGAACCGCCATATCCCTGGACATGGCAGCCATTGACCCGTCCTCGGAAGCAGCCGGGGCGGACTGGAAAGGGATTTTGGAAAAGGCGCTGCCCTATGTGGATTTCTTTGTGCCAAGCGCAGAGGAGCTGTGCTTTATGCTGGACCGGGAACGCTACCGGGAATGGACCAAACGGGCGGAGGGCAGGGATATCACAGAGGTAATCCAGGTCAAGGATGTGAAGCCCCTGGGGCAGATGGTCCTGGATATGGGGGCCGGGGCTGTATTGATTAAATGCGGCGCTCCGGGCATCTATTACCGCACGGCCTCCGGAAACCGGATAGAAGACCTGTGCAGGAAGCTGAATCTTTCCATGGAATCCTGGAAGGACAAGGAGGGCTTTGAGCCAGGCTTTGAACCGGATACAGTGGTATCCGGTACTGGTGCAGGGGATACCAGCATTGCGGCGTTCCTGGCCTCAGTCCTGAGGGAAGCGGACCTTAAAGAGGCCGTGGAGATGGCGGCTGCGGCAGGCGCTTGCTGCGTGGCTGCTTACGACGCCCTCAGCGGCTTAAAGTCCCTGGAGGAAATGAAGGAGAGAATCAGGCGGGGATGGAGAAAAGGGGCATACAGACCATGATGAGACAGAGCTGAAAAATGGCAGAACCAACCATGAAAGGAGAAGAGAGATGGCAAAGACACTGACATACGGTATGGTAGGCGGGGGTCCGGATGCATTTATCGGCGATGCCCACCGCCGGGCAATCGGGCTGGATGGAACGGCAGTCATTGGGGCAGGGGTATTTTCAAGAAACCGGGAGAAATCCTTACAGATGGCGGAAGAACTCGGCGTTTCCCCGGAACGGTGCTATGAGGATTACCGGGCAATGGCCAGGGCCGAGGGAGAGCGGGAGGACGGGATTGACTTTGTGGTGGTGGTCACGCCCAACCAGTCCCATTATGAAATCTGCCGGGCCTTTTTGGAGGCGGGAATCCACGTGGCCTGCGATAAACCGGTGACAACCACATACGGACAGGCAAAGGAACTGGAAACCCTGGCAGAGGAAATGGGCCTTTTGTTTATGGTGACTTATACCTATATGGGCCATGTGACCGCAAAATACGCCAGGGAGCTGGTGGCTTCCGGCGCCATCGGTAAGGTGCGCACGGTCATGGCGGAATATCCCCAGGGCTGGCTTGCATTTGAGGGTGATTTCGGAGGAAAGCAGGGAGAGTGGCGCTGCGACCCGCAGCAGTCGGGCGGGGTGAACTGCCTGGGAGATTTGGGCACCCATGTGGAGAATGCAGTGGCAGCCATGACCGGCCTTAAGATTAAGCGTCTCCTGGCTAAAATGGATGTCATTGTACCCGGCCGTGTGCTGGATGACAACGACAGTATTCTGGTGGAATATGACAATGGAGCCACCGGCATATATTGGACGTCACAGGTGGCGGTGGGGCATGACAACAGCCTGCGAATCCGTATTTACGGCAGCAAGGGCACCATCCAGTGGTTCCAGGAAACACCTGAGAAGATTACGGTCATAGATGCAGACGGCACCATCCGGGAAGTGCACCGGGGATATGGAGCCATAGGGGAAAGGGCAGGCAAATACGGAAGGCTTCCGGCCGGACATCCCGAAGGCTGGTTTGAGGCCATGGGCAATCTCTACCGCAGCTTTGCAGAATGCATCCGCGCCAAACAGGAAGGAACCTTCAGGCCGGAAATGGCGGATTATCCTGCGGTGAGCCAGGGCGCTGAAGGGCTGGCGTTTGTGGAGGCCTGCCTGGAAAGCAATAAGAATGGAAACACATGGGTGGAGTTAGAGCGTAAATAAGGAGGATATGATTATGGCAAGACCGGTAACGATTTTTACAGGACAATGGGCTGATTTGGGTTTGGAGGAAATGTGCCGGACAGCAAAAGACATGGGATATGAGGGGCTGGAGATTGCCTCCTGGGGCCAGATTGATTTACAGAAGGCAGCGGAGGACCCGGAATATGTAAGGGACCTGAAAGCCACCCTGGAAAAATACGGACTTGGATGCTGGGCCATTGGCGCCCATCTGCCGGGCCAGTGCGTGGGCGATGTGTGGGACCCGCGTCTGGACGGGTTCGCACCGGCGGAACTGGCAGGGAAACCGGATGAAATCAGGGCATGGGGCATACAGCAGTTAAAGTACGCTGCCATGGCTGCAAAGGCCATGGGAGTCGGGGTGGTGACTGGTTTTATGGGTTCCCCCATCTGGAAGATGTGGTATTCCTTCCCTCAGACCACAGAGGAAATGGTGGAGGCAGGGTTTCAGCAGATTAAGGAGCTGTGGACCCCTATTTTCGACGTGTTTGACCAGTGCGGCGTAAAGTTTGCCCTGGAGGTCCATCCAACAGAAATCGCATTTGACTATTACAGCACCCGGAAACTGCTGGAGGTGTTTGAATACCGTGAGACTCTGGGCATTAATTTTGACCCCAGCCACCTGATTTGGCAGGGAATGGATCCGGCCATGTTCCTGTATGATTTTGCCGACAGGGTGTATCACGTACATATTAAGGATGCGGCCGTAAACCTGAACGGAAGAAATGGAATCCTGGGCTCTCACATCACCTTCGGCGACCCAAGACGGGGCTGGAACTTTGTATCGCCGGGCCATGGCGACGTGGATTTTGACAAAATCATCCGGATACTGAATGTAAAGGGATATGACGGGCCTCTCTCCATTGAATGGGAGGACAGCGGCATGGACCGTATTTTCGGGGGAACAGAGGCATGTGCATTTACGAAGAAGATTAATTTTTCGCCGTCAGATATTGCCTTTGACGATGCATTAAAGACAAAGTAAGAAGGACAGGTAAGAAAAATGCTGGTAAACTTAAATGACGTATTGATTCCCGCCAGGAGGGGAAAGTACGCGGTGGGACTGTTTAACACGGTCAATCTGGAACTGGCCAGAGGTGTGATGGAGGCTGCCGAGGAACTGGACTCCCCTGTTATCATCGGAACAGCCGAGGTACTGCTGCCCTATGGGCCCCTTGAGGACCTGGCAAATCTTCTGATTCCCATGGCGGAGCGGGCGTCGGTCCCTGTGGTGGTGCATCTGGACCACGGCCTGAAGGAGGAGACATGCAGACAAGCCCTGAACCTGGGATTCAGTTCCATTATGTATGACTGTTCCACCATGGAATACGAGGCTAATATCGGACATGTAAAAAAAATGGCGGAAACAGCCCATGCCTGCGGTGCGTCCATTGAGGCGGAGCTGGGTCATGTGGGAGATAACGGAGGAGAGGACCCATCCTTATTTTATACGGATTCGGCCCAGGCACGGGATTTCATTGAGAGAACCGGAGCAGATGCGCTGGCCATTGCCGTGGGAACGGCTCATGGCGCCTACAGGCTTCCGCCCAGGCTGGATTTTAACCGGATTGCTGAGATTGCGGAAACCATTCCAACGCCTCTGGTCCTTCACGGGGGCTCCGGTCTGTCGGATTCGGATTTCAGGACAGCGGTGGGGCGGGGAATCAGCAAGGTCAATATTTTCACGGATATCAACCAGGCCGGCGCCAGGGCAGCGGCCCTTGGCTGCAGGGAAGGAGCGGGGCTTACGGATATCATTCTGCCGGAGATAGAAGCGGTGAAACAGTCTGTGATGGAGAAGATGAGATTGTTTGGGTCTGTGGGCAGGGGGAGTGAGAGGTAAGGTTAAGATACCAGAGAGGGATGCAGAACCGGTTACAAGGGTTTTGCATCCCCTTCTGCTATAAGAAGAAATTCCTCCATGGCCCGGCTGAAATACCGTCCGTTTTTCCAGTAAAAATACAGATTCCGCTGGCAGAGGACGTCATCCAGCTTGTAGTACACCACGCCGGGGTGGATGGGTACCTGCTTAATCAGCGTGTCGCTGATAAAGGAAATGCCCATTCCGGAACAGGTGATGTTATAGGAAGTAAGCTGCTGGTCCAGTTCAAACCGGATATCCGGGGTAATATTACGGCCGGCCAGGATTTTCATGGCCCGTTTTCGTGTATCATTATCCGGTTTGAGCATGATATAGGGTTCCTTTCCGAACGGTTCCAGGGGAACAGGCGCAATGTCCCTGTCCAGGAAGGAACCGTCATGAATCATTTCCGCCGGAATCTGGTATTGGGCCGTTTCCCTGTTTACTTCAAGGGCCTTCGGTACAGCCAGAAGCAGGTATTCCTTCCGGTAAATACGGCTGTCAAAGGCAGTCTTATCCAACTGGCAGTTGTCAATCATAAGGTCAATGCCGCCATTTTGCAGCAGGGATTTTAACTCGGATGTATTTTCTTCAATCAGTTCCACCTTTACCATGGGAAACTGCCGGGTAAAGCTGCCAATCAGCGGGGGAAGGACCCAGGATGAAAAAAGGCTGCTGCCTCCCAGGACCAGCTTCCCTGTTTTTAATCCGCCCCAGTCATTCATGAAACTGCTGAACTCATGCTCCACGGAAATGATTTGCTCCACAGAGCTGATATACCGTTTGCCGAATTCCGTGAGAGTCAGGGGCTTTGTGCTCCGGTCAAAGATGGGATAGCCTATGTGTTCTTCAATCCTTTTTACGGTGGCGCTTAAGGAGGGCTGTGATATAAACAGTTTCCTGGCAGCTTTGGAAAAGCTTTTCTCCTGATAGACCGTGTAGATATATTCCATTCCCTGAAACATGGCATCCCCCTTATTTTTCCAAAAAGTATATTACTGGAGCTATAATTAATATAGAACCATATGTATTGGATTATATTATACCGCGGCCTTATAATAACATCAACTTGATATTATATCATTTGAATAGGGGAGGTTTCATTAAAAATGGACGGAAGAAAAGATTACAGGGTGGAAATGGATTCAGTGGGGGCAAAGGATGTGCCGGAGGATGTGTACTATGGGGTACAGTCCATGCGGGCGGCTGAAAATTTCCAGATTACCGGACTGAATATGCATCCGGAAATCATCAACAGCCTTGCTTACATAAAAAAGGCAGCTGCAATCACCAACTGCGAAATCGGACTGCTGGATAAGAAAATAGCGGAGGCCATTGTGCAGGCGTGCGATGAGATACTGGAGGGCAGGTTCCATGAGGATTTTATTGTTGACCCCATTCAGGGAGGAGCGGGCACGTCCTTAAACATGAATGCCAACGAGGTGATTGCCAACCGTGCCATTGAGATACTGGGAGGGCAGAAGGGTGATTACTGCATTGTCAGCCCCAATGACCATGTGAACTGCGGACAGTCCACCAACGACGTAATTCCCACTGCCGGGAAGATGACCTCCCTGCGGCTGTTGAAGAACCTGAAGTCAGAGCTTATGCGCCTTCACAGGGAGTTTAACCATAAGGCGGAGGAATTTGACCATGTAATCAAGATGGGGCGCACCCAGATGCAGGACGCGGTGCCCATCCGTCTGGGGCAGGAATTCAAGGCCTACTCCGTGGCTGTCATGCGCGATATCCGCCGTATGGATAAGGCCATGGAGGAGATGTGTACCTTAAATATGGGCGGAACTGCTATTGGAACGGGTATCAATGCCGATGAAGCCTACCTGCGAAGAATTGTCCCCAATCTGGCGGAGGTGTCAAATATGGAGTTTGTGCAGGCATTTGACCTGATTGACGCCACCCAGAACCTGGACCCCTTTGTGGCAGTGTCAGGTGCAATCAAGGCCTGTGCAGTAACCCTGTCCAAGATTGCCAATGACCTCAGGCTGATGTCCTCCGGCCCCAAGGCGGGCTTCAATGAAATCAACCTGCCTGTAAAGCAGAATGGTTCTTCCATCATGCCGGGCAAGGTCAATCCCGTGATTCCGGAAGTGGTGAACCAGGTTGCATTTAACATCATTGGAAATGACCTGACCATCACCATGGCGGCGGAGGCCGGCCAGCTGGAACTGAATGCCTTTGAACCCATTATTTTCTACTGCATGTTCCAGTCCATTGACACCCTGGCCTATGCAGTCAGAACCTTTGTGGACAACTGTGTATCCGGCATCACGGCCAATGAGGACCGGTGCCGTTCCCTGGTGGAAAACAGCATTGGAATCATTACTGCCCTTTCTCCTCATGTGGGATATGAGAAGGCTGCGGACATTTCAAAGAAGGCTCTTCAGACAGGTACGCCTGTGAGGAGCATCATACTTCAGGAGGGCTTACTGGATGAAACCGAGCTGGACCATATCCTGGACCCGGTCCGTATGACGGAGCCTGGAATATCGGGAAAAGAGCTTCTGATGAAAAATAGCCTTGATGAGAAATAGCCGGGGAGGAATGGAGATATGGATTATGCAAAGGCTGCTTTGGAAATGCACCGGGCCAATCATGGAAAACTGGAGATAACAAGCAAGATTCCTTTGACAACAAGGGATGAGCTGAGTACTGCATATACACCGGGTGTAGCTGCCCCTTGTTTGAAAATCAAGGAGGACAAGAGGGAGGCATACACTTATACGGCAAAAGGCAATCTGGTGGCTGTGGTGACGGACGGAACCGCGGTGCTGGGACTGGGAGATATCGGTCCGGAGGCCGCTATGCCGGTCATGGAGGGGAAAGCTATCCTGTTTAAGAAATTTGGTGGCGTGGATGCGGTTCCCATCTGTCTGGATACCAAGGACACGGAAGAAATCATAGAAACAGTCAAACGGATTGCCCCTGCATTCGGAGGCATCAACCTTGAGGATATAAGCGCACCCCGCTGTTTTGAAATTGAACAGAGGCTGGAGCGGGAGTTAAATATCCCTGTTTTTCACGATGACCAGCACGGCACCGCCATTGTGGCCACGGCTGCCCTGATTAATGCCCTGAAGCTGACAGGAAAATGCATGGACAGGATTAAAGTCATTGTAAACGGGCCGGGAAGCGCCGGCACGGCCATCACGAAAATGCTGCTTCATGCCGGGGTGAAACATCTAATTGTCTGTGATGAGAACGGCGCTCTGTATCCCGGACGTGAGAAGATGGATGCACATAAAGAAAAGCTTTCCCTGCTGACCAACAGCAGCAAGGTAAAAGGGACGCTTAAAGAGGTAATTGCCGGTGCAGATGTTTTCATCGGCGTTTCGGCAGCCGGGGTGGTATCAAAGGAGATGGTCAGGTCCATGCAGGAGGACGCCATTGTTTTTGCCATGGCAAACCCTGTGCCTGAAATCATGTATGAGGAAGCAAAGGAAGCCGGCGCGCGCATCATGGCTACCGGGCGAAGCGATTGTCCAAACCAGATTAACAATGTGCTGGTATTTCCGGGACTGTTCCGGGGCGCCCTGGACTGCCGGGCCAGGGATATCACTTATGATATGAAGCTGGCAGCAGCGTATGGCATTGCGGATTTAGTCAGGGAAGAGGAACTGGGGGAAGAGTATATCATTCCGTCGGCCTTTGACGAGCGTGTGGCCAGGGCTGTGGCAGAGGCGGTGAAGAGGGCAGCCGGGGAAACAGCCGGACTGCTGGAAGAGGAGCAGGATTTAATCCAAAAATGAGACACGGAAGGGGCGGAATGTTTCCGCCCCCTTTGACTGTATTTTTTCTGAAATAATCTGTTGTTTCTGCAAAGTCCGGTACTACAAAATGCTGTCAAACTCGCTGGTTGAATAAGCTTTCCCCTCATCCCTGAGCTTTCTGGCGTTCTGCATGGCGCGGAAGCGGTTTCGGCTGATGGGATAGAAGCACACTACCAGTGCGCACAGCAGCATCAGGCCGCCGGGAATGATGGAAGCCATATTGGTAACAGCTGCCTTGGCGCTGTCCGGCTGTATGGAAAGTGATGCGTCGTAGCCGCCCAGGTCCAGAAGGATTCCAACTGCCTGGAGTGCGGTTGCCTTTCCAAGCTTGATAAAGAATGAAAAGTAGGAAATCATGACGCCGGTCAGCATCTCGCCTGTTTTAAATTCATAGACCTCGCATACGTCGTAGAGCAGGTTATAGCTCAGTACCAGGAAGCCTATGATGGCAAAGTGCGCCATACAGAACTGGATTACCTGGTCCGTAATGCTGTGGAAACCAACGAACTTGAATATTACCAGGGCAAATCCTGCAATGGCCATGAAAGTGATAAAAACCCACTTTTTATCAAACACAACAGCCAGCTTTCCGATGAGTACGGAGAGGATGACTCCCACAATGGTGCCTGCCAGATATACAACGGCGGTGTCGGCCTCAGTAGCGCCCACGACCACGATGGTATTGTAAATAACGCTGGCATTGCAGGTGTTAAATGCAAAATAGAAGAGGAAGGAGGCCACAATGACTAAAATGTAAGGCTTATATGTAAGCACCTTGCCCAGACTTTTGAAAATAGGCTCATCCTTGCTCTGGGGCGGATATTTGATTTCCCATCCCCTGGTGGCCCGCCATGTGATAAAAATGGCTGTTCCTGCTATGGCGCCCAGTGTGAGGGCTGCAAAGGTCCAGGCGCGCTCCTCGCTGATTCCCTGGCCTTTAAACAGGCTGACCAGTATCATGGGCAGGGCATTGGCGAAGAACAGGCCGCAGGTGCCGAATACCTGGCGGATGGAGGAGGCGCGGGTCTTTTCGTCGTTGTTGGTTGTCAGCTCGGAACCCAGAGACAGGTAGGGAATATTGAACAGGGTGTAAGCTGTCCAGTAAAATACAGACACAACAACAAAATATACAAACTTTAAATTGGCTGAAAAGTTTACCTTTGTAAACATCATGGTAGTCAGCAGGACCAATGGCACGGTGGATATCAGCAGGAATGGACGTCTGCGCCCGGCTTCCAGTGTACACCGGTCTGACATGGTTCCTATGATGGGGTCGCTGATGGCGTCCCACATAACTCCCAGAAAGACAATGGTGCCGGCCAGGGCAGGCCGTACGCCTGCCACATTTGTAAGAAAGAAGATAAAAAATGCTCCTACAAACTCAGTGATGACTGTGTCGCCTAAGTTTGCAATACCAAATCCCAGTTTTACCGGCATGGGCAATAATCGGTCATAGTTATCTTTGTGATCCATTCTTGATTCCTCCTCTTGTTTGCTTTTCCTGCTACTGGCCGAGAATATCCTTACTGATTGTGCCGGCTTCCATGCGTTTGCGAAGCTGTCTGTATGTAACTGCTATTTTATCAAAATCCATTACTTCATCCAGCAGGGTATTGTGGATAGGGGCGTTATGGGGAGCGCTCTTCACAGTCTCCGGTTCTTCGTAGCATTCCCTGGAAATCTCTTTCAGGATGGCTGCGAATTCATCCAGGTCATCCTTGGAAAACGACTCTGTGGGCTCCAATGTAAATGGCTCAGGCACAATCCATGGATGGTGGGACTGCCAGTAATGCTGCATGCCGAAGTCCACCAGACGTTTTGTCACATCCACGGTTCCAAATCCAGTATCTTCCTTTAAGGGCTGCCAGCTGTAACGGCACTGTTCAATTCTGCGTTTTCCCTCTGCATAGAATATCTTGACGCCCTTAATCTGTCCCACCTTCTTCATCATATACTGATTGTTGAGGACGGCGCAGACAGCTGCCTCACGCAGTCCGTCGGCTCCTAATTGGCGAATCCACATGTAGACACGGAGGATTACATTGGCATTTCCCATAAACATACGGACTTTTCCAATGCTTTCAGGACAATTGCAATCCATATAATACTGTTTGCCGTCATACTCCACGCGGGGCACGGGCAGGAATGCTTTCAGCGGTTCCCTGACACAGAGAGCTCCTACTCCGGGTCCCATGCCGCCGTGAGGGGAGGAGAAGGTTTTGTGCAGGTTGTAGTGGATTAAGTCGGCCCCGATTTCCTTTGCACGGGTAACGGTCATGATGCCGTTCACATTGGCCTGGTCATAGTAGCAGAGAGCGCCAACTGCATGGGCAGCATCCACAATTTCCTTAATCTGGGGATTGAAGATGCCTGTATCCTCCGGATTTGTGATAAAGATGGCGGCTGTGCGCTCAGACAGCGCGCTCTGGAATGCTTCCAGGGATGGCATGCCTGTCTCAGGGTCGCTCATCAGGGTGATAACCTTGTAACCCGCAGTGGCAGGAGCGCCTGCATCACAGGGGTGGGAAAATATGGTGGTGATGATTTCATCCTTCTGGGTGTTGCCCTTTGCTTCATGGTAGGCCCGAATCACACTGGCGCCTGCAAAGCAGGCAGCAGCGCCGCCCCCCATGTGGCAGCAGGCAGCGTCCATGCCGGAAATCTCACAAATCATTTCTTCTGTTTTTTTGTATATCTCCAGAATACCCTGGATGGTGGACGCATCCTGCAACGGGTGTACGTCTATGATGTTTGGATGTGTATTCGCAATATGCTCCTGTACCTTGGGGCTGTACTTAATGGTACATGTGCCTTCACCCAGGTCAGGGGTGATGTCGTTGCCCAGGATTTCCTGGGTCAGGCGCAGATAGTGTCGGTTGACCCTGGCCTGATGTACTTCGGGAAGGAACGGCGGGGTTTTTCTTCTCATACAGGGAGGAATGTCATCAGCCCCATCGCCTACTTCCTCTATTACCTGGGGACTTGGTTTTGTCACATTGACGCCCCTTTGGCCGGGAACGGACAAATCAAAAATCAGCTCTTCATCCCATTTTGCTTCATGGAACCTGCGTAAATGTTTGCTGTAATCTCGTTTCATATTCTAGTGTCCTCCCTTAATTTAAAATAGCCTGTAATGCAGCAGCCAGCTGGTCTATGGATTCTTTGTCTGCGGTCTCGGTCACACAGTACAGAGCGCTCTGACCAAGCTCAGGATAATCCCGGGACAGGTCCACGCCGCCAAAAATCTGATGGGAGAGCAGCAGCTTGTTGATTTCTTCCACTGTCCTGCCGGTTTTGTCAAAGTTCACCACAAACTCTTTGAAAAAGACAGATGGGAACCGGAGTGACACACCGGGAATCTCAGCCAGTTTTTTTGCTGCATATTTTGCATTGGTCATAATGGTGCTGCCGATTTCCTCCATGCCCCTGGGACCCATGAGGGACAGGTAGACAGCCACAGGCGCTGTCCACAGATTGTTCTGGGTTCCTGTAAATTCCTTTCCGTTTTCTCTCATGGCATAGTGGGTACGCTCAATGAGTACAACGGAATAGCCCTGTTCACCCGGCACCGTGGTTTCCACCATGCCATCCACCAGCTCTTTGAATTCCGTGATATAGCGCATATCGTCATGGCTGGCAATAAATCCTGCCTGGCCGCCGCCGAAGTTCAGATGAAGGCCCAGCCCGTGAAGGTCGCCTACGGAGATGGTGGCGCCGTAATTGGCAGGGGCTTCCAGCACGCCCAGGGAGATGGGGTCCACATACACAACGAATTCAGCGCCTGCGGCCTTTGCCAGTTTGCCGATTTCCTCGCCCTGGGTTTCAATGATTCCCAGGAAGGTCGGGTTTTCAATATACACAGCAGCCGTATCCTGGTCCAGTTTGGACTTTAGGTCTTCCAGGTCCAGCATTCCGGTGTCGCTGTGGTAGCCCACAAGCTCAATCTTGATTTCCTGGCTGGGGTCTATCATTTTCAGGTAATTTTGCACCAGGGCCAGGTTCTGGCGGTTCATGGTCTGGGGAAGAAGGACCTTGCTCCTTCCGGTGATACGGCAGGCCATGCGAAGGCCGGTAGCGGATGCCTGGCCGCCGCAGTGGCACGGAACTGTCAGGAAGGACATGTCTAACAGCTCTGCCATCAGGCTCTGGTATTCGAAAAATATCTGGTATTTTCCATGGTCAGCCCATGTCTCGGCTCCGTATGTGGTCAGCAGTTCTCCCCTGGATGCGATTTCGTCGCATACAGCCGGTACGTAGTGCTGCGCACAGCCGGCTCCCATGAAGTTTGAAAACTCATTGCAGTTCCTGTTTTTGGACAGGATGCGCTCCACATGACGCTTGATTCCCTGCTCATCCGGAATGGCCTCCGGCAGATTCAGGGAACCCTGGTAGCGGATGGCTTCCGGGATTTCTTCGTAAAGCTCCATTACATCGCTGATTCCCACCTCAGCCATCATCTCAGCCTGTACATCCGGCGCAGAGTTGGGGATGTAGGGGTATACTGTTTTTTTTCGGTCCATTTCTTACCTCCTGATTTATGATTTTATAGGTTAATTAATAAATTACTTTTGCCATGATTACATCCTTGTACCCGGTGGTAACCGGGATATAGCCGGTGAGCTGCTGGTTTATTTCCTCATCCCCGGTGTCAATCAGAAGCGGGTTTCCGCCCAGGGAAAAGATTTTGTCCCTGGAGGCAATGACCATGATGTTTTTAGTCCCCACCCTGCGTATGACTTCGGCGGAAATCTGCTGGTTGCCCCTTCCGAATATATATCCCTGTCCTCCAATTACAGTGACAATGATTTTGGCCCTGGGATATTGCTTAAGGGCAGCCAGGATGTCCTGTTCCGTGCAGTCTGACTGTATGACCTGACCCTGGTAGAGAAGGTCCACTCCTAAAAGGGTGTTTGGCTTTTCCATATATTTCATCAGCCGGGCCGTGGTAGAACCGGTTCCCACAATGTAGAGATATTCCGGTTCCTGCTCAATCTGCTGGCTGACATACATGCACATGGACTGGATGGAGGCGTCCTCTGAGTATCCCCTGCCGCTTTTCAGGTTCTGAACAAATTTCTTTTCATTGGGCACCTTCAGGTATCCGTACAGTCTGGCGTCACAGATACCCTGCCGGAACAAATCCTCGTCAATATCCATGACCTCTGCTTCCCTGTACTCCATAACCCGGCCTTCCATATACCGGACCATCAGTTCCCCGGCTGCCTTGGGTGTGCGGGCGTAGACAGCGGAATGTATTTTACATCCGGCCGGTATGCCCAGTACCGGGACCGAGGTTCCCACTGCGTCCAGAATATTGCGGGCAGTGCCGTCTCCGCCGGCAAAGAGAATCAGGTCTACTCCTTCCTTACATAGCATTCCGGCTGCTTTTATGGTGTCTTCCGGGGTAGTGCCCCGGGAAGAATCAGGGGACAGCCGGGAGGATATTGTCCCTTGGACGATTTGATAATTCAATCCGGCTTTTTTGCATATGTCCCCGCCCATTTCACCGGGACAGGTATAGATTTTGAATTGCTGCGCCATTGGTTCTAAAAGCTTCATGGTACCCAGGGCCTTTGCGCCTGCCTCCGGGACAGCTCCCAGCTCCAGGGCCTTATGCAGGGTCCGGACTCCGTCTGACCCCTTTAAACCGACTTTACCTCCGATACCAGCCACAGGATTTATAATGAATCCTATTTTTTTCATTCTATCTATGTACTTAATGAAATGATTTAAGTATTCTCCTTTCTTTGGGTATAGTATTCTGACAATATGGCTAAAAATCAACTAATGTCATTATAAGGTATGCTCTATAAGGGATTGTCAAGATAAATTTTGGGAGAAAATCAACTGATAAAAGAAAAACCTTCCTCTTAAGGGGAAGGTTACAGAAAATAGAAAAAAATCAGGCGCTACGGATTCTGACAGATGACCATGTGGATTTTTGTGACAAACTCATCTGCATTTCTAATCAGGTTGGGACCGATGCAATAGCTTTCAAAGGACTGGCCGGTCAATACAATTCCGTTTTCCTTTGCATAGGCCAGGGTCCGGTGGTAGGCCTCCATAATCTCCTTATAGCTGCCAAGGTGGATGGTGGTGAGACAGTGGTACTCAGGCATAACCTTGATTTGACTGTCCCTGACCTGGGTTTCTTTTATTGGATAGAAAATCTGGAAGTGGGTGGGAATATCAAAAAACTGGTGGCTGAAATGGTCATAAAAGAATGCAGTCAGCTTCCCGCCTATTTCCAGGTGGTGTGTTTCCATATAGTTTACCAGTTCAATTTCGTATTCCAGAAAGAGATTGCTCACATAAGCGCTGCTGTAATGATTGGAAAAGGCAATGAGTCCTGGAGAATAGATTTCGCGCTGGACCTGTCCGGCATAGGAGGACAGATTATCATAGAACTGGTCTGACAGACAGTCACGGAAGTCGCTGAGACGCAATATGCTTTTTTTGAGGCGCGTTAGCTCCCTGGAGCACTCCTCAATCTTGAAGTTGAGTAATTTAACCTTATCCTGCCTCTGGTTTTTCTGGAGGTAATCCCGGATTTCGTTTAATTTTAATCCGGCGTTCTTTAACTTTTTTGTGGTAATGATATCCTGAATCTGGTCTTTTGTATAATAACGGTAATTATTGTTTTCGTCAATATCAGGTATGATAAGCTGAATCTCATCGTAATAGCGCAGTGTTTTTGTGCTTACATTACTCAATCTGGCAGCTTCCCCCACAGAATACTTTTCCTTGATTTCGTACACGACCCCTTCCCCCCCGTTTCATAAAACATTCCCCATGATGTTCCAAGGTAAGTATAGTCCATTGGAATCGGTTTGTAAATGTTTCCACTTTAAGTTTAGGGGGACAACACATGGAAATGAGTCACACATTGTCCAGCTGTCCCATACTATATACCATAATCATATTTATTAAAGGAGGATTTGATATGTGTTGTAATAGATGCTGCTGTAGATGCTGTAGGTGTTGCAGATGCTGTAGATGGTGGGGCTCCAACCAGAATAACTGGGACAACAACTGGGATAATAACTGGTGGCCTGCATGGGACCCGTGTGCAGGTGAAAGACGGTGGGCTTTCCGCGCCGGCTTTAACGAAGGATACAGAGTGGGATTTGAAGACGGGAGACGGAATTGGCATCCCTGCAACAGATAAAGAAAGAGGGCGGGTACCGGCGCAAATGGCCGGGCCCGCCTTTTTGCGCGGACCGGTGAGAGCCGGGATGAGAGAGCCGGGTCCTGCGCTTATTTTATTGTGAACAGATGTTTCAAGCATAATACCTTTGATATTTTTTCTTATCCGGGGAATAATAACCAGCAGTACACATTGATGGGAGGTGATGAAATGGAATCTATCTGGTTAAAAAACATACATGAGAATACGGAGCATCCGGCGCAGCCGGGTCCTGCGGACAGGGACCGCAAAAGCAGGACAGACCTTCCATCCAGGGCAGAGGTGGCTGTGATAGGCGCGGGAATGGCGGGAATGCTCTGCGCCCGCATGCTTGCGGACCAGGGCGCAGAAGTGGCGGTTCTGGAGGCCAGGGTGGCAGGCCATGGTCAGACAAAGAATACCACGGCAAAAATCACATCCCAGCACGGCCTTATTTATGACAAATTAATCAGGACAATGGGGCATGACAGGGCTTTGCTGTATGCGAGGGCCAGCCAAAGCGCTATTGAGGAGTATGAGAGGATGATTCGGGCCAGGAACATTGAATGCAGCTTTGTCCGGCTTCCGGCCTGTCTCTATACAAAGGAAGAAAGAGGAAAGATACTTCTGGAAAAGGAGTACAGGGCAGCTGTAAGCCTTGGACTTCCGGCTGTCCTGACATCTGACACCAGCCTTCCTTTTCCGGTGGCAGAGGCGCTTTTATTTGAAAATCAGGCGCAGTTTCATCCGCTGGAATTTCTTGAGGCTGTCAGGGAGGGAATCCCTGTCTATGAACACACTGCGGTGCAAAGGGTGGAGGGGCATCGTCTGGTTACGGACCGGGGAATCATGGAGGCAGAGAAGATTATTTTTGCCTGCCATTATCCATTTCAGAATGTGCCCGGATTTTATTTTGCCCGGATGCATCAGGAACGCAGCTATGTGCTGGCGCTGGAGGCTGTTGGCGGGAAAGAGGTTAATCTGGACTGTATGTATTATGGCATTGATGAGGATGGGCTGTCCTTTCGAAAGGCAGGCCCCTATATTCTGATGGGAGGCGGGGGACACCGCACAGGAGAAGGGTGTGACGGCTCTTCCTTTGAATACCTGAGAGGTCAGGCCAAAACCCTGTGGCCGGATTTGAGGATTGTTTCAGAGTGGGCGGCACAGGACTGTATGACGCTGGATGCTGTTCCCTATATCGGAAGATATTCCCGTCTGCGGCCCTACTGGTATATCGCATCCGGTTTCCAGAAATGGGGAATGACCGGCTCCATGGTCTCGGCACTGATTTTGAGGAATCTGGTCATGGGTATAGAGAGCCCGTGGGAACAGGTTTTTTCTCCCCAGAGACGGACTTTCAGGGCATCTGCGGGTTCCTTTTTTAAGGAAGGGTACCACGCTGTCCGCGGCCTTGCTGCCTTCGGGACTCCCAGATGTCCTCATATGGGCTGCAGGCTGTCCTGGAACAGGGAGGAACACAGCTGGGACTGTCCATGCCATGGCTCACGGTTTTCCGAAGACGGCAGTCTGATTGACAATCCTGCCCAGACTGATTTAAAGGCGGATAAGAGATAGATGGCGGAACCGGGCAGGGTGAATGTCTTGTATTGTAATACATGCCGTGGTAGAATCAAAAGAAGCCTGCACAGTGTTTACCTGTGCAGGATAAGGAGGCAATGTACATATGATGGATGACGGAAAAACCATTTTATTTGAAAAGACGCCGGTGCCAAGGGCTGTTATGCAGCTGGCAGTGCCCACAATCCTGAGCTCGCTGGTTATGGTGATTTACAACCTGGCGGATACATATTTTGTAGGAATGATGAACAATCCGGTGCAGAATGCGGCGGTGACACTGGCAGCGCCTGTGCTTCTGGCCTTTAATGCTGTGAATAATCTGTTCGGTGTGGGAAGCTCCAGCATGATGAGCCGGGCACTGGGACGCCGTGACTATGAGGCGGTCCGGCGCAGCAGCGCGTTCGGATTTTATTGCGCGCTGTTTTTCGGCGTTCTTTTTTCTGCTCTGTGCACGATTGGCCTGCACCCCCTGCTGATTCTCCTGGGGGCGGATGCCAATACAATGGATGCAACGGCCGGATACCTGAAATGGACCGTGCTCTTCGGAGCAGCCCCTGCCATCCTCAATGTGGTCATGGCGTATTTGGTGCGCTCCGAGGGTTCATCCCTTCACGCCAGCATCGGAACCATGAGCGGCTGTCTGCTTAATATTATTCTGGACCCCATCTTTATCCTGCCATGGGGCCTTGACATGGGGGCGGCAGGAGCCGGCCTTGCCACGTTCCTGTCCAACTGTGCTGCCTGTGTTTACTTTTTTGTGCTGCTGCGGGTCAGAAGGAAAACCACGTTTGTATGCATTCATCCGATGAAGTTTTCCTTTCAGAGGTACATTGTGCTGGGAGTGTGCGGCGTGGGCGTACCGGCGGCAATCCAGAATCTTCTGAATGTGACAGGCATGACCATACTGAACAATTTTACATCTGCCTACGGCGCCCAGGCAGTTGCAGCCATGGGTATTACCCAGAAAATCAATATGGTTCCCCTGCAGGTGGCCATGGGCTTTTCCCAGGGAATCATGCCCCTCATCAGCTACAACTATGCCAGCGGAAATCACAGGAGGATGAAGGAAACCATATATTTCACCATCAGGACCCTGCTGCCTTTCCTGGTGGTGGTTTCTCTTGGATATTATGCAGGAGCAGGTATGCTGACAAGGGCGTTTATGGACAATGAAGCCATTGTCGCATATGGCACAAGGTTCCTGCGCGGGTTCTGCCTGGGGCTTCCCTTTCTGTGTATGGACTTCCTGGCAGTGGGAGTATTCCAGGCAGTGGGCATGGGAAAAGCAGCGCTGAGCTTTGCCATACTGCGTAAAATTGTGCTGGAAATCCCTGCCCTGTACCTGCTGAACCGTTTATTCCCTCTGTACGGTCTTTCTTATGCCCAGATGGCGGCGGAGCTGGTGCTTTCCATTGCATCGGTCATCATGCTGGCGCGTATTTTCAGGCGGATGCAGAGGGATGACCGGTCCGGTCCGGATTCCGGGCAGACGTTCAGATGATGATAATTCTGTCATATATAGTTTGATAACGAAATCCCCTGGCCAGAGCACGGACCAGGGGATTTCGTTATAGAAAAAAACTATACATAACGCAAGGCACATATATTTCACCGATTGGACAAAACAGGCAGGTGTTTTTATAATAATCAAGGTAACATTACATTATTTATACTGGGATAATATAAAACCGGGAGTGGAAAAAATTATGAAGAGCAGATATTTAGGAATTGTTTTATGCGCTGCCGCATTACTGGCAGCAGGGTGTTCTTCCAATACAGATGCGTCAAAGACAGCCGCCGGGTCAGACAGCGGCGCGGCAGCCCTCATGACATCGGATGCAAGTGCGGATTCAGCAGGGGATGCGTCAAAGGGCACAGCCGCAGCAAAGGCGGAATCAGGTGAAGTGACAGAAGGGCCATCTGCTGTAAAGGCGGACCCGGTTGAAAAGAAAAAGGTCTATGTGTCGCCTGACTGGGTACAGAGTGTTTTGGACGGGAACCAGGAGGAGTCAGAGGATTACATGATTCTGGAATGTGCCTGGGGAACCCTGCAGGATGCCGGCGCTTATAAGGAGGGCCACATCAAGGGCGCATATCATATGAATACAGATGATATTGAATCAGATGAGTACTGGAATATCCGGACTCCGGAAGAAATAAAGGACCTGATGGCCGAATACGGAATCACGAAAGATACAACCGTTATCTGCTACAGCGACAAGGGGGCGAATTCAGCGGATGACCGGGTGGCGTTCACCCTTTTATGGGCCGGAGTTGAGAATGTAAAATGTCTGGACGGCGGCTACGAGGCCTGGCTTGAGAGCGGTTACGGAACTGAGAAAACCATCAACACCCCTCAGTCCTCCAACAGGGAGTTCGGCGCGGAAATTCCGGCCCATCCGGAATACATCCTGTCCATTGACCAGGTAAAGGAAAAGCTGGCAGGGGACGATAACTTTAAGCTGGTCAGCATACGCAGCAGGGACGAATTCCTGGGCAGGACCAGCGGATATGGGTACATTGACAGGGCAGGCGAACCTGAGGGCGCTGTCTGGGGACATGATACGGATGACGGCTCTTATAATAATGAGGACGGGACTGCCGCAGGCCTGGATGTATTAAAGGGATATCTGGAGGAATCCGGGGCTTCCCTTGACAATGAGCTGTCCTTTTACTGCGGCACGGGCTGGAGAGCTGCCATCCCCTTCCTGATTTGCTATGAAAATGGAATGACCAATATGACCATGTATGACGGCGGCTGGTACCAGTGGCAGATGGATGATTCCCTCCCGGTACAGGTGGGGGACCCGTCAGAAAGCGGCTGCCGGTTTACCACGGTGGGACAGCTGTCCACGGACAAGGCAAAGAAATAAAGAATGATGTAGATAAGCGTTGCGTCTTGATTAAGTCCAACGCTTATTCAATGTAAAAGGAAAAACGGTTATGAAGAAGGCTGCATATATCTCTGTTACAATCCTGGAAATCCTGTGCCTGGCCGGGGCATGGGCCGTACAGTATTTTACCCGCAGAAAAATGGGGATGGCACGGTACGTGGTGTATAAAAACCGGGGCTGGGAAGCCAGATATCCCATGGAACTGCTGGCAAATGGGGCTGCACTTCTGATGGCGGTCCTGGCCGCTGCGCTGCTTCTCTATTTCCTGAGACAGAGAAGGAACCTGCCAAAAACAGCGTGGCTTATGAATGCAGGTATGACAGCGCTGACATCTGCTTATGGTGGATTCACATGGATGAATTCTGCGCAGGAGGTTCGGTCTTACTACTTTATCAGTGCCATACTGGGGGCCGTGTCCCTGATTCAGATTGTGAAGACATGGATTGGAATGATGGTGTGCAGGCACAGCGGGCATGGAATTGGATGAAACCCAGTGTAAGGAACAGAGGATAGAACCGGGTTCTCTATTTTACCATTACAGCAGTGCTGGCGGCTGTTGTCATTGGACTGGGCATGTTTTTTAAGAAAAGGTATGTACTGCAGGAGACTGAGGAAAGGATAGGTGAGAATGGACGGAATGTTCAGGATGAAGGACAGCGATAAATGCATACACTGCCGCATCTGCCGGAAAAACTGCTCCTTCTTAAGTAAGTACGGCCTTGATATCGGAGATACGTCAGAACTTAAGAAACTGGCCTATCACTGCTTTCTGTGCGGGACCTGTACCCAGGTTTGTCCGGTTGGAATTGACGGCAGGTCTGTTATCCTGGAAATGCGGAGGGAACGGGTGGAGGAATACCAGGGGAAATGTCCGGAAAAGGGATATTCCATGCTCCTTGCGGAAAAACGGAATTATATTTACCGGAACAAACGCCGTCTTGCAGGCAGAAGCATCCTGTTTCCAGGCTGTAATTTTCCCTCCTTCTATCCAAAGACCACCAGGAAATTAATCAGCCTGCTGGAGGAAAAGGAGGGCATGGGAGTCCTGTTTGACTGCTGCGGCAAACCGGTGGCAGAGCTTGGCCTTCAAAGGGACGAGGATAAGATTGTCCGGAGGATAAATGAAAATCTCCGCAGGGCAGGGGCTTTGGAGGCCGTGATGCTTTGCCCCAACTGTTATGATTTCCTCAAGGATAAGCTGGAGGTACGGGTCATCAGCATTTATGAGAAATTATCCCGGCTGGGAATCGGACGGCAGGTGGAAGAAAATGGGGTCCTGTTCCTTCCGTGTCCTGACAGGGAGAGAAGACAGTGGGTGGAATGGCTGTCTCCATTTCTGAAGAATGCGCCGGAAACAGTGCGGGATGTGCAGTGCTGCGGCCTGGGAGGCTGTGCCGGGGTCAGGGAGCCGGACCTGGCCGGAGATATGGCCGGCCGGATGGCCGCCCAGGGACATGAACATATTTTTACTTACTGCGCCTCCTGCACAGGGAACCTCACACGCAGCGGCTGCCAGGGGGTCATGCATCTGCTGCCTGAGATTCTGGAATGTGACGAGGGGCCGGATATCAGGAAGTCAATGGTCAACCGGATGATGACAAAATTTTGGTAATGGTTTGGACAAGGATATAAATAGAGATATGGGAGAGAATCTTATAAATGAATCGTGCAATCATTATTTTTACCAGGGTTCCGGCTCCCGGACAGACAAAGACCAGGATGATGCCTGTTCTTGGCCCGGAGGAATGCGCCCGTCTTCATACCTGTTTTTTAGAGGACATAAAGAGGGAATGCGGGAACGTAAAAGGGGAGCTTTTTATCTGCTTCACACCGGATGATGGCAAGGAGCTTTTATATCCGGTTTTCGGCAGGGATGAACATTATATTCCCCAAAGGGGAAACGGTCTGGGAGAGCGGATGTATCAGGCTGTCCGTGAGGTGCTGGGCCGGGGATATGACTCATGCATACTCATGGGAACCGATGTGCCTGAGGTAAAGGCAGCATATCTGGAACGTGCATTTGACCTGCTGAAATATCACGATGTGGTTCTGGGACCTACCAGGGACGGGGGATATTATCTGGTGGGCATGAAGAGACCCCGGCGGGCGGTGTTTGACATGGAGGGATATGGACATGGCTCCGTGCTCCGCGATACCGTGTTGCGGCTTAAGACCGCGGGATGCACGGTTGGATTTACGGAAACCCTGCAGGACATGGATACCTGCCAGGACCTTCAGGCATACCGCCGGAGAATGCGGGGGGACAAGAGGCTGAAAAAGACATCCACAGGCCGGTTTCTGGCAAAAACCAGCCGCATTTCCATCATTATTCCTGTCTACAATGAGGAGAAGACCATTGGCCGTATGCAGGACCAGCTGGAACCGTTGAGAGGAAAATGCGAAATCCTGTTTGTGGACGGCGGAAGCAAAGACAGAACATTGGAATTGCTTCGCCCATGGGTCAGAGTCATACATTCGGAAAAGGGGCGGGCAAAGCAGATGAATACGGGAGCGGTGAAGAGCCGCGGCGATATCCTGTTTTTTCTCCACTGCGACAGTGAGCTGCCTCCCCGTCCGCTGGCTGAGATACGCAGGGTGATGAGGGACCACAGTGCAGGATGCTTCGGCATTGCCTTTCATTCGCGGAACTTTTTCATGTTCACCTGCCGTGTGATTTCAAACCACAGGATTAAGGACCGCAGGGTCATGTTTGGCGACCAGGGTATCTTTGTGGACCGAAGCCTGTTCTTTGATGCAGGCATGTTTCCGGAGATTCCTGTGATGGAGGACTACCAGTTTTCGCTGACGCTTAAGGAACGGAGGGTAAAGCTGGGGATGACAGGACGCCGCATTTACACATCGGACAGGCGGTTTCCAAAAGGAACCCTGCCCAAGCTCAAGCTGATGTGGAAAATGAACCGGCTGCGAAAGATGTACCGGGACCAGGCGCCCATTGAAGAGATTGACCGGATGTACCGGGATGTGAGGTGATATGAATGGAACGGATAGCAGGGTTAAGGGAATATGTAACCTGTAAGCAGTACCGCAGCGCTCTGGGGCTGCCGGATGAGGTGACGGAGGAATACAGTCTCCTGGCCCAGGGCGAGTACAACAGAAATTATCTGTTCACCCACCCTGTCACCGGCAAAAAGCTGGTGCTCCGTGTAAACTGCGGCAGCCAGATGCATTTGGACCATCAGATACAGTATGAATATGATACCTTAAAGCTGCTGCAGCAGGCGGGCAGGACGCCGGCTCCCTTCTATGCAGATGGAAGCCTGAAAAAAATTCCTCATGGCATCATGGTGATGGAATTCCTGCCGGGACATGGAATGGATTACAGGACGGAACTGCCCTTTGGAGCGGAGTGCCTGGCTGATATCCACAGTGTCAGGGTGGGGGATGACAGCCATCTGATTCATCCGGCGGACCCTTTGGAGGCCATACTGACAGAATGCGAGGAGATGGTCCGTACCTACATGGATTCAAATTTGGGAAACCATGGAACCAAAATGAAGATAAGAGAAATGCTGGACCTGGGGTGGAAGCGCCGTCAGGAGGCTGCGGGCTGCAAAGGCTATGAATGCTGCATCAACACAGAGCTTAATTCCACCAATTTCCTAATCAACGGAGAGGGAAAGGGCAACTATCTGGTGGACTGGGAGAAGCCTGTTTACGGGGAGCCTGCGCAGGATTTGGGGCATTTTCTTGCGCCTACCACCACATTCTGGAAGACAGACGTGATTCTGGACCGGAGGGAGATGGAAGACTTCATAAACCAGTACATCCAAAAGGTGGACGGCAGGTTTGACACAAAGGGGCTGAGGGAGCGTACCTTTGCCTATATTCCCATTACCTGTCTGAGGGGCATTACCTGGTGCGCCATGGCCTGGGTGCAGTACCAGCAGCCGGATAAGCTGCTGTTTAACCAGTCCACGTTCCAAAAGCTGGGGCAGTATCTGGACATGGGATTTTTGGAAGAAATGGACAGGCTGCTGCGGTCATAACGGCCTGGAGCGCGCCTGCCGGATATTGGATTTACGTTAAAAGAAAGGAATTTGAATGGGAAAAAACAAAGTAAATGGATGGGGAAAATCGTGGTGGCTGCATGCATAGCTGCTTCAATCCTGAGCTATATATGCATACCATCCGTGAAAGGCATGATTAACAGAATTGTGACTATGTTTGCAACCGGGGACTTTACCGTGGTCAGGGAATTTGTTGCTTCCTATGGAAGCTATGCTGCTGCGGTGTCCTTTGATATTGTAAGCTATGCGGCAGGACTGACATCCATGCCATTTCTGTCATTTTTCATAGCCACGGGTATTGGGCAGCTCCCGGCAACCATTGTGTACTCCTATGTGGGCGGAATGCTGACCGGGGGCGCCAGGTTTTTTGTCACAGGATTAATGATATTATTTGCCTTATCTGCCTTAATTGTCATGATAAGGAAAATATATATAGAAAAACAAGATAATTCAAGGAGGAAGAAATGAAAAAGAAAATCGTAGCATTGGGAATTATGATGGCGCTGTCCGTGACAGCGGCGGCCGGATGCGGTCAGAAAGCAGCAAATGAAACAACAGCCCAGGCAGCGGCAGAGACTTCGGCGGCTGATGCAGCGGATACCACGGCAGCAGAAGCAGCAGGTGCTGAGACAACAGCGGCTGCACAGTCAGATGGCAGCTATCAGTACGTATCCCCCGCAGATGCAGTGGCGGCAGCAAAGGATAAGAGCGCCCATGTGCTGGATGTAAGGGAGTGGGATAACTATGTAAAGGGAAGAGTGGCTGATTCTATCTGGTGCCCTATTTTCCCGCTGGAGGATGATTCGCTGGCAGATGCCATGAGCGCATATGCAAAGGAGAACTTGAGCGACGGACAGAAAATTTATATTATCTGCAACAGCGGCAAGAAAGGTGCTGAGAAGACAACCGGAGTGCTTAAGGAGGCCGGCATTGACGGCTCCCTGATTTATACTGTGGAGGGCGGAGCAAAAGCCCTGGGGTCTGAGAAAGGCGCCCTTACGACCAACCGCGCAGACGAGAACATTGACTGGAAGACTGTTGCAGCAGCAGATGCATTAAAGGAAGTTGGGGGAGACAATGTCCAGATTCTGGATGTGCGTGACAATGATACATATGCAGAAGGCCATTTAAAGGGTTCCCTGCAGTGCCCATTAAAGGAGATTGAGGACCCGGACGCCCAGACTGCCATGTATAAGATGGCAAAAGAGGAGATGGACCCGTCCAAACCTGTATACCTGCTTTGCTACAGCGGCAACAAGTGTGCAAAAACCGGCATTTCTGTCATGAAGGATGCGGGATTCGATGTTGACAATCTGTTCATCATTGAAAATGGCGCAAAGGATAAGGATATCCAGGCTGCATTTGTGACAGAATAGGTTAACCCTTCCGGTGATGTGATTTCCCCCTGCCGTACTGCATAAAATTACGGCAGGGGGAATCGTAACATCACCAGACAGGGTTATTGTTTTTTATAAACAGTATGGATTTCAGGTGCCAGTGACATGCATCGCACGCAGGCGTCTGAAAAACAGACGCTAAGTGTTCATGGCAGGGAGGAGAATATGAAGAGAAGAATCACAGCAGCGATATTGGCAGCCGTAATGATGCTGACTCTGGGAGGGTGTTCGGGCACCGGCCGGACAAAGGATGCCGGCAGCAGTCATGAAGAGAATGCCGGCAGCCAGGTCATTGAAAACATGTCCTTTGATGAGATGAAGGAGGCTGCAAAGGGAACCACGGTCACGTTCTACGGCTGGGGCGGAGATGAAAAGCTGAACCAATGGCTGGACGATGTATTTGCGCCTGGCATGAAGGAAAAGTATGACATTACAATGGAACGCGTTCCTATGGATATTGACCAGGTTTTAAGCCAGCTTACAGGCGAGATACAGGCAGGCGGGAGGGACGGCAGCATTGACATGATTTGGATTAACGGGGAGAATTTCCAGTCGGCAAAGGAAAACAACATGCTGTACGGACCCTTTACAGACAAGCTTCCTAATTTTAATGATTATGTGGATGGAGACAGCGAAGATGTGACCATGGACTTTGCTTATCCAATTGAGGGGTATGAGGCGCCTTACGGAAAGGCCCAGATGGTCATGGTGGCAGACCGGGCGGTGACTCCGGATGTGCCTGAGAGCGCCCAGGCCCTGAAGGAATTCGTGCAGAAATATCCGGGCAGGGTGACCTATCCGGCGCTTCCTGATTTTACAGGCAGCGCATTTGTAAGAAACATTATCTATGAAATCTGCGGCTATGAACCGTTTATGGACATGGAGGCTGACAAGGAGACTGTAAGAGCGGCAGTGGCTCCGGCCATGGAGTACCTAAGGGAACTGAATCCATACCTTTGGAACCAGGGAACCACCTTCCCGGATTCATCCACTACTGTGGACAATATGTTTGCGGACGGGGAGCTGGTGATGAATATGACGTACGGCGCCTATGACGTGGCCCTGAATATTGAGGACGGCAAATACACGCAGACCACGGAAACCTTCCAGTTTGACAAGGGCACCATCGGCAATACCAATTTTATGGCAATTGCAGCCAATTCCGGCAATAAGGCCGGCGCCATGGTGGCAATCAATGAGATGCTGTCACCGGAAATCCAGGCGGACCGCTATGAGAAGCTGAGGGTTATCCCGGTACTGGACAATGAAAAGCTTTCCGATGAACAAAAGGAAGCCTTTGACCAGGTGGACCTGGGTAAGGGAACAATTCCCCAGGATGAACTCCTCTCAAAACGCCTTCCTGAGATGCCTGCACAACTGGTTCCCATCATCGAGGAAATTTGGGCGGAGGATGTAGTGGGCAAATAATGAGAAGGAAACTGACGGGGAGGAAACTGGCGGTAAGGAAACTGACGGTTTTTTTGGGTAGGTGGGGCGTGTGCGTGATTGGAAGGAAAACATTGGGAGGAAATGGAATGAAAAAAATGGTAACACCGTATTTGCTTCTGGTTCCCCAAATCATCCTGTCCCTGCTTTTTATCATTGGATTGGCAACTGGAATCACCCAGAGTCTGGGGGTGATTCCAGCTTTTGGACTAAAGGAACCAACACTAAAATATTACAGGGAAGTATTATCCAGGCCGGAGATGCTTAAATCCGTGCTGTACAGCCTCAGGGTGGCATTTTTGTCCGCAGGGATTGCCACAGCGGCAGGCGTGGGCTTAAGCGCTGTGTGTGTAATGCACAAAAAGACAAAGGGTCTAATGATGCGGGTGATACAGCTTCCCATCATTGTTCCCCATGTGGTGGTGGCCATTTTTATGGTCAATATTTTTTCGCAGAACGGGGTGGTGGCCAGACTTGGTTATGCCCTTGGATTATTGCAGGAACAACAGCAGTTTCCCATGCTTATTTATGATACAAGGGGAGTTGGGGTCATACTGGCATATCTGTGGAAGGAGATTCCGTTCATCATCTATTTTGTCATTGCGCTGATGGCCAATATCAATGAGAAATTGGGGGAAGCAGCCATAAACCTGGGGGCGGACCGCTGGACCGCATTTTGTAAGGTCACCCTGCCTCTGTGTAAGGATGCGGTAATCAGCGGATTCCTGATTATATTTGTATTTTCCCTGGGAGCCTATGAGCTTCCCTTTCTTCTGGGTGCCACCTCCCCTAGGGCTCTTCCGGTGCTGGCATATCAGCAGTATATTCACCCGGATTTGAAAAACCGGCCTTATGCCATGGCGCTTAATGGAATCATCATCCTACTTTCCGTGCTCAGCGCCTGGATTTATTATTTCATCATGCGGAAGAACATGAAGGCGTTAATGGAACAGTAAACCGCGAAGCAGAAGGAGATGGAGCAAAAGGTTATGAAGAAAAGAAAAGCGTTTATTTCAGGTATGATACTGGCCCTGCTGTGTGCAGCCATCCTGATTCCCGCGGCCAGTCTGGTGATATGGGTATTTACAGAACGATGGGCCTGGCCCGGGCTGTTTCCGCAGGTGTTTTCGGACCGGGCAGTCATGGAAATTGTCAGAAGAAAGGGAGAACTGGCCTCCCTCATGACGTCCAGCATCATGATTTCTTCTGTAGTGGCCCTTTTATCGGCCTTTGCCGGGGTATTGACATCCAGGGCCCTTATCCTGTACCGGTTCCGGGGCAGGAATTTGATTTCCTTTTTTGTGGTCCTTCCACTGATGGTTCCGACTACGGTGTTTGCCATGGGGATACAGATTACATTTATCCGGTTGGGGCTTAATAATACTGTGACGGGGGTTATCCTGGCACACCTGATTTATTCCCTGCCCTATGCTGTGCGCCTTATCATGGACGGCACCCAGGCAGCCGGCATTGCACTGGAAGAGCAGGCCAGGGTGCTGGGAGCCAGCTCCTTCCAGGCATTTAGGAGGACTACCCTGCCAATGCTGGTTCCGGTGATACTGTCAGCAGTCAGTATGGCCTATATTGTATCCTTCAGCCAGTATTTTCTGACGCTGCTTCTCGGAGGAGGCAGGATAAAGACCTTTGCGGTTGTGATGGTTCCTTATTTACAGAGCGGCAGCCGGAACATTGCCTGCATTTACAGCATTCTGTTCATGGGCATTACCCTGATGGTATTTGCTGTATTTGAACGGATTGCAGGGCATTGGACAAGACAGATGGTTGGAGGATATTATGAGTCTTAACATAGAAAATCTGACCGTATCACTTCAGAAAAAGGTGATACTGCACGGAATTGACCTGGAAATAAAGGAGGGGGAGTTCGTATCCCTTTTAGGGGAATCCGGATGCGGAAAGACTACCCTGTTAAAATGCATTGCCGGTCTTTTGGAGCAGGAGAGCGGGGATATACGGATACAGGGAACCTCTGTGACGGACTGTCTGCCGGAGAAGCGGGGAACGGTAATCGTGTTCCAGGATTTACGGCTGTTTCCACATATGACGGTGGAGAAAAATATTTCCTTTCCCATGGAACTGAAAAAGGTGCCGAAAAAAGAACAGAGAGAGCGGGTGGGTGAACTCCTGGAAGCAGTGCAGCTTGCGGGATTTGAGAAGAGAAAAATGAAGGAGATGTCGGGCGGACAGATGCAGAGAGTGGCATTGGCCAGGGCATTGGCAGCAAATCCCAGGGTACTTCTTCTGGACGAACCATTTTCAGGTCTGGACGAGAGGCTGCGGACGGAGATGGCGCGGCTGGTAAGGAAACTGCATGAGGAATGGAAAATCACCACCATTCTGGTCACCCATGACAAGGCAGAGGCCCTCCGCATGTCTGACCGCATTGCGCTGATGAGCCACGGGAAGGTCCTGCAGTACGGTACTCCTGAGCAGATGTTTTATCAACCGGAGACAAAAACAGTGGCGGAATATTTTGGCAAGGTGAATTATGTTCCCGGAGAGGTGGTGGGAGGCAGGTTTGTCTGTAATCTGTTTGAGATAAGGTCGGATTTGCCTGACGGGACCTATGATGCCATGATACGCCCGTATTCAGTCCGGCTGCAGGAGGACGGGGAGTTTGAGGTGGAGGAGGTTACCTTTATGGGGGAGATGACAGAGATACGGGTAAGGGTTCCCGGGAAATTTGCTCCCGGAGGGAACATTCTGTGCCAGAGGATGGAAGGTATTGGACTGCAGACAAAATTCCAGGCAGGCATGAAGGCGGGACTGCGCGTGGAACCAGATGGGGTTGTACTGTTCAGGCATGGTACGGCATGAAAGGCATGCGGCGGGAGAGGTATGCGGCGGGAGAGGTATGTACTGGAAGAGGAAGGTACCGGAAGAGACATGTAGCCGGGGACCTGTTCCCGGAGAGACATGTAACGGAAAAACATGTATGAAAGGAAAAGGATGAAGAAAATCATATTTGACTGTGACAATACCTTTGGAACAAAAGACTGCGATGTGGATGACGGGCTGGCCCTGATGTATTTGCTGGGAAGCAGGGACGCCCAATTACTGGGAGTCACTTCCACCTATGGAAATAACAGCCTGGATGTGGTACAGGCAGTGAATCTGCGGATGCTGGGAGAACTGGGACGCCAGGATATTCCTGTAAAAAGAGGCGGGGAGAAACGGGGAGACTACCAGAGCCAGGCAGCTGATTTCCTGGCGGAAATGGCGGACCGCTATCCGGGGGAATTATCGGTTCTCGCCACCGGCTCCCTGACAAACCTGAGAGGCGCATATGAGAGGGACCGGCATTTCTTTGAGAAGGTAAAAGAGATTGTCCTGATGGGCGGAATCACGGCTCCTCTTGTATTTGAAAAAAAGGTAATGGATGAGCTTAATTTTTCCTGTGACCCTCCGGCGTCTTGGACCGTACTCACAAAGGGAATAAATGTTTCCGTGATGACAGGCAATAATTGTCTGAAAGCTTTATTTACAAAACAGGAATACAGGGAACGGTTCTCGGATAAGGGAAACAGGGCGGCAGCGTATATCATGGAAAAAACAGATTACTGGTTCGGATACAATGAAGATGATTACGGCATCCGGGGATTTTATAACTGGGATGTGACGGCTGCTGTCTATCTCATGCATCCGGAGCTGTTTGCAGATGAAGTGAAACACCTCCGGCTGTCAGAGCAGGATTTGGAGACCGGGTATCTGAGGATGGATACAGATGTGGTTCCAAACCGGATGGCAGAAGGGAGGGCAGACAGGCCGGCAGAAGGGACGGCAGGAGAAAGATGCACCTGTAATCTGCCGGTCATTGGGGATGTGAGGGCGTTTAAGGACAACATCTATGAGACATGGCTGAGTGTTACTGGGATACTGACCGGCACCGGAAAGAGTATGAAATAAGGATGAAAGCCAGAGGAGGGATTCCCGGAATGGGGGACAGGGGCTGTGTTTTTTGTGGGGCGGGGTGGATATCCGCTGAAAAAAGAAAAGTGGCATGCTGCAGGTGACTGATTCCGGCATATAAGAAGGGCCGCATTGTCTTGAATGCGGCCTTTGCCTGAATGTACGTCGAAGTTTAGCTGAGTTGGCATGAACGTGAAATTAAGGACGTACCAAACATTTGGCAGCTGTCATACGCTCTACAATCTCATACATATTGGTGACGCTTCCCACCTGTAGCTTCTCGCCCAAACCATAGAAGTTAAGGCAGGTTCCGCAGGTAAGAATCTCCACTCCCTGGGATTCCAGGGATTTTAAATCCTCCAGGTTATCGGAGCCTTCGCAGGAAAGGTGGGCGCCGCTGTTATACAGAAGCACGGTTTCCGGCAGGGCATCCTGCTGTGTAAGTGCGTAGACAAAACCCTTCATCAGGGCCTTTCCCAATTCCGGATCTCCGTGTCCCATCAGGTTGGAGGAAAGAACCACTACCATACCCTTCCTGCGGCTGTCGGGCCGGCAGGCAATCGGTTCATCATCGGTATCAGCCGCAGCATCTGAGCCGGAAGCAGCGTTTGCTCCTTCGCTTACAACAATTTTAACAGCGAATTCATTATCGCTTATTTTCTCGGAAACAGCTGCAAGGCCCTTGCTTGCTGCCATCTTGCTCAGGTTCTGGACCGCTATCTCGTTGTCCACCAATACCTCAACTGTCTCACCTGGATTACAGGATTCCAATGCTTTCTTAGTGTCAATGACAGGCTTTGGGCACTGTTTTCCGCGTTCATCTAATTTCATGTTTCGTATCCTCCTTAAGCATGTATCTGATTCTTCCTGTTCCCCGGAAGTGTGCTTTGAAATTATCATCACATGCCTCTAATTATAGCAGGTTTGTGATGGTATGCAAACGCTTTTACCCCTTTAGGCAGCTGGCATTTATTTTTTCTATACATAAGCACATTGCTATATTTATTATCGATACAGGCAAGGGGTCCGCGGCGGATGCCCTGAACAGGCTAAATGCGGCTGCGGTTCTACTGATAGACGAGCCGGCTGCCTGTGTGATTGTGACAGGACAGTCTGATGAAATGATAAGACGTTACGTCTGTTGTGTATCTGCGCGTATATTATGCAGGAGCAGTGCCGCAGCTCTCGCGTTCCACCACATGGCAGGGCAGGACGATTTTCATGGGAAGGTGATGGCCTCCTTCAATTCTGTCAATCAGGATTTTTGCAGTCATACGTCCCATTTCAGCTAAGGGAAAGTGAACCGTGGTCAGCATTGGGTCCAGATATCTGCCCACATTGATATCGTCCATACTGATGACGGAGATATCCCCGGGAATAAAAAGCCCGGATTCCCTGACTGCCCGCATGACACCGATAGCAATAACATCATTGGAGCAGAAACATGCCGTTGCATCCAGTCCGGATTTCAGCAGCTCCCCGGCACCCAGGTACCCGCCTTCCATGGAAATAGGGACATGTCTGATACGGGATTCATGACAGGGAAGGCCATGCTTTTTCAGAGCAGCGCAGTATCCAAGAAAAGGGCTGCTGTATTCACTGCCACCGATGTAGGCAATCCGTTTATGGCCTGATTTGACCAGGCTGTCAACTGCATCAGATGCAGCTTTCTGCCCGTCGCAGACAATCTGGTCTATGGGTGATTCCAGATATTGGAATCCTGTGTAGATGAAATGGAGGGCAGGCCAATCAGGAAGGCGGCAAAGATATTGCCCTTCTGGGACCCCGTCCGTATGGCTGCTGCCAATGATGGCGATTCCGTCCATGTTGGAATCTGCCGTCATGTCGGAAAACAGGGGAGGGCAGCTGGCAGTGGATGCCAGGGGAGGGAGGCTGGCAGTGGATGCCAAAGGAGGGAGGCCTGCAGTGGATGTCAAAGCAGAGAGGCCGGCAATGGAAGACAGACTGTATTTCAGGCTGTAACCATGTAACCGGGATTCCTCCTCCATGCCTCTTATCAGTAAAGAGCGGGACTGTTCACTGCCAATGCCGGCTGTCTGGGTAAACAGGCATGCAATGGAATGGCAGGGAGTCTGATTCTCCCGGATGGAATGCATTTTTAAGCTCCGGGCATGGGCGTTTGGAATATAGCCGGTTCTCTTTGCGATTTCTAGTATCCGTTGCCGGACCTCCTTGCCTGCGGGGCACTTTCCGTTTTGATTGATTACGCGGGAAACCGTGGATACGGAGACCCCGGCTTCAGCAGCGATTTCCTTAAGCGTCATGGACACTGCCTCCAGGTGCGGCTAAATGCCAGCAAAGACACAGGTTGATTCATAATAACCTCCAGGAATATAAAAAACGCCGGAAGAAACAGACTGTTTCAACAGTCCCATGCGTCTTCAAGGCGTTTTATCTATTATAGTTTGATTTTACTGTATTTGTATCGAATCCTCAAATGTGTATCAGATTCTTAAGCGGGCTTCTCTTGGAGAAGAACAGTGTCTTCGTGACAATGATTGATTTAAGTATATAGAGCCTTAATTTATTTGTCAATAGGAAGACAGCGGTTTATATTCTATGGTTTAGCGCAGGTCAGTTGTTCTCCAGTTTGTCAAGAGCCTGGGCAATGTTGAATGCATGGTCGCCGATGCGCTCATAATCGGTCAGGATTTCTGAGTACAGGATGGATGTTTCCACATGGCATTGCCCGTTTCTCATGCGTTCGATTTGGTTGGAACGATATCGGGCAGTCCGGCGGTCAATGTCTTGTTCCAGAAGCAGGGCCTGCTCCAGGAGGGAGGCATGTTCCGGCATGGAAGGCTGTTCCGGTATGGAAGGCTGTTCCAGACGGAAGTCATGTTCCGCCATGGAAGAATATTCCGGCAGGCAGCCTGAATCAATGCGGTAGGCACTGCAGACCAGGTGTATGGCGCGCATGCAGGAGGTTCTCATATCCGTCAGCTCAAGAGATGCCTGGGAAGACAGCTCCATCCTGCGTTCCATCATGGTCTGTGCGTAGCCTGCAATGTTGACTGCATGGTCGCCAATGCGCTCCACATTTCCAATGATGGAGAACATGCGGTTGAGCGCTTTCACTTCGGACGGGGAATTTTCCACAGCAAGGACCCTGGAAATCTTTCTGGATAACTGGGCATTGTACAGGTCAATTTCTTCTTCGCGCAGCTGAAGCTGTTCCAATTCCTCCCCATTCTTTTGTTCAAAAGCCAGGAAACTGGCTTCAACATTGGCAGCAGCCAGTGCAAGCATCTGCGCGATGTCCCCGTTAAGCTGTTTTCTTGCTATGACAGATACGCCAAGTACGTGTTCGGAAGCCAGCAAATCTTCAAACCAGCGCTCCTCATCTGTTGTCTCCAGCGGTTTGTCGGGCAGAAGTTTTTCGGAAATTCTGGCAAGCTGTGTGCCAAAGGGCAGTAAAAGCAGAGTGGTAACGATGTTGAACAGCGTATGAACATTGGCAATCTGCGCCGCGGGATTATCTGGTGTAAAGGTGGCCATCCAGTGGGTAAAGGGAGACGCCAGACAGACCAGGGTAAAGACCGTTGTACCCAAGATGTTAAATATCAAATGAATCAGGGTGGTCCGTTTAGCATCGCGGTTGGCTCCGATGGACGCCAGGACAGCCGTGATACAGGTACCGATATTTTGTCCAAACAGAACAAAGACCGCGCTGTCCAGCCCGATTAACCCGCTTACAGCCAGGGCCTGGAGAATACCGACGGATGCAGAGGAAGACTGGATGATAGCGGTAAAGGCAGCTCCGGCCAGTATCCCCAGAAGCGGATTGGAGAATTTTGTCATCAGATTGACAAAATGAGGGGATTCACGCAGCGGTATCATGGCGGCGCTCATCATTCCCATGCCAAGGAAAAGGATACCCAGGCCAGCCACAATACCTCCGGCAAACTGGACTTTTTTCTGTTTTACAAAAAGAATCAGGGCAACACCTGTAAATGCAATGAGCGGTGCAATGGCACCAATGTCCAAGGCTATGAGCTGCCCGGTTACAGTGGTGCCAATATTGGCGCCCATGATAATCCAGACAGCCTGTTTCAGTGTCATGAGCTGGGAATTTACAAAGCCCACCACCATGACGGTTGTGGCGGATGAGGACTGGATGATTGCAGTGATTCCGGCTCCCACCAACACACCTAAAAACCGGTTGGCAGTCAGACGCTCCAGTATCTGCTTCATGCGGCTGCCGGCCGCGGCCTCCAGATTGGTGCTCATCATCTGCATGCCATACAGAAATAATGCCAGTCCTCCTAACAGACTGAAAAACGAATGAATACTCACAATGATTCCTCCTTTACTTGTTTGGCAGTATTATGCCAAAAGAAAAAGGCATTGCCCGCATCCGTGTGTATGAATGCAGGTCATGCCTTTTTGAACATATGAAGTATGATTACGGTAAAAACTTGGTCATCGTCGTAGACGGTGGCGTCCATATGTATGTCATTTCCCTTCCGATGTATGTGTAAAATGGTGTATATGAAAATATCCTGTCCTGTTGGAATTATATGAGGATAAGGGAGCAATGTCAACGGGATGGGCGGAATATTAACAATACTTTAATGCCAGACGGTTTTCAGAATGGTAGGATTTGCATGAGAAATAGGGTGAAAATGGTAGGTTTTATGCGGGTTTTCGGTGTTTTTGAAAATTTCATTTCCTACCGCGTTCTACCATGTTATTGGGGGCTATTGGTCACAATAAAGTCACAAATTAATCTCAATCTTTTCAATCTCTTTGCGCAGGTCTTCCAGCTCACGGTGACCATAAACCTTGTTAGTGATGTCCTCTTTAAATGAGTGCCCCATCATCCGTTTTCGGTCGTTTTCTTTTACCTCATACATCTCACACAACATAGAGCACGTGTGCCGACAGTCATGTGGTGTATGTTTGGGGTCACCTGGGATTCCCAGTTGGGTTAGCAGTTCATCCATTTGGTTTCTGAAATCTTTGTCGCTGCACGGGAGAAGCTTTCCATACTTGCTCATCCGGTGTTCAACCAAAGGGAGAATACCGGAATGAATTGGTACAATACGTCCTTTACCGGCCTCCGTTTTTATTCCGCCCTTAAAATACTTTTTTTGCATATTTACCTCAAGGCTAATGTATTCTGATATACGCCATCCGGAATAGCACATGATGAGAAGCATCTCTGCAGTTTCGTGTGTTTTGTTATCCCACAAGATTTTCAGGTCTGCATCTGAGAATGGCACACCATGTTCATCATCGTCATCCCTTTTGATTTTAACATACCGGCTATAGTCCTTGTCGCACCATCCCTGACTGTCAGCGTATTTATACATCTGCCTGTACAGATTCCTAATAAGTTCCAGGCTGGCATATTTTAGATTACACGCATCCAGATTATCCTGCAGGTCTTTTGCGCGTAGGGAGTTAAATATTTTATCATAGAGGGATACACAGTTTTTGTACGCGGCCTTGATTGAATATTTGGTTGAGGCGGAGTATTTATTGCCTTCGGAAAATTTATCGGCATAGAAGGCTTCATAGACCTCTGAGAAAGTCTTTTCCGGCTCATCCGGTTCGATTCCTTTGACGCGGTTGTAATCTGCCAGGAGTTTCCCTGTCAGCTCGTCGAGCTGCTTGGTATCATCCGGGAGCAGCAGTGTGGCCTCCATACCAGGAGTATAGGTACCGGCCTTGTAGGATGTGAGGACAATGAACCCTTTTATCCAGTCATCCACATAGCAGAGGGCCGGAGGCCGCTTTCCGTCAATGTCTGCCGGCGGATGGACGGCATAGGGGTTTTTGCGGCTCTTGCCCAGGTAGCGGATGGAGCCGTAGCCGTTGGGGAGCCGGGGGTGTTTTCTGCGTCTTGGCATGATATCAGTCCTTTCCTGTTGCGATATCGCAACCGATTTTGGGTATAAAAAATACGCCCCTTGCCAGGACGCTTCAGGAATGATATAATTTACTTGCTTAAGGTAATTAATTATATCTTCCGGAACGGTCCGGTAAGAGAAAACTATGTGAGGGCGGTTCCTGCTGGTAACAGGGCCGCTTTTCACATTTGACTTATTCGGTATATTTGATATACTATACTTAACAAGACAGCCGGAAGGTGAATGCACCTCACCTGCTCCGGCGAACATCTTACTAAAAAATAGTCGTCAGCTTTGCTAGGGCAGGACGGCTATTTTTTATGGGTATAAGTCAGTATTGCAACAATGAGTAACGCCACTGATGTAATCAACTGCAATTCTTCGTATGTACTCATAAGGCGTCATCCCTTTCTCCAAGACTCAGAACGGGATGGGAGCACGTCCCCCGGCTGCCCGGGTAAATATATTATATTTTCAAGGTGGTAAGCCCCAGGAGAGTGGGAGTTCGTAGTCCTGGGGCTTTTTGCTATTATTAAGCAGACTGTTCTTGATTTAATATTGCCAATGTTTCATTATATTCCTTAGCAACAGGTATACGAGTAAAAACTACAGTATTATTATAGTTGTCTTTAACAACAGCCTCTATTTCATCAAGTGAAACTCTGAAAAATTCCTTGCGCAAATCCACTCGGTTTACACTCTGTTTTTCAAATGTTTGATGAAGTGCTGTTTCTAATGCAGGTGCATCATCAGAAAAAATCATTGCATGTACATCGAATTCAAATGGAACAGAGGCACTACCTAGTTCTTTAATCCTATCCATTGGTTCCACCCTTCTTGTCATTCCGATTTTATATATATTTTCTCCAAAGGAGCCAATATTAGAGATTATGTATACATAACCTGCGCGGGCATTAGCCTCTCTTTCAAGAACAGTGGCCTTATCTGCTTCTAATTGCTTTAACTTATCTTCCAATTCTTTGATTTTATCTATATAAAGCTGCTTCTCAACATCATTTTGTGTTTTTTGCATATAGCCTATTAACTTATTAATTTCATTTGAGCATTGGGCCTGGTCTTTTTCAAGTTTGGCTTTTTGACGTTCTATTTCTCTCCGGACTTTTTCTTCCTCAACCATCTGTTCCTTGATTGCTTTTTGTTGTTCGCGTTCCTGTTCCTTTTTTTGTTCATAGGTATGTACGAGATTAAGCTCTTCCAATTTATACTCCAAAAGCTTTGGGGTCATTTGTATACCATCAATTGCAAATATCTTATTTAATGAATCAAAGGATTTTGTGATTTTGCTTCGTACAGAATCAATATTTTTGACAGATAGATTCAATAGGGCATTATCACACTCAGAGTTAAAGCATCTTAGTATTTGCTTTGTATTATCATTAATCTCTTTCTTGTACTCACCCAGGCTATCCTGGACCGATTGGCCCGGGAGAACCCAGGTACATACACATCAACTTATAAGGCTAAGGTGGCCAGGTACATAGGCCAGCGCTGCACGGACTGCTCTGGCCTCATCAGCTGGTACACCGGGTGCATCCGCGGCAGCTACAACTACCATGACACAGCCACACAACGGGTTGGCATTGACCATATGGACGAGTCCATGATAGGCTGGGCACTCTGGAAGCCAGGGCATATCGGGGTATACATAGGTGATGGATACTGCATTGAGGCCAAAGGCATCAATTATGGGACCATCAAGTCCAGAGTGACCGCCACACCCTGGCAGAAGGTATTGAAGCTCTGCGACATCGATTATACTCCAATCCCGCTGACATACACCCAGGGTTTCCTGCCGGCGGCAGACGGAAAGCGCTGGTGGTATCAGTTCGCAGACAGCAGCTATGCGGCCAACGGCTGGTACTGGCTCCGGGAGGCCACGGATGGAACCTGTGGTTGGTATCTGTTTGACAGCGAGGGCTACATGCTGACCGGCTACCAGACGGACCCCGCCGGCGAGGCCTTCCTGCTCTGCCCGGTTAAGGGCTCTGACGAGGGAAAATGTATGATTACGGATGCCAGGGGCGTACTCCGGATTGCCGAAGAGTATGACATGGTCAATCGCCGATATGTGTTTGAGTGGTAGATTTCGGAAGGGCGCTGCAATAGCGCCCTGACTTGCTTAATCGTAATAGTGTTTCACAACGTAATGAGAGAGCGCATCTATGAAGGCTCCATTCCGGGGTTTCTGTTCCAGCTCGAAGCCGAAGACCTGATTCAGCAGTTCTCTGTTTCCGTGCAGCCAAATGGTACTGATGATGGTACGGATATTCCGTTCCACACATTTAATAGATGTCTGGTAGTGAGCGGCTATCTCCACATAGAGCCCTTTGGAAATGTAGGTTAGAAGGTGTGGGTCATGGATAGTACTGATGATGCCGTGAATTGTGTAACCGAATCCCACATAGGAGTTGTTTACACCTAAGCGCCGGAGCAGGTCACTGGTTTCTCTTTCATATTTCATACTGATTCCTCCTTGGTTTTTGATACTGATTTAACGGTATATGCAAGGAGGGGCATTATCAAGTGGAAAATAGACGACAAAAAGCAACAGAAGATGTCGTAAAATGCGAATAAACGGACCATAAATGGTATTATTCACCAGAACAATCCCCGTTTTGAAAGGCATACAATGGCCTTGGAAGGAGGCGCATAAAGATGGATGGAAAGCGGAACGATGAACCGCCAGAACCGGCAGAAAGGTACTCGGATGAAGAACTGCTAAAAGAATCTGAAGCAGTCAAACGCATGACCGTCCCCTTACCCATCCCGGACCCGAAGCCGGATGAACTTGAGACCATCCGGAAACGGATTCAGGATGAGAAGGAGAAAGAAGAGAAGTAGAAATGGGCGGGTGCCGATTGTCGGACCCGCCAAACTTCATGCTATTTTCTACCTGCATATATTACTCTATTAGACACAGTAAAGTCACAAAAATGCAAAAAAACAACGTAAAAATGTACTTTTTGACCCCGTAATATTAACAATACCTTAATACCGGCCAAACACGTCATCCTACCGAATCAAGTATTCGGAGAAGATATTCAAGGCGTGGAATACTTCAGTATATCTTCCAGAGAAATCTCCAGGTGTTCAATCATGAGATTATAACCCAGCTGGGTATCCCGTTTATGGAAGGCGTCTATGATTTTTGCATGCGGCGCAACTGCGTTTCCCATAATTTTATCCACTGCAAAAGCTTTGGAGCGGTAACTGCGGAAACATTCGGTAATATTCTGGCTAATGCGAATCATCAGCTGGTTATCTGTAAATTCCATGATTTGATTGTGAAAAAGTTCATCAAAGGAGAGCAGCTTGACTGTATTTTTGTCTTTGAGAGCCTGTTGAAAAAGAAAATGTGTTTTTTCTAATGACTCAATATCTGAATCAGTTGCCCTTGGAATAGCCAGGCGTACTGCCATGGGTTCTATGGCCATACGCACTTCCATGAATTCAATCATATTTCTGCCATTTTCACGAAACCATTCCAGCGCCATTTCGTTTGAATCATTTTTTCTGTACTTGTCACTTAAAAAAATGCCCTTACCCTGAATCGCAGTTACGTAATCCATTGCTTTTAACATTCGGTAAGCTTCGCGGGCAGTGGAGCGGCCGATTCCCATCATTTCACAGACTTCTTTTTCTGTAGGCAGTTTGTCGCCTGGCTGCAGACTGTTTTCTGTTATGTAATTTTGAAGATTCTGAATTGCCTGGTCCACAACAGATATCCGTGCAATACTTTTCAGAGGTTTATTCATTCGATTCCCCTTCTTTGTTTATATTCTTTCAGTCATTCCCTTGCCGGTTGGTTTATATTTTATCAACGTTTATCAGAATTTACAAGTGCAATTGCCGAAATGGAGGGGCATATTTATATTTCTGTAAACTTCAGCTCCTCCAGCATATCTGACATGGACCGGGATTCTGCCTCGGATAACGGCTCCAGCGGAGCATATGTAGATGCATCGGACAGTATTTTGCGGTATTTGAGGGCAGCTTTATAGCGGGCTATATTATGGTCATTGCTTAAAATTTGGTTCAATTGGTTGGTTTTTCGCTGCAGGGAAACGGCAGTTGGAATATCTCCCCGTTCCAGGGCATTCCATATTGCAACATAATGTTCGGGAATCACCTGGGCGTTACCGGAAACAGTACCGGCGCCTCCGGTCAGAACCGTAGCGCAGAACAGTTCATCAGGACCGCACAAGACTGAAAAGCTGCCGCTGCGTATGGTCATGAATTCCTGTATGCGGGACATATTGGGATAACTGTATTTGATGCCTGCTATATTCGGACATGTTTCAGCTAACTCTTCTGCCAAAGCAGGGGTGATGTCATTGACAGCACACTGAGGTATGGCATAAAGATAGACAGGGAAGTCGGAAGGAACACTCCGGCAGACGGATTGATAATAGCTGACCAATTCCCGGTCAGACAGTTTATAGAAGACGGGAGTAACCACACCAATGCCATCAGCACCTATATCAACAGCATGTTTAGCTAACGTTATGGTATCAGCCTGGTTAACAGCACCGGCTTGTATATATACAACGGCCCGTCCGGCGGTCTGGCGAACCACTGTTTCAGCAAGAACCTTTCTGTCCTCCATTCCCATAAGCATCATTTCACCTGTGGTTCCGCCTGGATAGAGACAATGGATACCCTTTTCAATCAGGAAATCTGTCAGATGTTCCAGGCTTGAAATATCCAGGGTTCTTTCTTTCGTAAGAGGAGTTACCAGTGGAACCGTTACACCATATAACAGACGCATTATAATGAACCATCCTTTCCGAATAAGCTGAACTGACAATATGAAAGCAGTTATATTGGATATAGCATATCATGTTGTCTGACAACATGTCAATACTAAAAAATGAAGAACATGGAAATCTCTGTTTACTCTAAAAATCAGTCATAATTATATAATATATGCACAAAAATATACTTAAATATTAAAAACTATTGACATATATTGAAAAAATAGTTATCATGTTATCAGACAACATGATAACAGCAGAATAAATAAAATTTATAATCAATATTGAAAGAGCAAAGGAGAACATCAAATGACAAGAAATGAATTTACGCAGAAGTATGGACAGATTTTATGCCCCCTGGTAACGCCGTATGATGCCAATGAGGAGGTGAATTACAAGGCTTACGAAGATTTAATCGAATATCTGATACAAAATGACCTCTGTGATTCCTTAATCGTGACCGGGACAACGGGAGAGGCGTCCCTGCTTACATTTGATGAGAGAGTCAGGCTGATGGAAACAGCCCTTAAGGCTTCAGCCGGCAGAAAACCTGTTATAGCAGGCACTGGATGCGCATCCACAAAGGAAACCATTGCCCTTACAAAAAAAGCCGAGGATTTAGGAATCGAGCTTTGTATGGTGGTTGCTCCTTATTATAACAAGCCTACTCAGGAGGGTATTTACCGTCACTACAAGGCAGTTGCCGATAGCGTAAATATTAATATCCTCCTCTACAATATTCCGATTTTTGTAGGGGTAAACGTGGATGCCTCCACTGTGAGGGAACTTTCAAAAATCGGGAATATCATTGGAATCAAAGATGAAGCCGGTATTAACCCCACTCAGATTACAGACTTTATATTGGCAACCGAAGATATTAACCCGGAATTTGTAATCTTCAATGGAGATGATATCATGCTTCTTCCTACGGTAGTGCAGGGGGCCATGGGCGTGGTCAGCGGCGGTGCCCATATCTTCGGACATGAAATCAGGACTATTTTAAAAGCATTTGCAGAGGGGGACCATAATAAGGCAAAGGAATTGTTCGTACCGCTGTACAGATTCTGCAAGGCATGCGGACAAAACGGAAGAATTCTTCCCAATTCTATTATGAGACCGGCTATTGAAATGGTAACAGGAATTCCTGTTGGACCGTGCAGAGGTCCGCTGGCGCCGATTACTGAGGATGAGAAAAAAATTCTGGTGGATACCATGAAGTCCATCGGAATTAAAATAAACGGATAACCAACAAAGGATGAAAGGAAGGGTATTTCGGCATGATGAAAAAAAGATTAGCAGTAGGTCTGGCAGCAGTCATGATGATGGGGTTAACAGCATGCTCAGGGGGAGGAACAGCAGGAGGAACAAGCGCACCTGCATCCGCTGCTTCACAACAGTCACAGGAAGAAAAGACTGAGGGGGAAAAAACGGAGGCAGAGAAGACAGAAGCGTCAGAGGAATTGGATGGGGAAATCAAATTCGGCGTCAGCTGCGCAATTACAGGAAACTTTCCGCTGGCAGGCCAGAGAACGAAGGAGGGAATTGACCTGGCTCTGGAACAGATTAATGCCAATGGGGGTGTTCTGGGTAAAAAACTGGTATATGTAGCGGAGGACGACCAGAATACGCAGACAACAGCCGTAAATGTGGTAACCAGGCTATTGAATGAGGATGTGTGTGCGGTAATTGGACCCCATACCTCCGGAAATGCGGCAGCCACCAGTGACTTATATAAGAATGCCGGGATTCCGTTTATGACAGGCGGTTCCAGCCCTAAACTAGCGACGCTGGATAATCCTTACTTCTTCCGCGTAAGACCTTCTGATACCATCAACGGGCAAGTGGCGGCAAGATATGCGGTTGATACGCTGGGGGCCAAGAAGATAGGAATTTCCTACAATAACAATGACTTTGGAACCGGCGGAAGGGATGTTATCATTCCCATATTGGAAGCGGATGGCATTGAGTATGTGGCCGTTGGACATAACGCAGGTGATAAGGATTTGACAGGGCAGATGATGCAGCTCAAGAGCGCAGGCGTTGACTGTATTATCTCCTGGACAGACGACGCTGAGGTTGCACTGACCGCCAGGCAGCTGTATGAACTGGGGCTGGATGTACCTGTAATTGCCTCCGCAGGTGTTGTTATGGACCAGGTGTTAAATCTGCTGGAACCAGAGTATGTGGAAGGATGGTATGCGGTCACTGACTTTGTATCAACCAATGACGACGATACTGTAAAGCAGTTTGTAGAGGACTTCAAAGCAAAATATGGATATGCCCCCGAACTTTATGCATCTACATACTATAGCGCGGCTTATGTGCTGGCAGACGCAATTGAAAGAGCCGGGTCAACCGAGCCTCAGGCTGTCAGGGATGCTCTGGCGGAAACAAAGGATATGAAGCTTCCGGAAGGTCTGTTTTCCTGCGATGAAGGGGGAAATATGGTCCATGGCTGCGTAATTGCGCAGATTAAAGATAAAATTCCGGGCATGGTGGATTATGTGACGGTGGAGTAGCAGTCGTTGAAAAATGGATGCAGACAGGAAATGGTTTGCATCCATTTTAAACTAAGAGATGGGAGGTCCCAAATGACTTACAGCATTATTATCCAGCTTATTGTGAGCGGGCTTGCTCTTGGATTTATTTATGCGCTGGTGGCGATTGAGTATACATTGATTTTTAATTCTACCGGCCTGCTGAATTTCAGCCATGATAAATTCATCATGTTAGGCGCGTATATCTTTGCAGCCCAATTCCTTATGAGGATGGGAACAAATCCGGTGGTGGGTGTTCTGGCCACTGTTCTTACCATGTTTGTATTCGGCGTCCTGGTGGCGACCGGTATATTCAATCCGCTTCGTAATATGACGTCCCCAATTTTTGCCGTTATGGGCACGGTGTTTTTGGGAAGGATTCTCAATGAACTGGCCAGAATCATCTGGGGAGCTACTCCTTTTACTGTGCCTGGTTTTTTAAAAGGAACGGTAAAGCTTGGGGACATTGTGATTACAGTGGCAAACATCACTGTTATTGTAGTGTCCATAGCAATCGTAATCCTTTTACAGTTATTTTTTAATTTTACGAAGACAGGAAAGGCCATGAGATGTGTACAGCAGAACAAGACGGCCGCCACTCTGATGGGAATCAACGTCACCAGAAATATTAACTTAACTATTGCTCTCAGCGCGGCAATCTGTGCAGCAATAGGCATCATGGTGATTCCTTTATTCACCGTGGATTTAACCATAGCTAACATGATAGGGTTAAAGGGATTTGCGGCAGGCGTGTTCGGCGGCTTTGGGTATTTGCCGGGTGCGATTCTGGGAGGCGTGGTAATAGGAATTCTGGAGAACCTGAGTACACTTGTGATTCCCACACTGTATAAAGACTGCGTTGCTTTTGTGCTTTTAATCGCATGTCTGCTAATCAGGCCCACAGGACTTCTGGGGCACAGAAAGAAATGATGGAGGTGCACATGAATAAATCCGCAAAAATGACAGGGATTCTTTTTGGAATCTTCCTTTTGGTCCTCATTCCGATTGTTGATAAGAATACCTACCATCATATCGTACTGTGCCAGACGCTGGTCAATATCGTGGTGGTTACCGGATTAAATTTTATAACCGGTCTGACCGGACAGATGAATATGGGTACAGCAGGAATCATGGCGCTGGGAGCGTACTCTGCAGCCCTGTGCAGCGCGAAATTCCACATGCCGATTGTGGTGGGATTTATTGTTGCCATTGTGATGGGCATTTTGGTTGGTAAGGGCCTGGGGTATCCGAGTCTGCGCCTGAAAGGTGTATATCTTTCCCTTACTACCATTGGTTTCAGTGAGATTACCCGCCTTATTCTTACCAACTGGGTAGGACTGACCGGGGGAACCATGGGCGTACAAAATATACCATGGATTCGCCTGTTTGGAATTGAACTAAACACATCTTTTAGAATCTACTATTTTTATCTCGCCATTGTAATAGTCATTACTATCATGGCATACCGAATCGTGCACTCCAAATGGGGGCGGGTGTTCAAGGCAATACGGGATAATGTGGAGGCGGTTGAGGCCAGCGGCATCAATATTGCCCAGATGAAGATACTTGCATTTACCCTGGCCACCATTCTGGGATGTTTCGGGGGAGCCATGTATACACATATGATGGGATATATCAACCCAACCACCTTTGTCCAGGATTTGTCGGCCAACTATCTTGCCATGATGATGATTGGAGGCATTGGTACGGTTGGAGGAAATGTAATTGGAGGAGCGGTCATTACGATTTTACCGGAGTTCCTGCGGTTCATGGAAAGCTATTACTGGCTGGTGTTCAGTGTGATTGCTCTGTTATTTGCTATTTTCCTTCCCAATGGCATTGTTTCCCTGTTTACACATACAGGTCCATTTGGAAAATTTGGTCTGGTAAAGCGCCTGTGTAAAAAGGAGGGAGAATAGATGATGAACGGCGATACAATTTTAAAGCTGAATCACATTACAAAAAGGTTCTCCGGCCTTGTGGCTGTGAATGATTTGTCCCTGGAAATGAAAAAAAGAACTATACATGCCCTGATTGGACCAAACGGTTCAGGAAAGACCACCACAGTGAACCAGATTACCGGTACATACGCCCCTACGGACGGGGAGATATATTATAAAGATACATGCACCACCCTTATGCAGCCGTATCAGATAGCACGCTTAGGCATAAGCCGCACCTTTCAGAATCTTAAGTTATTTCAGTCCATGACAGTCATGGAGAATCTGATGGTAGGCGGCCATCAGATGACAAAATTAGGAATCCTGCAGTTCCTTTATCGTTTCAGGGAAGCTGGAAGAGAGGAGCGCATACTCAGGGAGAGAGCAGAGGAAGTGCTGGAATATATAGGTCTTGGGGATATCAGGGATGTGAACGTAAAGAATCTTCCTTATGGCAAGCAGAAAATGACGGAGTTTGGACGGGCTTTGATGCTGAAACCGGAGACACTTATTTTAGATGAGCCGGCCGCGGGCCTGAATCCCACAGAGCGGAAGGAATTTGTGGATATTATACTCAAAACCTTTGATTCGGGAGTGGACATTTTCCTGATTGAACACAACATGGACGTGGTTATGAATATTTGCACCAATATTACGGTGCTGAACTTCGGAGCGAAAATTGCGGAGGGAACTCCGGATGAAATACAGAATAATGATGAGGTAATCAAGGCATATCTCGGGGACCGCTACAAGCCTATTATGCATATTAAGGAGGAGGTGTTGGCACATGCTGAAAGTTAATAATATAAACGTATATTACGGAAAAGTAGAGGCATTGTTCAACGTTTCCTTTGAGGTTGGCGATGATGAGATTGTGTCACTAATAGGGGCAAACGGAGCAGGAAAAACCACCTTGATGAAAACCATTGTAGGCATTAACCGCACCGGACAGGGCTCCATTGAATACAACGGAAAGGCAATCCATAACCAAAAGCCCCATAAATCCATTTACGATGGGATTGTATATGTACCTGAGGGACGGGAGGTGTTTCCTCAGATGACCGTGCTGGAGAATCTGGAGATGGGAGCGTTCAGCAAACGGTATTCAAAAGGTGAGATGGCGGACCATGTGGCCGAGGTGTATGACCTGTTTCCACGGCTGAAGGAAAGGTCAAAACAGGCGGCGGGAACCATGAGCGGCGGTGAGCAGCAGATGCTGGCTATCGGAAGGGGAATGATGAGCAATCCAAAGCTGCTTATGTTTGACGAACCCTCCCTGGGACTTGCTCCGGTCATTGTGGACGAGATGTTCAGGGCCATTATCCAAATCAATGAGATGAAGAAGACTCCGATTGTAATTGCGGAACAAAACGCCTTCATGGCCATGGGCATTTCCAACAGAACGTATGTATTGGAAGTGGGACACGTGGTCAACCACGGAAAAAGCTCGGTGCTTCTGGACAGTCCGGAAATCAAGAAGGCATACCTGGGCGGATGATGGAGGCAGCGATGAGATTAGGTCTGAAGGGAAAAACAGTCGTAATTACCGGCGGGGCAGGAGGAATCGGAAAAGAGGCTGCAAGGGAGTTCTTAAAGGAAGGTGCATCGGTTGCTGTCTTTGCAAGAACAAAAGCAAAGGTTGAAGGCTTTTGCCGGGAGATGGAGGGACAGGGGTATCATAATGTTTACGGAGAGGCCCTGGACGTAACAGACAAAGAGGGGGTCCGCTGTTTCATGGAAACCGTATGCCGGAGATTCGGCACCGTGGATGTGTGGATTAACAATGCCGGTATTGCCATAGATAAGCCATTTTTAGAGTATACGGAGGACGAATGGGATGCCATCATGAATACAGACCTCAAGGCGGTATGGAACTGCATCGGCCTGGTGGCTCCGATTATGATGAAGCAGGAAAGCGGCGTGATTATCAATATATCCAGCTTTGCAGCAAAAATCCCCAGCGCAGGCGGCGCCATATACGGGGCTGCAAAGTCAGGGGTTTCCAGTCTTACCAGAACACTGGCAGCTGAACTGGCGCCGTATCATATCCGTGTTTTGGGTGTGGTGCCGGGCATGATTGATACGGAAATAAGCAAATCCAACATAGCAGAGAATGGAGAGAGGCTGGTTCAGAATGTATCTATGGGCCGCCTGGGCACTGCGGAGGATTTGGCTGGTCCCATTGTTTTTCTGGCATCTGACCAGGCAGGGTACATGACCGGTTTTGATTTGGAGGTAACAGGCGGGAAATTTGCCGTACAGAATACCAGGCAGGCCTGGCATGCAAAGGAAAGGCTGACATGAAAATACTGGTAACAGCAACGAATTACTCCCAATATTGCAGAAACGGTAAATTGAGTCTGGAGAAAGGGGGATACGAAATCATTGAGAATCCCTATAACAGGCCAATGACCGAAGCAGAGCTGATACCTCTCGTAAGGGACGTGGACGGGGTGATAACCGGAGCGGAAAACTGGGGAAGAACCCTGTTAGAGACAGCCGGAAAGCTAAAGGTGATTGCCAGATTCGGAGTGGGAGTGGATAACATTGATTTGGAAGCAGCCAGGGAACAGGGGATTATGGTTACAAACTGTCCGGGACTTAACTCTAATTCGGTTGCGGAACACACGGTGGCCCTGCTGCTGTGTATGTTACGGCAGATACCCCAGCTGAACCAGGATATCCGCCGGGGCAGATGGAAGAGAATGATGTATCGGGAGCTAAAGGGATTAAAGGTTGGTATGATGGGATTCGGCAGAATCGCACAAAATACGGCTGGGAAATTGAAGGCTTTTGGATGTTTCATGATGGCCTGTGACAAGGCGGCTGACAGGATGGCGGCCGGGAAATCAGGGGTTGTGATTGTACCGCAGGACCAGGTTTTAAGAGAGAGCGATATAATTCTCATCCATCTTCCGGCTGCTCCTGACACATGGCATTTAATCAATGATGCGGCCGTTGGGAAGATGAAGAGGGGTGTCATACTTATTAATACAGCCAGAGGGTCTGTGGTGGATGAAATGGCGGTAAAGCGAGGGCTGGATTCCGGAAGGATAGGCGGTTTTGCCTCAGATGTGTTCGAGCATGAACCGGTAACAGGAAGCGAGGAACTTTTTAATTGTCCCGGATATGTGGCAACGCCTCATGTGGCAGCGGAATCCTATGAAAATTATGACAGAACATCCATGACTACGGCAAGGGCAGTCATGGATGTTCTGGAGGGACGGGAACCGGAAAACAGAATTGTATAAGGAGGAGTACATAATGGAGTATACGAACAGATACATAGGAGAATATCCAATCATCGGAATCAGACCCATCATTGACGCGAGACAGGGATTGCTGGATGTAAGGGGGTCCCTGGAGGAACAGACCATGAATATGGCAAAGGCAGTCAAAAAACTGTATGAGCAGAATGTACGGTATCTAAACGGCCAGCCTGTTCAGGTAGTGCTGGCGGACAGCACCATAGGACGCGTTGCTGAAGCAGCGGCCTGCGCACATAAGTTTAAAAAGCTGGGAGTTGATATCACCCTTTCAGTGACTCCCTGCTGGTGCTATGGTTCTGAGACCATGGATATGGACCCCATGACAATCAAGGGCGTGTGGGGACTGAATGCCACAGAGCGCCCGGGCGCCGTATACCTGGCTTCCGTATTGGCAGCCCATGCCAGAAAAGGGCTTCCGGCATTCGGCATATACGGAAGACATGTTCAGGAAGCGGATGACCCGGAGATACCGGAAGATGTAAAGGAAAAACTGCTCCGTTTTGCAAGAGCATCCATTGCAGCTGCATCCATGCGTGGAAAATCATATCTGCAGATTGGCGCCATGTGTATGGGCATATCCGGTTCCGGTATTGACCCTGATTTCTTTGAAGAATATCTGGGAATGAGGGTGGAGTCGGTAGACGAGGTGGAAATTCTCAGAAGAATTGATAAGGGCATTTATAATCACAGCGAGTACGAAAAGGCTCTGCTTTGGACCAAGGCAAACTGCAGGGAGGGGCTGGACAAAAACCCGGAATTTGCCAGACACAGCCGGGAAAAGAAAGATAAAAATTGGGAATTTACAGTGAAGTGCGCCCTTATCATCAAGGATTTGATGAGTGGCAATCACACATTTCCGGATGAATACCAGGAGGAATCGCTGGGCCATAATGCCTTGGCAGCTGGTTTCCAGGGACAGAGACAATGGACGGACCATTATCCGAACACGGATTTTCCGGAAGCAATCCTGAACACGTCCTTTGATTGGAACGGTCCCAGAGAACCTTACATCCTGGCTACGGAGAATGATACGCTCAATGGCGTAAGCATGCTGCTTCTTAAGCTTCTCACCAATCGTTCGCAGATGTTTGCAGATGTGAGAACCTGCTGGTCGAAGGAGGCGGTAAAACGGGTAACCGGTTATTGCCTGGAAGGAAAAGCGGAGGCGGCCGGCGGCTTTATTCATCTGATAAATTCCGGCGCATGCTGTCTGGATGCCTGCGGGGAAGCTCGGGATGAGGAAGGAAAAGCAGCCATTAAACCATGGTGGGATATGACACAGGCGGATGTGGAAAATTGTCTGAATGCCACAACATGGTGTGAGGCGGATTTGGGCTATTTCCGCGGCGGAGGCTATTCCTCGCGGTTTGAGACAAAGGCTGAGATGCCCATGACCATGATACGTTTGAATCTGGTAAAGGGCGTGGGCCCTGTGGTCCAGCTGGTGGAAGGATGGAGTGTGCATCTGCCGGAGGACATATCTGACCAGCTCTGGAAGAGAACGGATTATACATGGCCCTGTACCTGGTTTGCACCTAAGGTGACGGGAAGGGATGTATTTACAAGTGCATACGATGTGATGAATCACTGGGGCGCAAATCATGGGGCCATCACCTATGGCCATGTGGGCGCAGATGTCATTACGCTCTGCTCCATGCTGAGAATACCGGTGTGCATGCACAACGTGGAAGAGGAGAGAATATTCCGTCCGGCATGTTGGAATGCATTCGGAATGGACAAGGAATCCCAGGATTACAGGGCGTGCCAGGCTTACGGCCCAATGTACAGATAGGATGGAGCATATGGATACGGAACAGATAAGAAATGAGATAGAACAGGGAAATACGGCTCTGGGAATCGAATTCGGTTCTACCAGAATAAAGGCAGTGCTGGTAGACGGAAAAAACCGCCCGATTGCCCAGGGCAGCTATGACTGGGAAAACCGGTTTGAACAGGGAATATGGACTTATCATCTGGAAGATGCGGAGGCAGGACTTAAATCCTGCTTCCGGTCCTTGAAAGAAGATGTGAAGAGAAAATACAATATAACACTGCATACCATAGGTTCCATGGGATTTTCCGCTATGATGCATGGTTATATGGCCTTTGACCAAAACAATGAGCTTCTGGTGCCCTTCAGGACCTGGAGAAATACCATGACAGCAGAGGCTTCCCGGAAGCTGACGGAGCTGTTTCATTGTCCAATCCCCCAAAGATGGAGTATCGCACATCTGTATCAGGCAGTCTTAAACGGAGAAGAACATGTTGGCCGGATACGTTATCTGACCACATTAGATGGATATATTCACTGGAAATTGACAGGAAAAAAGGTGCTTGGGGTAGGGCAGGCATCCGGAATGTTCCCCATAGACACGGAACAAAAGAATTACAGAAAGGACCTGGCAGAGTGCTTTGACCAGCTGACAGCAGATAAAAAATATCCGTGGAAGGTCCTGGAGATTCTGCCGGAGGTGCTGGCAGCCGGAAGGCCGGCAGGAGCATTGACAGTAGACGGAGCTGCTTTTTTGGACCCGGATGGGGATTTGGAGCCAGGAATACCTGTATGTCCGCCGGAAGGCGATGCCGGAACAGGAATGGTGGCTACCAACAGTGTTGAACCGGGAACCGGAAATGTATCAGCAGGCACCTCCATATTTTCCATGGTGGTTTTGGAACATCCGCTTTCAGATGTTTATCCGGAACTGGATTTGGTAACAACGCCTGACGGGGAGCCGGTAGCCATGGTACACTGCAATAACTGCACGTCGGATTTAAATGCATGGGTAAATATGTTCAGGGAAGCAGCCGAACTGTTCGGATGCAGGATGACGGCCGGTGAGCTATACGGAAAGCTTTTTCGCAAGGCAATGGAGAGTAAGCCCTCCTGCAAAGGCCTGCTGTCATATTGCTATCTGTCGGGAGAACACATTACCGGACTGGACCAGGGACGGCCGCTGTTTACCAGGACTCCGGACAGCGAGCTCCACCTCTCGGACTTCATGAGATTGCAGCTGTATACATCCATGGCCACACTGCGCATGGGAATGGATATTCTGGTTCAAAGGGAGAATATCCGCCTGGCAAGGCTGCTGGGGCACGGAGGTTTTTTTAAAACAGAAGGTGTTGGCCAGAAGATACTGGCAGATGCGCTTAATGTTCCGGTAACTGTGATGGAGACAGCAGGAGAGGGCGGAGCATGGGGCATGGCAATCCTGGCATCCTTTGGAAGGGATAACCATAATCTCTGCCTGACGGAATATCTGAACAGCTATGTATTTGGGGAGACAGGGACATTGACGGAAGTGCCGGACGAAGAGGGCTGTTTGGGATTCGGACAATTTATGGAACGATTCAGAGAAGGTCTTAGCATTGAACGGGCCGCAGTGAAATATCTAAGGGCTTAGAGAAGGAGGCTAAAAGAAATGGGTACAAAATTAGATGTGGCATTTAAATTTGGCGCAGGAAGATACATACAGGAGCCGGATGCCCTGCAGCTGGCAGGAGGTGAAATTGGTAGGTTTGGGCGCCATGCATTGGTGATTGGCGGACCTACGGCCCTTGATATTGTCAGGGAGCCTTTGAGGAGAAGTCTGTGCGACGCCTGTGTCACGCATGAGTTTGTGGTTTACCCCGGCTATAATACCAGGGAGGCAGCCAACCATTATGCTGAGTATTGCAAAAAAAACGGGTTTGATGTAGTGGTTGGCGTTGGCGGCGGAAAGATTATGGACCTGTCAAAAAGCATTGCCCATATGGCTAAGCTTGCAGTGGTGAATATTCCGACCCAGGCAGCCACATGCGCTGCCTACACTCCAATGAGCGTCATGTATACGGAGGATGGGGCAGCCTACGGAACAGTGGGCGGTAATTTTTACCATGATTATGAAGTGTCGGCAGTCATCATTGACGAGACAGTTATGATTCATCAGCCGCCCAGATATGCTGCATCCGGGATTCTGGATGCCATGGCCAAGTTCATTGAGGTTCAGCATGGCCATGCCTCCATGCCATTTGATGATTTTAATATTGAATTATACACAGCCTACCATTTATCAAAATATACCTATGATATTCTTAGGGAGACGTGTTTAAAGGTTTATGATGATATTCGGGAGCACCGGCTTACAAAAGAGGTTCATGATTTCCTGTTTATTAATTTTGCGCTGACCAGTATTATCAGCGGTGTTTCAAAAGCATTCGGACAGACCGCCCTTGCCCATGAAATGTATTACTGCGCCAGAATGTTCTTTACCAGGGAGTCATTGTCCTATCTCCATGGAGAAATCGTCGGCACTTCGCTGATACTTCAGCTGTACTATAATGGAACACCGGAGAAAATTCCGGAATTCCGGAATTTCATGAAAAGGATGGAAATGCCTGTCACCCTTAAGGAACTCGGGATACCGGAAACAGAGGAGAATGTACAGAAGATATTTGCGTATTTACGCAGCACGGCATTTGTAGAGGATACAGAGGAGAATCAGGAAAAGCTGATGGACTCCATCAGGGCTGTTTGTGAAATATGAAGGGAGATATCCAAGTAAGACATAGCCGTTTGGTTAATCTGGTCCTGTACCTGATTGGAATCCTGCTCATGCCCATGGGCGTGGTGATGACAATCATGTCTGGTCTGGGGGCGGGCGGGTATGATGCCTGGAATTTTGCTTTGGCCGGGGTACTGGGCCAGCCGGTTTCCGTCGGAATTTACATTTCATCTGTGTGCGTAATTTTGCTGACCGCCGGAATCCGGCGAAGAAAGCCGCGGTTTACTACTTTTATAACCTCTTTTTTATTAGGGATTGTTACAGACCTGTGGCAGCAGATATGCCTGAAAAGCAGGATTGGAACATTGCCCCCATATCTGCTGTTTGCAGGCGGAATGATAATCGTGGCGTTCTGTGCGGCTGCCTATATGGAAGGAGAGCTTCCTCCCGGCCCCACCGATGACCTGGTAGTGGCGCTTCACCGGAAAGGGATGGGGCTTGGAACCGTGAAACTGGGATTGGATGTGATATGTGCGGCCATGGCGTTCTGTCTGGGCGGGGAAATAGGGGCCGGGACATTACTGTTGACATTTGGCCTGGGACCGTTAATCGGAGGCTTCCATGCATGCATCCTGAAGGCGGTAAACAAAATTGAGAATCAGGGAGAATGCCTATGAATATGAAGATAGAGAAGATTTCCATGGTGGACCAGACCATTGACAGGCTGAAAGAATATATTGAAGAAAATCAGCTGAAGGAGGGGGACCGGATGCCCACGGAACAGGAAGTCTGCAATATGTGCGGAATCGGAAGGTCAACGGTCAGGGAAGCTTACCGGATGATGCAGGCCTTAAAGATAACTGAGTCCGTAAGGGGAAAAGGCGTCTTTTTCAGAAAGCAGGAAAAGCAGCAGGTTGAGAGAAGCGAGATTGCAGATTGGTTCAGGGAGAACAGTGAGAATATTGAGAATTACATGGAAGTCCGCAACGCGGTTGAACTCATGGCAGTCCGGATGGCGATGAAGAAGGGCGATAAAAAGTGGATTGAACATCTAAAGGTGATTTCTGACAAGACAAAGGAACTTCTGTCCGGCGGACATACCAGACAGAACCGGGGTGTGCTTATGACGCTGTATGATGAAGAATTTCATCAGAAAATCACATCGGTAAGTAAGAACCCTCTTCTGGTATGCATTGAAAAAACCATTACAGACTGCCTTGCCGATTATAGAAATAAGGTATTTATGCTGGACGAAAATATCGAAAGGGCCTACCGTTCCCACTGTGCCATAATAGAGGCCATAGAGAGCGGAGATGAAGCTGCGGCAGAGGAACAGATTAATGAGCATCTGGCGGATTCTTTGGCAGATATGAAACTGATACAGGAAAAAAACTGAAAGGGAGAGGTTTATGATGGAGATAGCAATTACAGATATCAGGGATACAGAAATAGAGGGAGTGACAATATTGAGGGAGGAAACAGAGCCATACAGGGAGAGCTATTTCCAGTGGGCCGCCTCCCCTCTCATTGCAAGCTTCCAGTCATCCCAAATCAGCGGAGGAGTGCTGTCCTGCCAGGCGGCAATCCCCGGATTTCGGGAATTGGAATATCATAAAGACAAAGAGTTTTTTTACTTTGTACAAGGTACGGCTCTGATGCCTTTTGCAAACTTTGATTCAGAAGGAAAAGTCGATGAGGCATCCATACAGATTGTACGTATACCGCAGGGGACCCAATTGATTATAGACGCCGGAAAACTGCATTTTGTTCCGGTGGCTGAAGGGCCGGAGCCGGTAAAAATTGTGGTGGTATCTCCTAAAATGGATTCGCCCAGAGTGTCTGTATCTGAATCTGTAAATGGTATTTTGAAAAGCTGAGGTGTACCGATGGAAATTCTTGTATGTATCAAGCAGGTTCCTGGAACTGCCAATGTTGAGGTGGACTCAGTTACAGGCGTGCTGAAGAGAGATGGCGTGGAATCAAAATTAAATCCATATGACCTTTTTGCATTGGAAATGGGATTTGAGCTGGCAGAAAAAGAAAAGGGACATGTGACTGTGATTACCATGGGGCCGATGCAGGCCATGGACGCGCTGAAAGAGGCTGTTTGTATGGGCGCAGAGGCAGGGGTGCTGGTATCAGACCGGTGTTTTGCGGGAGCAGATGTGTGTGCGACCAGTTATACCCTGTGTCAGGGAATACAAAAGGCAGGAACGTTTGATGTTATTCTTTGCGGAAAGCAGACCACGGATGGGGATACGGCCCAGGTGGGACCGGAAATCGCTGAATTTATGGGGATTCCTCATGGAGCAAACGTACTTGCTATAACAGGGACAGATGGTAACGGAATTACCGTACGAATGAACCTGGAGCACAGAATACAGACACAGCGCATGACAATGCCATGCCTGCTGACCGTGGAGAAGGATGCCAACACGCCCAGACTCCCTTCTTATAAAAGAAAGCTGGACCTGTCTGTGGAATGTCTTAAGACAGTGTCGCTGAAGGATTTTAATGACCAGGACACCGGACATTATGGACTGGATGGTTCTCCCACCCAGGTGGAGCGGATTTTCCCGCCGGATAAAACGGAAGATAAAGTAATAATGGAAGGAAAGGGACCGGAGCTGGCCCAATATTTGGCTGGGATTCTGCAGGAGAAAAAATTTCTGTAATCATTGAACGGGAAGGAGAGGAGTATGGCAAAATTAAAAGTGAACCAGGGCAGGGTGACGAAGGAAGCAGCAGAGCAGCTGGAAGAGCTCTGTCCATTTGGGGCGATTTCGGAAGAAGATGGAAAGCTATCTGTTTCATCCGGATGCAGGATGTGCCGTCTGTGTGTAAAAAAAGGCCCGGCCGGTGTGATGGAATGGGTTGAAGAAGAGCCGGCAGAACCAATGGTTAAAAAGGAAGAATGGAAGGGAATTGCCGTATATGTTCAGATGGATGGAAACAGAATTCATCCGGTTACCCTGGAGTTAATTGGAAAAGCAAAAGAGCTGGCATCGGTGATTCAGGCTCCGGTCTACTGCCTTCTTATAGGCAGCCGGGTAAAAGAAAAGGCAGAGGAACTGCAGTATTATGGGATAGAACGGGTATTCCTGTACGACCATCCAGGACTGGCGGATTTTAATATAATGACATATGCAAATGTGTTCTCTGACTTCATAGAGAATGTCAGACCTTCATCCATTTTGGTGGGAGCGACCAGCGAAGGAAGGTCACTGGCGCCAAGGGTGGCTGCACGTTTCAGGACAGGGCTGACAGCTGACTGTACTGTACTGGAAATGAAGGATAATTCGGATTTGGTACAGATAAGACCGGCCTTTGGCGGCAATATCATGGCTCAGATTGTGACGCCCAGGCATCGTCCCCAGTTCTGCACCGTCAGGTATAAGGTGTTTTCACAGGCAGAGAGAAACCGGTTCCCCGGCGGTTCTATAGAGCAAATGGAGGTAAAAGAGAGGTTCTTTGATTCCTCGGTCCAGGTCCTTTCAAATGAAGAAAAAACGCGGCAGGCAGATATATCAGATGCGGAAATCATCGTGGCCGTGGGAAGAGGGGTTAAATCCAGGGCAGATGTGGAGCTTGTAAAAGTTTTCGCAGACCGGATAGGGGCTCAGATGGCCGGCACCAGGCCATTGATTGAAAATGGATGGTTTGACGCCAGACAACAGATAGGGCTTAGCGGGAGAACGGTAAAACCTAAACTGATTGTTACAATAGGTATTTCAGGAGCAGTACAGTTCGCCGCAGGGATGAAAGGGGCGGACTGTGTCATAGCCATTAATAAGGATAAGAAGGCGCCGATTTTTGACATAGCCAATTATGGCCTGGTTGGCGATTGGTATGAAATCCTGCCGGAGCTGGTCAATTGGATGAAGGAGGGGGCGTGATGGACAGAAATCGGATAAATCAGGAATATACAGATGAAATAAAGGCCATGTTTCCGCCTGAGAGAGTGCTGGCCGGAGAAGAAATCAGCGAGGATTACGGGCACGATGAGTTGGGGGATGTATTTTCAATGCCTGAGATTCTGGTAAAAGTTATGAGCACTGAGGAAATATCCAAAATCATGAGATATGCTTCCGGCCATGATATTCCGGTGGTAGTGAGAGGCGCGGGCACGGGTTTGGTTGGAGGAGCAGTGGCTGCACAGGGCGGCATCATGATTGAAACCACGGGAATGAATCATATATTGGAGCTGGACCGTGAGAATTTGACTGTTACAGTTGAACCTGGCGTCCTTTTAATGGACCTGGCATCCTATGTGGAAGAACAGGGGCTGTTCTATCCGCCGGATCCAGGAGAAAAGTCGGCAACCATCGGCGGCAATATCAGCACCAATGCAGGCGGAATGCGTGCAGTAAAGTACGGAGTCACAAGAGATTATGTGAGAGGGTTAACCGTGGTTACGGCACAGGGCAATGTTCTGGAACTGGGCGGCAAGGTGGTTAAAAACAGTTCCGGCTATAGTCTGATGAATTTGATTATCGGTTCAGAGGGAACATTGGGAATTATCACAAAGGCAGTTTTAAAACTTCTTCCGCTTCCGCAAAAAACAGTCAGCCTGCTGATTCCATTTCATTCTATTTCAGATGCAATTGAAATTGTACCTAAAATCATAGAGTCCCAGGTCCAGGCAGTGGCCATTGAATTTATGGAAAAAGCAACCATTCTTTTTGCAGAGGATTATCTGGGAAAGAAATTTCCCGATACATCCAGTGACGCTTATATCTTACTGACATTTGACGGAAACAGCCGGGAAGAGGTGGAGCAAAATTACAGCCGGGCCGCTGATTTGTGTCTTGATAACGGTGCAAAGGATGTGTTCCTGGTGGACACCGATGAGAGAAAACAGAGTGTATGGTCTGCAAGAGGCGCTTTTCTGGAGGCGATTAAGGCATCTACCACGGAGATGGATGAATGCGATGTGGTGGTGCCCAGAAGCCATGTGGCAGATTTTATCAAGTTTACCCATCAAACCGCCGCGGAATTAGAGATGCGCATTCCCAGCTTTGGACATGCTGGAGACGGCAATCTCCATGTCTATCTTTGCAGGGACCAGATGGACCAGGATACGTGGAGGGATAAAAAGCAGAAAGCCTTTGAACGGATGTACAAAAAATCGGAAGAATATGGCGGTCTTGTGTCCGGGGAGCACGGAATTGGCTATGCAAAGAGGGAATACCTGAAGAATCAGCTGGGTGAGGACCAGCTGCAGCTGATGGCAGGAATCAAAGGCGTTTTTGACCCAAAGGGGATTTTGAATCCGGAGAAAATTGTATAAATATAATCTGAAGTGAATGAAAATAATCTGATGAGAAGGTCCGGGTCTTGTACCGGGCCTTTTACGCAAGAGAAACATGCAGATGGAGTGAAACTGGTCTGGAAGCTGGAGAAACGAAGGGCAGGGGTACATATGAAGAGATATGGAGAAGCTGAGCCGGGTTTTGAAAGGGCTGCCTTTGAGCGCCTGTTGTCGGAGGTGGAAATACCAAGGTTTGCAGAAGTTGAATACAGGGTTGGGTGTCCTGTTCTGGAACAGGTGGAAGAGTCGGTGCGGACCGCGCTTCGGAGGAGCACGGCATTCGGAACCATAAAGGCAGGACAGACCGTGGCGATAACGGCCGGAAGCCGGGAAATTGCTCATATCGTGGAAATCCTACGCACTGTTTCGGAGGAGATAAAACGTTTAGGCGCTATCCCTTATCTGGTACCGGCAATGGGCAGCCACGGGGGTGCGGATGCGGATGGTCAGAAGGCGATATTGGAAGGGTATGGTATTACGGAGGAATCCACAGGAGCAGAATTGCGCTCGTCCATGGAGGTGGTATGTCTGGGAAAAACAGAAGATGGCTTTGATGTGTGGCTGGATGCCTGTGCCATGGAGGCTGATTATATCATACCGGTGGGGCGGATAAAGGCCCATACGGATTTTCGCGGTGCGGTGGAGAGCGGAATTGTAAAAATGATGGTAATTGGGCTGGGAAAACAAAAGGGGGCATCCATCTGCCATAAAATGGGATTTGACCGCATGGGACAGAATCTAATCCGGTTTGCAGAGGTGATTTTAAGGAAAGCGCCAATCCTTTTGGGACTTGGCATTGTGGAAAATGCCCGCCATGAGACTGCCTATATTGAGGCTGTTCCTGCGGGCCGGATTTTAAAGCGGGAGCCGGAATTGCTGAACTATGCCAAGTCATTGATGGCCCGTATTCCGTTTGACAAGATTGACGTGCTGGTAGTCAGCCGGATGGGAAAGGAAATCAGCGGAGCCGGAATGGACCCGAATGTGACCGGAAGGTCGGGCACTCTGGCAGCGGATGTGCCTCATGCCGAAAAGATAGCTGTTTTGGATATCACAGAAAAGTCGGCAGGAAATTCGGCAGGAATGGGAAATGCAGATGTAATAACAAAACGTTTGTATGATAAAATAGACAGGTTCCCTGTATATGTAAATGCCATAACATGCCGTGATACGGCCGGTGCAAAAACACCTGTTGTCATGCCCACCGATGATTTAGCCCTGCGTTTCTGCCTGCACACATGCGTAAGGCGCGATGCCGCCCAAAACGGCCGGATTGTATGGCTGAGAGACACGGCTGACTTAAGCCGTTTTTGGATATCGGAACCATTGCTGTTGGAGGCGGCAAAAGATGAGAGGCTGACTGTGACAGGAGAACCGGGGAAAGTGACGTTTGAGGATACAATGTGCAGCTGTACCAAGGAATCATTCATATATCCGTAAGAATATCGTCAGCTGCCGTGGTGACCGGGGCAGCCCTTAATGTTGTGCTGGACCCTGTTTTCATGTTTGACTGGGGGCTGGGGATGGGAGTGGAGGGCGCTTCCCTTGCCACAACCGTTTCACAGTTTGTCACATGTTTCATCCTTGAATGGTTCTACATAAGCGGACGCTCCATCATAAAAATAAAAAGGGAGTACTTCAGGCCGAAGTGGGAACTGGTTAAAACCGTCACACTCATTGGAATCCCTACGGCTGTCATACAGATTTGTCTTGCGGTTGCCACATCCCTTACCAATATAGCGGCAAAGCCCATGGCAGACGCAGACCTTATTATTGCCGCATACGGCGTGGTGCAGCGCCTGGTGCTGATTGGCTGCTATGTGGTTATGGGGTTCATGCAGGGATACCAGCCGGTGGCCTCCTACTCCTTTGGCGCCAATAAGGAAGAACGGTTCCATGAGTCAGTCCGTTTTGCACTGCGGACATCCCTGATTCTCACCGTTCTGGTGACAGGAATCTATATACTTATGGCCAGGCCGCTCATTATGCTGTTTAACGGGAATCCGGCAGTCATTGATTATGGAGTCAGGCTTTTGATTTCACAGGTGGCTCTTTATCCGGCTTTTGGTTTGTGCTATAATCATGAGCCAGTGGTATTTTGGACATGTGAGTCTCATGTACATAAAAAGCCTGAAGGGGGACTGGTTTTACCGCATGCTGTTTCCTGTATTGATTTTGGCAGGAAGCCTGAGCACGGCAGGAATCGTGTGGTCCATCCAGGACTGCATGCTGGGGCTTTTAATCATTCCCAATGTGCTGGCCCTTTTTAAGCTGTCGCCGGTGGTCATGAGGCTGACCAGGGAATTTTTTAGGGAGAATCATAGGTAACGGGGCACATATACACTTTATATACATTTACGAACAGGAAGGAAATGATATCATGGATTCAAAAATAGAGGCGTACATCAGCCGGATACCGGCATTGGCGGAGGCTGCCGCCGGAAAAGAGGTGCTGTGGATAAATGACAGGGAGTGCCTGGAGAGCGGACAGAGAGAAAAGAAAGTATCCGGAGAGCAGATTGAAGACGCGGCAGTAAGGCTGGCCCGCTTTGCACCTTATCTGGCGGAGGTTTTCCCTGAGACTGCCAGCCGGAATGGCATGATAGAATCGGAGCTTCGGGAAATCCGGGCCATGAGACAGGAACTGAACCAGAAGCGGGGAGCGGGAATCTCCGGAAGGCTGTTTTTAAAAATGGACAGCCACCTTCCCATATCCGGCTCCATAAAAGCCAGGGGAGGTATCTACGAGGTGTTAAAATATGCGGAGGACCTGGCTTTCGAGGCAGGGCTTCTCACGGAAAAGGAGGATTACCGGAAACTGGCTTCCTGTGAAATGAAGGAGTTTTTTGCACGGTATAAGGTTCAGGTGGGGTCTACCGGCAACCTGGGGCTCAGCATCGGCATCATGAGTGCCAAACTGGGTTTTCAGGTAATTGTGCACATGTCGGCAGACGCCAAACAGTGGAAAAAGGATTTGCTGAGAAGCAAGGGAGTCACGGTTGTGGAGTATGAATCCGACTACTGCGCGGCCGTGGAAGAGGGAAGAAAGCGTTCCGGCCAGGACCCCATGAGCTATTTTGTGGACGATGAGAATTCCGTCAACCTGTTTCTGGGCTATGCAGTCGCAGGAGAGCGCCTGAAAAGCCAGCTGGAGGAACAGGAAATCCAGGCATGCTGTATGCTGGTGGGAATGGCCACAGGCGAGCATGACAGGGTCAGTGTCAGGAATTTGAGGACAGAAAACTGTATGAGCTGATGCGCGCGCTTATGAGAACCGAGAATATATTCATAGAACCGTCTGCATGCGCCTCCTTTGCAGCATTCCTGCATCCGGATGAGATGGAAGGATACATCAGGAAAAAGGGACTCTGTGACTGCATGGGACAGGCCGCCCATATAGCCTGGGCAACAGGCGGCAGCATGGTTCCCTAGGACATGGTGGAAGAGTATCTGAATACATGGATACAGGCTTAATGGGGCTGACATGGACAAAACAGGGCGGATGGCCGAGCGGTCATCCGCCCCTGTTTTCCTGGAATGAATCTGAAGGGGGCGTATTATGCCACCAATTCAATCACATTTCCTTCCGGGTCAAAGACGCTGCTGCTGTAATAATCCATGCCGTAAAACCCAGGCTCACATATTACTTCGTGGCCTTCCAGTATCAGCTGGCCGGTGAGTTCGTTGACACGTTTCCTGCTTCCTACCCTGAAGGTGAGCCTCACCGCATAAGAAGGCCGGGTTTCCGGAAAGGATGGCATGACGGATGGAACGGCGGGCGATACAGCGGATGGGACTCCCAATGAGCCGTGCTGTTCCGGTATGAGTTTGATTTTTATTCCTCCATCAAAAGACAGGCTGTATACGGGCCTGTCAAAGGGACGTACATCATCCACGACCGCTCCTAAATATTTCACATAAAAATCTTTCATTATCTCCGGTTCCATGGTATGAATGGTAATATAAGCCAATTTCATTTCCATCATCACTCCTTTGAACAAAATACCTTGCATATGTCCTTTTTTTCATTATAATGGAATTATAGAGATATTTGTAATAAAATCACGGCTGAAAATAACAGAATCCTGTCTTGCCGGGAAAGGAGGTTTCGACATGCAGCTAAACTATCTGGAGGTAAACGGTAACCTGGAGGAAGTTACCTGTCATGGCACGCCTGCTTTTCCAATGGAGGTGTACCTGGATGATTTGGATTTGTATCCAAACCGGGTCATACCCTGGCATTGGCATAAGGAATTGGAGCTGGTTTATGTGCTGAAGGGTGACATTGAGTTTCAGACAGGCGGCTGTTCCTATGTGCTCTGCGCCGGGCAGGGCGGGCTCCTGCCGTCTAATATGCTGCACATGGTCACGCCCTATCACCAGCAGCGCGGCAGCGTTTACTGCGCCGTGCTGGCTGACCCTTATCTGCTCCACGGCCTTTCCGGGGGACTGGTGGAAACGCAGTATGTTTCCCTTATTACAGAAACAGAGAGGGATTTCTTTCTGTTTGACAATACCTGTCCATGGCATAGGGAGGCATTGTCCTGCATCCATGACATGTATCAGTGTGACTGCAGGCGGCCCAGGGGATATCTGTGGCGCCTGCAGATTCTGCTGCAGAAGATGGGGCTTACGCTGTATGAGAATCTGGATTTAAGAAATAAGCGGCAGCCAGCCTTTTCCGATGTCCAGTACAGGCGGGTCCGTTCCTGCCTGGAATTCATTCACCAGGAGTATGCCGGAAAAATCCGGCTGGAGGACATTGCAAAGGCAGCCAGTGTCAGCACCAGCGAATGCTGCCGGGATTTTAAGGAAATACTGGGGCAGTCCCCTGTGGATTATCTTATTTCCTACCGGGTACGCATGGGAGAGTATCTGCTGACCCATACGGACAAGAGTATCCTGGAAATTGCATTGGCAGCCGGGTTTTCCGGCAGCAGCCATTTTTCCAACACATTTTCCAGGTATATGGGGGACACGCCTCTTTATTACAGGAAAAGAGAACGTGGAATGGTTTATTGAACGGTACCTGGTCAGGGAGGGAGAATCAGTTGCTGACGCAAGGGACAGGCTGAAGCGGGAGAAGGCCCGGCGGCCTCTGCACAGCCAGGTAAAAAGCCAGGCCCGGAGGCCTCCGCACCGCCAAACATAAAAATCAGGCGCCGGACAATACCAGGGTCACGGCACAATACACCAAAACCAGCGCCATAACCAGATTAAAGGGGCGGCAATACTGTTTCAGGAACCGCTGCAGAATGCTTCCTGCACCGGCCCAGGTCATGACTCCTGCCATTCCAATGAACGTCATGCTGACAGCATGAAACAACAGGGAACCTAATCCCGCACCGGACGGAAGCACATAGCCTGTATAGATGGTAATGGCGTACAGGATGATTTTGATATTTGTAAACTCCAGAAAAACGCCTTTCCAGAACGATATCCCGTGGTCTTCGGTTTCTGCGTATGTGCTGCGGGCAACATGTATGGCCAGCCAGACTATGTAGGCGGCCCCCACATACTTAAGGATTTTGGCCAGGGCCGGTACATACCTGGCCAGTTCATAACAGAACAGGGCGCAGAGGACCATTACGTACAGAAAACCGGCTGCAATGCCCAGGAGAACATGTCTGCCTTTGCGCCATCCGTTCCGGCTCACCGCACAGAGGGCAACGATGTTATTGGGACCAGGGGTAAAGGCAGTGACCAGGGAGTAGGGCAGATAGGTCAGAATGATTGAAAAATACATTGCTTATTTCCTCCTTTTTCGTTATAATACACGTAAATAATGATTCAATCAAATCAAAAGTTTTAGTGTAATACTTCAAAAGTATTTAAGTATACAGCGATACAAGGAAGAAGGAATTATTGTGGATTTAAAATACCTGAACACATTCCGGACAATCATTGAAGAGGGGAGCTTTTCCAAAGCAGCTGACAAGCTGAATTATACCCAGTCCACCATTACGTTCCAGATTGGCCAGCTGGAACAGGAGCTGTCCTCCTGCCTCTTTGAAAAAATCGGCAGACGTATGGTCCTGACCAAGGCAGGAGAGCATCTGATTCCCTATGTGGACGAGGTGCTGGATTCAGTGAAAAAGCTGCACTGTTTTGAGCAGGATTTGGAGGCGTGCCGGGGAGAGCTTTTAGTGGGAGTGGGAGAAACGCTTCTGTGTTACAAGCTTCCGTCCATATTAAAGGAATTTCACCGTCAGGCGCCCAAGGCCCGTCTTTTCATACGCTCCATGAACTGCTATGATATAAGGGATGAGCTTTTGAAGGGAACTCTGGATTTGGGGGTGTTTTATGAAACGGTAGGAGGCTTTGGCACAGGACTTTGCACCAGGTCCATGGGAGAATATCCTGTTGTTTTAGTTGCCTCGCCCCAGGTTAAACAGTCCCATCCGGATTTTCTGACACCGGACCAGGAGATTCCTGTTCCATTTATCATCAATGAACCCAACTGCATTTTCCGCCAGATATTTGAATCGTATTTACGGGAGAAATCCATCCGCCTTGACCATACCATTGAGCTGTGGAGCATCCCTACCATTAAAAATCTGGTAAAAAGTGATGTGGGTATTTCCTTTCTGCCTGAATTTACGGTGAGGGAAGAACTGGAACGGGGAGAACTGGAGATAGTCAGGACAGATTTGGAGCGTCCGGTTCTCTCGGCAGTATGCGCATACCATAAGAACAAGTGGGTCAGTCCATTGATGCGGCTGTTCATGGATTTGTGTGAAGAAGCGAATTGTCATGAAAGGACAGGGGATTAGGCCTGAAATGGAGTAAAGAATGAAACTGATAAGTCTGTTTACCGCGCTTGCGGTCATAATTGGATTGTTTGCCAATGCAGGGCGGAAATTGTACCAGTGGCTTGGACCGCTTTTTCCGGGCATGGGTTCCCTGGGGTATGGAATTGTCTATGGTCTGGCAGTTACCGGGATTTTGGGAGCGTTTGTTGTCAGCCGTATTCCAAATAACCATATACCTGCGCCTGTTTTCTATGCTGACCACTATCTCCTTGGATTCATTGTCTACATGGTGATGTTCGTTAATCTGGCGGGATTTCTGGTGTTCCTGGCAGGAGTGATGCGTATTCTTCCGCCGCCCCTGTCCTTCCGGGCAGGCATTGCAGCGGGAACCATACCGCTGTTTCTTTCAGCTGCCCTGTCCGTATATGGGACTGTCCATGGGGCGGTAATACAGATAAAACCCTACGAAGTTCAGATAGGCGGCCGGAATGCAGAAAAGGCTCCGCTGCGGATTGCCCTGATTAGCGACCTGCATCTGGGGTATGTCATAGGAGAACACCATCTTGAAAAGGTCATTGACGCGGTAAATTCCACAAAGCCGGACATTGTCTGTATGGCCGGAGATATATTTGACGGCGATGCCGCTGTCCCGGCTGACCCGGAAGCTCTTAAGGCATTGTTTCTGAAAATGGATTCAGTTTACGGCGTTTACGCCTGCCTTGGAAACCACGATGCAGGTCCAAGCTATGGCCGCATGATGGAATTCCTCTCAGAAGCAGGCGTTCATGTGCTGCAGGATGAGGCGGTTGTCATAGACGGCCGTTTTGTGCTGGCGGGCAGGAGGGATTCCTTTCCCATTGGCGGGCAGGGGGATAAGCGGGAAAATCTCACGATGCCTGCAAAGGCAGGGGAGCTGCCTGTCATTGTAATGGACCATCAGCCGGGAAATATCCGGGACTATGGGGAAGAGACGGATTTGATTCTCTGCGGACATACACACCAGGGACAAATGTTTCCTTTTAATCTGATTACCAACGCTGTATTTGATGTGGATTACGGATATTACCGGGCATCGGATGCTTCGCCCCAGGTCATCGTTACCTCAGGCGCAGGAACCTGGGGACCGCCCCAGCGGGTTGCCACGGATAATGAGGTGGCGGAAATCCTGGTCATGCTTCCCGCCGGACCGTAAGGATACAGGCGGGAGCAGGGAAAATATAGAATAAGATACAAATAAGGACCTATTCTTTGACGAATTACGTTCTTGTTTTCAGAGGGTATTCCTGTATGATGATAGATAATGGTATTCTTGAATACAGACAGAAAGAGGAATATAAAGATGAAAATAGGCGTACGCGCACATGATTACGGTAAACGCGGTATCGAAGAGCTGGCATGCCTTCTGCATGGGGAAGGCTATGACGGGGCGCAGCTGGCCCTTCCCAAGGCATTTAAGGAGATTGACAGCTATCAGGATATCCGGCTGTCCCACATTGAACGTATCAGAAGGGCATTTGAGGAGAATCAGGTGGAGATTCCTGTGATGGGATGCTACATGGACCTGGGGAATCCCGATGATGAAGCAAGGCAGTATGCAGTGAAGACAATCAAGACATGCCTGAATTACGGAAAGGAAATGGGGGCCGGCGTGGTGGGAACTGAGACAGCTTATGCCCATTTGAACAAAGGGGAGAGGGCTGCCTGGCGTCCCTTCATGATGGACAGCCTGAAACGGGTCATGGAGGAGGCGCAGCGCATTGACATGAAACTGGCTATTGAGCCGGTGTACTGGCATCCTCTCACGGACCTGGAAACAACCCTTGAAGTAATCCGGATGGTGGACGACCCGGAGCACCTGCGGCTGATTTTCGACGCCTCCAACCTGCTGGAATACCCGGAATCCACGGACCAGGATACTTACTGGAGCCAGTGGCTTGAGGGCATCGGAGCATATATCCATGTGATGCATATTAAAGACTACAGTCTGGGAAAGGACCGTGCATATCAGCCGGAACAGCTGGGAGAAGGCATCCTGCGGTATAAGGAAATCAGCCGATGGCTCCATGAAAACAGACCGGATATGTATCTGCTCCGGGAGGAAATGAATCCGGCAGCCGCCAGGAAGGATATTGAGTTTATGAAGCGGCTGTAGAGGCAGACTGTGGGGTTACAGAAGAATCACATCCGCCGTTCTTCTGGGCGCCGTCCTTTTATATGTGATGTCCGGATATCCCAAAAGGGCACAGGCTTCTATCTTTTTTTCTCCCACGCCCAGCCATTGTAAAACCCTGGGATTCATTTCAGCTGCTCTTCTGAGATAGCCGTTATACAGAAAACCAAGTCCCAGTGAAACACCCATGAGCTCCATGTTCTGGGCAGCCAGCCCGGCATCTATATTGGATTCAGATGCAATGAACAGGACAGCAGGCGCGTTGCGAAAGAGATAATCCCGGGTTGAATCAGCCATATGGGCATTATAAAAGCCGCGGTAGGCCAGGGCTGCTTCCGGGGAGGAGCTGTCCAGAATACGGCCGATTCCATCCCAGATAAGGGTCCTTAGGTATTCCAGTTCCTTCTGGACAAAGATAAAGCGGCAGTCCTGCATGTTCTTGGCCGTGGCGGTGTACCGGCCTGCCTGGACCAGCATGTCCAGGTCCCTGGAGCAGACCGGCGTCTGCTTGAAATTACGCACGCTGCGGCGGAATTTAATCGCCTTAAGAAGCCGGTCCGCATCCAGCCTGGTTTGGGCGGGACTCAGTTCTTCCACATCCTCCATATCATATTCCGGGATGGATACGGCGCTGCATGGACAGACAGCAACACAGTGGCCGCAGAGAAGGCAGGCTCCGGATACCTCTGCTTTCCCCTCCTTCAGATGCAGGTTTTCTGCAATACAATCCCCAATACACTGCCCGCAGCCGATGCAGGCGTCTCTGTTTATTTCTACCATATGAATATCCTCCTTTGGTTCTCTGCGTTTCTTTATGTTCCATATGCAAACATACCACATTACAATATACTAAATATTATAACCCAGTGAAAACCACACTGCAATATCGGTTCCTGGATAATATTGCCTGTGGCCGATGGACAGAAAGCCTTTCAGCAGTGGAAAAGGGACAGCCTCCGGAAAAGAGCCTGTCCCTTTATTATCAAATTAAAGCATCTCTATGAAAGCAGCCATCCTGGTATTCAGCTGTCCCACGTCGGCCTGGGAATAATCTGTCTCCACAACGGTATAGGGGAGCCCCTTTTTCTCCTTCACCAGCTTGCGGACCAGGGAGGTTTCCACGTTGTAGGTGTGGCATGCCTGAAGCACCAAATCGACCACTCCATCCACATGGAAATCGTCTATGAGCCTGTCCAGCAGTTCCATACGCCTGGGGTTGGGGGACATACAGGAACACCCGATGTTCAGGTACTTCCTGGCCAGGGCATCGTATACGTCAGGATTGTCCTCGTCGATGGGGTCCAGGGGCTTCATGCCGGAGCAGTTCTCAAAGCAGACCACCACGCCGCCGTTATCCTCAATGGCGCGCACCACCTTAAGGGCAGCGCCGCCGGACGGGGAACCGGTCACAAGGATTCTGGCTCTCCTGCCTATATTCTTTCCCTGGGCGTATTCGGCCTCAATCTTATCCGTAATGGCATTGACCTCCTCTGCCAGGGTGTCGATTTTCATCTTAAATCCAGTACCGTAGACAATGTTGACAATATCCAGTCCAAGGGCAGGAGCCGGGTCCAGGGCCATGACGTACTGGAGGCGGTTCAGGGCCGCGAGAATCTGGTTTCGGTTATGTATCTGGCTGCGGATGGCATTCTCTGTAATGACTGTGCCGAATTTCTCTTCCAGCACCTCCTTGAACCGTATCAGTTCCTGGCGGTACAGACCGATTCCAGCCTCTGTCTGGCAGTTGGGCAGCTCAATAACATGGACGGGCTTGAACTCAGCCAGCATCTCGTACATCTTCTTTTTGCCGTCGCAGGTTGTCTCGCCTACAATCAGGTCGGAAAAATAAAAGAAGGGACATTTATCCGTCTTGGCAAAGCCATAGCTGGACTTGATGAGGGGACAGAGGTTTCTGGGCAGGTCCTTTTCAGCATCGGGTATGGTCTCATCTGTAACAGAGCAGAGGCCCACAACGGAGGCGCCCATGGCATTGGGAATTTCCCTGGGAAGATAAGTACAGAATACACCTACCACAGGTATGCCCTCCTCCTTTAATTCTTTTATGGCAAGAAATGAGTTCTTCCTTGCATCTGCAAACTCTTCAAATATCTCAGGCAATTCTTTTTTCAGTTCCATGTTAGCTTCTGCTCCTTTTCTTTAGTTTCCCATATCCCAGGACGGCAGCGCCGACGGCGCCTGTATATTGGGAGAGTGGATGAGTGGTTATGCGGGAGGTTTTCATATATTCTCCCAGTACGGACCGCATGACCCCGGACTGCGCCAGACCTCCTGAGAAAAAGATGTCAGGATGTCCGCCGGTCAGGCGCTGGGCAAAGATGGCGGTCCTGTGGCAGATGGAGTGGACGCATCCCAGGACAATATCCCCCGGCGGGGTCTCCTGGGCCATCAGTCCTACAATCTCGCTTTCCGCAAAGACAGCGCACATACTGTTGATGGGGACCGGGCGGCACCCGCGGACGAACTCGTCCAGATGTGAGATATCACTTCCTACCCTGGCCATTATCATCTCCATAAACCGACCGGTGCCGGCCGCACATTTGTCATTCATTAAAAAGTCATTTACCTGGCCGTGGCTGTCCAGTGTAATGACCTTACAGTCCTGTCCGCCGATATCAATGACCGTGTCGCAGCCGGGAGCCAGATAGGAAGCGCCTGCGCCATGGCAGGTGATTTCCGTGATTTTTGCATCTGCCTCTTTTAAAAGTTCCCGGCCATACCCGGTGCTTACCACAAATCCGGTGTCTTCCGTGTAAAGCCGGTCATAAATGTCCCTTACTATCTCTCCCGGACGCATGGAGGTGGGAAGCATGTGGCACCCGACCACATCATTACCGTCGAACAGGACCCCCTTGGTCATGGTTGAGCCTGAATCAATTCCTAGACTAAACATACAAACTCCCTTATTTTTCGCTTTTATACCTATTTGAGTATAAGTAACCGGGAAAAAATAGTCCAATTGATATTCTGAATGGAACTTGATTTGGGATTGAAAAAATATATAGGTAAAGCAGCTGTATTCCAATCTCCGTCTTTGCATGGGGCGCTCATTAAACCGCTGTTTGGCAAATTTTGTTGATTAAAGATTTTGCTTATGCTACAATTAATTAAATATACATTTGAGCAGAGCTTATGTTCCATGGGGGAGGGAAACATATGTACCGATGCAGGATGAAGATAGCTATTTTCAGTAAGGATGACATGCTCTCTGAGCTGGTCCGTTCTCTTGAACCATTGGAACATTTTACACATGAGATTACGGTGCTGCCTGAGGCAAATCAGGAAATCATGAGGGAGGGACGGCTGGTCATATGGAATCTGGATGACCCGGTGCTTCCCTCAAAGCTGCGTTCCCAGTGCGGAGAGGACGCCGTATTCATATTCTGCGGCAGCCGCCGGCGGATTGGTACACTGCCGCCAGAGGAGCTTGAGGCAGCGGATGAGTTCTGGGAGACGCCTCCTGGCAGGGATTATATTAAGGTACGTCTGATGCGTATAATGGAACAGATTAAGCTGCGTTATGATTACTATATGACGCGGACCTATCTGGACACGGCCATTGACAGCATACCGGACATGCTATGGTTCAAGACGCTGGATGGGATTCATGTTAAGGTCAATAAGGCGTTCTGCTCCGTGGTGGGAAAGACCAGGGAGGATGTGACCGGACAGAGGCACTGTTATATATGGGGTGTTTCGCCGGATGACTATGAGAACGGGGAGGCATCGTGCAGGGAGTCGGAGGATGCGGTTATAAAGGCGCGCCGCACACTGCAGTTTACAGAATCGGTAAAGGGGGCCCACGGAATGCGCCAGCTGCGCACCTATAAGTCCCCCATCGTGGACAGGGACGGGGTTACGGTTCTGGGCACAGTGGGAATCGGCCATGATGTGACGGACCTGGTCAACATGAGCGCTGAGATAGAGATTCTCCTGCAGAGCATGCCCTATGCCATTCTTTTGTGGGATAATAACGGGAAAATACTCAATGCCAACAGGAAATTTGAGGAATACTTCAGGCTTCCCAGGGAAGAGGTCATAGGACAGGATTATGATGAGTGGCTGGCAGGTGCGTTTGAGGAACAGCGCTTCATCAACAGTGAAGGATATGTGGAAGCGCGGGCATCCCATGGGGATGGGACCGGTAAGATGCTGGAGATTCATGAAAACTCTGTCTATGACGTGTTCAATCATGTGGCGGGAAAGCTGTGTATTTTCCGTGATGTGACGGTGGAACGGGATTTGGAGAAACAAATCCGTCACAGCTCCAATACAGATTTTCTGACAGGACTTTATAACCGCAGATGCTTCTACCAGTATATCCATAACAACCGGGGCAGCAGGACGGTCAGCCTGATGTACATTGACCTGGACCGGTTCAAGGAAGTCAATGATACATACGGCCATAAGGTGGGGGATGCGGTTTTAGTACACACAGCGGTTGTGCTCAGGGATTTTTTTAAAGATGACTTCGTGGCCCGCCTGGGCGGGGATGAGTTTCTGGTGGTCCGCCTGGGAAAATGCTGCATGGACCAGCTGAAGCAGGAGGCAGAGGCTTTTTTGAAGGAAATGAGTACAGCGTTCCAGGCAGCGGAGCAGACCGTTGCCCTGTCAGCCAGCGTAGGGATAGCCCAGAGCAGCGATTCCCAGATGGACATAGACGCGCTTCTCCAGCGCAGTGACCAGGCCCTTTACCAGGCAAAGAAAGAAGGCAGGTCCAGATATTGCGTATACAGATAAAAGGGGATAAGGACATGATATCACAAAAACAAATTTTAATTGTGGAAGACAATGAAATTAACCGGATGCTGCTGAGAGAAATATTGTCTGCGGACTATCAGGTCATGGAGGCTGAAAACGGTCTGGAAGCCCTTTCTGTCCTGAAGGAGCATGGGGATGTGATTTCGCTGATTCTGCTGGACATAACCATGCCTGTTATGGATGGATATACATTTCTTTCCATCATGAAGGAAGACCCGGTTTTTTCTTCCATCCCGGTCATTGTGACCACCCAGAGCGACAGCGAATCAGATGAGGTGGCTGCCCTTTCCCATGGCGCTTCGGATTTTGTAGCAAAACCCTACAAACCCCAAATCATACTGCACAGAGTGGCAAGTATCATTAACCTGCGTGAAAATGCAGCCATGGTCAACCAGTTAAAGTACGACCGGCTGACCGGTCTCTACAGCAAGGAATTTTTCTTCCAGAAGGTGAAGGAGGAATTGGCCCGCCATCCGGAACGGGAATATGATATTATCTGCTCTGATATTGAGAATTTTAAATTGGTCAACGATGTATTTGGCCTTCCAGCCGGTGACAGGCTGCTGCGGGAGGTGGCTGAATTCTATCAGTCCCAGGTAGGGGACAGGGGGATTTGCGGCCATTTCAACGGGGACCAGTTTGCTGTACTGCTGGAGCGCAGATGGAAGTATACGGATGAGATGTTCATGGAGGCCACGGCCCAGGTCAATGTTCTTCCCAATGCAAAGAATGTGGTGGTAAAATGGGGAATCTACTCCATTGAGGACCGCACCATTCCTGTGGACCAGATGTGTGACAGGGCTCTGCTGGCTGCCTGCGGTATAAAGGGGCAGTATGGGAAATATTTTGCCATGTATGATGACCGGCTGCGCAGCAGGCTGCTGCGGGAACAGGCCATAACGGAGTGTATGGAGTCCGCACTGAGGGAGGGACAGTTTGAGATTTATCTTCAGCCCAAATACAGTGTGAAGGAAGAACTGCTTTCAGGGGCTGAATCCCTGATACGCTGGAATCACCCTGAATGGGGGCTTCAGTCTCCGGGGCAGTTTATACCTCTTTTTGAACAGAATGGTTTCATTACCCAGCTGGACCAGTATGTGTGGGACCAGACATGTGCAGTCCTGAGAAAGTGGGAAGACCTGGGATATCCTGGGATTCCTGTTTCCGTCAATGTGTCCAGGGCGGATATCTATAACGTGGACCTTCCTGAAATCCTGTGGGAGACAGTCCACAAATACGGCCTTCCGCCCGCCCGCCTTCACCTGGAGATAACGGAAAGCGCATATACGGAAAATCCGTCCCAAATCATTGAGGTGGCAGGAAGACTGCGGGAACTGGGGTTCATCATCGAGATGGATGATTTCGGCAGCGGCTACTCCTCCCTGAACATGCTCAATAAGATGCCCATTGACATCCTGAAGCTGGATATGAAGTTTATCCAGAATGAAACGGAAAAGCAGGCAAGCCAGGGAATCCTGCGGTTTACCATGGGCCTGGCCCGGTGGATGGACCTGAGCGTGGTTGCGGAGGGCGTGGAAACCAGGGAACAGTTTGAACAGCTGCGGGAAATCGGCTGCGACTATGTACAGGGGTATTATTTTGCCAAACCCATGCCCTGCAGGGAGTTTGAAAAGCTGATTAAGGTACAGCCGGAGCAGCCGGCCATGGAATCGTCCCCGGAGGAAGCTGCCTTTTTTGAAAAACAGAGGCCGGTGCTTTTGGTTGCAGACGAAGACCAGGCCTATTGCAGGGAAGTGCGCAGGATATTTGACGGCCAGTATCAGATTGTGGAGGCAGCGGACGGAGAGAAGGCCCTTGCCTGCATTGCCAGCTATGAGAATAAGATTGGGGCAGCCATTATCAGCCTTACCCTGTCGGGACCGGATGGATTTCAGATATTGGAGATGCTTCAGAGGGAGCGGGCGGTGTGGAACATACCCGTTATTGCCACTTCATGGGATGGAAGCATGGAGGAACAGGCTCTGGGGATGGAGGTGGATGAATTCCTGCACAAGCCGCATACAGGAGCCGTACTGGAAATGCGTACCATGAGGGCCATGCGGTCAGCAGCCACCAGGGAACGGGAGCGTATGCTTAAGAATGATGCCTGCAGGGATTATCTGACCGGACTTTTGAACCGAAGGGGCCTGGAGGCAGCGGTGGATGCTCTGGACGGTAAAGACATGCCGTTGGCTGTGTATCTCTTTGATTTAGACAATTTAAAGCATATCAACGATACATTCGGCCATGTGAGAGGTGACCTGACCATATCAGCCTTTGCTGAGCTTCTGAGGAACCAGACACGGGAAAGCGATATATTATCCCGTTTTGGCGGCGATGAATTTGTGGTTATCATGAAGCAGATGAAATCAGGGAAAAGCGCTGTGAGAAAAGGGGAGGACATATGCAGGAGCATTCGGGAATATCCCTTTGCCGATAAGATTCCGGCCTATTGTTCTGCCGGTGTGGTGATATGGGACACCAGAGAGCCCCTGCCGGTCATACTGGAGCATGCGGACCAGGCCCTGTATCGCGCCAAGGCAGAAAAAAAAGGCGGATGCTGTCTGTGGGGAGAAGGGGAATGGTGATTTTCCACCGATTAAACCCGGAACCCTTTCCTGCGTATGGAAATATTTAGGTTATATTAAGTAAAATGTAACATTGTCGTCATGCATATGTGGTAATATGGGGGTATACAACAGAAAAGAGAGGTGGATGTTTATGTACATGGATTCCTTTTTCTGGGGAGGCGGTTTTGAAATCATGTTTACCCTGGTGTTCATAACCATCATTGGAATCTTTGTGGTCACAGCAGTGAAGGGCCTGGGCCAGTGGAATAAGAATAATCAATCTCCCAGGCTGTCGGTAACAGCCTCCGTGGTCTCCAAGCGGACCAATGTCAGCCGCCACAGCCATCCCAATGCAGGGGATGCCACAGGAGCACACGGTTTCCATTCCACCACATCCACCAGCTATTACGTGACATTCCAGGTGGAGAGCGGTGACCGGATGGAGCTGTCCATGACCGGAACGGAATATGGAATGCTGGCAGAGGGGGACCGGGGAAAACTGAGCTTCCAGGGAACCCGCTATCTGGGATTTGAGCGGCAGAGGATTTAGGTCCGGCCGCTTCTTGTTTTACGGTCCGGCCTGTCCGCTATACGCCATAGTGAATCATATAGTTCCCGCCGCGGATGGCTTCACGGTTGTGGAAATACGTCTGCATCACGGAAAGGGCCGGCTGCCAGCTGTCTATATATTCATCATCTGAAATCCAGATACATCCGTATGTTTCGGGTTCGTATCCGGAATAATCTTTTGTAATGTCTATTTTGTCTATGATTCCGAATTCTGCTTTTATCATGACTGATTTCCTTACCTGAATCTGTTTTGTATTATTATACTCCTGATACGGCTGCGCCTCAATGAAATATTTAAATATTGGAAGTACGTGATTGCTGCGGTAAGAAGCCCATATGATATTGGGCATGATATATGAACTTCATGTTGTAAGCATTTCCATGGGATGATAAAATGAGAAAAACAACTGGAAATAACAGAATGGACTGGCTCTGTATCAGGAGGAAATGAAACCATGGGAGTTGAACATAAGAGAAACAGGCAGGAGCAGGCAGTACAGGAGCAGGCAGTACAGGAAAAGAATAACTGTGAAGAAACCATCCGGGAAAAGGAAGTAATGGAGGTTTCCCTCCAGGCAGGGCATCTGCTTCTGGAGAATGGGGCCGAAATATCCCGGGTGGAGGAGACCATAGAGCGGATATGCCGTTATTACGGCGTCTGTTCCGGCAATGCTTTTGTGCTTACCAACGGCATTTTTGTCACTGTGGGAAGCGGGAAGGAGCCTGATTTTGCCAAGGTGGAGCACATTCCGGTGAGCGGTACCCACCTGGACCGGGTGGCGGCTGTGAACCAGCTGTCCAGGGAGATAGAAGCAGGCAGATACACGGTCAAAGAAGCGGCTGAAAGGCTGGAGGGCATAAGGAATATGCCGGGCAAGCCCAAAGCCATGCAGGTGCTGGCGTCAGGATGCGGCAGCGCGGCCTTCTGCTGCCTGTTCGGAGGCAGTATGTGGGACAGCATGGCTGCGCTTATGGCCGGCATTCTTTTGTATATCTATGTGCTGTATGTCAGCGCGCCCCATCTTTCAAAGATTGTGGGCAATATAAGCGGGGGAGCCCTGGTGACAATCCTCTGCAGCGCCATGTATCTGGCCGGAATCGGACAGCATCTGAACTACATGGTGATTGGCTCCATCATGCCCCTGATACCCGGGGTTCCGTTTACCAATGCAATCCGGGAAATAGCGGACAGCGATTACATTTCCGGTTCCGTGCGCATGATGGATGCACTGCTGATTTTTTTCTGCATTGCCATTGGCGTGGGCGTTGGATTTTCACTGATTGGGTGGATGACAGGAGGTGCATTGTTATGATATTACAGGTATGTGCGGCCATGGTGGGCACCATTGCATTTTCACTGCTGTTCGGGGTGCCTGGAAAATATTATATCCGGTGCGGCCTCATCGGAGGCGCCGGATGGGCAGTGTATGTGCTGGCCGCAGGCCATGGCAGCGGGGCAGGCGCTTCCTTTGCCGCCACGGTGGTGGTTATATTCCTGTCCAGGGCAGCGGCGGTAATAAACCGCTGTCCGGTCACTATTTTTCTCATATCAGGCATATTTCCCCTGGTTCCGGGGGCTGGCATATACTGGACCGTCTATTACCTGGTGACAGAACAGCTGAAGCTGGCTGTGTATACAGGATATGAGGCCGTGAAGGCAGCGGTGGCCATTGTGCTGGGCATTGTGTTTGTGTTTGAGCTGCCCCAGGGGATATTCCGGCAGATAGCCAAGGCATTCATTAAAATTCCATAAAATTCTCATGAATGTTGGCGCTCCAACACTTAGAACCCTTCCGGAAGTGGTATGTTTTAACCAGCACTTGACAGTGTGACGGAAGGGAGCGGTGAATATGGATTCAACCTATGACCTGATTATAGTGGGAGGCGGACCCGGAGGGCTGGCAGCAGCAATCTATGCGGGCCGGGCCGAGCGAAGGACCCTGCTTTTGGAAAAGGGAAGTTACGGCGGAAGAATCAATGATACATATGAGATAAGGAATTATCCGGGAACCATATCAGACAGCGGCCAGCACCTTATGGAACGGTTCAGGGAGCATGGGGCCGCCTTTCCCACGGTGGACTGGAAGCGGACCACGGTGACGGGAATCCGCAAAGAGGATGATGTATTTGTGGTGGAGACAAAGCGCCGCGGGGATTTTAAGGCCGGCAGCGTGATTCTGGACCTGGGAACCAGGCCAAGGGAGCTGAACATAAAAGGCGAGAAAGAATTCACAGGCAGAGGCGTAGCCTACTGCGCCACCTGTGACGCGGAGTTTTTTAAAGGAAAGGATATCTATGTGCTGGGAGCCGGCGACCAGGCTGTGGAGGAAGCGGATTACCTGACAGGCTTTGCCTCCAGCGTCACCATTGTGGTGATTCATGAGGAGGGCCATCTGGACTGCAATGAGGCTGCCGCGGAACACGCATATAAAAATCCCAAAATCCGCTTTGTATGGAGCTCCACCGTGGAGGAGATAAAAGGAAAGGACCATGTGGAGTCTCTGGTGCTGAAAAATGTGGAAAACAGCGAAACACGGGAGGTAAAGGCCCAGGGACTCTTTCTCTTTGTGGGGATGGTGCCCCAGACCGAGATGGTCAGGGATTTGGTATCCTGTGATAAAGCCGGATATATACGTGTCAATGAGAAGATGGAGACAGGAATTCCCGGACTTTACGCAGTGGGGGACTGTACCCAGACATTTTTGAGGCAGGTAATAACCTCTGCTGCCAACGGGGCGGTTGCAGCCGTGGCTTCAGAGCGGTATATCAAGGAGCTGGACCAGATTCGCTCCATTCTGAGCCCGGAGTCGGGAGAGGTGGCATTTCTGTTTTATAATCCCTACCGCAATGAGGATATAAAAACAGCCGGGGAGCTGGAACAGAGTCTGAACAGCCAGTGGAAGGTGTACCGTCAGGATATCACCAGGCAGGACCTGCTGTACCGGAGCCTGAATCTGGAACAGACGGTATCAGCAGCATTTTACAGGAACGGGAAGCTGCTGGAGGTAAAGAATGTGTTCTGAGATGCATCCGACGCGCGGACGATGTCTATTGTTTGATAAGGAGGATATGGATTATGGGACAACCACTTGTTTTCCCTCATGGAGTCACTGTTTACGACCCTGAAAAATGCTGGAACGGTTATACCATTGTTCCGCTGATTAATGACGGCGTACTGCTGTTTGACATGAACGGCAATGAAATCAGGCGCTGGAACATGCAGGCCATGCCGCCAAAGCTGCTGCCCGGAGGATATGTCATGGGTCTGTCCGGTTACAGGCATCCTGATTACGGTATGCAGGATGGGGTCAATCTGATTGAAATTGACTATGACGGCAATGTGGTGTGGGAGTTTGACCACTTTGAGTATATTGACGACCCGGGCAGGGACCGCCGGTGGATGGCCCGCCAGCATCACGACTACCAGAGGGAGGGGAACCCGGTGGGATACTATGTGCCGGGCATGGACGCCAGCCCCCTGGAGGGAAATACCCTGATACTGGTCCATGAAACCATCCGCAATCCCAAAATCTCCGACAAAAGGCTTTTGGATGATGTGATGATTGAGGTGGACTGGGAAGGTAAGATACTATGGAAATGGTCTATCAGTGACCATTTCGATGAATTGGGATTTGACGAGGCAGCCAAAAACGTGCTGTTCCGTGACCCTAATATGCGCCAGGCCGACGGCGGAGTAGGAGACTATCTCCATGTGAACTGCATGAGCTATCTGGGGCCTAACAAATGGCATGACCAGGGAGACATGCGCTTTAAGCCGGACAACATTATCTTTGACTGCCGGGAGGCCAATATCCTGGCTATTTTGGATAAAGAGACAGGAAAAATCGTGTGGAAGATAGGACCGGACTTCAACGCATCGCCGGAGCTTAAAAAGCTGGGGTGGATTATCGGCCAGCACCATTTCCACATGATACCCAGAGGACTTCCGGGGGAAGGAAACCTGCTGGTATTTGACAACGGAGGCTGGGGCGGCTATGGAATGCCCGGCCCTTCATCTGCGATTGGCATAAAGAATGCGCTGAGGGATTACAGCCGCGTGCTGGAATTCAATCCGGTGACACTGGAACTGGTATGGAAACTGACGCCCAAGGAGCTGGGACACGCGATTCCGGTGGATGCCAGCAAGTTTTACAGCCCATATGTCAGCAGCGCCCAGCGCCTGCCCAACGGCAATACCCTGGTAACAGAGGGCTCGGACGGAAGGCTGATAGAGGTGACGCCGGACCATGAAATCGTATGGGAGTGGATATCCCCCTATTATACCCATAATGAAAAGGGGCCTAAGAATAATATGATATACAGGGCCTACCGGTATCCCTACAGCTATGTGCCCCAGGAGCCGGTGCCTGTGGAGACGCCGGTGGCGCGTCTGGACAATGTGACCTTCCGTGTGCCGGGAGCCGGTGCTTTCGGAGCAAAAAAAGTGGTTGATGTTGCCGGGACTTTGCCGTATTATGAAGATATAGCACTCTGTGTGGCCACGGACGATGAGGCAGATGTCATTAAAAAAGAAAAAATATTTGAGGTAGATACTGAATTCTTCCGCCCTGTTACCTCTGACAATTGGAGAAAAGAAGTGCAGGATGTAAAGGATAAACCGGTACTGGTGCTTTTCGGCGCAGAACGGTGCGTCCACTGTAAAGCCCTGCATCCGGTTTTGGAGGAAGCGCTGAAAGAAGAGTATGAAGGTCAGTATGAAATCCGCTATGTGGATGTGGACGCCAGCCAGGACCTGGTGGAGGCGTACCGCATCGGAGGCATACCGGTTGTTGCCGTATACCGGAACGGGGAGGAACTCCTACGGTTTAACGGTGAAAAGGATTACGATGATTTGTGTGACATACTGGACCGGCCGCTGGCATAGACTGTATCAAAAAAGAGGAGCTGTTTTTTGCAGCCCCTCTTTCATGATTTCTGGAGGCAGCATATGTATGAACATTTTTCAATTCCCGCTGAGTCCTGCAGGGTTCCCTTTGCAGACCTTTGCAGGAGGAACAGCGAATATAAAACCTATTTTATAAGAAAGACCTATGAGGCTTCCCAATGCATTCATCCCCAGGGCACAAAGATTACCAGCTTTGGTATTGTGGAGGATGGAATCCTGAAAGCAGTGGACCATACCAGCAAAGACGTGGAAATGTGCCATACTTATTTTGAGGCAAGGGACATTTTTCCGGAATTCCTGTATTTTTCCGGAGAAAAGGAGTACAGCTATACCCTGGTGGCTGAAAAAAAGTCTGATGTGTTGTGGGTGCCGGTCCAGGTCATGGAGGAAATGCTGGAGAAAGACAGGCAGCTGCTCTATGCACTTCTGCTCTACGTATCCCAGCGGGGACTCAGGAACCAGCTTTATCTCAACTGTCTCAATTACCAGACCATCCGCCAGCGGATTGCTTACTGGATTGTGGGAATGCACGACATTGCTCCCGCTGAAACCATACGCATGCCTGGTTCCCAGCTGATGCTTGCAAATATGCTCCATGTCAGCAGGTCCTCCCTGAACCAGGAACTGAAGCTGATGGAGAAAGAAGGATATTTCCGGATAAGGGAACGGGAAATGCAGGACTGGGATAAGAAAATGCTGGAGGAGCTGATTTAATTGGGCTGCGCCTCAGGCGGGGATGCCGCTGTATTTGTATTACGATAAAAGAACCGGGAGCTGCGGATATGAGTTTGTATGCCATAGGAGATTTACATTTATCCTTCACTGCCAATAAACCCATGGATGTATTTGGAAGGGAATGGAAGAATCATGTGAGGAAGATAGAGAAAAACTGGAGGGGAAGGATTCAGGATGAGGACACGGTGGTCATCACAGGCGACCATTCATGGGGACGGAATCTGGAGGAGGCCAAAGCGGATTTGGAATTCATCCAGTCCCTTCCGGGACAGAAAATCCTGCTGCGCGGAAATCACGACATGTTCTGGGACGCCGGGAAAACCTGCCGCCTGAATGAGATGTATCAGGGACGCCTGGCGTTTCTCCAGAATAATTACTATACCTACAGGGAGTACGCTCTGGTGGGGACTAAGGGGTACTGTTATGAGGGAAAAGATTCCCCGGAACATTTTGAGAAGCTTGTGAAGAGGGAGCTGGAACGGCTCCGCATCTCTTTTGAGCTGGCGGCCGCTGGCGGCTTCAGCCAGTTCATCATGTTCCTGCATTATCCTCCCACCAGCATAGGAGAGATGGAAAGCGGTTTTACTGAGATGGCCAGAGAGTACGGGGCAGAACAGGTGGTGTATTCCCACTGTCACGGGGAGGACAGGTATCAGGACAGCTTCCTGGGCGATGTGGAGGGAATTGAGTATAAACTGGTTTCGTCGGATTATCTCAGATTCAGGCCGGAGCGGATTTTGCAGTGATGAGGTAATACAGAAACATAAAAATAGAAACGGAAAAGGCAGAGATGAAAAAGACAGAAACGGAAAAGGAGCCCGGTATGCATAACGGGAGGAACTGCGAAAGAAAGGCGCCTATTCGGGCCATTTTTCTTGATATAGACGGCACACTGAGGGACTTTGACACGCAGAGAATACCGGACAGCGCAAAGTCTGCCCTGGAAAGGGCAAGGAGGGCCGGAATTATGCTGTTTATAGCCACCGGCAGGCATAAGCTGGAGATGGAGGAAGAGAATCTGCTGGAGGGACTGGAATTTGACGGCTATGTGACGCTGAACGGGCAGTACTGTTATTGCGGCAGCCGCCTGGTCCATGGGTGTCCTGTCCCTTCCCAGGATGTGCAGGCAGTACTCAGGATGTTGAAGGAGGACCCATTTCCCTGTATGTTCATGGAAGCGGAGCACATGTACATCAACATGGCGGATGATATGGTAAAAGAGGCCCAGGCAGGGATTGGCACCAGGATTCCTCCGATTATGGATGTGGGGCGGGCGGCAAACCATACAATCTATCAGATGGTTCCATACATTGGTCCGGAACAGGAGCGCAGGCTGAAGCAGGAGCTGCCATCCTGTCAGTTCATCCGCTGGCATGACGGCAATGCTTCGGATATCATTCCCATGGGCGGAAGTAAATCAGAGGGAATCCGGGCCATGATTGGTGAATTCGGAATTGCCATGGAGGAGGCAGCGGCCATTGGAGATGGAAGCAATGATGTGTCCATGGTAAAGGAGGCAGGGCTGGGCATAGCCATGGGAAACGGCAAGGATGCGCTGAAGGAAGCAGCCGATTATGTGACAGGTCCGGTAGGAATGGACGGCCTGCGGGAGGCAGTTGACTATATACTGGAATACAACAGGGGGCTGACGGCCGGAAGGAGGAACAGAGTGAAGTACAAGGCAGTGATATTTGATTTTGATTATACACTGGGAGATTCCACAGAGGGCATTGCGGCCAGTGTGAACCATGGCCTGGAGAAACTGGGGTATGAGGCCAGGGGACTGGAGGATATCAGAAAGACCATCGGCCTGTCCTTAAAGGAGACATTTGCCTGCCTTACGGGCAGCAGGGACCGGGAGAAGGCGCAACGGTTCTGCACATATTTTAAGGAGAAGTCAGACCAGGTGATGGTGGATAATACAAGAATCTATCAAACAGTCAGGCCAGTGCTGGAAAAGCTCCGGGAGCAGGGGTGCAGGATTGGAATCGTAACCACAAAATATCATTACAGGATAGACCAGATACTGGATAAATTCCAGATGGCCGGCCTGGTGGATATGATAGTGGGGGCAGAGGATGTAAAAGCTGAGAAGCCAAGCCCGGAGGGACTGCTTTACGCAATGGAACAGCTGGGCATGGAACGGGAAGAGGTGCTGTATACAGGCGACAGTGTGGTTGATGCAAAGACAGCAGCCAGGGCAGGTGTGGATTTTGCCGGGGTACTGACCGGGACAACGGCTTTGCAGGAGTTTGAACCCTTTGGCCATGTATGCATTGTCAGGGACCTGGAGGAGCTGCTGGAAGTCCTGACGGCCGGGGATTAAGCACCGGAGAAACAACTGAAAGGAGGATGTCTGTTCTGGGCGGACATCCTCCTTTTTATCCTTATCTAATCCCTGCGTCTGCTGCCTATACAACCTGATACTTTGCCACGTATACCGGGAACGTATCAGTGCCCTTCATCTCCTTGCCCTCTGTGATGGTCACGTTCTTATCCGTTACAACATACTCTGCACTGGCGCCTGCTTCCACTACCGTATCCTGCATAAGCACACAGTTTTTCACCTTGGCGCCCCTGCCTATCCTGACGCCGCGGAACAGAATGCTGTTCTCCACTTCGCCCTCAATGATGCATCCGTCGGCAGCCATGATGTTGCTGGCCTTTGACCCATTGATGTACCTGGCTGGGTTGTCGTCGCGAATCTTGGTGTAGATGGGATTGCCGGCGGAGAAGAGAGCGTCCACATTGGCATCGTCCAGCATCTTCATGTTCTCATCAAAATAGCTCTTCATGCTGCTGATGCGGGCCACATACCCGTCATAGCGGAATGCATGTACGTTCAGCTTTCCTATCTGGGGAGCCAGGATATCCCGTTCATAATATACCTGTCCGCGCACATAGGCAGTGTTTACCTGGTCAATCAGACGCTCCCGGTCAATGACATAGATGTTCATGGAGAAATTCTGTACCCCTGGTTCCTTGGAGTTCATGTACATCTTGGTTACACGGCCGTTGTCAATGGCCAAAGTATAGTAGAGGCTTTTTCCGATGTCCTGGGGGCCGGTGAAGCCAACGGGAAGGGGTTCCTTCCTGTAGGCCACGGTGACATCTGCGCCGCTTTCCATGTGTGCCTCAATCAATGCATTGAAATCAAAGTTGACGGCCAGATTTGTATCGGCCATGACAACATACTTTTCCTTTTGTTCTTTTAGGAAATCCAGGATACTGGCCAGGGCCTCCACACGTCCGTTGTAGATGCTCACTGTCTTTTCGGCAAAGGGCGGGACCAGGTTAAGTCCGCCGTTTTTGCGTGTCAGGTCCCATTCACGGCCTGAACCCAGGTGGTCCATCAGGGAGTGGTAATTCCTGCGGACAATCAGGGAAATATTATCAATTCCGCAGTTCACCATGCTGGAAAGGATAAAATCCACCAGACGGTAACGGCTGGCAAAGGGGATGGAGGCCATCAGGCGCTCGCTGACCAGGTCGGGAACCAGGGAATCATAGCTGTTAGGGAAAAGGATGCCCAGGGCATTTGCATTGGAATTTACCATTGTTCTTCACCGCCTTTTACATTATTCTTAACCATGGCACTGGGGCCAATCTTTGCACCGGACCCGATTTCAATGCCGGGACCAATGGTGGCCACGCCCTTTTCATCGCCGGACGGCATGGCTCCAACCACGGCATTTTCTCCAACCACCACGTTTTCAGCCACAATACAGTGTTTTACAACGGCTCCTGATTGGATGGTGGTGCCGCCCATGACAACCGCATCCTCCACCTGTGCCCCGGCCTCTACCTTTACGCCTGAGAAAAGAATGGAGTGGCGGACCTGTCCGTTTACACGGCATCCGTCTGTAATCATGGAATTCTCCACCACGGCGTCGCTGCTAATCTTATGTCCGGTCATACCGCTGTTGCGGCTGTAAATCTTCCAGTTTTCATCAAAGAGGTTGATTCCGCTGTGTTCCGGGTCCAGGACCTCCATGTTGGCTTCCCAGAGGGAAGAGATAGTCCCCACATCCTTCCAGTATCCGTTGAAATGATAAGCATACATGCTGCGTCCGTCGCGCAGCAGGTTGGGAATGATGTTGTTGCCGAAGTCATTCTCGGAGTCCGGGTCAGCCTCGTCCTCAACCAGGTACTGTCTGAGAATATCCCAGTTGAATATGTAGATGCCCATGGAAGCCAGATTGGACTTTGGATTCTTGGGCTTTTCCTGGAACTCGGTGATACGGTCGTCGCTGTCAGCCACCATGAGTCCGAAGCGGGATGCCTCCTCCCAGGGCACTTCCATGACAGCCACACTGAATTCCGCTCCCTTTTCCTTGTGGAATTTAAGGAAGTCACTGTAGTCCTGTTTGCAAATCTGGTCGCCTGACAGGATGATTACGTACTGCGGGTCGTACCGTTCAATAAAGGAGATATTCTGATAAATGGCATTGGCCGTGCCTTTGTACCAGTCTGAGCCGGATGCTTTCTGGTAAGGCGGGAGTACGTGAACACCGCCGTAAAGACGGTCCAGGTCCCAGGGCTGTCCATTGCCGATGTACTCGTTCAGTACCAGAGGCTGGTACTGGGTCAGGATGCCCACTGTATCGATTCCGGAATTCACACAGTTTGAAAGCGGAAAGTCGATGATGCGGTATTTACCGCCGAAAGGAACCGCGGGTTTTGCCAGTTTTTGGGTCAGAGCATAGAGACGGGAGCCCTGGCCGCCGGCAAGAAGCATTGCAATCATTTCTTTAGCCATAATATTTCCCCCTGATTGGTGTTGAATATTTATACAGATTGTACCATATATTGGAAAGAAATGACAGGGATTTATGCAAAATAATTAAAAAAATGTTGGGAAATATAGAATTACACTAAAAAGTGCCCAGTATATTTGCCAATGCCGGATAATATAAAAAAAGTAGGTGACATGTTGCATAAAGTATTGTATAATATCGTTATACTTAAAAAAGAATAACGATATCGGCAAAACAGGATACAAAAATGTTGGGGCTGCTTGATGCAGCTGCCGGGGAAATGTGTCATACATGTAAAAGGGGGGAAAATACTGCAGCCCTACCATGGTTGAGGGCAAAAAGAAGCTGCTGCTCCGTAAATGATTTCTCATTTGCTTAGCAGCAGCCCATGCAGGAAAGGAAAGAGTTACCCTTCCAGGGTTTTTATATCCATATCCTTTGGAAGCACAAGACTTAAAAATACAGAGACAACAAATACAACGGCCACCACATTGGCTGAAAATACGGACTGGACCAGTTCTGGGAAGATGTCCCAGATTCCGATTTCGCTGGCAGTGGTAAAGCCGATGCCCACTGCCAGAGAGAGGGAGACAATGACAATGTTCCTCTGGGAAAAGCCGCATTTTGCAATCATCTGCACACCGGAGGTAAGGATGGTGCCGAACATCATGATGGTGCATCCTCCCAGCACTGCCTGGGGCAGGGAGGCAAAGAAATTCCCCACGGGAGGAAGGAGTCCGGCCAGAATCATACAGGCCGCTCCCGTCATGATGGTGAACCGATTGACTACCTTTGTCATGGCTACCAGTCCCACATTCTGGGAAAAGGAGGTGACGGGAGGACATCCGAATATGGTGGAGAGGGCGGATGCATAGCCGTCGCAGGCCAGGGAGCCGGATATTTCCCTGCCCGTGATTTCACGGTTCAGGCCGCCTGAAACCAGGGCCGAGGTATCACCTATGGTCTCTGCGGCGGACACCAGGAAGATGATGCAGGCGGAGATAATGGCCCCTGCGTGGAACTCAGGCATAAATGGAAGTAGGTGGGGGAAAGAAATGATTCCGCCGGACATAATCAGGCTTAAATCCACTTTCCCTAGGAAGATGGCAATGACATACCCTACAATCAGGCCGGCCAGTACGGACAGCTGTTTTAAATAACCTTTGGCAAAGATGTTCCACAGAAGGCAGGTCAGCAGGGTGATGGTACCCAGTATCAGGTTCTGGGCAGAGCCGAAGTCGTCTGCATATCCGCCGCCAAAGGACCTGGCTCCCACTGTGAAAAGGGAAAATCCGATGGCTGTAACCACGGAGGCAGCCACCACCGGCGTGATGATTCTGCGCCAGTATTTGGCCAGAAGTCCCAGGGTACCCTCAAAGATACCGCCTATGAGCACGGCTCCCACCACGGCCGGATAACCGTAGTTGGCGGCAATGGTGCTGAGAACTGTGACAAAGGTAAAACTGACCCCCATGACAACAGGCAGCTTAGAGCCAATCCGCCAGATGGGATACAGCTGAATCATGGTGGCGATTCCTGCCACGAACATGGCATTCTGAAGCAGGACGGCTGTCTGGGCCTGGCTCAGGGCAGGCTGGGCAGCCCCTGCTATGATGGTAATGGGCGCAAGGTTGGAGACGAACATGGCCAGGATGTGCTGCAGGCCGAAGGGGATGGCCTTAGCAATGGGCACCCTGCCTTCCAGTCTGTATATGTTGCTGATGCTGCAATTGGTATTGCTGTTCATGATTGGTTCCCCCTATTAAATGATAATTAATCGTTTCCGCTGGTTTTGTGGCTGACCTGGTATACCTCCTCCACAATACGCTCCATGGCGTTGAGAATGTTCTCATAGCCGGTGCATCTGCACAGATGCCCGGATATCAGCTTCTTAAGCTCTTCCCGGTTGTATTTTTTTCCGGTTCCAACGATTTCTACCGCGCTCATGATAAGGCCGGGCGTACAGAAGCCGCACTGTACGGCGGCTTCCTCGATGAAAGCCTTCTGAATGGGGGACAATTCCCCGTTGGGCCCCTTTAAGCCTTCCACTGTCATGATGCTTTTCCCCTCGGCCCACAGGGTCATATAGATACAGCTGTCTATGGCTTCTCCGTTTACCAGTACGGTACAGGCGCCGCATTCCCCGACCTCGCAGCCCTTTTTCACAGATGTAAGCCCCAGGCGCTGGCGCAGGGTATCCAACAGGGATTCCCTTTCATCCACAGCCAGTTCCACTTCTTTACCATTTACTTTCATGTGTACAATCTTAAGCATTGACTGCACCTCCTGCTTTTTTTATTGCCTCTGTCAGGGCACGTTTGGATAATTCTTCAATCAGCTGCAGACGGAACTCCTTTGACGCCCTCCATGAGGAACGCGGGTTCACTTCTTCCAGGGCAGCCTTGCCAAAAGCCAGGATGGCTCCGCTGTCATTGACTGCGTGTCCCTTTAAACCATTTTCCGCTTTGCGGCAGCGCAGGGGAGTGGGACCGGCCACGCCGTATCCCAGCCTGACATCCTCAATCCGTTCCTTGTCCTGGCTCAGCTTTACCCGGACCGCGCAGCCAAGGGTGGCAATTTCCATGGCCTTTCTCTTGCCGTACTTGATGTAATGGCCGCTCCAGCCCTCAAAGCTGTCCCTGGGTATCAGGAAACCGGTGCAGACCTCCGTGCGTTCACGGACCGTGCGGCCGGGACCGGTATAGAATTCGCAGACCGGCACGCTGCGCCTGCCATCAGGTCCCTCCAGCAGGACCTCTGCCTCCAGGGTCCACATGGTGGAAGCGGAGTCGGCCGAGGTGGCGCCGTTGCAGATATTGCCTCCGATGGTTCCGGTGTTGCGTATCTGAGGTCCGCCCACCATGTCCACGGCATCCCCCAGCATGGGTATGTATTTCTGTATCAGAGGGTCGTTGGTGATATGGGAAAATGCAGTACCTGCCCCTATCCACAGGCTGCCGTCCTCAAGAAGGCGGACTCCCTTTAATGCTTCTATATTATGGATGGATACAACGGATTTTCCGGCATCCTTTCCTTCCCTGACACGAATCAGGACATCCGTGCCGCCGCTTATGATTTCAGCGTCAGAATCGTTTACCAGGGCTTTAATGGCGTCAGCCACATCCTTGGCCTCATAAAATGATTTAATGTCAAACATAACCTTCTCCTTATATCAGACCTTTTTCTTTGAATTTTTCGATGAGCCGCTGGGCGGTCATGGGAGTTACATCCATGTGGACTCCGGTGGCGTTTAAAATGGCATTTCGAATGGCCGGGGCTACCGGGATGGCCGGAGGCTCGCCCAGGGATTTGTTTCCGTAAGGGCCGGTCGGGTCCTCCAGCTCAATGAATGCCACATTTAAGTCCGGCGTATCCATGGCAGTGGGAATCTTGTAGTCCAGCAGGTTATTGTTTAAGGGCCTGCCTGTCTTTTCATCCACCAGCAGCTCCTCCGAAAGTCCGTAACCCAGTCCCATGCTCATGCCGCCGTGGACCTGGGCCCGCGCGGTCAGGGGATTGATGAGCACGCCGGAGTCATGGACATTGATGATATCCTTTACCGTCACCAGTCCAAGTGGAATGTCCACCTCGATTTCCACGAAGCAGCAGCCGGAGGAAAAGGTGTTGTCCCTGCACTGGTTGGTGACCTCGGCGGTGATATGTACGGAGCGGTCCAGGGAATAAAAGGCGGTGTCAGCAACCACGGACAGGTCAAAGAGCACCGGCGCCCCGCCGCTTACCACAATTTTGCTGTCCTCTATGTCCAGCATATCCGGAGATACCAGTTCCCCTTCCCCAAGCCCCAGCGTGTCCCGGAGCAGGGCAGCCGCTGCCTTTACCTGGTCGGCATACACGGTTTTAGACAGGTCGCTGACATCATGACTCAGCATGTAGGCTGCGTATTCCAGTATTTTAAGTCGGAATTCCTCGCCGCATTTTTTGCAGGCCATGCCGGATACATAGGTCTGGCGGGATGCATAGGCTCCTGTGTCAAAGGGGGTGACATCCGTGTCCTGGGTGGATACGATGTAAACCTTATCAAAAGCGATACCCGTTGTCTGGGAGGCCATCTGGGTGAATACGGTGTCGGCTCCCTGACCGATTTCCGTGGCCCCCATGCACAGCTGCATGGAACCGTCCTGGTTGAGTACCATGCGGGCGGAAGCTGTCTCCAGGGAGATGGGGTGTACGCCTGTCTTGTAGCAGAAGATAGCCATGCCCACGCCTTTCCTGACCGGGCCGGTCTGGTTACGGTAGGCGCTCCATTTTTCATCCCAGCGGATGTGCCTGCGTCCTTCCTCGATGCATTTCTTCAGACCGTAGGAATGGAAGGTAATGCCGTTGGCTGGGTCCACGAACCCGTCCTCCATGCAGTTTTTCAATCTGAACTCACAGGGATCCATCCCGATGGCATCCGCCAGGTCGTCGGTGAGACATTCCGCGAACCAGGCTGCCTGGGGAATGCCGTAAGCCCTCATGGCCCCGGCCGTGGGAGAGGAGGTATAAACGGTGAAGCAGTCCACCTCAGTGCCCAGTTCATCCCTGTAAAGGTCCTTGAACACATTTCCGCAGTTGGCGCAGATGGCGTGGCCATGGGAGGCATAGGCACCGTTGTTGGCATAGGCCTCCAGCTTCCTGGCCAGGATGCGTCCGTCCTTTGTTACCAGGCCCCTGCATTTTCCCTTGATGGCATGGCGGGTACGGGTACCGGAGATGGTTTCCTCACGGCTGATTTCCAGCCTGACAGGCCGTCCCCCCACAGACATGGTCAGGAATGCGTTTAGGGGTTCATAGAGCACGTCCTGCTTGTTGCCGAAGCCGCCGCCGATGTAAGGCTTTATGATGCGGACCCTTCCGATGGGCACGCCCAGGGCCTGGGCCGTACAGCGCCTGACGATGTGGGGAATCTGGGTGGAGGATACCACGGTTATCTTGCCGTTGGTGTCCACATAGGCCCATGAGACAGGCAGCTCAATGTGGCAGTGTGAAATCCTCGGGGTATCGTATTCTGCTTCCAGGGATATGATTTCCTCCGGGCTGTAATCTGACTCAGCTTTCCTACATCCGTCCTCATAGGTAAAACCGCTGTCCCCCATGGTCATGTGGGAGTGCACGATTACATTGTCCTTCCTGAGGTCCGGGTGCAGGGGCGTGGCGTCCTCTGCCATGGCTGCCTCCACAGTTACAATGGGGGCATATTCCTTATATTCCACTTTAATCAGGCGGGCTGCCCGGGCCGCAGCCACTTCATCCTCTGCGATGACAGCCGCAATGTCGTCCCCGTACAGGCGGACCCTCTGGTTCAGGATTTTCCTGTCGCAGATATCCTGATGTTTCTTTTCCACGCTCCATGGATGGCCTGCCGTTGGAAACTGGCAGTCGGGAACATCGAAGCACGTGACAATCTTCACCACACCAGGCACCTGATAGGCCTCTGTCAAATCAAAGCTTTTCACCAGGCCATTGGCGATGGCAGAGTGCACGACCTTACCGTGCAGGATGTCTCTTGGCTCCAGGTCCGCGGTGTACTTGGCCTCCCCGGTCACCTTCCCGTAAGCATCAACACGTTTTACTTGCTGCCCAACAATATTCATTTTTTGATTTCCTCCTTACTTTTCCTGCCAATTTTGGTGCGAATCTTTACACAAACAGAAAAAAAGAGCTGGCTACATTAAGATATGTAGCCAACTCTTTGCGGTAGTTGGTAGAGACTCTGGGCCAATCCCCAGGATATACATATTGGCAAAAGAAATGTTAAATTGTTATCTTAAAAAGAATTATAGTACCTAAAAAAGTTTTAGTCTATGGCAATAATTGTGAAAAATATGCGCCCTGTATTGTGCAATATACACAAAAGCGTCAGCGGAATCATTTTAAAGGTGCATGCTCATATGATTCAGTTTATATGGTGTCCTATTGCAATTTCCCCCTGTTTTTGTTATATTTAAACCATTGGAAATTTGTCAAAAGAATGTCTGTTTTGGTAAATCCACGATATATATAGAAGGAAATAAAGAGGGTGCCTGGTTTTGCCGGATGGATTAGCAGTTTCATCGGCAGCTGAATGCCGGGCAAGGGTATGAAACCATGATTTCACAGAAGAAAATTTTAGTCGTGGAAGATAATGAAATAAACCGAATGATATTAAGGGAAATCCTGTCATCCCGATACAAGGTGCTGGAAGCAGGCAATGGACTGGAAGCATTGTCCGTCCTGAAGGAATATGGGGAGATGGTTTCTCTTATTTTACTGGACATCGTCATGCCTGTCATGGACGGGTACACATTTCTCTCTCATATCAAGGCGGATTCTTCCTTTTCATCCATTCCGGTAATCGTAACGACCCAGAGCGACAGCGAATCTGATGAGGTTGCGGCGCTGTCACACGGCGCTGCTGATTTTGTTGCAAAGCCTTACAAGGCCCAGGTCATTCTCCACAGGGTGGCCAGCATCATCCATCTGAGGGAAACAGCCGCCATGATTAACCTGGTGCAGTATGACAGCCTTACCGGGCTCTACAGCAAGGAGTTCTTTTACCAGCGCGTAAGGGAAACCCTGGTGCAGCATCCTGACAGGGAGTATGATATTATCTGCTCCGATATCGTGAATTTTAAGCTGATTAATGATATATTCGGAATTCCTGCCGGGGACAACCTGCTGATTGAGATTGGCAGGCTTTATAAAAGGGTGGCGGGAAAACAGGGAATCTGCGGCCATTTTCATGCGGACCAGTTTGCCTGTCTGCTGGAACGGCGGTGGGATTACACGGACGAGCTGTTTATCCGGTGCAATGCCCGGGTAAATACCCTTCCCAATGCCAGAAATGTGGTGATGAAGTGGGGGATTTACCAGGTGGCTGACCGGAGTGTATCGGTTGAGCAGATGTGCGACCGGGCCCTTTTGGCTGCCCGCAGCATCAAGGAACGGTATGGAACCTATTTTGCAGCCTATGATGACCAGCTGCGCAACCGTCTTCTGCGGGAGCAGGCCATAACAGACAGTATGGAGCCGGCCCTTTCAAAGAAACAGTTTGAGGTCTACCTGCAGCCCAAGTACAGGATTAAGGACCACAGGCTTTCAGGGGCAGAGGCCCTGGTGCGTTGGAATCACCCTGAGTGGGGATTCCAGTCCCCCGGAGAATTCATCCCCCTGTTTGAGCGGAACGGCTTTATCACAAAGCTGGACCAGTATGTGTGGGAACGGACCGCATCTGTTCTCAGGGAGTGGGACGACAAAGGATATCCGCCCATCCCTGTCTCGGTCAATGTGTCCAGGGCGGATATCTATCACCGGGACCTGGCGGACATGCTGCTGGGAATCGTGCAGAAATACAGACTGCCGCCGTCACGGCTTCATCTGGAGATAACGGAAAGCGCTTATACGGAAAACCCGGAGCAGGTCATCGAGACAGTTGGATATCTGCGGGAACTGGGTTTTGTCATTGAGATGGATGATTTCGGAAGCGGGTATTCCTCCCTCAATATGCTGGGCAAGATGCCGGTGGACATTCTGAAGCTGGACATGAAGTTCATCCAGGATGAGACCGAACGTCCGGGAGACGGCGGAATCCTTCACTTTATTATGGAGCTGGCGCGGTGGATGGACCTGAGCGTGGTAGCGGAGGGCGTGGAAACAAGGCAGCAGCTGGAGCGTCTTAAAAAGGCGGACTGCGACTATGTGCAGGGATACTACTTTGCCCGTCCCATGCCTATGGCTGAATTTGAGGAGCTGTTCAGGAACGGGCATACGGCCATGGACCAGGGGAAAATGGGTGAGGAAGACGCCCGGGAGCCTCAGCCCTTTCCGGTTCTTCTGGTTGCGGATGAAGATGCAGGCTACCGCAGGTTGGTAAGGGAAACCTTTGAAGGCGGTTTCCGGGTGGTGGAGGCAGGAGACGGCAAGGCTGCCCTTGGTTGTATCTCTGATTTTGGAAACAGGCTGGCAGCTGTGATTCTCAGCCTGACCCTTTCGGGGACAGACGGCTTTTCCGTGCTGGAGGTATTGCAGAGGGAAAAAATGGCGCCGGCGGTGCCGGTCATTGCCACTGGTCCTCAGGACGAGTCTATGGAGGACAGAGCCCTTGAGCTGGGAGCGGATGATTTTGCAGGAAGGCCCCATTCACAGAGGAGTCTGAGACGGCGGGTACTGCGGGCTATCCATATAAAGACGCCGCGGGAACGGGCATCCTGGCCCGGACAGAGATTGACTTTGGGGGGAGGACAAAATATATGAAGAGACAGATGACGCCCGGGGAGACGCTCCGGGAGTTCTGCCGCACCTGGTTTGTACAGCGCGATGCACAGGGAACTCTTGCATTCATGACAGAGGATGTGGGGTTTGCAGGCACGGGAGCTGATGAACTGGCCAATGGAAAAGAGCAGATGGCAGGCTATCTTGCCCAGGATATACGGGAGATACCGGAGCCGTTTGACTGTGTACTGTCCCCTGTCTGTGAACAGCCTGTTGCTGATGGTGTATACAATGTATCGGCGGATTTGACGCTCAGGAATTCCAAATACACCTGGTATCTGAAGGCTTTTTTTACCCTGGTGGAGTCAGGAGGCGCATGGCTGGTCAAAAGCTTTCATGTGGCAGAGCCGGCCAGCAGCCAGAGGGACGCAGAGCATTATCCCCAGACCCTGGTCATAGAACACACCAGCAGGCTGCGCCAGGAGCTGTTAAATGACTCCCTGCCCGGGGGAATGATGGGCGGATACATAGAGGACGGTTTTCCGTTTTATTTTATCAACCGCAGGATGCTGGATTATCTGGGCTATGAGGATGAAGCGGAATTTGTATCGGATGTTGGAGGAATGATTTCAAACTGTATGCATCCGGATGACAGGAACCGGGTGGACCGTCTGGTGGCAGTCCAGCTGGAACAGTCAGAGGAGTATGTGGTGGAATACCGGATGCGGAAAAAGGACGGTTCCTATATCTGGGTCCACGACATGGGCAGGCGGATGATGTCGGAAGATAACCGTCCCGCCATCATGTCGGTGTGCATGGACATAACCGAGGAAAAGCAGATGCGCGACCGGATTAAGGAGATGTACGAGGAGGAGCTTTCCTATTTTGCGGAACTGTCCTCATCGGACGGGAGCATACAGGGAAGCATCAACGTAACCACCGGACGGCTGGAATCCTACCTGTCAACAGCTGATACATCCATTGCAAAGGTAGGGGATACCTACGAGGCCACCATCGAGAATCTGGCAGCTTCTGCCGTGGACCCGGTGTATGGAGACGGTATCAGGCGCTGCCTCGAACGGGAGCGGGTGCTGTCTGATTATGCAGTGGGCAAGGTGGATTACCGCTTTGAGTTCCTGCGCAGAAACAACAGCGGCATTGCTTTCTGGGAAAGCACCAACATGCATTCCTGCCAGAATCCGGAAACAGGCCATATTATTATTTTCTTTTATACCCAGGATGTGACAGAGAAAAAGATGCAGGAACAGCTTCTCAAGCGAATCGCTGAGCTGGATTATGAGAGCATAACAGAGGTGGACATCCTGCGCGACATGGCGTACCGGACCATCCTTGTGGATGAGACTAATATAGATACCATGCTGCGGGACCGCAGCCGGTTCCAGGCGGAGATACGCTCCATTTCCAGCCGTTATATGGACGGGGCGGCCAGGAAGGAATACCTTCAAAAGCTGGACTACGATTACATGAAGTCACAGCTGGCTCAAAGGGATGCCTATACGTTCATCGTGGAAATGCGGGATATAACCGGTGAGACGCGGGTTAAGCGGTTCCGCGTATTTTATATCAGCAGGGAGCTGGAGCGGGTTTGTGTGGCCCGCACCGATGTGACGGATGTGGTCCTCAAGGAACAGCGGCAGAAGGAGGAGCTGGCAGCCGCCCTGGTGGCGGCGGAACAGGCCAATGCAGCCAAAAGCGATTTCCTTTCGCGGATGAGCCATGAAATCAGGACCCCCATGAACGCCATCATCGGAATGAGCACCATTGCAGCCCAGTCCATAGGAGACGACGAGCAGGTGGAGGACTGTATATCCAAGATTGGCATTTCCTCCCGTTTCCTCTTATCATTGATTAATGATATCCTGGATATGAGCCGGATTGAGAGCGGCAAGATGCTGCTGAAGAGTGAGAAGATTCCAACGGAGGAGTTTATCAACGGCATAAATTCCATCTGTTACTCCCAGGCGGATGCCAAGGGGGTGGATTATGAATGCATCGTGGACCCGGTTCTGGATGATTACTATATAGGCGATGCCATGAAGCTGCAGCAGGTGCTCATCAATATACTGAGCAATGCCATCAAGTTCACCCAGGAGGGAGGCAAGGTCACTTTTTCAGCATCCCAGCGCAGGAAAACCAAAAACGATGCCTCGCTGCGATTCATTGTAAATGATACGGGGGTGGGCATGAGCGAGGAATTTCTGCCCCATATATTTGAGCCTTTTTCGCAGGAATCCACAGGAACCACCTCCCTGTACGGAGGAACCGGGCTGGGGCTGGCCATTTCCAAAAATATCGTGGATATGATGGACGGAAAGATTACGGTCCGTTCCATCAAAGGAATCGGCACGGAGTTTACAGTGGATGTTAAGCTGGGAATCACAGAGGAAGAGAAAATCAGGCACAACCAGAAAAAACAGGATTATAATTTCTCCCATCTGAAAACCCTGGTGGTGGATGATGATGTGGCTGTGTGCGAGAGCGCGGTTGTGACTCTTCACGAAATGGGAATCAAGGCAGAGTGGGTGGACAGCGGACGCAAGGCAATCGACCGGGTAAAGAAGCTCTGGGATGAAGGCCGGTATTTTGACATGATACTGATTGACTGGAAAATGCCTGGAATGGATGGGATTGAGACAGCCAGACGAATACGCGGCATTGTGGGGCCGGAGGTGACCATCATCATCATGACTGCCTATGACTGGATTTCCATTGAGCATGAGGCAAAGCTGGCGGGCGTCAATCTGCTGATGAGCAAGCCCATGTTCAAGTCCTCCCTTGTGTCGGCCTTTTCAAGGGCCCTGGGCGAGAAGGAGCAGCAGGCGCAGCAGCCGGAGGGAAATGATTATGATTTTACCGGAAAACATGTGCTGCTGGTGGAGGATAACCAGATTAACACAGAGGTTGCCATGATGCTTCTGGAGAGCAAGGGATTCAAGGTGGATACGGCTGAAAACGGGCTGCGCGCCCTGGAGCTTTTCAGCAAATCAGATAAGGGATACTACGATGCCATTCTGATGGATATACGGATGCCCCTGATGGACGGGTTGACGGCTGCCACCAACATCCGCCATCTGAGCAATGCGGATGCGGGCACCATTCCCATCATAGCTATGACAGCCAATGCATTTGATGATGATATTGAGAAGAGCAAGGCCGCGGGGATGAATGCCCATCTGGCCAAGCCCATAGAGCCGGAGCGGATGTACCATACTCTGTACGATTTCATATATGGAAAGGAAGCATAAGAAGATGGACGATTTTCAAAGAATATTTGAGGCCTACGGGGCAGATTACCAGGGTACCCTGGGGCGGTTCATGGGCAACAGGAAAATGTATATGAAGTTCCTGGGAATGCTGTTTCAGGATGAAAACCTGAGTAAACTGGGAAATGCACTGGAGCAGGGGGACATGACGGCTGCCTTTGAGGCGGCCCATACCCTGAAAGGGGTTACGGGCAACATGGGGCTGAAGCCTCTTTACGATGCCGTGTGCAGCATTGTGGAGCCCCTGCGGACCGGAGAGGACAGGGATGACTACGGACAGATGTATGAGAATGTCCGCGGACAGTTTAAGAGGGCTGAAAAGCTTCGGGCGGATTTGATGGAAGTAAGCAATTAATAGGAGACAGGAGGGGTGCCATGACAGCTGAAAACCTGATGAACCTGCTGGATTCACTGACAGAAACCAGCGTATATGTCATTGAGGAGGAATCCCACCGGCTGTTATATTTTAATGAGCGGTGCCGGAGAACGGGACGCGGCAGGGCTGCCCTGGGAGTCCGGTGTCATGAAGTATGGCCGGAGCTGTGCGCCAGATGTCCCCTTAATGGGCTGGGGGATAAAGGGTCCAACCATATGGTCTGCTATGACCCTCTCCTTAAATCAACCGTTGATGTCACTGCCAACCGAATCAACTGGGAAGGCAGCCTTCCTGCCGTGGTGATTACTGCAACGCCACACCGTCTGAACTTTGAGGAGGAGCAGGGGTTCCAGAAAATCCGGCAGATGTATGCCGGCAGCCTGGTGACTGTGTTTGACGAGTGCATCATTGCCAACCTGACCAGGGATTACTATGTGAGCTGCCAGAAGGATGTGGTGTGGGACGATATACCGGAACAGGGGGATTTTGGCTCGGAGAACCGCAAGTACGCCCGGAAAGCGCTGCACCCGGACGACCTGGACTGCTTTAATGAAAACTTTTCCAGAGAGTCCATGCTCCGCATGTTTACAGAGGGGAAAAAACAGATTTCCAAGAGGCTGCGCCGCAGGACTACCAGCGGTACATACCGAATGGTGGAGTTTACAGCGGCCAGAATTGGAAATCAGGAGGATGAGTGCTGGTGCGTCCTGGTATTCCGGGATGTCCAGGAAGAATACCTGCTGGAGCAGGAACGGAACGTGGAGATAAGCCAGCTGGCCACGGCGGCCAAGGCAGCCTACCAGATGCTGATTGCAGTGAACCTGACGCAAAATACCTACCACATGATGGAATACCAGCGTTTTCCGGTGAAAGAGCCTGCGGCCCAGGGCTGTTTTGACGACCTGATTGCCTTTGAACTGGGAACGGTCCACCCGGACTACCGGGAGGAATTCACCTGCAAGTTTGACCGGAAGAATCTGACTGAACGGTTCCGAAGGGGGGAGCGCATTCTGTCCATGGAGGTTCCCCACATGGGGGAGGATGGAATCTACCACTGGAATTTTACCCAGGTGGTGAAGGTGGACAGCCCGTATACACACGACCTGATTGAGATTACCCTGTCCAGGAACATTGACGAAGAGCGCAGGATACAGCAGGAGTCCCTGGAAAAGGAACGGCAGGCAAAGCTGCTGCTGGAAGATGCCCTTAAGAAGGCGGAGAAAGCAAATCAGGCAAAGAGCGATTTCCTTTCCCGCATGAGCCACGATATCCGCACACCCATGAACGCCATCATAGGCATGACCGAGCTGGCGCAGCTGCACATTGGGGATGAGGAAAAACAGAGGGATTACCTGAACAAAATCGCCTCATCGGGTTCCCATCTGCTGGGATTGATTAACGAAATCCTGGACGTAAGCAAGATTGAAAGCGGTGTCATGGAGCTGGCAGAGAATCCCCTGGATTTGCGTGCATTGGCCAGGGATGCAGCGGAGATGGTGCGGATATCCATGGAAAGCAGACATCAGGAATTCCGGGTGGAGATAGACGAAACCTTTGAGCCGCTGGTTATGGGGGATGCCAGGCGCATCAAGCAGGTGCTGGTGAATATCCTGGAAAATGCTTCAAAATATACCCGTGAAGGGGGAAGAATCACCTTTTCTGTATGTGAGCTGAAAAAGGAAGAACAGCTGGTGGGAACCTACCGTTTCATCATCGAGGATACGGGAGTGGGCATGAAGCCTGAATATATAAAGCATATATTTGAACCCTTCAGCAGGGCTGACGACAGCAGAACCAGCAAGGTGGCAGGAACCGGACTGGGCATGACCATTGTAAAGAATCTGGTATCCATGATGGACGGGGACATCCAGGTAGAGAGTGAGTACGGGAAGGGGTCCCGGTTTACCATTATCCTGTGCCTGAATAAGTGCGGAGATGCGCAGGAGACAGCCCAGCCTGCTGCTTCAGGGCCGGAGATTTCCTTCCAGGGCTTGAGGGTCCTGCTGGTGGAGGACAATGAACTGAACCGGCAGATTGCATCGGAGATGCTGGAACTTCTGGGAGCCAGGGTGGAGATGGCTGAAAATGGCTGCCAGGCAGTGGAGGCAGTGTGTTCCCACCCGGCCCTATATTATGATATGGTATTCATGGATGTCCAGATGCCTGTGATGAACGGGTATGAGGCAACCAGGGAGATACGCGGTTCCGGAATGGAACGGATATGGGAGCTTCCCATTATAGCCATGACAGCAGACGCCTTTGCTGAGGATGTAAAACGCGCCCGCTTGTCCGGTATGAACGGACATCTGGCAAAACCGGTTTCCATTGAACTGCTCCGGGGAGCCCTGTCCGACTGTCTGGACTGGAAGAGGCAGAACCGGTGGGACGAGATGATGGATATATCCGGTCCGAATTAATGGAAGGGATGGGTTTACGTGATTAGGAAACAGATATACAGGGCAGGATGGGCCGCCATGGCCATGCTGGTTTTGACATCCTGCCGGATGAAGGATACAGGGCAGACAAATACGGAGGACGCTGGAACCGCCCGGGAACAGGCTGCCAGTTCTTCTGAACACCGTCAGGACATGGAACCGGCACAGGGATTTCCCCGGGGGTCCGGGAACGGGGGAAACAGTGCGCAGGAGGACGCAGGCGGTGCGGGTCCGGCAGGGAAAGCAGGGCCGGAAGATGAGGCAGGAACGGAAAAAAAGGGAACCGCTGTCAGGGCGGTACAGAACCTGGAAACCGGAAACCAGCTTATAACCGGCCGTTTCTTTAAGGCGGGAGACATACGGTGCGGCCTGTCCTTTGGAATCACGGAGGATGGCTGGGAATCAGAACGCCTGCAATGCGTGTTCACCCTGCCGGATGAGATGCACACCAGCTATTATGACAGCTTGAGAAGCGCTGAAATCCTGACGGAGCAGGGAAAAAAGACATATGTGATAACTCCGGAAACCATGGAGGAGGTACCGCGGGTTCCTGCCCTTACCTATACCATTGTATTTGCCCTGGATGATTCTTCGGACCCCCGTATTTCGGTGAAGGGGGAGGGAGGACTGGCAGGGGATTATTATCTGTTTGAGGACAGTCTGACTTTTCCGGATGTGTTTTCCCGCTATTTGTCCAGGGCAGACCTATGCCTGTGGCCAACAGAGGATTTGTGGCTTCTTCGGAATGAGATATATGCAGCTAACGGCAGGCAGTTTAAATCCGACGTGCTGAGCCGGTATTTTTCTGAAAAAAGATGGTACAGGGGAGTCATTGCCCCTGACGCTTTTTCTGATTCCACTCTGTCGGATGTGGAGGCCGGGAACATTTCCCTGATACAGAAAATGGAAAATGACACGGACAGGGATAAGCTGGACGGACAGAGGCAGTATGGGTTGGAGGACCTTCCTCCGGCTCCCTATCTGTCTTACCTGGGACAGTATGACGAGACGGGGCTGAGCGTTGACCTGACCCTTGCCAGGGATATGGGAGCATACCATGTTGTGCCGGGGGAAATATTGGTTCCGGCCTCCATTACCAGGGAGCAGCTTCAGACTGTCATGGAGGGCGGCCAGGCGGAGGTGACGCTGGATGAGCTTACAGGCAGAAGCCAGATACTGACGCTGAATCCCAGCCAGGAAGATACGTCTTATGGGTTCCTGCTCCGGGGTAAGGAGGAGGAAGAAGGACAGGGGACCGGTACAGGAATCCGGCTGGATTACAATACCGGTGAATACCACCTGTGGCAGACCAGCCGGGATACCGTGATGAAGCCGGTTTACCGGGGAGATATCTATATCCTTAAGGGGGCTGTCGCAGGAGCAGATACCGAACTTCTGAGGGCTTCGCAGCACCAGCGGGATATTTTCAGCGGTCCGGGGGACCAGGAAACCGGTCGGATTATCGGCAGGCAGCTGATGGGCAACCGTCTCTGTTACAATGCAAGAGGACACTTTACCGCTATCTATTATCTGGGGGATTGAAGTTGAAAGATGCATAAAAACTGGTTTCTGTGAATAAAATCCGTCCCAAAAGCCCAATGATATACTGGAAGCGAGGTTTTTGCGTATGGAGATAAATGAAAATGACGCCCGGGGTGGCGCTGATTGCCATGACAGCGGTTATCACAGAGGCGGTGATTGCCGTGACGGCAGTATAGACGTTGGACAGGATGAACGGATGAGGGAGATTCTGGATTATTACCGGGGGCTGCCGGAGCGCTCCTCACAGGAGACTATAGTGGAGCTGCTGAGGGAGCTGCAGGAGGTTTATGGCTGTATCAGCCCTTTTGTGCTGGAGCAGGCAGCTGAGGCTGCCGGGGTCCGGGAATCCATGATACAGGCCATATGTAAGCGGTATCCCAGTTTAAAGACAGCTCCCTATGCCCATGAGATTGTACTCTGTACCGGCAGAAACTGCGCTGCAAAGGGCAGTCTGGCAGTCCTGGATGAACTGAAAAAGAGACTGGGCGTGGGAAAAAGCGGTATATCGGAAGACGGTGCCGTCTGTCTCAGGACCAGGAACTGCCTGAAAAACTGCAGAAAGGCGCCAAATGTCATGGTGGACGGCCGTATGTGTTCCGGTCTGGATGCAGAAGGTATACTCAGGGAACTGAAACACCGGTGATGATAAGCTTTATATGGCTTTCAGTCCTGCTTTTTTTCAGTTCCCGGCCATCGTCACACCGAATCCTGCCGCTGTCAGCCAGAAGGTCCAGGCTGCGCTGTGACAGGTGCAGCCTGTCTTTTAAGATAGTGTGGACCCGTATGGGAAGCGGGTACGGGTTATCAATCCATAGAGTGACGGCGGCCGGACCGTCCAGACCGAAGACCTCACCTTCTGCGTGGTATAGGGGAAGCCGTATTGAGGCGCCGTTTTGACGGAGAAAAACAGTGTCCATGGAGTATTTTAAGACCAGGGAGGGGTCGTTCTCGTGAAAGCGGGAGAGCAGTCCGGGAGGAAGGCTTCCGGGGGTTATGCGGGAATAGATGGCTGCGTTCCAGGTGGAGCTGCAGCAGGAACATTTATAAATCAGCCAGATGTCCAGGTATTTCCCCTGGGCATTGACCCGGAATTGTCCGGAGCTTACGAATTCCTGCCTGGTATTGCATTTTTTACAATACCTTAGCGGTGCAGGAGGCCTGTCGTACCGTATGGTCCATTTGATATCTTTCATGTAAATATCCTTTCCTGTGTCTTTGGAATACCGCCTGATATCCGGTGCAGTAACAAGTGTATCATCCGGGCAGGCTGATACCAACCTCATCCTTTTTTGATAAATAAAGTTGAGACATGCAATGGAAAGATGGGATATAAAAAGCCCGGACCGATACGATTGATTCGCATCGGTCCGGGTTGCTCTGTCTATTTGCCTTTCTTTTCCTGTCCTATGATTCTCTGTATGCTTTTAACTGACAGACAGTATAGGGAGGACAGCTCGTCCGTACTTGCGCCGGACAGATAATCACTGTAAATCTGTTGATTCCGAAGACGGAGCTCTTCGCGGGTGGATGTCCCCTCGCCCCAGCACTTTTTATTTCCGGCTGTCTTCGGTATATATATCAGCGCGCCGTCCACGTATTCCTGTACTTGCTCCAGCAGTTCGCGGGGCAGGATACGGTCCGCTTTTTGATAGCTCATGTTGCTCTCCTGTGATTTATTTTAAGCGGGAAAGCAAAGGCTATGTAAGGCCATGTTCCATCATGACTGGATTATGGTACAGCTGCAGCAGCCTTTGCTATGCAGCGGTAACGATAGGATTAAGCATAAGCCGGCAACCCTCCTTTTCAGATACTTTGATTTTTATAGTATAACATATCAGTCAAAGAATGTATGCCTTATTTTCTTTTTATAAATAAGTTTGAGCCAGGAAGGAACAATTAAAAACAGAACAGGAGACAAAAAGTATGAAGTATTTTTTAGTGGAAGGAAATATAATAGACGCCGGCAGGATGACGGACGGCATCATGAACGAGCATATGGCCTATACCCGGGCAGCGATGGAGCGGGGAATGACCTTCATGTCCGGTCTGAAGGCAGATATGAGCGGCGGCATATCCATTATGAGGGTGGAGGATGCAGACGCTTTGCAGGCATACCTGGACCATGAACCGCTTTTTGTCCATGGTATACAGGAATACAGGGTGGCTGAGTTTGACGTTCATTATATAAACAACGCCTGGGATTGTTAATTTTTTACTTTTTTGGTATTTAGTAGTAATGGCGCTAAGAATGTGTTATAATTAGAATTGCATTTATGCAAAAATACTAAAAAAGGGGAATTGTGCGTATGAAAAAGAAACCACTTGCACTATGGATTTTCACCGGATTGGCATTAGGTATTGTGGCAGGTATGCTGTTGATGAGCCGGCCGGACATTGCAGAGATTTACATTAAGCCCTTTGGAACCCTGTTTCTGAACCTGCTGAAATTCATCGTTGTCCCCATTGTCTTGTTCTCTATCATGAACGGTGTTATTTCCATGAAGGATATTAAGAAGGTGGGAAGCATTGGAGGCAAGACCGTCATTTATTATATGGGCACTACCTTTTTTGCAGTTACCCTGGGACTGGTGGTGGCAAACCTGTTCAAGAAGGGGTTTCCGGTGCTGTCCACCAGTTCCCTGGAGTACACTGCCACAGAGACTCCCAGTTTCATCCAGACCCTGATTGGCATTTTTCCAAGCAACATCATCCAGCCCATGGCCGAGGCATCCATGCTTCAGGTAATCGTAGTGGCCCTGCTCTTTGGCTTTGGAACCATTGTGGCTGGAAAGAAAGGCGAGGTGTTTGGCAACTTCGTGGAGAGCGCCAATGAAGTGTCCATCGCGGTTATGTCCTTTATCATCAAGCTGAGTCCCATCGGCGTGTTCTGCCTGATTACGCCTGTGGTGGCTGCCAACGGACCTCAGATACTGGGCAGCCTGGCCTTTGTGCTTCTGGTGGCTTATATCGGGTACATACTCCATGCTTCTCTGGTATATTCACTGACCGTGAAAACCCTGGCAGGCATTGGTCCGCTTACGTTTTTCAAGGGTATGGCTCCGGCCATGATAATGGCATTTTCCAGCGCATCCTCTGTGGGCGCCCTTCCTCTTAATCTGGAGTGTGCGGAGAAGTTAGGGGCTAAAAAGGAGGTTGCCAGCTTTGTGCTTCCCCTGGGCGCCACCATCAATATGGACGGAACCGCCATTTACCAGGGTGTGTGCGCTGTGTTCATTGCCTCCTGCTACGGCATTAACCTGACCCTGTCCCAGCAGATTGTCATTATACTGACCGCTGTCCTGGCCTCCATCGGAACGGCCGGCGTACCTGGCTCAGGTATGATTATGCTGGCCATGGTGCTTCAGAGCGTAGGGCTTCCTGTGGAGGGCATTGCCCTTGTGGCAGGTATTGACCGTCTGTTTGACATGGGACGTACCACGGTAAATATAACAGGGGATGCTGCCTGTGCAGTGATAGTATCCCATCTGGAGGATAAAAGGTTAAAGAGGGTGTAAGCCTGAGGTTTATCAGGATAAAAAGAATGGCAGGGCTGTGGTATCGTATCACAGCCCTGCCATTCCTTTATGCATCTAATCGCATTTATACATAACCCATAAGCCCTGGCAGCCACAGTGACAGCTGCGGTATATAGGATACCAGCATCAGCACGATGAAAATGGCGCCAAAGTAGTAGAGCAGGGGGCGGATTACCTGTTCTATCTTAGTCTTTCCCACCTTTACGCCCACGAAAAGGGTAGTACCCACAGGGGGCGTGATGGTGCCGATGCACAGGTTGAATATCATCATGATGCCAAAGTGGATGGTGTTCATGCCCAGCGCCTGGCAGATAGGAAGAAAAATAGGGGTAAAGATAAGGCAGGCAGGCGTCATGTCCATAAAGGTTCCCACAATCAGCAGCAGGATGTTGATGATGAACAGTATCACGTAGCGGTTGGTGCTGATTCCCAGCATGGCTTCCGATACAGCGGTGGGAATGCCGGTAAAGGCCATGACCCAGCTCATGATGCTGGATACGCCGATAAGGAAGATGATGATGCCTGTCATCTCGGCGCTGTCCAGGAAAATCCTGGGAAGCTCGCTGAACCTGATGGATTTGTAGAAGAAGATGGACAGGACCATGCTGTATACCACGGCTACCACGCTTCCCTCGGTGGCGGTGAAAATACCGGAAATGATGCCGCCGATGACCACGATAATCATGAACAGGCACGGTATGGCCTGGAAGAATACTTTTACCTTCTCAGAGCCGGTATAACGTTTGGTGCTGCGGTATCCTCTCTTTCTGGCAAAGAAGTAAATGACCACCATGCATGCAAGGCCCCAGAGTATGCCCGGAATATAGCCCGCCATGAAAAGGGCTGCCACGGAGGTGCCTCCGCTGACAAGGGAAAAGGTAATCATTACATTGCTGGGAGGAATCAGAAGACCGGTGGGAGCTGTGGCAATGTTGGCTGCCGCGGAAAAGTCCCTGTCATACCCCTCTTCCTCCTCAATCGGGCCGATAATGGAACCCATGGCAGAAGCAGCAGCTGTACCGGAACCGGAGATGGCTCCAAAGAGCATGTTGGCCACTGCGTTGGTGTGGGCCAGGGCTCCGGGAATATTGCCGGTAAACAGCTTGGCAAAATTGATGAGGCGGATGGCAATGCCTCCCTTGTTCATGATATTGCCGGCCAGGATAAAAAAGGGAATGGCCAGCAGGCTGAATACGGAGATGCCTGAGAAAATCCGCTGTGCGCCCGTGAGTACGGAAGCCCCCAGGTTCAGCACCGGAAGAATGGCGCAGATGGAGGATACCGCCAGGGCAATGGCGATGGGAACACCTGCCAGCAGCATCACTGCCAGCAGAACGAAAATCACAAGACCACAAAATACTGCTATACTCATACCTTTGCCTCCCCTGGTTCACTGAAATCTTTGTGCAGCATATCCACTGCATTCATGGCGCTGAATATCATAATCAGCAGGCCTGCAATGGGAACAATGATGTAAATCCATCCCATAGAAATACGCAGGGACGCCGTAATCTGTATCATAGTCAGCCTGGTGATGGAGATACCGCCGTATACCATGACTATGGCTGCAAAAAAGAAGCTGAGTGCATCTATGAAAACCTCCAGATACCGGCGGGCCGGGCCGGTCAGCTTGTCCGCCATGAAGCCCATCCTCATGTGGTCCCTTTTGCCGAATACATAGGCGGAGGCCAGAAGCGACATCCAGGTAAAGGAGTAGGTGAGAAGCTCCTCGGATATGGTGCTGGGCCGGTTGAAGAAATAACGCGTCACAATCTGATAGGTGCCCACCAGGGTCATAAGGATGAACAGGAGGGTTATGACCACACCCAGCATCTTCATGATGGCTGCCCTTACTTTATGCATTTTGTCCATGGTTTAGGCGCCTCCTTTCATGGAATCATTGACTGTCTGGATATATTCGTAAAATTCCCGGATTTTCGGGTTGTTTTCCAGCATTTTCTGGTGCAGGGGCAGTACCTTTGCCTTGAAGGCCTCCACATCCGTGTCGATGAAGGTTACGCCCATATCATTGGCTGCAATCTGCTTTGCCTCCTCTATGCTTTTATCCCATTCCACTAATTCCACCTCTGTGGAAAGGGCCGCAGCCTCCTTGAATACCTTGAATTCCTCAGGACTTAAGCCGTTCAGGAATTTAAGGTTGGCAACCAGCATGTCAGGGACCATCTGATGTCTGTTGTATGTATAGTACTTGGCTACTTCACCGTGCTTGTTGTTGGTCAGGGCCAGCTCATTGTTCTCAGCTCCGTCTATGACGCCCTGCTGAATGGCTGTATATACCTCGCCAAAGCCCATGGGCGCAGCGGCCGCGCCAAAGGCGTTGACCATATCCACACTGGCCGGGCTCTGCTGTACACGTATTTTTTTACCCTTTAAATCCTCGGGGGTATTAATGGGTGTCTTGGCGTAAAAATTTCGTGTTCCCGCATTGTACCAGGTTACCACCCTGAAACCGGCCTCGTCCGTAGATTTGTATATATGCTCCATATAATCCGTGTCTTCCATTACGGACCGGTAGACCTGCTCGGAGTCAAACAGATAGGGCATGCTGAAAATCTCATAGACATCCGCAAATGTCTCCAGATTTGCCGTACCTGCGATTACAAAGTCAATTGCTCCTGTTTGTGTAAGCTCGATTGCCTTCTGGGCAGAACCCAGTATTTCGTTGGGAAATATCTGGACCTCATACTTGTCGCCCAGACGTTCTTCCACATATTCCTTAAATGCCAGCATCCCCAGGTGCTCAGGATGGGTTTCCGACTGTGCGTGGGACACCCGGATAATCCGTTTGCCTGAGGAGACAGAGCTGCATCCGGAAGCCGAAACCATGACAGCACCGGCCACGGCTGCGATTCCAAGCTTTTTCAGTAAATTACTCACCATTTCCAATCCCTCTCTTTATTTGCTTATGTCAATGTCTGCAGAACATGTAACTGGTTTTATTATATCGACAAAATTGTGTATAATCACTGGATAATTTTAATATTTAAGAGTAAATTATTGTCGTTGAACCATAATTGTATTAACAATATTTTAACGGGGATTTAACGTATTATTAACAGGAAAGGTGGCGGACAGGGCAACCAGCCATGTGCAATCGCAAGGTGCAGCTTACAGCATCCGGGAGTTGAGTACTGCTGGCAGTGTCATGATTTTCCGTGTGAAAAATATGAAGGGATTGATGAATTTGACTCCCTCATCACACACCGCAACCGGTTTAGGGATATGAAACGGGCGGAGACAATGGGCGTGGAGCGTTATAATATGGAGCAGATGGAAAAGGCCCGGCAGCTGGAGACATTGCTGGAGAATTATAATGACGGGCGGAAGAAGACCCTTTTCTGCCAGGCGGTCAATCTGCTGTCTCTGCAGGATATAAAGGATGTGATGAAGGCTCTGGCGCTGGAAGAGGAGGAGGGGATGTCCGTAAAGGAAAAGGCAAAACAGGCAGAGGGATTTTTACGGGAAAAGGCAGGAGAACAGGGCATTGAGCTGAAGCTTCACAGGAAACCGAAGAAGAAATAAGGAATGAGCCGTAAAAGGGTGCGGCAGCATCACATGGAATTTCTGTGATACTGCCGCACCTTTTATGCATATGGATATATGCGGGGACGCTTATTTGTGATAGTAGTCGTAACACAGGCCATAGGGCTTGCATTTCTGCCAGCGCCCCATGCCGGGTTGGCCTACAAATCTGCCGTTCTCGGCTGCCAGACGGCCGCGCAGGAAGACCTGCTCCGGCCGGCCCTGGATTTCAAAGCCTTCAAATGGTTCATAGTCAATGCCGTGAAGGCTGTCTTTGTTGGTGATGGTTCCCTTCCAGTCAGGGTCAAAGATTACCACATCGGCATCAGCGCCTATACGCAGTTCTCCCTTGTTGGGCAGACCCACCACTTTGGCGGGATTGGTGGCGAACAGCTCCACAAACTTTTGTCGGGTAATCTTCCCTGTGCAGACGCCGTAGGTCCACAGCAGCGCCAGCCGGTCCTGCACACCGGGACATCCGTTGGGAACATTGGAAAAATTGGTGCCTTTTTTCTTTGCACCCTCGTATCCTCCGTCCAGGGCGCAGTGGTCGGACCCCACCGCGGTCAGCCAGCCCTCGCGCACGGCCTGCCACAGGGCATCCACGTGTTCCTGGGGACGCAGCGGCGGGGAGCAGATGTATTTGGCGCCCTCAAAGCCCGGTTTATCCAGGCAGTCCGTGGTCAGGGTCAGGTAATGGGTGCAGGTTTCCCCGAAAATGGGCCACCCTGCGTTGTGGGCTTCCCTGATGGCTTCCATGGCCTCACGTATGCTGACATGAACCACGAAAAGAGGACAGTCCGCTGTCTTTGCCAGGGCAATGGCCCTGCCCGTGGCTTCCTCCTCTGCAATGGGAGGACGGGCATAGTAGTGGTAAACCGGGGCAGTTTTGCCCTGGCTGAGGTAATAACGGGTCAGAATGGTTATGATGTCTGCATTTTCAGCGTGGACCATCATGGTGACGCCTGCCTCCTTTGCATTCATCATGGCGCTCAGTATGGCTTCGTCGTCACAGTAAAATGCAGTGCCTTTGTATGCCATAAAAAGCTTCAGCGTGGCCACGCCCACTTCCGGCAGATGCCTGACTTCCTCAAATACGGATTCCTTTGGGTCCATGATGACTGCATGGAATGCAAAGTCCACAGATGAGGTGTGTTCTGCTTTGGCTGCCTGCCGCCTGATGGCGTCCAGAAGAGGCACGTCTTTTTCCTGGGGGGCAAAATCCACAATGGTGGTGGTGCCGCCTGCCGCCGCTGCTTCGGCTGTCTCAAAGAGGCGTCCGCCAAAGGAACCGTAGTGTACATGTTCATCCACGCCTCCCGGCATCACGTATTTTCCGGAAGCATCAATGGTCTGGCTGGCGTTTACATTCAGATTCGTCCCGATTTGGCAGATGGTTTCCCCTTCGATATAGATATCACCTGTAAATTCACTGGCGGCGGTCAGTATGGTTCCATTTTTTATTAGAAGGCTCATATAAGCTCCTTTCATGGACCTATGATACGCCGATTCCGGACCATGGGGACCGGCGTATCATATTTAGAAAAACTTGGCCCGGCAGGTTAAATATTAATCCAGCAGACGTTCGTGCTTGGTGTAAACACTGGAATCGATTCCTTCCAGATATTTGACGACTTCTTCCACCGGCAGCACATCAGCGAACTTGGCTTCCATGTCAAACAGGTTCCATTCAATTACGCCCGGAACGCGGTCGCCCACAGTGCCTTCCGGAACAATGGTCTTAAAGCCGTATCCGGTGGAGTCCATGACCGTATGCCGTACGCAGGCACAGGAGGTGGCGCCCATAACGATGACCGTGTCCACACCCAGGAAATTAAGGGTCTGGGCCAGATGGGTTCCAAAGAAGTTGGAAGCATATTTTTTATGGATGACCGGCTCCTCTGGACGCGGTTTCAGCTTGGGGTCGATTTCCAGCCATTCTGAATTGATATCCAGGGCACTCATGGGTATCTTCTCATCCCAGCGGGGAAGGTCCCACTGCTGTTTGCCTATGTATCCTGTGGTGGTATGGAAGATGGGAACGCCTGACTTGCGGCCGGCTTCCAGTACCTTTAAGGCGTTGGCGCAGACCTCTTCGGAGTGGTCGCAGGTGAACGGATGTCCCTCGCTCATCCAGGCCCTGGCCATATCCACGGTGGTAATGGCGGGAGCCTTGCCAAAGCCCATCCTGCGCATGAAGCCGCGCTCCTTGTAAATCTTGCGGGCCTCGGCAAATGCCTGTTTCAGAAGTTCCTCATTGAAATCATAGTGGTCTACATATTTATAATCCTTATTCTCTGCCATGGATAGTGTACCCCTTTCTTTGATATACAGTTTTGTTGTTCTGATTGCCAGGTCTGTTCCGGACCAGACCTATTAAAAAGATTGTTATTTTAACTAATAACATTCTAATTATTTCTTGACTTTTGTGCATCTTGCTGATATGTCTATAGTATAACAATGGTTTTTCTGTTTGAAAAGAGGTTTGGCCTCTTTGTCAGTACTGGTACCATGACAGCTGTCTGTCAGCGGTTTGGAGGGACAGACAGATGTTTTCGGAGAGGAGGATTCCATGACAGAACGAAAATTATCCACCCTGGGATACCTGATGGACCGTCTGGGACTGTCCACAGCGTCCCTGGCCAGAAGGCTTCACGTGGACGCCAGCCTTGTGAGCAAATGGCGCAGCGGAAGCAGACGGCTCAGCGCCAAATCCGTTTACTTTAAAGAGGTGTGCGGTATGCTGCTGGAGCAGAACCCCATGGCCCTGGCAGATGCGCTTCGCTCCCTGGTGCCTCTGGAGGAGCCAAAGGGAGAAGCCGGGAAGGAGGAAGGGGGGAGCATATCAGAAGAGGGCACGCCGTCCGGAACAGCAGAACTGCTTTGCCGCGTACTGAATGACCGGCATTTTACCGTGCCAAAGGCATTTACCATCCGCGCCGAAGCACTCTGCACAGCGGAGATTGCCATATACACCAGCGGGGAGGGCAGGCGCCAGGCCATCTCCGACCTTCTGGAGATTGCAGAGGCCATGGAGACGCCGGGAGAGCTGTTTTATGTGGATTCGGAGCAGACCGGATGGCTGCTGGAGGACACTGCCTATGCCAGGGAATGGGTGAGCAGGATGGTGCGGCTGCTGGACCGGGGATTCGTTTTCAAGGCGGCCCTGCATTTTTCCATATCGGTTGACAAGTTCGTGGCGTTTTTTCAGCTGTGCAGCCCTCTTATATTTCACCGCAATGCCAGGTGGTTTTACCATCAGTATTATGATGAGAATATTTACTGGTTTTCCTTCTTTATTTTGGAACACGCCATGAGCATTGCAGGCATGTCCATGTCCCCGGAACAGACCTCCGCCACTGTCTATACAGATGCATATTCCATACTTCAGCACAGGAATGTGGTGGAAATGGTCCTTACCAGCTGCCGTCCCATGTTTGACAGTCTTTCCATGGGACTGGGCGCGGAAGCAGCCAGGATGCTGCGGGAGCAGGGACGTGCGGGAGAGACACTGTTTTCCTATCTTCCGGCGCCGGCCTTCATGAGTGCAGGGGAGCAGCTGTTTGATGATATACTGAGGGATAATGGGATAGCGGGCACGGCGGCTTCCCGGTTAAGAGAAATCAACAGACTGCTGCGGGACCTGGTGGAGAGCCAGCTGACAGGCGGACAGGGAGAATTTATCCAGATTCTGCAGCTGGGTGAGATGGAGCACAGGGCTGATACATGTTTTGTCAGCACCAGTCTGTCCCTTCTGGGAAAAAAACAGGTGGTTGTCTCGCCGGCCCATTATGCAAGAGGACTCAGGGAATTAGCCCTGCGTATGGATGCGTTTCCCTCTTACCGCTTGTTTCTGGCGGCGGAGGATGATGACATCCGGCTTCCGGCCATGAACTGCTGGTGCAGAGGCACATCCTGGATGGTCCAGATGGACTGTGAGGGATTCAGACTGTGCCGGGAACCCACACTCTGCGGCGCAGCCTATATCACCCTGGAACAGGGATGGCGCAGAGTGCCGCCGGGGCGGAAGGACCCGGCGGCTGTCAGAACCGTGCTGGAACGGCTGATTATGAGATTGGAGCAATAGGTTGGCATAACCCTGTGCGGGAATCATATACTCCAATCCGGAACCCTGTTTTTCTTGTAATGGCCCGGGGTACAGGTTATAATGAAATCATTGGAATTACAAAATACCACAGGAGGAACCGGAATATGTATCAGTTATGGGAAGATTTAAAGAGGCTAAAAACATACCGCTGGGTCGAGCTGTCCCATCCGCTTAACAACGACAGCCCGTACTGGGGAGGGATTCCGGAGGGGGCAGTGGAACTGTCAAAAACCGTATATGACTGGGGAAATGAACTGGAATGCCTGATTCAGACCTTCAAATTTCCCGGGCAGTTCGGTACACACATTGATTTTCCGGGACATTTTATCAAAGGGAAGGCACTATCGGAGCAGTACGGCGTCAGGGACATGGTTTTCCCGCTGGTAGTCATTGATATCTCTGAAAAGGTGAAGGAAAATGCGGAATACGCCGTGTCCGTGGAGGACATCAAGAAATTTGAGGCTGAGTACGGGGATATACCGGATGGAGCGTTTGTGGCCCTGTATACCGGATGGAGCGGACGCTGGCCGGATATGGATGCCATCTCCAATTATGACCAGGAGGGCGGAGAGCATTTTCCGGGGTGGTCCATGGAGGCGCTGAGATATATCTATGAGGTGCGGAATGCGGCCGCCAATGGGCATGAAACCCTGGACACCGATGCCTCGGTGCTGGCAGCCCGGTCAGGGGACCTGGCCTGCGAGCGCTATCTGCTGGACAAGGGCAAGCTGCAGGTGGAGGTTATGTGCAATCTGGACCAGGTGCCTGCGGCCGGAGCCATTGTGTTTGCCGTATTTCCTCCCATTGAGGGGGCGACAGGGCTGCCTGTCCGCATGTGGGCCGTAGTTCAGGAGTAGACAGATAGACAGCGGAAGGTCAGATGCGCAGGGTACCGGCAGGGCAGATGCGCAGGGTACTGGCAGGGCTCAGGATTATCGTATATATCCGTCGGCGTAACGGAGGAATTCGGCCATGGCGGATGATATCCGGCCCTGCTTTTTGCCGGCTATGCCGATGGACAGCGTGCGGGGAGTATCAATGGGAACAGAGACAATGTCCCGGTACTGGAACAGCCTGAAATTTTCTTCCGGCAGCAGGCTGATGCCTTCACGGACAGCCACGGCGCTGATGATGGATTCCATGCGTGCCGTGCGGAGCAGATGAGGCCGGATTCCTGCTTCACGGAACAGGTCCATGCAGAAATCATAGATGGACGTGTAGGTATGCATTAGTATGAATCCCTCCCCTGCAATATCATCCAGGGAAATGACAGGCCTTCCGGCCAGTCTGTGGTTTTCGGGAAGGATTGCAACCAGCCTGTCTTCTGCCAGCGTCCGGAAGGTATGGTTTTTGTTGTCCAGCATATTGCTGCGGGTGATGATGAAGTCATAGGCATTGTTGGAAAATCCCCTGAGCAGGTCATGTTCCTCAACTTCCTCCAGCATGAGATGGATTTGCGGATGACTGTCTGCAAAATCCTTCAGCATGGCTGTGAGATGGTACTGGGACAGGATAGGAAGAGTACCGATGGACAGCTTCTGACTTGATTGTTCCTTGAATTCACTGATTCGAAGGAGGGCTTTTTTGTATTCCCCTGACAGGTTCAGGGCTTCCTGGTAAAACATGCGCCCTGCCTCTGTCAGGACAGCGGAGCGCCGGCTTCTGTCCCAAAGCTGGATATCCAGCTCCTTTTCCAGCTTCATGATTTGTTTGGACAGGGCGGACTGGCTGATGTGCAGTGTTTCCGCGGCGTCTAAAAAGGTGCCGCACTGGGCGGCCGCAATAAAATAATCCAGTTGTTCAAAGGTCATATCTGTCGTCCGTTCCTTTCTGGTACATAGGGGACGGCATATTAAGGTTTGCACCTGTTTCCCTTATGTTCCGGCTGGCTTGTTGATTCATTCCATTTTGGAAACAATTATACCATAAGATGAATTGATTCTCCAGGCTTTTTCAAGTAAGATGTGAAATAGAGTAACAGCAGAACCGCAGGGGTGGAATGACATGGATGGATTATCAATGCATGAAATATCCCAGCCAATGCTGAAAAAATAAAAAAGGCGGATGACAGGATAAGCCGGAGAGGGGATTTTGATATGTCAAAGAAAGTCAGGGATTTGAGAAGCGCGCTGGAATTATTGGCAGAGCTGCCGGGGCAGCTTCTGGAGACAGATGTGGAAGTAGAGCCCATGGCTCAATTATCAGGTGTGTACCGGTATGTAGGAGCAGGAGGTACGGTAAAACGGCCTACCAGGGAAGGCCCTGCCATGATTTTTCACAATGTAAAGGGACATCCGGATGCCAGCGTTGCCATTGGTGTGCTGGCCAGCAGGAAACGTGTGGCAGCCCTTTTGGACTGCAAGCCGGAGGATTTGGGAAAGATGCTGTGCCGCAGTGTGGAGAAGCCGGTTCCGCCTGTGATGTGTCAGAGTGAGCCTGTCTGCCAGCAGGTGGTGCACCGGGCGGATGAACCTGGGTTTGACCTGTATAAGCTGGTTCCGGCGCCAACCAACACGCCCTATGACGCAGGCCCGTATATTACGCTTGGAATGTGTTATGCAGCCCACCCGGATACAGGCGCCCACGATGTTACCATCCACAGGCTCTGTATCCAGGGAAAGGATGAGCTGTCTATTTTCTTTACACCGGGCGCCAGGCATATCGGCGCTATGGCGGAGAGAGCGGAGGAGCTGGGACGCAGGCTGCCTATTTCCATCAGCATTGGCGTGGACCCGGCCATTGAGATTGGTTCCTGTTTTGAGCCGCCCACCACGCCTTTGGGGTATGATGAATTGTCAGTGGCAGGAGCGCTGCGGGGAGAGCCGGTGGAACTGTGCAGATGCCTGACCGTGGATGAGATGGCCATAGCCAATGCAGAATATGTTATTGAGGGCGAGGTCATTCCTGGTGTGAGAATTAAGGAGGACCAGAACAGCCATACAGGCTTTGCCATGCCGGAGTTTCCCGGTTACACGGGACCGGCCAGCGACCAGTGCTGGCTTATCAAGGTCAAGGCCGTCACCCACAGGGAGCGCCCCATCATGCAGACCTGTATAGGACCCAGCGAGGAGCATGTGTCCATGGCCGGCATACCAACGGAGGCCAGCATATTTGGTATGGTGGAAAAGGCCATGCCGGGAAGGCTTCAGAATGTATACTGCTGTTCCGCCGGGGGAGGGAAATACATGGCAGTGCTCCAGTTTAAAAAATCTGTAGCCAGTGATGAAGGCAGACAGAGGCAGGCAGCTCTTCTGGCGTTTTCCGCTTTCAGCGAACTTAAGCATATTTTCCTGGTGGATGAGGATGTGGACTGTTTTGATATGAACGACGTACTCTGGGCCATGAATACACGGTTCCAGGGAGATGTGGATACCATCACCATTCCGGGGGTGAGATGCCATCCTCTGGACCCGTCCAATGACCCCAGGTTTTCCCCAAGCATAAGGGATCATGGCATTGCATGCAAGACCATTTTTGACTGTACGGTCCCCTTTGACCAGAAGGACCGATTTGTGAGGGCCAGGTTTATGGAATTAGACCCGTCTGCATGGGTGAAGCAGCCGGGGAGATAACAGGAGACGCATATGGGAAAGAGGATTATAGTCGGGGCCACAGGCGCAAGCGGAATGCCCGTCCTGGTGAAATGCCTGGAGCTTATAGGGGAACAGCCGGAATATGAGTCCTATCTGATTATGAGTGACAGTGCTGTGCTTACGCTGGGCCAGGAAACGAATCTGTCCGTGGAGCAGGTGGAGGCACTGGCGGACCATGTGCTGCAACCGGACCAGATTGGAGCCGGGCCCGCCAGCGGTTCCTTTGCCACAGCAGGAATGCTGGTTGTGCCGTGCAGCATGAAAACCATTGCCGGAATCCGCGCAGGATATGCGGAGAACCTGATTCTGCGTGCAGCGGACGTAACCATCAAGGAGCAGAGGACACTGGTTCTGGCAGCCAGGGAGACTCCGTTAAGTCCCATTCATTTAAGGAATATGTATGAGCTTTCCTTGATGCCCGGCGTGAGAATCATTCCTCCTATGATGACCTTTTATCACAGGCCGGAACATATGGACCAGATGATTTATCATATTGCCTCCAAGCTGCTGGAGCCGTTTGGAATAGAGGGAAAGGAGTACCGCAGATGGAGTGGATTATAGTGGGACGAAAGGAATTGTCCTGTTCTTATATGGAGGCAGGCGCTGCTTTTTTAGGGGAGGATATCCTGGCATGCATCCAGGGCGGGGATAAGCCCCATATCGGATGCACGGTCCAGGCAGTGCCAAGGCCGTCCCTGACAGGCGACGGAACCATAAGCGCAACGTCATCCATACTGAACCTGACAGGCCACAAGGATGAGGCCCTGTGCCGGAGGCTGGCAGAGAAACTGTGCAGGGCAACCGGCAGGGTGGTGGTCTGTACCGGAGGGTTCCATATTGACAACATGAAGCCGGAACAGATAGACGAGGTGGTGAAGGCCCTGGACGGACTGGCGGATGAGATTGTGTCAGGGCTTGGCATGACGGGATTCGCAGGATGTTAGCAGTAGCGTTACCGGTTTGTGGCAGGCTGGGGGAGGGGAGTCATTGCCGGCATCAGTTTCCTGTCCGGTATGGGCGCTCTCCCGGATGCATTTGGGAATAATGGTTGACAAGCCGTTGTTTTCCGTATAAACTTACAGAGTAAGGCAGAAATGTCTTTCGGATAGAGTAGGGAAGCTGCTGTATTCAATATATTACAACAGGGAGCTTGTGGAGCAGGCTGAGAGGAAGTAATCGAACTTCGACCTATTAAACCTGATTTGGATAATGCCAACGTAGGGAAATATGGAGTATGCATAAGTCTGCATAATATGATTGGTCCATTCCTTACGGGTATGGGCCTTTTTTGCAGCCTGAAGCATGTCCGGCGGTACACGCTCCGGGGGATATACGGTCCGGCGGCACATTGCAGGAATGTACATGCACACGGGAACCGGGCCGGACATACAGCGGGAAGCGAATCAATGTTTAATGGGACATGTTTGAACCTTATTTTTATCCGCCTGCCTGCCAGGGCAAAGAGGAGGAAGAGATGGATTATACCACGCAGATGGACGCGGCCAGGAAAGGGATTTTGACAGAAGAACTGAAAAAGGTGGCGGAAAAAGAACGGTTTGAGCCTGCAGAGCTGATGCAGCTGGTGGCAGAGGGCAAGGCGGCTGTTCCTGCCAACCGGCTGCATACCTGTCTGGAGCCAAATGGAATCGGGTCCGGGCTTAAGACAAAAATCAACGTGAACCTTGGCACGTCAAGGGACTGCAAAGACCTGGACATGGAATTACAGAAGGTAAACAACGCAGTAAAAATGGGGGCTGAGTCCATCATGGACCTGAGCTCATGGGGGGATACCCGCACATTCCGGAGAATGCTGACTTCCCAGTGCCCTGCAATCATCGGCACGGTTCCCATCTACGATGCAGTGGTCTATTACCACAAGCCGCTGAAGGAGATTACATCCCGGGAGTGGCTGGACATTGTAAAGATGCATGCAGAGGATGGGGTGGATTTTATGACCATCCATGTGGGAATCAACCGGCAGACATCAGAGCGCTTCAAGAGGGCGCGGCGTCTTACCAACATTGTTTCCAGGGGCGGTTCCATTATATTTGCCTGGATGGAAATGACAGGGGAGGAGAATCCTTTTTATGAGCATTTTGATGAGATACTGGATATCTGCCAGGCTTATGACGTGACCCTGAGCCTGGGAGATGCCTGCCGGCCCGGTTGTATTGAGGATGCCTCGGATATTTCCCAGATTGAGGAACTGGTAACGCTGGGAGAGCTGACCAGAAGGGCATGGGAGAAAAATGTGCAGGTCATTATAGAAGGACCGGGACACATGCCCCTGGACCAGATTCAGGCCAATATGAAAATACAGCAGACCATCTGTCAGGGTGCTCCCTTTTATGTCCTCGGTCCTCTGGTGACAGATATTGCGCCGGGATATGACCATATCACTGCGGCTATAGGCGGTGCTCTGGCTGCTGCTGCCGGTGCATCCTTTCTCTGTTATGTGACGCCGGCTGAACATCTGAGGCTGCCGGACCTGGACGATGTCAGGGAGGGCATCATGGCATCCAAGATTGCTGCCCATGCAGCGGATATTGCAAAGGGTATCAGAGGGGCGGCACAGTGGGACCGCGAAATGAGCACAGCCCGGAAGAATCTGGATTGGGAGCGCATGTTTGAGCTGGCCATTGACCCGGAAAAAGCCAGGAGATACCGGGAATCAGCCAAGCCGGAAAAGGAGGACACCTGTTCCATGTGCGGTAATTTCTGTGCTGTAAAGAACATGAACCGGATTTTGGATGGGGAAATCGTGAGTATTTTTGATGAGTGATGGGAGTGGATTGAGGGGAGGTTTTCGCCTGGTGCGGCCTTTCAGCAATATTTTATAAGCAAAACAATGGGAAGGACAATCCAGAACATGGATTTTCCTTCCCATTAACTGTTTATACAGCCGTAAAACGGTTATTTTTTTGGTTAAATCAATCCTCCAAACTGCAGGAACAGAGGAGCAAACACCAGAGATACAATGGTCATCAGCTTAATAAGAATATTGATGGAAGGACCTGAGGTATCTTTAAACGGGTCGCCTACGGTATCGCCCACTACAGCGGCTTTGTGTGAATCACTGCCTTTGCCGCCGTGATTTCCTTCTTCGATGTATTTCTTTGCGTTATCCCAGGCTCCGCCGGAGTTGGACATGAAGATGGCCATCAATACGCCGGTTACAAGGGCTCCGGTCAGAAGTCCGCCAAGAGCGGACGGACCCAGTATAAGGCCGGTTGCCAGAGGCGCCAGTACTGCCATCAGACCCGGCAGGAACATCTCGCGAAGGGCTGCTTTGGTGGAGATGGATACACAGGAAGCGTAGTCAGGGCGGTCTGTTCCCTTAAGGATGCCGGGTTTTTCCCTGAACTGACGGCGTACTTCCTCAATCATCTGATGCGCTGCCTTGGATACGGATTCCATGGTCATGGCTGAGAAGAGGAAGGTGAGCATACCGCCAATGAAAAGTCCTACAATGACATGGGCATTGAGGATGTCAATGGTAGTGAGCTTTACAGCCTCGGCGTAGGAGACAAACAGAGCCAGTGCTGTAAGGGCTGCGGAGCCGATGGCAAAGCCTTTGCCGATAGCAGCAGTTGTATTGCCCACAGAGTCCAGTTTGTCGGTAATATCCCTGACAGACTTGTCAAGGCCGGCCATCTCTGCGATTCCGCCTGCATTGTCGGCAATGGGTCCGTAAGCATCAATAGCTACGGTGATTCCTGTGGTGGACAGCATGCCTACGGCTGCCAGGGCAATTCCGTAGAGTCCCATAAGCTTGTTGGAAATCAGAACACCTACGCATACCAGCAGGATGGGGATGGCTGTTGACTGCATTCCCACTGCAAGGCCGCTGATAATAGTGGTGGCGGAGCCGGTTTCAGACTGCTTGGCAATCTTCTTCACAAAGCGGTAGTCGCCGGATGTATATACTTCGGTGACGGCACCAATCAGCACGCCCACCAATAAGCCGGTAATGATGGTAAAGGCTGCCATGAAGTTGCCGAAAAACATACGGCTGAGGACAAGGGAGCAGACCACTACCAGTGCGGTTGCGCTGTACTCGCCGGTTTTTAATGCCTTGTGCGGGTCGGAGTTACCGATGCTCTTGACTAACAGAGCGCCTATGATGGCGGCAATAATACCGCATGCTGAAAGCATCAGCGGGAAAACAATGCCGGCTTCCTGATAGAACACAAGGCCCAGTGTCAGGGCTGAAATCAGGGAACCTACATAGGATTCAAACAGGTCGGCTCCCATGCCGGCCACATCGCCTACATTATCGCCTACGTTGTCTGCAATAACAGCAGGGTTACGTGGGTCGTCCTCGGGGATGCCGGCCTCAACCTTACCTACCAGGTCAGCGCCAACATCGGCTGCCTTGGTGTAAATGCCTCCTCCCACACGGGCAAAAAGTGCGATGGAAGAAGCACCCAGGCTGAATCCGGATAAAACAGATACGTCCCTTGTAAGTATGTAGAGCACACCTACGCCCAGCAGGCCTAAACCTACCACGGCCATTCCCATAACGCTTCCGCCGGAGAATGCAAGGGCCAGCGCCCGGTGCATACCGGATGTGCGGGCGGCGTTAGCCGTACGGCTGTTGGCACGGATGGCGGCGTTCATGCCCAGATATCCGGCCATGGTGGAAAATCCGCTTCCCACAAGGAAACATCCGGCTGTAATCCAGTTCCGTGTTCCAAGACCAATAACAAAGAATAACACAGCTACAAAGATGACAAGAATACGGTATTCGGATGCCAGAAACGCGTTGGCGCCCTCTGCGATTGCGTCGGCAATCTCACGCATCTTGTCCGTACCCGGGTCCTCCTTGATGACCTGCTGCCTTAAAATGATGGCAAACAGGAGTCCCAGCAGCCCCACTACCGGGACTAAGAATAACATTTGTTCCATAATACCCTCCTAAATTTGGTTAAGATAAGTTCTTCTTAATGGGATTGTAGCAGAGTTATTGGGATTTTTCAACAAAAAGTATTAGAATACCTTAAAAAAATTGTAAAATGACAGTATCTTTATTATACTATGGCACTGTAAGGTACCTATCCCACTTTAAAGTGCGTTCTTGTGAGCATGCAGTCTGTATTTTATAATACAGGTATAAACAAATAAGAGGAAGGGTGGAACTTATCATGAATAAAGTAGTTGATTTTTTACAGGCAAACCCTGTGCAGTATCTGGGAACCGTGGGAAGGGATGGAAAGGCAAAGTGCCGTCCGTTCATGTTCTGTTTTGAAAAGGATGGAAAGCTGTGGTTCTGCACCAATAATCAGAAGGAAGTATACAAGGACATGCAGGCCAACCCGGAAGTAGAGATATCTGTTTCGGATGCCTCCTATGCGTGGCTGCGTCTTCACGGTAAGGCTGTCTTTGAAAACAATATGGAGGTAAAGGAAGCCTGCATGGCTAATCCAATTGTTAAGGGCCAGTATAATACGGCTGACAATCCGATTTTTGTGGTATTTTATCTGGAGAATCCCCATGGTGTGATTGCTGATTTTTCCGGAAATCCGCCTTACGAATTTTAAAGGTAAAATGAAAGACAGATGAATAAAACGTCAAGATTAAACCAAAGACAGGACAATAATAGGTAAGTTAAGAACAGTACATAAAGTCATGAAAAAGTTCCCGGCAGCAATGTCAGACGGGAACTTTTTTCCGTTGTCAGGCATGGGAGAAGAAGTGAAGGCTTCCCACGGTATCCATATGTTTTGCACCCGGCCGGATGATGGAAGGCCGGTATGAAATCCGGCAACCCGGACACAGAGGCGGAAACCAAAAGCTGAAGAATAAAGAAATATTTTCCATATAAGTTATTGATGTAAACAGGAATATGGTATATGATTAAGAAATGATGACACCTTGTATACGTTGAGAAAAGGGAAATGGAAGAGGAGCTTTATACAGCGGGGGAAAGGTGGGAAACGGCAGGTATATAAGGGTGAGGTGGAACATAGCTCCGGAAACAATATCATTGGTTATCCTGGGAATCATATGGGTGTATTCCAGGAAGGGCAGCCATCTGCCAAGCCTGAAGAACAGAATGTTCCAGGGGTGCCTGACCGTTACCTTTGCAGCCATGTTTAGCAACATTCTGTCCACCTTTATGCTGTGCGGCTATATACCGGTGCCGGTCTGGGTCACCTGGTCAGTCACTACCGTGTATTTCATACTGACGCCTCTCATGGGACTGGTGTATTATCTTTATGTGATTTCCATTATATACGAAGAAAAGCCCCAGCTTTACCGCATGCTTCTGTTGGGCGGAATCCCCGGGGCCATCTATACCTTGCTGGTGCTGTCCAATTGTTTCACAAAATGTCTCTTCGATATCACTGTGAATCAGGGGTATGAACAGGGCAGCCTGATTTTTTTGACCTATCTTATTTTTTATGCGTATTGCGCTGGCTGCATTGTTGTTGCCGTCAGGAACCGGCGTTCCATAGACAGCCATATTTATCATATATTGGCTGCATTTCCTGTATTGGCTGTTCTGGTAATTCTTTTTCAGCAGATGTATCCGGATATTATATTGTCCGGTTCTGCTGCCACCTGCGCATTGCTGATTATCTACCTGCATCTTCAGAACCGTCAGATATCCCTGGACTATCTCACCAATGTGCCCAACCGTCAGGAACTGCTCAACATGCTGGACCTCCTTCTGAGAAGGTATCCGGATAAAGACTTTACGCTGCTGGTGGTATCCATACGGGATTTCAGGCAGATTAACAATGTATGCGGCCAGCATGGAGGAGATGCCTTCTTAAGGCAGGTATGTGCCTTTTTGTGCAGTGTGGGGCCAAAGGAAAATGTCTACCGGTACAGCGGTGATGAGTTTGCGCTTTTATTCATTAATGAGGGCGGGGAACGTATACGTCAGTGTGTCCATGACATAGAGGCCCGTATGAAACAGCCGTGGCAGAACCAGGACTACCAGTTTAAGCTTCCGGCCGTCATGGGAGTTATCCGCCGTTCAGAGTATGTGAAGACATTGGAGGCAGCGGTCAGTTCCATTGAATATGCGGTGTCACAGGCAAAGACGGGCAGATATGGACAGGTTTGTTACTGTGACCAGGATATGCTGGAAAAACTGGAGCGTAGAAAGAAAATCATCAGAATACTGAAGGGGCAGCTTGCCAATCACATCGTGGAAATGTATTACCAGCCCATCTATTCTGTGGGGACCAGGGAGTTCCGGTATGCGGAATCTCTGATGCGTATGAACCACACGTCCATAGGACCGGTCTATCCCAATGAATTTATACCCATTGCAGAGGAGACAGGTCTTATTATTGAACTTACATATGTGATTCTTGACCAGGTCTGTAAATACATTAACCGGCTCATAGAAAAAGGACTGCCCATGGAGGCCATCCATGTGAATTTTTCCGCTATCCAGTTTTCACAGCCGGATTTGGCCCGGAAGGTACTGGAAATCATCCAGCGCAACGGCACACCCATGTCTGCCATTAAAATTGAATTCACGGAAAGTACGCTTGCTGAGAATCCGCAGGTGGTAACGGATTTTGCCCTTGAGATGAGGAAGCACGGGATTGAAATGGGACTGGATGATTTTGGGACCGGGTATTCCAATATCGCCACCGTCATCCGCATCCCGTTCGGCACCATCAAACTGGATAAAAGTCTGGTATGGGCTTCCATAGACAACCCCACTTCAGCCATGACCATAAAGCATCTGGTGCATGCCTTCAGGGACCTTGGAATGACCGTGATTGCCGAGGGAGTGGAGACGGAAAGCCAGAGACAGCTGGTGGAGGATATTGGGGTGGAGCAGATACAGGGATATTATTATTCGAAGCCCCTGCCGGCGGATGGGATGGAGGAGTTTCTGAAGATGAACGGAAAACACTGCAGCGGAGAACATCCCTAGGGGGAGGGGAGCAGAAGGTTGCGTTATTCACGTATAACTGTTATAATCATCAAATAATGGATACAAAATAATCCTATCTATATAAGAACCTGAAAGGAGGTATGCAGGGAGACCTGTATACAGTATATATGAAAAATATAAGTCCTATCAAAATGTGGTCTGCCAGGGAGCAGGTGGTTAATTCTCTCAGGGAGGCAATACTTACAAGCGAGTTAAAGGCAGGAGAGAGGCTGGTTTTAAGCGATTTGTCAGCCCGGTTGGGAGTTTCCGTTACCCCAATCAGGGAGGCCCTACAGAGCCTGGAACGGGAAGGCCTGGTGCAGCTGATGCCTCATAAGGAGGCAGTTGTGGTGGGGATTGACCGTAAATATGTCACTGATTATTATGTGACGCGTGCAATACTGGAAAGCGAAGCAGCTGCCATGGCCTGTGAGGCAGAGGATATGACCGCCCTGAGCGGCCATTTAAAAAAAATGGAGCAGGTCATTGAAGAGGAGCGCTATCAGGATTACGCCGATTCAAATTACGATTTACATGAAGCAATCTGGATTTTGGCTGATAATGAGAGAATGGAAGGAATCCTGAAGACGCTTTTCATATCTAATTCTCTGGCCAGAAATACCAGCCTTAAGGATAATGCTTTAGTGTCATTTGGGGAGCACAAGGAAATTGTGAAGGCGATTGAGATGAGAAATAAAGAGGAAGCCAGACAAAAGATGCATGACCATATGATGCGGAGTCTGAGGGATACACTGTCAAAGTATGAGGAATAACAGGGAATTGTGAGATTTGCTGTAAAAATGTGATGAGAGGTATTGACATTTGTGCATAATACTAATATAATTTATACATAAATATTGGATACATTATTTGATATAACATATATTTCAGGTTTGTATCCAATTTTTGGGGCTATTAATGTATAAAAAGGAGGAAAAGCAATGAAGAAGGGAAAACACTTAGTAAGTCTGATTTTGGCAGCAGCCATGGCAGCAGGTCTGTCGGCATGCGGGGGACAGACAGCACAGCAGTCAACAGCAGCGGCTACAGAGGGGACAAAGCAGGCGTCTGAAGCAGCACCGGCAGAATCACAGGAGAAGGAAACAGCACCAGCCGGTAAGGCGGAGGTTACATTATCGCTGAATCATGTGGGGGCGACCACCCATCCTTACCAGTATGGTTCCGAGCGTTTCGCAGAACTGGTTTCAGAGAAAACAGGCGGCAGGATTGCAGTGGAGGTTTATCCCGCATCCCAGATTGCTTCCGGTGCAAAGTCAATTGAGTTTGTACAGATGGGAACGCTTGATATTGCCCTGGAGTCTACCATGTCTGCCGAGAATTTTGTACCTGAGATAGGTGTTCTGAATCTTCCGTTCCTGTTTGAGAATGCGGACCAGGCGTTTACGGTTCTGGATGGAGACGTAGGCGATGAGCTGAGGGCAGCGGCTGAGGCCAAAGGCTTTAAGATATTATGCTGGATGTACAACGGATTCAGAGACATCAGCAATTCTGTTAAGCCCATAACCGGACCGGAGGATTTGAAGGGACTGAAAATTCGTGTTCCTGAAAGCCAGGTATTCCTGAAAACATTTGAGACATTGGGCGCGGTTCCCACACCAATGGCCGTATCTGAGGTGTTCACAGCCATGCAGCTAAAGACGGTTGACGGTCAGGAGAATCCATCCGCCATCTTTGTCAATAACAAATATAACGAAGTAAATGACTACTATTCCGTGACCCATCATATTTTCACGGCAGAGCCGCTGATTATGAGTCTGGATAAATTCAATTCCTTTAGCGGAGACGACCAGAAAGCGCTGCTGGAGGCGGCCCAGGAAGCAGCTGAGTACCAGAGGAAGCTGGCCATAGACAGTGCGGACCAGGAGCTTCAGCAGATAAAGGATGCAGGCGTCAATGTGAACGTAGTGGATGACATGAGTACGTTCAAGACAGCTGTCCAGCCGGTGTACGAGGCATTTAAAGACCAGTATGGAACCCTGATTGAGGAAATTCAGGCAGCTGTTAAATAGGAGGAGTGTGATTTCATGGGGAATTGTGTGGGCAGAGTAGTCCATGTGGTGGACAAGATTATGGAGGCGTTCTCGGCATTGATACTGGGCGGCATGACGCTTTTCATATTTGTCCAGGTGCTGGCCAGGTACGTGTTTAAATCCCCTCTGGCCTGGTCTGAGGAGGGGGCCAGGTTCCTGTTCATCTGGATGACCTTTATTGCTGGTTATGTGGGAGCAAGAAAGGGCCAGCATATAGGGGTTGAACTGATTCAGAACCTGTTTCCGGAAACGGTAAGGAAGGGGATGAAGGTGCTCTGTGATTTGATATCCATTGGATTTTTCATCATGGTGCTATATTACTGCTGTGCTCAATGGGATAAACTCAGCGCCCAGACATCGCCTGCACTAAAGCTTCCCATGGCCTTTGTCTATCTGGGAATGATGCTGGGATGTCTTGGAATGGCAGTAAGCTATTTCTTACATATCTTTGAAATACTGAAGAGAGAGAGGAGGGAGGACGCCTCATGACAGGGTTGTTATTCGGAAGCTTTTTCGTACTCATGTTTCTGGGAGTTCCCATTGCTGTGGCTCTTGGCCTAGCAGCGGTGATTGCAATCTTGACAGGTCTGAATTCATCTTTGATTGTAACGGCCCAGTCCATGTTTAATGGAATCAACTCCTTCCCGCTTATGGCAATTCCCTTTTTCATCCTGGCAGGAAACATGATGGGTGAAGGGGGAATTTCCAAGAAGCTGGTTACATTTGTAAATTTAATCTTCAGCCGAATTACAGGCGGACTGGCCATGGTGGCCATTGGGGCATCCATGTTTTTTGCAGCCATATCCGGTTCATGTCCGGCTACTACGGCAGCCATCGGAGGAATCATGGTTCCCGAGATGAAGGACAGCGGCTATGAGAAAACCTTTGCGGCCGCAACGGTGGCGGCTGCGGGAACCGTGGGACAGGTAATACCTCCCAGCATACCCATGGTTACATACTGTGTTCTGGCTAATACATCAGTCAGCACCCTGTTTCTGGCAGGTGTGGGTCCGGGCCTTTTGATGGGACTGGCAATGATGGTGGTGGCGTACCTGTATGCGAAGAAGAACAACGTACCTGTAATAAAGGAGAAGAAGAGCCCCAAGGAAGTACTGCATATATGCCTGGACAGTATGTGGGCCCTGATTATGCCAGTCATTATTCTGGGAGGAATATACAGCGGCATTTTTACTCCTACAGAGGCCGGAGCAGTGGCAGCCGTATATGGGATGGTGGTGGGATTATTTGTATATAAGGAACTTAAGTGGCGTGATATTCCAAAGGTGGTGTGTAATTCAGCCATGGCAGCTTCGGTCATCATGCTGATTATGGCGACTGTCTCCACCTTTGGATATGTACTTACCATGGCCAGGATACCACAGGCCATCGCGGCATCCCTTCTGTCTTTTACCACCAATAAATATGTCCTGCTGTTCCTGTTTAATATCGTGGTCCTGATTGCGGGCTGTTTTCTCAATTCATCCGCAGCAATCGCGCTTCTGACGCCGATTCTTCTGCCGGTGCTTACAAGTGTGGGCGTGAATCCGTATATGGTAGGTATCGTATTTATCGTGAACATGGCAATCGGTATGATTACTCCTCCGGTAGGCAACTGTCTGTACGTGGCATGTAATATAGCGGACATTAAATTTGAAGCGTTGGTAAAGGCCATCATGCCCTATTTGATTGCCCTGATTATATCTTTACTGGCAATCACATACATAGAGCCAATCAGCATGACCCTGGTTAACATATTAGGATAAAACAGAGTGAGGTATAGGACTATGACACACGAAGATGCAAAGCAAAAGTTTACGGACATCATGGAGAAATTCATTGCAATGAGCAGCAAGCGGCTTCCCGATGACGTGTATGCGAAGTTGAAGGAGTGCGGGGAAAAGGAAGATAATGATATCCAGAAAGTGATTTATAATGCGTATTTTGAAAACCTGGATATGGCAGAAAAACTTAGCCGGCCATGCTGTCAGGATACAGGACTCCTGCATTTCTACATTAAGATGGGAACGGGATTCGCATATCAGGATATGGTAGCGGAAAGCCTGAGAAAGGCCACACATAATGCAACGTACAGTGCTCCCCTGCGTCAGAACACAGTGAATTATTTTGAGGAGAGGAACACCAATGACAACACAGGAGAAAGGATGCCATGGATTAACTGGGACATTGTACCGGATAATGATGACCTGGAAATCATAACGTATTTTGCAGGCGGCGGCTGCTGTCTGCCGGGGCGTTCCCAGGTGTTCAAGCCCTCTGACGGTTACGCAGCCATCATCAGGTATGTGTTTGATGCTGTGTCCGACCTGGGCATCAATGCATGTCCTCCCCTGATTGTGGGCGTGGGTCTGGGACATAATGCCGAGAATGCAGCTCTTTTGTCCAAGAAAGCTTATCTGAGACCGCTTGGCACAAGCCATCCTCACCCAAAGGGAGCAAAGCTGGAAACGGATTTGCTGGAAGGACTTAACAAGCTGGGAATCGGGGCTCAGGGCCTTAGGGGAAACTGTGCTGCCATGGAGGTACATATAGAATCATCTGCGCGCCATACAGCCACCATTGCCATCGGCGTGAATGTGGCATGTTATGCCCACCGCCGGGGCGTAATCCGATTCCACAATGATTTGTCTTATGAGATGCCGACATATAAGGGGGTAACGCTATGAAAAAGATATTGACTACACCGGTTACTACCGAGGATATTAAAGATTTGAGAACAGGAGACATCATCTATCTGTCGGGAGAGCTGGTAACAGGGCGTGATGACGTCCATCACCGTGTGGTTCATGAGGGACTTGCCTGTCCCTATGATTTTACCGGGGGCGCCATCATGCATGCAGGACCTATTATCAGGGAAGAACCGGGAAAGAACACCATGATTTCCATCGGCCCTACCTCTTCCATCCGGATGGAGGCAGACGCAGCTGATTTTATCCGCCTTACAGGGGTCAAAATCCAGGTGGGAAAGGGAGGAATGGGTGAAAAAACCTCTGAGGCATGTAAGAAATATGGGGCAATCCATTGCGTATACCCGGGAGGATGCGCCGTATCCGCGGCAGCACATGTGGAAGAAATAAAGAATGTATACTGGCGGGAACTGGGGATGCCGGAATGTCTGTGGGTGATGAAAATCAAGGAGTTTGGTCCTCTGATTGTATCCATTGACACAGAGGGAAATAACATGTTTGTGGACAACAAGAAATTTTATGCTTCCCGCAAGGAAGAATGCATGGCCCCAATTATTGACAGTGTCAAAGATTATATGAAGGTAGAGCAGGCATGAAAGGAGGGGAGGAAATGATGACAAAGACAGAGGCCGTGGAATATATGACAGATATCATGGCGAAATTCGTGGGGTACAGCGGAAAGGTGCTGCCTGATGATGTGACGGAAAAACTGAAGGAGCTCAGGGCGCTGGAGACAGGAGAATTGCCCAAGACCATCTATGACACCATGTTCAGAAACCAGGAATTGGCAGTTCTTTTGGACCGCCCCTGCTGTCAGGATACAGGGGTCCTGCAGTATCTTGTGAAATGCGGCACCAGGTTTCCTCTGATTGATTTCGTGGAAACGCTTCTTAAGGAGGCGACGGTCAGGGCAACATTTGACGCACCCCTGCGTCACAACAGCGTGGAGACATTTGACGAATATAATACGGGTAAGAATGTTGGAACGGGGACCCCTACCATATTTTGGGAGATTGTTCCGGAATGCGATACCTGCGAGATTTATTCCTATATGGCCGGCGGCGGCTGTTCCCTGCCCGGCAAGGCCATGGTCCTTATGCCGGGTCAGGGATATGAGGGGGTCACGAAATTCGTGCTGGATGTGATGACCAGTTACGGATTAAATGCCTGCCCGCCTTTGCTGGTGGGTGTGGGTGTGGCAACTTCAGTGGAAACCGCTGCCTTACTGTCAAAAAAGGCGCTGTTCAGACCTCTGGGAACCAGAAATCCAAATGAGAGGGCGGCTAAGCTGGAAAAACTTCTGGAGGATGGCATCAATGAAATCGGTCTGGGGCCCCAGGGGGTATCAGGCAGAATGTCCGTGATGGGCGTACATATTGAAAACACGGCCAGGCATCCATCCACCATAGGCGTGGCAGTAAACGTGGGATGCTGGTCCCACAGGAAGGGACATATTATCTTTGATAAGGATTTGAAGTATACCATCATTTCTCATAAGGGGGTGACTCTGTAATGGCTAAAAAAATATTAACCACGCCAATAAAGGCGGAAGATTTGGAGGATATTCATATAGGTGATATTATATATCTCACAGGACATATAACCACCTGCCGCGATGTTGCCCACAGGCGTCTTATTGAAGGCGGACGGAAACTGCCCGTGAATCTGGAGGGCGGAGCCATCCTGCATGCCGGTCCAATCATACGCCCCCTGGAGGAAGGCCGGTATGAAATGGTTTCGGTGGGACCCACCACCAGCATGCGCATGGAGAAGTTTGAGAAGGAATTCATCCGGGAAACAGGCGTGCGCCTTGTAGTGGGAAAGGGCGGCATGGGTAAGGGAACAGAGGAAGGGTGTAAAGAATATAAAGCCCTGCACTGTGTATTTCCTGCGGGCTGTGCAGTGGTGGCAGCTGACAGCGTGGAAGAAATCGAGCAGGCTGAGTGGCTGGATTTGGGAATGCCGGAGACTCTTTGGACATGCAGGGTCAGGGAGTTTGGTCCCCTCATTGTATCCATTGACACATATGGACGGAATCTTTTTGAAGAGAACAAGGTAAGGTTCAACGAGAAAAAGGACAAGGTTTACGGGAGAATCTGCCAGGAAGTACATTTCATAAAATAATGGGAGAGCAGGGAGAATCATGGCATTTACACAGTGGAAAGGGATATTCCCATATCTTGTATCACCCGTGGACGAGGACGGGAACGTAAAGGAACAGGTACTTCGCAATCTGGTGGACCATCTCATTGCATGCGGCGTTCATGGACTTACCCCTTTGGGAAGCACCGGGGAGTTCTTTTACCTGGACTGGGAACAGCGCAGGGAAATTGTCAGAATTGTGGTGGAAGCCGCGGCCCACAGGGTGCCTGTGGTTGCCGGGGTTGCGGCTTCCACAAACAGGGATGCCGCATTTCAGGCCTCTGAATTTGAACGGCTGGGAGTGGATGGAATCCTGGGAATCCTGAACGTGTATTTCCCATTAAAGCAGGATGGGATATACGGCTATTTTGCAGGCATTGCAGGAGCAGTGTCCTGCCAGGTAGTCGTATACAATAACCCTAAGTTTACAGGTTTTGAGATTGAGATTCCCACGCTGAAAAAACTGTCCCAAATATCAAATATTAATTACTATAAGGATGCATCCGGCAATACCGGGAGACTTCTTCAATTGTCTAATATAGTTGGAAACGATTTGAAGATATTCAGTGCATCCGCCCATGTTCCTGTATTTGTCATGATGCTTGGCGGGGCCGGATGGATGGCCGGTCCTGCCTGCCTGCTGCCAAAGGAGAGCGTCATGCTGTATGAATTATGCGCCCGGAAACGCTGGGACGAAGCATTCAGGCTGCAGAGAACCATGTGGGAAGTGAACCGTGTTTTTCAGAAATATAATCTGGCTGCCTGCGTAAAAGCAGGCCTGGAGCTTCAAGGGTTCCCCGTGGGAAATCCCATTGCGCCAAATCAGCCGTTGGGGAAAGAGGCAAGAGAAGAAGTGGGCCAGGTTATCCGGTTGATTAAGAAGGAGTTCCATACGTTGTAGTGTATGGAACTATATTTTAACTATTATTTTGTATCCAATATAAGATAGCACAGAAAAAAGGGGAAGAGACATGGTAATTAATAAAAATGCCGTAGCGGGTACACTGGAATCCAGCGATATCATGGTAGTTGTCCAGCCGGCTGAGCACGGCATACATATTGAACTTCAATCTTCGGTGTACCAGCAGTTTGGGGACGATATCATAAGGACAATCCGGGAAGTGGCTAAGTCACTGGAAGCAGAGGCAGCTTTCATTCAGGCCAATGACCACGGCGCACTGGACTGCACAATCCGGGCCAGGGTTGAGACGGCTCTTCGCAGGGCGTCAAAGGAGGAGGCTATATGAGACGTACTATGCTATTCTTACCGGGAAATAATCCCAATATGATTGTGAACGGCGGTCTTTTGGGAGCGGACAGCATTATATTTGATTTGGAAGATGCGGTGGCGCCTGACCAGAAGGACGCTGCCAGGATTCTGGTGAAGTCAGCTCTGGGTTCCCTTGATTTCGGCAGATGTGAAATCATTGTCCGAATCAATGCACTGGATACTCCCTACTGGGAGGAGGACCTTCAGGAGATGGTGCCTCTCAGGCCTGCAGTTATCATGCCAACTAAGGTCAGCGATGGGGATTACATCAGAAAGCTGGACCGGAAAATCACTGAAATAGAAGAGAAAAACGGAATGGATGCGGGTAAGATTAAGCTGATACCGCTGCTGGAAACAGCCATGGGGATTGAGCATGCCTATGAGATAGCGGCCGCATCACCGCGGATGGAAGCACTTTACCTGGGGGCGGAGGATTTGACCGCGGATTTAAGATGTGAACGGACAAAGGAAGGAAAGGAAATCCTGTATGCCAGGGGCCGTCTGGTGTGTGCAGCCAGGGCTGCCGGCATAGAGGCATATGATACCCCGTTTACGGATGTGGAAGATATGGAGGGGCTCAGAAAAGATGCCAGGTTGGCCAAGGGGCTGGGCTATACAGGTAAGGCGGTTATCAATCCCCGCCATGTGGAGGATGTAAACCGCATCTTCAGCCCGGGGGAGAAGGAGATACGCTACGCAAGGGAGGTATTTGAAGCCATCGGAGAAGCCAAACGCCAGGGAAAAGGCGCAATTTCCCTGAGAGGGAAGATGATTGACGCTCCGATTGTACAGAGGGCAAGGCTTGTACTGGAAGCAGCGTCTGAGCTGGAGGGGGTGAATTATTTTGAGTAAATTAGTGTCAAGCCTGAGGGAGGCAATTGAACGGTGCGGACTGAAGGATGGAATGTGCATATCCTTTCATCATCATTTCCGGGGAGGGGATTTCATCTTGAATATGGTGATGGAAGAGATTGCGGACATGGGAATCAGGAATCTGAAAATCAATGCCAGTTCCATCCATGACAGCCATGCCCCTCTGATAAAACATATGGAACACGGCGTGGTCACTGCACTGGAGACTGATTATATAGGACCTGTGGTGGGAAAGGCAGTCTCACAGGGAGTCCTTGAAACGCCGGTTATATTCCGGACCCACGGTTCAAGGCCCAGTGTAATCCAGTCGGGTGAGTCCCGGATTGATATAGCCTTTCTGGGAGCTCCCGCATCGGATGACAGAGGGAACTGTACCGGTACAATCGGCAAGTCGGCCTGCGGTTCGCTGGGATATGCATTTGCGGATGCCGCATATGCTGATAAGGTGGTCATCATCACGGATTATCTTGTACCGTATCCCCTGACCAGGCGTTCCATCCCAGAGGAATATGTGGACTATGTGGTGAAGGTGGATGCCATTGGTGACCCGGCAGGAATTGTTTCAGGAACCACCAGACTGCCCAAGGACCCCATTGCACTGAAAATTGCGGATTACGCGGCAAAGGCCATAGAGGCATCCGGTTTATTAAAGAACGGGTTTTCATTCCAGACAGGTGCAGGCGGCGCCTCGCTTGCAGTGGCGGGATTCCTGAAGGATATTATGCTGAAACAGGGTATAAAGGGAAGCTACTGCCTGGGGGGGATTACAGGATATATAGTGGATATGCTGGAGGCAGGCTGCTTTGAGGCAATACAGGATGTACAGTGCTTTGATTTGAGGGCAGTGGAATCCATCAGGGATAACCAAAATCATATGGAGATAACTGCCAGCCAGTATGCAAGTCCCACTGCTAAAAGTACGGCGGCCTCGTCCCTGGATGTGGTGGTGCTGGGGGCGACCCAGATTGATACCCGGTTTAATGTCAATGTACATACGGATTCAAACGGTTATATCATAGGAGGCTCAGGCGGCCATACAGATGTAGCGGAATGTGCCAGGATGACCATTATCGTGGCGCCTCTCAGCCGTGCCAGGATGCCGCTTGTTGTGGATAAGGTGGACTGCATATCGACGCCAGGTTCCTCGGTGGACGTTCTGGTGACCCAGTATGGCGTATGCGTGAATCCGCGCCGCGCGGATTTGCTGAAACGTTTTGCAGGGGCAGGCATTCCGGTGGCGGATATACATGAATGGAAGGCATTGGCTGAGAAGATGAATGGAATTCCACGGTGCATTGAACATAAGACTTCCAGAACCGTGGCAAAGGTTATGGGGCGTGACGGTACCCAGATGGATACAATATTCCAAGTAGAGTAATATGGAGCATCTTATATTTGCATTAAATGCAACGGTTCCGGTTTTTTTACTTGTGCTGCTGGGGATGGCATTCAGGAAGACTGGTGTACTGGCACGGGATTTTGCAGATAAGATTAACCAATTTGTATTTAATGCCTCCCTGCCTGCAGTCCTGTGGAGAGACCTTTCAGGAGCTGATTTTCTGGAGGTCTGGGACGGGAAATTCATTGGCTTTTGTTTTGGGGCTACCATAACCAGTATATTGATTGCCATGCCGGTATCCTTGATTCTGAAGGACAGGGGGATAAGAGGTGAATTCATACAGGCATCCTACCGCAGCAGTGCGGCTTTGCTGGGAATTGCTTTTGTGCACAATATATATGGCAGTTCAAGCATGGCCCCATTAATGATAATCGGCTGTGTTCCCTTATATAATATCATGGCTGTGGTGATTCCGGAGATGATGAGGCCGGGCAGGAAGAAGAATGGGTTCGGCCACTACCTTTGGTCCTTTTGTCATGGCTAAAAATATGGGGTATGATGGTGACCTTACTTCGAACACAGTGATGATTACGACCCGCGGATGTGCACTGACATTGACAATCGGGCTTTATGTATTAAAAAGCCTGAATCTGATTTGAGGAAGGAGTTGCAGATAAATTATATGAAAGTACATAAAATTGCAGTCATACCAGGAGACGGGATAGGACCGGAGGTGTTGGCAGAAGGGATTAAGATTCTTAAAAAGACAGCCTGTCTGGACGGAGGTTTTTCTTTTGAGTTCACACAATTTCCATGGGGGTGTGAGTATTATCTTGAACATGGAAGGATGATGGATGAGAACGGGATTGATATTCTGAAGGATTTTGATGCCATATATTTAGGGGCTGTGGGAGCGCCCGGGGTACCGGACCATATCTCTCTGTGGGACCTGCTTCTGAATATACGTAAAAGTTTTGACCAGTATATCAATCTTCGGCCGGTGGTGCTGCTGAAGGGAGCGCCCTGCCCTCTGAAGGATGCGAAACGGGAAGATATTGACATGATATTTGTGCGGGAGAACAGCGAGGGTGAATATGCAGGCAGCGGAAGCTGGCTCTATAAGGGGAAACCTAATGAAGTAGTGATTCAGGACAGCGTATTCTCACGTTTTGGATGTGAACGGGTCATCCGCTATGCCTATAATCTGGCGAGGGAAAAGGGTAAGACGCTGACAAGCATAAGCAAGGGGAATGCCCTTAATTATTCCATGGTTTTCTGGGACCAGATATTTAAGGAGGTGGGACTTGAGTATCCGGATGTCAAAACCTATTCTTATCTGGTGGATGCGGCCAGTATGTTCATGGTCAGGGACCCAAAGCGCTTTGAGGTGGTGGTGACATCCAATCTGTTTGGGGATATACTCACAGACCTTGGCGCAGCAATTGCAGGAGGACTGGGACTGGCGGCAGGCGCCAATTTGAATCCTGAACATAGATTTCCTTCCATGTTTGAACCGATTCATGGGTCGGCGCCTGATATCGCAGGCCAAAATATCGCAAATCCTCTTGCTTCCATATGGTCTGCCAGCCAGATGCTGGAGTTTTTCGGATACAGTGAATGGGCTCAGAAGGTCCTGGATGCAGTAGAGACAATCATGTGTGAGGGCCGGATACTTACGCCGGATATGGGAGGAAGTTCAACCACCTCCCAGGTAGGAGATGAAGTGGCGGCCATATTGGAACGGTAACCACGGTGATGTATGGCAATTGACAGAGGCTTAAGGAGGCGCTAAAATATGGAGGGGGATTCATCTCAATTACAAATGAAGTGAGGAAATAAATGAAAAGCATCCAGAATATTCAGACCAAGGACCTTGTGGTCCAGATTTTACGGGAACAGATTCTTTCCGGCGATTTGAAGCCGGGAGAAGAATTGACTCAGGAAGATGTGGCAGAAAAATTAGGGGTATCCAGAATGCCTGTGAGGGAGGCATTACAGGCCCTTACCCAGGAAGGATTTCTGACGAGGATGCGCAACCGCCATGTCTGTGTGTCCCGCATGAAGCGGACCCAGGTGTTGGAGTCATTTCGAATTATGGCTGTGGTGGAGTCTGAAATGCTTGGTATGCTGGATGAACCGGCGGCTCAGGTGCTGGTAAATCATATTGAGGAAACCATAAAGATATTGGAGCAGGGCAGAGAGGACAGAGGAAGGGAACTGGAATTGGAATACCACTGGCTGGTCGGTGAACTGCTTGAAAACCCATATTTGCAGCAGATGCTCAAAAAGCTTCAGGAGGGCTATTTATCATATGTCCTTTTGAAACTGCCTTTTATACAAAGCGAAAGGCTGGTTCTCCTGCAGCAGTTAGGAAATGCTGTCCGAAAGAGAGAGTGCTCAGTCATAAAGGACGTTCTGGTGAGGTATTTCCAGCATCTGGCTGACATTCTCCTCAGCCGGGAAACCGTATGATACAGGGGAAGGGGATTTTTATGAACCAGGAGCTGATTCAGAGCTTAAGCGTCATTACGGAAGAAGAAAAGAAGATACTGGAAGGCAGTCCGGATATTGACAGGACCCTGTACATGGACCGGGAGGACATGGTCATTGACAGTGACAAGCTTCTGGAGGCAGGCAGGCTCATTACCATCCGGCCCCACACCCGCTTCGTACATTTTCCGGAGCACACACACAACTATGTGGAAGTGATTTACATGTGCCGCGGGGAGACGACTCATGTGGTGGACGGCAGGGAACTGAAGCTAAAGGAAGGGGAACTGCTGTTCCTGAACCAGCATGCTGTCCAGGAAATCCAGCCTGCGGGCCGGGAAGATATAGCGGTGAACTTCATCATTCTTCCGGAATTTTTTGACACGGCCTTCCGCATGATGGGGGAGGAGGAGAACCTGCTGCGGAACTTTATTGTGGGATGTCTCTGTGATGATACCAGATACGGACGTTACCTTCACTTCCAGATAGCGGACGTGCTTCCGGTCCAGAACCTGGTGGAGAATCTGGTGTGGTCCCTTATGCATGAACGGGAGGGAATGCAGTCCATGAACCAGACCACCATGGGCCTGCTGCTGCAGCATCTCATGCATTATACAGGGCGAATCCGGGTGAACCGGGACAGCGAACAATCCTTTGAGCAGCAGCTCACCCTCCAGGTCCTGCGCTACATAGACGAGCATTACAGGGAGGGCAGTCTGACTGAACTGGCAGCCCTGATGGGATATGACGTGTACTGGCTCAGCCGGGCCATCAACCGTTTGCTGGGCCGCAATTACAAGGAATTGCTGCAGATTAAGCGGCTGAACCAGGCCGCGTTTCTCCTGCACAGCACGCGTATGCCGGTGGCGGATGTAAGCTTTGCCGTGGGCTATGACAATACCAGCTACTTTTACCGTATATTCAGGACCTATTACGGAATGTCACCCAGGGAGTACAGAAGGAACGGATAGAAGGTCCGGGTTGCACAAGGCTGCCGGTCCAAAACAGTGTTTAAGTGCAAATAAGGACGCATTTTTTTATAAATGCCGTTCTTATTTTTTTGTTCTTTCTGATATATGATGGTGATAACAGACGAGGAGGTATGACAGTGAACCGTTATTATCTTGCAGTGGACATAGGGGCATCCAGCGGGCGGCACATCCTGGGGTGGATGGAGAACGGAACGATGAACCTTCGGGAAATCTACCGTTTTTCCAATGGCATGGAAATGGAGGACGGAACCCTGTGCTGGAATCTCAGCCGGCTTTTTGAGGAAATCAAGGCCGGAATGAAAGAATGTAAAAAACTGGGAATCAACCCGGTGAGCATGGGCATCGACACCTGGGCCGTGGACTTTGTCCTTTTGGACAAACAGGGACATGTGCTGGGCAAAACAGCCGGCTACAGGGACAGGCGTACCGAGGGAATGGATTTAAAGGTATATGAGCGGATTTCCAGGGAGGAGCTGTACCAAAGGACCGGCATCCAGAAGCAGATTTTCAACACCATTTACCAGCTGATGGCAGTGAAGGAACAACAGCCGGAAATTCTTTCCGGGGCGGAAAGTTTCCTCATGGTGCCGGATTACTTAAACTACCTTTTGACCGGGGTAAAGAAGCAGGAGTACACCAATGCCACCACCACCCAGCTGGTAAATCCCTCCCAACGCACCTGGGACAGGGAATTGATTGAGACACTGGGATATCCCCGGAAGCTTTTCGGTGAATTGTCCATGCCGGGAACCGTGGTGGGAAGACTCAGCGGGGAGATACAGAGGGAGACGGGCCTGGATTGCCAGGTGGTGCTTCCGGCCACCCATGATACTGGCTCCGCTGTGGCGGCCGTGCCTTCCAACCGGGACCATGTGCTCTATATCAGCTCAGGAACCTGGTCCCTAATGGGGACGGAGCTTAGGGAGGCTGACTGCCGGAAGGTGAGCATGGAGGCCAACTTTACCAACGAGGGCGGATATGAGTACAGGTACCGTTTCCTTAAGAATATCATGGGGCTGTGGATGATTCAGTCCGTGAGAAAGGAATGGAAGGAAGCTGGGGAGGATTATTCCTTTGGCGAAATATGCCAGAGGGCTTCCCGCGAAACCATTTCCTCCATTGTGGACTGTAATGACAGCCGTTTCCTGGCTCCTGAGAGCATGTGCGGCGCGGTAAAGGCATACTGTGAGGAGACAGGACAGCAGGTGCCTGAGACCAAGTGGGAGATGGCGGCCGTGATTTATAACAGCCTGGCGGACTGCTACCGCATCTGCTGCCGGGAAATCGAGAGTCTTACAGGTGCGGGCTATGACTGCATCCACATTGTTGGAGGCGGAGCCAATGCAGACTACCTGAACCGCCTGACAGCAAAGGCCACAGGAAAAACTGTATATGCAGGCCCGGCCGAGGCCACGGCCATTGGGAACCTGGCAGTGCAGATGATAGAGGGGAATGAGTACCGGGACCTTGAGGATGCCAGGGACAGTATATTCCGCTCATTTGAAATTAAAACATATGAACCTTGATGAAATGGTTTTGTGAGGGGAGGGGACCGTATGGTCAGAAAAGGATTTAAGATGTTCCTCAATCCGGGAATGGCAGAGGAATATGAGAGGCGGCACAATGAACTGTGGCCTGAGATGAAAGAAATGATACACCAGTACGGCGGACATAATTACAGCATTTTTCTGGACAGGGAGAACCATGTGCTCTACGGGTACCTGGAAGTGGAGGACGAGGAACTCTGGGACCGGTCAGCAGATACGCCCGTTAACCGCAGGTGGTGGGACTATATGGCCGACATCATGGAGACCCATGCGGACAACAGCCCGGTATGCGTTGACTTTGTACCGGTATTTCATTTGGATTAAAATTTGATGGTGAAAAGGAGAATACCATGGACATACAGGAAAGATATGAATCAGCAAAAGAAATCTACGCCGGATTAGGCGTTGACGCGGACGCGGCAGTGGAGCAGCTCAGGAACATTCCCATTTCCATGCACTGCTGGCAGGGGGATGACGTCATGGGATTTGAGGGTGCGGACAGTCTGTCCGGCGGCATCCAGGCAACGGGAAACTATCCTGGAAAGGCCAGAAATCCCCAGGAGCTTATGGCGGATATTGACAAGGCATTGAGCCTGATTCCGGGAAAGCACAGAATCAATCTTCACGCCAGCTATGCCATTTTCCAGAACGGGGAAAAGGCGGACCGCGACGCACTGGAGCCAAAGCATTTCACGAAATGGGTGGAATTTGCAAAGGAGAGAGGGCTGGGACTGGACTTCAACCCTACCATGTTCTCCCATCCAAAGGCTGAGAACGCCACCCTGTCCAGCGAGGACCCTGAAATCAGGAGGTTCTGGATTGACCACTGCAAGGCCTGTGTGCGCATTTCCCAGTACTTTGCTCAGGAGCTGGGAAGTCCCTGCGCCATGAACATCTGGATTCCCGACGGATTCAAGGATGTACCGGCTGACCGCACCAGTCCAAGGGCCAGGCTGAAGGATTCCCTGGACCAGATTCTGGCCATGGATTACGATAAGAGCAAGGTGCTTATTGCAGTGGAATCCAAGGTGTTCGGCATTGGTATGGAGAGCTGTACCGTTGGCTCCCATGAGTTTTACATGAACTATGCTGCCTCCAGGGGCATCATGTGCCTGCTGGACAGCGGCCACTTCCATCCCACGGAAATGATATCCGATAAGATTTCCTCCATGCTGTTGTTTTCAGACAAGATTGCCCTTCACGTAAGCCGCCCCGTGCGCTGGGACAGCGACCATGTGGTGCTCTTTGACGACGAGACAAGGGAGATTGCTAAGGAGATTGTCAGGAACGACCCCGGCAGGGTGCTTCTGGCCCTGGACTTTTTTGACGCCAGCATCAACCGTGTCTGCGCATGGGTGGTGGGTATGAGAAACATGCAGAAAGCCCTTTTATATGCCCTGCTTATGCCGAATGAGAAGCTTGCAAAGCTTCAGGAGGAGCGCAGGTTCACGGAGCTCATGATGGAGCAGGAAGAGCTTAAGACATATCCATTTGGGGATGTGTGGGATTATTTCTGCCGGATAAACCAGGTGCCGGTGAAGGAACAGTGGTTTAGGGAAGCAGAATCCTATGAGAAGGAAGTACTCTTAAAGCGCAGCTGACAGATTGAAAAAATAATGATTGTGAGGAATAGAGGATGAAAGTATTAGACACAGCTTTTGCAAAAGGCTTCATACGCGTGTGTGATGACGGATTTAACCAGAACTGGCATGAGAGAAACGGCGGCAACTTAAGCTACCGCATCAAGCCGGAGGAAGTGGAGTCCGTGAAGGAGGAGCTTTCCTATGACAGGGAGTGGCAGTCCATCGGCACCAGCGTACCTGCCCTGGCAGGTGAATATTTTATGGTGTCAGGAAGCGGCAAATTCATGCGCAACATGATTCTGGAACCGGAGTCCAACTGCTGTATCCTGGAGGTGGACCAGGCAGGGGAGAACTACCGTATCTGCTGGGGACTGGTTAAGGGCGGAAGGCCCACCAGCGAGCTGCCCACCCATCTGATGAACCATGAGGTGAAGATGAAGGCTACAGAGGGCAGATACAGGGTGATTTACCATGCCCATCCTGCCAATATCATTGCCCTGACCTTTGTCCTGCCCCTGACAGATGAGGTGTTTACCAGGGAACTGTGGGAAATGGCCACGGAGTGCCCCGTGGTATTCCCCTCAGGCGTGGGCGTGGTGGGCTGGATGGTGCCCGGCGGACGCGACATTGCCGTGGCCACCAGCAGACTGATGGAGGAGTACGACGCAGCCGTATGGGCCCACCACGGCCTGTTCTGTGCAGGGGAGGACTTTGATTTGACCTTTGGCCTGATGCATACCATTGAGAAGTCGGCTGAAATCCTGGTAAAGGTGTTAAGCATCCGCCCGGACAAGCTTCAGACCATCACACCCCGGGATTTTAAGAATCTGGCAGTGGATTTCCATGTGAACCTGCCTGAAAAATTCCTGTATGAGAAATAGGCGGTAAAAAACAGGAAGCTGATAAAAAGAAAATAAGATGGCGGAAAAAAGAGGGGACATTCCCGGGAAGGGGAATGCCTCCTCTTTTGGTGTACAACAGCAATCATACAATGTTGTGGTAAAAATGGGACTGCAGAGTGCGGCTTCCGGCGGGAGATGGCCGGCGGGAGATTACCCTCCGGATTTGCCGGCAGCTCTACCGGCTGGAAGAAAGCTGCTCCGTGTCCTCCTCGAAATCCGTGGTCAGCTCATTGGTATAGGTCACTGTGTTCAGGGTTTTGCGGTATTTGAGAGGGGAAATGGTCATGAAGGATTTGAACATCCGTTCGAAGTAGGTCAGGCTTTCATAACCCAGCTCATGGGCAATCCCGGAGATGCTCATATCTGTTTCCTCCAGCAGGCGCTTGGCCCTGCGTATGCGGTGTATGTTGGTGTACTCCGTGACCGTGTATCCCGTAATCTCCTTAAAGGTGCGGCACACATAATATTTGCTGAGATAGAAGTGGGCGGCCAGCTCCTCCAGGGAAATATTCTGCTCGCAGTTTTCGGAAAGATAGTCGGCTATGGCGTAGGCCGTGCGGTATTTGGGGTGGTCGGAGGAATGGGGGCTGGCGCCCTCCTGCTTTGACACATAGGAAGTTATCTTAAAGAGCCACGTAAGGGTTTCCAATTCAATGCCAATCTTGTAATTGCGGGCCTTTTCAGTCATGGCAATGCGCAGGTTGCGGTAAAAGTTAAGGAACAGGGCCTGCTGCTCCTTATCCAGGTGGTAGACCCCGTAGTGCTCATGAAAGAACCGCACCAACTGCAGGGAAGGGTACCTCTGGTCAAAGGACTGCATCCGGTCATAGGCAACGTACAGGATGACGCGGTTATGGCCGGTGTCCTCTGCTGTCACGGATTTTGTCATGTGAATCAGGTTGGTGTCCACCAGAATCAGGTCCCCGGAGCGGGCCACGTATTCCCTGTTGTTGAAGAAAAAAAGACGCTCCCCTTCTATGATGTAAAAAATCTCGTATTGGTTGTGGAAATGCTTTACCCGCATGTCGAACTTGCCGTAGCGGACCATCTGCTCCAGGGAAATCCCCTCAATCTCTCCGTAAAATGTCACCTTTTCCATATGTCTGGCCTATCCTCCTGTTCCTGTGCATCCATGTATAGTATAGTTGTAATCAATCAGGCTGTACCTGTCAACAGATGAGAGCAATATTGTTTGAAAAATGTCAAAAGACTGCAACACGGAATAAGAAACAGCCCTCGGTATATGATACAATCTAGTCAAACAAGAGTACAGAAGATATGCATCAGCCCATGGGATTATCTGTACTTATTGCAGATGGTGAACTGCGTATGAAAAGGAGAGAGAACATGAAATCTTGCAGGAAAACAATCGGTATAGCGGCAGCGGTTTTAAGCGTGGCCGTCATATGTGTGACCTTTTTCCAGGTGACAAGTGCAAAGGCCAGCGACAAGCTGGTAATCAGGCTGGCTCACAACCAGGCGGCGGGCTCTGAGATAGCGGATTCCATTGCCCTGATATCGGATATTGCGGCAGAGGACGCTTCCATGAATATGGAGGTGCAGATTTATCCCAGCGGTGTCCTGGGGACCGAGAAGGACATCATTGAGATGGTGAAAGCGGGAATCCTGGACATGGCCAAGGTAAGCTCCAACACCCTGGGGCAGTTTAAGGAGGAATACTCCATTTTCGCTGTTCCATATCTTTTTAACGGACAGCAGCATTATTACGACGCCATGCAGAAGTCGGAGAAGGTAAAGGAGCTGTTCATGTCCACGGAGGACGAGGGTTACATAGCCATTGGTTACTATGCCAACGGGGCCAGGAACTTTTATCTGAAGGAGGATAAGCCCTGTGTTGAACCTTCTGTATTAAAAGGCAAGAAGATACGCTCCATGCCCAACACCACCTCTATGGACATGATTGAGGCCATGGGAGGAACCCCGGTGCCCATGGCGGGAGGGGAGACTTATGCGTCCCTTCAGCAGGGCATTGTGGACGGCGCGGAGAATACGGAGCTGGTGCTCACCGTGGACGGACATCAGGATTTGGTAAAATCCTATACATATACGGAGCACCAGTATTCGCCGGATATTTATATCATCAGTACCAAGACCTGGAACCGCATGACAGCACAACAGCAGGATTATCTGGTAAAAGGATTTGAACAGACCAATGAGAACTTCAAGCAGCTCTATAACGGCATGATGGATGAGGCCGTTGCGGAGGCTGAATCCAACGGCGTGCACATTTACAGGGATATAGACAAGACTGCGTTCATACAGGCGGTACAGCCCATCCATGATAAATTCTGTGCCAAGGGCGGGAGTTATAAAGCACTGTATGACGATATCCAGAAGTACGCAGAGTAAAAGGGGGAAAGCAAGATGATGAAAATATTGAACCGGTTTCTGGAAACCGTGCTGGCCATTCTGGTGGCGCTTATGGTGGCGGGATGCTTCTGGCAGGTAATTACCCGCTTCCTGCTGCACAATCCCAGCAAATACACGGAAGAACTTTTAAGATACATGCTCATATGGCTTACCATGCTGGGGGTGCCTTATGCCTACGGCAGGGATAGCCATCTGTCCATCAACCTGATTACCAGGACATTTAAGCCAAAGAACCTGACAAGGATAAAGATAGGAATCGAATTCCTGGTCCTGTTCATCAGTATCTTTGTGATGATAGCGGGAGGCTTTATGGTGACTCTTAACTCGGCAGGCCAGATATCTCCGGCCATGCAGCTTCCCATGCAGGTATATTACATATGTGTGCCCATAAGCGGCGTTCTGATGGTATTATACTGTGTGCAGCGTCTCATCGTGTTTACAAAAGATTTAAAGGAGGAGAAATAGTATGGAAATTCAGGCAGCCATTGTTCTGGTCCTGGTATTCTTTCTCATGCTGGCCATGAGCGTACCGGTATCATTCAGCATCATTTCAGCGTCACTGCTGACCATCATCATGTTCCTGACACCTGGTTTCGGCATGTTTGTCTCTGCCCAGAAGATTGTCAGCGGAATCGACAGCTTTACCCTTTTGGCCGTGCCCTTCTTTGTGCTGGCGGGACTGCTTATGAGCAGCGGCGGTATTGCCAAGCGGCTGATTAACCTGGCCATGCTTTTTCTGGGCAGGGTTCCCGGCTCCCTGGCCATGACCAACATAGCGGGCAACGCCATGTTCGGTTCCATATCAGGCTCGGGCATTGCAGCGGCAACCGCCATCGGAGGCGTCATGCTGCCCCTGGAGGAGGAGCAGGGATATGACAAGGGTTTTTCAGCGGCCGTGAATATTGCCACCGCGCCTGTGGGCCAGCTGATTCCGCCCACTGCCTCCTTTATCGTGTATTCCGCTGCCAGCGGAGGTGTCTCTGTTGCAGCATTACTCATGGCAGGCTGGGTGCCGGGACTTTTGTGGGCAGCCCTGTGCATGGCAGTGGCCTGTGTCTACGGCGCAAAGCACGGATATGTGATGAAGCGGGACAAGATGACGGCAGCCATCGTTGTAAAGACCGTATGGGAGGCAATTCCCAGCCTGTTCCTTATTGTTATCATAATCGGCGGCATTCTTTCCGGTTATTTCACCCCCACCGAGGCATCGGGTGTGGCCGTTGTATATGCCTTCCTTTTATCGGTATTCGTATATAAGAGCATTAAGATAAAGGATATGCCCAGGATACTGGTGGACACAGCGGTTATGACCACCATCGTCATGCTGATTATCGGAGCATCCTCCGTGCTGTCCTTTGTCCTGTCCTTTACAGGATTGCCCCAGGCTATCAGTAAGCTGCTGCTGGGGATTTCCGATAACCGGATTGTCATTCTGCTGATTATCAATATAACACTGCTGATTGTGGGAACCTTTATGGACATGGCTCCGGCCCTGCTCATATTCACGCCTATTTTCCTTCCCATTGTAAAGAGCCTGGGAATGGACCCCATCCAGTTCGGAGTCATGATTGTCATGAACCTGTCCATCGGCACCATTACGCCGCCGGTTGGAAATGTTCTCTTTGTGGGATGCAGCGTTGCCAGACTGCAGGTGGAGGACGTAATGAAGAAACTGATCCCCTTCTTTGGAGCTATTGTGGCTGCATTGATGTTCATTACCTTTGTGCCGGGATTCAGTCTGTGGCTGCCCGGCGTCCTGGGATTGCTGAAATAAGAGCAGGAAGCGCAGGGATATTAAATAAGGAGCGGGGATGAAAGAAGGAGCGAAAATGAAAAGAGGAGCGAGGATGAAATGAGGAGTATGGACGGAGTGAAGAGCAGGGAAGAAATACAGCAGGCAGACCGTGTGTGGAACATAGATAAGAGCCTAATCCAGGAAAAGCTGGACCGGGTCATTGAAAAGCTCATGAACCTGGGCGGACCTGAGAACAGGGAGGAACTGGCTGAAGGAGGGGAGGCCATTGGCTTCTTCAAACGGGATTTCGGAATCCGGGAATGGGACTGGCCCCAGGGCGTGGGGCTGTACGGGCTGCTGAGAATCATGCAGGCACGGAAGAATGAGGATTATAAGGAATTCCTGTACCAGTGGTTTAAGGACAATATAAAGGAAGGACTTCCATCCAAAAACATCAATACCACCACACCCCTTCTCACATTGGCGGAGCTTAACGAGTATTACCACGACCAGGAATTTGAAGCGCTCTGCCTTACATGGGCGGACTGGCTCATGAACTGCCTGCCCAGAACAAGGGAAAGAGGATTCCAGCATGTAACCAGCGCCAACGGGGACCGCCAGGGAGTGCGGCTCAATGAAAATGAGATGTGGATTGACACCATTTTCATGACAGTGCTGTTTCTCAACCGAATGGGGCAGAAATACCGGAACCAGACATGGATTGATGAGTCCATCCACCAGGTGCTGATGCACATCAAGTATCTGTGCGACAAGGAGACAGGGCTGTTTTACCACGGATGGACCTTCAATGAAAGGAATAATTTCGGCGGCATCTTCTGGTGCAGGGGAAACAGCTGGTTTACCTTGGGGATACTGGATTACATTGATATGTTTAAGGGGACCATGAATGCCGGGGTAAAGGAGTTTGTGGTGGATGCATATAAGGCTCAGGCAGAGGCTCTGAAGGGGCTTCAGGGCAAAAGCGGGCTGTGGCACACGGTGCTGACCGACCGGGACAGCTATGAGGAGGTTTCGGGCAGCGCCGCCATCACAGCGGGAATCCTTAAGGGAATCCGCTACGGAATCCTGGATGATTCCTATCTGCCCTGTGCATGGAAGGCAGTGAAAGCCATTTTGGATAACATTGACAGGGACGGAACCGTGCTCAATGTGTCCGGAGGCACCGGAATGGGATATGACGCTGACCACTATAAGAACATACTGATTGCGCCCATGGCGTATGGACAGTCCCTGACCATACTGGCGCTGGCAGAGGCTTTGCTGCACCTGGATTAGGCAGCAGGTACCGCATGCACTGTTATTCAGACCAGGGGGCGCCGGACCTGCTGCTGCAAACGAAAAGGAGGAGTGAACCTTGAGGAGATTTGACTGGAGGGAAATCAGCTCCAAACGAATGAGGAACATACCGGAGATTTTAAGCGGTTTTGACCCGGAACTGCCTTCCTACACCCGGGAATACGGGCTGGCCAGCTTTTATGAGGACCTGGACCGGGAGGGAGTTTATCAGGTGGATATTGACCTTGAGGCTGTCCGGGAAACGGATGAACTGTTTCTGTTCGCAGGCAGAAAGAACCTGTGTTACTATGGAAGCCTGTCAGCCGGAGAACGGCTTAAGGTGCGGGTATACGTCCATGCAGGCGATATCATTCCCAGATACCACAGTGTCCCCTGTGCCATGAGGAAGGTCTTTGTGACAGCCGCATGCCGGAATCCGGAGAACCTGGGAGGCTGGGACATAAAGGTTAGCCCTGTCCCGGCCGGGGTGAAGACCGTGTATCTGGCAGGGGATTCCACTGTGGCAGACCAAATCAGTGAGGTCCCCTATCATCCGGGAGCCTGCTTTGCATCCTGGGGCCAGGCCCTGACCGCCTATGTGGGCGGGACCTGGGCAGTGGATAACCAGGCACACTGCGGGCTTTCCACGGAAACCTTCCGGAAAGAGGGGCATATGGATATCATCCGCAGGGAAATAAGGCCGGGGGATGTCTGCATGTTCCAGTTTGCCCACAATGACCAAAAGCAGTGGTATCTGCAGCCCTCACTGGGATACAGGGAGAATCTGTGCCGGTTTCTGGATGAGATAAGGGAGAAACAGGGCGTTCCCGTGCTGGTGACTCCCCTTGGAAGAAATACCTGGCTGGAAGGCGGCAGCCGTTATCTGGACCTGCTGGAGGAGTATGCCGTGGAAACGGCATCCATTGGAAAGGAACAGGGAGTGCCTGTCATTGACCTGCACAGGTATTCCACAGGGTTCTATCAGGAAAAGGGTTTTGAGGAGAGCAAAGGTTATTTCCATCCCGGGGACATGACCCACACCAATGAGTACGGAGCAGTACTTTTTGCAGGTGTGGTTGCGGACGGGCTGAGACAGTGTGTTCCGGGGTTCGGCGCCTGTACATGCGGCGTGACCAGAAACATGGAGCCGGCCGCAGGATTGTGGGATGCCCTGAAACAGGAGGGGGATGCCAGAAATATGACGGATGAAGAAAAAGAACAGTTTGATGCCCTGGAAAAGTCCCAGGACAACCTGATACGCGCGGTGGAGGAAGCCCGGGCAGGGTTTCGCAAATTTCATGAAAAGTGTCTGTAACCATTAACAGGCACTTTCTTTTTTTGCGTATTGATAATATAATAGGCACATGTATACTGCTGTAAAGCTGTCATGATTTTGCTGAAAGAGAGGAATTGAATCAATGAAAGTACTGAAACAGGGAGATGTTTATGCTCCGGAGCATCTGGGGAGAAAGGATATTTTGATAGAAGGAAACCGGATTGCCAGAATAGCGGACCACATAGATGAATACGACCAGATAGAGGAAGTGGAAAAGGCAGACCTGAAGGGGCATATCCTGACGCCGGGTTACATGGACATCCATGTCCACATAACAGGCGGAGGCGGTGAGAGCGGACCGGCCACCAGGGTGCCGGAGGCAAGCCTCAGCGTGCTGGTCCGAAGCGGCATCACCACGGTGGTGGGACTTTTGGGAACGGACGGGATTACCAGAAGTCTGGAGAACCTTCTGGCAAAGGCAAGGGCTTTCAATGAGGAGGGAATCACCTGCCGAATCCTGACCGGGGCATACGGATACCCGTCGCCTACCATCACAGGAAGCGTGGAGCGGGATATAGCCCTCATTGACCTGATGGTGGGCGTGAAAATCGCTATGAGCGATCACAGAAGTTCCAACCTGACGGGGGAACAGCTGATTTCCCTGGCCACCCAGGCACGGAGGGCCGGTATGCTCTCCGGCAGCTGCGGATATGTCACCATCCATATGGGAAGCGGAAAGGCCATGCTGGACCCGCTGTTCTATGCAGTTGACAACAGCGATGTGCCGATTCAGAAATTTCTTCCCACCCATATGGGGCGCACTCCGGAGCTGTTTGAACAGGGCCTGGAATTTGTGAAGCGGGGCGGAACCATAGATATGACGGCAGGACTTACAAGGGAGGAGCTGGAGGAGACGGCTGACCAGATTATGAACTATTTCAAACAGGACCCGGAGGGCCTTAACATGACCATGTCCAGCGATGCATACGGAAGCGCTCCAAGGTTCAATGATAAGATGGAGTGCATCGGACTTACCTATGCATCTCCCAAGTGCCTTCATGAGCAGCTGAAGGTGCTGGTGTGCGAGCGGGGAGCCAGTCTGGAAAAGGTGCTGAATCTCCTGACAAAGAATCCTGCCAGGATGCTGGGAATGACCGGGGTTAAGGGAACCGTGGCGGAAGGCGCTGACGCTGATTTTGTGGTGTACGACGATTCCATGGATATTCTCCATGTCATGGCAGGAGGCAGGAAGGCTGTGTGGGATAAGGAGGTTATCATGAAGGGGACGTTTGAGGAATAAGTCCGCCTCTGTCACACGATGGTCCGTCCTGCCGTCCTACAGGACAATCTCCATACCATCATAGGCAAAGGATATATTGTCCAGGCTTTTTTCAAATTTCTGGTAATAAGCATAGGATTTGCCCCAGTATTCATCAATGTGAGTGATGATAATGCGCTTTATTCTGTATAAGCGCTTGATTTCCATTATCTCATCCAGGGTAAACATATCATCTCTGAAGGGCGCTGAATCAAGCTTTGAACCGTCCTTAAGTATGCCGTCGTCCGAGACGAGCCCGATGATTAAAATATCCGCGTCAAAGTATAACGGGCTGGGGACAAATGGTTTCACATCGCAGCAGGCGTAAATAACCTTTTTTGCTCCTTCTGTTATAACATAAAATGTCATATTGCCACGATGGGTTTTATTATTTACCAGGTGCAATTCTATGGTTCCTATTTTGACATGATTTGTCCGGTTGATTGAAATACAGTTGAGAATATTTTCATAGTAATACAGGCCGTCGCCGTTCCAGGCATTGATATCGTCTACAACCTCGGGCAGGGCAATGAATTGTATGGGCGTTCCTTTGTCAGCAATGCAATCATAACCCAAGGGCTCCACAATACGCATTCCCCTAGTATGGTCGGGGTCTTTATGGGAGATGGAGAGATATTCAATCCTGGAAATGCCCTGCCTGTCACAGGCAACAGCAATGTCCTCCGGTGTATCAATAAGCATCCGGATATCTTCAATATAAAGGCTCGGTCCCAGGCGCTCATACCGGCCTCTTTTAATCCGGGCTTCCCGGCAGACAGCGCATTTACAAAACGGATTAGGAATTAGAAACATTCCTCCGCTTCCTGCAATTTTCAGCTTCATCTGTATTTACCTCCCTGCAGAATTTCTCATTTAACTAACATCCCCCTGATTTCGCTAACCATGCCAATGGGTATTTTGTCATCGTCCAGCGGCATGACACTGCTCAACATACGTACGCCCTGGTAAGAGAACAGCAGCAAATCCGCAACAGCATTTACATTGGCCTGCTTAAACTCGCCTTTGTTAATACCATAGTCAATCAGGCTGCAAAGCATTGCTTTTGAACTATAATACTGCTTCAGCATGGCGTTGTCGTCTGACAATGGAATGCTGCTGTAATACTCATAGAAAGCAAGTCCCAACGAACCGCTTCTGTCCAGCATCTCGGACTGGTAACGCCCTAACAATTCATCCAATATCACAGTTGCGGACATACCCTGTTCCATTTTCACGGCAACCTGGTTTTTAAGGCCAGACATAAGTTTGTTTATGATGTCGGAAAACACCTGTCCGGTACTTCCGTAGTGCATATATAAACCGCCGCGGCTAAGACCTGCTGCTTCACAGATGTCTTTCATCGTAACATCCTTAAATCCCTTTCGGACAAATAAAGGCAGCGCCGCGTTCCGTATGTTTTCCCTTGTTTTGTCCCCTTTTTTGCCCATAGAACCGTATCTCCTTTTTGGGGGGTTATTTTCCGACATGTGTGTCTTTTTTGTAGTATACGACACACGTGTCGGAATGTCAACCGGTAAGCTTCCGTTGGCTGTAAAAGATGAGAATGATAACAGAACAAAAACAGGTACCCGTCATTTCTGACGGATACCTGTTTAATAAACAGCATATCTGAAACATGATTCCTATTTAAGAATAGCATCCTTCTTTTCAAGAATTGCCTCTACTGCCGCACAGGCGGGACAATCACAGTACTTTGCCCCTGCGGCCTTGATTTCCCTTGCATGGGCAGCCACGTCCTTGGCTTTATCTGCTCCGAAAACCTGGGCACCCATATCTGATTCCGCAAAACCAATCAGGCCGTCAATGGGCATGATATCTGCTTCCAGTTCCGCAATGTATGTTTTTGTTGCGGCTGCCTCATTTTCAGTTCCCACTGTATCCAGCCAGGTTTGGGCTGATGCTTTTGTCTCTTTGTTGCATGATGCTGCATCCATTAATGCGTGTGTTTTTTCAACGACGAAACTTAAAACTTCCTTATCCATAATTGATACCCCCGCTTTCTTCTGAAATTTATCTATATTTTACCATAAATTTCCGGCATTTGCAAATTAAACATATGGTTTGCCGGTTTCAGATATATGGTTCACTGTTTTCAGAAATGCGGTTCTCTCTTTTCCAGAAATCGGCGCCTGTATTTTATATCCGCATAATCCGCTATCCGTTTGAGGTAAACAGCGTCATATACGCCTCCTATGATTCCCGCAATGGGGATTCCCTGTAAGAATTTCATGTACAGAAGCTCAGAGGACAGGGCATTGGATGCCTGCTGCATCAGATGGCAGCGGAGGGAGGATATATCGGGGAATACAGGTCCTGCGGACAGGCCCCCGGGGTCCTCCTGGCCGGCTGTTGTTCCGGTCAGGGAGTCCCCGTCGCGTATACAGCGCCCCATGGCATCCAGACTCCGGCCGCCGGATTGGGCCGTGTCACCTCTGGACAGGGCTGTGGAAATCAGCTTTAGTATATAACATTGCTCCTCTTCCGTGTCATACGGAAAGCCATAGCTTATGGCTGTTTCATAGATGCTTTTCAGGACCATGCCTGTGAACAGCGGAATATCGGGAAGTCCGATGCCCAGGACGCCCAGGCCGATTCCTCCGGCGCCGGCTGCCGCCAGGTTCTTAACCTTGTTTTTGCCTGCTTCCCTGGAAAATGCCTTCATGGCCTTTCTGGTTTCCTTTAGTTCTGCGGCGTAAGCATTGATTTTATAGGTATTTTCCATGTCCTGTTTCCGGTATGTTTTTTCGATAACCGAAGTCCCGCGGTTGAATATCAGTTCAAAGGCTTTATAAAATGCCAGGTTCAGGGCAGCTTCCAGCTTTTCCGGTACAAAGCGTTCCAGTTTTTGGTTCAGCACCGGTTCCTTTTGGCGCCGTGCTGCGGCTATAAAACGCTCCTCCCTTTTCTCCAGCGCCCTCCATTCCAGCTGGCGCGGGCTTTTTTTCAGCGGTCTTTTCACGAATTTCAGTCCTTTCTGGCGTGCGGCTCAGGTGCTTCACCGGGCCGGACGGCACTATGCATATATCATACCACAATCAGCTTAAAAGGAAAACTGTTTAAAGCCGGCCGTACAGCCGGAGGGAAGGGGGCAGCCGGAGGGAAGGATACAGCCGGTTGACAAAACCGCAGTTGCTGTGTATAATAGTTGACTGATGCAACAGTTGCATAATACAATAGATATGGTAGGGAGAGCGGAATGAATCAATATACGGGAATATACCGGCGCTGTGAGCTCTGGTTTATCCGAAGAGAACTGGAGCAGTTCGGACTGCAGCCCCTGGAGGGGAAAATCATCATGTTCCTCCAGGACAACCAGTGCACCCAGGAGGAGGTTGGCGCCCATTTTGACCTGGATAAGGGCAGGATTGCCAGAAATCTGTCTGAACTGGAAGACAAGGGACTGGTGCGGCGCCATATCAATGAGAAAAATAAAAGGCAGAAGTTTGTAAGCCTGACGGACAGGGGAAACCAGGTCCTGGAAGAGATACACTGCATATCCGGCAGATGGGATGAGATTTGTTATGCAGGCTTCACAGAGGAAGAGCGCAGGCAGCAGCAGGACTATCTGCGCCGGATTGCTGAAAATGCAATTGAATATAAACACAGAGTAGGAGAATGTATATATGGTAAACAATCTGACTGAGGGCAAACCCCTTAAATTGCTGTTTTTCTTTGCAATGCCCATGGTAGTGGGAAATCTGTTCCAGCAGCTCTACAACATGGTGGACTCCATGGTGGTGGGACGGTTTGTGGGAGAGGATGCGCTGGCAGCCGTCGGGTCCTCCTTCCCTGTGGTATTTCTTTCCGTGGCCATTGCAGCGGGTCTGTCCATGGGATGTACGGTTGTCATTTCCCAGTTCTTCGGGGCCGGCAAGATACGTGAAATGAAGATAACTGTCTCCACTGCCCTTATATCCCTGGGAGTTATCGGACTTATTATCATGGGTATCGGGGAAATCATTGCAGGACCTCTTCTGAAACTCCTGGGAACAGACCCGGATATTATGGCTGATTCCCTTGCCTATCTGAGGATATATTTTGGGGGAGCTGTTTTCCTGTTTCTGTATAACTCACTGAACGGTATATACAATGCACTGGGCGACAGCCAGACACCTTTAAAGTTTCTCATGGTTTCCGCACTGACCAACATTGTCCTGGACCTGCTGTTTGTCATCCGGTTTAACATGGGGGTGCCAGGGGTGGCCTGGGCAACCCTTATTGCCCAGGGAATGTGTGCTGTATTTTCCTTTTTTGTATTGATTGCCCGTCTGAGGAAGATGGAGAATGAGGAGGAGGACAGAGGAAAAGCATTTACCTTTTTCGACATGTCCTCAGCTGAGCGCATTGCCAAGGTAGGAGTGCCGTCCATGCTCCAGCAGTCCATTGTTTCCATCAGCATGATGCTGATGCAGGGTCTGGTAAATTCCTACGGAAAGGTGTTTGTGGCCGGTTATACGGCTGCCACCAAGATTGATACCCTGGCCATGATGCCCAATATGAACTTTTCCAATGCAATGTCCAGCTATGCGGCCCAGAACATCGGCGCCAGGAAGATGGACCGCGTGAAACAGGGATACAAGGCCAGCATGTTTATGGTGGTGATATTTTCACTTATCATTACCAGCATTATTTTCCTGTTCGGACCGCAGCTTCTGGGACTTTTCCTGAAACAGGGGGCTGAGGGCAGCGCTATGAGCTACGGACTCAGCTATATGAAGACCGTATCCGTGTTTTACATACTGATGGGAGCCCTGTTTGTCAGCAACGGACTGCTGCGTGGGGCCGGCGACATGGGAGCGTTCATGCTCAGTTCTGTTGTGAACCTGTTTTCAAGAGTGGCCATCGCCTATCTGCTGGCGCATTTTATCGGAGCCAGCGCAATATGGTGGTCCATACCCACAGGCTGGGCCATCGGAGCATTGTTTTCCTTCCTGCGTGTAAGGAGCGGGAAGTGGATGGCAAAGAGACTGGTGGATTAAAGAGCAGCAGTGCTGCATATATTGTATAAATTCATAATCAGGAATAAAGTGCATGAAAATATATGTAGTGAAACAGGGAGACAGTGTTGACTCCATCGCAGATTCACAGGGGATTCCAGCAGAAACCCTTATTTGGGCAAATCAGATAGAATATCCATACCGCCTGGCCGTTGGCCAGGCTCTTTATATTTCCGACGGGGAGACAGGGGAGGGGAGGAGGCCCCTGTTTTCCAGCGGTTATGCATATCCCTTTATAGACAGCGGGGTATTGGAGGACACCCTGCCCTATCTGAGCGCCATCAATATATTTTCCTATGGTTTTACGGAGGACGGGAATCTGGTCCTTCCCATGGAGGATGATGCGTGGGTGATAGAAAGGGCGCTGCAATGGGGGGTCCGGCCCATGCTGACCCTGACGCCTCTGGGGGAGGACGGGCGTTTTAACAATAATCTGGTGTCAGCCCTGGTGAGAAGCCAGGAAAACCAGCAGCGCCTTATCTGGGAGCTGGGACGCATTATGCAGGAGAAGGGATACGAAGGGCTGGACATTGATTTTGAGTATGTGCTGGCGGAAGACCGGGTGGAGTATGCTGATTTTGTGCGCAGGACCACCCAGGTCCTCAATATATTCGGCTATACGGTTACGGTGGCCCTTGCGCCGAAGACTTCGGCCCAGCAGAGAGGACTTCTCTACGAGGGAATTGATTACCGGCTGCTGGGGGAGGCAGCCAACCATGTTATGCTGATGACCTATGAGTGGGGGTACAGCCAGGGACCTCCCATGGCTGTGGCGCCTATCAATATGGTCAGAAAGGTGGTGGAGTATGCAGTGACTGAGATTCCGCCTGAGAAAATCATACTGGGTATACCTAACTACGGCTATGACTGGCCCCTTCCCTTTGAACGGGGTGTTACCAGGGCCAGGTCCCTGGGAACCCTGGAGGCAGTGAAGCTGGCAGTGGACTTTGGAGTGGATATACGGTTTGACGAGACTGCCATGTCGCCCTACTTCCGGTACTGGCAGTATGGCATCCAGCATGAGGTGTGGTATGAGGATGTCAGAAGCATCAGGGCAAAGTTTGACCTGATTAAGGAATTCAACCTGTACGGGGCGGGGTACTGGCAGCTCATGCGGTTTTTCAGGGCCAACTGGCTGCTGATGGACGATATGTTTTACATTGAACGGGATTGGCCGCTCATGGAGTATGAAGATATGTCATAACGGCTGCATCTGTGGTATAATGTGTTATACGCCCCGGTATATGGGGCGGCAGGAGGTAAAATACATATGAAGATAGAGACAGACAGGGTCCTGGAATTGGTTAAATCAGTGAAGCCGCTGTTTATGGACCATGAGAGGGCTTCCCGGATAACGGTAAAAGGGGCGGCGGATTTTGTGACCCAGGTTGATTTCCAGGTCCAGGAACGGATGCGCAGCGGACTTTTTGACATGTATCCCCAGGTGCAGTTCATGGGGGAGGAGAAGGATAACAGGGACATTGACTTTTCAGAGGCAGTTTGGATACTGGACCCGGTGGACGGGACCACCAACCTGATTCATGATTTCAGGTGCAGCGCCCTTTCACTGGCCCTCTGCGACAGGGGGCAGCTGGAGCTGGGAATCATATACCAGCCCTATACAGATGAACTGTTTCTGGCAAAGCGGGGCAAGGGGGCATACCTCAACGGAACCCCCATCCATGTCAGTCCTATCCGGGATTTGGGACAGAGCCTGATTTCCATTGGCACCAGTCCATATAAACATGATCTGGCGGACCGGAATTTTGAGGATTTCAAGCGCGTATTCCTCAAGTGCTCCGATATCAGGCGCACCGGGTCCGCGGCAGTGGACCTGGCCTATGTGGCCTGCGGCAGGCTGGACGCATATTTTGAGCGTTATCTGAATCCATGGGATTTTGCGGCCGGTATGCTGCTGATTCAAGAGGCTGGGGGAAGGGTGACCACCTTTGCCGGAAATACGGTGGATGTGTCCGGGCCTTCGGACATACTGTCGTCCAACGGAAGGATTGGTATTCTGCTGGAGGATGAACTGCTCCCTGCGTGATACGGTGTGAAAGGAACTGGAAGGATGAAGAGAATGAACAGAGACACGGGGGGAAAGCGTGGAACACGGATTGCAGGGCTGGCTGTCCTGGTGTGGCTGCTGTGGGGAATGTGTGAGCTGCCGGGGATGACAGATGCGGCAGGTGTTTTGGACATGACGGGGCTGACCGCCTTTACAGCCTATGCCGAAACGCGGGATTCCCGGGCGGATACTGACCCGGAGACAGGAGAGGTACTGGTGAATCTTGCCAATGAAGACGAGCTGAGGCAATGGTACGAGGGCCGTTTGACGGGAGGGAGCAGCATAGGAGTCCTGCCCAAGAACATGGCAGTCACCAAATCTGTCACCCTGGGGCTGCCGGAGGGACAGCAGAATCCGGGTCCCATTGAAATCCGGATACCTGAGGGCCCCATAAGAATCCTGGCGCCTAAAAACCTGACCCAGACAGGTGTTGTTATCGACAATCCCAATCTGCGTATAACCGGGAGCAAAAACCTGATATTGGTTGATGGAGAAGGCTGCCTGACCCTGAAGCGCGGACAGATGCAGCGGGAGGCTGCTAATGAACCGGCTGTCATCCTGCGGAACCAGGGAATGCTGATATGGGAGGAAGGCAAGGAATTTACAGGACTTAAGCAAACTGATATCCGGGATGAGCGCACAGACCCGCCGGAGCCGGTCCCTCCTGATGAGAGCCAGACCCACCCGGAAAACACAGGCACACAGCCCCAGCTGACAGAGGCGGTCCTTTTGAACATTGGTTCAGACGGCAGCGGCTCTGCCAGGCTGGAATTTAAGAACCTGCCTTCCGATATCAATGGACTGTACATACTGCGCAGTGAAAGCGGACATTCCTGGACAAAGGAAAAAAACAAGGTAACGGCCGCTTCGCCGCAAAGCGGACAGGAGACAGTGGAGTACGAGAATTTCCTGAAGGAAACCGGAAACACGCTGAATACCGGCATTGTGGAGGACGGCTATCTTATCTACCGGTTCCAGTCAGGGGACAGCTCCTTTTATGTGAAGGCCAGGATTGAGTGGCCCGGCGGGAGCTATGAGACGGATAAGGTAAAGATAGCCATACCCGAGTCAGTCGGACAGGGCCTTACCTTTGTGTACGGCGGGGACAGCTATGGTTATGGCAGCGGATACGGAGGAGGCTACGGCAGCGGTTCCGGCGGATATGGGGGATACGGCAGTTCATACGGAGGAAATTCTTCCCACACCCAGTCCGGCGCGGAGGAGGAGTCCGATGCGCCTGAGGCCCCGGTAAGAGGCAGGGGAGGGCGCAGAAGGGAATCCTATACGCCGTATTACAACCCGGATACGAAAGACAGGGGAGCTGGTGACGGACAGGCACATGGGAACCTGCTCAGGGAGGCCACGCCTTCGCAGGCCCGCAGCTGGCGGGATAGGGATGACGGCAGTGGGTCTGTAAATGTGACAGAGGCCGGCGTGACGGAGGCGGAAACAGCCGGTCTGTCCCTGGAAGGAAACGGGGACATGGACAGGGAGCAGGACCCGCCCCAGGAGGAAATACAGGACCGGGAGGATTCCGGCACATCCGGATTAAAGCGGTATGCAGGCGCTGTCCTGGCTGCTGCGGTGATTGGCTGCGGAGCCGTTTGTCTCCACAGGAAAAAGCGCAGGTAGGCGCACATCTCCAGGGGGCAGTGATAAAAAAATGATTTGCCAATAAAAGAAGGCTGTAGTATAATTTACAAAAACCAAAAACCCACACGTTTACGTTACAAAGGAGAATGAAAGTATGGCAATCAGAGTTGGAATCTTAGGCTATGGAAACCTTGGAAAGGGTGTGGAGTGCGCCATTAAGCACAATCCGGACATGGAGCTAAAGGCAGTGTTCACCAGAAGGAATCCGGACAGCCTCAGCATATTGACGGAAGGGGCCAAGGTATATCCGGCAGAGGAAGTTTTGTCCATGAAGGACGAGATTGACGTGATGATTCTCTGCGGAGGAAGCGCCACGGACCTTCCGCAGCAGACCCCGGAAATGGCAGCTCACTTCAATGTGATAGACAGCTTTGACACCCACGCCAATATCCCCGGGCATTTTGAGGCAGTGGACAAAGCTGCACGGGAAAGCGGTCATGTGGGAATCATATCCGCTGGCTGGGACCCGGGCATGTTTTCCCTTAACCGGCTCTATGCCAATGCCATCCTGCCGGGAGGCAGCGACTATACGTTCTGGGGCAAGGGCGTGAGCCAGGGCCATTCCGATGCAATCCGCAGAATCAAAGGCGTGAAGGATGCAAGGCAGTATACCATTCCGGTGGAGGATGCCCTTGCGGCCGTGAGAAGCGGTGCGGCTCCGGAGCTGACCACCAGGCAGAAACACACCAGGGAGTGCTTTGTGGTGGCGGAGGAAGGCGCTGATTTAAAGGCCATTGAGGAAGCCATTGTCACCATGCCAAATTATTTTGCCGACTATGACACCACGGTGCACTTCATCAGCCAGGAAGAACTGATACGGGACCATGCCGGGATTCCCCACGGAGGTTTTGTTATCCGCACCGGCAGGACCGGCTGGAATGATGAGAACAGCCATGTAATTGAATACAGCTTAAAGCTGGATTCCAACCCGGAATTTACGGCATCCGTTATCGTGGCCTATGCCAGGGCTGCATACCGCCTGGGCAGGGAGGGACAATCCGGCTGCAAGACTGTCTTTGACATTGCGCCGGCTTACCTGAGCGCGGAGGATGGAGCATCGCTTAGGAAGCGTTTGCTGTAATACGGAACTATCTATGTAAAAAACGCCTGCACCAGTCCCTTTGGACTGTATGCAGGCGTTTTTGTATGTTTTTCTGGGTTTATGTTCACATACATATACAGCGGTTCATATCATATTGGTAACAGGTTCATTAAGGCCTGCCGAATAAAACTCTTTGCACTGCATATCCAAACGACAGTACAAACTGAGCAGGCCGGAAGCAGAAAACTGCTTTGGGAGCCGGGCCGCAGACAGCGGCAGCAGACAGGAACGTCTGTGGGACAGTGGTTTACTTACATTGTCCCTCAGGCGTTTTTTCTCATGAAATGGGACTTTATGACAGGCGCAATGATTTTTCAAATATATTTTAGAACATATGAAAGGAATGGATGGTATGGGAGGCGGATATATGGGGAAGGGCATAAAAAGGACTTCTGCCGGAAATGGGAGCAGGGCAGAATTTAAAATTTGGACCAGAATGAAATATAGGAATAAACCAGAGATAAAGGACCCGGATAAAGGCGGTCAGACACAGAATGAAAATCAAATGGCCGGTACCGGACTGGCCATGCAGGTATCCTGTGTCAGCATCGGCATCAATGTGGTACTTTCGGTATTCAAGGTAGGGGCGGGTATCCTGGCCCACTCCGGAGCCATGATATCGGACGGGGTCCATACTGCCTCGGATGTGTTCAGCACATTCATAGTCATGGCCGGAATTACCATGGCCTCCAGAAAGTCAGACAGGGAACATCCTTATGGCCATGAACGGATGGAGTGCGTGGCGGCCCTTTTGCTGTCAGCTGTATTGTTTGCAACGGGAATCGCCATTGGGGTGAGCGCTGTGGAATCCATTGGCTCAGGACAGGAAAAGATTAGGGCTGTTCCGGGTGTCCTGGCCCTGGGGGCGGCAGTCATATCCATAGTGGTAAAGGAATGGATGTTCTGGTATACCAGGGCTGCTGCCAGGAAATTAAAATCAGGAGCCTTGATGGCGGACGCATGGCACCACCGCAGCGACGCACTGTCTTCAGTGGGAGCCTTCATCGGTATACTGGGAGCAAGAATGGGAATGCCGGTCATGGACCCGCTGGCCAGTTTCATCATCTGTATCTTCATAGTCAAGGCAGCCCTGGATGTGTTCAGGGATTCCATGGATAAGATGGTGGATAAGGCGTGTGATGAAGAGACGGTTAAGGACATAGAACGGGTGGTGCTGGATATCAGGGGCGTGGAATGTGTGGTCTCCATGAAGACCAGGCTTTTCGGCTCCAGGATATACGTGGACCTGGAGATTGAAGCAGACAAAAGCCTTATGCTGGAACAGGCCTTCGCGATTGCAAAGGAGGTCCACGACAGCATAGAAAAGAGATTTCCACAGGTGAAGCACTGTTCAGTACAGGTGAATCCCGAAGGCAGCAGGGGACTGGAGGGGACAGAAAATTAGTTTGACGGGAAAGGGTTTGCTGGCTATACTTAATATCAGATAACAGCGCCCGGCTATACGGAGGAAATATGCCGGACTAAGGCAGGACCAAGCCGTGTCATACCATGGCTATGCATCGGGCGCAGTGACAGAGGGAGCGACATAAGATGGCATTATATATAAAAAAGACAATCTGCCCCTACGACTGCCCCACATCCTGCGGTCTGTTGGCGGAAACGGATGGAACACGGATTCTCAGTGTGAAAGGCGACCCGGACCATCCGGCTTCAAAGGGGCTTATCTGCAGAAAAATGCAGCACTACGAGCAGTCCGTCCATTCGCCTGAACGTATCCTCACCCCTATGAAACGGGTGGGGGAAAAGGGAGAGGGAAGGTTTGAACCCGTGACCTGGGATGAGGCGGTTGAGGAGATTGCCGGCAGATGGAGACGCATTCTGGAGGAAGACGGCAAAGATGCCATCCTGCCCATGTATTATTCGGGGGTTATGAGCGTCATACAGCGCAAATGCGGGGATGCCTTTTTCAACCGGATGGGAGCCTGCGATATGGTCAGGACATTATGTTCTTCTGCCAAGGGCGCAGGCTATGAGGCTGTTATGGGCCAGACCGGCTGCCTGGACCCAAGGGAGCTTTTGGACAGCGATTTTTATCTGGTATGGGGGAGCAATATGAAGGCTACCAGGCTTCAGTCCATGCCGGCGCTGGTCCAGGCCCGCAGACAGGGAAAAAGGGTGGTGCTCATAGAATCCTGCGCAGCAGACATGGGAGCCTACAGTGACCAGACCATACTGATTCGTCCTGGCACCGACGGAGCTCTGGCCCTGGCCATGATGCATGTGATGGAGGAAGAAAACCTGGCGGACAGGGATTTTCTTACCCATCGGACAGAAGGGTATGAGGCCTTTAGGAATACCCTCGGCGCCTGTACGCCTGCCTGGGCGCAGGAGGAAACAGGAATCCCGGCAGAGGTGATTGCCGACCTTGCCAGGGAATACGCCTCGGCCCATGCTCCGGCCGTCATACTGGGAAGCGGTCCCTCGCGCTATGGCAACGGGGGTATGACCGTGCGGCTTATCACCATCCTGTCCGCGTATACAGGCGCATGGGGACGTCCGGGAGGCGGCTTATGCGGCTGCAATCCGGGGGCAGGTCCATATGTGGACAGCCGTCTGGTCACCAGGCCGGATTTCAGGAAGGAACCGGGACGCAGGGTCAATATCAATGAGATTGCATCGGCTCTTACAGGAATCAGGGGAGGCAGGCCCATACGCAGCTTCTATGTTTACGGCAGCAATCCGGTGGCCTCTGTCTGCTGCCAGAAGGGTATCCTGGAGGGCCTGAGGCGCCCTGATTTGTTTACGGTTGTCCATGAGCGGTTCATGACAGACACAGCCATGTATGCGGATATTATTCTGCCCGCCACATTTTCTGTGGAACAGACAGATGTGTATATGGCCTACGGATACTGCACCTTTGGGACGGCCGGGAAAATCATCGAACCGGCCGGGCAGTGCAGGAGCAATTGGAATACGTTTTGCCTGCTGGCCCGGGCAATGGGATATGAGGAAGAATACTTTAAGAGGACAGAGGAGGAGATGGCCGGGGAACTGCTTTCCCATCCCATGGAAGGTCTGTCCTGCATTTCCGAGGAGGACCGGCGCGTATTAAGGGACGGGGGCGTCATATCCACAGCCTACGCGGACCATGGATGCTTCAGGACGCCTGCCGGTAAAATGATGATTGTCAATGAACGGCTGGAAGAGGCAATGCCCAGGTATATTAAGAGCCATGGGGGGACCTATCCCCTCAGGCTGGTGGCGGCGCCCAGCGCATATACGTTAAATTCGGTTTTTCTGGACAGGAAGGACCTGAAGTCGGGCAGGGGCCCCATGGCGCTGATGCTCCATCCCAGGGATGCGGCATCAAGGAAAATTGCGGACGGCAGTCCCGTTGTGGCCTTCAATGAGCTGGCGGAGGTGGAGTTTACCGCAAAAATCACGCCCCTGGTGGCGGAAGGAACAGTTGTTTCTGAGGGCGTTTACGACAGGACCTTTACAAAGAACGGACTTCTGGTTAATGCCCTCCACCATGAGCGGCTGTCCGACATAGGAGCAGCAACAACCCTCAATGACAATACGGTGGACGTACGTCCATGTTAAGGGAAATAAGACATCAGGAAGAGAGACTGGACATGAAATCAATGGTACTGGGAATCCTGGCCCATGTGGATGCCGGGAAAACTACATTATCGGAAGCGCTTTTGTATCTGGCGGGAAGCATACGGAAAATGGGAAGGGTGGATAATAAGGACGCCTTTCTGGATACCTATGCCCTGGAGAGGGCCAGGGGCATCACTATTTTCTCAAAGCAGGCGGCCCTGACCTGGGAGGGCCGGCCCCTTACGCTGTTGGATACGCCGGGCCACGTGGATTTTTCCGCGGAAATGGAGCGGACGCTTCAGGTGCTGGATTATGCCATTCTGGTTATAAGCGGCGCGGACGGCGTACAGAGCCATACCATAACCCTGTGGCGGCTGCTGGCTAAATACAGGATACCGGTATTCCTCTTTGTCAATAAAATGGACCAGCCCGGCACGGACCGGGACCAGCGGATGAAGGAACTGCAGAAACGTCTGGATGACGGGTGTGTGGATTTCGCCGGGGCCGGCACAGAGGAATTCATGGAACACGCTGCCATGTGCGATGAGAATCTGCTGGAACATTATCTGGAAACAGGGGATGTGGAGGAAGAGGACATACGCCGCCTGATTCGGGAGCGCAGGCTGTTCCCGTGCTTCTTTGGTTCCGCCCTTAAGCTGACAGGGGTGGAGGAGCTGTTAAACGGAATCTGCAGGTGGGCCTGCCCACCGGAATATCCGGAGGAATTTGAAGCCAGGGTATACAAGATTTCCAGGGATGACCAGGGAAACCGTCTGACCCACCTTAAGATTACAGGAGGAAGCCTTAAGGTAAAGGAACTTATTTCCAACAGAAATATGGAAAAGCCGTCGGAGGTCTGGCAGGAAAAGGTAAACCAGATTCGGGTCTATTCCGGGGACCGGTACGAAGCAGTGCCTGAGGCAGAGGCAGGAACCATATGTGCTGTCTCCGGTCTTACCAGGACCTATCCGGGGCAGGGACTGGGGGCAGGGAAGGACTCCATGCTGCCGGTGCTGGAGCCGGTGCTGAATTACCGGGTACAGCTGCCTGAGGGCTGCGACGGGGCCGTGATGCTGCCAAAGTTCCGCCAGCTGGAGGAGGAAGACCCGATGCTGCGGGTGGTATGGAATGAGGAACTGAAAGAGATTTCCATGCAGCTTATGGGAGAAGTGCAGATAGAAGTGTTAAAGAGCCTGATTGAAGAGCGCTACGGCATTCAGGTTGAATTCGGCACAGGGAATATTGTGTATAAGGAAACCATTGCAGGCCCGGTGGAAGGGGTGGGGCATTTTGAGCCTCTGCGCCATTATGCGGAAGTCCACCTTCTGATGGAACCGGGAGAGAGAGGAAGCGGGCTTCAGTTTGAGACCAGATGCAGCGAGGATGACCTGGACAGGAACTGGCAGCGTCTGGTGCTTACCCATCTGGAGGAAAAGGTGCACCGGGGCGTCCTGACCGGGGCGCCAATAACGGATATGAAAATCACACTTGTGGCGGGCAGGGCCCATAATAAGCACACGGAAGGCGGGGATTTCAGGCAGGCCACTTACCGGGCCCTGCGCCAGGGGCTTATGGAGGCGTCCTGTATCCTGCTGGAACCGTGGTATTCCTTCCGGCTGGAGGTGCCAGAGGCATCCATCGGACGGGCCATGATTGATATCGAGAAGCGGTGCGGAACCTGCACCATCGAGGAAAACAGACAGGGACAGGCTGTTCTGGCGGGAAAAGCGCCGGTTGCAGCCATGCGGGGGTATCAGGCAGAGGTGATGTCCTACACCAGGGGACACGGTAGACTGGCATGTACGCTGAAAGGATATGAGCCGTGCCATAACAGCCAGGAGATAATTGACCAGACCGCCTATGATCCGGAGCGTGATGCAGACAATCCCACAGGTTCCGTGTTCTGCGCCCATGGGGCCGGATTTGTGGTTAGCTGGGACCAGGTGAAGGAGTATATGCATGTGGACAGCGGTCTGGTTATGGAATCCCCGGATGGGGAAGGAATGGAGGGCAAGGGAAATCCTCCTTCCTTCAGGAATCCGGGCAAATCCTCTGCCGGACAGGGAGAATCCGGGGAAATCTGGCTGGGTACGGATGAGATTGACGCCATACTGGAGCGCACTTTTTATTCCAACAGCCGGGATAAATCTGCGGCCCGCAGGGGGTATCCGGGAAAGAACCGGGGAAGCAGGCCTGCCGGCGGCTACAGCGCTCCGGTGACACGTACCTACGGACCCCCTGGGGAAGCGGCCCGCCAGAAAAAGGAAGCCAGGGAGGAATATCTTCTGGTGGATGGCTATAATATTATGTTTGCCTGGGAGGAGCTGCGGGAGCTGGCCCAGGACAATCTGGACGGCGCAAGGGGCCGGCTTATGGATTTGCTGTGCAACTATCAGGCCATACGCAAATGCTGTCTGATGGTGGTATTTGACGCCTACCGTGTGGCGGGCCATGCCACGGAGGTTTCTGCATACCACAATATCCAGGTGGTCTACACAAAGGAGGCCGAGACAGCAGACCAGTATATTGAAAAGTTTGCCCATGAAAATGCCCGCAGGTTTGATGTGTCCGTGGCAACCTCGGATGGAGTGGAGCAGGTCATTATCCTGGGCCAGGGATGCCGTCTTATATCGGCCAGGGAACTGAAGGAGGAGCTGGAGCGGGTAAACGGCATGCTGAGAGAGGAGTATCTGGAACAGCCGCAGCTGAAGCGGAACCGTCTGTATGATATACTTCCGGAGGAGGTAATGCGGCAGATGCGGGAAGCGGCCGCTGAGGACGGCCAGGACTGAATTCAAAGACACGCTTTGGCGCAGCAGCTATCCCCGGCAGGAAACAGGAACCGTGTTTTAGAAGCAAATTATGATAAAAAAGCAAAAAATGTATGGAATTCCACAAACCGGGACATACTACCAGCGTATAGCAAGCTGCATAAGTGGCTGGAGAACAGGCACGAAATGCTCATGACAAGGAGGTAGCATGCAATGGGAAATAAGGCATTGGATTATACCGCTCTTACAATCGCCCTGATTGGGGCTGTGAACTGGGGGCTGGTAGGATTCTTTAATTTCAACCTGGTTTCATGGATTTTCGGAACAGCTTCCTGGGTAACCAGGATCATCTATGCGCTGGTGGGTTTGTGTGGTCTGTATCTGATTACATTTTACTCACATTCGGGCAGAGAAGCATAAAAAGAAAGAGGCAGGGCTGTTTGGTCCTGCCTCTTCCTTTGTGCGCCTAATGCCTGTCTGATTTCCTTGTATGGGTTCCCTATATTTTCCGGCTTTCCTATTTTTTTCTTATATTGTCCTTGCATATCAGAGAAGGCGGACGGAATCGAGGACTCCATTGACCTGACAGAGCACAGCGAGACAGCGGGCATCTATGAAGCGGCTGAGAATAAGGTGGTCAAGTCCATCATACGCAGACAGACAACAGAGACAGACAGTGTATCCGGGGCAACCAATTCTTCCAGGGGAATCATGGAGGCTGTGTCAGATGCATTGAAACAGGCAGAATAAAAGAAAAAGGGAATACTTGTAAGTACTGTTTAAACAGCAGGACCTGTATGCAGATTCAACGCAGAACCAGGTCCTGTTTTTAAGGTTCTGTTTTTAGGCCCTGACGCTTTCGCCCTGTCATTTTTCATACATCCAGAATAGACAGCAGGCTGTCCAGCGTGTTATACTTAAGGTGAGGTATGTTTGGAACGTGGCGGCGTCTGTGTCTGCCAAGGGAGGACTGCCAAGGGAGGAACTTCTTTATGAATCGCAGACTATGTGTATATATATCGGCGGCTGTCATGGCCGCCCTTTTGGGGATTAGCGGATGCAGGGCCGGGGAAAGAAAAAAGGAAGACACAGGAAAGCCCACGGTGGTAGTGCTCTGGCATTCCTATAACGCAGTGGCCAAAAGCGCGTTTGATGATTTGGTTATGGAGTTTAACGAGACGGTTGGCATGGAGCAGGGAATCATAGTGGAGCCGGTTGGATACGGCTCCAGCAATGAACTGGACGATGTGCTGTACGCATCGGCCAGCCATGTCATTGGCTCAGAACCGCTGCCGGATATATTTGCATCCTACCCGGACAGCGCCTACAGGCTGGACGGGATAGCTCCCCTGGTCCGTTTGGACGGCTATTTTTCGGAAGATGAACTGGACGCTTACCGGCCTGAGTTCCTGGCGGAAGGCGTCTGGGGAGGGGACGGCATGCACCGGATGGTTCCGGTGGCAAAATCCACGGAAATTCTTTATCTCAACGAGACGGACTGGGAGGCATTTGCCGGGGATACAGGCGCAGGCAAAGAGATGCTTAAGACCTGGGAGGGGCTGGCTCAGGCCGCGGGCATGTATTATGAATGGTCCGGCGGGAGTCCGTTCCTGGGCATGAATGCGTTCAATGATTTTGCCGCGCTGTCAGCCGCCCAGCTGGGGGAAGGCATCTGCCGGACCCAGGACGGGCCTGAATTCAATTATTCCAGGGAGACTGCCAGGCGGGTATGGGATGCTTACTATGTACCTCATATAAAGGGCTGGTATGAGAGCAGGACCTATAACCAGGACGGCATAAAAAGCGGGCGTTTGATGGCTTATATCGGTTCCTCGGCTGGCGCCGGTTTCTTCCCCCAGGTGGTGATTGAGGATGAGAAGCAGTCCCATCCGATTTCCTGCGGGAGCTATGCCTATCCTGTTTTTCAGGGCGGTACGCCTTATATGGGGCAGAGAGGGGCAAATATGGCGGTATTTGCTTCGGATGAGAGCCACCAGCAGGCATCGGTCCGGTTCCTTAAATGGTTCACGCAGCCGGAGCAGAATATACGTTTTGCCGTGGCTACAGGATATCTGCCTGTGCAGAAAAAGGCGCTGGAATCCGTATCGGACCTGGTAGCCCAGGTGGAAAGCCAGGACAATGCCCAGGCAGTGGAGCAGAGCATCCGGGCCTCCCTTAAAGCGCTGGAAAACCACAATGTCTATGTCCGGGAAACCTTCCTGGGCTCCTATGATATGGACCAGATATTTTCTGTGTCTCTGGAGAACCGGATAAACACGGATTTGGAAACCCTGAGGCGGCGGATGGAAAAGGGAGAGAGCAGGGAGTCTGTGGAACGGGAGCTGCTGGACGACGGGCATTTTGACAGTTGGTATGAAACACTTCTAAAGGAAATGGCTGGTAAGACAGATGGACAGAAAATTCAGAAGTAAATCCATAGCGTTCAAGCTGACGATAGCGTTTGTGGTATCCATGGTGCTGCAGAGTGTCCTTCTGGTGTCCTTCATGGTGGCAGGGGGAGTCATGGAACAGGCAGAGGCCAACCAATACCGTATATTTGCGGAAAAGGTAAAGGGACGCAGGAATAATCTGGAAAACCAGATGAAGAATGTCTGGACTAATTTCAGCCATCATACGGACAACATAAGCCGGTATTTTGACAGTCCGGACGGGATGGAGTATCAGGGACAGCCGGACCGTATCCTGGAGGCGCTGGCGCCGGAGGTGCTGGCTGCCCTGTATGATACAAAGACCACGGGCGCGTTCCTGATTCTGCCGGATGAGGGGGAGACGGACGGTTCCCTGGCTGCCCTATATTTCAGGAATAATAACCCGGACCGCAACAGCAGCCAGAATGAAAACCTGTATATGCTCATTGGCCCGTGGAATGTAGCTGAGAAGATGAAGATTGCCACCACGGCAAACTGGAATTTCCGGCTGGAGGTAAATGAGGAAAACCGTGATTTCTTCCGCAAACCCTGGGATGCAGCAGTGGAAAACGGCCGTTCCAAATGGCTGGGATACTGGAATCCTCCCTTTCAGGTCAATGAGGGGGATGAGGATGTAATTACCTATTCCGTGCCTCTGTTCGGTCAGGACGGCAGGGTGCGGGCTGTCTTTGGAGTGGAGATATCCGTAAGTTACCTGTACCGGTTCCTGCCTGCATCTGAACTCCAGACAGGGGATTCCTATGGTTATGTCATGGGATACCGGTCCGGGCAGGAGGATATGGAGGCAGCGGTTACCTATGGCGCTCTCCAGAAACAGCTGGTTGGCCGGAACGACAGGCTTGGCCTGGAACTTAAAGATAAGGAAAATTCCATATATAGCCTGCTGAACAGCGGAAGAACCGGGCAGGAGGACGGGCGGATAGCAGCCTGTGTGAACCAGATGGGGATGTACTACCATAATACCCCGTTTGAAGGAGAAGAGTGGTATCTGGTGGGCCTTATGGAGGAGCCGGTGCTTCTGCAGTTTCCCCGCAGGATTGGACAGATACTGGGGTATTCCCTGGTCCTTTCCCTGGCGGCAGGTCTTATAATAGCCGTGTTTACCAGCCAGTGGTTTGCCAGGCATGCAAAGCTCATTGAGCTGTCTGAACTGCCGGTGGGAGCCTTCGAGCTGTCAGGCCGGTCATCCAAGGTGCTTATGACCAGCCAGATTCCCAGGCTTTTAAGGCTTACAAAGGAGCAGGAGCGCCTGTTTTCCAGGGATAAGGACGAATTCATAGGGTACCTAAAGGGCCTTGTTCCTTACAGCGACGGAGGGCCCGGCGTGGTGAAGATGGATACCGGGGAAGGTTCCCGGTGGATTAAGATAACATGTAAGACAGCCGCCCATTCTGTGCGCTGCGTGGTAGAGGATGTGACGGATGAAATCCTTGAGACAAAGGCTCTGAAGGTGGAGCGCGACAGGGACGGACTTACAGGCGTGGGGAACCGTCTGGCCTATGAACATATGCTGCAGCACAAGAGAAGCCATCCGGAGGAGATACCGGGCAGCGGTTTTCTCATGTGCGACCTCAACGACCTGAAGGGGGTCAACGACCGCTTCGGTCATGACAAGGGAGACGAATACATCCGCAGGTCTGCCGGCATTATACGGGAAGCATTTCCCGGCGCGCCCCTGTTCCGTATTGGCGGGGATGAGTTTGTGGTTCAGCTGGACGGTATGGGACAGGAACAGGTGACACGGGGAATCCAGGCCATGGAGGCGGAGGTGAAGGCTTACAGCGCAGGAAATGTGTTTCCTGCGGGCATTGCGGCAGGCTATGCTTTCTTTGACTCGTGCAAGGATGTAAGCCTGGAGAGTACGCTGGCCAGGGCGGATTCTTACATGTACAGGAAGAAGCGTAAGATGAAGCCATAGATGAAGCGTATCAGAACAGTTTCATTATAGAACCAGAGGAAAAAAACGATTGGAGGCATATCATATGAATTGGGCAATTTTGGCAACCGGTACCATCGCGGCAAAGTTCGCTGACACAGTAAATGGAATGAAGGGTGAGGACCGCCTGGCGGCCTGCGGGTCCCGTTCCGTGGAAAAGGCAGAGGCATTCGGAAAAAAATACGGGATTTCCAGGGCATATGGTTCCTATGAGGAACTTCTCAGGGACCCTGAGGTGGATGCGGTCTATGTGGCTACTCCCAACAACATGCACTATGAAAACTGTATGGCATGCCTTGAAGCGGGAAAGCATGTGTTATGTGAAAAACCATTTACCACCAATGTAAAGGATGGGGAGCGGCTGTTTGCCGCAGCAGAGGAAAAGGGGCTGTTTATCATGGAAGCGTTCTGGATCCGCCATCTTCCGGCCCTGAAAAAGATGCAGGAGCTGATACGGGAAGGAGTCATAGGCCAGGTGGGCTTTGCCAGATGCGATTACGGCTTTGTGGCCGGAGGAGCAAGAAAGGCGCGCAAGTTTGATTCCGGTCTGGGCGGAGGCGCGCTTCTGGATGTGGGAATCTATAACCTGGGATTCCTGCGCATGGTCATGGGAGATGTGCCGCCGGAACATTTTACATCAGAGCACCATCTGAATGAATTCGGCACCGATGATTACAGTACGATTCTTCTGCGCTATCCGGGAGGCGCCAGGGCGGCGGCCACCGCCTCCATCGGCATGGATATGCCAAGGGAAGCAGCCGTGTTCGGCTCCGGGGGCTCCATTTACCTGCCGGATTACCAGAAGGCTGAACGGCTGGTCATCCGGCCCATGAAAGGGGAGGAATATGTCCTGGATTTTCCCTTTGAGGTAAATGGATTTGAATATCAGATACAGGAGGTGAACCGGTGCGTCCGTCTGGGCATGTCGTCCAGCGATGTGCTTAAGAAGGAGGATACCCTGGACATCCTTGGTCTGATGGATGATATCAGGGCTTCCTGGGGACTTGTGTTTGATTGTGAAAAATAATGGTTTTCGGAAATTATTTCCGGCCCCGAACTGCAAAACAGAGAAAATACTTTGTTTTGTAAGGTTTTGGGGCCGTTTTATTTGATGAAAATGAAGGAATAATTAAAAAAATTGATGCAATTCTTACCATTTACACAAAATATGTGGAAATTTTTTCTGAAGAATGTTATAATTGCGGAGATAAGATACAAGCCGCCCTGTTTCGGCAGGGTAGGCTTGTATCTCGCGTAGGAGCCAAAATATTTGGTTTTTATGCGGTTAATACGAAAGGAGCGATAGATACATGAAAGATGAAAATGGCTTTAAACCATTTATACCGGCCCACAAGGTGGTTCCGGAGGTCACCGCGGTTTCCGTGGTTCTGGGTATCCTGCTGGCCGTTCTCTTTGGCGCCGCCAATGCATATCTGGGCCTTCGCGTCGGTATGACCGTGTCCGCATCCATACCTGCGGCCGTTATCTCCATGGGCGTTATCCGGGTAATCCTCAGAAGGGATTCCATTCTGGAAAACAACATGGTGCAGACCATTGGCTCTGCAGGTGAGTCTGTGGCAGCAGGCGCCATCTTTACCCTGCCCGCCCTGTTTATGTGGATGAGCGAGTGGGGGGAGGGAGCGCCTTCCCTGGTGGAGATTGCATTGATTGCGCTGTGCGGAGGGGTTTTGGGCGTCCTGTTCATGATTCCGCTGCGTCAGGCACTGATTGTCAAGGAGCATGGCGTGCTTCCCTATCCGGAGGGCCAGGCATGCGCCGAGGTACTGATTGCAGGAGAGCAGGGCGGTTCCAAGGCCGGCGTAGTATTTGCCGGAATGGGAATTGCAGCCTTGTATAAGTTTGTGGCCGACGGCCTGAAGCTGTTTCCCAGCGATGTGGACTATGATATCCGCAAATATGGCGGAGGCGTGGGTATTTCCGTTCTTCCGGCCCTGGCCGGAGTAGGCTACATCTGCGGTTCTAAGATTTCTTCCTATATGTTTTCGGGAGGCATCATATCATGGCTGATTCTGATGCCCATTATCAAGCTGTTCGGAAGCGGGCTTACAGCGCCCTTTGCCCCGTCTGACGTGCTGGTTAGCGAGATGAGCAGCCAGGCTATGTGGGGCTCTTATATCCGCTACATCGGCGCCGGCGCCGTTGCGGCGGCAGGCATCATAAGCCTGGTTAAGTCCCTTCCCATGATTGTAAATACCTTCCGGGATGCCATGCGTGACTTAAAGGGCGGACGCCAGGTTTCCACCCTGCGTACGGATAAGGACATCCCCATGAATGTGGTGCTTATAGGCGTACTCATTGCCGTGGTAATCATATGGCTGGTTCCGGCGGTTCCTGTGAATTTTGTGGGTGCGCTGCTGATTGCCGTGTTCGGTTTCCTGTTTGCAGCCGTGTCCTCACGTCTGGTGGGACTGGTTGGTTCCTCCAACAATCCGGTTTCCGGTATGGCCATTGCCACGCTGCTGGTGTCTGCACTGGTGCTCAAGGCCGTGTCCGGCGCTACCCATGAGAGCATGATGGGTGTTATCTCCATCGGTGGTGTTATCTGCGTCATTGCAGCCATTGCAGGAGATACCTCCCAGGATTTAAAGACCGGCTATCTGGTAGGCTCCACGCCTAAGAACCAGCAGATGGGCGAGCTGATTGGCGTGGTTTCCTCTGCCATTGCAATCGGAGGCGTGCTTTACCTTCTGAACCAGGCATGGGGCTACGGGTCGGCAGAGCTTCCGGCTCCCCAGGCCATGATTATGAAGACCGTGGTGGAGGGCGTTATGGACGGCAACCTTCCATGGAACATGATTCTGGCAGGCGCGGCCATTGCAGTTGTCATTGAAATCCTTGGGATTCCGGTAATGCCGGTAGCGGTAGGTTTATACCTGCCCCTCAGGACCACTGCTGCCATCATGGTGGGAGGACTGATTCGCCACTGGTATGAAAAGCGTAAATATACCAGGGAAGAGGATAAGAAAGAGGCCATTGACCGGGGGGTGCTCTATACATCAGGCATGATTGCGGGAGAGGGCCTGGTAGGAATCCTTCTGGCCGTATTTGCCATTATCCCGTTTGCAAGTACAAGGGGCGCGAATCTGGGTGATTTCGTTAACCTGTCCGCTATGGAAAACGGATTCGGTGCTTTCCTTGTGAGTCCGGCTGCGAAGATTGTATCTCTCATTGTATTTGCGCTGCTGATGCTTACCATGTGCAAGTTTACCATCTGGCATAAGGATAACAGGAAATAAGCGGTGCGGTGTTATTTTCCCGTGCATGGGGCCGGGTATTACGGAGCGCGTCTGAAAATTGTTTTTTTTGCCGCGCTCCGGCTCCCTCTGCATGTTTGTAAAAGAGGAAAATGAAAGGAAGGTTTGCATTGGGCTTCAGTAAGAGAAAAGACCAGAACTATCTGGAAAAGGTACCGGTCAGAAACCCGGAGTTTGCATGGAAAGAGGATGACCAGGGTATGGTGACCGTGGATATGGTGCACAAGGGAATCTTTGACAGGCTGGCCCAGAAGCTGTGGGTCACGCCCAAAGTGAGCCATGTGAAGCTGGACCGGTTCGGAAGCTTTGTCTGGAAACAGATGGACGGGAGCAGGAATATCATTGACATCGGAGCGCTGGTCAGGGAAGAATTCGGTGAACAGGCCGAGCCTCTGTATGAACGGCTGGCTAAATTTGTGAAGATGTTGAGGGACAACCGGTTTGTGATATTCAGTAAATAGACAAAAAGAAAATGCACGGCGGACGGCCTTATTCTGAAAAGGCTGTCCGCCGTGTTTGATAATAAATTTACCAATAGAAGTAAAAAATGTCTTTGCCAACAGGAGGTCTATCAGTTATGATAGAAAAAGAATGTGAATCGGGAGGTATTTATGAAACATTTGGAGCAATTCCATGAACTGAAATCCCTGACCAGGAAGCAGAAGTTTTTTCTGTTGTCGCTGCTCCCTGTTTATTTTATGGTCATTGGGCTGTTTTTGCAGCCAATCCAGGAAATCGGCCCGGGAATCGTGCGCCTGATAAAAGAACCGGATTTCCTGATAACGGATTATTTTGTTGTGGGCGGCGTGGGGGCTGCCCTCATCAATGCCGGCGCCCTGACACTTATGAGCATTGGCATTATCTACTTCATGGGCATGGACATGGACGGCCACACCATCACATCCAGCTGCCTGATGTTCGGGTTCTCGCTGTTCGGCAAGAACCTGCTTAACATATGGGCCATTCTGGCCGGTGTGTACCTGTACGCCCGGTACCACAAGACATCCATGCGCAGGTATATTTACATTGGCCTGTACGGCACCAGCCTGTCGCCAATCATTACCCAGATGATGCAGGTGGGCAACCTGCCGGTGGTGATGCGGATGGCCGTTGCCCTGGCCGTGGGGCTGATTATAGGCTTTGTGCTTCCGCCCCTTTCCACCCATGTGCATTTTGCCCACAAAGGATACTCCCTGTACAATGTGGGATTTGCCTCCGGCATCATAGCCACGGTCATCGTGTCGGTGCTTAAATCCTTTGGGGTGGAGATAGAATCCAGGCTTATCTGGTCCACAGGGAACAATGAGGTATTTGGAATCGTGCTGTCCGTGCTGTTTGGAGGCATGATTGTATGCGGGGTTGCGGTGAGGGGAAAGGGCATATGGGAATCCTACAAGAGAATTATCAAATCCTACGGCATCGGCGGAACCGATTATCTGAGAGATGAGGGCGGAGCCAGCACTGTGTTCAATATGGGGGTCAACGGGCTGTTCGCCACCTATTTCGTGCTGGCAGTGGGAGGCCAGCTGAACGGACCTACCATATGCGGCATTTTTACCATTGTCGGTTTTGGTGCCACGGGAAAACATCTTCGCAATATTGCACCGGTGATGATGGGAGTATATCTGGCCAGCTTCACCAAAACCTGGAATATTTATCAGCCGTCCCCCATGCTGGCCCTTTTGTTCTCCACCACCCTTGCGCCGGTGGCAGGGGAATTCGGCGTGGTGGCCGGAATCGTGGCAGGTTATCTGCATTCCTCCGTGGCCCTTAACGTGGGAATCGTGTATGGAGGCATGAACCTGTATAATAACGGTTATGCAGGGGGAATCGTGGCAATATTTATGGTTCCGGTCATCCAGTCCGTAATGGACAGACGGGCCAGGGCAAGAGGCGGATTGTCGCTGTAGGCAATGGTCATGGCAGGAGGACGAACTCCAGCAGAAACACCATGGCGCATGCGGCCAGGGATACCTTAAACAGGCTCTTTCCCTTCCAGGCCAAAAGGACAGCCACTGCCAGCGCTGCTGCGCCGGACCACACAGATGCAGTGGCGTGGAGTATGGCAGGAAAGGTCATGACGGACAGGGTGACATAGGGTACGTAATAAAGAAAGGACTTTATATATGCGTTCTTGATTTCCTTCTTAATCAGGGTCAGCGGAAGGAGACGAATCAGGTAGGTCACGCCTGCCATTACAAGGATGTACAGGTATACTTTAGGATTCATGTTCATTATCCTCCTTTACAGGGAACAGGATGGCTGCCGCACCGGCAATCAGGATGGTCAGCAGGATGATTTTAAAACCCGAGGACAGGCCGGACAGAATGGGTGCATGGGCAAACACAAGACTTAAGCCCATGGAGGCAAGGATGACGCCGGTGAGAATCCTGCTTGTCTTGGCAGGAGGAATCACCACGGCCAGGAACATTCCATACAGTGCCACGTTCAGGGCGCTTAAGAGCCGTGCCGGAAGCAGCTCGCCGGAAACAGCTCCCAGCAGTGTGCCAAGGGTCCAGCCGGGCACGGCAACGCAGATAAGCCCATAGCTGTAAAAGGGACTCAGCCAGCCCGGGCGGCATACGGATACGCCGAATATCTCGTCCGTAACCCCATAGGACATAAAGAAACGGTGGAAGAAGGGCGCATCCGGGTCCAGCTTCTGGGACAGGGAGCAGGACATAAGGCAGTAGCGCAGATTGATGATGAGCTGGGCCGCTGCCATTTCCATGAAGGGAGCCCCGGCCTGTATGATTCCCAGGGCTGCAAACTGTCCTGCGCTTGTCAGGTTTGTAAAGGACATAATAACGGACTGGAGGGTGGTAAGCCCGGCCCCCCTTGCCATGATTCCGAATGTAAAGGACACGGCCAGATATCCCAGCCCGATGGGAACCCCATCTTTCAGTCCGCAATGAAATTGATGTGAATTGTGCTTCATGATAACCTCTCAGAATGTGAATTGGGATAAGACACCCCTACCAATTATAGCAGGAAAATCCAGGTTGTAAATGCGGTTTTTAAGAAAGTCGGGGAAATCCCCGGCGCAGTCCGGTGTGCTGCCGGTCCTGTTACATTTGTGCGCCCTGATATCCCGGCAGTCCAATGCCGGTATGTACTGCCGGCTGTATACGGGAGGACTGGTACTGCGGACAGGGGAAGAGATGCCGGGAGAAGAAGGCCGCCAAACTGTTTCTCATGTATTGACTTTCCGTATGGGATACAGGTATAATTTCCTGTATTGGATTCTGCTTAACGGGAATCCTGGAAAAAGGAGGAAATTTATGAAGAAAAAATTAAGCCTGTTGCTGTGTGCGGCCCTGGCCGCCGCCCTGTCCGGCTGCGGCGGAACACAAAACAGTCCGGCGGGAACAGATGCCGGTACGGAAGCCTCGGCAGATGCCGGGTCTGATTCAGACAAGGGAGGGAAAATCCTTACCTATGCAGTGATGGAAGAACCGGAAACCCTGGACCCCACCATGAATAACTACAGTACGTCATCCACCTTTCTGCAGAATATGTTCTGCGGCCTGTTCCAGCTGGAGGCAGACGGAAGCCTGAGCAATGCCATGTGCGACACATACAAGGTAAGCGGTGACGGACTGACCTATACCTTTACATTGAAGGACGGTCTTAAATGGTCGGATGGAAGCGATTTGACGGCAGGGGATTTTGAATATTCCTGGAAACGCGTCCTGAATCCGGATACGGCTTCCCCCGCAGCATGGGAACTGCACTATCTGAAGGGCGGAGAAGAATATAACACCCAGGGAGGCTCTGCCCAGGATGTTGGGGTGAAGGCCCTGGACGATAAAACCCTGGAAGTGACCCTGAAGGCACCCACGCCGTATTTTCTCTATCTGACCGCGTCCAGCAACTTTTTCCCGGTAAAGCAGGATGTGGTGGAGGGAAAGGAGCCCTGGACCAAGTCCGCGGATACCTATGTGTGCAACGGTGCATTTACCCTGGAAAAGATAAATCCCCAGAGCAGCTATGTGCTGAAGAAAAACCCTAATTACTATGCTGCCGATTCCGTTAAACTGGACGGGGTGGAAATCGTTATCATCCAGTCTCCCGAGTCAGCCTTATCCGCATACAATGCAGGTGAGATTGATGCCATGGGCGATAACCTGGTGACCTCCCAGGCCATTGACCAGTATGGGAACACGGAAGAACTGAAAGGATATGACAAGATTGGAACAAGATATTATGATTTTAACTGTTCCAGGGAGTATCTGTCCAATCCGGATGTGAGAAGGGCCCTGGCCATGGCAATCGACCGCAGGACAATCTGCGAGTCCATTGTTCCGTCCAAACCGGAACCAGCCTACGGATTTGTACCTTATGGGATACCCTATGAAGGTTCCGCTGATGACTTCCGCACCGTATCTGGTGATTTGATTAAAGAGGATGTGGAGGCTGCAAAGCAGCTCATGGCAGATGCAGGATATCCCAACGGAGAGGGATTCCCAACCCTGACCTTTATTGTCACCAACACAAAAGAGAACAAGGACATTGCCCAGGTAATCCAGTCCATGTGGAAGGATAATCTTGGCGTACAGGCAGATATTGTTACCTTTGAGTCAAAGGTCTACTGGGATGAGCAGAAGGCCGGAAACTTTGATGTATGCTTTGACGGATGGACCGGTGACTACCTGGACCCGGACACAAACCTGAACTGTTTTACCCAGGCCCGGGCCTACAACCAGAACCGCTGGAGCGGGGACAATGCCATGAAATATGACAGCATGATAGAGGAATGCCGCAACCTGGCAGATAACAGCAGGCGTATGGAGATATTTAAGGAGGCAGAGGCCATTCTGATGGATGAGATGCCTATTATACCTCTGTATTATCTGAACGCCGTTGTCCTGGCAAAGCCGGATGTATCAGGTCTGGTGAAGAACGCAAACGGCCATACCCTGTTCAGGAATGCGGATAAGATTTAATATCTGTATTTATAACCTTATGAATTAAAATAGAGATTGGCAGCGCCGGTTATTCCCCTTCTTGAGAATGGAGGGAGGCCGGCGCTGTTTTTTATATGCTGAGATGGCAAGAGAAGAGGTGTCAAAAGCTGAGGTGTCAAAAGGCCGGGGATTATTGAAAACTGGTCCGTTATATGATATACTGAACCAATCAGATTGTTTCCAAGCAATCTATATAAGAGTCTTGCCCGGCGGGAAATCCGTTATTTTCTGCCCGGGACTGGCGTATCTGCCGGGAATTCCAATGGTGTCACATAAAATAAAAGGTCAGGGAGGGTTATGCCTATGGTAAAATGGCGCAGAGGGCGCATCATACGGTTCTTTAAGGAAGGTAAAAAGAAAGTGGATTTGCAGCTAAAGCAGCTGGCGGACAGCGGCAGGCCCCTGGACATCTGTCTGACCAATGATTTTGCTTTTAAGAAGACCTTCCGCAATAAAATTGCGCTGACAGGGCTTTTGAGCAGCCTGCTGGATATTCCTGAAAAGGAAATAATAAGTTTGGAATTTCCTGACACATTTCTGCACGGGGAATATGCACAAGACCGGGAAGGGATACTGGATGTCAAGGTACATCTGAATCATTCCAAAAAAATCAATATAGAAATTCAGGTTCTGTCCCATCCATATTGGGAGGAGCGAAGCCTGTTCTACCTCAGCCGTATGTATGCGGAAGATTTTTTAAAAGGCCAGAATTATGATGCCCTTGAGGAGTGTGTACATATAAGCATTCTGGGATTTCCGCTGAGCAGCACAACACATTTTTATTCAGTTATACGGCTCAGGGATGACAGAACAGGGAGAGTCTATAGTGACAAAATCAGTCTGCGTGTGCTATACTTAAATAAATTAGATTCCTGCAGTGAAGAAGAAAAGCAAACAGAGGTATACCACTGGGCAAAGCTTATATCCGCCCGTGACTGGGAGGTGCTTAAAGACATGGCAAAGAGAAACCGTTATATGAAGGAAGCAGTAGAGGAACTGGAACGCCTGAATGCTGACAAAGAACTGCGTTATCTGTACCTGCAGCGCCTGAAAGCAGCCAGCGATGAGGCTACGATGCGCAGCTATTATAAGAAACTGGCGCAGGAGGCGGTTCAGAATGGGATGTCCCAAGGACTGGAGCAGGGATTATTGCAGGGATTAGAGCAGGGACTATCGCAGGGATTAGAGCAGGGACTATCGCAGGGATTAGAGCAGGGACTGTCACAGGGCATCAAAGCCATGATAGAAGATAACCTGGAAGAGGGAAAAGACAAGGAAATCATTTTAAACAAGCTGGAGAAACGTTTTTCATTGTCGAAAGAAGATGCAGCAGCCTATTTTGATATGTATTCTAATATGAGTTAGGAAACAGAACCGGCCAAAAGCCGGTTCTCTGTTTCTTCACCATGTTTCCCGCAGGAAAAAAATACAACTATTTCTCTGTATGGGGCAGCCGTCCTCTGAGAAAACGCTTCTTTAATTCCGACAGGCTGAAGGGAATCAGCGGATAAATATAACTCTTGCCGGCAATTGTCCGGTTGAATATGATAGCGCAGGCAGACAGAATGACTCCGATGACAAATCCCCAAATATTCAGGATGGCTGTCAGTATCAAAATAATGATACGCATGAATTTCATGGCGTAACCCAATTCAAAGCTGGCCTGGGAGTAATTGGCGATGGTTACAAATGCCATGTACAGCATGGTTTCACTGTTGAACCATCCGGATTTTACCGCGTATTCTCCCAGAACAATACCGGCTATAACACTGAGGGGAGTGGTCAGCATATTGGGGGTATTGACAGCAGCCAGCCGCAGGCCGTCAATGGCAAATTCCAGTATGAGAAGCTGCCAGATTAAAGGCACGTTAAGCGGGTCTGACAGCCGGATAAAAGCCAGCCAGTCCGGTATAAGCTCCGTATTCTGCATGAACAGAAGCCATGTGGGGGTCAGGAGCAGGGACAGCAGGGATATGGTCATCCTGGACAGACGCAGGTAGGTGCCTGTAATGGGAGGAAAGTAGTAATCATCTGCCTCTTCGATGATATCAAAAACAGAGGAAGGAAGTATCATGGCAGACGGAGAGTTATCCACCAGGATAATGATGTTTCCTTCTAAAATAGAAGCAGCCGCTGTGTCCGGACGTTCTGAAAACTTGAATTTGGGAAAAGGGTTGAACCATTTATAGGGAAAGAGGCATTCCGCCAGGCTTTCCTGATTCATGGTCAATGCATCTACCTTTAGATTCTGAATCCGTTTTTTGATTTTATCCAGGAGCTGTTTATCCACCCGGTTCTCCATATAACAGATGGCAATATCGGTGTGGGAGCTCTCGCCGGCGGACGTGATTTCCATGGTGAGTCTGGGGTCCCGGATTCTGCGGCGGATCAGGGCTGTATTAAAAATCAGGGTTTCAACAAAACCATCCCTGGAGCCCCGCATAACCTTATCTTTTTCCGGCTCGCTGACACCGCGGGAAGGATAGGTGCGGCAGTCAATGGTAATACATTTATCGTAGCCGTCAATAAAGAGACAGGATACGCCGGATAACAGCTGGACCGTCATATCCTGGTCATTGGCAAGCAGTCCAATCTCGCCGTAAGGAACATACTGTTTGGAGAAGCCGTGGGCGTCCTCAGGCATATCCTCAGGTTTGATGGTGGAAAACACCTGCAGTATTTTCAACAGGGAATCGTCCTTTGTAAAACCATCTATGAAATAAAGGCATGCTTCCCGGCCGCCGATATGGACAACGCGGTAAACCACGTCAAAATTCGTCTGTACATTCAGCTTTTTGTGAAGGTAAGTAATATTGTCCTTTAAATTTTGGGAAAATTCCATGGTTTCTTCCTTTCTGTGTGACTTCAGATAAAAATTCTGGCTTAAGTTAGTATGTACCGATGAAAGATAAATATACAGGCGACATTTGTCTTTGAACCGCGCACAGATGGAAGAATCTTATATAAAAACTTGTTTACAGGGGAAGGGAATTCACTAATATGCACAAAGATGATTGACAAATCATGGGAGCAGTGGTATAGTGTCCATGTAAGAAGCACAAAGGAGTGCCTTACAGGTTTTTGTTTGGTATGGGGATGCCAGATAAACTAATAGTGTGACGGTTTTTGAACGTGACTGAGAGCTGCCTTCTGTGGGGGAAGGGCGGCTCTCATTTTTTTGTCAGAATTTTTGTCGTGATGTGTCCGGCAATCCGCCTCTGAAGATGCAGAGGTTATCAGTCTCTTCGTCCCGGTACAGCCCGCTAGCAGTTCAGGAACAGGTTGGGAGCATCACACCGGGGAGCATCACACCCGGATGTATCAGACGGGAATATCAGAGCGATGTTTTCCACAGTCCGTGAAGATTGCAGTAAGCATAGGCTGCGGCGGGCCTGTCGCCATCTTCCAGGGTGAAGCATGCCACTGGCTCGCAATCAGGGGTTAAGGGAACACGCATGATGCAGCCGGCTTTTGTCACAAGGCATACCCATCCAATGCTGTGCTCCTGCCCCATGGGATGGAAAATGTTTCCTACCTTGACCGTTACGTGGAGTCCTTCCTGTTCCACTACCGGAAGATGCTTTTCCGCCGCACCCTCAGAGGTTGTAGGCTCCAGGATTTCAAAGGGTTTGCAGGAATCAGGGAGAGCTGCATTGGGCGCCGGTGAAAGGGCCTCCAACACAATGTTATGGTTTTTGTCTGTCAGGAATACCGGTTCATTCTTCATGAAAATCCTCCGTTCTCAGTGGTCAGCAGGCTGGCTGCATGGAATCAGCCCTGCAATTTTTCTCGGTTTCCATATTATTTTCCCGAAAATGGTGCACTCTATTCATAAAGCTTTCAGGCAGACCTGGCAGGGACAATAACTTACTATTGACATATTTCCTACAGGAATAGTATGATATACTCATGACAGGATAAAATTTAAGATAAAGGACGTGAACATACATGCTTGTATCGACAAAAGGCCGTTATGCCCTCCGCACCATGGTGGATTTAGCCATTCACGGAGACGGCGAGCCTGTTAAAATAAAGGATATTGCCAACCGCCAGGGTATCTCCGGTAAATACCTGGAGCAGATTATTTCCATCTTATCCAGGGCGGGTTATGTGCGCAGCATCAGGGGAAACCAGGGAGGATATTACCTGGCCAGGCCGTCCTCGGACTATACAGTGGGTTCTATTCTGAGAATCACGGAAGGCAGTCTGGCTCCGGTGGACTGTTTAAGCGGCGATGAGAATCCCTGTACCAGACAGATGGACTGTGTGACCCTTCGGCTGTGGCGTGAACTGGATGAGGCCATCAGCGGGGTAGTGGATAAATATACATTGGAGGATTTGGTTCAATGGCAGAAAAGCATGAAGGATAATTATGTGATATGATGACTATATGAAACAGGAGCGAAGTACCCTATGGGACAGATTCTGAGAATCTCTGATTTTATCAATCAATGGAAGAAAGACAGACGGGTAAGGATTGGCATCACGGTGGCTGCAGTGCTTGTGTCCGCCCTTATTCAGTCCTATGCACTGCAGGTTTTTGTGCGTCCCGCCGGTATTATATCCGGCGGATTCACAGGCATGGCCATGCTTGTGGAACGGCTGGGAGAATTGAAGGGACTTAATATTCCCATGCAGGTCACCATGCTTTTGCTGAATATTCCGGTGGCGTTTCTCTGCTGTAAGGGAATCAGCATCCGTTTTACCGTTTTTTCCCTGGTCCAGGTATTCCTGAGCAGTATTTTCCTGCAGATATTTGATTTCAGCCCTATTTTCACGGATGAGGTGCTGAATGTTATATTTGGAGGCGTTATTTTTGGAAGCGCAATCGTCATTGCACTCAGGGGGAATGCATCCACCGGAGGCACTGACTTTATCGCCTTGTTTGTATCCAACCGCACAGGGCATTCCATCTGGTCCTATGTGTTTTTCGGAAATGCAGTGATGTACTGTTTTTATGGAGCTATTTTTGGCTGGAAGCACGCAGGATACTCTATTATCTTCCAGTTTATCTCAACCCGCATGATTTCCGCCTTCCACCACCGCTACGAGCTGGTCACCCTCCAGGCCACCACCATAAAGGGCCGGGAGGTGGTGGATGCCTATATCAGCCATTTCCGTCATGGAATGTCCTGTGTGGAAGCCATGGGAGGGTACAGCAAAAAGAAAATGTACCTGTTAAACACGGTTATATCCGCTTATGAGGTAAACAATGCCATCCACATCATGCAGGAAGCGGATGAGCATATCATTATCAATGTGCTGAGGACACAGCAGTTTGTGGGCAGGTTTTACCGGGCTCCCATGGAGTAGGGAATGAAGCAATCATAAATCGGACACAGGGATATCTGAGGCTATGAAAGGGCGCAGATATCCCTTATGATTTCTCCGGCTATTATCAGGCCTGCCACAGGCGGCACAAAGGAAATGCTTCCCGGAGTGGCGCGGCGGCACCCGGTATCCTCAGCTGTCCGGCCCGGCGTAAGAGGCTGTTCCGGCGACCAGCAGACTTTCAGAGAGGAAATATTCCTGGCCTTAAGTTCCTTTCGCATTACCTTGCAGAGAGGACACACAGAGGTCTGGAAGATATCGGATATCCGGAACAGTTCTGGATGCAGCTTGTTGCCGGTCCCCATGGAAGCAATCATTCGGATGCCGTGTGAGGCCGCAAAATCCGCCAGAGCCAGTTTGGCTGTCACCGTATCAATGGCATCCAGGATATAATCAACAGAGCCGGCTGGACCCATCCGGTGTTTTATTTGTTCAAAAAGGTTGTCCATATTATCAGGAAGGACGAATTCCTCAAAGGTAATGACCTGGGTATCAGGACAGATATCTGCAATCTTATCCTTCATGACCCGGGTCTTAAACTGTCCCATGGTACTGTGGAGCGCAATGCTCTGCCTGTTAATATTTGTAAGGGAGACAGTATCGTTGTCCACAAGCACCAGACGTCCCACCCCGCATCTGGCCAGTGCCTCCACGGCATGGGACCCAACCCCGCCCACCCCGAAAACAGCCACAGTGGATTCCTTAAGAATCTTTATTCCGTCCTCGCCTATGAGCATTTCAGTTCTGGAAAATTCATTTATCATATAGAAACAACTCCTGCATTTTATTTGTTTTATTGATTGTATAATAGAATCAGGGGGATGTAAATGGGGAGTTTTGGGAAGGCGGGGGAGTGTCAGCCCGTTTGCCCGTCCTCAATCCCTGCCCAATTCCTCCCTATATTTTTCTTCCAATCTGTGGTATATTAAATCAAAACAATTATTTTCGATGGAGGCCAGACATGAAAGATGGATTTTTACGGATTGCAGCTGCCACGCCGAAGGTCAGGGTGGCTGACCCGCAATATAATGCACAGCAGATTATGGATTTGATTGGTCAGGGACACAGCAGGGGTGTGAAGCTTATGGTGTTTCCGGAGCTTTGCCTTACGGCTTATACATGTGCTGACCTGTTTGGACAGAGGCCGCTGCTCAGGAAGGCAAGGGAGGAGCTGGACCGCATTGTCCGGTTTACGGACGGTAAGGATATCCTGGTGTTTCTGGGACTTCCCTGGGAGCGGGATGGGAAGCTTTACAATGCGGCTGCGGCTGTCCATAAAGGGAGGCTTCTGGGCGTGGTGCCCAAGAGAAACCTGCCTAATTATTCGGAGTTTTATGAGGCCAGGAATTTTTGCCCGGGCAATGAACGCGCAGTCATGATTGACTGGAATGGGGCCAGGGTCCCCATGGGCACGAATCTCCTGTTTAAGTGTAAGACCATGCAGGGGCTTACGGTTGCGGCTGAAATATGCGAGGATGTGTGGGTGCCGTGCCCGCCCAGCATCAGACATGCCCTGGCCGGGGCAACGGTGGTAGTGAACTGTTCTGCCAGCGATGAGACAACAGGTAAGGACATGTACCGCCATGAGCTGATTTGCAGCCAGTCAGCCAGGCTGGTGTGCGGATATATCTATGCCAATGCAGGGGAGGGGGAATCCACTCAGGATTTGGTGTTTGGAGGCCAGAATATCATTGCTGAAAACGGAACCTGCCTGGTGGAGTCCAGACGGTTTATCAACGAGAGCATTTGTGCTGATATGGATTTGGAACGGCTGGACAGTGAGCGCAGGCGCATGAGTACCTTCCCGGACCCTGCGGCGGCCAGGGAGGAAGGCGGGTATCTGACTGTGGAATTCAGCTTTGATGCGGATTTGGAGGACTGCGCAGAGAGTCAGGATGTCCTGGCTTATGGGGCTTTCCAGGCAGGCGGGGATGTGCTCCGGTTTGTGGACCCGGCCCCCTTTGTACCCAGGGATGAGAGGCAGCGCAGCAGGCGCTGTGAGGAGATTCTTTCCATTCAGGCCATGGGACTTAAGAAGCGTCTGGAACACACGGGATGCCATGATGCGGTGATTGGGCTGTCCGGAGGACTTGATTCCACGCTGGCCCTGCTGGTGACCGTGAGGGCGTTTGACAGTCTTAAGATACCCCGGTCCGGCATACATTGTATAACCATGCCCTGTTTCGGGACCACGGACAGGACTTACAACAATGCCTGCACCCTGGCGAAAAAGGTGGGTGCAGAGCTTCGGGAGATTCCAATCAGGGAGGCTGTGACCCGTCATTTTGAGGATATCGGCCATGATACGGACAAGCATGATGTGACCTATGAGAACAGCCAGGCCAGGGAAAGAACCCAGGTCCTCATGGATATTGCCAATGAGGCGGGAGGCATGGTAATCGGGACCGGCGACATGTCTGAGCTGGCTTTGGGATGGGCTACCTACAATGGAGACCATATGTCCATGTATGGAGTCAATGGGTCGGTTCCCAAGACACTGGTCCGTCATCTGGTCCGCTACTATGCGGATACCTGCAATGAAAAGGAACTGGCCGATGTACTCCTTGACGTGCTGGATACACCTGTCAGCCCGGAACTGCTGCCTCCGGAGGATGGCAGGATTTCCCAGAAAACAGAGGATTTAGTGGGGCCCTATGAGCTTCATGATTTTTATCTCTACTATATACTCCGGTATGGATATGCCCCGTCCAAGATTTTCCGTCTGGCCCTCCAGGCATTTAAGTCCCGGTATGACAGGGAAACCATACTTAAGTGGCTGAAGGTGTTTTACAGACGTTTCTTCAGCCAGCAGTTTAAGCGTTCCTGCCTTCCGGACGGACCGAAGGTGGGTTCGGTGGCGGTTTCTCCCAGGGGAGATTTAAGAATGCCCAGTGATGCATCAGGCAGGCTGTGGCTGGAGGAGCTGGAAGGCATTAAATAAGCAGGGTCAGGAGAATGGATACAGATGATTAACAGTACATCGAACAAGCAGGTCAAGCGTGTTGTGAGCCTGAGAAGCAAAGCAAAGGCCCGGCGGGAAGAGAATATGTATGTGGTGGAAGGTCTCAGGATGTGCCGGGAACTGAAACCGGAGGATGTGGATGCCCTGTATGTTACAGAGAGCTTCGCAGGAGACGGAAACAACAGGAAATGGATGGAAAAGTTCCGTCCGGAGACAGTCAGTGATGTGGTCATGAATGTGATGGCGGATACACAGACTCCCCAGGGAGTGCTGGCCGTGGTGAGACAGAAGCTTTATACCATGGAGGACATTTTAAAGCCCGCAGACGGCAGACCTCTTGCCATCATGGTCCTGGAAACCATACAGGACCCGGGAAATCTGGGAACCGTTATCCGTGCCGGAGAGGGCGCGGGAATCACCGGGATTGTCATGAATCATGATACTGCGGATTTGTATAATCCAAAGGTCATCCGCTCCACGATGGGGTCTATATTCAGAATGCCGTTTGTGTATGTGGATGACCTGCAGGAAGCCTGCAGAATGATGAAAAACAGGGGGGTACGCCTTTTTGCGGCTCATCTGAAAGGTATGAATAATTATGACCAGGAAGATTATACTGACAATGTGGGCTTTTTAATTGGAAATGAGGCCAACGGTCTCACGGAGGAAACCACCTCGCTGGCAGACTGCCTGGTGAAGATACCCATGGAGGGTAAGGTGGAGTCCCTGAACGCGGCCATTGCAGCATCTGTTCTTATGTTTGAGACTGCCAGGCAGAGGAGAAACCGCCGGCGGTAACTGCTGGCCCGTCCTGTCCACAGAAAGGAGAAAGGGATTATGTTATCAGTTGGATGGCTTGTATCATTTTTAGTCTTTCTGGGTTTGGAACTGGCTTTTGGCTGCCTGACTTCCCTGTGGTTTGCAGCCGGAGCCATAGGCGGATTTGCGGCAGCTCTGGCAGGGCTGCCCATGGAGGCGCAGCTGGCAGTGTTTGTGGCGGTATCATTCCTCACGCTTATTCTGATACGTCCCCTGGCATTTATACTGGGCAGACGGGAAAGGGCAGGTGGACATCATTAAGCTTCAGCTGGATTTGAGTAAGGAATATGGAATTGTCCTGGAGGGGGGCGGGGCCAAAGGCGCCTATCAGATAGGCGCCTGGCGCGCGCTCCGGGAAGCAGGCATCAGGATAAAAGGCGCGGCGGGTACTTCCGTCGGCGCCCTGAACGGCGCCCTCATTTGTATGGATGACTTTGAAAAGGCAGAGCGCATATGGGAGAATATCAGCTATTCCAGGGTTATGGATGTGGATGATGAACTTATGGACCGTCTGAGAAAATTAAGCCTTAAGAATATTTCCAGCCTTGCATCCCTTAATGTGGGAGAATTAATAACCGGAGCCATACGTGTTCTGAGAGACGGCGGATTTGATATCGCTCCGCTCAGGGCTTTGATTGATGATGTGGTGGATGAGGAAAAGATACGAAATTCAGACAGGGAACTCTATGTGGTAACATACTCCATTTCCGACCGGCATCCCCTTATTGCCAATGTAAAGGAGGCTCCGGAAGGCGGGATGGCTGACCTGCTCATGGCCAGCGCCTATCTGATTGGCTTCCGCCAGGAACGGCTGGGCGGTAAGTATTATATGGATGGCGGAGGAATCAATAATGTGCCGGTGGATGTACTTCTGGACAGAGGATATAAGGACGTGATTGTCCTGAGGATATATGGCTATGGGGTGGATACGGAAAAGAAACTGGAAGTGCCGGAGGGAGTAACCCTGTACCATGTGGCGCCCAGGAGGGATTTGGGAGGCCTTCTGGAGTTTGACAGACGCAGGGCCAGAAGAAACATGCTGCTGGGATATTTTGACGGCAAACGCATGCTCTACGGACTGGCAGGACGTGTCTATTATATTGATGCGCCGGAAGGTGAGCCATATTATTTTGATAAGATGATGTCGGAGATGCAGACCCTTCTTTCTTATATGGAGCAGGAGAGGAAAGATGAAGGGGAGGCGAAAAACGGGCGGGAAATACCCATGCAGGCCCCCTTAACCCAGGCGCCTTTGGACCAGGCTGTTTTGTCCCGGGAATCCATTCCCGCATACCCCGGGTACCGCATTTTCACAGAGCAGATATTCCCGCGGCTGGCAAAGGAACTGAAGCTGAAGGAGGGGTGGGACTACAAGGATTTGTACCTGTCTATACTGGAGGATTTGGCAAAACAGTACCGTATCAGCCGTTTTAAAATTTATACAGTGGAGGAGCTGCTGCGCCTGATACACAAAAAAGCGGGTACCGCGGCATTAAAAGCCATGATACCGGTACTTGACAGCGGCACTCAGGTGTAGTATATTATGCATAAAGATGCATAAATATAAATAACTATGCGTTATGAAATATGAATGCATGGTTATTTATTGCAAAAAAATCAAGCCGCAGACATGGCAGGACATGGGTGGTGGAATAGGGAGGATGCTATGAATTTAAAAGGAAGACATTTTTTGACGCTGAAAGATTATACACCGGAGGAGATTACATACCTGCTGGATTTGGCGGCGGACCTGAAGGATAAGAAGAAAAAAGGAGTGCTGGTGGATTCCCTGCGCGGAAAGAATGTGGCCCTTATTTTTGAAAAGACCAGTACCAGGACGCGGTGCGCCTTTGAGGTGGCTGCCCACGATTTGGGCATGGGCACCACCTATCTGGACCCGTCAGGGTCACAGATTGGAAAGAAGGAAAGCATTGCGGATACGGCAAGGGTTTTGGGAAGAATGTACGAGGGTATTGAGTACCGCGGTTTTGGACAGGAAATCGTGGAGGAGCTGGCAAAGTATGCCGGCGTACCTGTGTGGAACGGACTGACCAATGAGGACCATCCCACCCAGATGCTGGCAGACCTTCTGACTATCCGCGAGCATTTGGGATGTTTAAAGGGCTTAAAGCTTGTGTATATGGGAGATGCGCGCTATAATATGGGTAACTCCCTGATGATTGCCTGCACAAAGATGGGCATGCATTTTGTGGCCTGCGCTCCGGCTAAGTATTTCCCGGATGCAACGCTGGTCGAGGAATGCCAGGCCTATGCGGCGGCCAGCGGCGGTTCTGTCACCCTCACTGAGGATGTGGAGGAAGCTGTCAGGGGAGCGGATATCATTGATACGGATGTGTGGGTATCCATGGGTGAGCCTGATGAGGTATGGGAGGAGAGAATTAAGGACCTGACCCCGTATAAGGTGACAAAGGCTGTCATGGACCAGGCTGGCCCCAAGGCCATTTTCCTGCACTGCCTGCCCTCTTTCCATGACCTTAAGACCAGGATTGGCAGGGAGATGGGAGAACGTTTCCATGTATCCGAGCTGGAAGTAACAGACGAAGTATTCGAGTCCGGTCAGTCAGTTGTGTTCGACGAGGCTGAGAACCGGATGCATACCATCAAAGCAGTCATGCTTGCAACGTTAGGAGAATCATAATATATGCAGGGACAGAGAGGACGGAGTGAGCGCCATTCCGGGGTATTCCTGGACATGGTACACCTCATACTTGGGATTGCCATTGTAATCCTGGCTGTGCTGTCATTTATCAATCCGGAGGGAAATCATATGCTTTTCCCTCTGGTGTTTTTACTGGCAGCCTTGTTAAACGCGGTAAACGGAATATTTGAGCTTAAGACCAGGGGAAGGGACAAGAAGAAGTTTGGCGCCAGTATCCTGCAGCTGGCTTTGGCGGCAGGACTTATGGTCCTTGGCATCTTAAGCGCCATCAGTATCTGGGCATAGAGGAGCGGTATATGAAGGCAGAAATTTTGCGGATGCTTAAAAGCACCGGGGATTACCTGTCCGGACAGCAGCTGTGCGGGATGCTGGGAGTTTCCCGCACTGCTGTCTGGAAGGCTGTAGGTGAACTGAAGGAAGAGGGATATATCATAGAGGCGGTCCGGAACAGGGGGTACCGTCTTGTGGAAGGTGCTGACGTCATTACCCAGGCTGAGCTTGCATCCATGCTTCACACGCAATGGATTGGGACCAGGCTGGAATATTTTGATGAAACGGATTCCACCAACATAAGGGCCAGAAAACTGGCAGAAGAGGGGGCGCCCCACGGCACGCTGGTGGTGGCTGACCGCCAGACAGCCGGAAAGGGCCGGAGAGGCAGAAGCTGGGTTTCCCCGGCAGGCACAGGCATCTGGATGAGCATGGTGCTCAGGCCGTCCATGGCCCCCATGAGCGCCTCCATGCTGACCCTTATTGCGGGGCTGGCAGTGGTAAAGGGAGTGAAGGAGAGCACGGGGCTGGAGGCCATGATTAAGTGGCCCAACGATGCAGTGCTCAATGGAAAAAAAATATGCGGAATCCTCACGGAGATGAGCACGGAAGTGGAATGCATCCGCTATGTGATTCCCGGAATCGGAATCAATGTGAATATAGACGATTTTCCGGAGGAAATCAGGGACAAGGCCACCTCCCTTAAGCTGGAGGCGGGCAGGAATATCAAGCGAAGTCCCGTCATTGCGGCGGTGGCAGACAGTTTTGAATATTATTATGATATCTTTATGAAGACAAGCAATATGTCAGGGCTTAAGGATGACTATAATAAGGCCCTTGTGAATAAGGACCGGGAAGTCCTGGTGCTGGACCCCAGGGGACAGTATAAAGGCAGGGCCCTGGGAATTGATGATGAAGGCAGCCTTCTGGTCAGACAGGAGGACGGAAACGTATCAGCCGTCATTTCAGGAGAGGTATCGGTAAGAGGTATATATGGATATGTATGATACAGGACATTTGTATGACCGCCTTCAGGTACTGGAGCGGGAGGAGATGCCCCTGGACCGGAGGGAACGGCTTTGCGCCATGGAACGTCCCCTGCTGGCCTGGTATTCCTCCAGGGCCCGTTCCCTTCCATGGAGGGACGACCCAAAGCCATACCGGGTGTGGATTTCAGAAATCATGCTGCAGCAGACCAGGGTGGAGGCGGTCAAACCCTATTTTGAGCGTTTTATGGAAGCGTTCCCCACTGTGGCCCATCTGGCGCAGGCAGAGGACGATTATCTCATGAAGATGTGGGAGGGCCTGGGATATTACAACCGGGCCAGAAATTTAAAGGCAGCGGCCCGGATGATTATGTCAGAATACGGCGGCTGCCTTCCTGCATCCTTTGATGAACTGATTCGTCTGCCGGGAATCGGAAGCTACACAGCAGGAGCCATTGCCTCCATTGCCTATGGAGCTGCGCTGCCGGCCGTGGACGGCAATGTGCTCCGTGTTATTTCCAGGGTTCTTGGGGACAGGGAGGATATAAAGAAAGCTTCTGTGAAGGCCGGCATTGAGGCAGAGCTTAAGGATGTGATGCCGAAGGATGAGGCCAGCCATTACAATCAGGGGCTCATTGAAATAGGAGCCCTGGTGTGCATACCGGGAGGTGAGCCCAGATGCGGCCAGTGCCCCCTGGCTTCGGTCTGCCTTACCGGAAAGAATGGCTGGTGGAAGGAAATTCCGTATAAATCTCCCAATAAGGCGAGGAAGATAGAGGAACGGACCGTTTTTATCATAGAATACCAGGACAAGGTGGCTATACGCAAGCGCCCTCCCAGGGGGCTGCTGGCCTCCCTTTACGAGCTTCCCAATATAGAGGGAAAGGCATCTGCGGCAGAGGTGCCCAAGGTGCTGGGAATTGAAGGGATGGAGGTGGAGTCAGTGGAGCCGCTGCCGGAGGCAAAGCATGTATTTTCCCATGTGGAATGGCACATGACCGGGTACAGGGTAGTTCTTAAAAAGGCAGAGGAACCCTTATCCTGTTTCATGGTTTCAAGGGAAGAACTGGAGCACACCTACGCTTTGCCCAATGCATTTAATGCATATACAAAGCTGATTGGATAAGATTGACAAAAATGGTTACACTGAAAGGGAGGAATGCAGGATGAAAAAAATGTTGTTTGTATTCAATCCCCGTTCCGGTAAGGAACAGATTAAGGGACAGCTGATGGAAATACTGGACATTTTCACCAAGGCCGGGTATGAGCTGCGTGTCCACGTAACCCAGAAGCAGAGGGATGCCATGGAAGTGGTGGCCCGACTGGGTAAGAAGGTGGATGTGGTGGTGTGCAGCGGCGGTGACGGCACCCTCAATGAAACCGTATCCGGAATGATGAAGCTTAAGAAAATGCCGCTCCTTGGCTATATTCCTGCCGGCTCCACCAATGACTTTGCCACCAGTCTAGGAATACCCAAGCGCATGCCGCTGGCTGCCTGGGATATTGTGGAGGGAACTCCCTTTGCCATTGACACGGGAACCTTTTGTGAAGACAGGAATTTCATGTATATTGCGGCCTTTGGGGCTTTCACGGAGGTGTCCTATGTGACATCCCAGGACAGGAAAAATCTGCTGGGACACCAGGCATATATGCTGGAGGGAGTAAAGAGCCTGGCAGGGCTGAAGCCCTATCACATGAAAGTGGAATGGGACGGGCAGGTGCTGGAGGAGGATTTTGCCTTTGGTATGGTGACCAATACCATCAGCGTAGGCGGGTTTAAGGGACTGGTGAACCAGTCCGTGGCCCTTAACGACGGTCTTTTCGAGGTGCTGCTCATCCGGATGCCAAGAACGCCGGTGGATTTGAGCAATATCATCTCCTACATGTTTCTCAGGGAAGAACCCAATGAGTACGTGTATAAGTTTAAGACCTCGTCCATACGCCTTACTTCGGAACAGGAAGTGGACTGGGTGCTGGACGGCGAGTACGGCGGCTCCAGGACAGAGGTTACCATTGGAAATATCAGGGAAAACATACAGATTCTGCTGCGGAATCATCCGGAAGAGGAATAAAGGCGGAAACAGGGATGATTCAAAAACAGGAATAAAAAATAATGTCGAAAATTGTTGAAATAAGGTTTCCGATGGTATATAATGATAAGTTGTGGGAGTTTCCACATTTACCTTTAAGCGAAAGGACGTTTATCAGTGGAAAAGGACGATTTTTTAAAGAAGCTGGAAAAGCTGGTCGAACATGCAAAAACCAAACACAACACGTTGGATGCAGGGGAGATTAATGATTTTTTTACCGGGGATAATCTGTCACCGGAACAGATGGACCAAATTTACAGTTACCTGGAGGGCCGCAACATTGACGTGGTCCCGGTACTGGACGAAGCGATGCTTACCGAGGACACTGTTCTGCTTGATGACATTGATTTAGACCTGGATTTAGACGATGACAGCTTCATTAAAGATGCAGAAGAGGAAGAAATCGACCTGGATGCAGTGGACCTGTTAGAGGGAATCGGAACAGAGGACCCGGTCCGCATGTATCTCAAAGAAATTGGCACCGTGCCCCTTCTTACGGCAGACGAAGAGTTGGAACTGGCCCAGCGTAAGGCTGATGGCGATGAGTTTGCAAAAGAGAGGTTAATCGAGGCCAACCTGCGTCTTGTAGTCAGCATTGCAAAGCGCTATACAGGCAGGGGAATGAGTTTCCTGGACCTGGTACAGGAGGGCAATTTAGGACTGATTAAGGGCGTGGAAAAGTTTGACTATACAAAGGGTTACAAACTAAGTACATATGCTACATGGTGGATTCGCCAGTCCGTTACAAGGGCTTTGGCGGACCAGGCGAGGACAATCCGAGTACCAGTGCATATGGTAGAGACCATCAACAAGATGTCCAAGATGCAGAGAAAGCTGACGCTGGAGCTGGGCTATGAACCTTCCGTAACAGAACTGGCAGAGGCTCTTGATATGACGGAAGATAAGGTCATGGAAATCATGCAGATTGCCAGGGAGCCAGCCTCCCTTGAAACACCCATTGGCGAGGAGGATGACTCCAACCTGGGCGATTTCGTGGCGGACAACAATGTGGTGACTCCGGAAGGCAATGTGGAATCCGTGATGCTGCGGGAACACATTGACGCTCTTTTGGGAGATCTTAAGGAGAGGGAGCGCCAGGTCATTGTGCTGCGGTTTGGACTGGAGGACGGCCATCCCCGTACATTGGAGGAAGTGGGCAAGGAATTCAATGTAACCAGGGAGCGCATCCGTCAGATTGAAGCCAAGGCTCTCAGAAAGCTGCGCAATCCGGTGAGAAGCAAACGAATCAGGGATTTCCTGTAAATCTAGCTGTGCAGGGGCTTTCAGAAAGTCCCTGTCATGGTGTCATGGTGAAGGAATTATGGGCGAGTCATGAAGAGAGGCCGTAAACGGGCGGCCTCTCTTTTTGGCAGGCAGAAATATGGGAATCGTCCGGGCATGGCCCGGCGCAGGAAAGGACGGTAAGGAAATGACACAGCCAGGACAGAAGCGCAACTTCCAGAGGGAATTGGACCGGATTATAGAGGGGCTGCAGGGAGAGAGACGCATTCCCAGGCTGCTGCTGCACAGCTGCTGCGCGCCCTGCAGCAGCTATGTGCTGGAATACCTGAGCCAATATTTTGATATAACGGTGTATTATTACAACCCCAATATATTTCCTCCGGCAGAGTATGAGGCCAGGGTGAAGGAGCAGGAACGGCTGATACAGGAAATGAAGCTTTCAAGGCCGGTCAGGTTCATGGCGGGCAGCTATGAACCGGAGGAATTCTTCTCTGCTGCCAGGGGCCATGAGAAGGACCCGGAGGGAGGAGAACGGTGCCGGCGGTGTTATGAGCTGCGGCTCCGCCAGGCCGCGGATACCGCCAGGGCAGGCGGCTATGATTATTTTACCACCACCCTTTCCATCAGCCCGTTGAAGAATGCCGCGTGGCTCAATGAAATAGGAAACAGGCTGGCCCTGGAATACGGTGTGCCATATCTTGTTTCCGACTTTAAAAAACGCAGCGGCTATAAGCGCTCCGTGGAGCTTTCCGCCTTGTACGGACTGTACAGGCAGGATTACTGCGGCTGTGTCTACTCCCGGGCAGAGGCGGAAAAAAGACGTGGTCAGGCATGACGTACATTGTGAAAAAGTTGCTTAGGATTTGTCCGATTAACTTGACATAAGAAGTCAGATGTAATAGAATCTTTCATAAGGGACATGGGCGTCGGCAGTGTCCGAGAGTACAAAATAGTGAATAAGGAGAGTGTATTATGATTAGCAAAACATTAACGGTTGTAAATCCATCCGGATTACACTTAAGACCAGCAGGAGTTCTTTCACAGACAGCTATGAAGTTCAAGAGCGACATCACAATTGAATGTGGGGAGAAGAAGATTGTTGCTAAGAGCGTTCTGAACGTGATGGCAGCCGGAATTAAGTGCGGCACTGAGATTAACCTGATTTGTGACGGCGAGGACGAGGAAGAGGCTATGAAGACCCTGACCGAGGCCATTGAGAGCGGATTAGGCGAGATGTAATCTGCCTTTGCAGGAGCATAATTAAATTGAATTCACTAAGAATGACCGCAGGCGGTACCTAGAGACAGGTGCCGCCTTTTTTGGTTCCGAATTAGTTTATAAAATCCCCCCATTTATGCAAAGAAAGGAAGAAAGATTTATGGAATCCAAACAGAAACAGCCCGGGCTGTATGAACCGCGTTTTGAGCATGACAACTGCGGCATTGGCGCCGTGGCCAATATAAAAGGCGTCAGGAGCCACCATACAGTGGACCAGGCCCTTCATATCGTTGAGAATCTGGAACACAGGGCAGGAAAGGATGCCGAGGGCAAGACAGGGGACGGCGTGGGAATCATGCTTCAGATTTCCCACGGATTTTTTAAGAAGGCAACAGAATCCCTGGGCTTCCAGATAGGAAAGGAGAGGGAGTATGGCGTGGGCATGTTCTTTTTCCCCCAGGATGAACTGATTCGCAGCCAGGCCATGAAGATGTTTGAAATCATTGTGCGCAAGGAGGGCATGACCTTCCTGGGATGGAGGGTGGTCCCCACTGCCCCCGGGATTCTCGGCAGGAAGGCTGTGGACGTGATGCCCTATATTGCCCAGGGTTTTGTGGGCAAACCCGCAGGGATGAAGGCCGGTCTGGATTTTGACAGAAAGCTTTACATTGCCCGCCGCGTATTTGAACAGAGCAACGAGGACACCTATGTGGTATCCCTGAGCAGCAGGACCATTGTGTATAAGGGGATGTTTCTGGTGGGTGAGCTGAGAATGTTTTTTTTGGACCTTCAGGATGAAGACTACCAGTCGGCCATTGCCATTGTCCATTCCAGATTCAGCACCAACACCAATCCCAGCTGGATGAGGGCCCATCCCTACCGCTTGATTGTCCATAACGGTGAAATCAATACCATCCGCGGCAATGTGGATAAGATGGTGGCCCGGGAGGAGAACATGGAATCAGAGTATTTCAGATACGACATGCACAAGGTGCTGCCTATCATAAACCAGGAAGGCTCAGATTCAGCCATGCTGGACAATGCCCTGGAATTCATGGTCATGAGCGGCATGGAACTGCCCCTGGCTGTCATGGTCACCATTCCTGCTCCCTGGGAAAATGACAAGTATATGGACAGTGAAATCAAGGATTTTTACCGCTATTACGCCACCATGATGGAGCCGTGGGACGGACCGGCCTCCATTCTGTTTACGGACGGTGACGTGGTGGGGGCTGTGCTGGACCGGAACGGTCTGCGTCCCTCCCGGTATTACATAACAGAGGACGGCTATATGATACTGGCCTCTGAGGTGGGGGCCATTGACATAGACCAGAAAAAGGTGGTGAAAAAGGACCGCCTGCGCCCCGGAAAAATGCTGCTGGTGGACACAAAGCAGGGAAGGCTTATTGGTGACGATGAGCTTAAGCACTGCTATGCATCCCGCAACCCATACGGGGAATGGCTGGACTCCAACCTGTTCAATATAAAGGACCTTCCGGTGCCCAACAAAGGCATCCCTGCCATGAAGGACGAGGAACGGCTGAGGCTTCAGAAAACATATGGCTACACCTATGAACAGTATAAGACCATGATTCTCCCCATGGCCCTGAACGGTGCGGAGGCCGTGTCCGCCATGGGCGTGGACAGTCCCCTGGCTGTGCTGTCGAAGAAGCACCAGCCCCTGTTCAACTACTTTAAGCAGCTCTTTGCCCAGGTGACCAATCCGCCCATTGATGCCATCCGGGAGGAAATCGTGACCTCCACCACAGTCTATGTGGGGGAGGAGGGCAACATACTGGAGGAAACAGCGGAGAACTGCAAAATCCTGAAAGTGGAGAACCCTATCCTGACAGAGACTGATTTGCTTAAAATCAAAAATATGAAAAAGCCTGGTTTCAAGGTGGAGGTAATTCCCATTACCTACTACAAGAATACATCCCTGGAAAAGGCCATTGACCGTCTGTTTCTGGAAGTGGACCGGGCCCACAAGGACGGCGCCAACATCATCATTCTCTCAGACAGGGATATTGATGAAAACCATGTGCCCATTCCATCCCTGCTGGCTGTGTCGGCTCTGCAGCAGTACCTGGTAAGGACCAAGAAGCGCACCGGCGTGGCCCTGATACTGGAGAGCGGCGAGCCAAGGGAGGTTCACCATTTTGCTGCCCTGCTGGGTTACGGGGCCTGTGCCGTCAATCCCTATCTGGCCCATGAGTCCATCCGCTCCCTGATTGCCTCCGGTATGCTGGATAAGGACTATTACGCGGCTGTCTGCGACTACAACCTGGCTGTGCTCCACGGCATTGTGAAGATTGCCTCTAAAATGGGCATCTCCACCATCCAGTCCTACCAGGGAGCCCAGATTTTTGAGGCCATCGGCATCTCAAAGGATGTGGTGGATAAGTATTTTACGGATACGGTGAGCCGGGTGGGCGGCATTACCTTAAAGGACATAGCCAATGACGTGGATGTGCTTCACTCCGCTGCCTTTGACCCTCTGGGTCTGGATGTGGATTTGACCCTGGAAAGCGTGGGCAGCCACAAGTCACGCTCCGGCGAGGAGGACCACCTTTATAATCCGCTGACCATCCACCTTCTCCAGGAGGCGGTCAGAACAGGCAGTTATGACATCTTCAAACAATATACGGCCCAGGTTGACCGGGAGGATAAGTTGTACCACCTGCGCTCCCTGATGGATTTTGATTTCCCTGAGGACGGAGGCATTCCCCTGGACCAGGTGGAAAGCGTGGAATCCATTGTAAGGAGGTTTAAGACAGGGGCCATGTCCTACGGCTCTATCTCCCAGGAGGCACATGAATGCCTTGCCATTGCCATGAACCGGATTCACGGTAAATCCAATACAGGGGAGGGTGGCGAGAGCCTGGACCGCCTGGTTCCGGGACCCGGGGGGAACAACCGCTGTTCCGCCATCAAGCAGGTGGCTTCCGGCCGCTTCGGAGTCACCAGCCGCTATCTGGTAAGCGCCCAGGAGATTCAGATAAAGATGGCCCAGGGTGCAAAGCCGGGGGAAGGGGGCCAGCTGCCCGGGGGCAAGGTTTATCCGTGGGTGGCAAAGACCAGGCATTCCACCACAGGCGTCAGCCTTATATCGCCGCCGCCCCATCATGACATCTATTCCATTGAGGACCTGGCCCAGCTCATATATGATTTAAAAAATTCCAATACCAGGGCCAGGATATCCGTCAAGCTGGTATCAGAGGCCGGGGTGGGCACTGTGGCTGCGGGCGTGGCCAAAGCGGGCGCCCAGGTAATCCTGATTTCAGCCTATGACGGAGGAACAGGGGCAGCGCCCAGGAATTCCATTTACAATGCAGGCCTTCCGTGGGAGCTGGGAGTGGCGGAGGCCCATCAGACCCTGATTATGAACGGGCTTCGGGACAAGGTGATACTGGAGACAGACGGAAAGCTTATGACCGGAAGGGACGTGGCCATGGCCTGTATGCTGGGAGCGGAAGAATTCGGATTTGCCACGGCGCCCCTGGTGACTCTGGGCTGTGTGATGATGCGTGTCTGCAATCTGGACACCTGTCCCATGGGCATTGCCACCCAGAATCCGGAACTGAGGAAACGCTTCAGAGGAAAACCGGAGTATGTGGTGAACTTCATGGAATTCATAGCAGAGGAGCTGCGGGAATACATGGCAAGGCTGGGCGTGCGCACCCTGGATGAGCTGGTGGGCCGCACGGACCTTCTTAAGAGACGGGAGGACCTTCCCTCTGGCCGGGCCGGCGGGGTGGATTTAAGCAGAATACTGGATAACCCCTATGAAGGCCAGAGGGTGGCCGGCTACAACGGAAAACAGGCGTTTGATTTCCAGCTGGAGGACACCATGGATGAGCAGGTGTTTTTGCGGAAATTCAAAAGCGCCCTTGCCAGCGGCCAGAAAAAGAGTCTGCAGGTGGAGGTGTCCAATGTAAACCGGACCCTGGGAACCATATTTGGCTCTGAGATAACCAGAAAATACCCGGAAGGTCTGCCGGATGATACATTTACCGTCAGCTGCAGCGGAAGCGGCGGACAGAGCTTTGGAGCGTTTATCCCAAGGGGGCTGACCCTGGAGCTGGCAGGTGATTCCAATGATTATTTCGGCAAGGGACTTTCCGGCGGCAGACTGGTGGTGTATCCCCCAAAAGGCGTGCCGTTTAAAGCCGAGGATAATATCATAATCGGCAATGTGGCCCTGTATGGAGCCACCAGCGGAAAGGCTTTCATAAACGGAATCGCAGGTGAACGCTTCTGCGTCCGCAACTCAGGCGCTACCGCTGTGGCGGAGGGCGTGGGGGACCACGGCTGTGAGTACATGACAGGCGGCTGCGTGGTGGTGCTGGGCGCCACGGGCAAGAACTTCGGAGCCGGCATGAGCGGAGGCATCGCCTATGTGCTGGACGAGGACCGCAGTTTTTACAAGCGTCTCAACAAGGAGCTGGTATCCTTTGAGGAGGTGACTAACAAGTATGATGTATTGGAACTGAAAGGCCTGATTGAAGAACATGTGGCCTGCACCAACTCTCTGAAAGGCAGGCGGATTCTGGACCATTTCAGCCAATACCTGCCCAGGTTCAAGAAGGTTGTTCCCCATGATTACCGGCGCATGATGAATGCCATTGTGCAGATGGAGGAAAAGGGACTGAACAGCGAACAGGCGCAGATTGAGGCATTTTACGCCAATCTAAGAGGTTAAGGAGGCAGAACACCATGGGTAAAGCAACAGGATTTTTAGAATATGAGAGAGAAACGGGAAGGGGGGCGGCTCCCAAGGAACGGATAAAAAACTGGAATGAGTTCCATACACCCTTAAGCGAACAGGAGCAGCGGCGCCAGGGAGCCAGGTGTATGGACTGCGGCGTGCCCTTTTGCCAGTCCGGCATGATGATTGGCGGGATGGTCAGCGGATGCCCCCTGCATAACCTGGTGCCGGAATGGAATGACCTGGTATATAACGGAAACTGGAAACAGGCATACTTCAGGCTTAAGAAAACCAACAGCTTCCCGGAGTTCACCTCCAGGGTATGCCCTGCGCCCTGCGAGGCGGCCTGTACCTGCAGCCTGTACGGGGATGCGGTAACTGTCAGGGAAAACGAGAGGGCCATCATTGAAAAGGCATATGAAAGCGGATATGCCCTTCCCAATCCGCCCTCCATCCGCACCGGCAAACGGGTGGCTGTCATAGGCTCAGGCCCCGCCGGGCTGGCTGCTGCGGACCAGCTGAACAAACGGGGGCACAGCGTCACCGTGTTTGAGCGGAGCGACCGTGTGGGAGGTCTGTTAATGTACGGCATCCCCAATATGAAGCTGGAAAAATGGGTCATTGACCGCAAGGCGGATGTGATGAAGAGGGAAGGCGTTGTCTTTGTGACGGGAGCAGATGTGGGAAGGAATTACAGGGTCAATAAAATCCGGAAGGAATTTGACCGCATCATCCTGGCCTGCGGGGCTTCCAACCCAAGGGATATCGATGTGCCGGGCAGGGACAGCGCAGGCATTTACTTTGCAGTGGATTTTCTGAAGGCAACCACCAAAAGCCTGTTGGATTCCGGACTGGAGGATGGAGGCTTTATATCGGCAAAGGATAAGCATGTGCTGGTAATCGGGGGCGGGGACACTGGAAACGACTGTGTAGGCACATCTATCCGGCACGGCTGCGCCTCAGTCACCCAGCTGGAGATGATGCCCAAGCCGCCCGCGGAACGGGCGGAGAACAACACCTGGCCGGAATGGCCCAGAATCCACAAGACAGATTACGGCCAGGAGGAAGCCATAAGCGTATTCGGTTCAGACCCCAGGCAGTACCAGACCACCGTGAAGGAATTCATAAAGGATGGGGAAGGCAGGGTGTGCAAGGCCGTCATCATCAGCCTGGAACCCAGGAAAGACGAGGAAACCGGCCGTACTGTTATGGCAGCCGTGGAAGGCAGCGAGCGCGAACTTCCCGCCGACCTGGTACTCATAGCCGCCGGCTTCACAGGCGCCCAGTCCTATGTAGCGGAAGCCTTCGGAGCAGACCTGGACGCCAGGACCAATGTAGCCACAGAACCAGGAGCCTACCGCACCAGCGCAGACCAGGTATTCACAGCCGGCGACATGCACCGTGGCCAGTCCCTGGTGGTATGGGCCATACAAGAAGGCCGGGAAGCCGCCAAAGCCGTAGACAGGGATATGATGGGGTATACAAACCTGGCCTAGCTACAAGCAGTGCGCATAGGGACGCGAAAGGCGGGGAAGGCAAGCTCGCTTACCTTCCCCGCCTTTCGCGTCCCTATGCATACGGCGCCAGCCGTCCATCTTGAAGGAGTGCAGCGGATTCAAGATGGCAGCACTGCGGACTCATGAAAGCGACAAAGCATATTTGACAACGGCATCCCTCTTATCCTCCCCTCCCGCCATACACAAAGAAACAGTACCGAAACTAAGGAACAGAGAGAACCGGATAATCTGTTTCAGCGGATTATCCGGAGTCAGGTTATAAAAGAGGAGATAGAGCGCCGTTCTGGCGAGAAGTCCGCTGGACGGGATATAGTCGATATCCAGACACTATGAAAAAGCGAAAGAATATGTTAGAGTAGAGCAATCAGAACATCTCAGACAATATCAGAGTATCTTGGACCATAACCTCCCGCCGCATACCAATCCCACCGCATACCAATCCTGCCAAAGGCATTCCGCAGAAAACAGCAGCCGGAAAGCCGCTTAAAGCCCGCCTAAAACCCGCCTAAAACCCCAGTATCCCGCCGTAAAACCGCCGCAAGCCAGTGCGTATCCCGCCGTAAAACCGCCAGAGACACTTACTGATAATATCAGAAAAATCCACACAGTTTCTATTTGACGTCAATAGTCAAAAACTGTATAATTGAGTAAGAATTTGGAAACCTGTGGTGCAGCCCAGGGCAGGAGAAGGTTATGATTGCATTAAAAGTAGAGGATGTAAAGACATTTACATCCAAACTGTTCCTGAAGGAAGACTTTGACAGCTTCCTGGTTAAGGAAGTAAACATTGTCACCTATAACAATTTTACCATCGACGGACACATCAGGCAGGGATATTATACGGACGAGGAGCTTAAGGATAACCGGATTGAAGCCTTTTCTTCCTGGAAGGTGCTCCGCCCTATATGTTTTTCACTGATTAAAGGCAAAAAGCTGCCGGGGAGCTTCCATATTGTCCTGCTGCTTCCTCCTTCGGACACAGAGAAATTCGCTTCCGCATCCGGAAGCGGGATGAGCGGTGACCAGATACAGGGACTTTATCTGAATATCCGTTACGAAGACGGAGCATTATATTGTGTGACGGGAACTTCTCTGAACTTTTTCACCATGGACAAAACGCTTGAAAACGAGTGGGATAAGTCAGTGGCCAAGTTCATGCGTTCCCATGAGATAGTATGTACCTAACGTGCCGGCAGACCCAATAACGGTACTGTGCTGCGTAAGCCCCCCTGTGCCAAAGTGGGATTTACGCAATACAGTACCTGTATTTAGTATGTCCCAGGAGAAGGGGGAGGATAACAAATGGATAAAATGGAATTGTCTAAGAGGCTGGAGCAGCTGGTCAGTGAGGCGGCTTCCAGGGAAGGGCGCCTGGAGATGACCCAGGTACTGGACCATTTCCGGGATGTGCAGATGACACCGGAGGAAATGGAGGACGTCTACCTGAAGCTGGAGCGCAGAGGCGTCCACATTCAGGCTCCTGAGGAAACGGAAGAGGATTTGCCGGAAGGGGACTTCCTTTTAGATGATGATGCAGGGCTGGAACAGCCGTCTCTGGTTCAGGAGGAGTTCCGTTGGGGAAGGGACCGCCTGGACCCGGATGAGATGCCGGACAGCGGCAGCATGGGGGCCGGCGGGGAAGAGGATGAAGAGGAAGAATACGACGGATATGGACAGGAACGGCTTTTGGAAGGCGTGTCCACAGCAGACCCTATCCGTGAATACTTAAAAGAAATCGGCTCCATACCACTGCTCACTCCGGAGGAGGAATCAGACCTTGCAAGACGTAAGTCGGAAGGCGATGCGGAGGCAGGACGCAAGCTGGTGGAAGCCAACCTGCGTCTGGTGGTCAGCATTGCCAAACGGTATACGGGAAGAGGCATGAGTTTTCTGGACCTGGTCCAGGAGGGAAACCTGGGGTTAATGAAAGCCGTGGAGAAATTTGATTATGCCAAGGGCTACCGGCTCAGTACCTATGCCACCTGGTGGGTGAAGCAGTCCATCACCCGGTCCCTGGCAGACCAGTCCAGGACCATCCGCCTTCCGGTCCATATGGTGGAGGCGGTGAATAAAATCCGCCGGGCACAGCGCAGCCTGTCTGTGAAGCTGGGGCGTGAGCCGTCCATGGAGGAAGTGGCTGAGGAAGTGAACCTGTCCGAGAAGCGGGTGGCTGAGCTGATTCAGGCTTCGGGGGATACCGTATCCCTGGAAACACCGGTAGGTGATGAGGAAGGCTCCAATCTGGGAGATTTTGTGGCGGACGATGCCAATGCCTCCACAGAGGATAAGGCGGAGAGCTTTCTTCTGCGGGAAGAGATTGACAGTATGCTTCAGGGACTGAACCCCAGGGAGCGCGAGGTCATTATTCTGCGCTTTGGCCTGGAAACAGGACATCCCCTGACCCTGGAGGAAGTGGGGAAACGGTTTAACGTAACCAGGGAGCGCATCCGCCAGATTGAGACAGCGGCTCTCAGGAAGCTTCGCAATCCTTCCAAAAGCAAAAAAATCAGGGATTTTCTCCCATAAAGAGGTAAAACAGTCAAATTATTAGCACTCAACAAAAATGAGTGCTAATTTTTTATTGACATTTCATGCGTCTCGTACTAAAATGTAGTTTGTGAGTAAACATTGCAAAACATGAAGAACTATTATTATATAAGAAAGAGGCGGATGAAAGATGGCAAAGAAAGGCAGTTTATCAATTACAAGTGAGAACATTTTTCCGGTAATCAAGAAATGGCTGTACTCTGACCATGACATTTTCTACAGGGAGCTGATTAGTAACGGCAGCGATGCCATTACCAAGCTTAAGAAGCTGGAGCTTATGGGAGAGTACGAAAGACCCGAGGATTTGGAGTATAAAATCCAGGTGTCCGTGAATCCCAATGACAAGACCATCAAGATTACAGACAATGGACTTGGCATGACCGAAGAAGAGATTGACAAGTATATCAACCAGATTGCATTTTCCGGTGTCCAGGATTTCATGGAGAAGTACAAGGACAAGGCCAATGAGGACCAGATTATCGGTCATTTCGGACTGGGCTTTTACTCTGCGTTCATGGTTGCCGATAAAGTAACCATCGACTCCCTGTCCTATCAGAAGGATGCAAAGCCGGTTCACTGGGAATCAGAGGGCGGCATTGATTTTGAGATGGAGGAAGGGGATAAGGCTGAGGTGGGAACCACCATCACCTTATATCTGAACGAGGACAGCACTGAGTTCTGCAACGAGTACAGGGCAAGAGAAGTCATCGAGAAGTACTGCGCATTTATGCCTGTGAATATTTTCCTGGACAATGAGACAGCAGAGCCTCAGTATGAAACCATTGAGAAGGACGAGCTGACGGACAAGGACACGGTTGTTGAGCCGGTCATTGAGCCGGCCAGGACTGAGGAGAAGGAAAAGGAAGACGGCACCAAGGAGATTGTGGAAATTGAGCCTTCCAGGGAAAAATATAAAATCAACAAGCGTCCCGTGGCTTTGAATGATACCAACCCTCTGTGGAACAAGCATCCCAACGAATGCACTGAGGAGGATTATAAGAGCTTTTACCGCAAGGTGTTCAGGGATTACAAGGAACCGCTGTTCTGGATTCACCTGAACATGGATTATCCATTTAACTTAAAGGGCATTCTGTACTTCCCGAAAATCAATATGGAGTACGACAGCCTGGAGGGAACCATTAAGCTGTACAACAGCCAGGTATTTATTGCAGATAATATCAAAGAAGTTATTCCTGAGTTCCTGATGCTCTTAAAGGGTGTTATCGACTGTCCGGACCTGCCGCTTAACGTGTCCAGAAGCGCTCTTCAGAATGACGGCTTTGTAAAGAAGATATCGGATTACATCACGAAGAAGGTGGCGGACAAGCTGTCCGGCATGTGTAAGACAGACAGGGAAAATTATGAGAAATACTGGGATGACATTGCGCCCTTTATCAAGTTCGGCTATATCAAGGATGAGAAGTTTGCTGAAAAGATGGGCGATTTCATCCTGTACAAGAACCTGGAAGGCAAATACCTGACTCTTCAGGACTGTCTGGATGAAAACAAGGAAAAACATGAGAATACCATTTTCTATGTAACCAATGAAAAGGAACAGAGCCAGTACATCAACATGTTTAAGGAAGAGGGAATCGACGCAGTCATCATGCCTGCCGCCATTGACAGCCCATTCATTTCCCATGTGGAGCAGAAGAAGGAAGGCCTTAAGTTCCTGCGCATTGATACGGACCTTAACGCTGCATTCAAAGAAGAGGTAAAGGAAGACGACGAGGAGTTCAAGAAGACATCCGAGGAGCTGACAGAAGTATTTAAGAAAGCCCTGAATAATGACAAGCTGGACATCAAGGTGGAGAAGATGAAGAATGCGGGCGTGGCTTCCATGATTACCGTATCCGAGGATACCCGCCGTATGCAGGATATGATGAAAATGTACAGCATGGGAGGCATGGACATGGGCATGTTCGGAGGAACAGGGGAAACCCTGGTGCTTAACGCCAACCATCCTCTGGTACAGTATGTGCTGGGACACAAGGAAGACGCCAATACATCTAAAATCTGCGAACAGCTGTATGACCTGGCAAGCTTAAGCCACGGTCCCCTGGCACCGGAGCGCATGACGGCATTTGTAAGCCGCAGCAATGAAATCATGATGATTATGGCCGGCGAAAAAGCAGAATAAGCCTGAAGATTACAGGTGCATTCAGAAGAAACGTTACAAAGACAAGGGAGGCTGGTTTCAGGAGGGAACTTTTGAAACCAGTCCCTTTTTGCATTGCACGGGCATTCTAAATCGGTTATACTGGAAATATCTTATAGTATGAAGAAGGGAGAAGGGGCGTATGAGAGGTAAACGTTTCATGGCAGTGCTGCTGAGCACAGTGCTGACTGCCGCAGGCGCGATGACAGCCTGGGCGCTTCCCACAGGGCTCAGTTCCATTGAGGGCAGCACAGTGAGAAGCAGCATGGCAGGATTTGAGGCCACATTCCCGGCCGGTTACGAGGTGGGGAGATACGGGGGAAACCTGGGACTGGATTATCTGTCCTATATGGAAGAGGACGGGGTGAAGATTGATTTCATCGCAGCGTCCATTGACGAAGAAAAGGAGAGTTTTCTTGCCACGGCAGGCATAGTGGCGGACCTGGAAGGAGAGAGCCTGGAGGGCATCATGCAGGAAATGCTGCAGATACTGGGCCAGGACGTATCCTACGGCTCCTATGTATCCACAGGAGCGGCAGGCATAGCAGGAGCTGGCTATTACTCCATCAAGATTAATTACGGAGCCCTGATGGCCCAGTACATGTCTGCCTGGATTGGCGGTTATGACATGACCCCGGAGGAAAAACAGGAGTATGACGCCTACATGGCGGAGCTGGCCAACAGCATGTTCCTGGACATCTACATGAGGGAGATTGGCGGAAACTGTTATATGCTGGTCCAGATTTACTCCGGCGACCAGGCAGGAACCGCAGCCCTGCTCTTAAGCCAGATGCAGCCATACGCAGGAGGCGGATGGAGCTATACGGAAGCCGGCGGATGGCAATATCTCCACGGAGACGGCACATACGGAACCAACGAATGGGCTCTGGATGAGAACGGCCTTACATACCGTCTGGACGGCAGCGGCCAAATCATGTATAAAGCCTGGATTGAAGAAAACGGAAGATGGAAGTATGTGGATGAATTCGGCCACATGGTGACCAGCCTGACCAAGACCATAGACGGCAGCCAATACACCTTTGACGCCCAGGGCTACATGGTGGAGGGAAGCCAGCGTCCGGCCGCAGCCTACGAGACAGGCACCATATCAGGAAAGACCTACACCAACCGCTGGGCCAACCTGCTTATGAAGTTTCCTGAGGCAGCAGAGCTGATGCTGGGCGACGGAAGCTATTACAGCTATCCCCTGGAGGCAGGTGAAAACATGTACTACTGGTACGATGAGGGAAGCGGCTACCTGCTTACCATAGACTACACTGATTCCACCCAGCAGTTAGACCGTTATCTGGAATGGCTCGCCGAATACGCCGGCTACTACGATTACGCCGTGGACAGCACCGGCACAGTAAACATGGGCGGCTATGAATACAAATACATAAAGACCACCAGCCAGAACAGCGACGGCACCACAGACCATGAGGACACCTACTTCCGTCAGATAGACGGCAAGCTCATGGAAATCTCCATCGAATACACCGGCGAACGCCAGGCCACCGTTGACCAGATTCTGTCAGCCATAGAGCAGGCTCACTGAGCCGCAGGATGAAAAAGCAAAGTACATAAAATAATGCACGTAAAATAATGTACGTAAAATGAAGCATACAAAGCAAAAAGGAACAGAGGACCGGAAAACCATCATTTTCAGCCCTCTGTTCCTCTTTTTTTCATCATAATAATCCCAAAGCCAACTCATTTCTCATTTTATGGAAGGAAGTGTCAGCGGACGGAGAAAACCTGGCGGGTGGGAGAGGACGGGCGGGGGAGGGATGTGCATCTACAGGGGTTTAGAAGGACTTAGGCCGTGGAAATCTGTGTTAAGGCCAAAGCTGCACAGCTGTTTGAGCGGAGCGAGTTTGGGCAGCTTTGGCCTTGCTTTTAGCAGATTCCCAGGGCCTTAGACCTTCTTACCCCGCAGCCCGCGCATCCCTCCCCCGCCCGTCCTCTCCCACGAACGCGATATCCTCATACTGTCCGCGTCCCTCCTCCCCACAAAAAAACTCCATAAAACTGGAAACACATAAGCATTGCATTTTACCATCCATACTGTTATAATAAGTAGTAATGAATACTACATGTGAAACTGCATGGATAAGAAAAACCGGAGGACATTATTATGACCTATAAGATTATCGGGGATAGTTGTCTTGATTTAACAGAGGATATGAAGAAGGATTCCAGATTTCAGATGATTCCGCTGACACTGCAGGTAGGCAGTGCCCAGGTAGTGGATGATGAGACTTTTGACCAGAAGCGGTTTATAGAGATGGTGAAGGCATGCCCGGAGTGCCCAAAGACAGCATGTCCGTCGCCTGAGACGTTTAAGGCGGCATTTGAGGAAGCAGAGGCTGATGCTGTGTTTGTCATCACCCTGTCCAGCCACCTCAGCGGAAGTTATAATTCGGCGGCAGTGGCAAAGAAGCTGTACGAGGAGGAGATGGCTGAAAAGGGTATGGAGGAGCAGGCCAAGAAGGTGGCTGTCATTGACTCCCTGTCCGCATCCTCCGGGGAACTGAACATTGCCCTGTTTATCCAGAATCTGTGCGATTCCGGACTGGAATTTGACCAGGTGGTGGAGAAGGCCCTGGCATACAGGGACGGCATGAATACTTATTTTGTACTGGAGAGCCTGGATACACTTCGCAAGAACGGCCGCCTGTCAGGCCTGCAGGCGTTTTTCGCCACAGCCCTGAACATCAAGCCTGTGATGGGAGCGGATACGGGAACCATCATCAAGCTGGACCAGGCCAGGGGAATGAATAAGGCCCTTCAGAGAATGTGCGACATTGCGGTAAAGGAAGTGGCGGACGCAGCCAGCAAGATTGCGGTGGTCTGCCATGTGAATAACCCTGAACGGGCTGAATATGTAAAGGAAGAGCTGGCCAAGAGAATAGGATTTAAGAAGATTGTGGTTACCAATGCAGCTGGCGTGGCAACTGTATATGCCAATGACGGAGGAATTGTGCTGGCAGTCTGATGTCCGGCAGGAGAGGATTTATGAAGCGAACAGGATGTATTGTGGCAGCAGCCTTATTACTAGGGCTGCTGCTAGCCGGTATTACGGGATATTTCATATGGCACTCAGGACAGGACAAATATGTAAGGGCTGAGATGGTAGGCGCCTCAGAAGGCGTTGGAATGGCCGGAGGGATGACGCCGGACGGAGAAGGGCCGGACGGAAGAGGAACGGGCGGAAACAAGACAAGTGATGCGGGAACAGGCGGAGCCGGTCAGGGGGACGCAGGAACAGACAGCGTCCCAAATCAGGAAGACGGCCCGGGCAGGGACAGTCAGGGTACAACGGACAGCGGTTCATCTGCAGCTCCAAATGGCGAAGAAGGGCAGGGCACAGGAACCGGAACAGCAGACAATGCCTCTCCCCTGCAGCTGGTATTCGCAGGTGATATCCTTTTGTCGGACCATGTGCTGAACGCATACCGGAAGGCAGGCGGTATAGGCGGGGTGGTGGACAGCGGATTCCGCCAGGTGATTGATGAAAGCGACATTTTCATGGTGAACGAGGAATTTCCCTTCAGCAGCCGGGGAACGGCTGCTGCGGATAAGCAGTTTACCTTCCGCCTTCCGCCGGAAAAAGTCTCCATGTTTCAGGAGCTGGGCATAGACATTGTGACATTGGCCAACAATCATGCCCTGGATTTCGGCACGGATGCCCTGCTGGATACATGCAGCACCCTGGATGACGCCGGAATTGCGCGGGTGGGGGCAGGAGCCAGCCTGGAGGAGGCCAAAAGGCCGGTATTTATGGAGGCCAAGGGACGCAGGATTGGTTTCCTGGGAGCTTCCAGGGTCATACCTGAGGGCTCATGGAACGCCACTTCCAAGGGACCGGGCATGCTGACCACCTATGACCCGTCCCTGCTTTTAGAGGAAATTAAAAAAGCCAGGGAGGAGTGCGATTACCTGGTGGTGTATGTGCATTGGGGAATTGAACGTGATGAGCGGCCCCAGGAATATCAGAGAACCCTGGGACAGCAGTATATAGACGCAGGTGCCGATTTGGTAATAGGGAGTCATCCCCATGTACTTCAGGGGCTGGAGTACTACAAGGGAAAGCCCATTGTGTACAGCCTGGGTAATTTTGTGTTCGGAAGCAGCATTCCGAAGACAGCCCTTCTGAAGGTGGAATGGGACGGGACGGACGCTGCGCTCCGCCTGGTTCCCGGCACATCCTCAGGGGGATATACCAGGATGCTGGCGGATGAAGGGGAAAAAAATGGTTTTTACCAGTATATTACATCCATTTCCTACGGCGTGACAGTGGGGGAGGATGGACTTGTAATACCGGGAGAATAAAGGCGGACCCTGTCAGGGGAATCCGGGACATAATATTTTCCCTGCCAGGTGTCCCGCTCTTTAAAACGCCGGTGGAGGGTGTTCAGCACCATCCGTTTGTTTCCGCTCCACAGGGGGGCCAGGAGAAGGGATTTTGGTCCGTCTCCCGTCAGACGGTGGATGGTCAGCCCGGGAGGCAGGCGTTCCACACAGTCTATGACAAAATCAATGTATTCCTCCATGGTGAAGATGGGAAAGGGATTGGTTTGGCAGTACGCTGCCAGGTCAGTCCCTTTTAAAATGTGGAGAAGCTGAAGCTTGATGCCGTCTATGGGGCTTTGGGCCAGGTAATCCACGGTCCCCGCCATCATGCCCCTGGTTTCTCCGGGCAGCCCTAAGATGACGTGGACAATGACGGTCAGCCCGGCTTCCTTAAGGCGGACAAGGGCGCCCTCAAACACCGGCAGGCCGTATCCGCGGCGGATAAAGGCAGCAGTGGAATCATGGATGGTCTGCAGACCCAGCTCCACCCATACTGGTTTCACACGGTTTAATTCCTTTAACAGGCCAACCGTTTCAGGCTCCAGGCAGTCCGGCCTGGTGCCGATGGACAGGGCAGCTATGGAGGGGTGGGAGACAGCCTCCCCAAACAATTGCTTCAGATACGGCAGGGGCGCATACGTGTTGGTATAGGACTGGAAATAGGCGATGTAGGAGCCCTGCGGACTGTCCGGCATCTTCCGCTTCACCTGTGCCATGGCTTCCTCTATCTGCTGTGAGACAGATGTATGCCTGGGCGCTGCAAAATCGCCGGACCCTCCTTCGCTGCAGAAAATGCATCCTCCTGTTCCCAGTGTGCCGTCCCGGTTGGGACAGGTCATGCCTCCGTCCAGGGACAGCTTATAGATTTTCCGGCCGAACTGCTGTTTCAGTTCATAGTCCAGGGAGTGATAAGGTTTGCCGTTCCATTCCATTGTGAGTACCTGCTTTCTGAATGATGTTATTAAGAGATTATAACAGCAATAACAGCCGGATGTCATCCCTATTTAAAAAAACGTATGAAGACAGGAGAATATTGTATTGTTGTTTCCTCCCCATGTGTGATAAACTGGATTCAGAAGTTTCAGAAAAGATAGGAGAGGTAAGTCATGAATGTAAATGAGACGGTAAAACTGCTGCAGGGCGACAGCGCCAGGGCGCTTATGGCGCAGCTCTACGGGGAAGACGGGGCAGAAGCCAATGTGAAGCGCTATGAGGATTTGCTGGCCGGATACGGGAAAATGTTTGGCCGGGAAGGGGATGTGATGCTGTTCTCATCACCGGGCAGAACGGAAATCAGCGGCAACCATACGGACCATAACCACGGCAAGGTTTTGGCAGGCAGCATTAACCTGGACTGTGTGGGGGCAGCGGGAAAGAATGCATCCAATCAGGTACATATTGTCAGCGAGACATATAATCAGGATTTTACCATTGATTTGAACCATCTGGAACCCAGTGAGAAAAAGGCGGGAACCGTGGACCTGGTTAAGGGCCTTCTCCAGGGCTTTAAGGATTCCGGCTACAGCGTGGGCGGTTTCAACGCATATATTACCAGCAACGTCATAAGCGCTGCCGGTGTCAGTTCATCCGCTTCCTTTGAGATGCTGCTGTGCTCCATGCTGAACACATTTTTCAATGAGGGCCGCATGAGCACTGTGGCCTATGCCCATATCGGCAAGTTCGCAGAAAACAACTACTGGGACAAGGCATCCGGCCTGCTGGACCAGATGGCCTGTGCTGTGGGCGGACTTATCACCATTGATTTTATGGAGCCTCTGACGCCTAAGGTGGAGAAGATAGACTTTGACTTTGGTTCCCAGGACCACAGCCTGATTATCGTGCAGACCGGCAAGGGCCATGCTGACCTGAGTGCAGACTATTCCTCGGTTCCGGCTGAAATGAAGAAGGTGGCCCAATACTTTGGAAAAGAGGTATTGTCCCAGGTGTCTGAGAAACAGGTCATTGACAGCCTGGCAGAGGTGCGGCAGTTTGCCGGGGACCGCTCCGTGCTGCGCGCCCTGCATTTTTTTGAGGAGAACAAGCGGGTGGAAGCAGAGGTGCTTGCCCTTAAGGAGAACCGTTTCCAGGACTTCTTAAACAATATAACGGCATCCGGCAATTCCTCCTGGAAATGGCTCCAGAACTGTTTTACCAACAGCAATTACCAGGAGCAGGGAATCACGGTCACCCTTGCCCTTACGGAGCTGTTCATAGCAGAGAAGCAGAGAGGAGCCTGCAGGGTTCATGGCGGCGGCTTTGCCGGCGTCATCATGGCGGTGCTGCCCAATGAGCTGGTGGAGGAGTTCATACATTACATCGAGAAGTGCACAGGGGAGGGGAGCGCCTATAAAATGAGCATCCGTCCGTACGGAGCCATCTGCTTCAATGACCTGGTTTAAATCAGTTCTGCCTGTTTCGACAGAAAACGCCGCGTTTAAAAGGTGCAGCGCTTACAGTTTCCGCGGATTCCTGTGGTAAGGCGGGGGAATTTGCAGTATAATGATGCCAGGGCGCGGGGGTAAAAAACGCGTGCTGAAGCAATCAGAACAAGAGGAGGACTGAGCGGGTATGATTGGTGAAAAGACACTGGAACTCCTGAAGCAGATACTGGCAGACAGCCGTTATACGGTTGCCATCTGCGGTTCCGGGATGATGGAAGAGGGAGGCATTCTGGGGCTTAAGCAGGAAGGAAGAGCGTATGAGATTGAACAGAAATATTCGGAATCCCCGGAGGAGCTGTTTCATATTTCCTGTCTGTCCAGAAGGCCGGAACGTTTCTACGACTTTTACCGTGAGGAGATATTGAAAAAGATTCCCAACATGACTCCGTCTGTAAGGGCGCTGGCCAGGATGGAGGAAGAGGACAGGCTTCACTGCATTGTCACCACCAATATATTTGATTTGCCGGAGCAGGTAGGGTGCAAAAATGTGATTTATCTGCACGGAAGCATTTATAAGAACAGGTGTCCCCATTGCGGCCGTCTGTATTCCATGGAGGAAATCAGGGACTCCAGCCATGTTCCCCACTGCAGGAACTGCGGGGCCATGATACGTCCGGGGACGTCCTTGTACGGTGAGATGGTGGACAGCCGCATCATGAGCCGCACCACGGAGGAGATAGCCAGAGCCGAAGTGCTGCTGGTGCTGGGAACCAGCCTGCGCTCTGAGGTTTACAGCAACTACATACGGTATTTCCAGGGAAAGAAGATGGTAATCATCCACCGGGTGCCCAGGCCGCTGGATGAGAAGGCTGATATGGTTATATACGACCTTCCCCAGAATGTCCTTCCCCTTTTGGTGGACGGAGGGATTTAAGAGTACCGGAACCATAAAGGCCAAAACCGCGCCCCGCTGTGAGGGGGAGACGGTTTTGGCCTTTTGTAGTCCTGCCTGTTGGAAGCTTGCAGGTTTTTTCCTGCTTATTTTCTGTGGAAGGAATCCAGCAGCTGGTTTTTTGTGTGCCACAGTTCATTGGACAGGTCCACATGGACTGTGTGGGGATTGATGAGACGTTTGGATTCATCCCACAGGGTATCCAGCTCCTTTCTGCAGTAAGCCTGGATTTCCATTACCTTTGGCGACCGGTACACGCAGGTTCCGTCCAGGAAAATGGGAACCATCAGCTCGCGCATGGTGTAGCTGTCCGGCGCCAGCATGGTCTTCTTCCATGTCTCCAGGGGGTCAAAGAGAAGAAGGGAATTGCTGGTGTTGAATTCCTCGCCCACCAGGCAAATCAAATCAGCGATTATTTTGCCGGTGGCCTTGTTGTAAATCCTTTGTATGGTCTTGTTGCCGGGATTGGTGATTTTCTCGGCATTTTCAGACAGCTTGATTTTGGGAACAAACTGGCCTGTGGCCTTGTCCAGGACAGCAGCCAGTTTGTATACTCCGCCAAAGGATGGGCAGTCCTTGGCGGTAATCAGGTTGGTGCCCACACCCCAGGAATTAATGGCGGCACCCTGCATCTTCAGGGAATTAATCAGGTTTTCGTCCAGGTCGTTGGAGGCGGAAATCACTGCGTCCGGGAAACCTGCCTCGGTCAGCATCTTCTTGGCTTTTTTGGACAGGTAGGCCAAATCGCCGCTGTCCAGCCGGATTCCGTAGAAGGTAAGGGGAATGCCGGCCTCCCTCATCTCCTTAAAGACCTGGATGGCATTGGGAATGCCGGAACCCAGGGTATCGTAGGTATCCACCAGCAGGATGCAGGCGGAAGGATAGAGCTTGGCATAGGTGCGGAAGGCGGTCAGCTCGTCCGGAAAACTCATAATCCAGCTGTGGGCATGGGTTCCCTTGACAGGAACGTCAAACATCTTGCCGCAGAGCACATTGGAGGTGCCGATGCATCCCGCTATCATGGCTGCCCTTGCACCGTAGGTGCCGGCATCCGGTCCCTGGGCCCTGCGCAGTCCGAATTCCATGACGCCGTCGCCCTTGGCCGCATAGACAATGCGCTCTGTCTTGGTGGCAATAAGGCTCTGGTGATTGATGATATTGAGCAGGGCTGTCTCAATGAGCTGGGCCTGCATGATGGGAGCAATGACCTTCACAAGAGGTTCCCTGGGGAATACCACGGTTCCCTCAGGGATGGCGTATATATCGCCTGTAAAACGGAATTCGCGGAGATAGTTCAGGAAGTCCTGGTCAAACATGCCCAGGCTTCCCAGGTATTCAATGTCGCTGTCCTCAAAATGCAGGTCTTCAATGTATTCGATGACCTGCTGTAATCCTGCACAGATGGCAAAGCCGTTGCCATGGGGATTGGTCCTGTAAAACATGTCGAATACAACGGTTTCGTTGGCGTCCTTTTCTTTAAAATACCCCTGCATCATGGTTAATTCATACAGGTCCGTGAGTAAGGTAAGATTTCTCTGCTCCATATAGGTTCCTCCCTGGGCGCAGCCGGTGTGCTGTACGCAGGATATGCGGTTCGGCAGGATTTTGACGGCTGTGCAGTAATATTGGTTAGTAGTATAACACATATTCTGGAAAAGGCAAATGAAATGACAAAAAATTAACAATCATGCTAAAACAGACAATCGCCCTAAAATAAACGAAAATCAGATACACGGTTGACATTTTACACATGTGTTATTATAATAAAGAAGTTAAATGAAAAAGGCTTAGATGGAGACAGTAGGCCTGCAGGAACGCCACAGAGAGCCGGGGGAGGTGGAAGCCGGTGCAAGTAATGCAGAACTGAAAATCACTCCGGAGCTGTCCGGCTGAAAGAATGCAGTAGCAGCGCATGATAGGCCGGGACGCGTTTCCCGCGTTAAGGGAACTCATATGATGGTATGCAGTAATAGGTGGTTAAACGAAGCAGCTTATGGCTTTCGTCCTGTTCGGGACGGAAGCTTTTTTGCTTCATAGGAGGATATACAATCTTTTTCACATACCAGAATAAAAAACTATCATGAATGACAGGAACGGAGGAAGACGCTATGTATGACAAAGTCCCCACAGACCTTAAGTTTGTGGAACGGGAAAAAGAAGTGGAGAAGTTCTGGGAAGCAGAGCACATCTTTGAAAAAAGCATCAGGATGAGAGAGGGCTGCAAGCCTTATGTATTTTATGACGGTCCGCCCACAGCCAACGGCAAGCCCCATATCGGCCATGTGGAAACACGAGTCATCAAGGACATGATTCCCAGATACAGGGCCATGAAGGGCTATATGGTGCCGAGAAAGGCCGGATGGGATACCCACGGCCTGCCGGTGGAGCTGGAGGTTGAGAAAAAGCTGGGGCTGGACGGCAAGGAGCAGATAGAGCAGTACGGTCTGGAGCCGTTCATCAAGGAATGTAAGGAAAGCGTCTGGAAGTACAAGGGCATGTGGGAGGATTTCTCCAACACCGTTGGTTTCTGGGCCGACATGGACAATCCCTATGTAACCTATGACAACAGCTTTATCGAGTCCGAGTGGTGGGCTCTTAAGCAGATTTGGGACAAGGGCCTTTTGTACAAGGGGTTTAAGGTGGTTCCCTACTGTCCCCGCTGCGGCACCCCCCTGTCCTCCCATGAGGTGGCTCAGGGGTATAAGGATGTAAAGGAGCGCTCTGCCATTGCCCGCTTCAAGGCAAAGGGGGAGGACGCCTACATCCTGGCATGGACCACCACCCCCTGGACCCTTCCCAGCAACCTGGCCCTGTGCGTGAACCCCAAGGAAGACTATGTAAAGGTCAAGACAGGCGACGGCTATACCTACTATATTGCCCAGGCACTGGCAGATACTGTGCTGGGCGAGGACTATGAGGTGCTGGAAACCTACAAGGGCAGGGACCTGGAGTTCAAGGAATATGAGCCTCTCTATGACTGCTCTGTCCCCCTGTGCGAGAAGCAGCACAAAAAAGCATACTACATGGTATGCGCTGACTATGTAACACTGACAGACGGTACCGGTATCGTACACATTGCACCTGCCTTTGGTGAGGACGATGCAAATGTGGGCCGCAAGTACGACCTGCCCTTTGTACAGCTGGTGGACGCCAAGGGCGATATGACGGCGGAAACTCCCTTTGCAGGCACCTTTGTGAAGGATGCGGACCCCATGGTATTAAAGGATTTGGAGTCCAGGGGACTGCTTCTTTCAGCTCCCAGCTTTGAGCACAGCTATCCTCACTGCTGGCGCTGCGGAACCCCTCTCATTTACTATGCAAGAGAGTCCTGGTTCATCAAGATGACGGCTGTGAAGGAGGACTTAATCCGCAACAACAACACCATTAACTGGGTGCCGGATTCCATCGGCAAGGGCCGTTTTGGAGACTGGCTGGAGAACATCCAGGACTGGGGCATTTCCAGGAACCGTTACTGGGGCACCCCTCTCAATATCTGGGAGTGTGAGTGCGGACACCAGCACTCCATTGGAAGCATTGAGGAATTAAAGAGCTTATCCGACAACTGTCCGGATGAAATCGAGCTTCACCGCCCATACATTGATGCGGTGAACATCAGGTGCCCCAAGTGCGGCAAGCCCATGAAGCGCGTGCCTGAGGTTATTGACTGCTGGTTTGACTCCGGTGCAATGCCCTTTGCGCAGCACCATTATCCGTTTGAGAACAAGGAATTGTTCGAGTCCCAGTTCCCGGCCCAGTTTATCTCCGAGGCAGTGGACCAGACCAGGGGATGGTTCTATTCCCTGCTGGCAGAGTCCACACTGCTGTTCAACAAGGCGCCTTATGAAAATGTGGTTGTCATGGGCCTTGTGCTGGATGAGAACGGACAGAAGATGAGCAAGTCCAAGGGCAATGCGGTGGACCCCTTCGATACCCTGGCAGCCCACGGCGCAGACGCCATCCGCTGGTTCTTCTACACCTGCAGCGCTCCCTGGCTTCCAAAGCGCTACCAGGATAAGGCGGTGACCGAGGGACAGCGCAAGTTTATGGGCACCCTTTGGAATACCTATGCATTCTGGGTGCTGTATGCCAACATTGACAATTTTGACCCGACCAGATATAACCTGGAATACGACAAGCTTCCGGTTATGGACCGCTGGATGCTGTCCAAGATGAACTCCATGGTAAAGACCGTGGATAACAGCCTGATGAATTACCAGATTCCCGAGGCGGCCAGGTCCCTCCAGGAGTTTGTGGATGACTTAAGCAACTGGTATGTGCGCAGAAGCCGTGAGCGTTTCTGGGCAAAGGGAATGGAGCAGGATAAGATTAACGCATTCATGACCCTGTACACAGCCCTGGTGACCGTTGCAAAGGCAGCAGCACCCATGATTCCGTTCATGACAGAGCAGATTTATCAGAACATTGTGAGGAAAGTGGATGCAGATGCGCCTGAAAGCGTACACCTGTGCGATTTCCCTGAGGTGAATGATGCCTGGATTGATGCAGAGCTGGAATCCGACATGGACGAGGTGCTGAAGGTGGTTGTCATGGGACGCGCTGCCAGGAATGCGGCCAATATCAAGAACCGCCAGCCCATTGCCGGGATGTATGTGAAGGCCGACCATGAGCTGTCAAGATTCTACGTGCAGATTATTGAGGAAGAGCTGAATGTGAAGCAGGTGATTTTCTCTGACGATGTAAGGGAATTCACTTCCTACACCTTTAAGCCCCAGTTAAAGACAGTAGGGCCAAGGTACGGCAAGCTGCTGAACCAGATTCGCCAGACCCTGACCGATATTGACGGCAGCGCTGCCATGGACACCCTGAATGAGAAGGGACAGCTTACCTTTGACTTTGGTGGCCAGGAGGTGGTGCTGACAAAGGACGACCTGCTGATTGATGTTTCCCAGAAGGACGGCTATGTGACAGAGGAGGACAACTATGTGACGGTTGTGCTGGATACAAACCTGACTCCGGAACTGATTGAGGAAGGCTTTGTGAGGGAGCTTATCAGCAAGATTCAGACCATGCGCAAGGAAGCCGGATTTGAGGTAATGGACCACATCAGCGTGTACCAGGATGGAAATGACCGGATTGCGGAGCTGATTAAGACGCATGCGGACGAGATTAAGACAGAGGTCATGGCGGACCATATTAACATCGGCGCCATGTCTGGCTTTGTCAAAGAGTGGAACATTAACGGCGAAAATGTGATGCTCGGTGTTGAAAAGACCATGAAATAATGGTAAGATTGTGAGGCGGGGCTTATAAAACCCCGCCCCATCTGATAATTTGGGAATGATTTACATACAATAGTTCAGTATAGAAAACGGAAGTGAAATCAGGAGGATAATGGCCGATGAATAAAGGATTTGATAAGGAAACGTTCAAGCGCAGCGTGGTGGACAACGTAAAGAACATGTTCCGAAGGACCATTGATGAAGCGACTCCCCAGCAGGTATTCCAGGCAGTGGCCTATGCTGTGAAGGATGTCATCATCGACGAATGGATTGCCACCCACAAGGAATATGAGAAAAAGGACGTTAAGACAGTATACTACCTGTCCATGGAGTTCCTCATGGGCCGTGCCCTGGGCAATAACATCATCAATATCTGCGCCAGGGATGAGATTAAGGAAGCCCTGGATGAGCTGGGATTTGATTTGAACGTGATTGAGGACCAGGAGCCGGATGCAGCCCTTGGAAACGGCGGTCTGGGACGTCTGGCGGCTTGCTTCCTGGATTCGCTGGCAACCCTGGGATATCCGGCCTATGGCTGCGGCATCCGTTACCGTTACGGCATGTTCAAGCAGAAGATTGAGAACGGTTACCAGGTAGAAGTGCCTGACAACTGGTTAAAGGACGGCAACCCATTTGAAATCCGCAGGCCGGAGTATGCCACTGAGGTCAAATTCGGCGGTTATGTGCGTATAGAAAACCAGGGCGGAGTAAACCATTTTGTACAGGACGGATACCAGTCTGTCCGCGCAGTGCCCTATGACCTGCCTGTTATCGGATACGGCAACAATGTGGTAAATACCCTTCGCATCTGGGATGCGGAACCCATTAACACCTTCAACCTGGATTCCTTTGACAGGGGAGATTACCAGAAGGCTGTGGAGCAGGAGAACCTGGCCAAGACCATTGTGGAGGTCCTTTACCCCAATGACAACCACTACGCGGGCAAGGAGCTGCGCCTGAAGCAGCAGTATTTCTTTATTTCCGCCAGCGTCCAGAGGGCGGTCAGGAAGTATAAGGAGAAACACGATGACATCAGGAAATTCTACGAAAAGGTAGTATTCCAGCTGAACGATACCCACCCGACGGTTACCATTCCCGAATTGATGCGCATTCTTCTGGATGAGGAGGGGCTTACATGGGATGAGGCGTGGGAGGTGACCACCAGGACCTGTGCCTATACAAACCACACCATTATGTCAGAGGCTCTGGAGAAGTGGCCCATCGAGCTGTTCTCACGGCTTTTGCCCAGAATCTACCAGATTGTGGAGGAAATCAACCGCAGGTTCCAGAACCAGATTCAGACCATGTATCCCGGCAACCAGGAAAAGCTGCGCAAGATGTCCATTATCTATGACGGCCAGGTTAAGATGGCGTATATGGCCATTGCAGCCAGTTTTTCCGTCAACGGCGTTGCAAGGCTCCACACGGAAATCCTCAAGAACCAGGAGTTAAAAGACTTCTATGAGATGATGCCGGAGAAGTTCAACAACAAGACAAACGGCATAACCCAGAGACGGTTCCTGCTTCACGGCAACCCCCTTCTGGCGGACTGGGTCACTTCCAAGATAGGTGATGAATGGATTACCGACCTTCCCCATATCAAGAAGCTGGAGCTCTTTGCAGAGGATGAGAAGTGCCAGTTTGAGTTCATGAACATCAAGTACCAGAACAAGCTGCGCCTCGCCAGGTACATCAAAGAGTACAACGGTATTGACGTGGACCCGCGCTCCATTTTCGACGTGCAGGTCAAGAGGCTTCACGAATATAAGCGCCAGCTGATGAACATCCTCCATGTGATGTATCTGTACAACCAGCTGAAGGATAATCCTGATATGGATATGATTCCCAGGACCTTTATCTTCGGCGCCAAGGCAGCCGCAGGCTACAAGCGGGCTAAGCTGACCATCAAGCTCATTAACTCCGTGGCGGATGTCATCAACAACGATAAATCCATTAACGGTAAGATTAAAGTGGTGTTCATTGAGGATTACCGGGTTTCCAATGCAGAGCTTATCTTTGCTGCGGCGGATGTAAGCGAGCAGATATCCACGGCCAGCAAGGAGGCGTCCGGCACCAGCAACATGAAATTCATGCTCAACGGCGCCCTTACCCTGGGAACCATGGACGGCGCCAACGTGGAAATCGTGGAGGAAGTGGGCATGGACAATGCATTCATCTTCGGCATGTCCTCTGACGAGGTTATAAACTACGAGAACAACGGCGGCTATTACCCCATGGATATCTTTAACAATGACCAGGAAATCCGCCGGGTACTCATGCAGCTGATTAACGGCTACTATGCACCGGATAACCCGGAGCTGTTCAGGGATATCTATAACTCCCTTCTGAATACCAAGAGCAGCGACCGGGCCGATACCTATTTCATACTCAAGGACTTCCGCTCCTATGCCGAAGCGCACCAGAGGGTGGATAAGGCTTACAGGGACCAGGCATGGTGGGCCAGGGCAGCCATCCTTAACACGGCCAACTGCGGAAAGTTTACATCCGACCGTACCATTGAGGAGTATGTGAAGGATATCTGGCATCTGAAGAAAGTGACCGTAGAAATGTAAATGCTTGCTCCGGCAATCCTGTAATCTTTGGGGTGCCGGAGCTTTTTTGGATGATGGAAGAGGAAGGGAAGGAAGATATGAAAATACGCGATATACTGGCAGAAGGAAAGCCCACCCTCTCCTTTGAGGTGTTTCCCCCAAAGACAGAGGATGCATATGATTCCGTGGAGAGGGCGGCTGCCAAGATTGCAAAGCTAAAGCCCTCGTTCATGAGTGTTACATACGGGGCGGGAGGGGGAACCAGCGATTATACGGTGGGAATCGCCTCCACTATCAAGGAGGAATACGGGGTGACGCCTCTGGCCCATCTTACCTGTGTGTCATCCACCAGGGAGAAGGTGCACCATGTGCTGGGTGAATTAAAGGACCATGGCATTGAAAATGTGCTGGCCCTGCGGGGGGATATCCCACAGGACGGCAGCACGCCCAGGGAGTACCACTATGCCTCCGAACTGATACGGGAAATCAAGAAGGCCGGCGATTTCTGCATAGGAGCAGCGTGCTACCCGGAAGGCCATGTGGAATCAGCCAACAAATCCATAGATATGGATTACCTGAAGCAGAAGGTGGAGGCGGGATGTGACTTTGTCACCACCCAGATGTTCTTTGACAACAGCATTCTCTACAGTTACCTGTACCGAATACGCGAAAAGGGAATCCAGGTGCCGGTGATTGCGGGAATCATGCCTGTGACCAATGCAAATCAAATCCGGCGTATTACCCAGATGTCGGGTACCTATCTGCCCTCAAGGTTCATGTCCATTGTGGACCGGTTCGGGGACAATCCGGCTGCCATGAAGCAGGCAGGAATTGCCTATGCAACGGACCAGATTATCGACCTTATTGCCAACGGAGTCAACGGCATCCATGTATATTCCATGAATAAGCCGGATGTGGCAATGAAGATAAAGGACAACCTGTCGGAAATTTTATAGGCCGCATACAGAGCAGGAGAAAGAGCATATGGATATACGTGACGTAAACAGGAAAGAGGTCCTCCGCTATCTGGGCTACAGGGGACAGGAGCCGGACGGGGCGGTTGCGGCCATGGTGGAGCAGTGCATGACACAATTGTGGGAAGCAGCCACGCCCAGGCATCTGTACCGGGAATATCCTCTGGCGCTGGGGGAGGATTACCGGATTGACGGGGGATGTTTTATGGCCAGAAGCAGGAATCTGTGGGTGAATCTGAAGGACTGTGACCAGATTATTGTGTTTGCGGCCACCCTTGGCTGCGGGGCAGACCATCTGATTCAGAAGTACAGCCGCCTCCAGATGAGCCGGGCTGTGGTTATGCAGGCAGCTGCGGCAGCCATGATTGAGGAGTACTGCGACCAGATATGCACTGCCCTGAAGGCGGAATACGAGGCAAAGGGCCGTTATCTGCGGCCAAGGTTCAGTCCGGGGTACGGCGATTTCCCGCTGGAATGCCAGGGAATGCTTCTGGACGCCCTGGAGGCAGGAAAACGCATCGGCATCAAGCTGACTGACAGCCTTCTCATGATGCCCTCCAAATCTGTGTCCGCTGTCATGGGAGCCAGCAGGAAACCATACCGCTGCGATGTAAAAGGCTGCGAAGCCTGCGCAAAGACGGACTGCCCCTACCGGAGGCAGACCGGGGAACTATCAATATAAAAAGAAAAAGGGGAATAACACTATGATTCGTTTTAACTGTGATTACAGCGAAGGCGCCCATGAGCGCATACTTAAGAAACTGGCTGAAACCAACCTGGAGCAGACGCCGGGATACGGGGAGGACCATTACTGTACTGAGGCGGCAGATATCATCCGCAGACTCTGCGGACAGGAGGATGCAGCGGTCCATTTCCTGGTAGGAGGCACCCAGGCCAATATGACGGTCATTGCATCAGCCCTGCGCTCCCATCAGGGGGTGGTGGGAGCTGTCACGGCTCACATCAATGTACATGAGACAGGCTCCATAGAAGCCACCGGACACAAGGTGCTGGCCCTGCCCTCTGAGGACGGTAAGATTACGGCAGCCCAGGTGGAGGAACTGTACCAGTCCCATATTCAGGACGAGAGCTTTGAACACACAGTGCAGCCGAAGATGGTCTATGTCTCCAATCCCACGGAGCTGGGCACCATATATACCAAGGCTGAGATGGAGAGCCTGTATGGGGTGTGCAGGAAGTACGGCCTGTACCTGTTTGTGGACGGCGCCCGTCTGGCCTATGGTCTGGCTGCAGAGGGAAACGACCTGGACCTTAAGGCCCTGGCAGCTTCCTGCGACGTATTCTATATCGGCGGAACCAAGGTAGGGGCCCTGTTCGGGGAGGCTGTGGTCATACTGAACAATGAGCTGAAGGCGGATTTCCGCTATCACATCAAACAGCGGGGCGGCATGCTGGCAAAGGGGCGTCTTCTGGGCATCCAGTTTGGGGAGCTTTTACGGGACGGCCTGTATTTTAAGCTGGGAGCCCATGCGGACAGGCTGGCGGACAAGATTCGCAGCGCCTGTGCCGGGAAGGGTTACCCCTTCCTGGTGGAAAACACCACTAACCAGGTATTCCCCATCCTGCCGGATAGTCTGCTGGAGGCGTGGAAGGATAAGTACAGCTACACCAACCAGGGAAGGGTGGATGAGAGCCATACAGCCATCCGCCTCTGCACCAGCTGGATTACCAGCCAGGAGCAGGTGGATGCCCTGGTTCATGATATCCTAAACAGTTAAGAGGGCTTGCAGAGGATGACGATGAGAATATTAGAAGAGATGAAAGAGCGCCGCCTGTTCTGTGACGGCGGAATGGGAAGCCTGCTTCAGGCCCAGGGCCTGAAACCAGGTGAACTTCCTGAACTGTGGAACCTGACCCACCGGGATGTGCTTACATCCATACACCGGTCCTACCTGGAGGCCGGAGCCGACATCATGACAACCAATACCTTCGGCGCCAACAGGCTTAAATTCAAGGATAACCTGGAAGCCATTGTGACAGCTGCAGTGGAGAATGCGAGGGCTGCTGTGGAAGAGGCCGGCCATGGATACGTGGCCCTGGACCTGGGCCCCACCGGACACCTGCTAAAGCCCCTGGGAGACCTGGAATTTGAGAACGCAGTGGACCTCTATAAAGAGGTGGTATCCATCGGCGCCCTGGCAGGAGCCGACCTGGTACTGATTGAGACCATGAGCGACAGCTATGAGCTGAAAGCAGCTGTTCTGGCAGCCAGGGAGGCCGGATTCAGGCCGGACACAGGGGAACGGCTGCCCGTGTTCGCCACCGTGATATTTGATGAAAAGGGAAAGCTCCTGACCGGCGGAAACGTGGAGTCCACCGTGGCCCTGCTAGAAGGTCTGAGAGTGGATGCCCTGGGTATTAACTGCGGACTGGGACCAGTGCAGATGAAGGGAATCCTGGAAGAAATCCTGAAGCTCTCATCCCTTCCCGTGCTGGTAAATCCCAATGCAGGACTACCCAGAAGCGAGAACGGCAGGACGGTATATGATATAGATGCAGAGGGATTTGCCCTTGTCATGGAGGAAATCGTATCCATGGGGGCTGTCATCGTGGGAGGATGCTGCGGAACCACCCCGGAGCATATACGCCTGATGACAGAACGCTGCAGGGACATACCTGTGGCGTGGCCGGAGAAAAAACACCGCACCGTGGTGTCCTCCTATGCAAAGGCAGTGACCGTTGGGCAAAAGACAATCATTATTGGGGAGCGCATCAATCCCACCGGCAAGTCCAGGTTCAAGCAGGCCCTGCGGGACCACAACCTGGAATACATCCTCAAGGAGGGTGTCAGCCAGCAGGACAATGGTGCGGATGTGCTGGATGTGAACGTGGGACTGCCTGAAATCCATGAGCCCTCCATGATGGAGGAGGCTGTAAGGGAACTTCAGGCCATCATCGACCTGCCCCTGCAGATTGACACCTCCGACATGGAAGCCATGGAACGGGCCATGCGTATATACAATGGGAAACCGCTGATTAACTCGGTCAACGGCAAGGAGGAGTCCATGACCCGCGTATTCCCTCTGATGGCAAAATACGGCGGCGTGGCAGTGGGCCTGTGCCTGGACGAGTCCGGCATTCCTGATACAGCGGAGGGGCGTCTGGCTGTGGCAAGGAAAATCATAGACCGGGCGGCAGAGTATGGAATCGGACCGGAGGATATCATTCTGGACGGGCTCTGCATGACGGTCAGCTCCGACAGCAAGGGGGCCCTTACCACGCTGGAAACGCTGAGGCGCATCCGGGATGAGCTGGGGGTGGGAACCGTGCTGGGAGTATCCAACATATCCTTCGGACTGCCCCAGAGGGAAATCATCAATGCTGCATTCTTTACCATGGCCATGGAATGCGGTTTGAGCGCGGCCATCATAAATCCCAACTCCGAGGCCATGATGCGGGCTTACTACAGCTTTAATGCCCTTATGGACCGGGACCCCCAGTGCGGCCGGTATATCAGTGTGTACAGCGGCCAGAGCGCAGGCCTGGGCCAGACCATTGGAAGGGGCGGCAGCCAGGACGGGACAAAGCTGTCTGCTGATTCCGGCACAGGAGATGGCAGACAGGGACCGGCCCTGGCAACCGCCATTGAGAGAGGATTAAAGGAAGGCGCACACAATGCGGTGACCGCCCTGTTAAAGGAACGGGAGCCCCTGGATATCATCAACAGTGAGATGATACCGGCCCTGGACCGGGTGGGAAAGGGATTTGAGAAGGGGACTGTGTTCCTGCCCCAGCTTCTCATGAGTGCGGAAGCTGCCAAGGCTGCCTTTGAGGTCATCAAGGAAGCCATGGACAAAAGCGGGCAGGCACAGGAAAAGAAGGGAACCATTATCCTGGCAACGGTGAAAGGCGATATTCATGATATTGGCAAGAACATCGTGAAGGTGCTGCTGGAGAATTACAGCTATGACGTCATTGACCTGGGCAGGGATGTGCCGCCGGAGGCCATTGTAAAAGAGGCCGTGGAGCGCCGTGTGGCCCTGGTGGGCTTAAGCGCCCTGATGACCACCACCGTGCCCAGCATGGAGGAGACCATCCGCCAGTTAAGGGCTGCATCCAAAACCGTGAAGGTGATGGTGGGCGGCGCCGTGCTGACGGAGGATTATGCCAGAACCATAGGCGCCGACGCCTATTGCAGGGATGCCATGGCATCTGTCAATTTCGCGGAGCAGGTCCTGGGCGCTTAGAACAGAGTCCTGGAAACAGACGGCTTCACAGACTTACACGGGAATCCCCATCCACCTGAGGAACCATCTTGCCCAGCTGTTTCAGCTGCCGGGTAATATGGTATACAGTGAACAGGTTGAGGGGATTTTTGTGTTCGTCAATAATGAGTTTGCCCCTGAGCATGAACCACAGCCAGGCGCCGTTTTTTTGGCGGATTCGTATGATGCAGCTGCGTACCGTGTCATCCGTGGAAAACACGGTCATGGTTTCCTGGAAGGTATGGATGTCGTCCGGATGCAGCTGGTCCAGAAAGGACAGGGAGCCTCCGTATAACAGCTTGTACTCGGAAAGGCTGCAGTAGCCAAGGGCATGAAGCAGCCTGGAATTCATGTAAATGACTTCCGGGGATTCGGCCTGATAGCTGGTCAGCAGGATGCCGCCGTTTACCACCTGGTTCAGGAGCCCCAGCTCATTGTTGCCGTACAGCTCAAAGTAGTGCTGGTCCGTCACATCCTCAATGAGGCAGCCGCAGTAGCCCTGGTGGAATTGAAAGCATTCTATCTTAAGGTACTTGCTGCGCTCCGGGCTGAAATCGTAAAATATCTGGCGTCCGCCGTTCATGGCTGTCGCATAGTAGGCGGGAAGGCGGCGGGTGTCGGCGTCCGGGTAGTGGCTCAGGAAGCTTTTGCGGTACAGGCTGTTTCTGGAACGGCATTCCAGGCGGGCGCAGGCTTCATTTACATACACATATGAAAAATCACAGGCCTGTTGGTCCTTTACCTGAATCTGTATGATGGCAAAGGGGAACGGGCTGCTGTCATATATGAGCTTTGCATGCTCCAGCTTGTCCTCTAAGGATAAGTCAGAGCTGGGGGCAGGATTCAGTTCGCAGAATGAAATCATGTTCTTTCCATGGCTTTTGGCATAGTAAAGTTCGTCGTCCGCTGCCCGCACCAGCTTATGGTAATCATCCATGGAGGTGAGGACCGTGCTCACGATTCCCACGCTGATGGTCACAAAGGGGGAGGCGCTGCGGTTGGCTGCAGGAATCTTCATATCAGAAACGGATTTCCTCAGACGGTCCCCTACCTTTATGGCGTCAGAGGGAAGGATGTCGCAGAGCAGTATCTGGAACTCCTCTCCGCCGAACCGGCAAATCAGGTCATTTTCCTGATGGATGCTGCCGGACAGGGCAGCGGCCACCTTCTTCAGGCATTCGTCTCCCTGCATGTGGCCATAGGTGTCATTGTACTGTTTGAAATAGTCGATATCTATCATGATAACAGCCACGGGTATTTTCAGACGTATGTTATAGGGAATCAGTTCCTCCAGCCGGAGGGAGTAGCCGTTCCGGTTGAACAGCCGGGTCAGCGGGTCCTTGTCGGCCCGTTCCTGAAGGCAGATTTGTTCATCCCTGGCTTTTCTTACCATCTGCAGGTTGCTGACAATGATGCGGCAGCGCATCTGGGACAGGAACAGGCTGATGAAGCTGTAAAGGAACAGGTTGGAATACAGGGGCAGAGGTACGTGGTGGGCCCGGAAAACCGGAATGGCGGCCAGGGCAGTGGCCAGTACCGCGGCCAGGGCTTCGGGAAGGGAGTAAATGGGCCCGGCAGCAATATAAATATAAAACATGAGCACGCTCTCCGCAGTCAGACGGCTCTGAAGATTAATATGGTTTACCACAATGCAGTACAGGGCAAATATGGCGGTAAAAAGGTATGTATGGTGTTTCAGCCTGCGTCTTGTGGAACAGGTCCGTTCCTGCTTTAACAGGTATTCGCAGTACAGGATGTTGAGGGCGATGAACAGGAGGAACAGCAGGATAGTGAAAGTGAGCATGGAGAAAGCCCTTCCTGCAACGTCAATGGCCAGATATGTCATCAGGCTGAACAGTTCCATGATAATTAAAAGGATGGAATAATTCAAAGTCTGGCTGATGTTCATGGTCTGCACTGTATCATATATTTCATCTGCACACCGGCAAACCATGCTGCGGTCCGGCGGGGGAAAGGTGCGGGATAAATTCTTTTTTACATATTCTAACATAGTATATACAACCTCTGTTCCATTTGTATCAATTACATAATACTGATAATATATGAGAGGAATGAAGGAATTATTACCAAAGAGCATGAAAAATCCGCAAAAAAAGACAAAAACCGTATTTTTCCCAATAACTCCCAGACACAGAGCCTCCAAAATATGATAGTATAGTTTTGTAACAAAAAAGAAACAGATTTGTAATATCTGAAAGAAAGCGAGGACATACTATGTTATCAGTTTCATCTATGGCACTTGCTGCAATGCTGGGTTCTGCATGCGGCACCAATATGGCAAATATAAATGACTGCAATGCAGTACTTCACAATACGGGAAATTGTCCCCAGGCAGTACAGTACCAGAGAGGCGGCCAGGACCTGAATTCCATGCTGTCACAGATGGGCGTCAGCATGATGCCTGGAAATTCCCAGTGCGGCATCAACTAAGTACTTTGTTGAAGTATATTAATTAGATGCATTCATTAAGTACATCGGTTCCGTATATCCATTCATTGCCACATAATCATATTCCTCATAAAATAAATCCCGGAGAACGGCGTATGAGCCTGTCCTCCGGGATTATTTTCATGTCCGGGGCTATAATAGGCTGTATCCGGTCATAAATATATACAGAAAATTAATTCACTTTTTGGGCTGTATAGGGTAGAATATCGTTACTGCTGTCCCGGAAGGGGTGAATGGCAGTAAGGTCACAGAGGGTGAAAAGGAGCATATCCAATGAATAAAGACAATATGAACATCATATTAAAAGGAATGTGGATTGGGGGAACCATGACGGTTCCCGGAGTAAGCGGAGGTTCCATGGCTATGATTATGGGGCTCTATGACCGGCTGATTTCGTCCATCAGCTCCTTTTTTAAGGAACCGGCAAAGAGTATGGCCTTTCTGCTTAAGTTCGTCCTGGGAGCAGGAATCGGGATGGTGCTGTTTTCACGATTCATCAGCTATCTGTTCACCACCAGAGCCGATGTGCCGCTGCGTTTTTTCTTCCTGGGTGCGGTGGCCGGAGGCGTTCCCATGATATACAGGGAAGCAGGCGTGAAAAGGTTTGACCTGGGCGCAGTTGCCTATCCGGTCATAGGCATTCTTGGAGTGGTGGTTCTGGCGCTGATTCCCCCAGGGCTTTTTACGCCGGACGGGAGTTTCGGGCCGGGGGCCCTGCTTCTTCAGCTGGCCGGGGGATTCATCATAGCGGTGGGACTGGTACTGCCGGGAATCAGCGTATCGCAGATGCTCTACATGCTGGGAATCTATGAAACCATCATAGGAAACATCAGCGCTCTTAACATCCTTCCACTGATACCCCTTGGGGCAGGCGTGCTGGGAGGCATTTTCCTGACCACCAAGGTGCTGGAACGGCTGATGCTGCGCCATCCCCAGCCCACCTACCTGATTATCCTGGGCTTTATGTTCGGCTCCCTGCCGGAACTTTTTCCCGGCATCCCCGCGGGAACGGACCTGGCAGCCAGTCTGCTGGCCGGGGCAGCCGGTTTCGCCGCCCTGTATGTGATGTCCGTAAAAGAGCAGAAGGCTTAGGAACAGGAATCCGGAGCGGTTTTCAAACCGGCCTCAGACGGTTCTGGCGTCTCCCCAGAAGACCAGGCATACGGTGCCGGGGCCTGTATGGGAACCGATGACTGTGCCGATATCCACGATAAAGACCTTTCCGTTTAAATGAGGAAAGGTTTCTTCCACCAGGCCGGCCACTGCCCTGGCATCCTCGGGGCAGGAGGACTGGGACAGAAAGCATTTGCCGTCATAGGCAGGGCCCTGCTCCGCGTGAAGCTTCATCCGCTCCACCATTTCCCGGATGACGCGTTTTTTGCCTCTGTACTTGTCCCGGGGAATCAGCCTGCCCTCCACATTTACATTCATAAGGGGACATATATTGAGCATATTTCCAAAGAAAGCAGCGGAAGCTGATATGCGTCCGCCCCGTCTTAAATGGGTCAAATCAGAGGTGAAGAACCAATGATGGACTCTTTTTTTATGTTCCTCAATCCAGGACGCAAGTTCCTGGTATTCTGCGCCTGCCTGCATCTTCTCCCAGGCCGTGTCCACCAGCAGTCCGTAGCCCGCGGAGGCGCAGCAGGAGTCAATGACGGTAATCCGCCGGTCCGGATAGCGCTCCAGCATTTCATCTCTGGCAATGACAGCGGAATTATAGGTGCCGGATATGCCGGAGGAGAGGGTCATATGGATGATATCCTTTCCTTCTTTTAATATGGGTTCAAACATGGCCTCGTATTGTTCCGGATTTACCTGGGATGTGGTGGGCATGGCGCCCTGGCGTATATTCTCGTAAAAATCCTCAATGGGAATGGACTTACCCAGGTCGTCGTCGTATTCCATGCCGTTCATCCGGAAATGAAAGCAGGAGTAGGGGATGCCTCTCTCTGCCAGATAGGACTCAGGCAAATCAGCTGTGGAACAGCAGGTAATCATATAGGAATTTGTCATGGTTTGCTCCTTTTAGGGTGGGAAAATTAAGCTGTTTCGTGTTGAAAAAAGTATAGCATGCCAGGGGTGCGGTGTCAAATGCAGTGGAAAAACAGATGGAACTGTGCTATGATGTAGGTTGTGTCAAGACGGATTTGCGTATATCCTTGGAAAGGAATGGTAAGTATAATGTATAAATGCTGTATATTCGACCTGGACGGCACCCTGGTGAATTCCATCTATGCCATCCAGAAGTCTGTAAACGATACCCTGAGTTATTGGAACATGCGCGAAATCAGCGTGGAGGAGAGCCGGCTCTATGTGGGGGACGGTTATAAGAAGCTATTGGAGCGCTCCCTCATTGCCTGCGGGGATACGGAGCTGACCCATTATGAGGAAGCAGTGGAGCGGTATCAGGACGTTTTCCGGAAATGCTGCATGTACCGCGTGGAGGCCTATCAGGGAATCAGGGAGCTTTTGGAGTTCCTAAAGTCACATGGTATTTTTATTGCCGTACTGTCCAATAAGCCCCATCCCAGGACGCTGGACAATGTGGAAGGCGTGTTTGGAAGCGGTTATTTTGACCTGGTCTACGGCGAGAGGGAGGATAAGGGAATCAAAAAGAAACCCTGCCCTGACGGCATATGGGCCATAGCTGGGGAACTGGGTCTTGCAAAGGGGGAAATCCTCTATCTGGGAGATACCAACACGGACATGGAGACAGGGGACAATGCAAAGGTGGATACAGTGGGCGTGACCTGGGGATTCAGGACCAGGGAGGAGCTTATGGCCTTCCATCCGGCGCTGATTGCAGACCAGCCGTCCCAGGTCCTCCGGTATATAAAGGATGTGAATGGAATTGAATAAAAGGATACCCTTAAGATACAGGGGGATTACGTGGCTCATGGCCGTGCTTGGAGCCGCGGCAATGGTTATGAGTATATGGGGATGCGCTGCCGCACAGAGGCCGCCTGAACCGGGAAAAGCGCCGGCAGCCGGCCAGGAGGGAACGGATGACCGCCTGTGCGTGGTAACCACCATCTTTCCCTATTATGATTTCGTACGGCAGATTGCAGGCGACCGGGTAAAGCTTAAGCTGGTGGTGCCGGCGGGCATGGACAGCCATTCCTTTGAACCCACGCCCGCTGACATGATTGCCATGCAGGAGGCGGATGTGCTGGTCTGCAACGGCGGCGAGATGGAGCAGTGGGTGGAGAAGGTTCTGGGTTCTCTGGACACCAGCCACATGAAGGTCCTGACCATGATGGACTATGTGGATGTGGTGGAGGAGGAGCATGTGGAAGGCATGGAGGAGGAAGAACACCGCCATGAGGAGGACGGCCGTATAGGAGAGAAGGATGACCATGAGGAAACAGAGGACGGCCATGAGATGCACATCGAATACGATGAGCATATATGGACATCCCCTGTCAATGCCCAGGCCATCGTGAAAATCATAAGCCAGGCCCTTGCGGAGGCGGACCCTCAGGGGGAGAGCCGCTACAGCGCCAATACCCAGGCATATCTGAAGGAGCTTAAGGACCTGGACAGCCAGTTCAGGCAGGTTGTAAAGGACGGGCGTCTCCGTATGATTGTGGTGGCTGACAAGTTTCCCTTCCGCTATTTCGCGGATGAATACGGCCTTTCCTACCGGGCTGCCTTTTCAGGGTGCAGCGGGGACACGGAGCCCAGCGCCAGGACCATAGCCTATCTGATTGACAAGGTAAAACAGGACCGGATTCCGGCCGTCTATTACCTGGAGCTTTCCAGCCACAGGACAGCGGAAATCATCCGGGAGGAAACAGGGGCAGTGCCCCTTCTCCTTCATTCCTGCCACAACGTTACCAGAAAGCAGTTCGACGAGGGCGTTACCTATCTCCAGCTTATGAGGCAGAATGTGGAGAACCTGCGGCTGGGGCTGGATTAAACCGCCATTGGAATGAGCTGTGGACTGGAATAACCAATGTAAAAGAGGAAAAATATGTCACCTTTAATTGAATGCCGGCATGTGGATTTCGGATACGATAACCAGGATGCTGTAATCGATGTAAATATGGAAGTGGACCCGGGGGATTATCTGTGCATTGTGGGTGAGAACGGTTCCGGAAAGAGTACCCTGATGAAGGGGCTTCTGGGCTTGATTAAGCCCACCGGCGGCAGGCTTATAACGGCAGATGAACTGAAACGGACCGGTATCGGCTATCTGCCCCAGCAGACAGCTGCCCAGAAGGATTTTCCTGCCACGGTCCTGGAGGTTGTCTTAAGCGGCTGCTTAAACCGCAGGGGCATGCTTCCTTTTTATTCTAAAAAAGAGAAAGAGATTGCGGACAGGAACATGGAGAAGCTGGGCATCACGCCTCTCAGAAAGCAGTGCTACCGGGAACTGTCCGGCGGGCAGCAGCAGAGGGTGCTCATAGCAAGGGCGCTGTGCGCCACCAGCTCCCTTCTGATACTGGACGAGCCCATTACAGGGCTGGACCCAACGGCCATCCAGGAGTTTTATGCCATGCTGCGGAGGCTGAACCGGGAGGATAAAGTGGCCATTCTCATGGTGTCCCATGATTTGAGAAATGCAGTGGAGGAGGCCAACAAGATACTCCACCTGCAAAAGCGGGTACTGTTCTACGGGCCTGCACACGACTATATGAACAGCCAGGCAGCCGGCCATTTCTTCCATGAGAAGGAGCAGGGCAGATGCAAGCCCACAGCCGGATGCCATACAGTGAAGCTGCACATGCACAAGGAGGAGAAATCATGAATCTGATACGTGAAATGCTTTCCTATCCGTTTTTGGTAAGGGCCCTTGCAGGCGGCATGATGGTTTCCCTGTGCGCCTCCCTGCTGGGGGTGAGCCTGGTGCTCAGGCGGTATTCCATGATTGGAGACGGGCTGTCCCATGTGTCCTTCGGAGCACTTTCCATTGCTCTGGCCATGGGCTGGTCCCCCCTTAAGATATCCATTCCCGTGGTGGTCCTGGCAGCCTTTTTCCTGCTGCGGATTACAGAGAACAGCCGGATTAAAAGCGATGCAGCCATTGCCCTTATATCGGCCAGCGCCCTGGCCCTGGGCATCATCGTCACCTCCCTGACCACGGGCATGACCACGGATGTGAGCAGCTATATGTTCGGAAGCATCCTGGCCATGAGCAGGGAGGATGTGGTGCTCAGCGTGGTTCTGTCCCTGGTGGTTTTGGGGTTGTTTGTGATATGCTACAACCGTATATTTGCTGTTACGTTTGATGAGAATTTTGCCAAGGCAACCGGGGTTAATGTGGGCCGTTACAATATCATCATAGCTGTTCTGACGGCAGTGACCATTGTGCTGGGAATGCGGATGATGGGGGCCATGCTTATCTCCAGCCTTGTGATATTTCCCTGCCTTTCCTCCATGCGGGTATTCAAAAGCTTTGGGGGCGTTATGGTGTCCTCCGGTATTCTGTCCCTGGCCTGCTTTTTTGCAGGTATGGTGGCATCCTACCAGTTTTCCATACCGGCAGGAGCCAGTGTGGTGGTGGTAAACCTGTGCGCCTTCCTGCTGTTCATGGCATGGCAGTCCCTGGGCCGCCTGAGAGGATGATATTTTCCGGCGGTTTCCTGCCGGCGTCCGTTTACAGCTGCTGCAGGCGGTTGTTTCCTGTTTTGCAGTAGACAGTTGGGGGCGGAAGTGCTAAAATGCTCTTTATGCGGAAGGATTTACCATAAAAACAACATGCATTTACCATAAAAATAACGTGCGGGATTAAAATGAGGGGAACATGAATGAGAAGCTGTTTGAAAAAAAACCAAAACATTACCGATTAAAAAAACATATATCACAGACCCAGTTTATTGCCTATGGGTTTTTCTTAATCATTATGACAGGAAGTCTGCTTCTGATGCTTCCCATTGCCAGCAGGGACGGGCAGAGCGAGCCTTTTCTCAACTGCCTTTTTACAGCTACCAGCGCTTCCTGCGTGACAGGGCTGGTGGTGGCGGATACCTGGACCCAGTGGAGCCTGTTCGGCCAGATGGTGCTGCTGGTGCTGATTCAGCTGGGCGGTCTGGGATTCATAAGCATCGGCATCTTTTTGTCCATTGTGCTGAGAAGGAAAATCGGGCTTAAGGAACGGGGGCTTATGCAGGAAAGCGTCAACACCCTGCAGATTGGCGGCATGGTGAAGCTGGCTAAGAAAATCATCATCGGCACAGCTGTGTTTGAGGGAGCCGGGGCCGTTATACTGGCATGCCGGTTCATTCCGGAGTACGGCCTGGTCCACGGTACCTGGTATGGTATATTCCACTCTGTGTCCGCCTTCTGCAATGCGGGTTTTGACCTGATGGGTCATACCAGCCAGTATGTTTCCCTTTGCAATTACCAGGGAGACTGGGTGGTCATTGGAACCATATCCTTCCTGATAATCACAGGCGGCATCGGATTCATTGTCTGGGACGATTTGTCCAGAAAGAAACTGGATTTCCGCCATTATATGCTTCACACTAAAATCGTGCTGGTGACAACGGCCATCCTTCTGGTGACCAGCACCATACTTTTTTACCTGATGGAGCGCAATCATATTCTGGTGGGGATGAATGGTTCTGAGCGTTTCCTGGCCTGCTTCTTCAGCGCAGTCACTCCCAGAACAGCGGGATTCAACAATGTGGACACGGCGGCCCTTACAGACGGCAGCAAGTTCCTGTCAGCCATTCTCATGTTTATCGGAGGAAGCCCGGGCTCCACGGCCGGCGGAATCAAGACCAGCACCCTGGCCGTGCTTCTGCTCTACGTCCACTCCAATATCCGCCAGACATACGGGGTGGAGATTTTCGGGAGAAGGCTGGAGGACGAGTCCATCAGACAGTCTGCCTGTATCCTGACTATCAACTTGGGACTGATGCTGGCAGCCACCATAGCCATTATGGTGTCCCAGAACCTGCCCATGTCGGATGTGTTTTTTGAGACATGTTCAGCCATAGGCACCTCGGGAATGAGCACGGGCGTCACCAGAAGCCTGAATTCATTTTCGCGGATTGTTATCATACTGCTGATGTACTGCGGACGAATCGGAAGCTTGTCCTTTGCCCTGGCCTTTACCAGGTCCAACCGCAAGCCACATGTGCAGCTGCCGGCAGAGCGGATTACCATAGGATAGAGAGGGGTATTAGAGATGAAATCAATTCTTGTTATCGGAATCGGAAGGTTCGGCCAGCACCTGTGCGAGAACCTGGCCAAGCATGACAATCAAATCATGGCAGTGGACATATCGGAGGAAAAGCTGGAGCCTGTTCTGCCCTATGTGGTCAGCGCAAAGATTGGCGACTGCACCAATGAGGCTGTGCTTAAAAGCCTGGGAATCGGCAATTTCGATATCTGTTTCGTCTGCATTGGAAATAATTTCCAGAACAGCCTGGAGGTCACCAGCCTGATTAAGGAGATAGGGGCAAAATATGTGGTCAGCAAGGCGAACCGCAACATTCACGCCAGGCTGCTGTTAAAGAACGGGGCGGACGAGGTGGTCTATCCCGACAGGGATGTGGCTGAAAAGGCGGCGGTGCGCTACAGCGCCAATAATGTGTTTGATTATACGGAGCTGGCGGACGGTATTTCCATCTATGAAATCAAGCCCCTTCCCCAGTGGGTGGGAAAGAGCATAAAAGAATCCGACATCCGCCGGCTGTACGGCATATCGGTTATTGCAGTAAAGAACCCGGACGGCCACATGCGGTTCATGCCCGGTGCAGACCATGTCATAGCGGGGGACACCCATCTGATGGTCATTGGAAAACAGGAGGATGCGGAGAAAATTGTAAAGCATCTTACAAAGAATGTATAAGCCGTATGATGAGTCCAGGATATAATTGGGCCGGAGGAATGGCTGCCTGCGCTGTGACAGGCAGCCGGTTTCTCCGGCTTTTTTTAATGGGAGACAATGGTACGGCAGCAGAATGCAGCAGGAAAGGGCTGTTTCGGAGTGTTAAAAGTAAGACGAATTTTCAATAAGACAGAGGAAACATTGTTGCCGGTATAAGGTTTTTTTAGTATAATTATGCTATATGGGTCTTGGAAATCATACTATAATTGGAGATAATACATAACAAAAGGGAGGCGCATGCTGTGAAAGAACTGTCAATAGGACAGATGGCCCGGCTTAACGGACTGTCAGAACAGACGCTAAGGCTGTATGACAGGGCGGGACTGTTCTCACCCATGTACCGGGATGCGGAAAACGGATACCGGTATTATGATATCCGCCAGAGCGCCCAGCTGGACATGATTCAGCACATGAAGGCCCTGGGCATGTCCTTAAAGGACATCAAGGAACAGATGACGCATTTTGAGCTGGACATGTTCAAAACAATCCTGTACCGTAACCTGGAGGAACTGGAATTAAGGTCCAGGGAGCTGATGTACCAGAGAAGGGCCATAGAGCGTACGCTGGAAAGCTATGAATGGTATGAAAATGCGCCTCCGGACGGAACCATTGTGCTGGAATACATACCCCGGAGGCTGACCTATATGACGGATTCCGGAGTGAATTTCTACGATTACGACATAGACGTGTATGAGAAAATACTGAGGGATTTAAAGGAGAACCTGATTGCCAACCAGCTGTCCCCCATCTATTTTTACAATGCAGGCACCATGATGCGCAGGGAACATCTGCTGGAGGGAAGGTACTATTCCACCGAGATATTTGTGCTGGTGGACCGGGGCTTTGTAAACGACAGCCTGATTACGGAGATACCGGCCAGCACATACCTGTGCATTTACTGCAATGGCTTTGAAAAAGAAAAGGAATACATGGGCCGCCTGGTAGAGGAAATAAAGGCAAAGGACTATCAGGCGACAGGCGACTACATCTGCGAGGTGGTGGCGGAGGTGCCCATGGATATGCAGGAAAGAGGCATGTTCCTGCGCCTGCAGGTGCCGGTATCTTTCAGAAAAAATAACCCTTGACCTGATACCATGTATAAGCTTTATACTATTAACAGAAGCTAATAACACGTTACTTATTTTCAGGAAAGGGGTTTAAGAATCATGATGAATTGCGAAAAAATCCGAGTGGTACAGTATGGCTGCGGCAAGATGGCAAAGTACATCCTGCGTTACCTTTATGAAAAGGGCGCTGAGATTGTCGGGGCAATCGACGTGAATCCGGCTGTGGTGGGAATGGATGTAGGTGATTTTGCAGGGCTTGGCACAAAGCTGGGCGTAGTGATACGGGACGATGCCGATGCTGTCCTGGACGAGTGCGACGCCGACATTGCAGTGGTCACCCTCTTCAGCTTTATGACGGACGTATATCCCCATTTTGAGAAGTGCGTGTCCAGAGGAATCGACGTGGTGACCACCTGTGAGGAAGCCATCTATCCGTGGACCACATCCCCGGCCATCACCAACAAGCTGGATAAGCTGGCCAAGGAGACTGGCTGTACCATCGTGGGTGCCGGCATGCAGGATATTTTCTGGATTAACATGATTGGCTGCGTGGCAGGCGGCGTACACCGCATTGATAAGATTGAGGGAGCCACCAGCTATAATGTGGAGGATTACGGCCTGGCCCTTGCAAAGGCCCATGGAGTGGGACTTACGCCGGAGGAATTCGAGGCCCGGATTGCGCATCCGGAGACACTGGAACCCTGTTATGTCTGGAATTCCAATGAGGCGCTGTGCAATAAGATGGGCTGGACCATCAAGTCCCAGTCCCAGAAATGTGTGCCTTATTTCTACCCGACAGACCTGTATTCCCAGACCATGGGAATGACCATACCCAAGGGAAACTGCATCGGCATGAGCGCAGTGGTAACCACCGAAACCTTCCAGGGGCCTGTGATTGAGACACAGTGCATCGGCAAGGTATACGGTCCGGATGACGGCGATTTGTGCGACTGGAAAATCATAGGCGAACCCGATACCACCTTCTTTGTACAGAAGCCGGCTACCGTGGAGCACACCTGCGCCACTGTCGTGAACCGTATTCCTACCATTTTAAATGCGCCTGCTGGATATATTACAGTGGAGAAGCTGGAGGATGTGGAGTATCTTTCTTACCCCATGCATATGTATCTGGAGGTTTAGAAAGGAAATATTTGAGGGTATCCTTTACCTTTGTTTGCTGGTATGTCCCGGAATTACAGATTCCTCACCTATTTCCGGCTATCCCTCAATCATTGTACCGGCCGGTTATGGGGATGACAACATGCCCTTTGGAATCACCTTTGTGGGACGTCCCTTTACCGAGCCGCTGCTGATTCAGGCGGCATATGCTTTTGAGCAGGCTGTCAGGGCCAGGAAGGCGCCCTGCTTTTAAACGGTGATTTGAACAGGAAACCATGTGTATCTGTAAAACAAGGTTGTTTTATTCAGAATACTTTTGGCAGGATATGGGGAAAGAAAAGGAGAAAGGAAAGGGCGAAAGAGGCCATATGTCTTGACTTTATTCCCCGGATGTGCAACAATATTCAATTGAAAGGCTTTTAAACCAGGGCCCTGTCCTGCCTTTTGGCAGCGGCAGGGCTTCGGATATTGAGAAAGAGGGAAAGAATAAAATGACAAAGATTGATATTATTTCCGGATTCCTGGGAGCAGGCAAGACTACATTCATTAAAAAGCTCCTGGAGGAGGCCATTGCCGGGGAACAGGTTGTCCTGATTGAGAATGAGTTTGGTGAGATTGGAATTGACGGCGGTTTTCTGAAGGATTCAGGCATTGAAATCCGCGAGATGAATTCGGGCTGCATCTGCTGCTCCCTGGTAGGTGATTTCGGTGCATCCCTGGCTGAGGTACTGACGCAGTACAAGCCGGAGCGTATCATCATCGAGCCTTCCGGCGTGGGCAAGCTGTCGGATGTAATGAAGGCGGTCATTGATGTGTCGGCCGACATGGATGTGGAGCTGAACAGCGCTGTGACCATTGTGGATGCGGCTAAATGTAAGATGTACATGAAGAATTTCGGCGAATTCTTTAATAACCAGATAGAGAACGCAGGAACCATTGTACTGAGCCGTACGGATATTACCGATGCCTCCAGGATACAGAAGGATGTGGATATGATTCGGGAGAAGAACGCCAACGCCGTCATCATCACCACTCCTCTGGACCAGCTTGGGGGAAGCCAGCTTCTGGAAATCATTGAGAAGAAGGATACCATGCTGGACGACCTTCTGGCAGAGGTGCGGGAGAGCCGCCGCCATGATGAGGAGTGCCATGAGCATCATGACCATGACGGGGAATGCCATGAGCACCACCATCATGACCATGATGAGGAGTGCCATGAGCATCACCATGACCATGACGGGGAATGCCATGAGCACCACCATGACCATGACGGGGAATGCCATGAGCATTATCACCATGACCATGACGGGGAGTGCCATGAGCACCACCATGACCATGACGGTGAAGGCCACGACCACCATCATCATGATGGCTGCGGCTGCGGTCATGACCACCACGGCCATCACCACCATCATGCAGACGAAGTATTTACCAGCTGGGGAATTGAAACCATTGTTCCTGTGACCCATGAACAGCTGGAGGATGTGCTGAAACGCCTTTCTTCCACCAAGGAGTTTGGGGATGTGTTAAGGGCCAAGGGAATGCTTCCCACAGAGAATCCCGGCGAGTGGCTGTATTTTGACCTGGTGCCGGAGCAGTATGAAATCCGCGGGGGCAGGCCGGATTACACAGGCAAGGTGTGCGTGATTGGCGCCAGCCTGAAAGAGGAAGAGCTGAACAGCGTATTTGGCAGAGGCTGATTGGATAAGGGGAAACAGACATGGCATATGAGATAGAAGACGATATTATGCCCTTGTTTTTAATCAATGGCTTCCTGGAGGCCGGTAAGACCCAGTTCCTGGATTTTACCATGCAGCAGGATTATTTTAAAACAGAGGGCAAGACCCTTCTCATTGTGTGTGAGGAAGGGGATACGGAGTATGACGAGAAAAAGTTAAAGAAGAATAAGACGGAAGTTGTGTTTGTGGATGACATGGAAAAGCTGACGCCCCGGTATCTCAATGAACTGGAGGTTGTCTATCAGCCGGAACGTGTGCTGATGGAGTGGAACGGCATGTGGAACCAGGACGATTTAAAGCTGCCGGAGGACTGGACCATCTATCAGCAGATTACCATTATTGACGGCTCTACCTTTGAGCTCTATGTACAGAACATGAAGCCTCTTCTGGGGGCAATGCTGCGGGGGTCGGAGCTGGTTATCATGAACCGGTGCGACGGGATTCCGGACGACAAGCTGACCGCTTACCGCAGGACCATACGGGCCATGAGCCGGGAAAGCGAGATTGTCCTGGAGGACAAGGAAGGGGAAATCGAGCAGGCCACCCTGGAAGAGGATCTTCCCTATGACCTGGGCGCGGATGTGATTGAGATTAAGCCGGAGGATTACGGCATCTGGTACATTGACTGTATGGACCAGCCGGAGCGCTACAAGGATAAGGTGGTGGAATTTACCGCCATGGTCCTTAAATCCCCGAAATTCCCCAAGGGCCAGTTTGTGCCCGGCCGCATGGCCATGACATGCTGCGAGGCGGACATGACATTTCTGGGGTTTATGTGCAAATGGCCCGGAGCAGAGGAGTACAAGACCAAGCAGTGGGTTAAAGTCCGGGCAAAAATAGGCATTGAATACCAGAAGGATTATCACGGTGAGGGTCCGGTCCTCTATGCCGAGCATGTGGAGCGGGCGGATGAGATAAAGGATGTTGTGCAGTTTTAGGGCGTATCTGAAATTGTTTGCCGTCAGATGACGGGATTGGATGCTCGGACAGGCTCTATGGGCACTGGAAAACAGCAGTGGGACGCAGAATCCTATACGGAGAAATGCGGCCCGCTGTTTTTGTTCCTTGTCTCATTGAAAATTTTTTAAACAACCTTTACCTTGCAAAATCCGGAAAAGTCCATTACAATATAGAGAAAGGGCTTTCACGAAAAAACGGAAGCAGAGCAGGGTGTGAAAATACAGGCGTGTTGAGGATTAAGAGGGGTGAGGGAATGAACATTTATGACATTGCAGCCGAGGCAGGGACATCCATTTCCACGGTTTCAAGGGTGCTTAACAATAAAGGGAATGTGAATCCAAAGATAAGGGACAGGGTGGAGGCAGTACTTAAAAAGTATGATTATAAGCCCAGCGCCATAGCCAGGGGCATGGTTTCCAAGACCATGAAGAATATTGCCATCCTGACAGTGGATGTGCGGGTGACGCACTACGCCAGGATGATATATGTGATTGAACAGGAATTCAGTAATCTGGGGTACAATGTTTCGGTTTGCAATACAGGCGGGTCCATACAGGAGTGCGACCGGTATTTTGAGATACTATCGGAGAAGCAGACAGACGGTATTGTGCTCATTGGCTCTGTGTTCAATGAACTGATAAAGTACCCGGAGATTACGGCAAAGATAAAGGATACACCGGTGGTCATTGCCAACGGGCAGGTGAAGCTGCCTAATTTTTATTCGGTTCTGGTGGATGATACCAAGGCCATCCGCATGGCATCGGATTATATGTTTGACCATGGGCGCATGGATTTATTCTATGTCTTTGACATTGCCACGGACAGCGGCAGGGCAAAGAGGCAGGGATTTCTGGAGGCCATGAAGCTGCGGGACGTGCCTGACGGAAACGACCGGGTGGTGATTGTGGAGGAGAGCAGCCTGGAAGGGGGCAGGGACGCCGCCCGAAAGATACTCTCCACAGGCAGGCCTGTCAACGGGGTGATATGTGGTGAGGACATCACGGCCATAGGACTTATGAAGGAATTTAAGGAAAGAGGGTACCGTGTGCCGGAGGATATAGCTGTAACCGGCTGCAATAATTCGCCGGATTCCAGGATATGTGAGCCTGAGCTGGCCACCCTGGACAACAAGCCTGAGCTTTTGGGCGGAATGTGCGCTTCCCTGCTCCGGGACAGGATGGAGGGAAAGGAGTCAGCCACAAGCGTGGCCATCCAGCCGGAGCTGGTGGTGCGGGGGTCTGCGCTGCTCTGAGGGATGAAGCCCACGGGGATTTTCCCGGGGCAGAAGCAGGGAATGGATGTTCAGACCCGCTCCGGGATATGAAACAGGGTCAGGAGAATTTTGCGGGTCAGAAAACGGAAAGTAATTTCCGCGTGTGTCCCAAGATGAAGAAAGCGCTTTTTGCGAAAAGAAGTTGGTAAAGACAAAGAAAGTTTGCGCCAGCTTCTTTTTATTTTACAAAAATAAGAAAACGCTTTTATAAACACGGAAACAACAGGTGAAAAATGCACAAAAAACCAAATAAAAATAGTACATATTAAATAAAAATGAAAAGATTATGCACTTATATATTGACACAAAACCCTTTAATGCTATAATGATGTCATGAGAAAGCGCTTTCTCAAAAAGGAGAAAGCTAACATAAAAGGAGAGAGAGCCATGAGAGTGCAGTATGAGGATTTATTAAAAAAGTTCCAGGGAATTCTGGAGAGCAGAGGTTTTTCGGGAAAGCATGCTGAGGATGCAGCTACCGTATTTGCGAACAACAGTCTGGACGGCGTATATTCCCACGGTGTAAACCGTTTCCCAAGGGTGGTGGAGTATCTGGATAAGGGAGAGATTGATTCCGGCGCCATCGCAACCTGTGAAACCTCCATGGGCGCCATAGAGCGCTGGAACGGACACAGGGGGTTCGGCCCGCTTAATGCAAAGCTGGCCATGGACCGGGCTGTGGAACTGGCCGGAGAGCACGGCGTGGGAGTTGTGGCTCTTGGAAATAATAACCACTGGATGCGCGGCGGCAGCTATGGATGGCAGGCAGCGGACAAAGGGTGCATCGGTATCTGCTGGTCCAACACCATGCCAAACATGCCTGCATGGGGCGGTAAGGACAGAAAAATCGGCAACAATCCCTTTATCATGTCCATTCCCAGAAGCAATGGAAAACACGCTGTCATTGACTGCGCGGTATCCCAGTTCTCCTACGGAAAGATTGAGGAGGCAAAGCTTAAGGGGCAGCAGCTTCCGGTTCCCGGCGGCTATGACACCCAGGGAAACCTGACCACTGACCCGGCTGAGATTGAGAAGACATGGAGGGTGCTCCCCATGGGATACTGGAAGGGCAGCGGCATTTCCATTGCCCTGGACCTGATAGCAACGGTCCTGACAAAGGGCAATTCCGTAAGCAGGATTGGCACCTTTGGCGATGAGGTGGGGCTGAGCCAGGTCATGATAGCCATTGACCCGTCCAGATTCAACACGCCGGAGGAAACGGACGCCATAGTGGACGAAATCCTGGCAGACATCAAGTCCTCTGAGCCGGTTAAGGAAGGCGGGGAAGTATATTACCCGGGAGAACTGGAGCTCATTACCAGGGAGAACAATACAAGGGACGGAATCCCGGTTATCGACGAGGTGTGGGAAAAGCTGAACAGCCTGGAACGGTAAAGGGCGGAGATAAGAGAGCAAGATAGAGGGGAGATTTAACTCATGGAATATATCATAGGAATATTGATTTTAGCATCGTTCTTTGGCCTGGCCGTTTACGCGGCCAGGGGCGGCAACCTGATGATGGGAATGCTTGTCATGGCCATTCTCTGGACCATACTTCCCATGACCGGCAACCTTCTGGCGTCCAATCCTGATTTTATCGCAGCCAATGGGGACAGCATCCGGATTACATGGATACAGGCATTTTCAAAGGTGTTCCAGAGCGGTCCCGAGGGCTGGGGCTCCGTGCTGGTGAATGTGGTATTCGGCGCCTGGTTCGGCAGGGTGCTGCTGGAGACTGGCATTGCAGCCACTCTTATCCGCAAGACCACGGAGCTGGGGGGCGACAAGCCTGCCATTACCTGTATTCTCCTTTGCATTGTCACGGCTGCCATATTTTCCTCCCTGTTCGGCGCAGGCGCAGTGGTAGCCATCGGCGTCATCATCCTTCCCATCTTCATGTCCCTGGGAATCCCGAAGGTGCTGTCCGTGGTATCATTCATGCTGAGCATAGGCGCGGGCATGTTCCTGAATCCGGTACTCTTCGGACAGTACACTGCATTCTTCCTGGACGGGGAGGGCAAGGTCCTGTACCCCTATGAGCAGTATGTAAAATGGGGCGGCATTGCACTGGCGGTACAGCTGGTATTCACCATTGTCCTGATTCTGTTCTGTATGAGGAAGAAATCCGTGCACTCCTGGGCAGCCAGAAGGCCGGTGCGCCAGAAACTGGACTTTGCTCCCACGCCGTCCCTGCTGACACCCTTTATTCCGGTGTTCCTTCTGATTGCATTCAAGGTGCCGATTATCATGGGCTTCCTGATTGGCGGCTTCTATGCGCTGTTTGTATGCGGAAGGCTGAAAAGCTTCCGGGGCGCCTGCCGGACCTTTAACAAGGACTTCTTTGACGGCGTGGTGGACACGGCTCCGCTGGTAGGCTTTTTGCTGGTGGTTCCCATGTTCAACAAGGCGGCTGAACTATGCATCCCGTATTTTAATGCGCTGCTGGGAAATATTATCCCTCACAGCACCCTGTTCATCACCGTTATCTTCTGTGTGCTGGCGCCTCTTGGCATGTTCAGAGGACCCTTCACCCTTTACGGCTGCGGAGCAGCCACCCTGGGTATCTTAAAGGGAGTTGGCTTTGAGGTGGCTTTCCTGGCGCCTCTGATGATTGCCGCCACAACGGTCATGAACGTGTCCTGCTGCATCACCCAGTCATGGATTGTATGGGGCATCAGTTACGCAAAGGTATCTACCAAGGAATTCTTAAAGATGAGCGTGGTGTGCGGATGGATTATCTGCTGCATCCTGCAGGTTATTACATTTATCATGTTTGGTTAACGGGAGGAGAAGAAACATGGGAAACAGACTGGTGAGAATGGGAATCGACGTTGGAGGAACCCATACAAAGGCGGTTGCGATTGACAACGCCACACATGAAATCATAGGAAAATCTTCTGTCAAGACCACACATGATGACAGGTACGGCGTGGCGGCCGGCGTGGTGAAGGCGTTCCGGAACTGCTTACAGGAAAATGATATTGCCCCTGAGGACGTTATTTTTGTGGCCCACAGCACCACCCAGGCCACCAACGCCCTGATTGAGGGAGATGTGGCCTGCGTGGGCGTGCTGGGCATGGGGCCTAAGGGAATGGAGGGCTTCCTGGCAAAGCACCAGACCCGGCTAAAGGATATCGACCTGGGCTCCGGCAGGAGCATAAAGATTAAGAACCGCTATCTGAGCGACGTCGAAGAGGACGAAAATACAGTCAGAAAGGCAGTGGAGGAGCTGAAGGCGGAGGGCGCCCAGGTGCTGGTGGCGTCAGACGCCTACGGAGTGGACGATATTGCCGGGGAGCAGTTCGTGTTCGAGATTGCCCACGATGAAATGGGTATGGAGACTACTGTTGCCTCAGATATCACCAAGCTTTACGGGCTGACCAGGCGGACCAGGACAGCGGCCATCAATGCCAGTATTCTGCCTAAAATGCTGAATACAGCCAACTCCACGGAGGAGAGTGTGCGGGGAGCCGGTGTGGAAGTGCCCCTTATGATTATGCGGGGGGACGGCGGCGTTATGGAAATCAACGAGATGAAGAAGCGCCCGGTGCTGACCATGCTTTCCGGCCCGGCTGCCAGCGTCATGGGCTCCCTCATGTATTTAAGGGCATCCAATGGCGTGTACTTTGAGGTGGGAGGCACCACCACCAATATCGGCGTCATCAAGAACGGACGTCCCGCCATTGACTATTCCGTGGTGGGCGGACACAGGACTTACATCAGCTCCCTGGATGTGCGGGTGCTGGGGGTTGCCGGCGGAAGCATGATTCGGGTGAACAAGAGCGGCGTCCACGATGTGGGCCCCCGTTCCGCCCATATTGCAGGACTGGATTACGCTGTGTTTACGGATGAGGATGAAATCGTGGAGCCACAGCTGGAATTCTTTTCTCCGAAGGAAGGGGACCCGGAGGATTACGTGGCTATCCGCTTAAAGAACGGCAGGCGCGTTACCATCACCAACAGCTGCGCGGCCAATGTGCTGGGGCTGGTGACGCCCAGGGACTTTTCCTACGGCAATGTAAATGCAGCCAGGAAAGCCATGCAGCCCATTGCGGATTACCTGCACACCACGGTGGAGGATGTGGCTGCCCAGATACTTACCAGGGCCTATGAGAAGATAGAACCCATCATCATGGAACTGGCAGACAAGTACCGTCTGGAACACGACCAGATATCTCTGGTGGGAGTGGGCGGCGGCGCTACATCCCTCATAGGGTTCTGCGCCAACAAAATGAATATTAAATACAGCGTGCCTGAGAATGCAGAAGTCATTTCCTCCATCGGAGTGGCCCTGGCCATGGTCCGTGACGTGGTGGAACGGGTGGTTCCGAACCCCACGCCGGAAGATATCAGAAGCATCAAGCGGGAGGCGGTTGACAAGGCGGTGGAGAGCGGGGCGGCCCCCGGCTCCGTGGAGGTCCATATTGAGATTGACCCGCAGACCTCCAAGCTCACTGCCATTGCCCTGGGCTCCACGGAGGTCAAGACAACGGACCTTCTTAAGGAGTGCACGGAGGAGGAGGCCAGGAACCTGGCGGCAGAGGATTTAAGGGCTGAGCCGGGAAAACTGAGTCTGGTGGGACAGACGCCTAACTTCTATGTCTATAACATGGACAGCAGGGGCCGCAAGCCCCTCCGTATCCTGGATAAGAAGGGCTTCATCAAGGTACAGAGGACGGACGGGGAGGTGGTCCTTGCCAAAGCGTCCTCCTACCGGAGCATTGTATCCAGGATGTGGGAGGAGATGGCCATTTTCAAGGCGGACGCCATCCTGCGGCCCGACTATTATCTGTGTGTGGGAGCCAGGGTCATGGACTTTAACGGCACCGGCGAGCTGGAGCAGATTCTCATGCTCATGGACGTGGAAATGCAGATGGTGGACCCCTCGGAAGATATTGTGATTGTCGGAGCGAAGAATCAGTTGTAGAATAGAAGGGGGCAGGCACGGAGGAGGTTTTTTCATGAAGAGAGAGGACGGCAGAAAACTGTTTCGGGCATTTTTGGGAAACAGCAGGGAAATGGCAGGGGAGCAAAGGGCTATGGCGGAGCAGATGGCGGCTCCCTCAAGGGAACGGTCCCTGTATTCCATGGTGGAACACCTGTTGTCACTGGATGAGACAGCCTGGTACCTCTATGCCTGGTCCAGGGACCCCCTGGAGGGGAAATTTTCCAGGGAACAGAAGCTGGCATACGGCTTCAGGGCGGCACAGTGCGGGCGCAGCGAGGCACGGCTGCTTCCCGGAGGAACAGATGTCTGGGACATTGCCTCGCAAATGGGCCTTAAGGTTTCCGCGCCCAGGGTGCCGGGGGGAGGCGGACATGTGATATTTGCCCAGTATCAGGAACCGGATTCCATTACCATATTCATGGACAGCGCCGGGCGGGCTCAGAAGCTGATTCAGGAAGAAAAGCTGGAAGGGATTTTGGGTAACATTGCAGTGGAGGATGTGCTGCTGGCCCATGAGCTGTTCCATGTGACAGAGTACAGGAAAAAGGATTCCATATTTACCCAGACAGAAAAGGTGGAGCTGTGGAGGAAACCATTTTCCAACCGTTCCCGGATATTGTGCCTGGGAGAGATTGCAGGCATGGAGTTTGCCCGCTGCCTGACAGGAATCACCTGCACCCCCTATGTCCTGGATGTGCTGATGATGTACGGCTATGACAAAGAGGCGGCCACGGCCCTCTACGAAGAAATCGCGGCGTTTGCCGGAAAGGGCGAAGGAAAGGAAGGTTGACATGCTGACTACAAGTATTGATTTAATCCAGAAATACGATTACCTGGAGGAAAAATTCAAAAAAGGCTATGAGTTCCTGAGAAATACGGATTTAAAGGCGCTGCCCCTGGGCCGTGTTGATATTGACGGGGATGAGGTGTTTGCCTCGGTGCAGGAGTATACCACTATGCCGGCAGATACCTGCAGGTACGAGTCCCACAATCTGTATTTCGATATACAGTATGTGGTGGAGGGCCAGGAGCAGTTCGGCTACACAAAGCGGGCAGGGCTCCAGGAGGAAACGCCGTACAATGAAGCGGACGATATCGTGTTCTTTCAGGAACCGGAGCAGGGCGGTTCCGTCCTTCTGAAGGCCGGTGACTGCGCCGTGGTGGCTCCTGAGGATGCCCACAAGCCCAGATGCATTGCGGGCAGCCCCTGTAAGGTGCGTAAGATTGTATTGAAGGTCCGGGTCTGAGAACAGACTCCGGCCAGGTGATTTCCCTCTGTCATATCCGGTTATGGCGGCGCATATGTACCTATTACAGCGCGGCGTTTTTGCAGGATAGGATGGAGGGATTTTTTGTGGGATACGGATTGGCACTGGCAGGCGGCGGGACCAGGGGGGCAGCCCATGTGGGGGTGCTAAAAGCCCTGGATGAGGCAGGACTGCGCCCTGAAGCGGTGGCCGGCGCCAGCGCAGGCGGAATCGTGGCAGGTCTTTTTGCCTCCGGGATGCCGGTCGCCCGGATGGAGCAGGCCGTGCTTCATCTGGAGAAGCACGGAGGGGATTATCTGGACCCGGATTTCGGCGGCCTGCTGGGTTTTGTGCCTCAGCTGCTGGCGGGAAAGGGCGTAAGCCTGTCAGGCCTCATTAAGGGGGATAAGCTGCTGGATTATTTTTTCAGCCTGACCGGACAAAAGCAGATGGACCAGGCTGTGCTTAAAGTGGTTATACCGGCAGTGGACCTGGTCAGCGGGAATACCATCTGTTTTACCAACAGCGACCAGGTGCGGGAGGCGGAGCATGTGACATGGGAGTGGGACGGATATCTGTGCGAAGCCATGATGGCCGGAGCCAGCGTGCCCGCCATATTCGCTCCAAGGAAAATGGGACGGTACCTTCTGGTGGACGGAGGCGTGACGGACAATCTGCCGGTGAATCTTCTGCAGGCCGCGGGTATCCGGGATGTGCTGGCGGTGGACATCGGAGGGGACTACGAGGCGCCTTCGGACCGTTCCGTCATGGAGGTGGCTTCACACTCCTTTTCCATTATGAGCAGCCGTCTGAAGGAGTGCGCCTCCACCGGGGAGGTGCTTTTGCTGAGGCCTCCCTTAAGCTCCGGGGCAGGGCTTCTGACCTTTGAACAGATGGGAGGATGCATGGAGCGGGGATACGAACACACCAGGAAAATGCTTCCTCAGATACGCAAGGCCCTGAATCAGATGTGAAATTGTGTGAAAATACATGATTTTAACCCCGGTATATCTGGCAAATTCATGAAAAAAACAGGACTGGGCCATGAAAAAAACTTTATTCCGGCATTTTCACGGGAACCAGCCCTGAAATTGGGATAAAAATCTATACACCCTCCATTGACACCAACTTTTATATCTGTTATAGTTAATAACCGTACGAAGCGAGAGGATGAAAGGCCCGAGACGTGCCTGTTTACCCCCTCGTTTTTTTGTTCGCGTGGAGGACTTCGTTTCACGAAGAAACTAATAAATTGCGGTGCATGGGATATGCACAGGGCGGCCTGCCGAGGGCTCTTTTGTATGGGACGGCAGAGGAAGAAAGGATATTAACATTATATGGAGACAGTTAAGTTTGACGAGTTACAATTAGACGAGCGGATTATCCGCGCCATCACAGAGATGGGATTTGAAGAGGCATCACCGATTCAGGCTCAGGCCATTCCGGTAGCCATGGAAGGCCGCGATATGATAGGCCAGGCACAGACCGGAACAGGCAAAACAGCCGCCTTCGGTCTGCCTCTTCTTCAGAAAGTGGACCCGAAGGTAAAGAAGCTTCAGGCCATTGTCCTGCTTCCTACCAGGGAGCTGGCCATCCAGGTGGCGGAGGAGATGCGCCGTTTTGCAAAGTTCATGCACGGAGTGAAGGTTCTGCCTATATACGGCGGACAGGACATCGTAAAGCAGATTCGCTCCTTAAAGGACGGAACCCAGGTCATCGTGGGAACTCCGGGCCGTGTCATGGACCATATGAGAAGAAAGACCATAAAAGCGGACCATGTCCTCACCGTGGTGCTGGACGAAGCAGATGAGATGCTGAACATGGGATTCCTGGAGGATATGGAGACTATTTTAAGCCAGCTGCCAGAGGAGCGCCAGACCCTGATGTTTTCAGCCACCATGCCCCAGGCCATTGCCGAGATTGCCAGGAAGTTCCAGAAGGACCCGGTGACGGTCCGCGTCATTAAGAAGGAACTGACCGTGCCCAAGGTAACCCAGTATTACTATGAGGTTAAACCAAAGAACAAGGTGGAGGTCATGAGCCGTCTGCTGGATATGTATGCGCCCAAGCTTTCCATTGTGTTCTGCAATACAAAGCGCCAGGTGGATGACCTGGTACAGGAGCTTCAGGGAAGAGGCTACTTTGCGGAGGGCCTTCACGGAGATTTGAAGCAGGTCCAGCGTGACCGTGTCATGGACAGCTTCCGCAACGGCCGCACCGACATTCTGGTGGCCACGGATGTGGCTGCAAGAGGTATAGACGTAGGGGATGTGGAAGCCGTGTTTAATTATGACATTCCCCAGGACGACGAGTACTATGTGCACCGCATCGGCCGTACCGGCAGGGCGGGAAGGGAAGGAAAGGCATTCAGCCTTGTCATGGGCAAGGAGGTTTATAAGCTCAGGGACATCCAGCGCTACTGCAAGACAAAAATCATTCCCCAGGCCATTCCGTCTCTAAACGATATTACGGAAATCAAGGTGGAGAAGATTCTGGACCAGGTGCTGGATGTGCTGAATGACACAGACCTGACCAAGATGGTGAACATCATTGAGAAGAAGCTTATGGAGGAGGATTATACCTCCATGGATTTGGCTGCTGCCCTTCTCAAGATGAGCATGGGAGATGAGAGCGAAGACATCATCGACAGCTTTGAAACCGCCCGTTCCCTGGATGAGCTGGACAGCTTTGGACGTGGCAGCAGCCGCGGCAGAGGCCGTGAGCGCAGCTCCTACGGAAACCGCCGCAAGGGAGCCACAGACCGCGCTGCCGTGGATTACGTGCTGGGCGAGGGTGATGAGAAGATGGCAAGACTGTTCATCAACATCGGCAAGGCCCAGAGAATCACCCCAGGGGATATTCTGGGAGCAGTTGCAGGTGAGTCCGGTATTCCGGGACGCATGGTGGGAAGCATTGACATGTATGACGGGTATACCTTTGTGGATGTGCCCGGACGCTATGCGGACGATGTGCTGAAGGCCATGGCCCACGCTAAGATTAAAGGAAAGAATATTCACGTGGAAAAAGCGAATACTAACAGAAGATAAGAGCAGGTCCCAGGGACCTGCATGACCACAGCCCGGCAGGACTTTTATCTGCCGGGCTGTGCCTGTATTTACATTTTACCGGAGGTGTGATATGGTGAAGGTCAACAGAAAGGAGACAAAGCCAATGAAGGAAGGATATGTGGACAACAGTTTTGCCTCCCTTTATTATAAGGAAATGGGGCAGGGCGTACCCCTTATTATGCTCCACGGCAACGGGGAAAGCCATGAGATATTTTCCAGGCTGTCTGAACTCATGAGCCGGTATTACAGGGTGATACTCATGGACAGCAGGGGCCATGGGGCCTCCCGGATGAAGGGGGATGCCGTAAGAGGAGAGCTGACCATACCGGATATGGCCGCAGATGTGGTCCAGGTCATGGAATTCCTCCATGTGCCCAGGGCAGTGATACTGGGATTCAGCGACGGGGCGAACGTGGCCCTGGAGACAGCCAGCAGTTATCCCGGACGTGTATCGGCTGTGGTGGCGGTCAGCGGCAATGCCCTGCCGGGAGGTATGAGCGCTGCCTCCCTGATGGAGGTGAAATTAAAATACGCCCTGTGGCACGGTCTGGAGAAGATACCCATGCCCCGGGGCGTCAGGGAAAAGGCGGTGAAAAGCCGCCAGCTGTTCGGCCTTATGGCCAGATGGCCCAGGCTGGACAAGGATAAGCTGTCCTGCATCCAGGCGCCTGTCCTGATTCTGACAGGCCGCAGGGATATGATCCGTCCCCGCCATTCTCTGTGGATGGGGGAGCAGATACCCGACTCAAAGGTGGTGTTCGTCAAGGGAGCGGACCATTTTACCCTTCTCAAGAGGGAAAAGGCATATGGGGCCCATATCATGGCCTGGCTCAGGGAACGGGGGATTTAGACCCGGACACAGCCGGAAAAAGGTCCTTCCTATTTCCACTGGCTGTTCAGAAAGTCCACGATATCCGCTGCCTTTGGCGGGCAGCCGCCCAGGGTTTTGGCAAAGCAGGAGGTACACTGTCCCACGCCGATGGAGCCCTCCTGTCCCTTGTAGCCCTGGCCGATGCATACGGGGGGCAGGCCCTTCCTCAGGCGTCCCATGTCATTCAGACGGTCCAGGGCGTATATAAGGGAACCGTAGCATGCGCTGCACGCATCTTCCGGGGCAGTGTAGGCAGCCAGGTGCTGTACGCGTCTTGTCATGCGGAATTTGCTGTCAGCCTCTGTTGCCCTGTTCAGGTAAATCATGTTGGCGCCGGCCGTATCCGTGCTGCCCACGCCCAGGTCCCTGGCCATGGTTATGTAAGGCACATCGTCCACGGAGTACCCCATGCAGTCGCATACAAAGGCATCGCAGAGCACCGGGTCCTTAAAACCCAGCACACGGTTCATGACCACCGGATTGCCGCCTTCCTCAAAATCCAAGTCACCGCAGATATTGTCTACCAGGATAAAGTCATTGCGGGCAATGGTGCTGAGATGGGCAATGGGTTTGTGAAGCCCCAGGGTGTGGAAACGGCGTTTTTCCGAGTTGGGAATCACGCCCTTATTGTTTTTCAGGGCACAGGTCACCGTGGTCTGGCAGTGTCCCTTCAGCACAGGCATGTTAATCATGTAATCAACGGCCGCAGCCTTGTCGCACAGCTTGATTTTCATTCCTCCGGCATCGTATTCCTTCCAGGTATCCCGCTGCAGGTCCACGAAGGGCACGCCATACTGCCTGCACACCTGATGGTATCCTGCGGCCTGGAAGGCGTCCTCCGTGTGGTCGCCCACCCAGGAGCCCTCCATGATGGTGATATTTTGAAAGCCGTGCTCCTGGAGATATTCTATGACGCCGGCCAGCAGCTCCCCGTGGGTGGTGGCTCCGCTGGAGGGCGCCTTTGCAGTTACCAGATTGGGCTTTAACGCCACCTTTTTGTTTACATCGCCAATATCCGCCGCCACGTCCGCCTGTTCCAGGACACGCCTGGCCATGTTCTTGTAATCGGTTCCATGTATGATAATGATATCATTCTTTTCCATATATGAGATTTCCTTTCCTGTCCTCTGCGTATTTATTTCCCATTATAACCGCATAATTTTGATTTGTGAATACTCCATGATATATTCTTTGGCTTCCTCTTTGGAGGAGGGAAGGTTTGCTGTGACGCCGCCTGTCCGGGGCGGATTGACGGACAATGGAAAAAAGGGTATGATATTCCTGGAATATGGTCCGGGTGAAACAGCGGGCCGGTGAAAAGGAGTGTTGTATATGATTAAGACAAATGTGATGCGCCTTCTGGATGCGGCAAATATAGCTTATGATACAGGTACCTATGAGGTGGATGAGAACGACCTTTCCGGCAGTCATGCCGCAGACCTTATGGGGGTGGACCACGACCGGATGTATAAGACCCTGGTGCTGAAGGGAGAAAAAAGGGGATACCTGGTGTGCTGTATTCCTGTGGACGAGGAACTGGACCTTAAGAAGGCGGCCAGGGCTGCAGGGGAGAAGAAGGTGGAGATGATTCATGTAAAGGATATGCTGGGAATCACGGGCTACATCCGCGGCGGGTGTTCCCCCATCGGCATGAAAAAGCATTTCCCTACTTATATAGAAGAAATGGCCCAGCTTTTCGACACCATCATGGTCAGCGCAGGACAGAGAGGCGTGCAGGTCACCCTGTCTCCGGAGGATTTGAGAGGCTATGTGGAGGGGCAGTTTGTTTCCCTTGTTTAAGGGTCAGGCTTATATTATAATGGAAGAAGAACATCCGTACAGGGACCAAACCGCGGCAGCGTCCGGGGCCGGCCCGGGCGGAAGGAGGAGGGGTAATATGGAGAGAGACGTATTGATACAGACCGCCTTGGACGGTCTTGGGCGCTCCTATGCGCCTTATTCCCATTTCCATGTATCGGCAGCCCTGCTGTGCAGGGATGGGAAGGTGTACACGGGCAACAACATTGAGAATGCAGCCTACAGCCCCGGCATCTGCGCGGAGCGGTGCGCTTTTGCAAAGGCGGTGAGCGAGGGGGAACGGGAATTTGAAGCCATTGTCATATGCGGAGGCCCCGGCGGGAAGGCGGAGGATTACTGTCCGCCCTGCGGTGTTTGCAGGCAGGTGATGCGTGAGTTCTGCCATCCGGATGCATTCCGTATCATCCTGGCTAAAAGCGTGCAGGAGTACAGGGAATATACCCTGGCCCAGCTGCTTCCGGAGAGCTTTGGACCGGACCACCTGGGAGGTGCATAATATGAGAATGTATGACCTGATAGAAAAAAAGAAACGGGGCGGTTCCCTTTCCGCAGAGGAAATTGCATATATGGTGGAGGGATTCGTGGCCGGGGACATTCCCGATTATCAGATGTCGGCTATGCTGATGGCTATTTACTTTAAGGGTATGGATGACCGGGAGATAACAGACCTGACCCTGGAGATGGCCCATTCCGGGGATATGGTGGATTTGTCGCCCATTGAGGGAATCAAGGCGGATAAGCACAGCACCGGCGGCGTGGGGGATAAGACCACCCTGGTGGCGGGTCCTATTGTGGCTGCCTGCGGCGTCAAGGTGGCTAAAATGAGCGGCCGCGGCCTGGGGCACACAGGCGGTACCGTGGATAAGCTGGAGAGCATTCCGGGATTTAAGACTGCCATACCAAGGGAGGAGTTCTTCCGCATTGTCAACGAAAACGGACTGGCCCTTATTGGCCAGTCAGGAAATCTGGTGCCGGCAGACAAGAAGCTTTATGCCCTGAGGGACGTGACCGCCACTGTGGACAGCATTCCCCTGATTGCCTCGTCCATTATGAGCAAGAAGCTGGCGGCCGGCAGCGACTGCATTGTTCTGGATGTAAAGACGGGAAGCGGCGCCTTTATGAAAACCCTGGAGGACTCCATCAGCCTGGCACGGGAGATGGTTTCCATCGGGACCCTGGCCGGCCGGCGCTGTTGCGCCCTCATAACCAACATGGATGTGCCCCTGGGCCATGCCATCGGCAACTCCCTGGAGATGGAGGAGGCCATTGAGACCCTGAAGGGCCATGGGCCGGATGATTTGACCGGTGTATGTCTGGAACTGGCTGCAAATATGCTTCACATGGCAGGCAGGGGTGATATGGGGCAGTGCAGGCAGCTTGCCAGGCAGTCCGTGGAGGACGGAAGCGCCCTTGCATGCCTTAGGTCCATGGTTGAGAGCCAGGGCGGAGATGGCAGGTATGTGGATAATCCGGGACTTTTTGAAAAGGCTCCCCTGTCCCGGGAGGTAAAGGCTTCGGGGTCCGGTTATATCACCCATATGGATACTGAGGGAATCGGGGTGGCATCCGTGATGCTGGGAGCTGGCAGAAATAAAAAGGAGGATTCCATTGACTACAGCGCAGGCATCCTTCTGAGGAAAAAGTACGGTGACAGGGTGGAGCCGGGAGAAACCATGGCTGTCCTTTACGCTTCCCGCGAAGAACTTTTTGGACCGGCAGCAGAGAAATTCCTGGCCTCCTGCATCCTGGGAAACCAGATGCCGGAGCCGGAGCCCCTTATATTTGCAAGGGTTTCCGACACAGGTGTGGAAAGAGGGACCATAGAGGAAAAAATTCCATAAATGTTCAGAAAAATCAACTTGAAAAACGAAAGTATTTGGGGTATAATAACACCAGATAAAAGAAGTGGAACTGTAATTTCCTGGGGTGTTCGATACTCTTACCAATTTTGAACCTACATTAGACAAAAGGGATTCCAATATTTTTAAGCGGATGTCAGGCCTCCGTCGAGTGGAAGGCAGATGTTTAAGTGAGGTTGCCCACCTAGCATTGCTAGGCGTCAATAAGTAAGAGACGGCATTCTGGGGTTACACATGATAAAAGCAGCGGTTACCCCGCTGCTTTACTTCGTTTACAGGAGTTGGACCGAATATGAAGAACAGAATGATTGCATGGGTAAGCGGCGTGATACTGGTAGTGGTCACGCTGATGGTGATAATCGTGAAGATGGAGCCGCCCAGGGACGGAATCATAAGGGCCCAGGCGTTTAAGGCCATGGCTCTGGCCCTTACGGACAAGGAAGAGTGTGAGAAGAGGGCGAAGGAACGGGGAACCTCCCATTTTTCAGCAAAAGAAAAGGACAACTGGTTTGTCAAATACATGGATTATCTCTATGATGAAGGCTGTCTGGACCCGGAGCTTACGCCTGCTTCCCTGTCCTCGGCCCAGGGATATCTTACATACGCAGAGGCTGCATACATGGCCGGCCAGGTGTCCGGCAAGCTGAAGCTCCAGGCCGGCTCCACCAGGAATAACCGCGGCCAGGCATATCCCGAGGAGGACTGGTGGAAACTGTATGATTCCATCCTGAAGGAGACGGACCCGGAGGGAAAGGTGGAGGAGATAGAGGCTGTGCTCTACGGCACCCCGTCCAACCTTGACCAGGCCGAGAGCTGGACGGCCTATACCACGGCCGGCAACTTCGGGTTCCAGGGACTTGCACTGGACGCGTTCCTGGACTGTGAGATACGGTTTCTGGCCAGGAACGGGGAGATGATTACCTCGGGCCTGGTGTCCAGGAACGTGGTCTATGAGAATGTATGGCTGGCTGAAAGCGACGGCCGGCATTTTAAGGCGTATCTGGGCACGGCCTACCGCGAGTTCCCGGTGAGCGCCAAGCTTGGCGGGGAGGAGGAGATGGCCGGCAACCTGGCTGACCTCCACATGGAGGACGGCAAGCTGGTCAGGATAACCATGAAAAGGGACCGTCTGAGCGGTAAGGTCCTGTCCGTGACAGAGGGCGCCATTGAGATAGAAGGCTATGGGGAGATTCCTCTGGCTCCCAATTTCCATGTATATAAGGTATATGGGGATTTTAAGGTGCTGAAGGCTTCGGACATACTGGTTGGCTATAACCTGCAGGAATTTGTGGCGGCGGACGGACAGCTGTGCGCAGCCCTTCTGGAGCGGGAATTTGATGCCAAGACCATCCGCGTCCTCCTAATGGATACTGGATTTAAACGTGTGTTCCATGCCTCTGCTGATTTGGTGCTGGGATGCGGTGCTGATTTGGAATATGAGAATGCCAAGGGAAAGATGGTGGGAGAGCGCCTGGAGGCCGGCACGCAGCTATCAGTGGGCCCTGACAGCCCTTACCTGGAGTATGGGCGCATGATTATCACACCGGATGAGCCGGAGGCCATTACCATCCGTTCCATTGAACGGAGCCAGGGCACGCCGGTTTACAGCGGAAGTCTGGAAATCAAGGGGACGCCGGAGGGCCTGGTGCTGGTCAATGATTTGTATCTGGAGGATTATCTGACAAAGGTAGTGCCCAGCGAGATGCCGCCGTCCTATGAGAAGGAGGCGCTGAAAGCCCAGGCTGTGTGCGCCAGGACCTATGCCTACCGGCAGATACAGGGCAACACCTACAGCCAGTACGGCGCCCATGTGGATGACAGTACGAATTTCCAGGTCTACAATAATACCAAGGCTGACGATAAGTCCACCCAGGCTGTGAAGGAGACATACGGAAAGATGCTGTTCTACGGGGATAAGCCTATTGAGGCGTTCTACTTTTCCACCTCCTGCGGCCGTACTGCGGATGCAGGCGTATGGGGGACTGACAGCGGGAAATATCCCTACCTGAGGGCAGTGGAAGTGAAAGAGGGAGGGCGGAGCCTGGGTAAGGAAGACAACCAGGGCTTTGAATCCTATATCAAGAGGGAGGACGTGATTGCCTTTGATACTTCTTATCCCATGTTCCGCTGGCAGACAGACCTTCCGGCTGACATTGCTTCGTCCCAGATTAGCGGAGCCGGTCAGGTACAGGACATGACCATAACGGACCGGGGGCCGGGAGGCATAGCAGATGAGCTGACCGTCACAGGCACCGGCGGTACCGTAACCATCAAGGGGCAGTCCGCCATCCGTTCTGCGCTGGGAAATCCGTCCCTGACCATCACCAAAAAGGACGGGGGAACCATGACGGGAACAGCCGCCCTGCCCAGTGCATTCATTGCCATTGAAAAGAGAACAGGGGAGGATGGGAGTATTTCTTTCCATATATATGGGGGCGGTTTCGGACACGGCGTCGGCATGAGCCAGAACGGCGCCCAGGGCATGGCAAAGACAGGAAAGGGATACAAACAGATACTGGACTTTTTCTACCAGGGAACAGAATTGAGGGAGTGCACGGAAAACCAGTGATTCCGGCGGATTAAGCGGAAACAGAAAAGAGAATATAAAAGAGAATATAAAAAAGAACAACCCGGCTGGGCCCTGAAGGCTTTGCCGGGGTGTTCTTTTTGCTTCGTTGGAAAATAAAATCCGGAACATATGCCTTATGACTGCACCAGATAGACCTCTGCGTTCTGTGTGCCGTGCTGGCGTGTCTCGGCATGGGTATTGAAGAAAATATCAATGTGGTTGCCTCTGACAGCTCCGCCCCGGTCCTCCGCCGTATAGACGACGCCGTTAATCATAACCTTGGAGCCGTAGGGAATCACCCTGGGGTCCACTGCAATGGTGTGGCCTGCCGTGGCCACTGCACCGGTGCAGGTATGGCGTCCCCAGCCCTCGGAACAGGCCCTGCACGGACAATAGCCTGTTGTCTTGAACACGCCCAGGGGAACCAGGTTCTGAGCTGTGGCTGCAGGGGCTGCTTCCCTGGCTTCGGGATTGCCGTTGGTATAGGTCCTGGGATTGGAAAAATCACTGTCTCCCACATAGCCTTCTACCAGATAGACGCCGTCGGGCAGGGTGCTCCAGTCCATGTTAAGGTTGAAGGCGTGGCATCCGTTGCCTTTGCCGCTGCCGTAAAGCTCGTCGCTGTATTCCCCGGCCGTCATCCTCTGGGAAAAAACTTCCTCGCCTGTATTCTTATCTTTGATGGATATCCGTACGTTAAGCGCATCATCAGGGGTACTGCTGTTGTAAGCCCAGCCGCTGATGGTGGTGCTGTTCACTGTTTCGAACCTTCCTTTTGGCGCTGCTGCAAGGGCTGTGATGGCGGTGGCCGCAAGCAGGCTGACAGTAAGGATAGCTCCGGTCAGTAAGTGTCTTAATTTCATGGTGTAATACCTCCTATTGCTCAAGTAATAATTAGAAAAAGATTTTTAACACATTAATAAATAATATGTAATACTTTTGTAATATATGAGCAATAAACAAGTTTTTACCATATTTTTTTCCTCTTGTCAAGGAAAAATATGGAAATAAGGCCATTTCCTGCAAATATAGCCGTATTTTGGTAATTATTTCTGGCCCGGATCTGTTTTTAAGGAGAAGGGCAAAAAAAATACCAGGCTCATTTGCCTGGTATCATTATTCTCACATTATGAATCAATCCTGCACTAGGAATACCTCTGCAGTATATGTACCCTTGGCCAGGGCTTCCTCATGGGAGCCGTAAAAAATATCCAGAATATTACCGTTCACAGAAGAGCCTTTGTCCTCCACTGTGTAGACAATGCCGTCAATCTTCAGCTTAGTGCCAAGAGGAAAATAGTTCAAATCAGCAGAAATCGTGTGATTGGGAGTTGGAACCGCTCCAGAATAGGTAAGGTTATGACCGCCGGAACACTGTTCACAGCCGCAGTATCCAGTGATGGTGAAACGTCCCAGCGATGTCTCACTGGGAGCCGGAGCCTCTTCCTTCTCTTCCTTTTGGGCGCCCGGTCCCTGGGCGATGTATTCGTCTTCATTCACAACAGCGGCCCTGTGGCCTTTGGATTCCCGTGAACCGGAGGTTTCCTGGGATTCCTGGACATCCTGGGCTGTGTCCTCGGGCGTATCTGATGTACCGGCATCCACTACGGTTACATCCGTCCCCACCGGTTCATCGGCAAATGCCGGAAAAGCCACCGTGAGGCTGAATGCAGCCATGGCTGCTGCCAGAAGGGTTTTCTTAATGTAATGCATACAACTACCTCGCAATCTTATGACATTGTTATGGTTTTATATGTCTTATAAAGTTGTACCTTCATTATATTACAAAAATGTTACTTGTCAAGTTAAAATAATTAAGCAAGTGTTACAAGAGTATAAAATGTGGAGAGAATATGCCGCAAAATTGGTATATTTATGTAAAAAGTGGAGGGTGAAATCCATTATCTAGTTGATACGAAAAGGAAATGGCACATGATGTGCCGGGGGGAGAATGGAAGACACAAATAATATGAAAAGAATTTGCTTTTATCTCTTGACAAATGGCGCCAGAAGGAATATATTATGGAATGTAGATGTTAGCACTCCTAAACGTCGAGTGCTAATAATTTCAGAAAGGAAGGTGAGCAGATGCCATTGGATGCACTCCTGGACGACAGGAAGGTCACTATACTGAAGGCCATCATCAAGACATATCTGGAAACCGGGGAGCCCGTTGGCTCCAGGACCATTTCCAAGTATTCAGACTTGAAGCTCAGCTCTGCCACCATCCGCAATGAGATGTCAGACCTGGAAGAGATGGGGTATATTGTACAGCCCCATACCTCGGCAGGGCGGATTCCTTCCGATAAAGGGTACCGGTTCTATGTGGACCAGATTATGCTGGATAAGGAGAGCGAGGTAACTGAGTTCAAGGAAATGATGGTCCAGAAGGTTGATAAGCTGGAGCTGGTCCTTAAGAAGATGGCCCAGGTGCTGGCTGCCAATACCAACTATGCCACCATGATAAGCGGCCCCAGTTATCACAAGACAAAGCTCAAGTTCATCCAGCTTTCCAAAATGGAGAAGCACAAGCTGCTGGTGGTCGTGGTGGTGGAAGGCAACATCATTAAGAACACCATGATTGATATCACGGACGAACTGAGTGATGAGGAGCTTCTGAACCTGAACATCCTGCTGAACAGCAGCCTCAACGGACTGACCATTGAGGAAATCAATCTGGATGTTATCAGCAAGCTGAAGGGCGATGCAGGCAACCACAGCCAGGTGGTGGACCTGGTGCTGAATGAGGTGGCGGAGGCCATCAAGGCAGGGGAAGAGGACCTGCAGATTTATACCAGCGGAGCCACCAACATTTTCAAGTACCCTGAACTTTCGGACGGCGGCAAGGCCAGCCAGCTCATTGACACACTGGAACATAAGGAAGTGCTGCAGGAATTTGTGGCGGAGGTCAATTCCGGCACAGAGGAAGAAGCGGGCATTCAGGTTTATATCGGTGATGAGAGCCCGGTGCAGTCCATGAAGGACTGCAGTGTGGTCACTGCCAATTATGATTTGGGAGGAGGCCTGAGAGGAACCATCGGTATCATAGGACCCAAGCGTATGGACTATGAAAAGGTCCTTGGGACACTGCGCAATCTGATGAATCAGCTGGATACAGCATTTAAAAAAGATGAAAGGTGATAAGCTGTGAGTGAAGATATGAAGGACGAAGAGTTAAAAAAGGAAGATGAGGCCCTGAAGACAGAGCAGGAAACAGAAGATGCCCCTAATGCCGGAGAGCCGGCAGAAGGCTGTACCCCGGAGGAAACAGAGGAAGGTACAGAGGAAGCGCCTGCTGGTGAAAAGGAAGAAAAAAAGGGATTCTTTAAAAAGAAAAAGGACCCCAGGGATGAGAAGATAGAAGAGCTCACCGACCGGGTGAAGCGCCAGATGGCGGAATTTGAGAATTTCCGCAAGAGGACGGACAAGGAAAAGTCCTCCATGTATGAGATGGGGGCAAAGGACATCATAGAGAGAATCCTTCCCGTCATCGACAATTTTGAGAGAGGCCTGGCAACTGTGCCTGAGGATGCAAAGGGAACACCCCTTGCAGAGGGCATGGAGAAGATATATAAGCAGTTGAGCAAAACGCTGGAGGAAGCAGGCGTAAAAGCCATTGAAGCAGTAGGCCGGGAGTTTGACCCTAACTTCCACAATGCAGTGATGCACGTGGATGACGACAGCCTGGGAGAGAACATTGTGGCGGAGGAATTGCAGAAGGGTTACATGTACAGGGACAGCGTGGTAAGACACAGTATGGTAAAAGTGGCAAATTGACATATCCCAATCATTATAAATATACCCCACTAAAAATAATCAGGAGGAAAAGACTATGAGCAAGATTATCGGTATTGACTTAGGTACGACAAACAGCTGTGTGGCTGTTATGGAAGGCGGAAAACCAACTGTTATTGCCAATGCGGAGGGCGTAAGGACAACACCATCCGTAGTGGCATTCACTAAGACAGGAGAAAGGCTGATTGGCGAACCTGCAAAGCGTCAGGCTGTTACCAACGCAGATAAGACCATCTCTTCCATCAAGCGTCACATGGGCACGGACTACAGGGTAGACATTGACGGAAAGAAGTACACACCACAGGAGATTTCCGCTATGATTCTGCAGAAGCTGAAAGCAGATGCAGAGAGCTATCTGGGAGAGACTGTGACAGAGGCAGTTATCACGGTTCCGGCATACTTTAACGACGCGCAGCGTCAGGCCACCAAGGATGCAGGCAAGATTGCAGGCCTGGACGTAAAGCGTATCATCAACGAGCCTACGGCAGCAGCCCTGGCTTACGGACTTGACAATGAAAAAGAGCAGAAAATCATGGTATACGACTTAGGCGGCGGTACCTTTGATGTTTCTATCATTGAAATCGGCGACGGCGTCATCGAGGTTCTGTCCACCAACGGCGACACACGTCTGGGCGGCGATGATTTTGACAATGCAATTACAAACTGGATGATTTCCGAGTTTAAGAAGGCTGAGGGCGTGGACCTGTCGGGCGACAAGATGGCCCTTCAGAGACTGAAGGAAGCTGCTGAGAAGGCTAAGAAGGAGCTGTCCACAGCTACCACCACCAATATCAACCTGCCCTTCATCACTGCAACTGCCGAGGGACCGAAGCATCTGGATATGAACCTGACCAGGGCTAAGTTTGATGAGCTGACCCATGACCTGGTAGAGCGTACCGCCATCCCGGTGCAGAACGCACTTAAGGATGCGGGCATCACGGCTTCTGAGCTGGGCAAGGTACTGCTGGTAGGCGGTTCCACACGTATGATAGCTGCACAGGAAAAGGTAAAACAGCTGACAGGCAAGGAACCAAGCAAATCCCTGAACCCGGATGAGTGCGTGGCTATCGGCGCTGCCATCCAGGGCGGCAAGCTGGCCGGCGATGCAGGTGCAGGAGACATCCTTCTTCTGGATGTAACGCCTCTTTCCCTGTCCATCGAGACTATGGGCGGCGTGGCTACCAGGCTGATTGAGAGGAATACCACCATTCCTACCAAGAAGAGCCAGATTTTCTCAACCGCAGCCGACAACCAGACCGCAGTGGATATCCACGTGGTACAGGGCGAGCGCCAGTTCGCAAGGGATAACAAGACACTGGGACAGTTCCGTCTGGATGGAATCCCGCCTGCAAGAAGAGGTATTCCGCAGATTGAGGTTACCTTTGATATTGATGCCAACGGCATTGTGAATGTTTCCGCAAAGGATTTGGGAACAGGTAAGGAGCAGCACATCACCATCACGTCCGGCTCCAACATGTCAGACGACGATATTGATAAGGCAGTAAAGGAAGCAGCTGAATACGAGGCACAGGATAAGAAGCGCAAGGAATCCATCGATGCAAGGAACGATGCGGATTCCATGGTATTCCAGACCGAGAAGGCCCTGGAAGAGGTTGGGGATAAGATTGCTCCAGGAGACAAGGCAGAAGTGGAAGCAGACTTAAATGCCCTGAAGGAAGCCATCAACCGCGCTCCGCTGGAAGAGATGACTGATGCCCAGGTAGAGGATATCAAGGCTGGCAGAGAGAAGCTGATGAACAGCGCGCAGAAGCTGTTTGCAAAGGTATATGAGCAGGCTCAGGCATCCGGCGCAGCAGGCCAGGCAGGCCCTGACATGGGCGGCGCAGGAAACAGTGCAGCAGGCGCAGACGACGTTGTAGACGCTGATTTCAAGGAAGTATAGGCGTAAGGAAGTAAATCCGTATAAAACAAACAGGGGGCTTAGGAGCCGGGAAACCGGCCACTACCCCCTTTGTGGCTGATAAAGAGTGCTTTTGAAACCTGCCCGCCAGGGCTGGTTTTGCGGCGTTCAGATAGATTAAGAGGTAAACAACATGGCAGAGAGTAAGAGAGATTACTATGAAGTTCTGGGCGTTCCCAAAGATGCAGATGAGGATGCATTGAAAAAAGCATACAGGAAACTTGCCAAGAAATACCACCCCGATGCCAACCCAGGCGATAAGGAGGCAGAGGCCAAGTTCAAAGAGGCTTCCGAGGCATACAGCGTGTTAAGCGACCCTCAGAAACGTCAGCAGTACGACCAGTTCGGCCATGCTGCATTTGAACAGGGCGGTGCTGGGGCAGGCGGCTTTGGCGGCGGCTTCGGCGGCTTTGACTTTGGCGGGGATATGGGTGATATCTTCGGCGATATCTTTGGTGATATTTTCGGCGGCGGCAGGTCCTCCAGGGCCAGAAGCGGGCCTTCACGGGGCGCCAACATAAAGACTTCGGTCAGGATTACATTTGAGGAAGCCGTATTTGGCTGTGATAAAGAGATTGAGATTAACTTCAAGGAAACCTGCGCCAGCTGTCACGGCACAGGCGCAAAGGCAGGAACCTCCCCCCAGACCTGTGCAAAGTGTAATGGAAAGGGCAAAATCATGTACACCCAGCAGTCCTTTTTCGGGACCGTGCAGAATGTACAGACATGTCCGGACTGTAACGGCACCGGACAGGTCATCAAGGAAAAGTGTTCTGATTGTTACGGTACGGGATATAAGACCGTGCGCAAGAAATTCAAGGTATCCATACCCGCAGGCATTGACAACGGCCAGTGCGTGCGTCTGGCAGGGGGCGGCGAGCCCGGTACAGGCGGCGGCGAGCGGGGGGATTTGCTGGTGGAGGCGGTTGTCTCCCAGCATCCGATTTTCAAGCGCCAGGATACCAGCATTTATTCCACAGTGCCTATATCCTTTGCGCGGGCAGCGCTGGGAGGCCCGATTCGCATAAAGACCGTGGACGGCGAGGTGGAGTACGATGTAAGGCCCGGCACCCAGACAGATACCAAGGTGCGGCTAAAGGGCAAGGGTGTTCCTTCTCTGCGCAGCCGCAATGTCAGGGGCGACCACTATGTTACCCTGGTGGTACAGGTTCCGGAGCGTATGACCCAGGCCCAGAAGGAAGCCTTAAGGCGGTTTGACGACGCAATGAACGGCGTCGCTTCCCAGGAGGAAGAGAAACCTAAGAAAAAGGGTATTTTCAAATAGATACGTATTACCATGAGCCCGGACAGGCAGCACCAGAGTCTGTCCGGGCTTTTACGTCCATGCCCGGTATTGTGCAACGGACAAAAAAGGGTAATGACAGACAGGATGCTGCAGCAGGGGAAATGCTGCGGCAGGGAGGATGGGGGAGGCTGGGAAAATGGCCGTGACAGGTAAAAAGGAGAGGGAGAATCAGATGGATAACAGTTATTTTGAGACGCTGGCGGTTCCGCTGCCGGAAGACATAGAAAAGCTTAAGTGGAGAGGGGAATTTGACAGGGCTGCCAGGATTATAGACAACAGGCTGAAAAGAGACATTCCATTGGTCTTAAAAAAGCGGCTTATGATTGAAAGAGAGATTCTTAAGCGGATGCCGGAACAATACCCCTATACATGGAGTGAGGCTTTGGCCATGCTGCGGGATAATGTAAGGGATTTTGAGGACAGCGAGCTGGAAACCCTGTGGGAGGAGGATGCAGCGGATTGGATTTACGTGGACGGAGAGGTCCGCTTCCGAAGCAGTTTCCTGAGAAATGTGTTAAAGACCAGAAAGGAATATGAGAACCGGGCCCTGGACCGGGAACTGGTCCGTTCCAAGGCAGAGAACTTTGCGCTGCTTAACAGGACCATTGCCGCCATGAAAGAGCAGGGAGGCGCGGGATGCAGATTCCGCATACGCGGGACCCTTGCAATCCGGGAGGAGGCAGAGCGGGCAGGGGAGGAAATCAAGGTCTATCTTCCGCTTCCCATTGAATATGCCCAGATAAAGAACGTGAACGTCCACAGCGTCAGAATCGGGGGAAGGGAAGCTGAAAATTGGGAATATACCATTGCGCGGGCGGATGCCTTTCAGCGTACCATCTGCTTCCATACAAAACACAGGAAGGGACAGGAATATTCGGTGGAGTTTTCCTTTGAGAATCAGGAAACGTATCTGGATTTCTCCTGTGAAAGCCTTAAACATGGCGGGCCGGAACCTGGCTCAGAACGGGGCGCAGAGTCCTGTCGGAAAAATGGTTCTGCTGAAACGCCGGAGGCCTGGCTGGTTCAGCAGCAGCCCCATATCCGTTTCACCCCTTTTATCCGGGAACTGGCAGCCGGGATAGCGGGTGAGGAACAGGACCCCTTGAGGAAGGCCAGACGAATATACGACTATATTACCACCCATGTGATGTATTCCTATGTGCGCAGTTATTTTACCCTGACTGACATCCCCCAGTATGCTGCATCATCCATGAAGGGAGACTGCGGAGTGCAGGCGCTGCTGTTCATCACCCTGTGCCGCGCGGTTGGTATTCCTGCCAGATGGCAGGCAGGTCTTTATACATCACCCTTTGAAATCAGCTGCCACGACTGGGCGCAGTTTTATACAGAATCCCATGGCTGGCGCTATGCGGACTGTTCCTTCGGCGGGGCGGCTTACCGGGAGGGGGAGACGCAGAGGTGGGATTTTTACTTTGGCAATCTGGACCCCTTCCGCCTTCCGGCAGCCAGGGAGTTCGGACATGAGTTTGAACCGCCCATGGTCCATTTGAGGAACGACCCCTATGATAACCAGATGGGGGAGGCGGAATACGGGGACAGAAGCCTTCTGGAAGAGGAATACAACACAAAATATGAGATGATTTTCCAGGAGAATCTGCCATATTAAAAAAGAGCCCGATAAAATATTAAGAAATCCGTAAAGAATTGTAAGAATTAGTAGGCTATAATGTTATCATATCTGCAGAAAGGTATATGGACAGAATGAAAAGACGCTTATTGATTACCGGGGCCGGGGGATTTCTCGGTTCCAGGATTTGTGAATATTTTAGTGGCAGAAACGGATATGAGGCAGTGGGGGTGACACACAGGGAGCTGGATATTGAGGATTTTGTGGCTGTTTCCGCCTTTGTAAAGGCCATCCGGCCGGATTATGTCCTGCACTGTGCGGCAATTTCCAACACAGGCGCCTGTGAAAGAAATCCAATCCTCTCAGAAAAAGTGAATGTACGGGGAACCGTCAACCTGGCCAAGGCGTGCAGGAATGCCGGCAGCCGGATGATATTTACCAGTTCCGACCAGATTTACAATACATCCCACTCCCTGGAGCCCAACCGCGAGGGCAGTGAAGGAAAGCCGGGAAATGTGTATGGAAGGGACAAGAAGCGGGCGGAGGATTCCATGTTTACGTATCTGCCCAATGCAGTGGCCCTCAGGCTTACATGGATGTATGACGCCCCGTCCAGGGGAAGGGTGGCAGGCCAGGGGCTTTTACAGAAGCTGATGGATGCTCTGAAGGAACGGCAGGAGGTGGAGTTTCCTGTCCATGATTACAGGGGAGTCACCTATGTGTGGGAAGTGGTGCGCCATATGGAGGAAGCCATGGAGCTGCCCGGAGGCGTGTACAACTTCGGCAGTGAGAACCGTTACAGCACCTTTGACACGGCCAGACTGTTCCTCAGGGAACTGGCGGGCAGTGATTCCGGCAGCATACTGAAGCGCAATGAAGAACGGTTTGCCTCCTGTCCCAGGAACCTGACCATGAATACGGACAAGATAAGGTCCCACGGTATCCGGTTCTTCAATACCTCAGAGGGAATCAGGAAGTGCTGCATGGAACACAGGGAAATGTCCCAGGCACGGTGCTGAACGGCTATGAAAGGACGCATGATATGAGTAAACGGAATATATCGCCCCAGGCTGTCAGAATCTGCGGTCTGACCCTGCTCTGTCTGGTTATCATGTTCGGGGTGGCTGCGGCCAACAAGGCAAAGGGCGGAGAAAAGCTGGTAAGTGAATATACGGTACAGGATGAGACACTTCCAAGACATGTGAAGTTTGAGTCCATGCCGTCGGACATGCCCCAGATGACAGCTGCCTGGTATTTTAAGTATAGGGGTCTGGGACAGTTTGATATGTGTAAAAGGCTGTTTCCCCAGAATCAGCTGGAGGCCCTGAATTTTGACCAGGAGGACATGGATTTTAAGGACGGTTATTATATACAGGAATATATTGTCCATGGATTTGAGACACTGCCTCAGGAGGCATACGCGGACCAGAAGGAACATTATGACCAGCTGGCGGCATCCTGCGGATATGAGGGGTACAAGGTGGTCCGTGTCTCCTTTGCCCAGAGATGGTCACCAAAGGCTCTGGAGAGAGGTCCCCAATGGGGGGACGGCGAATTTACCAGGGATTTTGCAGTGGGCAGGGAGTCTGGACTGCGGGAAAAATGGAAGATATTTGACCTGGGCATGATGTGATTTGCCTGACAGGAAGATTTTTATAAGACAGAAGGAGTGGAATACATGAGACAGGGAAACGGCACAGGAAGCCATACAATGGTACAGCGGCACGGGATGGCAAGGGATCTGACGGTCTGCGGGCTGTTCACGGCACTGACAGCAGTGGGGGCCTTTATCAAGATTGTGATACCGGTGGGGGCGGATACCATGAATTTTACCCTTCAGTGGTTTTTCGTGCTTCTGGCCGGTCTGCTTCTGGGCTCCAGAAGGGCCTTCCTCAGTGTGGCCACCTATCTTTTGATTGGGCTGGTGGGAATCCCTGTTTTTGCCCGGGGCGGCGGGCCCTCTTATCTGATACGGCCCACTTTTGGGTTCCTGCTGGGATTTGCCCTGGCAGCCTATGCGATGGGAAAGCTGTGCGAGTGGATGCACGCCTCAAAGCCGGGAGCCTGGCTGTTCTCCGCCACGGTGGGCTATGTGATTTACTATGGGATGGGAATTCTTTACTTTTACTTCATCACCCACTTTGTGGTGGTGACCCCCAACACGGTGGGCTGGGGAGCAATTTTTGCGGTCTACTGCCTGCCTACCATGATTCCGGACTATATACTCTGTATCCTGGCAGTGACGGTGGCGGGACGCCTGCGGCCTTCCATGGGACGGCTTATGGAGTGACGCAGGCCGGATGAAGCCGGCCAGCTGAGGCAGGCCGGGGGAACGCAGGCCGGATGATGCCGGTCAAATGCACAGGTCCGCAGATTATTCCCTTCCCTGCCTGACACTGCGTTCATAATAGAAAATATACTGCTGCATGATGCCGGCACAGCCGCTGTATCGCCCGAACACATCCTTTACGATTGTTTCGCAGAGATGGTTTTTGGGGATGCGGCGGTATTTTTTGGGGTCAAAATACTGTTCCGTCAGGATTTTTTCAATCCATGTGTCCACGGGAAAGGCATCTATATGGTGGAGGCCGAAGAGGCATACGCAGTTGGCCACCTTTTTGCCGATTCCGTAAAAGCCTGTGAGATACTCCATGGCATCCTTATAGTCCAGGGATGCCAGATGGGAAAGGTCCAGCCTGCCTGAAACCGCGTCCTGGCAGAGCCTGTGGATGTACTTTGCCCGGTAGCCCAGCTTAAGCCCCATCAAATCCTCCAGGGAAGCAAGGGAGAGCTGACTGGGAGTTGGGAAGGAGAAGGCCGGGGAAAGAAGCGTCCCAAGGGCATCTTCCTCCGCCAGAGGGGTGCCGTACCGGCTGCTGAGGGCCTCCACCAGCTGGCGTATGTTTGGAATTGTCTTTTGCTGGGAAATCACAAAGGTGATAATCATTTCCCATGGGTCCTGGCGCAGGATGCGGATGCCTGCCCCGCTCATGGCCGCTGCCAGAAGGTAGGTATTTTCCCTGTCAATGGAAGCGATGACAGCCTGGTAGTCCCGGTCCATGTCCAGATAGGACAGCCAGAAGGAAAGGTCCTCATGGGGGCAGTCCAGGCAGGTGTAAGATTCTTCCTGCCAGGCGCGCAGGACGCGGAGACCGCTGGTGAGCCGGTAGCCGTTCACTGCGCCGGAAGGATATGTATGTTCCGGCAGAGGAACCATGCGGAAGCACTGGCCGGACTGATGAATCTGCTGCAGGTCCATGCAGGGTGTTTCATAACGGTGAATCATATGGGTATGCCTTTCTTTTGTAAGGGATTTTGGAGGGACCTGGGGTAAAAAGGTCCCTTGATATAACTTTACCCCTTCTTTTTTTCAAAGTCAAATGTGATTTTCTGGCTTTCCGCTTGACATTTTCAGAAAATGTGACTAGAATGTAGGTTAGATTTGATAATCAGAAAAGCGATGAAGGTGCATAGTAGACGTTTATTTTCCATCAGAGAGGGGAGGCCACCGGCTGAAAGCCTGCCCGGGTTCAGATAGACGGTTGAAATTCCCACCGGAGCCGCACAGGCAAAAGGATGTTTTCACCAATCAGTGGAGGGATTCCGGTAGTCTGTGACGCAGGCACACGTTACGTGCATCAAGTGTCTGTATGGTCCGGGCGTAGAGCCTGGGAGGATACAGGAAGCAGGGTGGTACCGCGAGTTTACAGCCTCGTCCCTTCAGTGATGAAGAGACGGGGCTTTTTTGTTTCCCGGAACATGGGTCCGGTGAAACAAAAATGCTGCCCGGGGATTGCGGCCCGAAAGAGGGCCTGCTGCAGGCGGACAATCCCGGGAGCAGGATTCTATCTTGTTACAAAGAAAAGGAGAAGCCATGAAAGAGCAGTTAGAGAAAATCAAAGAAGAGGCGCTTAAGCAGATTGAATCTTCTGAAGCGCTGGAGAGACTGAATGACATCCGCGTGTCTTATCTGGGTAAGAAGGGAGAGCTGACGAACCTGTTAAAGAGCATGAAGGATGTTGCCCCTGAGGACAGGCCGAAGGTGGGCCAGATGGTCAATGATGTCCGGGGACTTATCGAGGGAAGACTGGAGGAGGCCAGGACTGCCCTGGCTAAGAAAGCCAGGGAGGAACAGCTGAAAAGGGAGGTTATCGACGTCACCCTTCCGGCCAAGAAGAACAATGTGGGGCACAGCCATCCCAACACCATTGCCCTGGAAGAGGTGGAGCGCATTTTCGTGGGCATGGGATATGAGGTGGTGGAAGGCCCTGAGGTGGAGTACGACAGGTACAACTTTGAGAAGCTGAACATTCCCAAGGGCCATCCGGCCAGGGACGAGCAGGATACCTTCTATATCAATGAAAATATCCTGCTGCGCAGCCAGACATCCCCGGTACAGGTGCGTACCATGGAAAAGGGCAGGCTTCCCATCCGCATGATTGCGCCGGGCCGGGTGTTCCGTTCCGACGAGGTGGATGCCACCCACTCTCCTTCTTTCCATCAGATTGAGGGCCTTGTGATTGACAGGAACATCACCTTTTCAGACCTTAAGGGTACTCTGGCGGAATTTGCCAGGGAGCTGTTCGGGCCTGACACAAAGGTAAAGTTCCGTCCCCATCATTTCCCGTTTACGGAGCCCAGCGCCGAGGTGGATGTGACCTGCTTTAAATGCGGCGGTTCAGGATGCCGGTTCTGTAAGGGGTCGGGCTGGATAGAGATTCTTGGATGCGGTATGGTACATCCCCATGTGCTGGAGATGTGCGGCATTGACCCGGACGAGTATTCCGGATTTGCATTCGGCGTGGGACTGGAGCGTATTGCCCTGCTTAAGTATGAAATTGACGACATGCGTCTGCTGTATGAGAACGACATCCGTTTCCTGAAGCAGTTCTAAGACCACGTGTCCTGATAAACATTCAAAGCATAGAAGGAGAGAGAACACATGAACACAGCATTATCATGGATAAAAGCATATGTCCCTGATTTGGATGTCACGGCCCAGGAATACACGGATGCCATGACCCTGACAGGAACCAAGGTAGAAGGTTATACATGTCTGGATAAGAACCTGGAAAAAATCGTTGCCGGAGAGATACTTGACGTTAAGCGCCATCCGGATGCAGATAAACTGGTGGTATGCCAGGTCAATGTGGGTGCGGCAGAGCCGGTGCAGATTGTCACAGGCGCCCCTAATATCACGGAGGAATCCGTAGGTGAAAAGGTGCCCGTGGTTCTGGACGGCGGACGCGTGGCAGGGGGCCACGACGGAGGCGCCCTTCCTGAAGAAGGAATCAGGATTAAGCAGGGCAAGTTAAGAGGCGTGGAGTCCTGCGGCATGATGTGTTCCGTGGAGGAGCTGGGAACCAGCAGGGATATGTACCCGGATGCCCCTGAGAGCGGAATTTACATCCTGCCCAAGGACAGCGTACCGGGCTCGGACGCAGTGGAAATCATGGGACTCAGGGATGTGGTGTTCGAGTATGAAATCACTTCCAACCGCGTGGACTGCTACAGTGTGATTGGCATAGCCAGGGAGGCTGCCGCCACCTTTGGAAAAGCGTTCAAAGCGCCGGTGGTCACTCCCACCGGCAACAGCGAGGACATCCGCGACTTCCTGAAGGTGCGGGTGGAGAACAGCGAGCTGTGTCCCCGTTACTGCGCCAGGATGGTAAAGAATATAAAGCTTGCGCCCTCACCGCAGTGGATGCAGCGCCGTCTGGCGGCCAGTGGCATCCGGCCCATCAACAATATTGTGGACATCACCAACTATGTCATGGAAGAGTATGGACAGCCCATGCATGCCTTTGACTATGACCAGCTGGCCGGCCATGAAATCATAGTGAAATGCGCCAGGGACGGGGATGTGTTCCAGACACTGGACGGCCAGGAGAGAAAGCTGGATTCCACCATCCTCATGATAAATGACGGGGAAAAGGAAGTGGGCATTGCCGGTATCATGGGCGGAGAGAACTCAAAAATCACGGACAATGTGCAGACCATGGTATTTGAGTCAGCCTGCTTTAACGGCACCAACATCCGTCTGTCGGCCAAGAAGGTGGGGCTGCGCACGGATGCATCCGGAAAGTATGAGAAGGGACTGGACCCCAACACGGCGGAGGAAGCAGTGAACAGGGCCTGCCAGCTTATCGAGGAGCTGGGGGCAGGAGAGGTTGTGGGCGGCATCATTGACCTGTATCCTGAGAAGAGGACCTGCAGGCGCATTCCCTTTGACGCGGCTAAGATTAACAGGCTTTTAGGCACGGACATCCCGGAGGAAACCATGCTTTCCTACTTTAAGACCATTGAACTGGGCTATGACCCCGGGACAAAGGAGGTCATTGCACCTACCTGGCGCCAGGACCTGGAGCGCATGGCTGATTTGGCGGAGGAAGTGGCCAGATTCTATGGCTATGACAAGATTCCCACCACACTGCCGTCCGGCGAAGCCACCACGGGAAAGCTCTCCTACAAGCTTCAGATAGAGGAGGTTGCCAGGGAGATAGCAAGCTTCTGCGGATTTTCGCAGGGTATGACCTATTCCTTTGAGAGTCCCAGGGTATTTGACAAAATGCTGATTCCTGAGGACAGCGCCCTGAGGAATACGGTGGAGATATCCAACCCCCTGGGAGAGGATTTCAGCGTCATGCGCACCACGTCCTTAAACGGTATGCTGGCATCCCTGTCCACCAATTACAACCGCCGCAACAAGGACGTGCGTCTGTACGAGCTGGCCAATGTGTACCGTCCCAAGTCCCTGCCTCTGACCGAGCTTCCTGACGAGCGTATGCAGTTTACCCTGGGAATGTATGGGGACGGCGACTTCTTCACCATGAAGGGCGTGGTGGAAGAGTTCTTTGAAAAGGCCGGAATGCACAAAAAGCCCCATTACAATCCCAATGCAGAACATCCTTACCTTCATCCCGGAAGAAAGGCCGATATCCTGTATGACGGCACTGTGGTAGGCTTTCTGGGCGAGGTGCACCCGGATGTGGCTGATAACTATAAGATTGGCGACAGGGCTTACATTGCGGTTATCGATATGCCGTCCATCATGGACTTCACCACCTTTGACCGCAAGTATACCGGCATAGCCAGGTTCCCGGCTGTGACCAGGGACTTAAGCATGGTGGTGCCAAAGGATATCCTGGTGGGACAGATTGAGGACGTGATTGAGCAGAGAGGCGGAAAGGTTCTGGAAAGCTACAAGCTCTTTGACGTGTACGAGGGAGCCCAGGTACTGGCAGGCCACAAGTCAGTGGCATATTCCATTACCTTCCGGGCCAAGGACCACACCCTGGAGGAAAAGGAAGTTACAGCTGTGATGAACAAGATACTCAACGGTCTAAAGGGACTGGGAATTGAACTCAGGGCTTAAGAGGACATATCAAACAGAATAAGATATGGAAAGATAACTGCCGGCAGGATGGATTGCAACTGCCGGCAGCTGTTTTTTGCCTGCTTTTCCCCGGCTTTCCAGGAGTCCTTCTTATTGTAAGTCTTTGGAAAATGAAGTATAATTAAAACATACACATTTTAACACGCAGATGCGGAGGCATGGGTCTATGAAAACTGAGGAACAAACGATGGAACACATACATACGGATGAGCAGATGACCCTGCTGAAGGATTCCATGCCTGCAGGTTTTTTCCGCTGCCGTGCGGACGGGGACAGAAGGGTGGATATGGTTAACCATGAGCTTCTGTGCCTTTTTGGCTGTGCAGACACAAAAGAACTGAAGGAGCTGACCGGAGGGACCCTGAGGGGAATGATGGACGACAGGGATTACGACAGGGTTCTGGAGGCGTGTCTGGAACAGCTGCTGCTGAAAAAGGAAATCATGAAGGTACAGTTCAGGATCCGTTCCAGAGACAGAGGCATCTGCTGGGTGGACTGCCGCGGCCGCATGGTGGAGGATGCGAAAGGCAATACATGGATATACGCCGTGATGGTGGATGATACGGAGGCCCAAAACCAGAAGCAGGAATACTGGGAAAAGTCCATGCGGGATTCCCTCACAGGACTGTTCAACCGTGAGGCTGCTGTAGAGTCCGTCAACCAGTACATGCAGGGACAGGGCGGAACCAGGGACGGAGCCCTGATGGTCATTGACCTGGATAATTTTAAAGAGATTAACGACACAAAAGGGCATCTCTTCGGGGACAGCATCCTGACCGAGACAGCCAGGTGCATAGCGGGAAGCGTTGACAGCCAGGACACGGTGGGCAGGATTGGCGGGGACGAGTTTGTGGTATTTTCAAAGCAGCTTTCAGGCAGGGAAGGAATCATGAAATGGGGGAGGCAGCTCATAGAGGACATTGCATGTCTCCCCTCTGTGAAGAAAAGCGGAATCAGGCTGGGCTGCAGCATCGGGGCAGCTGTGTATCCAAAGGACGGCGCCACCTACGAACAGCTGTTCATGAAGGCGGACATGGCTCTTTATGCGGGAAAAAACTGGGGCAAGGGCCGCTGTGTGGTCTACGATTCTTCCTTAAGGCCGGCGGACGGCGGAAAACAGGGCCAGGGAAGATTTACGGACGGCACTGTCATTGATTCTGAAAACGGCCGCTACTTTGTGGCCAACAAGGTAATTCACTATGTGTTCAAGGCATTGTACGAGTCCACAGACCTGAGGGAGGCCATCAACACCATACTGAGAATCATCGGACTCCAGTTCAATGTCAGCAGGGCCTATATCTTTGAGGACCGTCCGGACGGTCTGGCCATGGATAACACCTTTGAATGGTGCAACGAGGGCATAGAGCCCCAGATTCACAAGCTCCAGAACATGTCCTACGAGTGGAGCGCCTTTGGATACAGGGAGAATTTCGGGGAGGACGGAGTGTTCTTTTGTATGGATATCGACCATCTCCCCAGGAATCAGAGGGAGGTGTTAAAGCCGCAGGGCATCCGTTCCCTTTTACAGTGCGGAATCTATGATTCCGGCCGGATGGTGGGCTTTGTGGGGTTTGACGAGTGCAGGGAAAACCGCCAGTGGAGCCGGGAACAGATTGAGGTGCTGACCTATGTTGCCAGGGTCATAGGGATTTTCCTCATAAAGGACAGGGCACAGAGAATCCTGAAGCAGCGGCTTACAACCCTGGAGAATGTGCTGGAGGAGACATCCGGAAAGGTAAGGGGCAGCAGCAGGGGAGCCTTTGACGCCCTGACCAATCTGCTGACAGCTGGAGCATTCCAGGAAAAGGCGGAGCAGTATTTTGAGACAGGGCCGGCGCCGGGCTCCACAGCCCTGTTCATCCTGGACATGGATGATTTCAAGAAAATCAATGAGAACAAAGGAAAGCTCTTTGGCAATGTGGTGCTGATGAATGTGGCCAACAGCCTGAAACGGGCCTGCCGGGAGGGGGATTTGATTGCCCGCTTCGGAGGGGATGAGTTCCTTGTACTTTTAAAAAATACGGACCGGGAAGATGCAGCCATGGTGGGCAGCACCATGCAAAGGGAAATAGGCAGCATACTGGCGGATTCCGGCCGTGGGCAGGAACGAATCAGCTGCAGCATTGGCGTACGCCTGGCCGGAGAGGGCGAGACAACTTTTTCCGATATCATTGTAAAGGCTGACCAGGCCCTGCACCAGGTCAAGACGTCCGGAAAGGGAGGAATCCTTTTCTACGAAGCTGTGGAGGACAAAGAGAAAAGCAGCATTTCTTACGATTACCTGAAGCAGGCCAGGGAGGCAAAGCGCCGGGAGCAGAGCAGTCTGGAGGATAAGACCACTACAGCCGTGGCCCTGGAGGTGTTTGAAAAATCCGCCACCTTTGAGGAGTCCATCCATATACTCATGGGATTTGTGGGCAACCGGTTCCGGCTGAACCGCATTGTCCTGTACATGAACGGGGAGGGAGCCCATGGGAAACAATCCGCATACCAGTGGGCGGACGGCAGGACCGCATTCCTGTATGACCCTACGGACAGCTTCCGCAGGGAAGAATTTTACATCTGTTATCATCTATATGACGGGAACGGCATTGCTGTCCTGAGGCGCAGGGAATATGGGACGTACAACACGGGCCTGAAGCGGATTCTGGACAGGGCCGGAGCTCAGACCATGCTGTCGGCAGGCATATTCATAGAGGGCAGGTACAGCGGCATGATACTTCTGGTGAACACGGAGAAGGAGAGGGAGTGGAGCCAGTCTGAGTGCACGGCTGTCTCAGAGATGGCCCGCATCGTTGCCTCGGGCATCAAGAACACATCCATGTTAATCGAAGCAAAGCAGGAGGCAGAGTATTACAGGAATCACGATGCCCTTACGGGCCTGATGCGGTATGACCGGTTCAAGGAGTCATGCCAGCTGCTTATGGATGAAGGAAAAGAAGAGTATGTGCTGGTGGCCAGCGATATCAAGGGCTTTAAGTTTATCAACGAGGCCATCGGTTATACCCAGGGCGATAATATCCTGCGCATGTTTGGGGACATGCTGACCCAGAACGGTCTGGAGACCAACTGCTACACCCGCGTCAGCGCAGACCAGTTCCTGAGCTTTGGCGCGTGCAGGAGGGGACGCAATGACTTTGTGAAACTGGTGCAGAGCCTGAACAATGAATTCTGCCGTATGGAGAATGAAATCTATTCCAACATCAATCTGATGATTCGTTCGGGCATTTATTTTATCGAAAAGGACTGCCGGGAGATAGAGACTGCGGTGGACAGGGCCACCATTGCCAGAAAATCAGTGGACTACATCATCCGCTCCACCTCCGTGGTATTTAACGACGGTCCCTTTGACAGCAGCTACCGGGAAAATGAAATCATCAACCGCATGGAATACGCGCTGAAGCACGGGGAATTCAAGGTTTATCTGCAGCCCAAGGTGGGACTGGATGATTTGGGGCTTATCGGTGCAGAGGCCCTGGTGCGCTGGCAGCATGAGGATGGAAGAATTTTCCCGCCGGGAGATTTCATTCCCTTGTTTGAAAAGAATGGTTTTATCACCCAGGTGGATACCTATGTATTTAAGACGGTCTGCTGCCAGCTGAGCCGATGGATGGAAGGGGGAGGGGAGCCCCTTCCCATATCCGTCAACCTATCAAGCGTGGACATTGCATCGGAGCAGCTGATACCCCAGATTCTGGAGATTACCCGGTTTTACGGCCTGGACCACAGATATCTGGAATTTGAACTGACGGAGACAGCCTTTCTCAGTGATTCCGCCCGCACCTTCCATGTGATGAAAACCCTGCAGGATGAGGGATTCACCACCTCCATCGATGACTTTGGGTCAGGTTACTCCATCATGAACATGATGGCTGACATTCCCACGGATGTGATTAAGCTGGACTGCGGTTTTGTCCAGTCCTGCACAAAGACAGGCAGGGGGAGAGAGTTCCTGGGCCAGCTCATCCAGATGACCAACAAGATGGGATTCACTTCTTTGTGCGAGGGAATTGAGACAAAGGAGGAGCTTAAGATGCTGCAGGAAATGGGCTGCGAGTCCGGCCAGGGCTATTATTTTTCAAGACCTTTGCCAATGAATGTCTTTTTTGAAAAATTTTGCCGAAAAATGATTGACAAATCATAAATCATCCTTTATAATAACCTACGTTGCTTGCGAGAGCAGCGTAACGCAGAAGTGGCGGAATTGGCAGACGCGCACGGTTCAGGTCCGTGTGGTAGTAATACCTTGTGGGTTCGACTCCCATCTTCTGCACTGGTTCATGGAACAGGAAGCTGAATGGCTTCCTGTTTTTGCGTTCTCCGTTACTTTTCGGAGTATGACTGAATATGATGCATTTGCAACAGACAAATTCCACCATAAGAGGTAAAGTTTTGATAGTAATTTAGTAGGAAATGGTATATACTGTAAGTTGTGGCTTAAAATAAGCAGTACAGTGTGTGAAAGAAAAGAAGAGAGGAAGGAACATCATGCTTACTTTAGAGAATCTCTCCTTTGATGTGAATGATGAAAAAGGAGAAATAGGAATCATCAAAGATATAAGCTTTACAGTGGACGACGGTAAGTTTGTGGTCATAACAGGCCCCAACGGCGGCGGTAAGTCCACCACGGCTAAATTAATCATGGGAATTGAACGCCCCACAGGAGGACGCATCCTCTTTGACGGGCAGGATATAACAGATATGAGCATTACGGACAGGGCCAACCTGGGTATCAGCTTTGCGTTCCAGCAGCCGGTCCGTTTTAAGGGCGTGCAGGTAATTGATTTGCTCCGCCTGGCAGCCAGGAAGAAGCTGACGGTATCGGAGGCCTGTCAATACCTGTCCGAGGTGGGGCTCTGCGCCAAGGACTATATCAGCCGCGAGGTCAATGCCAGCCTGTCCGGCGGCGAGCTCAAGAGAATCGAGATTGCCACTGTCATTGCCAGGGCTTCCAGGCTTTCCGTGTTTGACGAGCCGGAGGCAGGCATTGATTTGTGGAGCTTCCAGAATCTGATTCAGGTGTTTGAGCGCATGAGGCAGAATACCAACGGCTCCATCCTGATTATATCCCACCAGGAGCGGATTCTCAACATTGCGGATGAGATTGTGGTGATTGCGGACGGCAAGGTAGTGAACCAGGGGACCAGGGATGAAATTATGCCGCAAATCATGGGCACTGCGTCCGCGGTGGATGCCTGCAGTAAATTTTATGAGACAGCGCAGTGAGGGGAGGAGTGAGCGATATGGCAGACAGCATCCAGGAGAGAATATTAATGGAAGTGGCCGACCTTCACGGTGTTCCGGAGGGGGCCTATAATATAAGGGCCAACGGCCAGACAGCCGGCCGTAATACAACGGCCAATATAGACATTGTTACAAAGACAGATAAGCCGGGCATTGACATACGAATCAAACCAGGCACCAGGAACGAGAGCATACACATTCCCGTGGTGGTCAGCGCCAGCGGATTAAAGGAAATGGTATATAACGATTTCTTTATCGGTGAGGATTCGGATGTGGTCATCGTGGCGGGCTGCGGTATCCATAACTGCGGGGACCAGGATTCAGAGCATGACGGAATCCACCGCTTTTTTGTGGGAAAGAACGCCAGGGTCAAATACGTGGAAAAGCACTACGGAGAGGGCGACGGCAACGGCAGGCGCATCCTGAATCCGGGCACAGAGGTCTACATGGAGGAAAACAGCTACATGGAGATGGAGATGGTCCAGATTGAGGGTGTGGACTCCACCAACAGGACCAATTCCGCGGAGCTGGCGGCAGGAGCCAAGCTCATTGTGCGTGAGCGTCTCCTGACCCATGGCAGCCAGAATGCAGAGAGTACTTACATTGTAAACCTGAACGGGGAGGATTCCAGCGCGGATGTGGTGTCCCGTTCTGTTGCAAAGGATACCTCCAGGCAGACCTTTAATTCCAAAATCGTGGGCAATGCCAAGTGCAGCGGACATACGGAGTGCGACGCCATCATCATGGACGATGCCAGGATATTGGCAATTCCCGGACTGATTGCCAACAACATTGACGCTGCCCTGATTCATGAGGCAGCCATAGGCAAGATTGCAGGGGAGCAGATTGTGAAGCTTATGACCCTGGGCCTTACGGAGGAAGAGGCGGAAGCCCAGATTGTCAATGGCTTCTTGAAATAGTCAGACAGAACAATCCAACATGCAAGAGAAGCTGCTGCGGCCCAACAGGCCGCAGCTTGCGTATGTACCGGCGCAGATGATGGGGCGGTACAGCAGCATTATTATGATACAGGGGGATAAAATCATGGGGGAAAATCGTGAGGGAAGGGCTGCTGCCCTTCTGCCTATTCTGGTATTTCTGCTGATTTTTTTGGGCTCCGGGTTCATCACCGGGGATTTTTACAGCATGCCGGCCATTGTGGCCTTTTTGATTGCACTTTTAGCGGCCTTTGCGCAGAACCGGGAGCTGGGCTTTTCGGAAAAGATAAGGCTGGCCGCCCAGGGGGTAGGGGATGAAAATATCATTACCATGTGCCTTATATTCCTGGCGGCAGGCGCCTTTACGGGAGCTGTGAAGGCAGCGGGCGGCGTGGATTCCACGGTTAACCTGGGGCTTTCCATCCTGCCTTCCAACGTGGCAGTGGCAGGGCTGTTTCTGATTGGGTGCTTTATCTCCATTTCCATGGGAACATCCGTTGGCACCATCACGGCCCTGGCGCCCATTGCAGTGGGAATCAGCCAGAAAACAGGGTTTTCCATGGCTGTCTGTGCAGGGGCCGTGGTGGGCGGGGCCATGTTCGGGGATAACCTGTCCATGATTAGCGATACCACCATAGCAGCGGTAAAGACACAGGGATGCGAGATGAAGGATAAGTTCAGGGAGAATTTCCTCATCGTGCTGCCGGCCGCCATTGTAACGGTTCTTTTGTTCCTGGTCCTGGGAAAGGATGCCTCGTTTCAGATGCAGGGCAGCCTTGATTACAACCTGTTCCGGGTGGTGCCCTATCTGGTGGTGCTCATTGGCGCGCTGGCAGGGGTGAACGTATTTCTGGTCCTCATGGCAGGCACGGTGCTGTCCCTGATAGCAGGAGTGGCCACGGGAGCCTTTGGACTGGGGGAAATGTTCACCCATGTGGGCCTGGGTGTGACAGGCATGTATGACATCACGGTGATATCTGTGATTGTGGCCTGCATCGTTGCCCTGGTAAAGGAGTACGGAGGCATTGCCTTTATCCTTTCGTTCATCAGGAAGAGAATCAGCGGGGAAAGGGGAGGGGAGCTTGGAATCGCTGCCCTGGCCCTGCTGGTGGATATGTGCACGGCCAACAATACGGTGGCCATTGTCATGGCAGGCCCCATAGCAAAGGAAATCAGCGATGATTTCGGCGTGACGCCCCGGCGTTCCGCCTCCCTTCTGGACATGTTCAGCTCCATGGGACAGGGACTGATTCCTTACGGCGCGCAGCTTCTGGCGGCAGCCAGCCTCACAGGGCTGACGCCCTTTGAAATCATTCCCTATTGTTTTTATCCCATCCTCATGGGAGTCAGCGGGCTGATATTCATATTCATTAAAAAGAGACATGGAAAGGTACTGGTATGAAGACAAAAAATCAATGGGCAAGTAAACTTGGATTTATCATGGCAACCGCCGGGGCTGCCATAGGACTGGGGAACCTGTGGAAGTTCCCCTATCTCATGGGACGCAACGGAGGGGCTTCCTTTCTGGTGGTATACTTATTTTTCATCTGCATCCTGGGCGTGCCGGTGATGATGCTGGAGATGTCCCTGGGCAGAAAGACCCGGCACGACCCTGTGCAGGCATACGGGGATATCCATCCCAATGCCAGGATAGCCGGGGTATTCGGAGTGGCGGCAGCCTTTCTGATTCTGTCCTATTACAGCGTTATCGGGGGCTGGATTATTAAGTATATTGTGAGTTATGGAACCACCTTCCACGCCCCGGAGGATTTTACGGCGTTTATCAGCGCCCCGGTGGAGCCGGTGTTCTGGCATTTCCTGTTCCTGTTTATGACAACGGCTGTCTGTTATCACGGCATCAGCGGCATTGAGAATGTCAGCCGAATCATGATGCCCCTGCTTTTCCTGCTGCTGATTGTAATTATTGTGAGGAGCGTAACCCTGCCGGATGCTGCCCTGGGCCTTAAGTTCATCTTCATTCCCAGCAGCGCGGCCTTTAACATGAAGGCGGTCAGCGCGGCCCTGGGGCAGGTGTTCTACTCCCTGAGCCTTTGTATGGGAATCACCATTACCTACGGAAGCTATCTGGGGGATAAGGAAGACATACCCAGAAGCTGCGCCAGCGTGGCGGGACTTGACACCATCATTGCGGTGATGGCAGGCATAGCCATATTTCCGGCCGTGTTTTCCTTTGGACTGGAGCCGGGACAGGGACCCGGCCTTATATTCGGCACGCTTCCCAAAGTATTTTCCTCTATTAAAGGGGGGACGTTCTTTGCAATCCTGTTTTTTGCACTGGTGCTGTTTGCTGCTGTGACCAGCGCCATTGCCCTGTTGGAGGTGGTGGTTTCCTTCGCAGTGGACAGCCTTAAGTGGACCAGGAAAAAGGCTACGGTCATCCTGGGTGTCCTGATTTTCCTGACAGGGGTGCCCAGCGCCCTGTCCTTCGGTGTTCTGGGGGATGTGACCGTACTGAATTACAGTGTGTTTGATTTTGTGGGAATGGTTACGGACAACATCCTCCTTCCATTTGGGGGCCTGGCCATGTGCTATTTCATTGGATGGAAATGGAATCCCCAGTATCTGGTGGATGAAGTGGAGAAAAACGGAGTCACCTTCAGGCTTAAAAAGCTTTGGATATTCTGTATACGGTTCCTCACCCCAATTCTGGTGGCAGTTGTCACCCTGACTGGATTTGCCAGTATTTATTCTATTGTGCGCGGATAGGAATACATATATGGGTAGAGGAGGTGCGCCCATATGGAGAATCAGAAACGGGAAAATCTGCTGAACCTGGCCCTGGATGCCACGGAGGAGGAACGGCTGAAATCAGTGAACCTGAATGTGGGGTATGACCCTGAGGAGAAAACCTGGGAGCTTATTGTCAGGTACAATGGTTCCCTTGCGTCCCTCCGGGACACAGGCATACGGGTGGATGAACTGGCGGCGGGATATGCGGTCCTGGTAGTGCCGGAGAGTCTTATGGAACAGGTCAGCAGCATGGAAGAAATTGTATACATTGAGAAACCAAAGAGGCTGTTCTTTGCCAGCAACATGGCAAGGGCAGCCTCCTGTCTGAGTACGATTCAGACCAGCACCGGGGCAGGGGCCGGCGGGGCGGGAGCAGGCGTCATAAGCGGCCTGGAGTCCGGCCTTACGGGAAGGGGTGTGCTGGTGGCGGTTATTGACTCCGGCATTGATTACTTTCATCCGGATTTCAGGAACCCGGACGGGACCACCCGCATCGGCCTGCTGGCAGACCAGGACAGGGACCGTATTTACACCAGGGAGGAAATCAATGCAGCCCTGGAAACCGGAAGCCGGTCCTCTGCCCTGGCCCTGGTTCCCTCCACAGACCCCAGCGGACACGGCACAGCAGTGGCGGCCATAGCGGCCGGCAACGGCAGGGAGGGGAACGGCGTATACCGGGGGGTTGCCTATGAGAGCGAGATTATGGTGGTGAAATTGGGAACGCCCCTGACGGACAGCTTTCCGCGGACCACCCAGCTGATGAAGGCCCTGGATTTGGTGGTACGGCGGGCCCTGGACATGAACCGGCCCCTGGCCGTAAATCTGAGCTTTGGAAATACCTACGGCTCCCACGACGGGACCAGTCTGCTGGAAACATTTATTGACGACATGTCAAACATTGGGAGGAACGTCATTGTGGCCGGCACGGGAAATGAGGGAACCGGGGCAGGGCACAGGGCAGGCAGGCTGGTTATGGGACAGGAGGAAAATGCGGAGCTGTCCATTGCACCTTATGAGACAGGGATGGGGGTACAGCTGTGGAAGTCCTATGTGGACCAGTTTTCCATCCGTCTGATTACGCCCTCAGGGGAGATGATAGGGCCCATTGACAGCCGCCTGGGGCCCCAGACGCTGCGTTACGGCGGAACACAGATACTGATTTATTATGGTAAGCCCAGTCCCTTCAGCCGGGCCCAGGAGGTATACTTTGATTTCCTGCCTGTCAGGGATTACCTGGACAGCGGAATATGGACCTTCCGCCTGACGCCGGAGCGGATTGTGACCGGACAGTACGATATGTGGCTGCCTTCCAGGGGAATCCTGAACCCGTCCACCCGTTTCTTAAGGCCGGTGCCGGAAACCACCCTGACCATTCCCTCCACTGCGGCCAATGTGATATCCGTGGGAGCCTACGATGACTCCTACCGCGCCTATGCGGATTTTTCCGGACGCGGCTTCACCCGCCAGACAGGGCAGGTAAAGCCGGATTTGGCAGCTCCGGGAGTGGATATTGTCACAGCCAGAAGGGGCGGCGGATACGAGGCGGTGACAGGGACCTCCTTTGCGGCCCCCTTTGTCACGGGCAGCGCGGCCCTGCTGATGCAGTGGGGCATTCTGCAGGGAAACGACCCCTTTCTTTACGGCGAGAAGGTAAAGGCGTATTTTACCAGAGGCGCCAGGCATCTGCCGGGGTATGATGTGTGGCCCAATGAAAGGCTGGGGTACGGCACCCTGTGCGTGAGGGACAGTCTGCCGGTGTAGGGCATTGCTTCTATGACCTGTGACACATCCACTAGGAAATAGTTAGAATTTATGATATAATGTGAGCATTAGGCAGCTGTTTACAGGCCTGATGCTCTTTTGCTTACGCAATATTTGAAATTTTTGTAGTAAAAACATGAATCCGACAATATAATAATAGAGATAGGGAGTGGATGGATGAATATCAGGGAGTCACTGGAGGCATTGGAAGAATCGTACATGAGTCCCTTTGCGTCCCTTAGCAGCAGGACCAGGGGACGGGACAAGCCGGAGGAACTGTGCGATATGCGGCCTGAGTACCAGCGGGACAGGGACCGCATCCTGCACTCCAAGGCATTCCGGCGGCTGAAGCACAAGACCCAGGTGTTCCTGGCGCCTGAGGGGGACCACTACAGAACCAGGCTTACCCATACCCTGGAGGTGTCCCAGATTGCCCGCACCATTGCCAAGACCCTGCGGCTCAACGAAAGCCTGACAGAGGCCATTGCCCTGGGCCATGACCTGGGCCATACGCCCTTTGGCCATTCCGGCGAATACATACTGAATCAGATATGCGAGGACGGCTTTACCCACTATGAGCAGAGCGTGCGCATTGTGGAGGTGCTGGAAAAGGACGGGAAGGGACTGAACCTGACCTGGGAGGTACGGGACGGCATACGCAACCACAGGACCTCCGGCCACCCATCCACCCTGGAGGGCTCCATTGTCCGGCTGTCGGATAAGATTGCCTATATCAACCACGACATAGACGACGCCATCCGCGCCAGGATGTTCACGGAGCATGAGCTGCCCAGGGTGTATACCGATGTGCTGGGCCACAGTGTCCGGGAACGGCTCAACAACATGATTCACGACATCATACTGAACAGCATGGACAAACCGGCCATCACCATGTCGGAGGGAATGGAGGAGGCCATGCAGGGCCTGCGCAAATGGATGTTTGACAATGTGTACAAGAATGATATACCCAAGGCAGAGGAGGGAAAGGCCCAGAACATGATTACCCAGCTCTATGAGTACTATATGGGGCATGTGGATAAGCTGCCGGTGGAGTATGTGCTTCTTATGGTCAATAAGGGGGAGAAGAAGTCCCGGGTGGTGTGCGATTACATTGCCGGTATGAGCGACATCTATGCCATTGACCAGTTTGAGGAATTATTTGTTCCGAAGCGGTGGAACGTGTACTGACGGGCCGGACCGGCCGGTTCCGGGCCGCGGCGGGCTGGGGTTAAACAGCCTGTGCCGTAAAGATACACATTATAAAGATACAGAAGGGAGATTATTGCATGTACTATCCCGATGAAGTCATAGAAGAAGTGAGAATGAAGAATGACATCGTGGACGTGATTTCAGGATACGTGAAACTGCAGAAAAAGGGGGCCAACTACTTTGGTCTGTGCCCCTTCCACAATGAGAAGTCCCCGTCCTTTTCCGTATCGCCGGGGAAGCAGATGTATTACTGCTTTGGATGCGGGGCAGGTGGGAATGTCATCACCTTTCTGATGGAATATGAAAATTTTACCTTCCAGGAGGCGCTCCAGTCCCTGGCGGACAGGTCCGGAGTGAACCTGCCAAAGATGGAGTACAGCCGCGAGGCACGGGAGCAGGCGGAGCTGAGGGCCAGGCTTTTAGAGGTGAACAAGCTGGCTGCCAACTATTTCTATTATCAGATGAAACAGCCCCAGGGCAAGCCGGCCTATGATTATTTCCACCTCAAAAGAGGTTTGGCGGATGAAACCATGGTCCGCTTCGGACTGGGATATTCCAATAAGACCAGCGATGATTTGTACCGCTACCTGAAAGGAAAGGGCTACGAGGACAGTTTCCTCAAGGACACCGGCCTGGTGACGCTGGAGGAGCGGGGAGGAAGGGACAAGTTCTGGAACCGCGTCATGTTCCCCATTATGGATGTGAACAACCGTGTCATTGGCTTTGGGGGCCGCGTCATGGGAGACGGGGAGCCAAAATACCTGAATTCCCCGGAGACAAAGCTGTTTGACAAGAGCCGCAACCTATACGGCCTGAATTATGCCAGGCTTTCCAGGGAAGGCTATCTATTGATTTGCGAAGGCTACCTGGACGTCATATCCCTGCACCAGGCAGGCTTTACCAATGCAGTGGCGTCCCTGGGCACTGCCTTTACCAGCCAGCACGCCAATGTGCTGAAACGGTATACGGACCAGGTAATCCTTACCTATGACAGCGACGGGGCCGGGGTGAAGGCGGCGCTGAGAGCCATTCCCATTTTAAAGGAAGTGGGGATGTCCATCAAGGTGCTGAACATGAAGCCCTATAAGGACCCGGACGAGTTTATCAAGAACATGGGGGCGGATGCATTCCGCCAGAGGATTAAGGAGGCTAAGAACAGCTTCCTCTTTGAGGTGGATGTGCTGCGGAGGGGATATGAGATGGATGACCCGGAGCAGAAGACCAGGTTTTATCAGGAGACGGCAAGGAAGCTGCTTCAGTTTGGCGAGGCCCTGGAGAGGGAAAACTATCTCCAGGCAGTGGCCAGGGAGCAGATGATTCCGGCGGATGAGCTGCGAGGCCTGGTAAACCGCATGGGCATGTCCATGGGCCTTAAGGCCGGCGAGAGCCTGAGCCATTCCGGCCGCGTGGTATCAAAGGATGCAGAGGAAGAGGGATACAGCCAGGAGACAGGCCGTTTTGCCGGCCATGGACACCAGGAGGACGGGGGAAACGGATACCCAGGAGGCGGATATTCCGGAAACGGGCTTTCGGGCAGCCGCAAACCCAGGCGGCCGGATAAGGAGGATGGAATCCGCCGTTCCCAGAGACTGCTTCTGACCTGGCTCATAGAGACACCGGCCCTGTTTGAGAAGATAGAGGGCATCATAACAGCAGATGATTTTGTGGAGGATTTGTATCATCAGGTGGCACAGATGGTATTTGACGGACACAGGGAGGGAAATTTAAACCCAGCAGCCATACTCAGCCGGTTTATCAATGATGAGGACCAGTACAAGGAGGTGGCGGCCCTGTTTAATGCCAGTTTAAAGGAATCCCTGAACAATGAAGAACAAAAGAAGGCATTTTCGGAGACTGTGATGAAGGTCAGGAAGAACAGCCTGGATGTGGCCAGCCGCAATGCAAAGGATATAACCCAGTTACAGGAGATTATAAGGCAGCAGGCAGCCCTGAAGCAGCTGCACATCTCCCTGGATTAACAGCATTTCATAGGAAGGATGGACCAAGTTATGGAAGGGACGGACGTGTTTGAGGAGAAACTGGCAGGACTTCTGGAGGAAGCCAAGAAAAAGAAAAACGTATTGGAATACCAGGAGGTCATGGATTATTTTGGTCAGGAACCGCCGGCAGCACAGCAGTTGGACAGGCTGTTTGAGTTCCTGGACCAGAATAAGGTGGATGTCATCCGCATGGGGATAGAGGAAGAGCTGGACCCGGACCTTTTCATCGAGGAGGAGATGGAGCTGGATGAAGAGGAAGAAATCGATGTGGAGCACCTGGATCTGTCGGTTCCCGAGGGCGTCAGCCTGGAGGACCCTGTGCGTATGTATCTGAAGGAGATTGGTAAGATTCCCCTTCTGGGCATGGAGGATGAGGTGGAGCTGGCCAAGAAGATGGAGCTGGGCGACCCGGAGGCCAGGAAGCGCCTGGCAGAGTCCAACCTGCGCCTGGTGGTCAGCATTGCCAAGCGGTATGTGGGCAGGGGAATGCAGTTTTTAGACCTGATTCAGGAAGGAAACCTTGGGCTCATCAAGGCAGTGGAGAAATTTGACTATACCAAGGGGTATAAGTTCAGTACCTACGCCACCTGGTGGATTCGCCAGGCAATCACCAGGGCCATTGCGGACCAGGCCAGGACCATACGGATTCCGGTCCACATGGTGGAGACCATCAACCGTCTGGTGCGCACCTCACGCCAGCTGCTGCAGGAGCTGGGCAGGGAGCCCACCACGGAGGAGATAGCAGCCAGAGTGGACCTGCCGGTGGAACGGGTATCTGAAATTATGAAGATGTCCCAGGAGCCTGTGTCCCTGGAGACGCCTATCGGCGAGGAGGAGGACAGCCATCTGGGAGATTTCATACAGGACGACAATGTGCTGGTGCCCCAGGATGCGGCAGCCTTTACCCTTCTTCACGAACAGCTGATGGAAGTGCTGCTGACCCTGACGGAGCGGGAGCAGAAGGTGCTGCGCCTTCGGTTCGGCCTGGACGACGGACGTCCCAGGACGCTGGAGGAGGTGGGAAAGCAGTTTAGTGTCACCAGGGAGCGTATACGCCAGATAGAGGCAAAGGCCCTGCGCAAACTGCGCCATCCCAGCAGAAGTAAAAAGTTAAAGGATTATCTGGATGAATAGTGATAAGTTAGAGACAAGAGATAAAAAAGAACAGGCGGGAACCGTGAAGCTGTCGGCCCGTCTTTTGACCGTTGCCGGCTTTGTGCATCAGGGAAGCTCCATTGCCGATGTGGGCACGGACCATGGATATATACCCGTGTACCTGGCACAGACAGGGCGGATTGCCTCTGCCCTGGCCATGGATGTAAGACCCGGTCCCCTGGAGAGAGCCCGGGCCCATATAAGGGAATATGAAGCCTGGGCGCAGAAACAGGGAAAGAGCAAAGAAAATACGGACCAGGAGAGGAAGGACTGCGGCTCACGGACGGTCTGTCCTATCCGCACAAGGCTCAGCGACGGCCTGAAAGAGCTTAAGCCCGGAGAGGCTGACACGGTTATCATAGCGGGCATGGGAGGGGAACTGATAATGAAAATCCTGGACCAGGGGCGCCATGTGTGGGACAGCGTAAACCATTACGTTCTCTCGCCCCAGTCGGATTTGGATAAGGTAAGGCGTTATCTGGAAGGCCATGGATTTGCCATTGAGGACGAAGCCATGGTAAAGGACGAGGGAAAATATTATACGGTGATGAGCGTGAAAAGGGGCTTTATGGAGTATGAAAGCCAGGCCCATTACCTTTACGGCAGGATACTGATTGGCAAAAAGGACGGGACCCTGAGGGAATACCTGGGCAGGGAGAAGGCCAGGATTGAGAAAATCCTGGAATCCCTGCAGGAGACAGATGGGATTTCCGAGACAGAAGCCAGGGCAGGGGCCAGAAAAAGCAGGCAGGAGGAACTGGCCTGGATTAAGGAGGCACAAGATGAAATGCAGTGAAATCATGGAGGTTTGCAGGAAACTGGCGCCCGAGGACTGCGCCTGTGACTGGGATAATCCCGGTCTTCTGGCGGGCAGGAGCGATAAGGATGTAAAGAAGATATACATTGCCCTGGACGCAACGGACAAGGTGGTGGAGGAGGCCGTGGCTTGGGGTGCGGACATGCTGCTGACCCATCATCCCCTGATATTTAAGGCCATCAAAAAGGTAAATGACCAGAACTTCATCACCAGAAGGCTGGTGAAGCTGATACAGGCAGATATTTCCTGTTATGCCATGCATACCAACTTTGATGCGGCTCCGGGCTGTATGGCTGATTTGGCCGCAGAGCGGCTGGGCCTGACGGACTGCATACCGTTAGAGAACCTGGGGGAAATGGATGGACCGGAGGGCGCTGTTTCTTACGGCATCGGCAAGAACGGATTCCTGAGGGAGGAAGTGACTGTAAGGGAGCTGGCGTCCCGTGTCAAGGATGTGTTCGGCCTTCCCTTTGCCCTTGTATACGGGGAAAGCCTAATGGAGCAGCGGATTTCCCGTGTATCCGTATGCCCCGGCGCAGGGGGGAGCGAGATTGAGGGAGCTCTGGCCTGGGGGGCCCAGGTCCTTGTGACAGGGGATATCAGCCACCACCAGGGGATAGACGCGGCAGCCAGGGGCATGGCCATTATCGACGGAGGCCACTACGGCCTGGAGCATATTTTTATCCCCTATATGGCAGAGTTTCTCAGGAAGAATCTGGGGAACCAGGTGGAACTGGAGCAGGCGCCGCCCCAATGGCCTGCCATGATTGTGTGACCGGAGAAACAGATTCTGTAAATTGAGGGAGGTAGATGGAATGGCACTGGTTAAGATAAACGGCATCACAAAGGAATACCCGGAGGGCGCCACCTGGCTGGAGGCGGCCCGGGAACACCAGAAGGAGTATGAATACGATATCCTGCTGGTGCGGGTAAACGGAAAGCTCCAGGAGCTGCATAAGCAGGTGAAGGACTGTGAGCTTTCCTTTGTCACTGCAAAGGATAAGCCGGGCATGTCTGCCTATCAGAGGAGCGCGTCCCTTATGATGCTGAAGGCGTTCTACAGCGTTGCAGGCGCCGGCAATGTGGAAAAGCTGATGATTGACTTTTCCATCGGCAGGGGATTTTTCGTGGAGGCCAGGGGAAACTTTGTTCTGGACCAGGAATTCCTGGATGCGGTAAAGGCCAAGATGAGGGAGTATGTGGAACGGAAGATTCCCATCATGAAGCGCAGCGTGTCCACAGATGACGCCATTGAGCTGTTTGAGAAGCTGGGTATGTATGACAAGGCCAGGCTGTTCCATTACCGCATGGTATCCAGGGTCAATATCTACAGCATTGACGGGTTTGAGGACTACTACTACGGGTATATGGTCCAGAATACAGGCTACATCAAGCATTTTGACCTGATTCCTTACCACTACGGATTTGTGATGGTAATGCCTGACCGGAATACGCCGGACATTCTTCACCGGTTTACGCCCAGCGATAAGCTGTTTGCCACCCTGGCTGAATCCACTGAATGGGGCAGGCGCATGGACCTGGAGACGGTGGGCGCCCTGAACGACAGGATTGCAAAGGGGGATATGTCCCACCTGATTCTGATACAGGAAGCGCTTCAGGAGAAGAAGATTGCAGAGATAGCAGCCCAGATATCGGCCAGGAAGAACGCCCGCTTTGTGATGATAGCAGGACCCTCATCATCCGGCAAAACCACATTTTCCCACCGCCTGTCGGTCCAGCTGGAGGCCATTGGCCTAAAGCCCCATCCCATTGCAGTGGATAACTATTTTGTAAACCGGGTGGACAGTCCAAGGGATGAACACGGCAATTACAACTATGAGATTCTGGAATGCCTGGACGTGGAGCTGTTTAACCGGGACATGACCGGTCTGCTGGAAGGAAGGCGGGTGGAGCTTCCCTACTATAACTTTAAAAAGGGAATCAGGGAGTATAAGGGAAACTTCCTTCAGCTGGGGGAGGGAGATATTCTGGTTATAGAGGGAATCCACTGCCTGAATGACCGGCTCTCCTACACCCTTCCGGCCGACAGTAAATTCAAGATATACATCAGCGCGCTGACCCAGCTCAACATCGACGAACACAACCGCATACCCACCACCGACGGACGTCTCCTGAGACGGATGGTGCGGGACGCCAGGACAAGAGGTTCCTCGGCGCAGGAAACCATACGCATGTGGCCCTCGGTGCGCAAGGGCGAGGAGGAGAACATCTTTCCCTTCCAGGAGGAGGCGGACGCCATGTTCAATTCCGCCCTGGTCTATGAGCTGGCAGTGCTGAAGCAGTACGCCCAGCCCCTGCTCTTTGCCATTCCTAAGGACAGTGAGGAATGGCTGGAGGCTAAACGGCTCCTTAAATTCCTGGACTATTTTATCGGTGTCAGCAGCGAGGACATACCCAAGAATTCCATCCTCAGGGAGTTCATAGGCGGGAGCTGTCTGAACGTATGATGGCCGCACAGGCGGCATTGAGATGAGACAGACCGTTTCCTTACAGTACTGCATGGGAAACGGTCTTTTTTTTGTGCTGATTTCTGCGGTATTTTCTGTTTTTATTTCATGAGGGAAAGATTTTAAAAGAAAAGGGAATGAGAGTGAATGTACAACACACTGGTCCAAAGTATATAATAAGGGCATAAAAGACAAGGAAACAAACATCCGGTGGCGGTGCCACCCAGGATAAGAATCAGGAGGGGAAGAAATGAAAAAGGTACTGGCATTACTGGTAAGCTGCACACTGGCCTTATCCCTGGCAGGCTGCGGCGGCCAGGCGGACAGCAGCCAGACGGCAGACGGCAGCGGCAAAAAGGTCCGTATCATGATTGGCTATGAGAACAATCCGGGGGAACCCATTGACCTGGCCTGCCATGAGTGGAAGGAGCTGGTGGAGGAACGGAGCGGGGGAACCATGAGGGTGGACCTGTATCCTTCCAGCCAGCTGGGAAGCAAGGACAATATCATTGACCAGGCCGTCAACGGCGACTGTGTGGTCACCCTGGCCAACGGACCTTTTTTCCAGGACAGGGGAATCCAGGATTTTGGAGTTCTCTTTGCTCCCTACCTGTTCGAGGGATGGGAGGACCTGGAAAAGGTGGTGGACAGCAGCTGGTTTGCGGGCAAGGCAGAGGAGCTGGAGCAGAATGTGGGCTTAAAGATACTGACCACATGGAGATACGGAATCCGCCATACCATCACTAAGAAGCCGGTGAACGCGGTCAGCGATTTAAAAGGCAGGAAAATCCGCGTACCCAACCAGACCATACTGATAAAGGTATTTGAGTCGCTGGGAGCAACGCCCACGCCCATGGCCATGAGCGACATCTATACGGCCCTGCAGCAGGGAACCATAGACGGGGCTGAAAATCCCCTTCCGGTTATTTTAAACGGCGCCTATCAGGAGGTGGCCAAGAACCTGGTGCTGGATGCCCACACATACGACATGACCTGCTGGATTATGGGAGCAGATTTCTTCCATACGCTGACAGAGGAACAGCAGAAGATTCTGATGGAATGCGGCGACCAGGCCGGAGTATTCAACAGTGAACAGTTAGAGAAAGCGGACGAGGAAGCGCTGGAAGCATTAAAGGCAGCAGGTGTGACCGTAAGCGAGCTGACGCCAGAGGATTTTAAGGCAGCAGGCCAGTCATTTTATGAGGACCCGCAGATTAAGGCCATGTGGTCAGAGGGACTGATTGAAGAAATGAAGGCCATTATTGGCAGGCAGGATTAAATGTACGGGGAAAGGGGTAAGTAAATATGAAATCAGATAATAAGATAAAGAACCTGCTTTGCAACGCGGATGTGCTGGCAGCCTGCGGGGCCCTGGTGCTTCTGGTGGGAATCACCTTCTTTGGGGTCATAATGCGCTATTGCCTGGGAGACCCATTTGTATGGCAGGAGGAAGTGCAGCTGGCCCTTATCATCTGGGTGGTGTTCCTGGGAGGCAGGTATGCCTTTGTATGCGGGAACCATGCTGCCATTGACGTGATAGTGGAAATGTTCCCGGAAAAGCTTCAGAAAATACTGAGCGTGTTCATTGCAGCGGCAGCAGTCATCATCCTCTGCTATGTGGGATATCAGGGAGTCCGCTATATTATGCAGATGGTCCGCTATGACCGTGTGACCAACATTCTGAAGATTCCCTACAGCCTTATCTATGCGCCGCTGCCCATAGGGTGCCTTACCATGGCGGTGCAGGTATGCCTGAATACATACAGGGACTTAACCGGAAAAAGGGAGGAAGCGTAAATGATGGAGACAAGTATTATCATGATATCGACTGCAGTTCTGCTGGTGCTGCTGTTTCTGAAGGTTCCGGTGTTTATCTCCATCCTTTCCGGTTCCATGGCTTATTTTTACCTGACAGGAGGCCCTTTTACAAAGATACTGGGCCAGAGGGTCCTGGCAGGCGTGGAGAGTATTCCTCTTCTGGCTATCCCGTTTTTTATCTGTGCAGGGGTGTTCATGAACTACTCCGGCGTGACCAAGCGTGTTATGGGATTCTGTAATGTAATGACCGGGCGCATGACCGGCGGTCTGGCCCAGGTAAATGTACTTCTGTCCACTCTGATGGGCGGCCTGTCGGGAAGCAATCTGGCAGACGCAGCCATGGAGGCAAAGATGCTGGTGCCTGAGATGGAGCATCACGGCTATTCCAGGCAGTTCTCAACCGTGGTGACAGCCATGTCATCCATGATTACGCCTTTGATTCCTCCGGGAATTGCCATGATTCTTTACGGCTCCATTGCCAATCTTTCCATTGGCAAGCTGTTTATTGCAGGAATCGGTCCCGGCGTGCTTCTGTGCGTTGCAATGATGATTCTGGTGCACTTCATTTCCAGGAAAAGGGGCTATGTACCCATGCGCACCGAGCGTCTGACCATGAAGCAGGCAGCCCCTGAGATTGCCAGCGCCTTTCTCCCTCTGTGCCTTCCTGTTATCATCATCGGCGGCATCCGTATGGGAATTTTTACCCCTACAGAGGCAGGAGCAGTGGCCATTGTCTATTCCCTGATTCTGGGGATGGTGTATAAGGAACTGAAGCTTAAGGATATCCGCACAGGCCTTAAGGAAACCGTGGCAACCACGGCGTCCATCATGCTGATTGTGGGCGGCGCCTCCGCCTTTGCCTGGATTCTCACCAGGGAGCAGATTCCCCAGCAGTTTACGGCCCTGGTGCTGGGAACCATCCACAATAAATACCTGTTCCTCTTTGTCATTATCCTGTTCCTCATCGTGGTGGGCATGTTCATTGAGGGAAATGCAGCCCTCATTGTGCTGGTTCCCCTTCTGGCCCCGGTGGCCGAGGCTTACGGCATCGACCCCATCCATTTTGCCATGGTCTACATCTTCACAATGGCCTGCGGCGGCGTGACACCGCCCATGGGTGCTCTGATATTCGTCACCTGCGGCATCACCAGGTGTAAGATAAAGGAGTTCATCAAGGAGTCCATTCCCTTCTATGTCATGCTGTTCATCTGCATGCTGCTGATGGCCTATGTGCCAATGTTCTCCACCGGGCTGGTGAATCTGTTCTATTAAAACAGGATTACATATCCAGGGAAGGCTGCCGGACAGAGTATGTTCCGGCAGCCTTGTCTTATCCGGGTGAATGGATGCCTTTCATATTAACTTCGCTGTCTATTCATACACTTTTCTGGTATAATAGGATTCAAATGAGACAGGGGCAGTGATATATGAGAAAGAAAATGATTGCGGCGTGCTTTGCAGTGATGCTTGCATGCCTTTTATGGCTGGTAAAGGACAGATGGTTTGTTCCGGCTGTACAGGAGACAGAGCATGAGGGCCTGCGGGTGGGATTATCCCAGGCAGAGCCCCTTACTCCCTGGAAGACAGCTCAGATTAAGAGCTTTAAGGAGGCGGCCAGGCGGAGAGGGGCACAGCTGATTTACCATGCGCCGGAGGAGGAGAGCCTGGAGTGGCAGATTGAGGATATATACAGGCTTCTGGATTCGGGCATTGATTACCTTATCCTGATTCCCAGCGCCAGGAAGGGCTATGACCAGGTGCTTCTGGAGGCCAGGCAGAGGGGAGTGCCGGTGATACTGGCAGAGCAGGACGTGGAGATGGAGCCGGAGTATGACCGGGAAGATTACGTTCTGGGCTATGTTGCTTCGGATTACTATGCAGAGGGAGAGCTGTGCGCGGATATACTGGCCCGGCATTTCGGCATTGAGCCTTGCCATACCATGGTTATTCAGGGAGAAAAAACCTCGGCCATGGATTGGGAACGGTACATGGGCTTCATGCACGGCATAAGGGAGCACTCCAACCTGTATATTTCCAAACGTGTGGAGAGCAGCGGCAACCGGCTCACGGCTCAGAAGGTGACGGAGTCCGTCATTGCCGACCAGGACATTGATTTTAATGCGGTATTTGCCCAGAGCGATGAGGACGGTCTGGGGGTCCTTCAGGCCCTTAAGCTGGCGGGCATGGAACCGGGCAGGGACGTGGTCATTGTGTCTATCGGCGGCATACAGGATGTGTTTAAGGCCATTATTGCCCGGGAGTACCTGGCCACGGTAAAAAGCAGTCCGGAATACGGGGATGCGGTATTTGACATCATAAACAGGCACCGGAGGGGAGAAAAGCCGGACCGCCAGACCATGGTAAAGCACCGGGAATACACCGTGGATAATGCGGAGGAATTGTTTGAAGATGCGTATTAGGGAAACCATAAAGGCATATCTGAATAAAGGGACAGGCTTTGGGGCCTGCCGGAACCTGGGAGTACGTCTTATGTTAAAGGAGAAGATGATACTTTCTTTTGCTGCTTCCTCCACAGGCATTGTCATTCTTACCGGCGCCCTTCACTACTACATGACCTCATCCAGAATCCTTAAGGAGGCAGAGGCCACCACGGTCCAGATGGTGGGCAATGCCTGCCAGGACATCAATGAACTGTTCCTCCAGACCTATCAGGTCTGTTCCGCCATGAACGACAATATCAGTATGCAGAAGCTTATACGGCGCCAGTTCCGTTCCATAAAGGAGATGTATTCCTACGATTTGGAGGGAAGCATGGAACTGATGGTGCTTCCCTCCTATAACCGGGACATTTTCGGCGTATATGTGCTGGGGGACAATGGGGGACGTTATAAGAGCAATTCATCATCCTTCCTGGTGTCGGACCCCAGGGACACGGACTGGTACCGCATCATCCATGCCACGGGACAGGCCCAGTGGTTTCCGCCCCATGAAAATTCCTATGTGGTCAGCACGCCATACACATCCTATGTATCCATGGGAATTCCATTCATTGACAAGGCCACGGGACGGACCAAGGGGGTGGTCCTGGCGGATATTGACTCCGACAAGCTGTCAGACATTGCAGCCAGGGCGGTCAGCGGCACAGGGGATGTGTTTCTGATGGATGAACGGAACCGGATTATGAACCTGACAGCAGGAGAAGGACCCTGGAAGGACCGGGAGGGAGTTGAGAAGGCGCGCCGGATGGTGGAGGACAATTTAAGTGAAATACCGGAATACGGCGTGTCCCATGTGCTGAAGGACAAGAGGCAGCTGGTGGTCTACCAGACCCTGAACCAGACGGACTGGAAAATCGTGGGCGTCATACCAAAGGCATCCATTACCCGGTCCGTGGAATATATCAAGGTGCTCATGATTATGCTTCTGGCCCTGGCAGCGGCCATATCCATGATACTGTCCGAGAGGGTGGCTGATTCAGTTACCAGACCCCTGTTTACGCTGGTAAAAGCCATGGAACAGGTGTGCTCCGGCAACCTGGATACATCGGTTGAGACAGAGCGGAGGGATGAAATCGGGGTGCTGTATGATTCCTTTAACCATATGACCGGTGAGATGAAGAACCTGATTGACGCCATATACCGGGAACAGGAGAAGCTGAGGCGGGAGGAGCTAAAGGCCCTGCAGGCTCAGATTAATCCCCACTTCCTGTACAACACCCTGGATTCCATTATCTGGTCCCTGAGGATGCAGCAGGTGGAGGAGAGCATTGAGATGCTGACAGCCCTGACAGACTTTTTCAAGATAAGCCTCAGCAAGGGGCGTGACATCATCACCGTGGAGGAAGAGGTAAAGCACATAAAGAGCTATCTGAGCATCCAGCACCGGCGGTATCAGGAGAAATTCGACTATGACATCAATGTGGACCCCTCCGTGCTGTCATGCAGGACGCCCAAGCTTATATTGCAGCCAGTGGTGGAGAATGCCATTTACCACGGAATCAAGCCCATGGAGGAGAAAGGGTATATTTATATCCATATTTTCCCGCAGGAAGGGGATGTCATATTACAGGTGCAGGATACGGGCCTGGGCATGGATGAGGACGCCTGCAGACGTCTGAACCAGGAGCTGGATACCATATCCTCGGACCAGCAGGGCACCGGCTATGGGGTGCGCAATGTGAACGACAAGATTAAGATAGTATACGGCAGGAAATATGGGGTGTCCATAGAGTCAGCCAGGGGCGAGGGGACCGTGGTGACCCTGCGGATTGGGAAAAAGGGGGAGGCGTCAGATGAGAGCGATTATCTGTGATGACGATGAGATTATATTAAAGGGTTTGTGCAGCGTCATAGACTGGGCATCCCTGGGCATAGAGCTGGTGGGAACAGCCGGTAACGGAAAGGAAGGTCTGGCGCTGCTTAGGGAACAGCGGCCGGAGCTTCTCATGACAGACATCCGAATGCCCCATGTGGACGGACTGCAGCTCATAGAGGAAGGGAAGAGGCTGAATCCGGGCCTCATGGCAATCGTGTTCAGCGGTTATGATGATTTTGAATATGCCAGAAGGGCCCTTAAGCTGGGAGTCCAGGATTATCTCACCAAGCCCATCAACATGGAGGAGCTGACCCATCTTGCCTCAGACTGCGTCAGGCGGTATGACGAGGCTAAAAAGGATTCCTTTGAGGACAGGGAAGATTTACTGCGCAAGCTGCTGATGTACGAGGTAAGCGACAGCGGTCCGTTAATGGAGATGGAGCATGACCACTGCATGGTCCTTATCTTTGAATCCCAGGACAAGGGCGGGCTCATGGCAGCAGCGGCAGGCCATATGAGGGAACAGGGCGCCTATGTTCTGATGCAGAGGGAGAACCGCTGTGAAATTGCAGTGATTGCCCCCACCAGGATGACGGTGGAAATGCGGGCAGGTCTCTATCTAAGCCGTACCAGGCAGATGTTTTCAGAGCAGGGCCTGAGCCTGACCAGTGCCCAGAGCAATGTGCTGCGGGGTATCCGGCTGCTGGACCAATGTTATCAGGAGGCGCATGAGGCCCTGAAATTAAAATACATCAGAGGGGATAACCAGAATCTGCGCTTTCAGGATATCAAAGGGGAGGGAAAGGAGAATGACCCGTCGCCCATACTGGATATCGACCTTATCACCCCGGTAAAAAGCGGCAATGTGAAACTGCTGGAAAAGCGCATGGGAGAGCTGGAGGCGCTGCTTATGCAGACAGGGATGGATTCTTATATCTATATGCAGTTCATGGTCAGCAGCCTGTACAGCGCGGTCCTTAAGGAACTGGGAAATGCAGGCATAAGCCCGGAGCTGGTGTTTGAGAATCCGGTGGAGGAGTATAAGAAACTGATTGGGTGCGAGACTATTGGAAAGGCCATCCGGGTGCTGGGGGAGAACCTGAGGCGTATCTGCGAGTATGCGGGCAGCCAGAAATCCGGCGCATATTCCAGGCCGGTGGTAAAGGCGCTGGGCTATATGGAGGAATGCTACAGCAGTCCCGCCCTGTCCCTGGAGGATGCGGCCGCAGCCGCCGGTCTGAGCAGCGCCAGGTTCAGCACCTCCTTTAAGAGCGAGACAGGGGTGTCCTTTACGGATTACCTTCTGAAGCTGCGCATGGAAAAGGCAAAGGAGCTGATGCGGGACCCCAACCGCAAGATTTATGAGATTGCCATGATGACCGGTTACAGCAACATTCCCTATTTCAGCACTGCCTTTAAGAAATACACAGGCTGCCCGCCGTCGGAATACAGGGAAAAGCAGCAGGGTTCCTCTGGACAAACCCGTGATTCTGTGTTAGACTAATACACGTTGTGAGTAGGACAGATGGCCGCTGCCGCGATACCGCAAGGCCGCGGGAGAGGAAAGTCCGGGCTTCACAGGGCAGGGTGCCAGATAACGTCTGGCGGAGGCGACTCCAGGGACAGTGCAACAGAAATGTACCGCCTTTCAGGCTTCGGCCTAAAAGGTAAGGGTGGAAGGGCAGTGTAAGAGACTACCGCCCGTCTGGTAACAGGCGGGGCACATGTAAACCCCACTCGAAGCAAGACCGAACAGGAAGCATATGGCTGCCCGTCAGCTTCCGGGTAGGTTGCTTGAGGCTGCCGGCGACGGCAGTCCTAGATAGATGGCCATCCAATGACATAACCCGGCTTATCGTCCTGCTCACATACATTGTTTGGACATGAGGAAAGAGAAGATTATGGGAGAGAATCCTGTAATCTTTTTTGCATTTAGAATATGTTTTTATGAAAAGGAAACGAATGAATAGAAACAGTATTCGGAAAATCCGATTAATTGATAGTTAATTGACAAACAATATTGATAATTTTCTGATTATATTGACATTCCCCATATAAGGCATTATGATTAATATAAGACAAATAAAAAGGCATTTTGAAAAGGGGGTTTTTAGATGGCGCAGACGGATCCTTTACTGTTACTGGATAACGGCACGCTGGCCTACATCATTGGTAATGGTGATTACCGCTTTACCAACATTAAATTTGAGGAGGCCAGGGCAATCATCGACATGAAAGGGGAATCAGATGTGGTGCGGGTGTTTGCTAATCCTGATTTGGAGCACAGCATGTATGAATATCTGGGAATCGAACATGGCAATTTCCAATACATGCCTGTAAGGTCCATGAAGATTGGGCAGGATGCCATTGCATTCAAGCTTTATATCACCCCTACGGGAACGCAGCCCATTGTACTGGGAGATGATGGGCAGCAGGCCAAGAAAATCAAAAATATGTATATATACTGTCAGCATGTGGTGCGTCTCAAATAGAGGATGAGGCAGGCTGAAAGAGCAAGCAGGACCGTTGTACAGAGGGAGATGAATCCCGTTGTGCAGCGGTCTTTTTGTCCTTTATACGCAAGTGCGGTAAAAAATACAAAAACATTCAGAAAATAATCATAAGTTTTTAAGAATTGGACGGTATAATAGACACAGCTTATACCGGGAGAATGATGGGAAAGGAGGAACAGGGAATGGAGCAGAAAAAGATGAACTGGAAGGAAATGTCCATAGGGCTCTGTCTGGTGGCTGCCCTGGCCTGGTTAACCTTCCATGTGCTGCTGGGCAGTCACTCCGTCCAGACCCTGGGCAGTACATTCATGAGGGCGGATATCCGGTTTGTATGCCTGGGTTTTGCCTGCATGTTCCTCTTTGTCAATTGTGAGGCGGCCAATATCAGGCTTTTAATGAGGACCTTCCGGAAAAAGGTTCCCTACTGGCGGTCCCTGTCCTATGCATTTGCGGATTTTTACTTCAGCGCCATTACTCCTTCTGCCACAGGGGGACAGCCCATGCAGCTTTACTATATGGTGAGGGACGGCTTTGGAGCTGCCCACAGTTCATTTTCCCTTCTGGCCACGGCCGCGGCGTATCAGATGACGGTGCTGGTTTACGGGTGCATCATGATTGGAACCAATCTGACCTTTGTCATGGGACAGGGCAGAATCATAAGGCTGCTTCTGATTTTCGGGGTGCTGGTAAATGGATTCTGTTCAGGCCTTATCCTGTTAATCATCCTCAACGGCCTTCTGGCGGAGAAAACAATGCTGTTTATGGTGGGAGGGCTGTGCAGGACTGGAATCATTAAGAACAGGAAGAGGGCGGTGCAGAAGGTGGAGGGCCTGATTGACGAGTACAGCAGGGGAGGCGCCTACCTGCGGCAGTATCCCCTGGTGGTGGTCAGGATGTTCATACATGGAGCCCTTCAGCTGACTGCCCTTTATATGGTGCCGTACTGTGCCTGCCGGGCCCTGGGCATATCCGCGGCAGCAGAACAATTCCTGGCTCTCCAGGCCATATTGAGCCTGGCGGTAACAGCAGTTCCCCTTCCCGGCTCCGTGGGGGCTTCAGAGGGCGGTTTCCTTGCGCTGTACCGCACCCTTTTGGGGGCAGGACAGAGCTTTTCCGTGATGCTCTTAAGCCGTGGAATCAGCTTTTACGCAATGCTCTGCGTCAGCGGTCTGGTGACTGCCTTTCTGCAGTTTGCAAGAAGGGGAAAGGCTGCTTCCGCAGTATGAAGACACAGGCGGAAATCAAAAACAGGGGACTGCCCGATACCATGGGCAGTTCCCTGTGCTGTTATCAAAGATAATATTTAGTTCACTTCATCCAGCTTAAATCCGAAATATTTCACGGAGTTGTTGTAGCAGATACCCTTTATGATTTCCTCCAGGGCCGTCATGTCAGCGGGATACTCGCCGTTTTCTACCCAGCCGCCAATCAGGCTGCAGAGGATGCGGCGGAAGTACTCATGCCTGGTGTAGGACAGGAAACTTCTGGAGTCTGTCAGCATACCGATGAAGTTGCCCAGGCATCCTAAGTTGGCCAGGGATGTCATCTGCTCGGTCATGCCAATCTTGTGGTCATTGAACCACCATGCGGAGCCCTGCTGAATCTTGCCCGGGAATTTCTCCTGGAAGCAGCCGATAATGGTTCCGATGGAAGCGTTGTCGTTGGGATTCAGGGAGTACAGGATGGTCTTTGGAATCTCGTTGTTGGTGCTCAGTGCATTTAAGAAATCAGCCATCTGCGCACTTGGAGCATAGTTGTTGATACAGTCAAATCCGGTATCAGCTCCCAGCTTCTCGAACATGTAGCCATTGTTGTCCCTCTTGCAGCCATAGTGAATCTGCATAATCCATCCCATGGCATTGTACTCCCGGGCAACGAACAGCATAAAGGCTGTCTTGAACTTCAGCTCCTCTTCCTTGGATACGGCCTCGCCCTTTAACCCCTTGGCAAGGATGGCGTCCACCTCAGCGTCAGTGGCAGGCGCGTACATTACGTACTCCAGAGCATGGTCGGATACGCAGCATCCCATGGATGTAAAGAATGCCATGCGCTTCTTAAGGGCTTCCTTTAAGGACGCAAAATCAGTAATCTGGACGCCGCTGACCTGGGAGAGCTGCGCCATGTAAGCGCCAAAGGTTGGCTTCTCAACGTTCATAGCCTTGTCAGGTCTCCAGGCCGGAAGCACCTGTACGTCGAAGGTGTCATCCTCTGCAATCTTCTTATGCCATTCCAGGGAGTCCACCGGGTCGTCCGTGGTGCAAATCAGGGTCACGCCTGACTGCTTTATCAGGTTGCGGACGGTCATGGAATCCTCCTGCAGCCTGGAGTTGCACAGGTTCCATACCTCCTCCGCAGTATCGCCGTTTAAGTAGCCCTGGTATCCGAAATACTTTCTCAGCTCCAGATGGCTCCAGTGGTACAGCGGGTTGCCGATGAGCTTTGGCAGGGTCTCAGCCCAGGCCTGGAATTTTTCCCTGTCCGTGCTGTCGCCGGTTACATACTTTTCGTCCACGCCGTTGGAACGCATCTGACGCCATTTGTAATGGTCGCCGCCCAGCCATACCTGGGTGATGGTGTCAAACTTGCGGTCCTCATAGATTTCCTGGGGATTGATGTGACAGTGATAGTCCAGTATCGGCATATTCTCTGCAAAATCATGGTACAGTGTCCTGGCCATATCCGTTGATAATAAGAAATCCTTGTCCATAAATTGTTTCATGTGTGATATTCCTCCTTAAGAATTAAAAATTTGTGGTTTTCCTTTTTATTAAATCAGAGGCGATTGTGGTCCTGCTGGGCACATTAACACCGCTGAAAACCCCCATAAGAGTGTTGATGGTGGTGGTGCAGAGTGCTTCCACCTTGCTGTCAATGGATGTAATCTCCGGGTCCGTACACCGGGCCAGCAGGGAGTTGTTATAACCGATAATGCTCAGCTCATCGGGAATGGAGATGCCGGCTGTGTGGGCATATTTCACAGCGCCCACGGCCAGGGAATCATCGGAGGTGACCACTGCATCGAATTCCAATCCCTCGTTACGAAGGGACAGCAGCAGGTCCCTGGCGGCCTCTATATCCTTGGGACACTGGCGGATGAGTTCGCTGCAGGGCGCAATACCCTTTTCCTTCAGGGCGTCCTTGTATCCCTCCAGTTTATTGACTCCGCTGTAGGAATAGCTGGTGTACACATACAGGATACGCCTGCGTCCCGAGGAGAGCAGCTGGCTGACAGCGCCGTACACGGCCGCGCGGTCGTCGCAGACCGTGCTGTAGATATTCTCACCTTCCAGAAAGCCGTTGACCAGCATGATGGGAAGGTCGGAAGCAGCCTCAATGATATAGGCGTTATCCTTGGCCCGCATCTCCACAAACTTGGAACCGGCCAGGATGATGGCATCCACCCGCTTGGAACGCAGCAAATCAAAATACTTCTGCTTGGCGTCCAGGTCATAGCCGGTGCAGCAGAGGATGGCGTCGTAACCGTGGGAGCGGAGTCCGCGTTCCAGATAGTAAATGGCGCCCGCCAGGTATGGGTCCGACGAATCGGAACACATGATTCCGATGGTCTGCATGGTATTCAGTCCCAGGCCTCTGGCGAACACATTAGGAGTATAACCCAACTCGTCCATAACTTTCAAGACCTTTTCTCTGGTCTTTTCACTGACATTGGGATTTCCATTGAGTACTCTGGACACAGTGGCGATGGATACCCCCGCATGTTCAGAAACATCATATATATTCATAAACTAACCTCACATTCTGTAAGCGCTTACAAGCTAAGTACATTATACATATTCCGCGTAGATAATGCAATACTTTTCTATTTTTTTATTGACTTCTGACCGGAAAATGAGTAGAATAATTGTAAGCACTTACAAAAATAAACCACGAAACAGCATACCAGAACAGGCACGCAGAATCAAAGAAAACAAAGATGATAGGAGAATGAATGGCCATGCAGGATATTGTAAAAATTCATGAAAACGACAATGTGGCGGTTGCGCTGCGTCCCCTTGCAAAGGGTGAGACAATGGGTAAGGCAGGTGCAGAGGTCTGCCTCCGGGAGGATATACCCCAGGGACACAAGTTTGCCTTAAGGCCCATAAAGGCCGGGGAGGAAGTGGTGAAGTACGGCTTCCGAATCGGTTACGCGAAAGAGGACATAGAAGCAGGAGCCTGGGTCCATGTCCACAATGTGAAGACGGCCCTGGGAGACGTGCTTACTTATGATTATAATCCCCGGGAAAATGATGTGGCTCCTACGGAACACGCATATTTTGAGGGGTACCGCAGGCCGGACGGAAAGGCAGGCATCCGCAACGAGATATGGATTATCCCCACGGTAGGCTGTGTCAACTCCATTGCCAAGGCTCTTGAGAGCCAGGCCAGACAGCTGGTGGGCGGCAATGTGGAGGATGTGATTGCATTTCCCCATCCCTACGGATGTTCCCAGATGGGGGACGACCAGGAGAACACCAGAAAGGTGCTGGCGGACATGATTCACCATCCCAACGCCGGCGGCGTGCTGGTGCTTGGACTGGGGTGCGAGAACAGCAATATTCCAGTGCTCATGGACTATATCGGAGCGTACGACGAGGACCGCGTGAAGTTCCTTCAGTGTCAGGATGTGGAGGATGAGATGGAGACTGCCATGGGCCTTCTTAAGGAGCTGGCAGCCTATGCAGGCGCATTTTCCAGGGAAAAGATAGATGCCAGCGAGCTCATCATCGGTATGAAGTGCGGCGGCTCCGACGGACTGTCCGGCATCACGGCCAATCCCGTGGTAGGCGCGTTTTCCGATTTGCTGGTAAGCAAGGGCGGAACCACCATTCTGACGGAGGTGCCTGAGATGTTCGGTGCGGAAACCCTTCTCATGAACCGCTGCGCCACTCCGGAGCTGTTTGAGAAGACCGTTGACCTGATTAATAATTTTAAGAATTATTTTACCAGCCACAACCAGACCATCTATGAAAACCCTTCCCCAGGCAATAAAAAGGGAGGCATCTCCACCCTGGAGGACAAGTCCCTGGGGTGTACCCAGAAGTCGGGAAGCGCCCTTGTCAGGGGAGTGCTGGAATACGGCGAGCCGGTGAAGGTAAAGGGTCTGAACCTTTTAAGCGCCCCTGGCAATGACCTGGTGGCCTCCACGGCACTGGCTGTGTCAGGCGCCCACATCGTGCTCTTTACAACCGGAAGGGGAACCCCCTTTGCATCACCGGTTCCTACGGTCAAGATATCCAGCAACTCCAGACTTGCCGGCCATAAGGATAACTGGATTGACTTTAACGCAGGCCGCATGGTGGAGGATATGACCAAGGAAGAGCTGGCAGAGGAGCTGCTTAACTATGTGCTGGCTGTTGCGTCCGGCAGGAAGGTCAAGTCAGAGGAGGCCGGATTCCATGATATGGCTATTTTCAAACAAGGTGTGACTCTGTAGGAAAAACAGTGTGCATGTGACCATTAAATGGTACTTTTTTTCATGTAAATTCTTCTTGCATCTCCTGCCGGTCTGAGGTATACTGAGTATTAGATATCGTATATACGGATACGAGATGTATATGCGAATGATTGAGCAGGAGGTGTCCATGAAACTAAACAGAACCACGCTGCGCACCGTGGAGATACTGAAACTGGTGTCAAAAAAACCGGACGGCATTACCCTGGATGAGATATGCGCAAAGCTGGACATGCCTAAGACCAGCGCTTACGATATTGTGACCACCCTGGTACAGACCGGCATGATTCATGTGGCAAGGGAGCAGAAGCAGAGATATACCATCGGCCTGACAGCCTACCGGATTGGAATCAATTATACGAACAACCTGGATTTCATCAGCACCATTGACCCGGTGCTCAAGGCCTTTGCCAGGGAGGTGGGGAAAACCGTGTTCTTTGGAGTCCGTTCCGACGATTCCATTGTATATATCTGCAAGTTTGAACCGGAGAACCCCATCATTACCACGGCCACCGTGGGAACCAAGAATCCCATTTACTGCACATCCCTGGGCAAGGCCATAATGGCCTACACCGAGGAAGAGGACCGGGACGGTGTATTGTCCCGCATCAGCTTTAAGAAACACACGGACAGGACAATCTGCACCCGGGAAGCATTTGAGAAAGAGCTGGAGTTTGTGCGGGAAAAGGGATACGCCTTTGATGCCAGGGAACTGGAAGAACACATGGAATGTGTAGGAGCACCCGTATTTGGGCAGGATGGTAATGTAATGGGAGCCATCAGCGTCTCCAGTCTGTATAAACCCACAGAGGATTATGACGCCCTGGGACGCCTGGTAAGCGACAAGGGCGCCCAGCTGTCACGGCTGTTGGGATATATAAGGCATGTATAGGAAAATAAACTTATATTTTTACCAGTTTTGCTGTTGACAAATCATGAGACAGCGATTAGAATTTAAGTATACAAATCGTAATTATGAAACTGATTCGCATATGCGAATTTAAAGAGAAGGAGAATGAAGATGAAGAAAGAACAAGTTTTAGCAAGAATGAAAGAAGACTGTCTGGTTGCTGTTGTTCGCGCAAAGAACTATGAGCAGGGTGAGAAGGTAGTTGACGCCATCATTGCAGGCGGAATCAACTTCATCGAGCTTACCATGACCATGGATGACGGAGACCCGGTTGGCTTCATCAAACTGATGGCTGAGAAGTATAAAGGCAATGACAAGATTGTAATCGGCGCAGGTACCGTACTGGATCCTGAGACAGCAAGAGCCTGCATTCTGGCCGGCGCCAACTACATTGTAAGCCCGGGCCTTAACGTAGATACCATCCGTCTGTGCAACCGCTACAGAGTTCCCATGCTGCCAGGCGTCATGACCCCAACCGAGGCCATTACCGCTATGGAAGCCGGCTGTGACATCATCAAGATTTTCCCAGGCAACATTGTGGGACCGGCAGCTATCAGCTCCTTCAAGGGACCCCTTCCTCAGGGTGAGTTCATGCCGTCCGGCGGCGTTGACGTTGACAATGTTGACAAGTGGATTAAGGCCGGCGCTTACGCAGTCGGAACAGGAAGCAGCCTGACAAAGGGCGCCAAGACAGGTGACTTTGCAGCCGTTACAGCCAAGGCACAGGAGTTCGTTGCAGCAGTTGCAGCAGCAAGGGCATAGATTAAACCGTACCGTAAGCATCATTTCATATATCATGTAAGAAGAGATTAGAGATTAAAGGAGAATCATACAATGGCAAAGATTGTTACCATGGGCGAAATCATGTTAAGATTATCCACCCCAAACAATGAGAAGTTCATCCAGGCAGACGAGTTCGACATCAATTACGGCGGCGGCGAGGCAAACGTGGCAGTTTCTCTTGCAAACTACGGCCATGAGGCTGAATTCATCACCGCAGTGCCGGCTAACCCCATTGGAGAGTGCGCAGTGGCTGCACTGAGAAAGTATAATGTGGGTACAAAGCACATTGCCAGAAGCGGCGAGAGACTGGGCATCTACTTCCTGGAGACAGGCTCTGCCATGAGGGCTTCCAACGTTGTTTACGACCGTGCCCACAGCTCCATCTCCACAGCAACAGCTGACCAGTTTAACTTTGATGAAATTTTTGCAGATGCTGACTGGTTCCACTTTACCGGAATCACACCAGCTGTCAGCGATGCAGCCATCGAACTCACCGAGGCAGCATTAAAGGCAGCTAAGGCACACAATGTGACTGTGTCTGTTGACTTAAACTTCCGTAAGAAACTGTGGTCCTCTGAAAAGGCACAGAAGGTCATGACCAATCTGATGCAGTACGTGGATGTATGCATTGGCAACGAAGAAGATGCAGAGAAGGTTCTGGGCTTCAAGCCGGGCAACACCGATGTTACCTCCGGAGAGCTGGAGCTGGCCGGATATGTTGACATTTTCAACCAGATGGCTGACAAGTTCGGCTTTAAGTACATCATCAGCTCCCTGCGCGAGAGCCACAGCGCTTCCGACAACGGCTGGTCCGCATGCATCATGGATGGAAAGACACGTGAGTTCTATCACTCCAGAAAGTACCACATTACACCAATCGTTGACCGTGTAGGCGGCGGCGACTCCTTTGCAGCAGGTTTAATCTGCGGCCTGGTGGACGGCAAGGACATGAAGGCAGCCCTGGAGTATGCAGTAGCTGCATCCGCATTAAAGCACACCATTCCCGGAGACTTCAACCTGGTGACCAGGGCAGATGTTGAGAATCTGGCCGGCGGCGACGGTTCAGGCCGTGTTCAGAGATAGACCAGGATATTGACAATCAGACAATTAGAGACGGCTAATCCTTTTCAGAGGTATTAGCCGTTTCTTATATGGTTTCTTATATGGTTTCTTATATGAAAAGGAGATATGATATGGTAGAGACAAACGGCAGGAATTTCGACCTTCTTACACTGGGACAGGTGCTTCTCAGGCTTTCACCCCCGGATAACGAGCGTCTGTCCAGAGGCGACACCTTTGTCAAGCAGGTGGGCGGGGCAGAACTGAACGTGGCAGTGGGGGCTGCCCTTCTGGGACTTCACACAGGCGTTATATCCAAACTTCCGGCCCATGATATAGGCAGCTTTATGAAAGGCAAGATTCGTTCCTTCGGGGTCAGCGACGACTTCTTCATGTATGACCAGTCCCCCGCAGCCAGGGTTGGCATCTACTACTATGAGAACGGTGCTTATCCCAGAAAGCCAAAAGTGATTTATGACCGCAACCACAGCTCCTTTTTTTCGCTGGATATTGATGAGATACCGGAGGAGGTTTACACGGCTTCCAAATGTTTCCATACCACAGGCATCACCCTGGCTTTAAATGAAGAAATCCGCGAGACTACCATAGAGATGATTAAGCGGTTCAAGGCAGCGGGCACCCTGGTATCCTTTGACGTGAATTTCAGGGGAAATCTGTGGACCGGGGACCAGGCCAGGGAATGTATCCTGCGAATCCTTCCCTATGTGGACATTTTCTTCTGTTCCGAGGACACGGCCAGGCTTACCTTCTTAAAGACAGGAACAGCCCGGGAGATGATGAAGAGCTTTACCGAGGAATACCCCATCTCCATCGTGGCTTCCACCCAGAGAATCGTCCACAGTCCCAAGCGCCATACCTTTGGTTCCCTGATATACGATGCTGCCAAGGATGAATACTTTGAGGAGGAGCCATACCGGGATATCGAGGTGGTGGACCGGATTGGCAGCGGCGACGCCTATATATCCGGGGCCCTTTACGGACTGCTCAGCTCGGGCGGTGACTGCGCCAGGGCAGTAGCCTTCGGCAATGCCACGGCTGCTGTGAAAAATACCATTCCCGGCGACCTTCCGTCCTCCAACCTGGAAGAGATAGAAACCATTATCCGGGCCCACAACCAGGCTGGCCCCCAGAGTGAAATGGCTCGGTAAAGACCCGGCAAAGATTAAGAAGGATTTGTGTAAACATTTTGTAATATTCGTCATAAGGTTCATTCTAAATTCAGAATTATTAAGAAATCCTTTATTGGATATGGACGGTAAATGATATATACTTCTCATACAGACATAACAAGTGCCTTCCGGCGGACTGGCGTCTTCCGGCGGGCCGATGAAAAGGAGAAGATTATATTGAGAAAATATCATTTATATGCAGTAGGGATTTGTGCAGCCATAGCCCTGGGTGCAGCAGGCTGCTCGGCAAGCGTCAACGCCGAGACAACCACCGGCAGTTCCGTGGCAGCTGAAGAGACTAAGGAAGAAACCACTGTGAATGACACCACGGTAGTGGAATCAGTCACCGGAGCCATTGAGAGCATGGAGGAGAGCCAGCCTGAGATACCACAGTCCATCCGGATATACGGACCAGTGACAAAGCTGGAGGATGGCAGGCTTTCCATTGACAATCAGTCCGGCATGAGCACCAGCGGTGAAATCATTCTCAACGTGGCTGACGATATGACCTATATCCTGGATGCCATGACAGGATTCCCGGCAGCCCTGGAGGATATGAAGGACGGGGATACCATTTACGCCTACATAGGGCCGGCCATGACCATGAGCCTTCCGCCCATGACCAATGCCACTATGATTTTCACCAATCTCCCGGCAGATGCCAAGGCGCCTGATTATGTGGAGGTCAAGTCCATGGTTACGGACGCGTCCACGTCCAAATCCGTGCTGACAGCAGCGGACGGAACCGAGTACACCCTGGCGGACGACTGCAACATTTTCCCCTATCTTACCAGGAACATCGTGACCCTGGATGACCTGACCCAGGGAAGGAAATGCGTGGTCTGGTCAGATGATGAGAACACAGCTTCCAAGATTATGTTATTTGCAGAATAATTAAAATCCCGCCGGAACAGCGGCAGGACAGGAAAAGGGCTGACGCCCGGCATATGAATCAAGCCGGGCATCAGCCCTTTTATTGTGTCACAGTAAAAATAAACCACCTGCTCTGCAGGTGGAGGGAATATCTTCAGATTAAAGCAACTCCTGTGCTAAACTAGATGTAGGTCTGCAAACCACAAATAAAAAAGCACAGGAGGTCCAAAATGGACAATAATAGTTTAGCGCATACAAAAGTACAGTTTACAAGGGACTACACAGGGTAGGTATCTGACGGGAGGGGTTCCGCCCGTCAGATTTTCCATGTGATATTCAAACTATCGCTTGTGGCGGCTATGGTGGTAATCATCAAATCCACCACACGCCGCTTGTCGTCAAAGGATACATCCTCCCAAGTGTCGAGGTAGCCGGAAATCTGGCTGACCTGTTCCGGGCTGATGGCTTCCACTGTCAACTCCGCTATCCTCGCCAGAAGTTCCTGCTTGCGCCCGTCCAGTTCCGCTATCTTCACATTCACATAGGAGAGCAGCACATTGTTTGCGCCCGTCAGACTGTCCACCAGCTTTTCAATCTCGCTGTCCACATGGAGAAGTTCCACTTGCAGGGCGGCGATTTTCGGGTTTGCCTTTGCCGCTTTCTTCCTGCCCGTCAGCGTCTTGTGCTTTTCCAGCTTTTTCACCATCTGCTGGTAAACCACCGCTTCCAGCTCCGAAGTGATGATTTTCCCACACCCGGCACAGCTTTTATTGTCCAGCCGCTTTGTGCAGCGGAGATATTGCTTTCCCACAGGATTGTTAATGCTCATAAGGGCATATCCGCAGTTTCCGCACTTGATTTTTCCCGCCAGCCATGTATGGGTTGCTTTCCGGGCAGACTGGATTTTCATGTTGTTCATCAGCTTCTTGCGGCAGGTCAGCCAGATGTCGGAGGGGACAATGCCCTCATGGGGAGCCAACACCAGCATTTGGTCTTTCAAGTCGTTCTTTTTGCTGGGCTTCACATCCCGCCCTTGATACAGATAGCAGCCATTCATGCCGGTAAAATCGGCAGCGTCATTGACAATGATTGTCCCTTGACTTTTGAAAAATTCGTACACATCAAGGTCTGCCCGCACATAGACAGGATTGCGTAACATCTGCGCCAGCGTGGGGCGTATTAGTTCCTTGCCGTTGAATAAAATTCCCTGTTCGGCAAAGTACCGGGTAATGTCCCCGTAGGAGGTTGTGGGCTGGGCGTACATCTCGAACATCAGCCGGATATTTGCCGCTTCGTCTGGGTTTACCACCAGCTTCTTTGTGTTGATACCGTCCATCTTGATTGGCTCTGTATGGAAGCCATAAGGGGCTTTTCCACCCATCTTAAACCCTCGCTGGCTGCGGGAATAATAAGCGTCCGTCACCCGCTTCTGTATCGTTTCCCGTTCAAGCTGGGCGAACACGATACAGATATTCAGCATAGCCCGCCCCATCGGAGTAGAGGTATCAAACTTTTCCGTAGAGGACACAAACTCCACATTGTATTGCTGGAACAACTCCATCATGTTGGCAAAGTCCAGAATGGAACGGCTGATACGGTCGAGCTTGTAAACCACGACCTTTGCTATCAAGCCCCGCTTAATGTCCCGCACCAGTTCTTGAAACTTTGGACGGTCTGTGTTCTTGCCGCTGTACCCTTTGTCTGTGTATTCCTTACAGTTCCCGCCTTTCAATTCGTATTTGCAAAACTCAATCTGGCTTTCAATGGAAATGCTGTCCTTTTTGTCTACCGATTGCCTTGCATAGATTGCGTCTATTCTGTTATTCATTTTGTCGCTCCTTTTCTTAAAAAAGAAACGGAGCTGCTGACAGTTCTATTATACCGCCAGCAGCCCCGTAAATCAACGATGGCTTCGGAAAACCTTACGCCCCGGCTTCCTCTTTCTGCCGCTTATCGGCATATTTGCGGAACACCTCATAAAGCTGCTGCTCCAGTTCCCGGCGTTTGGCCACTTCCTGTTCCGGCGTGAACACCGGGGAGAGGTTTTCCAGCGTGATTTCTTTTCCCTGAAAAGTCACGACCTCTGTTTCTTTTTTGTATCTGATATGCTCCATAGAACCTCCTGTATTCAATTTTCAAGGTACAATGCCGCACAGGGACGGCGTAAAAATCTGCTTATAAAATCACCTTTCCTTTGTGTGCCGCTGTTGCCGCTTCAACTCCGCCAGCACTTCCGGCGGGATACGGTCAACCAGCCGCTGTAAATTGTCCAGTTCGCTTTTCAGCTTTGCCCGTTCCATCGTATCTTTCATCTTGCCTTTTTCACTGGCTTTTGCCCTTGCTTCCAGCTTTTCATTTTCCGCTAACAGGTCATTGATTGTGACCTTGTATTTTTTCAGTTGCCCGGAGAAATTCTCCATCTGCGGGAACCACTTTTTCAGCATGGAGAGGGCTTCCTCTTTTTTCTTTCCGGCGTTGAACGGGGTAATATCGCCCAGCGTGGCTTCAATGGCTCTTGCCTGTTTGGAGAGATTGACCGCCTGCTTGAACAGACGGGTGGGGATATGCTTCCTGCCTGTCTTGCTGGCGCTTTCCCCACGCTCCAAGTCGGGATATTTCTCCACCATATAAGCGTGAAAATCGTCCTGCCATTTTGTGAGGTTGGCTCTGTTCCCGATAATCTCCTTTGCACACAAGCGGTTGTCCTCTGTCAGAGGGACAAAGACCAAATGCAGGTGGGGTGTTTTCTCGTCCATGTGTACCACGGCCGACACGATATTTTCCCTGCCTACCCGCCCGATGAGGAAGTCTGCCGCCCTCTGGAAAAACGCTTGTATCTCCTTTGGCGACTTCTTCTTGAAAAACTCTGGGCTGGCGGTAATGAGCGTATCCACAAACCGGGTGCTGTCTTTCCTTGTACGGCAACCGGCCTGTTCGATACGGTTTTGAATAAAATGATAGTACCTGCCCTCCGGCTTGACGATATGGAAGTTGTATTTGCTCCGGCTGGTGTCAATGTCGGGGTTGCTGGCGTATTGCTCTTTCTGCCGTTCGTGATGGGCTTCCAGCGGCCTTGCCGGGTTGCCCTTGTGTTTCTCAAACCGCAAAATTGCGTGTTGTGCCATTCTGCTCCTTTCCTCGTTCCATTCTTTTCCAGCGGGTTTCCACAGGGAAAATCCCGCCGAAACTATCTCTGATAGGATAGGAATGGATAGAATATAAATCAATCTTTTTATCTTTATATTTCTATATACCGTCCGGTTTCCGTACTTCCGGGGAGTGATTTCCATACTTCATGGGTATGGTTTTCAGTCCTCCGGCGTTCCATAACCGGATTTCTTGAAGTCGGTGTTTGGAACCGCTTCATAGGATTTTGGGTAAATGCGGTTGGGTTTTCCACAGCCCTGCTTCTGGATCTCCACCAGCCCCGCATACTGCAATTCCCGTAGGGTATTGACGGCTTTCTGCCGCCCACAGTGGAGCAGGGCGACTACCTCGCAGATTGGATAGTACAGGTAAATGCGCCCGTACTCGTCCGCCCAGCCGTTCTTACGGGACAACTCCGTCCGGCGCAGGATAAAGGCGTACAGTATCTTCGCTTCATTGGACAGGGGTGTGAATGTGGGGGCTTCAAAAAGGAAATTGGGCAGCCGGGTAAAGCTGACCGATTTTTCCGGCTGATGGATATAAATGGTGTTTGTCATATCGTGTTTGTGGACGGTTAGAAGCCTGTTTCCGGGGGCAGACGGTAGTTTCTATTGCCTGCCCCTGTTCTGTGCTTGCAAAGCCTTGAAAATCAAGGACTTTTCAGCCCCTAACTGTCCACACAAGACCTCCTTTTCCGTTCACTTTCTGTTTTCTGCCGCCTGTGAACTCTGGCGGCACAGCCGGGGCAGTATTTTGCCCGGTTGGATTTAGGGACGAACACACCGCCGCAGACCGCACAGCGTTTCAAGTCCTTATCCCGGAAAATCTCCGCTTCCAGCGTCCCGTCCAGCGGCAAGACCGCCCAGCGGAACCACTTACAGCAGACCGAGAAAGAAACCGTCTGCGGACAGGTGCAGGTGTCCCCATCGTCAAGGGGCATACAGTTCCCGTCCTCATAACAGCAGCACTCCCGGCGGATCAGGGCGTTTGCCTGTTTCCGCTGCGCTGGGGTCATGCGGTAAAGGGAACCGTCTTGCTTGCGCTCTATGGGCGGCAGTCGTTTATATGGGTTCTCTCTCATGTGTTTCCTCCATTTTGCTTTCCGTTGCCGCTCTCTCCGAAAAGGCTTCCTGCCCCATTCCTGCGGCGTGTTCCGGCGTTGGCACGCTCCCCACAGCTTCGGGACAAGTTGTCCCGAAGTGACCTCTGGACAAAGTGTCCAGAAATTGGCTTCTTGCGGTGCTTCCCCTGCCGGGGTATTCCTTTTCGGACGGTCATTCATTTTTCAAGGTGCAGCTCATCGATGAACTACCCTAAGTCTACACCTAAATGATCGCCCGTCCCGTATATCCGAAAGGTAGGAAATCCGCCCAAAAAACTGCCTATTTCCACGCTCTCGGAATTGTGATATAATAAAAAAACAGAACGACAAAGCGGAAGTGATAAGGAGGAGATAAAATGTATATTAAAAAATATTGGTATAACTATATCGGTGGCACAGACGATAGCCTGACCTTGGTGGACTACCTCTATGACAAAGGCAAAACTGAAATACCTCTGAGTGAGATATTCAATGATACTGGCCTTAGCAAACTAAACTGGAATTTCCATATCTCACCCAATTTAGAATACATTGATTCGGAGGGCCAATGTCACGAATTTTATTATGCTATTGATTTGGCAACTGATTTGGCAGCACTTATTCTTGAGAGTAAGAAAAGTGGTGGGTTCAATATAAAAAATCTGTTTGATGGGGAAAAACGAGATAGGTTTGTAAAAATCATAACTACGCCAGAGGAGGATCAAGCAATGAATCGGGCTTTAGCAGAGTTCTGTGCTTCTCCGCTCGAATATGATCTTCATGAAATGGTAGATGATGAAGATATGCTGGAAATGGCGAAAGACTGCGAAAATATCCGTAAGGAATTGTGCGAATAACTTCCAAATTATCAAGCAGACAAGGAGGGAGTGCATGGAACTATCCATACAAGAACGATTGAAAGACCTGCGTGTGGAACGAGGGCTGACGCTGGAACAGCTTGCGGAGGAAACTCACCTTTCCAAATCTGCTTTAGGCAGTTATGAGGGAGACAATCTCAAAGACATCAGCCACCATGCCCTTATCCAGCTGGCGAAGTTTTACGACGTGACCGTTGATTACCTGCTGGGACGCTCTAAAACAAAAAATCACCCAAACGCCGATCTTGCAGACCTGCGCTTGAGTGATGATATGATTGAACTATTGAAAAGTGGGCGGGTGGATACTTCCCTCTTGTGTGAGCTGGCGGTACACCCGGATTTCCCCCGGCTGATGGCTGACCTTGAAATCTATGTGAACGGAACGGCAGTCAAGCAGGTACAGAGCGCAAATGCCATTGTGGATATTATGAGCGCAACCATTATGAAGCAGCACAATCCCGGCTTGTCCGACCCGCAGTTAAGGCAGCTTGTCGCCGCCCATATTGACGATGACAGCTTTTGCCGCTATGTGATACAGCAAGACATAAACAAGATAGCCCTTGACCTGCGGGAAGCCCATAAGGACGATTTTTTCAGCGTTCCGGAGGACAATCCGCTGGAAGATTTCTTGCAGACCGCCGAGGAAACTGCCAGTCCAGACAGCGACCCGGAGCAAGCGGCTTTGGCGTTTATCTGTAAGCGGCTCAAGCTGAATTTGAAAAAGCTGTCCGAGGAAGAAAAGAAGTGGCTGAAAAAGATTGCACAGAAGTCGGACTTGCTGAAAAATCCAAACCCGCAGCGGGGGAGAAAATAGAGAACGAGAAATTGGAGGGAGTAAAGGTGCAGGAGGCAATTATAAAATTGAAACTTCTCGGTCAAATGCCAGACGCAGTGAAAGATGACCCTACAGAAGAAACCATCAACATGTATGACGAATTGCTCTCCAATGTAAAAACGCCATTGACAAGAGAAGAAGTAGGCGTATTGATTGACATTTTCCCCGAAGGTGGAATGTATGGAGTAGAGTGGGATTTGCTAAAATTGGTAGAGTCTTATTTGATAGAAGCGCCATCAAGTGAAGAGTATCGAAAATTGATTACTGCTTGTCCAAGTGAAGAATGGCGAGAAACTATGCAAGCCCGTTTAGATAATTGGGAAAACAACAAACAATAACTTGTTGGGGAGATAGCAAAGCCAGCCGAGCCAGTCAACGGTCAAGATGAACGGCGCATTTCATGCGCCGCCGTTGACAGCCCCGCCCGTCTTTGCTAATGGGCAATCAAGGCGGGAAAGCCCTAAAATGGCTTCCCGCCCATTTCAATTTTGAGAGAAAAATCCGTCTGCTTTTTCGTAAGTGTGGCTATCCGTCTGGGACACTTTGTCCCATAGTTCGGCGTAGGACGAGGGACGGGGGCATTCATATACGCCCTGTCTGCTGATGAAACCAGTCCTGCGCTTGCGGCTCCACGCCACGCAATCACAGCCCTGTTTTCCTGCCGTAAAAATGCCCTTGCCCTCCCCGGCGGCAACCGCATTTTCGCAGCAACGCCGACAGAGCGTATAACACACTACACTTTGCGAGCAAAGTCGTGTGCCAAGGGGCAAACCCCTTTGGAAACCCCTGACAACAAAACAGGCTGAATATCTCGCACTTTCCCGGTGCTTGATATTCAGCCTTTATTTGTTGTCAGCAGCCCCCGTTTCGTGGTCTGCGTGTAGTTCCTTGTAAACTGACCTAAATGGGATTGCAAGTATCATCTGGTTTTTGCACCAAAATATCGTAGACAGGTAATCTATAAAGATATCAAGGCAGATGTAGGACAAATCCTTGGGACATTATGTCGAAGAAAAGGGATTGAGATAATCGAGGCACAATGTATGCCAGATCATATTCATATGCTGGTAAGCATTCCACCCAAATATTCAGTATCAGAGGTGGTGGGTTATCTCAAGGGAAAAAGTTCGCTCATGATATTCGAGAAGCATGCGAATCTAAAGTATAAGTACGGAAACCGTCATTTTTGGTGCCGTGGATATTATGTGGACACAGTAGGAAAGAATACGGCGGCAATAAAGGCATACATCCAAAATCAGATAAAAGAGGACTTGGAATATGACCAGATGTCGTTAGTAGAGTACATAGACCCGTTTACGGGCGAGCCGGTGAAGAAAAACAAGAAGTAGGACTCTTAAGAGTCAGTAGGAAGTCAAAGCAAACCAGTAAGCCCCTATTGGGGCAAAGCCGGAGTAAGGAAGCACTGAACATGCCCTTTTAAGGGCAGCTAAGAATGTGGTGCAGCAGGCAGACTTTTCAGTGCGCCTTCCGGGCGCAAGCAGGTAACAGCCCCTTATAGGGGCAGAGCAAGCCACCGGCTAAGCCGGTGGTCTTGACTCCGGTCTAATTTCCGCATTCAATGCTGATTTCATTGAACTTTTCCAGAATGTCGTCAATACAGAGCGCCTGTTTTTCCTTATCTTCTTTGTCTACCACGGCGCGGCCCTGATGCATCATCAGGAGGCGGTCCCCATACTCCACGGCGTAGCGCAGGTTATGGGTGACCATGATGGTGGTCAGCTTCTTCTCCTTTACAATCTTTCCGGTCAGTTCCATGATAGTCTCAGCCGTCTTGGGGTCCAGGGCAGCAGTGTGCTCGTCTAAAATCAGAAACTCAATGGGAGTCATGGTGGACATGAGAAGAGCCATGGCCTGGCGCTGCCCGCCGGAGAGGACGCCCACCTTCACATCCATTTTATCCTCCAGGCCCAGCCCAAGGGAGCGGAGGGATTCGCGGTAATATTCCAGCCTTTGCCGGTTGGTTCCCGGTCTCAGGTTGAAGGCCTTTCCCTTGTTGTCAGCCAGGGACATGTTCTCCAGTATGGTCATGGTAGGACAGGTGCCCATGGCCGGATTCTGATAAACGCGTCCTATACGGCGCTGACGCTTGTATTCAGGAATCCGGGTGATATCCTTTCCTCCGATTATGATTCGTCCCTCGTCCAGGGGGATGCTGCCGCAGATAATGTTTAAAAGGGATGTCTTGCCGGAGCCGTTGCTTCCCACCACGGACACGAACTGATGGTCCTTTATGGTCAGGCTGAAATCCTCAAACAGGCACATTTCATTGACTGTACCGGCATTGTAATATTTATTGATATGCTTCAGCTCAAGCATGGCTCTTCACCTTCTTTCCCCTGGAGGAGCTTGCCACCAGGATGATAAGGAACAGGACGGATGTAATCAGCTTTAAGTCCGATGCTGTCACCGGGAAGGACACTGTGATGCTTCCAAAGGTAAGCCTTAAATCGCCCAGGAGCAGGGCCAGGGATACACAGGCCTTGTAGATAATGGAACCAATGATAACGGCCGTGGTGGACTTCACAAAGCCGAAGCGTTTGAACAGCTGAGTGCCTATGATGACATTGGCCAGGCCGATGACAATGGTGCCGGTGCCGGTGGAAATTTCAAAAAATCCCTTCTGCTGGCAGTACACGCTGCCTGCCAGGGCGGCAAAACCATTGGCAATGGCCAGGCCGATGATTTTCACCATGCCCTTGTCCTTGGCCAGGGAGGTGACCAGCAGGTCATTGTCGCCCACGGCCCGGAGAAGATAGCCGGACCGGGTTTTCAGGTAAGCGTCCAGGAGCAGCTTGCAGATGAGGACAATTACCAGAAGGATGATGGTCACGGTGCAGGGTTTAAGGGCCTGGGGAATAATGCGCTCCAGCCAGGGATTGCTGAAAATGGTGTCCTTGCTGAAAATAGGCAGGTTGGATTTGCCCGCCACCCTTAGGTTAATGGAGTAGAGGGCGGTCATGACAATGATTCCCGACAGCAGGTCGCGGACCTTCAGCTTGACATGGATGAGTCCGGTGACGCAGCCGGCCAGGGCTCCCAAAAGAAAGGAGAGGGGAAGGGCTGCAGCCGGGTGGATAAAACCACCTGCTATGCCGGTAGCGGTAAAGGCGGCTCCCAGAGGGAAGGTCCCGTCCACGGACAGGTCCGGAAAATCCAGAATCCGGTAGGTGATGTATACGCCCAGGGCCATGATGGCGTACACCAGGCCTTCTTCAAAGATACCTAAAATAATCGTTGTCATGATATTCCTCCAGATAATGGTGATAGGGCTTTACTGGGCAATCTCAGTGAACAGCCCGGCTGCATTTTTTGTCAAATCTTCCGGCAGAGTGATGCCCAGATTCCCGGCTACCTGCGTATTGCCGTAGAAGGCGGCTTCCTTGATGGTTTCGTAGTTCATCTCACTGGCTTTTTTCTCGCCCCGCAGCACCTGGGCAGCCATCCTGCCTGTCTGCTTGCCCAGTTCAATGTAGTCCAGTCCCATAGCGGCCAGACAGCCAATCTTCACCTGCTCAATCTCACTGCCGAATACAGGAATATTCTTGGCAGCTGCCTTATCCAGGATAACGGGGAGAGAGGCAACCACCGTGTTGTCGGTCAGGTTGGTGATACAGTCCACCTTGCTTATGAGGGTATCGGCAGCCAGGGCAATGTCGGCGGAAGAGGAGATGCCTGTGTCCACGATTTCAAAACCATACTGGGGCGCCAGCGCTTTGTACTCTGCAATGGCGGATTCGGAATTCACTTCGCTGGTGGTGTACATGATGCCGATATGTTTGGCCTCCGGAAGAATCTCCCGAATCATCTTGAGCTGGGCTTCCACAGGCAGCTTATCACTGGTGCCTGTAATCTCGCCTACCGGAGTACCGTCTGCATTGGCCAGCTCTGCGGCCACCGGGTCGGTTACAGCGGTGAAAATAACCGGGATGCCGGATTTTTTGGCCACGCCGTATTCTGCCTGTGCCATGGGGGTGGCAATGCCGCACATCAGGTCCACGCCCTTGCCGGCAAAATTTGTTGCAATCTGGCTGGCCGTACCGCCGTCTGCCTGGGGATTATCATAAAGCACAATCAGGTTTTTGCCCTCCTCGATTCCTTCCTCTGCCAGCCCGGCCATGAAGCCTTCCCGGCAGTTGTCCAGGGAGCCGTGCTCAGCAAACTGTCCCACGCCAATGGTGTAGGAGGAGCCGTCAGAAGAGACTGTGCTGCCGGAGGATGGGTCTGCGGAGGATGGAGCTGCGGAGGAACCGTCAGCCGGTGTGTCCTGGGCGGTCTTGCCTTCGGTTCCGGCCTGGGCGTCAGTTTCTGAGGGCCGGGCCTCAGTGGTATTCTGGGAAGTTGTGACACAGCCTGTTAAAAGGGATGCGCTTAAGGCTGCAGCTAAAAGCATTGCAATTGTTTTTTTCATAATTTTGTTTCCTCCTGTTTTCAACATTCTATTTGGATGATAAAAAAGCCGTTGGATAAGGGACTTCCTGATAGGGCTGCCGTTTAAATAAGGACGGAATAAAAAAAGTCCCAATCATAGCTTATGCTACGATTGAGACGAATGAAATCCGCGGTGCCACTCAAATTGACTAAAAAGTCCACTTTACACATACCAACATATGCGCCGCATGTATAACGGTTGCGGAATCCGTCGGTCCCTACAGATACTGTAATCCTTCAAGACCGCCCTCAAAAGTCCATTCAGCTGCCAGCCCTATACCGCAATCCCACCGCCTGCGGCTCTCTGTGTTAACGCTTTGATAGCTTACTCCTCTTTCTCTGCGGTTTATTTTATTAACCCGTATCTTAATACAATAAAATAGATTTGTCAAGAGTGTTTTGAAAATTCATATAAAGTCATGTAATGTCGCACAAAAGTGTAAAAGAACTTTTATTGATTGATGAAATGTGGTAGACTGTAGGTGTGAAAAGGAATGGTTTGCATTCAAAAACAAGGAGGAACGTTCCATGAGCCGGTTACTTGTGGTGGTGGATATGCAGAAGGATTTTGTAGACGGGGCTTTGGGAAGCCCTGAGGCCCAGGCCATTGTCCCTCATGTGCTGGATAAGGTAAGGGCATACCGGGATGCAGGGGAAGAGGTGGTATTTACCCTGGATACACATTTTGAAGATTATATGGATACCATGGAAGGAAAGAAGCTTCCTGTTGTCCATTGTGTCAAGGGCTCGCCGGGCTGGGAGCTGGTACCGGGGCTTAAGGATGAACCGGGCATCCGCTTTGAGAAGCATACCTTTGGAAGCAGGGAACTGGCGGATTATGTGGCCCGGGGGAAGTATGACTTTGTGGAACTCATCGGCCTGTGTACGGATATCTGTGTCATATCCAATGCCATGCTGATTAAGGCGGCGGTTCCCGATACCTCCATACAGGTGGACAGGGCCTGCTGTGCAGGGGTGACTCCCCGGAGTCACGACAATGCCCTTAGCGCCATGGGGATGTGCCATATAGACATAGTATAGTAAGGGGGATATTCATTATGAATGACAAGCATTTTGTAATTACCATTGAGCGCCAGTACGGCAGCGGCGGCCGGCTGACAGGCAAACGCCTGGCCGAGGAACTGGGCATTCATTTTTACGATGAAGAGATACTTAAGATGACCTCTGAGACCAGCGCCATAGGCGAACAGTATTTCAGGCTGGCTGACGAAAAGGCAGGAAACAACCTGCTGTACCGCATTGTGACCAGTATGAAGCCGGAGCTGACAGAGCCGGATAAGGCCGGCCCCAACATCACATCGCCGGAGAACCTGTTCCGTTTCCAGTCGTCTGTCATCCGCAGGCTGGCGGCCTCTGAAACCTGCATCATCGTAGGCCGCTGCGGCAACTATGTGCTCCAGGACCAGATGGATAATCTGGTGCGCATCTTTGTGTATGCGGATACGGTCACCAGAATCCGCAGGGTCATGGATGTGGATAAGGTGGATGAGGCGGAAGCCCTCCGCAGGATGAGGCGGATTGACAAGGAGAGGACAGAGTATCACCGCTATTTTACCGGCAGGGAGTGGATGGATATGGAGAATTACGACCTACCCATCAATGCCAGCCGGATTGATTATGACCAGATGATTCAGCTGATAAAAGACTATCTGAAGCTCAAAGGCTTCCTGTAAAAAGGAGGACCGGACTCAGGAAATGACAGAGGTGTATTGAGATGAGCAGTATATTTGCGGGAATCATGATTCCCTTTATCGGGACAACGGCAGGGGCGGCCTGTGTGTTTTTTCTGAAAAATGCATTGAGGCCCAGTGTCCAGAAGGCATTTCTGGGATTTGCATCAGGGGTTATGGTGGCGGCTTCGGTCTGGTCCCTGCTGATTCCGTCCATGGATATGAGCAGCCATATGGGCAAGCTGGCGTTCATACCGGCCGGTGCGGGCTTTCTCCTGGGGATTGCTTTCCTGCTTCTTCTGGATGAAATCATACCGCATCTGCATATTGACACAGACCAGCCGGAGGGACCAGCGAGCAGCTGGAAAAAGAGCACCATGCTGGTGCTGGCAGTAACTCTCCACAATATACCGGAGGGAATGGCAGTGGGCGTTGCATTTGCAGGTCTTCTGTCACAGAACGGCACCATCACCATGGCAGGGGCCCTGGCCTTGTCCGTGGGTATCGCCATACAGAATTTCCCGGAGGGAGCCATTATATCCCTGCCCCTTAAGGAGGCTGCCGGGAAAGGAAAGGCCTTTGTCTACGGTATGCTGTCAGGGGTGGTGGAGCCCATAGGCGCTGTCCTTATGCTGGTGCTGGCCGAGTTTTTGGGCCCGGTTCTTCCGTATTTCCTGTCCTTTGCAGCAGGCGCCATGATATATGTGGTAGTGGAGGAGTTGATTCCGGAGTCCGCAGAGGGCGAACACTCCAATGTGGCAACCATTGGATTTGCCGTTGGATTTGTGGTGATGATGATACTGGATGTGGCGCTGGGGTAGGACGTGTCAGAGTGTGCTTTACGGCCGGTGCGGGTTTTACTGTTTGCCTGGTTTTGGGCAGCAGTAAATGAAACTCCGGGGAGAGAAAGAACGGAACATATAGGAGATGCAGAAGAGGAAATCCTGTCTTGACATGGGTTTCCTTTTTTGCTATAGTAAGTCTACTTCTGCCGGATATATTCGGATATTCCGGCAATCTGCTGCATTCCGGTATGCAGACCAAAGTTACTATTCTATCCGGCCGTTTCGGCTGATGAAATCACATGTAAACGTATGTTCAGAATTACACAGGAGAGACAGGTGATGCCTATAAGAAGATGCCAATGGCAGCGGAGCCAATGAGGCTGCAAATGGGGCTGCGAACAGAGATACATATTGAACCGGACCTGGAAAATGATTATAATAAAAAGAAAGAGGGAGGTTGAAATCGTTGAATCATGAAGAGTTATTATCAGCTATATCCTGTATGCTGGATGAGAAGCTGGAGACTAAGCTGGAAGAGAAGCTGGAAACGAAGCTGAATAAGAAACTGGATGAGAAACTGGATGAAAAATTGGAAAAACTGGAAAAGAAGCTGGAAATTAAGCTGGAAGAAAAGCTGGAGCAAAAGCTGGAGCAAAAACTGGACCAGAAACTGGATGAAAAACTGGATGTAAAACTGGCGCCAATCAGTGCAGACCTTACTATACTGAAGGAACAGGTTCTCTCGCTGACAGAGAGAATGGACCGTGTAGAAGCGGACGTGACAGATATCAGGGAGAAGCAGGAGCAGACAGCCGGAATCATTGAAAACCAGCTCATACCCAATATTAAGCTTCTGGCTGAGAACTATGTGCCTGCTGCCAAAAGGTATCAGGAGTCAGAACAGAAGCAGGCCGCCATGGAGAACGACATCAAGCTCCTTAAAATCGTGGTGGCGGACCACAGCACAAAGTTTTGCGAGATGGCAAAGTAACAGAAGAACAAAAACCGCATCCATCCCTGTTTCATTCCGGGATGGATGCGGTTTTGCCTATTCCTGGGTCAGCTTTTTTAAATCGCTGTAAAAGCCGGGATAGGATATATTGACACAGTCAGCGTCCTTTATCTCTGTAATGCCCTCTGCACACAGTGCGGTGACTGCAAAGGTCATGGCAATACGGTGGTCCCCTCGGCTGTCAATGACAGCTCCGCGGAGAGGATGGCCGCCCCGGATAATCATACCGTCCTCTGTCTCTGTTACATCGGCTCCCATGGCTGACAGGCCCTGGACCATGACCGCAATCCGGTTGGATTCCTTGACCTTCAGCTCCCCTGCATCCCGGATAACGGTCTCTCCCTCTGCAAAGCAGGCCATGGCGGCAATGACGGGCAGTTCATCAATCAGGGCAGGTATGACGGCGCCGCCTATAACGGTTCCGTGAAGACTGCCGTGGCGTACAAGGATATCAGCGGTTGGTTCCCCTGTTCCCCTGCTGACGTTCAAACACTCAATATCCGCGCCCATATCACGGCATACACGCAGAATTCCGTCCCTGGTGGGATTGATGCCCACATTGCGTATCAGTATCTCCGAGCCGGGCACCATAAGGCCTCCGGCGATGAAATAGGCAGCGGAGGAAATATCTCCCGGCACCATGACCTGATTGCCATGAAGCTCCCGGGCAGGCTTTATGACAGCCGTGGTTCCTTCCGTGGATACCTCAGCGCCAAAGAGCCGCAGCATCAGTTCTGAGTGATTTCTGGAGACATATGGTTCAGTTACGCTGGTGGGGCTGTCTGCATATAAACCAGCCAGTAAAATGGCGGATTTGACCTGGGCGGATGCCACCCTGGAATCATAGCGGATGCCGTGGACCTGACGTCCTCTGATGAGCAGGGGAGCGCATCCATTGCCCCTTACGCTGGTGATGTCGGCGCCCATCATGGAAAGAGGGTCCATGATACGCTTCATGGGACGCCGGCAGATGGACTCGTCCCCAGTCAGGGTGACGTCAAAGTCCTGGGCGCAGAGGATGCCGGATATGAGACGGGTGGTGGTGCCGCTGTTCCCGCAGTCCAGGATATCCTGCGGCCCCTTGAGTCCGTGCATACCGCGGCCGCGGACCAGTACCCGGCCGCCTTTATTTTCTATGGCAATGCCCATTTTTTCAAAACATGCAATGGTGGACAGGCAGTCCGCCCCCTGGAGAAAATTGTGTATCTCCGTAAGTCCGTCCGCAATGGAGCCGAACATGACGGCCCGGTGGGAGATGGATTTGTCTCCCGGAACCCTGACTTCGCCCTTTAAATGGGATGCTCTTTTAAATTCCATAATCTGTTACCTAACCTTTCTATCCGGATTACATACGGAACATCTCGTATTTGTATTTGTCCAGCCTCTGCCATGCGGCTTCCATGGATGCCTCGTCATAGAAGGCAATTTTCAATGCGCCCTCGCCGCGTTCGCGGTTGTTGTTGATACCGATATTCTTAATGCTGATGCCCTTGGCAGCCAGAATCACGGATATGGTGGAAATGGCGCCCACCTCATCGCTTACATCCACCGTGAATTCATAGGATGGCTCCACAGAACCTTTGGCCCTGTCTGTAATGGAATTGCGGTAATCCCGTGAGGTTTCAAAGAGCCTGTAGATATCCTGGCCCTTATGTTCCCTGATTTCCTCCAGCACCTTATTCAGGGACGCAATGTATGCTTCCAGGATGTCTGATATGGGGGCAACATTGGTCATACAGATTTGCTCCCACATCTCAGGGGAGGAGGAGGCAATCCGGGTGATATCCTTAAAACCGCCTGCAGCCACCTGCTTCATGGTTCCGTCAGCAGTGTCGTGGTCCTTAATCAGGTTCACAAGGCTGGAAGCCACCAGATGCGGGAGATGGCTGATGGCGGCCACCACCTTGTCGTGTTCCCTGTAATCCAGGACAAGGGGAATGGCTCCGATGGTCTCCGCCACCGCCACGATACGTCCGGCATTGGGACTCAGTCCCTCCTTGCGGGAAGGGTCCGTCCCCTCGGGAGGAGTGACGATGTAGTAGGCATTTTCCAGCAGATGGTCCGTGGAGTTTTCATAGCCGGTCTTTTCCGAGCCGGCCATGGGATGACCGCCCACAAAGCAGTATTCCAGACCATGCCGCCTGATTTCCTCATGGATGCCGCATTTTGTGCTGCCCACGTCCGTAATCAGGGCTCCCTGCTTCAGGTAAGGCCGTATGGCGGAAAGATAGCCGGCATTGTACTCCACCGGAGTGCAGAGGAATATCAGGTCACATTCCCTCAGGTTCTCATCAATCCCATCCAGAATCACATCCACGATTCCCTCTTCCCGGGCCTGTTCCAGCCTGGAACGGGAGCGCATATAGGCCATGATACGGATATCCGGCCGTGTTTTCTTGATGGCCCGGGCAATGGAGCCGCCTATAAGCCCCAGTCCGATGAATGCGATGGTGGAATCAGTCATGGTCATTTTTTCCATAATGGTATCTCCTCCTGTAAATGCGGGGACCGGATGCGCCGGATTTAATATATCATCAAAGGATGCCGTGAAAGCAGGGGATGCGCACCGGGCATATGTAAAAGCACTCCCTGAAACGAGAGTGCCGCAATGTTTGGTTACCGTGCCTCAAAGGTCCGGCCGGACAGCTCTGCATATGGAGCCAAATCCCTCATCAGCTGCTCAAAGGCGTCAAAGGTCAGGGACTGGGGACCATCAGACAGCGCCTTGGCAGGGCAGGGGTGTACTTCAATCATAAGGCCGTCCGCACCCACTGCAATGGCTGCCTTTGCCAGAGGCTCCACATAAGCCCTGACGCCTGTGGCGTGGCTGGGGTCCACAATGATGGGCAGATGGCTCTTCCGGCGGATGACAGGAACAGCACTGATGTCCAGGGTATTTCTGGTGGAAGTCTCGTAAGTGCGGATGCCCCGTTCGCACAGGACGATGTTGGGGTTGCCCTCAGAGATAATGTACTCAGCTGCATTGAGCCACTCGTCAATGGTAGCACACAATCCGCGTTTTAACAATACGGGAATGCCGGATTTGCCAGCCTCCTTTAACAGCTCGAAGTTCTGCATGTTCCTGGCCCCAATCTGGAGCATATCCACATAGTTCACGGCCGATTCAATGGCATGGGCGCTGGTGACTTCGCAGATTACATTCAGTCCCGTGGCTTCCCTGGCAGCCTTCATGTATTTGAGTCCTTCCTCCTCCAGGCCCTGGAAGGAGTAGGGGGATGTGCGGGGCTTGTAGGCGCCGCCCCGCAGGAAGGTGGCTCCTGCCTTTTTCACGGCGTATGCGGTTTCCATCAGCTGGTCCTGGGATTCAATGGCGCAGGGGCCTGCCATCACCGTCATGGTGCCGGGGCCGATATGGGTGTTGCCCACGGGAATCACAGAGTCCTCGGGATGGAATTTTTTATTGACCAGTTTATAGGACTCCGTGACGGCGACTACCTTGTCAACGCCTTCGCTGATTTCAATGTTGGTGTCCAAAAGCCTGGTCTTGTCGCCCACGACACCTACGATGGTTACCTGGGAACCTTTGGAGAGATGGGCTGTGAGTCCCTTGGATTCAATGAGGCTTGTTACCTTTTTGACTGCTTCCTCAGAAGCATTGGGTTTCATGATGATAATCATAATTCAGTACTCCTTATGCGAATTTATAAATACTAAAATTGTATGGACCATGGTTTTAATTCTTCAGAATGATTCATATGCAGTAATAGTGTAAGCGACTCTGTGGGAAATGTCAATACTTTATCACGTTAAACTTTTACGCTTTTAAGTGCGGATGAATCATTCCTGAACAACAAAGGATGCTTAATCCACCGGGTGCTGTCATATGATAGATAACAAATACAAAGTCAGAACAGGAATCATGAGATGCTAAAAGAAGTGGGATATCACCGCGAAGCCGTGCTGCAGTATGCAAAGCGGTGGGCAAAGGGGAGGAATCCGCGGTATTTGGATTTTGAACATATGGGAGGGGACTGCACCAATTTTGCGTCCCAGTGTATTTATGCCGGAAGCGGCGTTATGAACTATACCCCGACCATGGGGTGGTATTACAGCAGCGGTTCCAACCGGAGTCCCAGCTGGACCGGGGTCGGGTATCTTTACAATTTCCTCACAGGAAATAAATCAGTGGGCCCCTATGGGGCGGAGACCGGTAAAGGAGGCGTGGAGCCGGGGGACATTGTGCAGCTGGGCAATAAGAACGGATATTACCACAGCCCTGTGATTGTTGACGTGGCCGGGGATGAGATTCTGGTTGCGGCCCACAGTTACGATGCATACATGCGGCCTCTGGATTCTTATATTTATGAAAAGGTCCGCTTTCTACATATACAGGGTGTACGCAATTGGTAAATCAATGGCAGAAAAACTTCTTGACAGAATAGAAATATATGGTAAAATAAAAATAGTAATTATTATCGTTATCAATAAACTATGCTTTATTACTTCAGGAGGTTCAAATGAATCATTTACCAATGAATGTGCGCGTACCCATTGAGAAAAACAATCCGTCCATATGCAGGGACGAAAGCCTTTGTATTAAATGCGGCCAGTGCAGGGATATCTGTACGGACTATATAGGAGTCCACAAAACCTACATGCTGGAGCAGACAGGAGGCCGGGCAGTCTGTATCAACTGCGGCCAGTGCGCCAATGTCTGTCCCGTGTCCAGCATTACGGAAACATATGAGTACCAGGATGTAAAGGCAGCGGTTTCCGACCCGGAGAAGATTGTGATTTTCAGCACCTCTCCCTCTGTAAGGGTTGCACTGGGAGAAGAATTTGACATGGAGGACGGAAGCTTTGTCCAGGGAAAGATGGTGGCGCTTCTCAGGAGGCTGGGAGCCTCCTATGTGCTTGATACCAATTTCGCAGCGGATTTGACCATTGTGGAGGAGGCCAGCGAGCTGATTGAGCGGATAACAAAGAAAAACAGGCCTCTACCCCAGTTTACAAGCTGCTGTCCGTCCTGGGTTAAGTATGTGGAGACCTACTATCCGGACATGACGCCCCACCTGTCCACTGCCAAAAGTCCCATTGGAATGCAGGGACCTACCATTAAAACATATTTTGCCAAAAAGATGGGCATTGACCCCGCCAGTATCGTGAATGTGGCCGTCACTCCCTGCGCTGCCAAGAAATTTGAAATCCGGCGGGAAGAAATGAATGCAGCTGCCAGGTATCTGGGCATTGAAGGCATGCGGGACATGGACTATGTAATTACCACCAGAGAACTGGCAAAGTGGGCAAAGGAGGAAAACATTGATTTTGCCGCACTGGAGGATTCTTCCTTTGACCGTCTGATGGGCGAGGCCAGCGGGGCCGGGGTTATCTTCGGCAATACAGGGGGTGTCATGGAGGCGGCACTGCGCACCGCCTATGCATACATCACCGGGGAGAAAGCGCCCTCATCCCTTTTCCGGCTGGAACCGGTGCGGGGAATGGAGGATGTGAAAGAGGCGCAGCTGACCATAAACGGACTGGTACTAAACATAGCGGTCATCTACGGCACTAAGGCAGCCTCAAAGTTCCTGGACAGGATGAAGGAGGGGGACAAAGAATATCATTTCATCGAAGTGATGACCTGTCCCGGAGGATGCATCGGAGGAGGCGGACAGCCAAAGGGTACCTTGTTAAAGGGCGATGAGCTGCGCAGGAAACGGACTGAGGGCCTTTACCGGAAGGATGGGGAGATGGAGCTCCGCACAAGCCATGAAAACCGGGAAATCATAGAACTCTATAAAGAATTTTACCAGAAACCATTAAGCAGTCTGGCGGAACAGATGCTGCACACCGCATATAAAGACAGAAGTGAGGATTTAGGAGGAAAGAATATGAACAGTTCAGTAAAATACCGCTGTACAATCTGCGGATATATTCACGAAGGAGAGCTTCCGGAAGGATTTACCTGCCCCGTATGCCGTCAGCCGGCTTCCGTATTTGAGAAGCTGGAGGAAAAGGCAGAGAATCCGGGCAGCAGATATGCAGGCACAAAGACAGAGAAAAACCTGATGGAAGGATTTGCAGGGGAAAGCCAGGCCAGAAACAAGTATACATATTTTGCAATGGTTGCCCAGAGGGAAGGATATGACCAGCTGTCGGAAATCTTCTTAAAGACAGCCAGAAATGAGCAGGAGCATGCAAGGCTCTGGTTCGAGGCACTGGGACATATGGGCACCACGGCCCAGAACCTGCTTGCAGCCGCAGAGGGAGAGAATTACGAATGGACTGACATGTACGACCGCTTTGCAAAGGACGCAGACGAGGAGGGATTTCCTGAGATGGCAGAGCTTTTCAGGAGAGTGGGAGCCATTGAGAAGTCCCATGAGGAGCGCTACCGCCGGCTGCTTCACAACGTGGAGATGCAGCAGGTCTTTGAGAAAGCGGAGGAAACCATGTGGGAGTGCCGTATCTGCGGACATCTGGTAATAGGAAAGAAGGCGCCGGAGGTATGTCCGGTCTGCAAATACGCCCAGAGCTATTTTGAATTGAGAAAAGAGAATTATTGATTTGGAAACCAGGCAGAATTCCTTTATTTAAAAGGAAACGCAGATATTCCTCCGGAAAGCTCAAAAGAATGTTGTGCAAATCATATAAAATGCTTGAAAAATTCTGAAAAATTTAGTAAAATATACGCATAGGCTTAAATTTAATGAACAGGAGGGAAGTTTATGAACGTATATGGAACTGAACAAATCCGCAACGTTGTATTACTTGGACATGGAGGCGCTGGTAAGACAACCGTTGCGGAAGCATTGGCGCTGCTGACTGGTGTTACAAAACGTATGGGCAAGGTGCCGGACGGAAACACCATCAGCGATTATGACAAGGAAGAAATCAAGAGACAGTTTTCTATCTCCACAACCCTGATTCCTCTGGAATATGAGGGAGAGGACGGGCCAATTAAGATTAACCTTCTGGATACGCCGGGATTTTTTGATTTTGTAGGAGAGGTTGAGGAGGCCATCAGTGTTGCCGATGCAGCCATTATTGTTGTCAACTGTAAGGCAGGTATTGAACCTGGTACAGAAAGGGCATGGGAGATGTGCGAGAAGTACAACCTGCCCAGGCTGATTTTCGTCACAAATATGGACGATGACCATGCCAGCTATCGTGAGCTTGTGGTTAAGCTGGAAACTAAGTTCGGACGTAAGATTGCTCCGTTCCAGCTGCCAATCCGTGAGAATGAAAAGTTCGTAGGTTTCGTCAACGTGGTAAAGATGGGCGGACGCCGTTTCACTAATTTAAGTGATTATGAAGAGTGCGAGATTCCGGATTATGTCCAGAAGAACCTGACTATTGCCAGGGATGCCCTTATCGAGGCTGTTGCCGAGACCAGTGAAGAATATATGGAACGTTATTTCCTGGGAGAGGAGTTTACCCAGGAGGAGATTTCCACAGCGCTTAGAACCCATGTAATTGAGGGGGACATCGTACCTGTCATGATGGGTTCCGGCATTAACTGCCAGGGCTTTAAGGTTCTGCTGCAGGCCATTGACAAATACTTCCCGTCACCTGATCATTTTGAGTGTATCGGCGTGGATGTTTCCACCGGCGAGCGCTTTACAGCCAAGTACAACGACGATGTATCCCTGTCCGCAAGAGTGTTTAAGACCATTGTGGACCCATTCATCGGCAAGTATTCACTGATGAAAATCTGTACCGGAACCCTTAAGGGCGACACGGTTGTGTACAATGTAAACAAGGATGCTGAGGAAAAGATTGGCAAGCTCTACATCCTGCGGGGCAAGGACCAGATTGAGGTTCAGGAGCTGAGGGCAGGCGATATCGGTGCCGTTGCAAAGCTGACCGTGACCCAGACAGGCGATACCATGGCCGTGCGCACAGCACCCATCGTATACCATAAGCCCCAGACCTCCACTCCATACACATACATGGCATATAAGGCCGTGAACAAGGGCGAGGATGATAAGGTATCCACAGCACTGGCCAAGATGATGGAAGAAGACCTGACTCTTAAGGTGGTCAATGACGCTGAGAACCGTCAGGCCCTGTTATACGGTATCGGCGACCAGCAGCTGGATGTGGTAATCAGCAAGCTGCAGAGCCGCTATAAGGTTGATGTGACCTTAAGCCAGCCTAAGTTCGCATTCCGCGAGACCCTGCGCAAGAAAGTAAAGGTACAGGGCAAGCACAAGAAACAGTCCGGCGGTCACGGACAGTATGGTGACGTTATTATGGAGTTTGAGCCATCCGGCGATTTGGAGACGCCATATGTATTTGAGGAAAAGGTATTCGGCGGTTCCGTACCCAGGAACTATTTCCCTGCTGTTGAAAAGGGACTGCAGGAATGCGTCTTAAAGGGCCCGGTGGCAGGTTATCCGGTGGTAGGCTTAAAGGCTACACTTTTAGATGGTTCTTATCATCCGGTGGATTCCTCGGAGATGGCATTTAAGATGGCTACCATCCTTGCCTTCAAGCAGGGCTTCATGGAAGCCAATCCAGTGCTTCTGGAACCCATTGCCTCCCTTAAGGTCACTGTTCCGGATAAGTTTACCGGTGATGTCATGGGCGATTTAAACCGCAGAAGAGGCCGCGTGCTGGGCATGAATTCCAACCACAACGGCAAGCAGGTCATTGAGGCTGATATCCCTATGTCCGAGCTCTTTGGATATAATACGGACCTGCGTTCCATGACAGGCGGTCTGGGCGATTATTCCTATGAATTCAGCCGCTATGAGCAGGCACCCGGTGATGTGCAGAAGCGTGAGATAGAAGCCAGGGCCGCGGCTAAGGACGGCGAATAAAATTAAATATCACAGCTGCCCGGGTTATTTTGGGCAGCTGTTTCCATGCATGTTTCCTGGAAAATGTGGCAAATTAAATATTATATCAAAAATAGTTAGAAATGTTGCAAATGTCACAGAAAAACAGGAATAGTTATGATATAGTAATGACATCAAAGGAAATGATTCAAAACCGAGATAAATAATGTGTTAATTCAAGGAGGAAATGATAATGAAGAAATATTTATGCGACCCATGCGGATGGATCTATGACCCGGAGATAGGCGACCCGGACGGCGGGATTGAGCCTGGAACTGCATTTGAGGATATTCCGGATGACTGGGTTTGTCCTATCTGCGGAGTTGGAAAAGATATGTTTTCTGTCATAGAAGAATAAGGTGCAGGCCGGCGCTTCTTCCCTCATAAAACCTGGGAAGAGGCGCCTTTTATTTGATTTACCCCTTGTGTATCATCTGGAAAGAGTTTACAATAAGGGAAGAGCGTTCAAATACTGTAAAGAGGATTTTTTAATGATGGAAGAACAGCAAAACTTATTTAAGGATACATTCCTGGCAGCTGTTTTGGACCAGATGAACACCAATTTCTATATAACGGATGCAGAAACGGATGAAATCCTTTATATGAATAAGACCATGAAGGAAACCTTCGGACTCAAGGCGCCTGAAGGCTGCATTTGCTGGAGGGTACTTCAAAAGGACATGGATGAGAGATGCCCTTACTGCAGAATCAGGCAGCTGGAACAGATGGAGGATGATAAAGTCTGCGTCTGGCGTGAGACGAATTCCCTGACCGGCAGGAAATACAGGAATTATGACAGCCTGATTCAGTGGAAGGGAAAGGTATATCATGTCCAGAATTCTGTGGACATGACGGAATATGACCTGATTTCAGAGACAGCCCGCACCGATGAGCTGACACGGATGTTAAACCGGCGGGGAGGAAGCGAACGTCTCATAGAGGCGCTGAATCAGGGCGGCCGTGAGAATCAGATAGTGACCGTGGTGCTGTATGATATCAATGATTTGAAATCAGTCAATGATAAATACGGACACAGCGAAGGGGACAGGCTGCTCCGGTATGTGGCCTCCATTGCCAAAGAGTGTCTTGGCAGGATGGACTTTATGTACCGTCTCAGCGGCGACGAGTTTGTTATGGTATTTTACGGACGTGATATAAAGGCGGCGGACGAAAGCATGAGGCGGTTTCTGAACAGGGCCAGGCAGGAACGAAGCCACCTGACTCAGGCGTACGATGTCTCCTTCAGCTATGGAATCACGGAAGTCTATCCCGGGGATATGGGCTCTGTGGAGGATATTATTTCCAGGGCTGATGAGCAGATGTACATACAAAAGAGGGGCTACCACATAAAACGGGCGAAGCGCAGGCTTGCAGAGGAATCCGGGGACAAGGATGAAACCTTTGAATATGACGGCGGACGCCTTTGCGAAGCACTGTCCGCCAGTACGGACGATTATATTTTTGTGGGAAATATGAAGACCGGGGTGTTCCGGTATCCCCAGGCCATGGTGGAGGAGTTCGGCCTGCCGGGCCAGGTGGTCAGGGAGGCGGCTGCCTTTTGGGGACAGCTGATTCATCCCCACGATGAGGCATATTTTTTAGAGAGCAATCAGAGCATTGCAGACGGAAGGGAAGAGTATCATAACATAGAGTACCGGGCCAGGAATGTGAGGCAGGAATGGGTATGGCTGCGGTGCAGGGGCAAGATGCTCAGGGATGAGAACGGGCAGCCGGAGTTATTTGCAGGCATGATCAGCAACCTGGGCAAGAAAAACCAGATTGACCATATGACCGGCCTTTACAACAAATACGAATTTGAGGGAAATATCAAGAAATACCTGGTAGACCGCAAATGCATGGATACCATTGGCCTTATGGTTCTGGACATGGATTCCTTTAAGAATATCAATGACCTGTATGACCGGTCTTTTGGGGACGAGGTTCTTCGGATTACGGCCCAAAAGGTGGCGTCCATGCTGCCTCACAATGCCATGCTCTACCGGCTGGACGGTGACGAGTTCGGCATCCTCCTTCTGGGCGGGGATGCAAAGGCAGCGTCGCAGATATTTGACAAGCTGCAGCAGAATTTCTGTAAGCAGCAGGAGTATGGCGGAAGGAAGTATTTCTGCACCCTGTCGGCCGGATATGCTTCTTATCCGGAGGATGGAAGCAATTATCTGGAACTCTTTAAACGCGCCAACTATTCCCTGGAATATTCCAAGATTATGGGAAAGAACCGGATGACCGTATTTTCCAGGGATATCCTGGCCAGCAGAGAACGGCGCCTGGAGCTGATGGAGCTTCTGCGGGAGAGCGTGGAGCGTGGATTTGCCGGGTTTTCCATCCAATATCAACCCCAGGTGGAAACCCTGACAGGCAGGCTCCGCGGGGCCGAGGCACTGGCCAGATGGCACTGCGCCAAGTACGGGGATGTGTCTCCGGGTGAGTTCATCCCATTGATGGAGCAGAGCGGCCTGATTATTCCTCTGGGACAGTGGATACTGCGCCATGCCATGGTCCAGTGCCTGGAATGGAGCCGTTTGAGGCCGGATTTCCATATCAGTGTGAATCTGTCCTATATCCAGCTTACCCAGGGGGATTTTATATCCTGCCTCAGCGCAGCTTTGAAGGAAATCAATCTGGCGCCGTCCGGGCTTATCATGGAACTGACCGAAACATACCTGGCTAAGGCGGAGGAGGATACCCTCCGCATGATTGCTCAGATGAAGGAACTTGGGGTAAAGATTGCCATGGATGATTTCGGAGTGGGGTATTCTTCCCTGTTTTCATTAAAAAACATCCCGGTGGATGTGGTGAAGATTGACAAAGGATTTGTAAAGGGAATCACCTCAGACCTTTTTAATGCCACATTTATCCGCTCCATCACAGACCTGTGCCACGATGTGGGCAGGAAGGTGTGTCTGGAGGGAGTGGAGACAAGAGAGGAGTATGAGGCTGTAAGGGAGCTGGGAATGGAGTATATACAGGGATTTTATTTTGGGCGCCCCATGAGCGCCCGGCAGATTGAAAAAACATTAAAGGAATAGGCGGACACAGCGCTTGTCCATCTCAATCAGGCCTTCCTCCTTCATACGTTTCAGTTCCCTGGTCATGGCACTGCGGTCAATGGAAAGGTAATCGGCCAGGTCCACCATGGTAAAGGGCAGACTGAAGGAGGAGGCCTTGGTCTGGGCGGCCAGCTGCATAAAGTAGCATATGAGTTTTTCCCGGATGGTGCGCTGGGACAGGACTTCCACCCTGCGGCTCAGGTTTAGGGCCCGCTCCGAAATCAGGTCCAGCAGATTCTGGGTCAGCTGGTGGTGGTGGGAGCAGGACTTGGTGCAGGGAGAGCTGATAGTGGCGTAGCGGATGAAAAGGATGTCACAGGGGGTGTCGCAGACAACGCTGATACCTGCATGTTCGCTGCCTTCGCAGGACAGAAGGTGGCCGAAGATGTCCTGGGGGCCCAGGCGTTCCAGAATGGTCCTGGCTCCGTTGTATTCGTAGCGGACCACCGAGGCGCTGCCCTTCCCTATGATGCCGATTTCATGGAAACCTTCATCGTAATCACATATGGTCTCCCCTGCCTTGAACTGTTTTGTCCTTCCATCCAGGCAGCTGAGAAGTTTTTTATATTCGTCAATGGAAATGTCTTTAAATAGGTTTTTCTGAAAATATTCTGTCATGTTTCTTTTACCCTGCTATCTTTTATGGTATGATATTTAATATCATAATACTTTTTTGTTGCAATTGCAACACTAAAAAGGACTGTCCCCGGCAGTTCCTGCACAGTACAGTATGGCGGCAGAACCAGAGCAGTGCTGTATAAGTTCCAATAAAGGAGACTGGATATTGCCTATGATATACGATAACGAAAACCGGGAAAAGGCCTGGGGGCCGGACCCGCAAATACAGGACCCTTACGGGCCGGATTCCCAGCAGGCAGCAGCTATGGAGCGGCGCCAGAGAAAGCAGTTTTCACATGTGGGGCTGGCGGCGGCAGCTTTCATGCTGCTCACCCTGGCCGCCCAGGTGGTGGCCATACTTCTGGTGGGGCTGCTTAATTCCCTGCTGGGGGATTTCATTGATTTTTACGGATTTACGGGGCGGATGCTTATGTCGTCCCTGCCCATGTACCTGGTGGCCTTTCCGGCGGTGGCCGGACTGCTTCAGCTGGTGCCGAAGTGCGGTTCGCCCCAGAAGGAACAGTGGGGATTCGGCAGATTTGCGGCTTTCTTTGTCATTGCAATGGGAATCGGGCTGGCGGGAAACATTCTGGGCAGGCTGGTCGGGATTTTACAGCCCTCAGGGCCGGATTCCGCAGAGCTGGACCAGCTGATCCGCAATTCCAACGTATGGGTCAATCTGCTGACAACGGTTATTATGGCCCCTGTGGTGGAGGAGCTTTTTTTCAGGAAGATGGTCATGGACCGTCTGCTGGGATACGGCCAGAAGGCAGCCGTCATCATGTCCGGCCTTATGTTCGGCATGGCCCACGGCAATTTTTCACAGTTCTTTTATGCCTTTGGCATAGGGCTTCTATGGGCCTATGTGTATGCAAAGACGGGAAAGGTGGGATACACCATTGGGTTCCATATGCTGTTTAACCTGTTAGGCGGCGTTATCACGGTGGAGCTGTCAAAGGGAGCCCAGGGACTGACCAGAGGGCCGTGGATGATACGGCAGATAGAACATATCCTGGGAGTTGATATGGGGTGGCTGGTTACGGCAGGCTCCTCCATCCTGATACTTGCATATCTGTTTTTTATGCTGGCCTGCCTTATTGCCGCCATCACCCTTATCATTGTGTACCGCCGGCAGATTACCTTCCATCCGGGACAATGGCCCCTGGGAAAGGGCAGGGCATTTAAGACAGCCTTTCTCAATATAGGGATGATTGTGTATTTTATCATATGCATCGGCCTGTTTATATTAAATTGGTGATTTACACGGATGCTTTGATGTGATAAAGTATTAGCATGTGACAGCGGCGGACATGGCAGTGTCAACATAGACCACAACACAAAAGCTGTGGCAACTACAATAAAAATGCTGGACAAATCAAATATTTTGTTTTATAGTAATAACCAACGAATGTAAGGGGGCAGGCGGAAATCCACAGCCTAGCCCTTTTTCATAAAATCAGACACCAGGAGGTAATGAAATGGTATCATTGTATGACAGCGGTATTTATCTGGTTAACGGCACTGAAATTGTACCGGAATCAGAGAGCGGAAAGGTAAAGGCACTGACCGGCAGGGATGCAGACCAGGCATCTGCCAGGAAAGGGACCATTGCCTACTCCATTCTGGAGGCCCACAACACATCCGGTGACATGGAACATCTGAAGCTGCGGTTTGACAGCATGGCATCCCACGACATCACCTTCGTGGGTATTGTACAGACAGCCAAGGCTTCCGGCATGGAGAAGTTCCCCATTCCTTATGTATTGACCAATTGCCACAACACCCTTTGTGCGGTAGGCGGGACCATCAACGAGGATGACCACATGTTCGGCCTGTCCGCAGCGAAGAAATACGGGGGAATCTATGTTCCGCCACATATTGCGGTCATTCATCAGTACATGAGGGAGATGATGGCAGGCTGCGGCAGGATGATTCTTGGCTCCGACAGCCATACCCGTTACGGAGCCCTGGGAACCATGGCCATAGGCGAAGGCGGCGGCGAGCTGGTAAAGCAGCTTCTGAGGGATACATATGACGTGGCATATCCGGGCGTTATCGCAGTTTATCTGGACGGAGCCCCGCAGCCGGGAACCGGTCCCCAGGATATTGCCCTGGCTATCATTGGAGCTGTGTTTAAGAACGGATATGTAAAGAATAAGGTAATGGAGTTCGTGGGCCCCGGCGTGGCTTCCATGACAACGGATTACCGCAACGGCGTGGATGTTATGACCACGGAGACCACCTGCCTTTCCTCCATATGGAAGACGGACCAGGATACCAGGGCCTATCTGGCCAAACACCACAGGGAGGACGATTATAAGGAGCTGGCTCCCGCGGATGTGGCTTACTATGACGGCTGCGTATATGTGGACCTTTCCACGGTAAAGCCCATGATAGCCCTTCCCTTCCACCCCAGCAATACATACGAGATTGATGACCTGAAGGCCAATCTGGACGACATACTGGGCATGGTGGAGTCAGAAGCAGCCAAGGTATCGGGCGGCAAGGCGTCCTTTACTCTGAGGGATAAGATTGAAGGGGGACAGCTCATGGTGCAGCAGGCAGTCATTGCAGGCTGTGCAGGAGGCACCTATTCCAACGTGATGGAAGCAGCCCGTGTATTAAAGGGAAAGAACTGCGGCTGCGACGAATTCTCCCTGGCAGTATATCCGTCTTCACAGCCTGTTTTTGCTGACCTGGTGAAGAAGGGGGCTGTGTCCGACCTGATGGACGCAGGCGCCATCATACGGACTGCCTTCTGCGGACCCTGCTTCGGCGCAGGCGATACGCCGTGCAACAACGGTCTCAGTATCCGCCATACCACCAGGAATTTCCCCAACAGGGAAGGCTCCAAACCAGGCAACGGCCAGATGGCTGCTGTTGCCCTGATGGATGCGCGTTCCATTGCTGCCACAGCGGCCAACGGAGGAAAGCTTACCTCCGCATGGGAGCTGGATGGCTGGGACAGTGTGCCTGAGTATGAATTCGACGGCATTTCCTATAAGAACCGTGTATACATGGGATACAACAAAGGCGACGGGGAAAAGGAACTGGTCTATGGACCGAATATTAAGGACTGGCCGGAGATGAGTCCGCTGGCAGACAATATCCTCCTGAAGGTATGTTCCAAAATCATGGACCCTGTGACCACCACGGATGAGCTGATTCCTTCCGGCGAAACCTCATCCTACCGTTCCAACCCGCTGGGACTGGCAGAATTCACCCTGTCCAGAAGGGACCCGGAGTATGTGGGAAGGGCCAAGGAGGTGGATAAACTGGAAAAGGCCAGGACAAAGGAAGGCGCGGCAAAGGAGCTGGAGCTGGAGCCTGTTCTGGAAAAACTGTTTGACGCCATTCACGGCATTGAGGGAAATGAAAATGTGACGGTCCAGGATACGGAAGTGGGCGGCATGATTTACGCGGTGAAGCCCGGCGACGGCTCGGCCAGGGAGCAGGCAGCCAGCTGCCAGAGAGTCATCGGCGGCCTGGCCAATATCTGCAGGGAGTACGCCACCAAGCGTTACCGTTCCAATGTGATGAACTGGGGCATGGTTCCCTTCCAGATGGAGGAAGAGCCCTGCTTCGAGGTGGGGGATTATATCTATGTTCCGGGCATCAGGAAGGCCCTGGACGGCGATTTAAAGAATATCAAGGCTTATGTGCTGGGAAAAGAGGGCGGCAGCATAAGGACCCTGGATTTATATATTGCGGATATGACGGCTGAGGAACGGGAAATCGTTAAGGCCGGATGCCTGATTAATTATAACAGGGGCAGACACTGATGGGGATGTTTGAGAAAGGAGTATAGGCACATGGTTAAGGAAAGTTTTCTTGCACAGTTCTATGGGAAGTCGCAGAATTACACGGATATCCCTAATAAATGGTATAAAGAGTACAATGTAAAGAAGGGCCTCAGGAATGAGGACGGAACCGGTGTGCGGATAGGCCTTACCAGGGTGGCCGACGTTGTGGGATATGAGGAAGCAGAAGGCGGAATCAAGGCTATCCCCGGACGGCTTCTCTACCGGGGCGTGGATGTCCTGGACCTGGTAAAGGGAAAAGGGGAAAGCCATTTCGGATATGAGGAGACCTGTTTCCTTCTGCTGTTCGGATATCTGCCAAAGAAGGCTGAACTGGAGAAATTCTGCAATGTGGTGAGACACTGCTATACCATTCCGGATGAGTTCGTGGAAATGAACCTGCTGCGCCTTCCGGGAAAGAACCTTATGAATAAGCTTCAGGATGCAGTGCTTACCCTGTATAATTATGACGACGACCCGGATAATATTGATGTGTACCAGACCCTGGTCAAGGGCGTCAATCTTTTGGCTAAACTTCCTTCCATCGCCTGCTATGCTTACCAGAGCAAGGTACATTATTATGACAGGGAAAGCCTGTTTATCCATTACGCAAATCCGGAGTACTCCATAGCCGAGAACTTCTTAAGCCTGCTGAGAAAGGACCAGAAATTTACGTCCAAGGAAGCAAACCTTTTGGATACCATACTCATGCTTCATGCGGACCACGGCGGCGGCAACAACTCCACCTTTACCAATGTGGTGATTGCATCCACCGGCACTGACATTTATTCTACTGTAAGCGGCGGTATCGGTTCCCTTAAGGGTCCGCGCCACGGCGGCGCCAATATTAAGGTGGCGGAGATGATGGACGCCGTGCTTGCGGAAACCGGCGGTTATGATGCAGACGACAAGAAAATCCGCCAGGCAGTGGAGAAGCTGATGGCCGGGGAGCTCTATGACCGTTCCGGCCTTGTATATGGCTTTGGACATGCGGTTTACACGGTGTCCGACCCGCGTGCAGAGGTTTTGAGGGCCTGCTGCATGGAGGTGGCCAAGGAGCAGAAGCATACAAAAGAGCTGGATTTCTACATGCGTTTTGAGCGTATTGCCAAGGAAGTCATGGAAGAAATCAAGGGCAAGGCCCTTCCTACCAATGTGGATTTCTACAGCGGGTTTGCATACGGCATGCTGCGGATTCCAAGGGATTTGTACACCCCTTTGTTTGTGTGCAGCCGCGTTGTGGGCTGGGTGGCCCACAATATAGAGAACAAGTTGTATGACGGCCGTATCATGCGTCCTGCAACCAAGTATGTAGGCGACAATATGGATTATGTGCCTATGTCGGAGAGATAGGATGCCCGGTACTGCCATTCCGGTTTCCTGATACATGTGAATATGTAAAAAGACCTGATGCAGCCATTATGCGGCGTGTATCAGGTCTTTTTGCCTTAAAGGAAAAGAAGCGCTTACATGAAATCAAAGAGGCTCAGCTGCTTCATTCCGCTGCCGGGAACCTGGGCCTTTTCACTGCGGCAGGCCTCTTTGGGAAGCTCCTCCAGGAACAGGGAGGGTTCCTCGGAGGTGGTGAGAAGCAATTCGTCCCTGGCCCTTGTCATGCCCACATACATAAGGCGCCGTTCCTCCTCCAGGTCCACTGTTCCCTTGCCGGTTTTCAGGGGAAGGATTCCCTGTTTTAAGCCATAGAGGAAGATTACCGGGAATTCCAGCCCCTTGGAGGCATGCAGGGTCATAAGGGTCACTGCATCGGAGGGGCAGGAGTCCTGGCCGCTCCGCCTCAGGTCGTGTGCCTGTCCGAAGACCAGTGTGTTAAGCATATCCTCCATGGTCTTGTGAAAATAGGACATGCACACAAAGGTGTCCATGGACTTGTCTGTGCCCAGTCCCAGGCATGAAATCCAGTCCTCCAGAAGCTTCCAGGGCCTGTCCTTTTTTAGCCTGGGCATGAAAGCTTCTGCCAGACCTCTGTAATCAGCGGAAGGAGAAATGCGTTTTCTGCAGAGCCGCAGCGTATCGCCATCTATTCCGGACGGCTTAAGCAGGGCGCTGAAAAAGGAGATGGTGCCCTGGACAGCCGGATTGTCCAGATAATCTTCCCTTCCCGCCACCACGTAAGGGATTCCTTCTTTTTGCAGGCATTGTTCCAGCAGGCGGGCCTGATGATTGGTGCGGTAGAGGATGGCTATGTCTGCAAAGCTTCTGGCTGTGTCCCCCGGGCCGGGTGTCTGGCTGTGGGCGTCCAGCATATCGATGCCGCCCACCATGCGGTTGATTTCCTTGGCAATGAAGATGGACTCCGACAGGCTGGTTTCCGCTGTCACCAGCCGCACCGGACAGCCATGGGGGCGGACAGACCCAAGTCTGCGTTCACCGCCCGGATTGCGGGAAATGAGGGGAAGGGCGGCAGAGAGTATCTCCGGCGTGGAACGGTAACCCGTGGAAAGCCGTATGGTGCTGGTTCCCGGGAAATCCTGCTCCAGAAGGTCAAAGCACTGGCTGTCGGAACCGCGGAAACCATAAATGGACTGGTCCGGGTCGCCGATGACAAAAAGTTCCCGTCCGCCCTTATTCCACGCCTTGATAAGCCGGTACTGGACCGGATTTATGTCCTGGAATTCATCCACCAGCAGGTAGGAAAAATGCTGTTTCCTGTATTCTGCTTTCTGCTCCTGCTCAAGGAGCTGCAGCATGTTGAGCAGCAGGTCGTCAAAGTCCATAAGCTTCCGGCTGTCCAGGGCCTCCTTGTACCTGGCCTCTGCTTCCGGCGTCAGAGTAAAGGCGGATTCCTGTATTGTATGTTCCGGCATGCCAGCAGAGCCTTCCCCAGGGGACAGCCCTGCCTTGTGCAGTGATATGGCTGTGAGAAACTGCCTGGACGTACAGGTCAGTTCCAGGCTGGCTATGGTTTCCTCTGCGCATTCCTCTGCCTGGCCCTGGTCTGCCAGGGACAGCTCCATCCCGGCCTGGGCCAGCAGCCGGTAGCAGAGGGAATGGAAGGTGCCCACCTGCATCTGGTTCAGGCTGCGCTTGCCGGGCAGTGCCTGGCGGATTCTCTGGGTCAGCTCCTGCGCTGCCTTGTTGGTAAAGGTCACGGCTGTAATCTCAGAAGGCTTTACACCACGCTCTCCAATGAGATGTTCAATACGCGATACCAGTGTTTTTGTCTTGCCGGCTCCGGGACCGGCTATGACGGCTGTTACCGGCGATACGGATTCCACTGCCTGCTGCTGGTCCTGGTTCAGCACAGGGGCGGCCGCGGAAACAGTCAGTATGCTTGAGACGGCTGTTTCACGGGAGGAAGCTGTGTCTGCATTTGGCAGTCCGTTTATATCATCCTGCAAATCCCGGATTATTGCGCCGGGTTGGTTCTGGACCGGTGAAACGGATTGGATTTGGCCCGCTGTTTCCTGTAAATCCGGAGCCGCTGTCTCAAAGGTCATACACAGCTGCCCCTCCACATTGTCAAGCTCGGCTGACTGGAACAGCCGCATGGTCCCGTATTCGCCGTCATAGCCGGGTCTCCACTGGACCCTGCCGTCCCTGAGATGACGTATGCCCTCTGCTGTCAGGGAACCGGCCACATGGCGGATGTCCTCCAGGGGGGCCTGACGCAGGATATAAAATTCATTGCCCAGCTCCTCCAGCAGGTGCTCATACTGCCTGGAAACCTTTACGCTGGACGGAGAGGAACCCACGGAAGAGGCAATGACCTCCCCAAGGGGCACCAGGTTCTCAAAGGGACGTCCCTGGGGCAGCAGAAAGTCCTCGTCCCGGTCAGCCAGCTGCTCTATCCGGTGCAGCACTCCCGTGGTCAGCTTCCTGCCGCAGACAGGGCATATGCCGTTATATGCTCTGGCCTGGGAGGGACTGAGGCAGAGATGGCATTTGCGGTGGCCGTCAAAGTGATATTTTCCCTCTTCAGGGAAGAATTCAATGGTGCCTTTAAGCCCCTCGCCCCTTTGTATGGCGCCGTAGAGCCCTGCATAGGACATGGGAATGTCAAAAAGGCTGGCCTCCCTGCCCAGCTTGGCAGGGGAGTGGGCGTCAGAGTTGGAGATGAGCTGGAAGGAATCCAGGGCGGACAGCCTCCAGTTCATGGCCGGGTCCGAGGACAGTCCTGTCTCCAGGGCATGAATCTGGGGCGTCAGCTCCTCATAGCACTCTTCAATGGTATCAAAACCGGAAAATGCCCCGAACAGTGAAAAATGCGGGGTCCAGATGTGGGCCGGAACATAGATGGCATCCGGGCATGCCTCCAGTGTTATGGCCAAAAGGTCGTGACAGTCCAGCCCAAGGATGGGGCGTCCGTCCGAATGTATGTTGCCGATGGCTTCCAGCCGCCTGGAAAGGACTTCGGCCGCTTCCAGGCTGGGCAGGAGGATAAGGCTGTGTACCTTGCGCACACGGCCGTTTTTCTTGTAAATGGAGCTGATTTCCCCGCTGATGACAAAGCGGGGACGGCTCTGGCCCGGTATGGACGGGCGCTGTAAGGAATATTCCTTTTTAAGTATATAAAGTCCCGGCTCGGCAGGCTCCAGCTTTTCAGCCAGCTCCGCCCTCCAGGCCGGATGCGTGAAGTCTCCCGTGCCCAGGATGTTAATTCCCTTTTTACCCGCCCATAAGTCCAGGTGCTCCGGCGTAAGTTCCTTGCTGGTTGCCCTGGAGTAGCGGGAGTGGATATGTAAATCACCAATGTACATTGCGATGCACCTGCTTTCCTTTGATAGTATTATTATAAAGGATTCATCCTAAAAAGAAAGCGGTTTTTTCTGCCATCATTAATTGGACAGTCCCTCCACTGCATCCACGGGCAGGGAAATTGCGACTGCATGTTCGCCGGTTTCCTTCATCACGGTCTCACATATGGCCTTTAGTATGGGATGTCTCAGGTCGGTGGGAGTCAGAATCAGCAGTATGGCTTTTTCCTGGGAAAGGGTCAGGCCAAACAGCTTTTTGCTGGCATCGGTACCTATTTCCCTGGCCTTTATCAGGGTGCCGCCCTGGCAGCCTGCTTTTCTGGCAGCCTCCATGACCGGCGTGGCCAGGTCGGTGTGGATAACGGAAGCAATCAATTCATAGGAATGGGCATTTGCCATGGGGATATCCTCCTTGTGTTCTGCGGTATCGTTATTTTTGGCATCCTGGTCTTTGTGCCGGCTCAGGATGTCCATGGCGGCGAGACTGATGCCTGTAAGGGACAGGGTGAACGCGATGCCGTGGCCAGGCTTGTAGAATTCCATTTCCCTGCCAAGGGCATGGAGCAGACGGTCTGCGCCGGACTGGGTTGACAGGCCCAGGACCAGGTCCTTTTCAGGCTCATCCAGCCCCAGACAGTCCATGACGGCCGAGCTGGCTGTACCGTGTCCCCTGACTGCCAGCAGTATTTCATGGTTGTATGTATGGAATATGGAAGCTGCCCTGTTACCGGCTCCCCGGTTTACGATGGCGGCTGCCAGCTTTATGCTGTTATGGCTCATAAGGCTCCTCCTCTAAATTTATAAATTCCTGGTTCATATCCACCACAGGATGTCTGGAAACAGCTTTTTCCCTGCGGGTCTTCAGCTCATAAAACAGGCCGATGAGCTGGATGATGATGAGAGGTGTCATGGCTACCATGGCCACGATGCCAAAGGCATCGGTCAGGATATTGCCGCCCAGGGCTTCGCAGGCGCCCATGCACAGGGGAAGAAGAAAGGTGGCTGTCATGGGACCGGATGCAACTCCTCCTGAGTCAAAGGCAATGGAGGTGAAGACCGGGGGGACCACGAAGGAAAGACCCAGGGCCAGGGCATAGCCGGGAAGAAGGAAGGCCATGAGAGGCAGCCCTGTGATGACCCGGAACAGGGATAGCCCCAGTGACAGGGCCATGCCGATGGACAGTCCGGTCATCATGGTCTTCTCGGATATGCTACCGCCGGTTACATCCGCCACCTGCTTGTTCAGTACCTGTACGGCAGGCTCTGCCTTGACAATGTAAAAACCGATGAGCATGGCCACAGGCACCAGTATCCAGCGATAGGGAAGGGACGCCATCTGTTTTCCAAGATAGCTTCCTGCGGGCATGAAGCCCACGTTTACACCTGTGAGAAACAGGGTCAGCCCGATATAGGAATACAGCATTCCCACCAGAATCTTTACTACCTGGCGTTTGCGCATTTTCAGGAAAAACACCTGAAAGAGCAGGAAAAATGCCAGGATGGGGAACAGGGCCGTAAATACCTCCATTGCATATTCGGGCAGTTCGCTCTGGAAGGCCAGCCACAGGTCCTGGGAATTGCTGATGGAAGGAATGGTCATGGGCTCATAGGCGCCGGAAGATGACTGGAACAAAAGCCCCAGAATCATGACGGACAGTATGGGACCAATGGAACAGAGGGATACCAGTCCAAAGCTGTCGCTGTCCGCATTTTTCCCCTGGCCGATAGATGAAAGACCAACACCCAAAGCCATGATGAAGGGGACCGTTATGGGACCTGTTGTCACTCCGCCGGAATCAAAGGCTACAGCCAGAAAATCACCCGGAATATAGAAGGCCAGGATGAAGAGAATGATGTAGCAGACCAGAAGGATGTGGGAAAGGCTCCAGCCGAAGAGGGAGCGAAGGAATGCAAGTGCCAGGAAGAAACCGACTCCTGCGGCAACTGCAAGGATGAGCGTCATGTCCGGCACGGCCGGTGTCTGTCTGGCCAGGACCTGCAGGTCCGGTTCAGCCACTGTTACCATGGCCCCGATGATGATGCATGCAATGACGATGACCGGAAGCTTCTTTGCCTTGGCCAGCTGCGCCCCTACTTTTTCTCCAATGGGCATCATGGCCATGTCCACCCCAAGGGTGAAGAACCCCATGCCTATAATAAGGAAGGCAGCCCCCGCCAGAAACAGCATCAGAGGGTCCAGGGGAATGGGTGCAATGGTGATTCCAAGGATTAATACAATGCAGGTAACGGGCAGCACAGATGATAAGGATTCTGTGATTTTTTCTTTTAGCTTCTGATTCAATAAATTACCTCCTGTTGTCCGTTATTTATGTTAACACATATGTTTTAGCTTAACATAAGGACAAACGGAATGGCAAGAGAAGGGACCGTTAGAATTCCGTTAAGAAACACATTGAATCTCAAACAGCCCGGTAGTATAATGAAGCCAATGTGAGCATACACAGGTGCAGTGAGTGAAAATGAATAGGGAGAATGGAAGTATGACATTGTATGACAGAAACGGGATGCCTGCCGCGTATATTGACAGTGACAGGGAACATATCTACCTGTTTGACGGCAGACCGGCGGCCTATCTTTACGAGGATGCGGTATATGGATTTGAGGGCGCCCAGTATGGATGGTTTGAAAAGGGATGGGTCAGGGACCTGGACGGATACTGCGTCATGTTTACGGACCAGGCCCGAATCGGGGGACCGGCAAAGCCCTCCCGCCGTGAGACGCCGGCCAAATGGGCCAGGGCAGCCAGGCCAACCAGACGTTCCAGGGAGACAAAGCGTTCCAAGACAGCCTATAAGGCCGCCTGGTCAGAGATTGCGGCAGGGGATTTTTTGTCTGGTAACAGTTGACACTGTCTGGGAAATATGTTAAATTAAGAGTCAGTGCAAATACGCAGATAGGGAAGAGTAGATAACCGGATGGATGCAGAGAGCCGGCGGCTGGTGTGAGCCGGTGACGGATGGTTGTTGAACTGGCCCTGGAGTAGCCTGCCCCAACGGGGATGGACCGCCGGAAACCGGGGTCCGGGGACTAGTAGGACAGGACGGAGACCTTACCGTTATAAGAGGATTAAGTGCATGCGTCAGATAGCATGAACCAGAGTGGTACCGCGCGGGGATATATAGCCTTGCGTCTCTAGCAGTAGAGGCGCAGGGCTTTTGTATTTTATCCGGAAAATATGCGGGGCCGGTATGCTGTCTGGATAAAGGGGAATCATCCCCTTAGATAACCAATGGAGGAATGAGATTATGGCAACACAGTACAACCACAGCGCCATTGAGAAAAAGTGGCGTGAGAACTGGGAAGAGAAGCCCATCAATGTGAACGATGGCAGGAAGGAAAAGTATTACTGTCTGGATATGTTTCCATACCCTTCAGGCAGCGGCCTTCACGTAGGACACTGGAGAGGATATGTGATTTCAGATGTCTGGAGCCGGTATCAGCTGTTAAAGGGCAAATATGTCATCCACCCCATGGGATGGGATGCATTCGGCCTTCCTGCTGAGAATTATGCAATCAAGATGGGCGTCCATCCGGCTAAGTCCACAGAGGCAAACATTAAGAATATCAAGCGTCAGATTAAGCAGATTGCTGCGATTTATGACTGGGATATGGAAGTGAACACCACGGACCCGGATTTTTACAAGTGGACCCAGTGGATTTTTGTACAGATGTTTAAAAAAGGCCTGGCCTATGAGAAGGAATTCCCCATTAACTGGTGTCCCTCCTGTAAGACCGGTCTGGCAAACGAGGAAGTGGTCAATGGCTGCTGCGAGCGCTGCGGCACCACGGTTACCAAGAAGAACCTGCGCCAGTGGATGCTTAAGATTACTGCTTACGCTGAGCGCCTGTTAAATGACCTGGATAAGCTGGACTGGCCTGAGAAGGTCAAGAAGATGCAGACTGACTGGATTGGTAAATCCTACGGAGCCGAGGTGGATTTCCCTATTGACGGACGTGATGAGAAGATTACGGTATACACCACCAGGCCGGATACCCTCTACGGTGCCACCTTCATGGTGCTGGCGCCGGAGCACGCCCTGGCCAGGAGTCTGGCAACCGATGAGACAAGGGAAGCAGTGGAAAAATATATTTTCGATTCTTCCATGCGCTCCAATGTGGACCGTATGCAGGCCAAGGATAAGACCGGCGTGTTTACCGGAAGCTATGCCATCAACCCGCTGAATGGTGCAAAGACGCCTATCTGGCTGTCCGATTACGTACTGGCTGATTACGGTACGGGCGCCATCATGTGCGTGCCCGCCCACGATGACAGGGACTTTGAGTTTGCCAAAAAGTTCGGCCTGCCTATTGTACAGGTAATTGCAAAGGACGGCAGGGAAATCGAGAACATGACCGAGGCATATACCGAGGCCAGCGGCATCATGATTAATTCCGGGGACTGGAACGGAATGGAGTCAGCTGTCCTTAAAAAGGAAGCACCCCACATGATAGAGGAAAAGGGATTTGGCCACAAGACAGTCAATTATAAGCTGAGGGACTGGGTATTCTCACGGCAGCGTTACTGGGGCGAGCCCATCCCCATCATTCACTGCCCCAAGTGCGGCTGCGTGCCTGTGCCTGAGGACCAGCTGCCCTTAAGGCTTCCTGAGGTGGAGAGCTATCAGCCTACGGGAACCGGCGAATCACCTCTGGCCGGTATTGACGAATGGGTAAACACCACCTGTCCGGTCTGCGGCGCTCCGGCCAAGAGGGAGACAAATACCATGCCTCAGTGGGCTGGTTCTTCCTGGTACTTCCTGCGCTATGTGGACAGCCACAACAAGGAAGAGCTGGTATCCAGGGAAAAGGCGGACAAGTACCTTCCGGTGGATATGTATATCGGCGGCGTGGAGCACGCGGTGCTCCATCTGCTTTACTCACGTTTCTACACCAAGTTCCTGTGCGATATCGGCGCCATTGATTTTGACGAGCCTTTCAAGAAGCTGTTCAACCAGGGCATGATTACAGGAAAGAACGGCATCAAGATGAGCAAATCCAAGGGCAACGTGGTGTCTCCCGATGATTTGGTGAGAGACTACGGCTGTGACTCCCTGCGTCTTTATGAGCTGTTTGTGGGACCGCCGGAGCTGGATGCAGAGTGGGATGACCGGGGCATTGAGGGCGTATCCCGTTTTCTGAACCGTTTCTGGAACCTGGTAATGGACAACCGGGACAAGGATGTGAAGGCGTCCAAGGAAATGATAAAGCTGCGCCACAAGCTGGTATATGACATTGAATACCGCTTCAACCAGTTCAGTCTCAACACCGTGATTTCCGGTTTCATGGAGTACAACAATAAGCTGATTGAGCTGGCCAGGAAGGAAGGCGGAATCGACAGGGAGACTCTTAAGACATTCGTGATTCTCCTGGCGCCGTTTGCTCCCCATATCGGAGAGGAGCTGTGGCAGCAGTTAGGCGGTACCGACAGCGTGTTCCATGCACAGTGGCCGGAATGCGATGAGGAAGCCATGAAGGACGATGAGATTGAAGTGGCTGTCCAGATTAACGGAAAGACCCGCGCTGTCATCAGCATCAGTGCGGACAGCTCCAGGGAAGAGGCCATTGCCGCAGGCAGGGAAGCTGTTAAGGAAAAGCTGACAGGCAATGTGGTAAAGGAAATCTATGTGCCTGGAAAGATTATCAATATTGTGTGTAAATAAACAGGATTCCCTTATTTCCGGGGGATGACAGAATGCCTGCACAGCCATTCACCATGGGCTGGGCAGGCGTTTTTGCACATGGTTATGAATGGGCTGTGTATGGATTAAGCATGGGATATATGGGGGCAGCGGCAGCGGCCATTCAGCTGTCTGTTCCGGGAAATGTAAGAAAAAAGAAATAACATTTGCTGTTATTGCAGGTTATAATAGGAAATGGATAAAACATGAGATTGAGGTGCAGTGATGGGACATAGGAGCGGAATAGGCGGAGACAGCAGGGAATATAGAAAGAACGGAATATACGGAAAGACAGGCAGGGCTGCGGCAGCGCTGGTATTGGCAGGAGTTATGGCGGCTGCGGGCAGCCTTACGGCCCTGGCTGCAGCGGGCGGCACAGGAGCCGGGGCAGCTTTGAATCCGGCGGACCGCGGGCCGGGAGTACAGGCTGTTTCAGAAGCAGAGCCGGAGGAGACAAAGGAAGCAGAGGCAAAGGCGGCAGTAGTGAACGGAGTCATACAGCCCATGAACCTGGAAGGGGCAAAGGATGCGGACCAGCTGGTGGTGGTAGTGGGCACCGGCGGATGCAGCGCAGATGTCTATTATTATAAGAAGTCAGGGGAAGACTGGGAGATGGCCTGGAAGGAAGCCGGTATCGCAGGCAGGAACGGCATTACAGACCAGAAGGCGGAGGGAGATGGAAGCACGCCTGCCGGTACATACGGATTTACCATGGCCTTTGGTCTTAAGGAAAATCCGGGAAGCACTCTTCCCTACCATAAAATCACGAAAGGCGATTACTGGGTGGATGATTCAGCCAGCCCGTATTATAACAAACTGGTCAATACATCACAGGTTGCAAAGAACTGGAATTCCGCAGAGAACATGGCGGCTTCCTCCCCTTACTATAATTATGCCCTGGCATTGGATTATAATGAAGCTTGCGAGCCAGGGAAGGGGTCGGCTATTTTCCTTCATTGCTTTACCGCGACCCGGGACAACGGCTCCGCAGGCTGTATCCGCCTGCCTCAGGAAAGGGCGAAGGAGCTGGTACAGTCAGCCACAGAGCGCACTAAGATTGTTATTGCCCCGGATATGGAACGGTTAAAATAATGGAAATTTCCATAAGGCAGAGGCAGGGGCGCATCAGCGCGGCCCTGCCATTTTTTTGGAAAGCATTTTCAACAAATCAATTTTCTTTTTCTCAGAGGGAGGCATTCTGGCGCTGAGGATGTTGACTAATAAGTCTGTTTCCCTGTCGTTAAACTGTACGCCTTTTTGTCTGGCCTCCATGTTGATGGCCATGAATGCCTCCATCATGTTGCTTTTGTCTGAGTGCTCAATCCGTTCCGCAAATTCAGTGAGCATGGCCAGCTTATCTTTGTTCATGGCCTTGAGCCTGGGGTCCTGTTTCCAGCTGTTATCCATAATTATGTAGTCCTTTCTGTAGTGGGTTTCAGTGATGAGCCGTACTAGGCCATGGCCTGCATGGCAGTGACTATCATTTCCATGGTTTCAAAACGGGATTGCTGCTCCGGCGTCAGGAACCTGCGCAGCTGTTCCATGGGAGTCTGGCCTTCCATCAGGGTTTCGGCCATGTCAATCATATCCTGTTCCATGGGATTTCCATATGGACGGATGGCCTTCAGCAGGTCCCGCAGGGAACCGTTTCCCTGAGGACGCTCCAGGGAGCAGATGCCCATGGACGCTACCTCCTCTGTCTCAAAGAGTTCCACTGTCTTTCGCAGCTCCTGAGCCTTGACAAACAGGGAGATGGCCTTTTGCTCAGGTACACCCAGGTAGGGCAGGGAGGCCTTAATCATCTGCAGATGGTGGTCGCCTATGAGATAGTCCAGGTCGGTCAGTTTATAGTCATCAGATGGATTCATGTATTTCCACCAGCCTTTTCTTTCTTTGATTCCAATTTATGCGGAAGGGGCCTGTTACATGCCACTTATTTTCCGGTGCAATGAGCCAAAGCATGGACACTGCATATATTATAAGTATGGAAGGAGAGTGAAATCCATGTACAGCCGTTTGATTATAGATGGAAATGCAGTATATGAAATAGATGAGGAGTGCTTAAAACAGAGACAGGGAAGAAAGGGGTATGGAGGAAAGAACCGGGGCACAAAAAGTCCGTTTTCACACGGGGAGGCAGGCGAGGCCGGCAAATAAGCCCGGCTTCCCTGCAAGAAAAAACAGGGAGTGATGAAGCACTCCCTGTTCCTTTGATTCTTTGGTGAAGGATTTCTTAGAGGTGGGAATTAGCAGCAGAAGCCGCCGCCACCGCCGCCGCAGCAGCACAGGATTAAGATGAGCCAGATAAAGTCTCCGCATCCGCCTCCACAGCTGCATCCACAGCCACAACCGCCGCCGCAGTCGCTATGTCCGAAGCCACCGCCGCCTCCACAGCAGCACAGAATCAGGATAAGCCAGATGATATTGCATCCGCATCCGCTGCCTCCTGTTCCACATCCACATCCACAGTCACAACCGCAGTTTGTTGCTGCTACATCACTCATGTTAGTTCCTCCATATAAAGTTTAATTACACTGTATCATATGAGGCCCTGCTTGCTCATGTTTCCACAATTTGATAAAATTTAGAAAATTTTTGTTGGTACAAGGATGGTATATATAGTATAATGTCGGCAGGCGCTGCAACGCAGGCATGATAAGGCCAGGGGCCGTGCCGCGGACGCGATACTGCGTGCGCCGGTTCCGGACAAGGGAAGGAAGACACGGGCCGGGACAGCAGATGAAAATGAAAAGAGGCTTTGAGAATGGACAAAAGCAGATTATATTACCAGATACCCTATGTAAAATCGTTTATGTGTACCGTGGAACACTGTGAGGAAAGCGGGAAGGGAACCTGGCTTGCGACTCTGAACCAGACTGGTTTTTATCCGGAGGGAGGGGGGCAGCCCTATGATACAGGAACCTTAAACGGGATTCCCGTTCTGTCCGTCCATGAAAAGGGGGACCAGGTGATTCATGAACTGGCGCAGCCCATAGATGAGGGGACCCTGGCAGAAGGGATAATCGACTGGCAGCGCCGGTACGACAACATGCAGCTGCACACAGGGGAGCATATTCTGTCCGGGCTGGTGCACAGGCGCTTTGGCTACGATAATGTAGGCTTCCACATGGGAGCCGAGGAAGTGACAGTGGACTTTAACGGCATTCTTGAGCCGGAGGACCTGGACCGTCTGGAAGACGAGGCCAATGAGCTGGTTTATGCCAATGTTCCTGTAAAGGTGCTTTATCCCACTGGGGACGAGCTCAGGACCATGGAGTACAGAAGCAAGAAAGAGCTGTCCGGTCTGGTGCGGATTGTGGAGGTGCCGGGCGGGGATGTGTGCGCCTGCTGCGGCACACATGTAGAAAACACCGGAGAAGTGGGCATCATTAAGATAAGGACCATGATTCATTACAAGGGCGGCGTGCGCCTGTCCATGCTTTGCGGCCGTAGGGCCCTGCTGGATTACAGGGACAGGCTGAAGGATGAAATCAGGATTTCCAACCTGCTGTCAGCCAAGCTGGTCCAGGTGCCGGATGCAGTGGAGAAGCTTAAAAACGACAGCCAGGACAAGGAGTTCCGGATTGGAAAGCTGGGAAGCAGCCTGATGGCGCTGAAGGCAGCGCAGTTCCGGGAGAGCACAGACCCCCTGATTGTATTTGAGGAGGATTTAAACCCGGTCCAGGTCCGTCAGTATGCCACCCTTCTCTACGAACAGAACAAGGCGGGAGTGGCTGCTGTCTGTTCCGGAAACGACAGGGAGGGGGAATATCACTATGCCCTTGGCAGCAGCAGGATGGATATGCGGGCGCTCAGCAAAGCCCTGAACAGCCGTCTGAACGGCAGGGGCGGAGGCAGCAGCCTTATGGCCCAGGGGACCTTCCGGGCGGAGCGGGCAGCCATTGAGGCGGCGTTCCTGGAAGAGACAGACATATAAAGGATGGTATAATGGAATTAAATCGCGATACAATTAAAAAAATCAGAGGACTGATTGTCTTTACCGTGGTGGTTGTGGTGGCGGGTATCAATTACAGGCGGCTGCTCGATGTGGCAGCCGGATTGATGCACATTGCCTGGCCTTTTATTCTGGGGGCGGCCATAGCCTTCATCTTAAACGTGCCCATGCGCAATATTGAGAGGCATCTGACTGTATTTGGAGAGGGCAGCAGGCTGAGGCGGCCTGTCAGCCTGGTGGTGACTATTTTACTGGTCACTGGCGGCCTGTTCCTGGTCATTTTTGTGGTGGCGCCTCAGCTGGTTAAGACGTTTTTGAATCTCCAGGGCAGCATCCCCGTATTCTTTGCAGGGGTACGGGATGAGGCGGAACGCATCTTTGCCAGTAATCCCCAGATACTGGAATATATGAACCAGATGGAAGTGGACTGGCAGGAAGTGTTCCAGAACATGGTTGCATTTTTAAAGAACGGGGCAGGTACCATGCTGAATACCACTTTTTCGGCAGCTGTGTCCATTGTCAGCGGCGTATCCTCCTTCCTGATTGGTTTTATCTTTGCAATCTATATTCTTTTGCAGAAGGAAACTCTGAGCAGGCAGATGAAGAAGGTGCTGGAGGCATTTCTGCCGGAACCGGTTGTGGGGCGGATTCTGGATATCACGGCCCTTACAGAGCGCACCTTTTCCAATTTTCTTACAGGACAGTGTGTGGAGGCTGTGATACTGGGAACCATGTTTTTTGTGGCGCTGACCCTCATACGTCTGCCTTATGGTCTGCTGATTGGGGTACTCATTGCTTTTACGGCCCTGATTCCTATTTTCGGTGCGTTTGTGGGACTGGCAGTGGGCGTATTTCTGATGCTTATGGTAAATCCCATGGACGCCCTGATTTTCACCATTACCTTCTTTGTGCTGCAGCAGATTGAGGGAAACCTGATATACCCCTATGTGGTGGGAAATTCAGTGGGGCTCCCGTCCATATGGGTGCTGGTAGCCGTGACTGTGGGCGGAAGTATGATGGGGATTGTGGGAATGCTTATATTTATTCCGCTGTGCTCCGTGCTGTATGCCCTTTTGAGGGACGGGGTCAACGGACGTCTTGGTAAGAAGGGCGGGGAAATATCTGCCTGTGAGTCAGGATGCGGCCCTGCCTGTGAGGAGGATGCGGACCGGGAGAAGCGGGATTAAAAGCGGATAGGGTCAGAGGACCGGATGATAATATTAACACAGAAAACAATATTAATACAGAAAAACAAAACAGCCCGGAACCTGCCGCCATGCGGTTCCGGGCTTTGCTCTTGGCTGTAACGCCTGCCTGTCATTCCAGGCTTTTGTCTTAGGCTTATTCTCCCTGATACATATATTTGATTAAACGCTCGATGTCTTCCTTCTCATGAGCAACCAGGTCTAATTCCTTGATATATCCGTTGGAGAAGATGGTGGCCATAGACAGATACTGGGCTAATTTGGACTTCAGATTGATGCGGTCGCCTTCCGGAGATACAAGCTCCACAGTTCCCTTACACTGGTCAATGACAGAGAAAAACTTTTCTACGTCTGTGATATTCTGAATCTTCATGGCATATCCTCCTGTGTTTGTATGCTTTTTCCTGAAATGGAAAAGGCTGGTTAATTTTTTAACATATATGATTATAACAGAAGGGCGGGGGAAGGGCAATTATGATTTTTCATAAAAATACAGGGTTTAAAGGGTGTTTTTTATCGCATCTAACAGCAGGGAGGATACCCGCAGGCCGCCCCGGCCTGTCCCTATGGAAATATCTGGTTTATTGCTTCCATGAAAATCGGAACCGCCTGTGGGAAGCAGACCGTGCCGTGCGGCCATTACCTGGAGTTTGGCGCTTTCCAGGCGGTTGTGGGAGGAATGGTATACCTCCAGGCCCTTCATGCCCAGACCGGCCAGGTAGGCGATAAGTTCATCTGTGGCCCTGTCCCCCAGTTTGTATTGGAAGGGATGGGCAAGGGCCACAAATGCATGGCTGTCCAGCAGGGCTTCCATGACTGCCTCCGGGGGAAGGAATTCCTTTGGAGGGCAGTAGGGGCCTCCGTATTTCAGATATTTTTTAAAAATATGGTCCAAATCAGGGCCCAGACCCTTTGCCAGAAGGGCCCTTGCCACATGAGCCCTGGTGATGACCGTGTCGGGGTTCCCTGCGCACAGTTCTTCGGCGGTAAGGCGGATGCCGTGGGCGTCAAATCGTTCCAGCATTTCCCGGTTTCGCTGGTCCCGGCGCAGGCGGAAGTCCTTCAGGGCAGCCTGAAGGGAGGGGGAAGCCGTGTCCGCGAAAAGTCCGAGAATATGGATTTCATGGTCCCTAAAGCTGCTGGACACCTCGATGCCCGGCACCACTTCCAGCCCCAGTTCCTTACCTGCGTCCATGGCTTTGGCAACTCCGGCCGTGGTGTCGTGGTCCGTCAGCGCAATGGCAGAGAGTCCGGCCTCATGGGCCAGGCGCGCCACCTGTTCCGGCGGCAGGGTGCCGTCGGATGCATTTGAGTGGACGTGTAAATCAACAAAAGACATGATGTGACCTCCGAATCATAGGATGTAAAAACCTTGAAAAGGCTTGTAATTGATTTTTAATAATTTAATAATACTTACTTTATATATAGTAACATGAAATTCACAATAAGTAAAATTGGGCTGAAAAAAACAAAAAAGACGGTTCCATTTTACATAAAGTATGTTATACTACAATCTGTGAATAAATCCATAGGCAGAGATGACAGGTGAACAGAATGAATCAGTTAGAGAACAATCAGAGCAGAAGAAGTTCCTCAGCAGGCAGAAGCCGGGGCAGGGGTTCAGATAAAGGCACGGGGCGGGGAACGTCCAGAAACACAGGCAGAAGCAGTTCGTCAGGAAGCGGTTCAAGGAGTTCTTATTCCTACCGTTCCGGACAGGCCGGCAGGATGAATGCGGCCCAGACAGCCAGACGCAACAGCCCTCACAGAAGGAAGAAGGGGCCGGATTATAAGAAGATAGCCATAGCCGGCGTCATCCTTATTATCTTAATTGCGTGCGTATCACTGGCCATGAAGTTCAGGGGAGCCGGGGGAAGCGAACCGGATAATACCACGGAAGAAACGACTGAGACGGAAATCATGAAGGAAGTCAAGGTAGACGGAATCACCATCACCGGTATGTCCAAGAACCAGGCCAGAAATGCAATCCTGAAGGAATACCCATGGAGCATGACGGTTACTTATGACGGGGATACATACGAGGTAACGAACCTTGCGGCGGAAAAGGTGGATGCGCTGCTGGATGAAATCTACAGCGGAGAACCGGCTGAAAGTTATACACTGAGCATGGACGGGCTGGAGGAAGCTGCTGCCAAGGAGGCGGAAAGCTGCGCGGCCAAATGGAATAAAAAAGCCAAAAACGGTTCCATTGACAGCTATGACAAGGAAAAGGGCGCCTTTGTGTTTGCAGGGGAAGAGAATGGTTTTGCCATTGACCAGGAAAAGCTGGCGGCAGACATACTGAAAGCACTGCAGGACAAGAAGTTCGATGCCTCCATCACAGCTGCGGGAAGCGAGACAGCGCCGGATATCAGTGCGGCGGCTGCCAAGGAAAAGTATAAAACCATCAGCACCTTTACCACCAAGACAACAGCCAACAAGGCCCGAAACACCAACATCAGGCTGGCTGCGGAGGCACTGAACGGCACAGTGGTGCATCCGGGAGAGGAATTCTCCTTTAACAGCGCAGTGGGACAGAGGACAGAGGCAAAGGGGTACCAGGGAGCGGCAGCCTATAACAACGGGGAAGTGGTACAGGAAATCGGCGGAGGCGTATGCCAGGTATCCACCACCCTGTACAATGCTGTTTACCGGTCGGGCCTGGGAGAGGAGAGCATTACCTTCCGGCGTTCCCATACCTTTGAACCCAACTATATCACACCGGGCCAGGATGCCACGGTGAGCTGGGAACAGCCTGATTTCCGATTCAGGAACACATCCAGTACCTCTATCGGCATCAAGGCCAGCTACGCTGACCAGAAAATGACGGTTTCCATCTACGGAATCCCCATTCTGGAGGAGGGAACAAAGCTGGATTTGGTATCCGAGAAAGTGGAGGAGTTGGACCCGCCGGCGCCTACCTATGAGGAGGACCAGACCCTTGAGCCGGGAGTTGAGATTCAGAAGAGCGCAGGCAGCAAGGGAAGCAGGTGGATTACTTACAAGGTAGTATATAAGGACGGAAAGGAAATTTCCAGGGAGCAGGACCATAAGACCACATACAAGGGCCATGCCCCTGTTATCCGCCGCAATACCACCGGCGTGGTGCTGGCGCCTGAGGAAACCACCCTTTCCACAGAAACCACAACGCCAATCATTGACGGAATGCCGGACGGCTATATTCCGGGAGATGAGACGGCGGCCATACCTTCCGGGAGCGGTTCCCAGGAGAACGGACCAGGCACAGTGACCCAGCCGGCAGCGCCCACCACGGCGCCTGCAGCAGCACCTAATCCCACCCAGGCGCCCCAGCCCTCCGAGACTGCGGCAGCAGGGCCGGGCGGGGATAATCCGGTGATTGCACCGCTGAAACCGGAATAAAATGAGCAGATAAAAGAAGAGGAACCTTAAACAAGGGTTTCTCTTTTTTTGTTGCACTTTATATATTTTTGAAAATTGACATTGTATTTTTTGCCGTAATTTCGATTAAGCATTTGCAATTTGTTAAATAATTGCTATAATAGTAGACAGGTCAGTCTGCATAGGGTCGAAGCGTGTTTATGACATGCCAGGGTCCGGGGCAGACTTACATGTATACCATTACATATTCACTATTTGTAGGAGGAAATCAAAATGGCAAGAAAAATGAAAACCATGGATGGTAACCATGCAGCAGCACATGCGTCATATGCATTTACTGATGTAGCGGCTATTTATCCGATTACCCCATCCTCACCTATGGCTGAAGCCACAGACGAATGGGCAACTGACGGAAGAACCAATATCTTCGGTCGTGAAGTGCAGATTACAGAGATGCAGTCTGAGGCTGGTGCAGCAGGCGCTGTACATGGTTCTCTGGCAGCAGGTGCTCTGACCACCACCTACACAGCATCACAGGGTCTTCTGCTGATGATTCCTAATCTTTATAAAATTGCAGGCGAGCAGCTGCCAGGCGTATTCAATGTATCTGCACGTGCTCTTGCAAGCCATGCATTATCTATTTTCGGTGACCACTCCGACGTTTACGCATGCCGCCAGACCGGATGCGCCATGCTGTGCGAGTCCAGCGTCCAGGAAGTTATGGACCTGACTGTTGTTGCGCATATGGCATCCATCAAGGGCAAGGTTCCATTCATCAACTTCTTTGACGGTTTCCGTACATCCCATGAGATTCAGAAGATTGAGACCTGGGATTACGAGGACTTAAAGGAAATGGTTGACATGGACGCAGTAGATGCTTTCCGCAAGCATGCACTGAATCCAAATCATCCGTGCCAGAGAGGTTCCGCTCAGAATCCGGACATCTTCTTCCAGGCAAGAGAAGCCTGCAACCCATACTATGACGCTCTTCCTGCAATTGTTCAGGAATATATGGACAAGGTTAATGCCAAGATTGGCACTGACTATAAGCTGTTCAACTACTACGGCGCTGCTGATGCTGAGCATATCATCATCTCCATGGGTTCTGTCAATGACACCATCGAGGAGACCATTGACTACATGGTAAAGCAGGGACAGAAGGTTGGTGTTGTTAAGGTTCGTCTGTACAGGCCATTCTGTGTACAGGCCCTGATTGACGCTATTCCGGATACCGTTAAGGTTATTTCCGTATTAGACAGAACAAAAGAGCCAGGCGCCATCGGCGAGCCTCTGTACCTGGATGTTGTTGCTGCTCTTAAGGGAAGCAAGTTTGACCAGGTTAAGATTCTGACCGGACGTTACGGCTTGGGTTCCAAGGATACCACACCTGCTCAGATTGTAGCTGTTTACGAGAACACAACCAAGTCTCCGTTTACCGTTGGTATCGTGGATGACGTTACAAACCTGTCCTTAGAGATTGGCGCTCCTTTAGTTACCACTCCTGAGGGAACCACAAACTGTAAGTTCTGGGGTCTGGGCGCTGACGGTACGGTTGGTGCAAACAAGAACTCCATCAAGATTATCGGTGACAATACAGACATGTACGCACAGGCATACTTTGATTATGACTCCAAGAAGTCAGGCGGCGTTACCATGTCCCACCTGCGTTTCGGACACAGCCCAATCAAGTCCACCTATTTAATCCGTACAGCTAACTTCGTTGCCTGCCACAATCCTGCATATGTACGCAAGTACAACATGGTTCAGGAGCTGGTTGACGGCGGTACATTCCTGTTGAACTGCCCATGGGATATGGAAGGACTTGAGAAGCATCTGCCAGGACAGGTTAAGAAGTTCATCGCTGACCACAACATCAACTTCTACACCATCGACGGTGTTAAGATTGGTATTGAGACCGGCATGGGCCCAACACGTATCAACACCATTCTTCAGTCCGCATTCTTCGAGCTGACCGGCATCATCCCTGCTGAGAAGGCAAATGAGCTGATGAAGGCTGCTGCAAAGGCAACCTACGGCCGCAAGGGCGAGGATGTTGTTCAGAAGAACTGGGCTGCTATCGATGCAGGCGCTAAGGGCATGCACAAGGTAGAGGTTCCGGACAGCTGGAAGAACTGCGAAGACGAGGGTCTTGACTATGCAGTTGTAACCCAGGGAAGAAAGGATGTAGTTGACTTTGTTAACAACATTCAGACAAAGGTAAGCGCTCAGGAAGGAAATTCCCTGCCTGTATCCGCATTTACAGAGTACGCAGACGGTTCCACACCATCCGGTTCCTCCGCATACGAGAAGCGCGGTATTGCTGTTAAGGTTCCTGTATGGAATCCGGACAACTGTATCCAGTGTAACTTCTGTGCATATGTATGTCCTCACGCTGTAATCCGTCCGGTTGCCATGACTGCCGACGAGGCTGCCAAGGCACCTGCAGACATGAAGATGAAGGATATGACAGGTATGGCCGGCTACAAGTTTGCCATGACCATCTCTGCCCTGGATTGTACGGGATGCGGCTCCTGTGCAAATGTATGCCCAGGCATGAAGGGCAACAAGGCTCTGGTTATGGAAAGCCTTGAAGCTAACCTTGGCGAGCAGGCTATCTTTGACTTTGGTCAGTCCCTGCCTATCAAGGAAGAAGTTCTGGCTAAGTTCAAAGAGAACACCGTTAAGGGCAGCCAGTTCAGACAGCCTCTGCTTGAATTCTCCGGCGCTTGCGCAGGATGCGGCGAGACTCCTTATGCAAAACTGATTACCCAGCTGTTCGGCGACAGGATGTATATTGCCAACGCAACAGGATGCTCCTCTATCTGGGGCAACTCCTCACCATCCACACCTTACACCGTTAATGCCAAGGGCCAGGGTCCTGCATGGGACAACTCCCTGTTCGAGGATAACGCTGAGTTCGGTTACGGTATGTTACTGGCTCAGAACGCAATCAGAGACGGCTTAAAGGCTAAGGTTGAGAGCGTAATGGCTAACGAGAAGGCTACCGACGAGATGAAGGCTGCCTGCAAGGAATGGCTTGATACCTTTGGCATCGGCGCTCTCAACGGCACTGCTACCGATAAGCTGGTTGCAGTTCTGGACGGCGTTGACTGCGATGTCTGCAGAGATATTGTTAAGAATAAAGATTTCCTGGCTAAGAAGTCCCAGTGGGTATTCGGCGGTGACGGATGGGCTTACGATATCGGCTTCGGCGGTGTAGACCACGTGCTGGCATCCGGTAAGGACATCAACATCATGGTATACGATACTGAGGTTTACTCCAATACAGGCGGCCAGTCTTCCAAGGCTACCAAGACAGGTGCTGTTGCACAGTTCGCTGCAGGCGGCAAGGATGTTAAGAAGAAAGACCTGGCCAGCATTGCAATGAGCTATGGTTATGTGTATGTTGCACAGATTTGTATGGGCGCTGATATGGCTCAGACTGTTAAGGCAATTGCCGAGGCAGAGGCTTATCCGGGACCATCCCTGATTATTGCATACGCTCCATGTATCAACCATGGTATCAAGAAGGGCATGGACAAGGCTCAGACAGAGGAGAAGCTGGCTGTAGAGTGCGGTTACTGGAACAACTTCCGTTACAATCCTGCAGCTGAGAAGAAGTTCAGTCTGGATTCCAAGGCTCCTAAGCTTGAGACCTATCAGGACTTCTTAAAGGGCGAGGTTCGTTACATGTCCCTGGCTATGAAGAATCCTGAGAGAGCAGCTGAGCTGTTTGCACGTAACGAGGCAGAAGCTAAGGAGCGCTACGCTTACTTAGAGAAGCTGGTTACACTGTACGGCAACGACTAATCTAAGTCAGAATTGAATATTTGATAGATAAATATGGACCCCGGAGGGCTTAGGCTCCCCGGGGTTTTGTATATTCTGTTTCCAGAAGGGGATAATACTGGAAGAAAGGATGTGTGATACCAGTATGTTAGAAGAGAAGGCAATGGTTCAATTTCTGAACCGATTTACAGATTATCCCTTTTTGGTAAAATGGAAGGACCATGAAGACCGGGTAGGCCACGGCAATCCCATGTTTGCCGTTGATATCAGGGAAACCATACCGGTGAAGAAGCTGATGGACAGCACCTCCCTGGCCTTGGGAGAAGCCTATATGAAGGGCAAACTGGAGGTGGAGGGGAATCTGTATGAGGCCCTGGACCATTTCCTGGGGCAGATGGACCGTTTTTCCGTGAACAGCCTGCATCTGAGGAAACTTCTTCATCCCTCTAATTCCAGGAAGAACCAGCAGATGGAGGTTTCTTCCCACTATGATATCGGCAATGATTTTTATAAGCTGTGGCTGGACGAAACCATGAATTATTCCTGCGGATATTTTAAGACGGAACATGATTCCCTCTATGAGGCCCAGGTGAACAAGACGGACTATATTCTGAAGAAGCTGGCGCTGAAACAGGGCATGAGCCTTCTGGATGTGGGCTGCGGCTGGGGATTTCTGCTAATCAGGGCCGCTAAGGAATACGGAGTCAGAGGAACCGGCATCACCCTGAGTACGGAGCAGTATGAGGGCTTTAAAAAGCGCATAGAAGAGGAAGGACTGGAGCATCTTCTAAATGTGCAGCTCATGGATTACAGGGATTTGCCGAAAAGCGGCATGAAATTTGACCGCGTGGTCAGCGTGGGAATGGTGGAGCATGTGGGCAGGGAAAACTACGGCAGGTTTATGGACTGCGTGGACAAGGTGCTGAATCCGGGCGGCGTATTTCTCCTTCATTTCATCAGCAGCCAGAAGGAACATGCAGGTGACCCCTGGATTAAGAAATATATCTTTCCGGGCGGGGTTATTCCCAGCCTCAGGGAAATTATTTCCCTGATGGCAGAACATGATTTCCATATCCTGGATGTGGAGAACCTGAGAAACCATTACAACAGGACATTGCTGTGCTGGGAAAAGAATTTCAAGGAACATGAATCGGAAATAAAGGACATGTTTGATGAGGAATTTGTCCGGATGTGGGATTTGTATCTGTGCTCCTGCGCAGCTACCTTCCACAATGGAGTCATTGACCTTCACCAGATACTGGTGAGCAAGGGCGCAAACAATGAGCTGCCTATGGTGCGGTGGTATTAGGATTGGGACATGCGGTGCGCGGAAATGGAGGAAGGAGGCCATTTCTGCGCTCCGTGTTTCAGAGTATGGTTTTATAGAGCTATATCTGATATAATTTAGGAATGTAGGGCTGGGAGAGGCTGGATGATTGGTTAAGGAGCAGGAGAAAATGAGAACAAAAAAAGATTTGATTACATACTGTCTTACCTATAAAGACGTATATGAAGACTACCCCTTCCGGGACCATGAGTGGACTGTTATACGCCACCGGTCCAACAAGCGGGTATTTGCCTGGATATACAGAAGGGAGGGTCAGGTCTGCATTAATCTGAAATGCGCGCCTGAGTGGATTGAGTTCTGGCGCAAGGCATATTCCGGTGTGCGTCCGGGATATCATTTGAATAAGAAGCACTGGAATACAGTGATACTGGATGGCAGTGTCCCGGAGGAGGACATCAGGCGGATGATAGGAGAAAGCTATGATTTGACAAGGGACCGCAGTAAAGAACAATAATATATGACAGGAGAACAGGGATGAATAAGCAGAATGAACACACAGGAATTGGCCCCGGCACAATTGTCAGGCATTTTAAGCGGGAGACCTTATCTGCCGGGGAAAAGAAAACCAACCGTTACCTTTATGTTGTCAGGGATATGGCCCACCATACTGAGACAGGAGAACTTCTGGTCATCTATCAGGCGCTGTACGGAGAGTTCAGAACCTTAGCCAGACCGGCAGAAATGTTTTTCTCTGAGGTGGACAGGGTAAAGTATCCGGAAATCAGGCAGCGCATGCGGTTTGAGGCGGTGAGCAGTTAGAGACGGCTTCTGAACATGATAAAGAATAACGTGCAATCAAAAAACGGCAGAGACAAAAAACAATGCCGTTTTTTTAATTGCTTGATTTTGATGTGCCCCTATGGGAGAGGGCAGCAGGGATGAAGGGCTATTTGATTAAATCCTTGTATTCCGGATGCTTTTCAAACCATCTGACAGCATAGGAACAGGTCAGAACAGCTTTCTTGTCCTGGGAGCGCAGATGCTCTGCCAGTGCTTCCATCAGTTTGCCGGCGATTCCCTGGCCGCGGAGAGAGTCGTCCACAAAGGTGTGGTTGATATCTGCTGCGCCATCAGCAGTGTCCGGAAATGTTACCTCAGCCAGCAGTTTATCCTGTTCATCATATAGGGCAATCTGATTTGGATGATAAGTGAAATTCATGGCAGGTCCTCCTGTATAGTGATTTTGGGACTGAACGTCCCGCTGTCATGTAATTATAGCACTGGGGACCTGGTTAAGCAACAGGCAGATGGAATTGCCATGGCTTCCGGAAGTTCTCCGGAGATTATCCGTAAGCTGTTAAGAAAATGGCAGCAGGAATTCCGGTATGCCGCTGGAATAGGGGGCAATATCGTACTGCTGGTAGTAAATGACAATCCCCCTTGGTGTCAGATAAAAATTTTCCGGATGAAAGGAATTGCGAAGGAGTTCAGGGTAATTGTCAAAATAGGTGCTGGGGTTGGCTTTCAGCCTTTCCGAAATCTCAAACTGAATCCAATTCTGGATATCCTGGATATAGGAGGGATTGTCTTGATAAAAGTCGCTGAGTGTTAATTGTTTTCCATACTCAGCATCCCATGTCTCAGATGTCCGCAGTGTGGAGCCATGAGCTCCTCCTGTAAATGTATACTGCTCTGTATAAAGACTGAAAATACAGTCCTGGTTATAAGTTACCACATAACTTACATTAAATTCATATGGAAAGAATGGAAAATTCCGGACGCGGCTGTAATTTGCTTCTTCGGCCGCCTGGGGATACAATACGGTCCGGCAGTATTTGCCTTTTTCGGCTGCCTGTGTGGCATAATACTGGTTTATGGTCTGTATGGCTTCCTGATTACAGGAAGCATCAAATTGCGGGTAACGAATCTGACAGTTAAGCACAATAGAATCCTGGTAATCCATCTGGTCTGTCAGGATATGTTGGGTTATGGTTTGCATAAAAGCCTCATATGTTATGTTTTTACAATATATGTGCATGGCTGGCCATGTATGATTGATTCATGATTCCGGTGGGACATTCCTAAGTTTTGTTTTCAATCTTGACACGAACATATGTTTGTGATATGATTGAATTATAAAAGAACATATGTTCTTAAACGGAATTTAGGGAGTCAATCTCTGAAGCAGAATCATAAAATACAGGAGGTAGCCATATGAAAATCACAAAAGACAATCTGAATGAAGTGTTATTTGAGAACCAGGATGCCAGGCTTTTGATTGAAGATGTTGTGACCCATACCAGTGCTAACCTCTATTATTACCATGATATAGAGATAACGGTTCAGAAGGCACTGGATATCTGGTATAAGGCCCGGGAGGCAGACGAGGAAGAGATTGGATTTTACAGTGTGTCCTTCCTGGATTTTTCAAAGAAAGGGATGCCGGTGCCGGCAGGCTTGCAGCAAGCGTTCTCATAGCTTTTTTGCAGACATAGTTTTCAGAGACAGGATTTTTAAGGCTGTTATTAGAAACCCATTCCAGGGCGGACTGATTTCCGCTATATAAGAGAATGGGTATCAAAGAATACCTGACATCATGATAAAACAGAAAGGTGGTTTTATACAAATGGAAAATGGTTGCGGGATTAACCTGGAACAGGAGGTGACGATTGAAAACCTATATTGTTTCATAAGGGCATCCCTGCAGGCATTACAGAACACAGACGGATACGGTGAGGCGGATTTTGTATGTCCTCTCTGTGGAAGAAAGGCCCATATAAAGCGCTTAAAGGGTGAGATTTATAATACAGGTGAGATTGAGTGCAGATGCGGGTACTCGTTTCACTTTTAACAACAAGCAGATACCTGTGATTTCGCTGCTGTCAGTACATATCATCCGTCCCATAGGTGTAATTGGTTTGCTTTCATCCGCCAGTCCTGCTATAATGGCATAAATGATACTAAAAAGGAGTATTGTATGACCTTAGGACAAATAAAAGAGAGGCTGCAGACCCAAGAATATGATTTTTTAAGAACGGATGCGCACCTGGGCCGTCATGTTATACTGCTGACACTGGGAGGAAGCCATGCCTACGGGACCAGCACAGATACCAGCGACCTTGATATTCGCGGGTGCGCCCTGAACAGTAAGAGGGAAATCCTGATTCATGAGGATTTCGGGCAGGTAACAGACCAGGATACTGATACCACTATCTATGCCTTTCATAAGCTGATTCCCCTTCTGACCAATTGTAATCCGAATACGATAGAAATGCTGGGCAGCAGAGAAGAACATTATTTATACCTATCGCCAGTGGGCAGGGAGCTTTTGGACCATGCCCACTTATTCTTATCCAAAAGGGCGGTCTATTCCTTTGGGGGATATGCAAACCAACAGCTGCGCAGGCTGGATAACAAGGCTGCCCGCCTTGTGGGACAGGCGGACAATGAGAGACACATACTGAAAACCATAGAGCATGCCTCCTTTGACTGGAAGAACCGGTATTTTTATATGCCGGAGGACAGTATTAAGCTGTATATTGACAAAGCCGTCCAGGAAGAATATGATAGTGAGATATTTATGGACATTACGCTGAAGCATTATCCCCTGAGGGATTATAAATGTCTGTGGTCAGAGATGCAAAGCATTGTAAAATCCTATGCAAAGGTGGGAAAGAGGAATCAGAATGCCATCGGCCATGGTAAGCTGGGCAAGCATATGATGCATCTCATCCGTCTTTACATGATGTGCCTGGATATCCTGGAGAAAGAACAGATTGTGACTTATCGGGAAAAGGAACACGACCTTCTTATGGATATAAGGAATGGCCGGTATCTGGATGAAAACAGGCAGCCTGTGCCGGAGTTTTTTGAGATGGTGGATGAATATGAAAAGCGCCTGGATTATGCCCGGAAAAACACATCCTTGCCGGAAGAACCGGATATCAGGAAAATCAATGATTTTGCAGCCAGCGTAAATGAGAGGGTGGTAAAAGGTGAATTGTAATCATGATGTGCCGGTATCTGCGGCCTGCATCATAAGGGAACTGGAACACAGAGGATGGGAGCTGACAAAAGCCCAGACTTTGAATGGGGATAACTGGGAGGATATCCTGTTTACCCTGGTACCGGAACTCAGAACCATGTGCGGATTTCAACAGAATAATCCCTACCATGTATATGATGTATGGAAGCATACGGCAGAGGCGCTTAAAACGGCAGGAGATGACACCATTGTGGCCTTGACCGTATTGTTTCACGATATTGGAAAACCCCAATGCTATACGGAAGATGAAGACGGAAGAGGGCATTTTTACGGACATGGACCTGTAAGTGCCGGGATTACCAATCTGGTGATGAAACGGCTGAAATTTGATGAGCAGACCATTGATACAGTAGTGGAACTGGTAAAATACCATGACGCTGACCTTCACGAAAAGCGAAGGAGTATCAGGACATGGCTGGACCGGTTGGGAGAAAAACAGTTCCGGCGGCTGCTTGAAGTACGCCGGTGTGACGTGAGCGGCCAGAATCCTGCCTGCCTGTCTGAACGGCTGGCCAGAATCAACCGTCTGGAGGCCCTTCTTGATGAGGCAATGGAGCAGGCCGGACAGTTTCACATTAAGGATTTAGATATTGATGGAAGTGATTTGATACAGATTGGTTATGCGCCGGACAGCTCTATTGGAAACACGCTGTCTAAGCTGGCAGACCAGGTGGCAGAAGGCGTCACGGAGAACAAAAGGGATATATTACTGCGGGAAGCAGGCCGGTGGCTGATACGTGAATAAACTGGGCCGTCACTATGTGGCGGTCTTTTTTTACCAATCATTACCTTAAATATGTTTGGATTGCTAAATTTGGGACAGAATATAATAGAGAATAAATACCATGGGCAGTTGGCGGGTATCTGACTCAGGGCAGTTCAAACATTTTAAGGAGTAAATTATGAAACGAATCGTTATATTGGGAGCCATGGCCCTGACCATATCACTGGCAGTGCCTATGACAGCGCAGGCAGAAGAAAAGGGGACAGATATGGTACTCGCCGCACAGGGTGTGGTGAATGAATTCAAGACAGCCCTTCGGGATGCGGCCCATAAGACAATCAAATTTGCTAATCAGGATGGAATCAATATTTATAAGGAACCCAGCACAGAGGCAGTGGTTTTGGACCAGGCATTACTGAATACATCCTTTGAGGTTTTGGGGGAATACGGCGATTGGTCAATGATAACAACAGAGGCAGGACATGCATATATTGAAACAAAATGTCTGTCAGGAATTGAGATACGGCGTCCTTCTTATTCAGAAGAGGACCTTTATATACTGGCTCATGTAATCTGCGGAGAGTCGCAGAACTGCCCGGATGAGGAGCAGCTGCTGGTGGGCTCCGTGGTATTGAACCGGGTGAATCATCCCCAGTTTCCCGGTACCATCAAAGGAGTTGTATTTGCACCGGGGCAGTATTCCTGCACCAGGGATGGTAATTACTACCGTGAACCCACGGCAAGCAATTGGGCCAATGCAAAGTGGCTTCTGGAAAATGGAAGTATCCTGCCGGGGAACGTGGTCTGGCAGTCAGGAGGCAGACAGGGCAGGGGAGAATACCTGAGGACCCGATATCACAGTTATTGTTATTGATTGGAGCTGTGAATAATGTTCCATATAAAATCATGCAGGGCGCTTGCGGGCGCTCTGTTTTTTATCCGGTAAATTGGATTCACGGAGGAGATTCGGGAAACAGTATCCATAAAATGCCATAAAAAGATTGACGTTGTAATTTCAGGTGGCGTATACTTTAAGTAGCAACAGTCAGTCCGAGGTAAAAGAAAAGCCAGGCTTGGAGTTGTGAAAAATAAGAAGGATGTGATACATAAAAATGAAACGTATTGTTTTGGCATTAATCAATCTGTACCGCAATGGTTTAAGGTTCAGAGGACGGTTATCAAGAGCCGGATATTGGTGGGCGGTTCTGGGGTATATAATCATTGCCCTGTGCCTTGCCTTTATTCCAAACCGGTTATTTTACGATATATTTGGTTTGGTTTCCGTTATTCCATTTATTTCGGCATCTGTAAGAAGATATCATGATACGGGCAGAAGCGGAAAGCAGGTTGCCGCCATAGTATTTGTAACAATGGCGTCAACTGTGGTAAATATAGTGGTTGCTATTGTATTTCTAAATGGATTGGCGCTGAGAGCTCTCAGCGTGTATAACGGAGGCGGTTTGAATGAGATACAGGGTCCGTCAGGCCATTTTCTCCTTTTTATCGTGGCGATTGTAAATGTCTTTATTATATTAGGGGTCTGTATATACAATATCGTCATTTTATCTCTGCCTTCTCAGCCCGGAACCAATGTTTACGGAGAATGGATACCGTTTGATGCGAAGGCGGTCCGGGACTGCCGGTGAGAAAAATAGGATGAGGAAAATAGGGTGAAAGAGGTACAGAATATACCGTAATATGAGAGGGGCCGGCATAATAGAATTATGCCGGCTGAGTATGAGAGAAATCTATGTCAAAAGGAGTAATTCCTTGTTATGAAAAAGAGTATACATGGAAATTGTGACTAAAGTTTGAGCAGAAACTAAATTAAGAATAAAGTTCCTTAAGGATTAAAAGAGACAGATTTAACATTTTATTATGCGGTTGTCAATTTTCAAGAAGTTTTCAAAAAGTATGAATAATTGGAAAAATAGTACTTGATTTTCATCTGGATTTATGGTATTATTTACGAGTGTTGGGGCATTAGCGCAGCTGGGAGCGCGCCACACTGGCAGTGTGGAGGTCACGGGTTCGAATCCCGTATGCTCCATTGACTAAGTATATAACAAGAAGGTTTTTTCGGATATCGCTTAACTGTAGTTGTCCAGAACTTACCGGAAAGTTGCCCGATTATAATTAAATAAAAATGCTTTGGATTTTTAAGTAGCCTAATAGGCTGCTTTTTTCTTATATAATTTAAAGTCCCTGTTATAGACAACGGTTGATGGTTAAGCGTCTGCTGGTTTCTATCAAATTTTTGCTATGGCACTGATTATATATACATGGTACACGGTGTTTACAAGCGGTGTGCCCGCATCATGGGTAATTGCCTCTTGCAGTATTCTCTTTATGTCTCATAGGATTAGGTGCATTCTATATGACGTAAGCTGTTGCATTTTTGGTATATATGTCTTTTTGTCTGAGGCATTCCCAAGCAGTCCGGAAGGCTTTAGATTATTCCGGCGTCAATACTTATCTGCAAGATAATTTAAATAATTGATTATAATGCCAATAGGTGGTATATTTATATACAGTAGAATAGGTGGGGGATGTTAATTTCGGTATTCTTTATTAATGATATCATTTAAATTTGCTTTTTATTAGTAAGCACGATATAATAACGAAATAGTTATGTGTAGGAGGAAAGATTTTGGAGAAATATGACTTCTCCAATTTCCAAATAAATATGTTTGAATTCAGAGATGAGGGTATTGTTCGAAGCCAGGCATTGCATCAACAAGTATATGACTATATTAAAAGAAAGATTATATTTGGTGAAGTTAAATGTGGTACTAAAATTATAGAAAGTCAGTTGGCCAAGGAAATGCATATAAGTAGAAGTCCTATTCGCGAGGCACTTAGGATGCTTTGCGCAGATGAACTGCTTATACCCAGCAATGGGGGGATTATTGTAAATCCAATGGATTACCAGACTACAATTGAGGCATATGAATGCAGGATTGTAATGGACCCTTTTGCGACAAGATTGGCAGCAGAACGTATTGATGGCAGTACTCTGGAAAATCTGAAGGATTGCTTGGTTCAGACAGAAAAACTTAAAGGAAAACATACAAAAGAGAATTATCAGAAAATTATTGAGTTGAATTCCAAATTTCATGCGCTGATTATATATGCCTGCAAGCATCATCATATTCAACGATATATCGAGAATAATATGGCATTAATTACGCTTGCAAGGATTAATGAGTTTTATTTGTATCACCAAGATGATAGCTACATAAGTGACCATACATTAATTTACAATGCATTGTGTGAGCATGATGGTGATAAAGCTGAAGAATGCATGAGACAACATGCCATTCATGATTATGAATTTTATAAAAGTCAGTACAAGAATAGGGTACAAGAATAATTGATTTAAGAAGTTTAATAGAGAATATCCAAGGACCACTCCATGTTCTTGGGATATTCTCTATTTTTGTATCATGACTTGGTATAATTGTACAAAAAATAGTTAAAACTTTAATGTTTTTGTATATTGAATTTGCCTGAAATATAATGTACCCTAAAGATGTAGACGGTCGACGGTCGACAAAAATAACAGGAGGGGTATATATGCTTGATTTAATTATTAAAAATGGAAGTATTGTTAACGAAGATGCAACTATTAATGGAGATATCGCTATAAAAGATGGGAAAATCATAGCAATTGGTGACAGCAGTTACTTTGCGGATTCGATAAAGACCATTGATGCCTCCGGCAAACTTGTAGTGCCAGGTCTTGTTGATTCTCATGTACATATCAATATGGAAATGGGAGAATTCAAAACAACAGATACCATGGAAAATGCCACTGTTGCGTCTGCTTTTGGAGGTACCACATCTATTATAATGTTTGCAATACCAGTTGGTGATGAACGTCCACTTACAGCGATGGAAAATACCAGGAATCTCGCAAAGGACCATTGTGCTGTTAACTATTCTTTTCATGCTGCAATTACCAGGGCAAATGAACAGTCCATACATGACATATCTGATATGCTGTCTGACGGAATACCATCAGTAAAAATGTTCTCCATATATAAATCGTCAGTTATGCTGCCTTCCATAGGTATACACCGCGTATTGAATGAAGTGCAAAAGCATAATGGCATTGCATTGATTCATTCCGAAAGTGCACCATATATTGATGCACTGATTGATGAGAAAATTTCACATGGAAAGACAACTCCATATGACCACATGATGAGCAGGCCGCCATTATCAGAGGCGATGGAGGTATCTAATCTATTACCAATGATTGAATTATCTGGGGCTACTACTTTATTTGTTCATATGACAACTTCTATGGTTCGAAATAGTATCGAATATGCAAAGAATAGGGGGCTGCCAGTGTTTACTGAATTATGCCCTCATTATCTTACATTAACAGATGAAGCCTATTCCAGAGAAAATGGACAGGATTTCGTATGTAGTCCGCCGTTACGTAGCAAAGAAGATGTGAGGAAAATGTGGGGAATGATTAATGATGGCCTGGCTGATATTGTGAGTAGTGACCACAGTGCTTATACGAAAGAGCAGAAGCTGGTATATAAGGACTTTTTTCCTAAAATGCCAAATGGACTCCCCGGTATTGAAACAAGAGGTCCTGTTATGTTTTCAGAAGGTGTTTCCAAAGGGAGAATAAGTGCGAATGAATTTGTCCGTTTATGTTCTTCCAAATCAGCAAAATTAATGGGTATATATCCAAATAAGGGAATTATAGCACCCGGTGCAGATGCAGATATTGTATTGATTAATCCTTCGGTTGAATATGTTATGACGACATCTGAATTACATATGATGACAGATTATACGCCCTTTGAAGGTATGAAAATGAAGGGTAAGTTTACTGATGTGATTGTAGGAGGTAAATCTGTAATTGAAAACGGAGTATACAGTGGGATGATAGCAGGAAAAGAGATTATAAGGCATGCGCCGATTTTGGATTAAGCATTTGCTGGTTTAAGTCAGACGAAAGGGGGAACTTATATGAAAGTTAATACAGAGGATACAATTAATCAAGAGGCTAACTTATACTTAGATAATCCTGAACTAGCTCCATCAACAGATAGTAAAAGGGATGTTACTTCAGTTACATTTCTGATGATGTGTGTTGGGTTTTATGTACAGTTGGTTTCTTTCATATCAGGTGCACAAATGTTTCCAACACTCTCACCTTTGACAATTCTAATATGTGTTACTGTAGGTAATCTTGTTGTATGGCTTTTTTTGGTTTTGACTGGGGACATTGGACTTCGACATGGAATTCCATATTCCGTATATATGAGGGCACCATTCGGATATCGTGGCGCTTACTTTCCAGGTATTGTGCGAGCAATACCAGCTATTTACTGGTTTGGCTTCCAGACTTGGATGGGGAGTGCAGCTATCAATGCAATTTTAAAATATTTATTTGGTTTTGATAATCTTACTGTCGTCATTATCCTTTTTGGAGCAGCTCAAATTCTTAATACGGCTTTAGGCATTAATGCAATTGCTAAGTTTGATTGGGTTGCAACTCCGGTACTTACTATTACTACAGGATATATTCTGTATTATTTAATTACCCAATATAATATTACTTGGGACATTTTTAATCAGCCTGGCAATGGCAGTATGAGCTTGCTTCTTGCAATCACGACATTTGCTGGAGTACAGATTACGATGGCAGTTAATATTTCTGACTTTACCCGGTTTATGAAACGTCCTAAAGCAGTAGGTAACGCTGTGACAAATAAGACTCCATTTTTGTCACTTAATAGTGGCAGTATGTGGTCTCAGTTCATTGGATTAATTGTTCCAATGGTTGGATTTACTGCTGTTGGAATGGTTAGTGGAATTGCGACTGGCGAATGGAATCCTATTAATGTCATGACAACGGTTTTCGCAGATAATCCTATTATCATGATATTAGTTCTTTTATCATTTGTTGTGTTTGCGCAGATATCATCAAATACAGGGCAGAATCTCCTGCCTCCGGGTTATGTGCTGCTTAATATTTTCCCGCATAAACTTACATTTGCAAAGGCTGTTATCATATCTGGCGTAATTGGTCTGGTTTGCCGCCCCTGGGTATTTGCAGACCAAATCAACACAGTTCTTTTGGTTATAACGTGTATGTTAGGGCCGATAATCGGTATTATAATCTGTGATTATTATTTTATACGGAAGAGAAAAATAAATGTTACAGAGCTATATAAGGTGGGCGGACAATATACCTATTACAAAAATTATAATCCGGCGGCTTTAATAGTCTTTATCCCTTCAATAATTTTGGGATTGATTTTTTCTGACTATGCGCTTTTTGTTGCACTTGGCGTAGGCGGAATAACATATTATATATTGATGAAGTTCTGGATATTAAAAAAATATCCTCAGGATGATATCGAATAGGGAGATTTCCAGATTTTGGGGCACTGCAGATTGCATTAGGGTCATGCAATTGCACTGTACATGGGGTAAAGGAGATATTTACCGTTCTAAAATGGAAACGTAAAATGGAATAAGATACAAAAACGAGCAGGCTGGTAAACGTAGTACGTCTCCCTTCTTTTACCAGCCTTTTCCGTCCTTTCATTAATTAGAATATGTTCAATTAACAGACGTTTGCCAACAGGTCCAAATTTTCACGGCGGCTGTTATACCGGTTTATATCTGGCATTAATAAACTCATTTACCTTATGTGAATGAGTTTTTTTACTGTATCCAGGCCCCATCGCTGCCCACATAATAACCATCCGGAGTTGTACCATTGGTCAGCATGGCCCCGCTGGTGCTGCAGTAATACCACTGGCTGTTCCAATACACCCATCCGGTGACCATATATCCGTATTCATTGAAGTAATACCAGGTATCATCAATATACTGCCAGTTGCTGACCGTATAACTTTTATCGGCATTACAGTACCACCAGCCCGTGCCGTCCCTGAGCCAGGCTCCGTTTCCGCTGCTGCTGGGGCCGGAGCCGTTGGCGGCGGAGCTGCCGGAACTGATTTTACCGGCTTCATCGGATGATACATACCAGGAGCCGGATTCCTCCCAGCTGCCTTTGTTGGAGGAATTGTAGACACCGCGTACTTTGAAGGTATAGTATCCGCTTTTTGTAATGTAGCTGGAAAAATCATAGCTGGTATTGGAGGTGGTCAGGACTGAAGTCACGGAGCTGCTGCCTCTGTAAAGTCGGACTTCATATTTATTGGCATCCCCGCTTTCGCCCCAGCTGGCAATGCCGCTGCTTTCATCCCATTCCAGTTCATACACATCCAGGTCGTAATCACTGTCTTCGTCCTCCAGCGCATCCAGGGTCACATATACAATCAGAGTGCCGCTGCTGCGGCTTACCGAGGTGACTGTGCCGCCGTCGCCGCTGGTGGACACATTGCTTTTGGAAAAGCCGGATGCAAAGTAGTAATCATCGCCGGCCTCCAGTGTAATCTTGATTTTGGGCTTGTCGCCGTCTTCCCATTCATCATCCGGTTCATTGGTCACTTCTACGTCCTCCACGCTGAATTTGCTGGAGCTTGAGGTGACAGTCACATCGCTGCCGCTGTCCCCGGCTTCAATTTCAGAAGAAATCTTAAGTGATACATTGCTGATTTTTGTTCCTGTTGCAGCCAGCGAAGTTGTGGGCACTGACAGAACCAGCAGGGCTGATAAAAAAGCGGAAAATCCTTTCAGCATATGCATATTCATACCTCCTTTTTTAATGCATTTCCTGTTCCTGCATCTTTCCTGCATCTTAACAGCTGAAACTGAAATAAACCTTAAAATTCTGCTCCTGTACCGTGATTCACAAAAAAATCAGAATTCTGTTTCGGCAAGACATTAAAACCAGCTGGCGCTGACTTCCTGTCCGGACTGGAAGAAAATACAGATAAGAAAAACGTAATAGATTCTTCAGCATATGTTATTTGACATTCAGTATACAGCATGCTATAATTTATCCCAATAAAAGGGAGTAGCGAACCACCGGAAGGTGGATTTTAAATCGTCATCTCGGTGCCATGGGCACCCGTATAAAATGAAATGTGCAAGACTTTTATTGTGGCAGGCAGCCGCTGTAAAGGTCTTTTTTTCTCTGATGCAAAGCTGGCGGTAATACCTGCCCCGCACAAATGCAAGGTATTGTTTACCACAGAAAGGAGAACAGGATGGAGAGAAAAAGCAGACAAGAAGAAATCAATGAGGCCTTAATGGCGGCGGATATGGCATCCATGAGCCTGCAAAAGGCGGAAGAGCAGCTGCAGAAGGCCAGCAGCTGGGGAATATGGGATATGCTGGGCGGAGGATTCTTTAGCACCATGTTCAAGCATAACCGTATGGACGATGCCCAGGCAGCTATGAATGTGGCAAGGGGACATCTGCGCAGACTAAAGAAAGAGCTGCTGGATGTGAACCTGACCGGGGATTTGAAGATGGATGTGGGGAGTTTCCTGACGTTTGCCGATTACTTTTTTGACGGTATCATAGCTGACTGGATGGTACAGTCCAAGATAGGGGATGCACTGAACCAGGTAAGAGAGGCCAGACGCCAGGTGGGCGGCATACGGAAACGTCTCCGGGAGATGCAGCAGACCCTGGAAACAGAACAGGAGGGAAGGTGACGTATATGGGATGCCTTGGAAATGTATTGTGGTTTATATTCGGCGGATGTATTAGCGGCTTATCCTGGCTGCTGACAGGCTGCCTGTGGTGTATAACAATTATTGGAATACCGGTAGGGCTTCAGTGTTTTAAATTTGCAGGTCTGAGCTTCTTTCCCTTTGGAAAGGAAGTGGTCTACGGCGGGGGAGCGGCATCCCTGCTCCTTAATATTATCTGGCTGCTGGTTTCCGGTCTTTTGCTGGCCATTGAGTCAGCCATTATCGGGGTACTGCTTTGCATTACCATAGTGGGCATACCCTTTGGCCTTCAGCAGTTCAAATTGGCGAAACTGGCGTTAATGCCCTTTGGAAGCCAGGTTATTTAAAGGTTCGATATAAAAAGACCGGGGTATTTTTGCGATAACAGAGGACAGAATGCCTCAATTTTGATATACTAATAATTAAGAGATAGCAGGTAAGCAGACGCAGCTGTCCGAATGCCCGATATACAGGGTATGCTGGGAGACTGCGTCTGTCGTATTCCCGGGACTGACAACAAATGAAAGAGAAGGGATGGAAATGTCACCAAGAAACATTACCATGGATGATATCGCCAATATGGCAGGGGTTACCAAGAGTACGGTATCCAGATATTTTAACGGAGGCAGTGTAAAGGAATCCACCAGGGAACGGATTCAGGAAATCATAAGGGAGTATAACTATGAGCCCAATGCGTTTGCCAGATTAAAGGCCAAGGAAAGCAATGTGATTGGGGTGGTTCTTCCTACCCTTAATTCCAAAGTTTCCAGCCGGGTGGTGACCAGCATTGGACGTTATCTGAGGGAGCAGGGATATGAAACCCTGATTAAGGATTCAGACCACAGCGTGGACCTGGAACTTAAGAACATCCAGAGACTGATTACGCTGAAGGTGGATGGTATCATACTGAGCGCCATTACCATCACAGAGGAGCACAGAAAACTGATTCAGGGAAGTCCTGTGCCTGTGGTGGTGCTGGCCCAGGACCATGACGGGGGAATCTGCATTGTCCACGATGATTACGGGGCGGGAAAAGCCATGGGAATCCGTGTGGGAAAGGCCGGCCCGGCACGGGTTGGATACATGGGAGTATCCGTTCTGGATGTGGCTGTGGGTATCAACCGTAAGCAGGGTGTGCTGGACGGTCTGAATGGATGCGGCGTGGAAGATGTGGTAACGGCCACCGGGGATTACAGCTACGCCAGCGGAATCCGTATGGCAGAGGAAATCCTGGACCAGGGCCCGGTGGATGCAATCATATGCGCCACGGACCGCCTGGCTTTTGGGGCATACCATGTTCTGGGAGAGCGGGGGCTGAGAATTCCTGAGGATGTTTCCGTGGCAGGCTTCGGGGGATATGACGAGAGTACCCTGTTAAAGCCTGAACTGACAACCCTGCGATTTGACTCCTACGGTCTGGGCTATCTGGGGGCGGAGACCATTTTGAAGATGATACATCAGGAACCGGTGCCAAAAAAACAGATAGTGGATTACAGGATGATTGAAGGCGGGAGCGTGAAAGAATAAAGGGGTTTCGAGTGTATAGGAAGAAATAGAAGAGAAATTGTGAAAAGTGCACAAATTTCGAATCTATTTTTTTACATTGAATAATGGAACCGGTGCCAACAAAATATTGACTTTTGGGACTGAAAGTCTTATTATATAAGTATGGAACCGATACCAAAACGTGTAGGAAAACATAGTTGAGAAGAGGGGAAGGTAATAGGATGGATTATGCAAAAACAGCAAGCCTGGTCATTCAGTACGTAGGCGGAAAAAGCAACATTAAGTCAGTTACCCATTGTGCCACCAGACTTCGTTTCCAGCTCAGGGACAATGAGCTGCGGGACGAGGAGGCAATCAGCGACCTGGAAGGGGTAAAAGGTGTGTTTCTCACACAATCCCAGTTCCAGATTATATTTGGTTCCGGTACGGTGAATATGGTCTGCGATGAAGTACAGAAGCAGCTGGGGGCATTGGAAGAAAAGCCGGAGGAAAAAGAAGAAGCAAAGGGGAATGTGGTCCAGCGTTTTATTAAAATGCTCAGCGATATTTTCGTGCCCATCATTCCGGCCATAGTGGCAGGCGGTCTTCTCATGGGACTTAACAACCTGCTGACCTCCCCGCTTATAAACGGGCAGTCCATTATTGAGCTGTATCCCGTGTGGCAGGGACTGGCTTCGGCCATCAATACCTTTGCAAACGCTCCCTTTACGTTCCTGCCGGTACTCATTGGCTTCAGCGCCACTAAGAAGTTTGGCGGAAATGCGTTCCTGGGTGCTGCTATGGGCATGATTATGGTCCACCCGGATTTGCTGAATGCATACCAGATTGGTCTGGCACAGCCGCCGGTATGGGATATCTTCGGCTTTCAGATAGCTGCCATCGGATATCAGGGAACTGTACTTCCTGTTCTGGCTGTTTCATGGATACTTGCCAATATTGAAAAGCGGCTGCACAAGGTGACGCCATCCTGGCTGGATAACCTGACAACACCTCTTTTATCCATCCTGATAACCTCTTTCCTGACCTTTATCTGCGTGGGACCTGTGCTCAGGGAGGCCGGCAATCTGCTGGCGGCCGGCATCACATGGCTGTACAATACACTGGGGCCTGTGGGCGGAGCTCTCTTTGGGTTTGCGTATGCCCCTATTACCATGACCGGTATGCACCACAGCTTTATTGCCATTGAGACCCAGCTTCTGGCTGACAGCGCCCATACGGGCGGCAGCTTCATTTTTTCAACTGCAAGCATGAACAATGTGGCCCAGGGAGCAGCGGTTCTGGCAGTGCTGCTCATGACAAAGAATGATAAGATGAAATCCATCTGTTCCGCCTCCGGTATTTCTGCCCTGTTAGGCATCACGGAACCGGCCATGTTCGGCGTTACATTGAAATTGAAGTATCCATTTTATGCAGCCATGGCCGGTTCAGCGGCAGGCAGCGCCTATCTGGCGGCCACCAAGACTCTGGCCCAGGCATTGGGCGCGGCAGGACTTCCGGGGTTTATCTCCATGAAGCCTGACCACTATATGAATTTTGCTATTGGAATCATTTTGTCCATGGGCGTTTCCTTTGCCCTTACCATGGTGTTCTGGAAAAAGTTTGCCCTTGACCAGCAGGACGGTTCGGAGAAAAAGACGGGAAGTAAAACAAAAGGAAGAGAAACGGAAGGGAAAGAAGCTGAGGGAAGAGAAGCGGTTCAGACGGCAGCGGCGGGCCGGGAAACCATTACCGAGCTTTACGTTCCAATGAAAGGCCAGGTCCTGGATGTGGAGCAGTCGGCGGATGCGGTTTTTGCATCCAAGGCCCTGGGCAATGGCGTGGCCATTAACCCGGCGGAGGGTATGGTGTGTGCGCCGTGCGATGGTACCGTAAGCCTGCTGTTTCCCACAAAGCATGCAGTGGGAATCACATCTGAGACAGGTGTGGAGGTGCTCATCCATATCGGAATCAATACAGTGCAGCTGGATGGACAGGGATTTGAGGCTTTTGTCTCACAGGGAGATAAGGTTAAGAAAGGCGATAAACTGATTGCCGCTGACCTGGATTTGATTCGGGAAAAGGGAATGAATCCCCAGACTATGATGATTCTGCCTGAGGGCGGGAATCTGGATGTGACCGTATATCCGGGTGAACAGGCAGATGCCGGAGATGTGGCGGTAAAGGCAGTGAAGACAGAATAAACATGGCAGCGGTAAGGAGGAAGAAGCTTGAAAAAATATGAAAAGGTCCGCAGGGAGGATTATGAAGCATGGTACCGGAAGAACAGGGAGTACAGGGAAAGGGTCAAGGCGGATGACCGCCGCCTGGCCTACCACCTGATGCCTGAAACCGGCTGGCTGAACGACCCCAATGGTCTCTGCCAGTTTCAGGGACTGTACCATATTTATTATCAGTATACACCCTTTGAGCCTACAGGGGAGATTAAGCTCTGGGGTCACTATACCACCCGGGATTTCATCCATTATAAACAGGAGGAGCCGGTTCTTTTTCCGGACCAGGACATGGACGCCCATGGCGTATATTCCGGTTCAGCTTATGTGGAGGACAAGACCATTCACTATTTTTACACAGGCAATGTGAAGCTGTTTGACCGGGATGATTACGATTATATCATGGGCGGCCGGGTGAGCAACACCATTCATATTACCAGCCGGGACGGATATCATTTTTCTGCCAAGGAACTGGTGATGAATCATGACGATTACCCGGCTGACATGAGCTGCCACATAAGGGACCCTAAAGTGTATAAAGAAGGGGAGTTTTATTATATGGTACTGGGGGCAAGGGATGTGCACAGCAAGGGAATGGTCCTCCTGTACCGGTCAAAGGATTTAAAAAAATGGGAGTATTTTAATAGAATTACTACGGACGAAGACTTTGGCTATATGTGGGAATGTCCGGATTTGTTCTCCCTGGACGGGCAGCTCTGTCTGGTCTGCTGTCCCCAGGGCGTGAAGCCGATGGGTACAGAGTACCAGAATGTGCATCAGTGTACGGTCTTCTGCCTGGACTATGATTTCAGGGAAAATACCTGCAAACTGAAATCCCAGCTGCCTGGAATGGTGGACAGGGGATTTGACTTCTATGCGCCCCAGACCTTTCTGGATGAAAGGGGGCGGCGCATTCTAATCGGCTGGATGGGGATTCCGGATGCGGATTACACCAATCCAACGGTGAAGGCCGGATGGCAGCATGCCCTTACCATGCCGCGGCAGCTCCGTATGAGGGAAGGGCGCCTTTTGCAGCAGCCTCTGGAGGAGATGCGGGAGCTTCGCAGGGACAGAAGGGATTACGATTTTGGGGAGCTTGCAAAGGGCGTGGAGCCGGGGCTTGTGTTTGAAGGATGCATATCCTTTGTAACCTGCCATAACATGTGCCTGACTGTCAGAGAGGATGTGATTTTATCCTATGAAAATGGCCTGCTGACCCTGGATATGGGAGGCAGCGGAAGCGGCAGGACCAGACGGAGCGTGCGGCTGGAGCGGCTTACGGATTTGCATATTTTTTCAGACACCACTTCACTGGAACTATTTGTAAACGAAGGCCGGGAGGTCTTTACCACAAGGGTATATGGTTCCCATCCGGGGATGCGGATGGAAGGAGATTGTTCCGGAAATGGGATTGTCTATGGATTAAATGGTTTTATATATGAATAAGTCAGCGCTCGTATGATGAATGTCAGGGCTTGCCCGGAATGGTTCCGGGCGGCCTTTTTAATATCGGGATTCCGGGGGCGGAAGAGTGGGGAATGAGATTGCCGCTGTGGCGAAAAAAGTAAAGCATGAAATGCGAAAATATGGTATCCTGTAGGTGAACGGGATAAAAAGATGCAAGGAGCTGCAATATGAGAAAAAAGAAATTTATTTTGTATGTTACAATGATAGCCGCCGCGGCAGGCATTAATCTCAGCGCATGTTCATCCGGCACAGGAGCAGAGCAGGGGACTGCGGCGCTCCGGTCATCAGGTCAGGGAACCGGGAGCGTCCAATCATCCATACAGGGGACAGATGTAAGCAAGGCGCCGGGACAGGAGATGCCGGGAGAAGGCGGGACAAAGGATGAGACCATATCGGAACATACACTTAAATCAGAAAGCGCCCGGAACCAGAAAGATGCAGAAGGCCCTGTTCTGCGCCTGGAACTGCCGGAAGACCAGGGGTTATGCAGTGACCCATCCTTCATTCAGCAGGATGATAATACCATACAGATTCTGTTTCATGATGAAACCACACAGTCTGATGCCATTGCGTGGGCTTCCCTGGAGGCAGCAGGAGGACCTTCGGAAAATTATGTGTTGGACCAGCAGGGGATGGAACAGCGTGAGATTTTGGCAGGAGAGGATGGCCCGGTGGTACTGACGATACGAAAGACAGTGGAAAATTCCGATATCCACGGTATACTGATTTCCTGGGAACAGGAAGGGGTGTTCTATGAACTTTGGGAGGATGATGCCAGGGAGAAAAAGGAGGCGGTGGTGGACATGGCTTCTGCCATTGTGTCAAGGAGCCGTTAGGTTATGCTGTGTGCATTGAACTGATTGAGGAAATATGAGGTATTGGTTTTTTATGGAACTGTGAAGCCGGGCGGCCCTGGAGGATTTTCCTCCAGGGCTTTTTTTGAGGCTTGAACGGCTGGAAACGGAATTGCCGCATTATTTATCTGAATGAGGTGTAATTCCCATTGTTTCAGAAGTCCATTTTGTATCGCTGCCAGACCATGTTCGCAGCAGCAGAACAGCGGGTGTAACAAAAACAAAAAAATTATAAGGGATTAACTGAGTTGTGGTGACACCCAGAAATTCTGAGGCCACAACAGCGCTTAAGCTCCAGGGAATCAGTACTGTCATAGCGGTACATCCCACACCCAGTGCCCTCATCAAATTTTCTTTTTCCAGACCGCGGGCTTCGTAGACTGGCGCCATGATATTTCCGGCAAAGGCATAGGCGAAATTCATTGAAGCTCCGACCAGAGTGCCTAAGACAGACATAAGCACGGTGGCAGCAACCAGACTAAGCTTGGAATGCAGGCGGTTGACAATCGGTTTCACAAAAGCATCTACAATACCGGCTGCATTCAGAATTCCGAACAGGCCGAATGCAAAAAAGAACATGATTGCCGTGTTGGTCATGCTGGTTATTCCGCCACGATTGAGCAATGTATCGACAAATGCAACACCGGTATCAATCCGATAACCATTCCAAAAGTAGGAGATAATATCTGCCGGGCAGACGCCTTGATACAGGTACGCTACCACCCCGCCAAAGATACCGCCGCCTAAAATCGCAGGTATGGAAGGCATTTTAAAAACAAGAAGCACAATGACAAAAAGCATGGGAAGAAATGAAGCCATACCGGTTTTGAAATTTTCATCAATACAGGAGACAACAGTCCGAATCAGGGAATTGTCCGTGCCGCCGCCCCTGTATTGAAAACCGGCAAAAAAGTACAATGCCATGCAGATTAGAGCAGATGGTATAGTAACCTTCGCCTGATGGCGGATACCTGTAAAAAGGTTTACACCGGACACAGCGGCTGCTATGTTTGGACTGTCAGACAAAGGGGAGATTGTATCCCCGAAAAATGAGCCCCCGCAGACTGCGCCGGCCGTAACAACCGGGTCTATGTTCAGACTTACACCGATACCAGCCAGCGCCAGACCAGCAGTACCGAAGGTTCCCCAGGAGGTACCGGTGATTAGCGTGGTTATAACGCATAGAAGAAATGCTGTGGGAAGAAAAAATTGTGGTGAGATTGACCGGACCCCCAAACTGATGATGACAGGCACGGTTCCGGCTGCATTCCAGGTTCCTACCAGCGCACCCACACACAACACAATCATGGCTGGTACAATCGCCTTTGAACAGTTGACAATCAGACCGGCCTCCAGTTCCCTATAGGTAGCCCCCACAGGGATACACAGCAGTATGGCCACAGCCCAGCCGATTAGGAAAAGCGCATTGATTTTTGCCCCCCAACGCAGTGCGGGGTACATAATGCTGAAAAACACGGCGGACATGACAAACAGAGAGTAACCGAAGCTGGGACCATCTACAATCCGTTTCTGGTTTTCCATTTTGAACCTCCCATTAAAATCCTTTAAATTGTATGTAATACAGCGCTGTATGCAAGCTCATTATAGGAGGAAAAAAGGGAGAACACAATAAAGAAAAATTTTTCAATCGGCGTCTATTGCGGATTTAATCTGATGGGTCAGTTCCCGGGCCAGCGTCTGGTCGATAATCAGCACATCTACATATCCGCCTTTGACAAAGGCTCTGATGGTCCGGGCTTTAAAGGCTCCGGCGGCCACGATGATTTTAGTGGGGATTTTTTTGTAGGTTTCCAAATCAATTCCCAGATGGCTGTTTTTCAGGGAACTGTTGCATTCATTTCCATCCTTGTTGATGAAATGGAGCATCAAATCACCGTAAACATCCAGGGATGCAAGTTCACTAATCTGCTCCGGTGTCAGCATTTTTGGAATTGGGGAATCCAGAAATGGATAAAAAGAGCCTGCCCCGCTGACTGAGATTGTGCACTTTTTGAAACAGTCAAGGACTTTTTTGACCTGGACCTCCTGTTTGCGTGTTTCCAGAACCGTGCAATCACTTAACAGTCCTTCTGAATAGAGCATATGTCTGCCTCCTCCGAATGACATGGCGATACGATTTGACAGCGCAGCCGGGTCCAGTTCTGCGTCGCTTTCTGTGATGCTTCCGTGCAGAGTAATAAACGGGACATTTTTTTTCAGGCATGGATTTAAATAATTGATAAGCAGCCGGATAGTGCGTCCCCAGGCGATGCCCAGTGTATCATTTTCTGTGATTAGGCGCTGCAGATATCTGGCACCTTCCAGAGCCACATCCTTTTTTATGTTTTCAGTGTCCGACCGTGCAGGGCAGACAATAACGTCCCGAATGTCCAGTGTGCTGCGGAGAAAATCTTCCAGTATCAGGCACTCGGAATAGGCTTCCGGTATCACGAACTTTATTATACCGTGCTGTTTGGCTTTTTTTATGAGTCTGGATACAGTGGGAACCGAGATATCCAATTGCTTTGCGATTTCACTTTGGGAGAGCGATTGAATATAGTGCAGATGAGCTGCTTTTATAATTAAATTCAGTGATTGCTCAAATGAGTTTGACGCCATTGCATTACCCCTTTCCTTTATTGGTTAAATTATAGTCGTTATTTAGACTATATGTCAATATACCTAAATTCCATTTTATTCCATAGACGAAACTTTTTTGCAGTTGTTTTTACATGGTAGATTATAACAATAATTGTGTTGGATACAGATGATAAAAAAATGATGGCAGATAAAATAAAAAGTTATTTTGAATGGATAATTTGGATAAAGTGAATGAAAAATTTTTCAATATTGTACATATTTTGGATATTTTGTAAACTTGTAATTGTAAGGAGTAAATTGACAGATACAAAAAAGATGAAACATGCTTCGGCCTGCCGGTGCTTTGGCCGGACAGCGTGGTATTGTTTCGGAGCAGAGGTATTTAATGTTGGATATGCAGTTATTTTGTTTGCCGGAGGAAATACAATTAAGGGATTTTCTTCTGGCAACCTATTACATGAAACTGTCAAGGGATACAGATGTGATGGGTAAAGCGACTAAATTTGCCGTTGGCCAGACTGTTGGTACCTGGGTTAAAATTCCTGGAATCACGAACGAGATGCAGGAACGGTATATGGGGCGTGTGATACGTATTCTGGACTGCCCTCCCTGCGAGCTTTCCACACAGCGAAAGGAAGATGAAATCAGTTATTTTATTCAACTGGCCTTTCCGAGTGAAAACATCGGTGAGGGGCTTCCTGGGCTGCTGACAATGCTATTGGGCAATGACGCCTCCACTTCCAGCCAGGCTAAACTGGTTGACCTGCAATTCACGGACCGTATGCTGGATTCCTTTTGCGGTCCCAAGTTCGGTATAGAGGGGATTCGAAGTATAACTGGAGTTTATGGCAGACCGCTGCTTCTCAGCATGATTAAGCCATGTACAGGTATTACACCGAAACAGGGGGCGGAGATATTCTATAAAGCGGCTAAGGGTGGGTTGGATATCATTAAAGACGATGAATTGTTGGGCAGCACGGTATTCAGCCGGCCGGCAGACCGGGTGAGAGCATATCAGAAAGCTTCCAAAGCCGCATTTGAGGAAACCGGAAAACAGAGTCTCTATGCGGTAAATATAACCGATGGGGCCGGCAGAGTGTTGGATAACCTGAATGCGGTGCTGGATGCGGGGGCTCAGGCAATCATGATTAATTTTGCCGCTGTAGGGTACAGCGTTGTCCAGGAGGTTGCGGAAAAGTGTCCTGTGCCTATACTGGGACATTGCGCAGGTGCGGGAATGTTTTATGAGGGAATAGAAAGCGGCATGAGCAGTCCCATTGCGGCGGCGCGTCTTCCGCGTCTTAGCGGTATTGATATGCAGGTGGTTAATACTCCTTATGGTGGATATCCTCTGGAATATTCAAAGTATATACGGCAGATTCATGAACTGGTGCTTCCGCTGCGCAGTATACGGCCCTGCATGCCGGTCATTGGCGGCGGTGTCCATCCGGGTACTGTCTGGCGTTATGTGCAGGAAAACGGCATGGATATGATATTGGGGGCAGGAGGAGCAATACACGGTCATCCGATGGGGCCCACGGCAGGAGCGACTGCCATGAGGCAGGCGGTACAGGCAGTTGTAGACGGACTGTCACCTGGGGACGCAGCAAATCAGTATCAGGAACTCAGAGCGGCATTTAAAGCTTTTGGATATCCTGAAAAATAACGAGAGAAAAGGAGAAAAGAGATGGCGGTACAGTTTAGCAGAACAAAAATCCGGGCGAATCTTGAGCAGTGTATAAAACGGAAGCAGCCAATTGTAGTGGCGGACGTAGGAATGGGAATCACAGCAAAATTTTCAGAAGCCGGCGGCGCGGATATGATTAGCATTGATTTGGCAGGTCTGTTTCGGGTGGATGCTGTTTCCTCTATTGCTGCGATTATGCCTTATGCCAATGCGAATGAGAAGGTTCTGGCCAGGGCGAAAAAGATAATGCCTCATGTAAAAAATATTCCCGTTTGTGTAGGAATCAGTGCAAGCGACCCCACAATTGATTCCCATTACCTGCTGAAATCGTTGCATCAGATGGGAGTATCTGCGGTGGCCAATTCCCCTTCTACAGGATATTTCATCAACCGTGAACGAAATGACTTTGAGGATGCAGGGATGGGGGTTATGCGGGAAGCAGAGGTCCTGCATATGGCACAGGAAATGGGCTTTTTTACAGTTGGCTATGCATATGATACGGCCGGCGCACGGCTGATTGGCCGGGCAGGACCAGATGTGTTGGTATGCGATTTCCGCGTTACCTCCGGCGGGACCATCGGAATTGAATCTGCATATACGGAAGACGAGGCCATCACACTGACTAAAGAATTGGCAAAGGCCGCTAAAGCGGAAGAACAGTCCATGTTTGTGCTTATCCACGGAGGACCGGTGATATCTGCGTCTTCCACCAAGCGGTTTTACCAGGAAACGCCGGCAGTGGGAGTTTTGGGCGGCTCCATCATTGAGCGGCTTCCGGTGGAGGAAGCGATTAAGGAAGCTGCACAGCGATTTAAAATGACCACAATTCGCAGCGGAGGAACACAATGACAGCTCCGAATATTATTGTAGCGGGAATTCTGGATACCAAAGGCAGAGAGATACAGTATTTGGCAAGCCGTGTGGCGGCTGCCGGCGGCAGTCCCGCCATTCTGGAATTGAGTGTGGGGGGTGAGGTTGGATGGGCTGATATCGGTTTATCCCGGGTTTTAAAGGCAGTGGACCTTCCAATGGAGCAGTTTTACCAGATGGACCGCAGTCACCGCGCCCAGGCATTGGCGGAGGCCGCTTCACGGACAGTAGTACGTTTGAATCAGGAAGGCTTGTGCGACGGCATTATAGCTTTCGGGGGCTCTATGGGCGCGACAATTGCAGCCACGGCAATGCGGGCATTACCTATAGGCGTTCCTAAAATGATGCTTAGCACAATCAACGGCCAGCTGCGTTCATATGCCGGAACTAGAGATATCTGTGTAATGTACTCTGTTGCGGAAGCCGGACTGAATCGGGTTACCCGCAAAATCCTGAGCAATGCAGCTGGCGCTATTGTAGGAATGGCGGGAGCTCCATTACCGGACCCAGAGGAAAATAAGCCGTTGGTGGGCTGCATGATGTTCGGCGTCACCACTCCCTGTGTGGTAAATGCTGCCCAATACATGGAAAAAAATGGATACGATGTAATCATTCATCATGCCACCGGCTCCGGAGGAAGGTCGTTTGAGGACATGATTCGGGAGGGGCTTCTCTGCGGAGTGCTGGACATTACCACACATGAGGTGGTTTCCGACCTCTATGGCACACGCGATACCGCGGGGCCGTCCAGGCTGCGCAGTGCGGCGGAATGTAAAATTCCTCAGGTAATATCCCTGGGAGGGGCAGACTTCTTTCTGTTTGAGGATGACGAACCTGTACCGCGGCACTTAATTGAGGAAGCGGGAACCCGGGGGAAGTATATTCATAACGCTTCCGTGGTTAACTATGGAATCAATACTCAGGAGGCATACGAGATTGGGTGTGAATTTGCCCGCCGCATTAATCCGGCCTGTGCGCCGACGGTACTGTGTATTCCCATGCGTGGATGGTGCGCCAACGATTGTAAGGACAACGGGGAGGGGAAGCCGGGGGTGCTCTGGCTTGGGGATGAAAAGAGACCGGAGGTGTCGGCCAGAAGCATTTCATTCTGCCGCGGCCTGGAGAATACGCTGAAGGATAGAGAAAACCAGAATCTGGAGGTCCTTATAGTGGACCGTCATATCAATGACAGGGAATTTTCGCAGCTTATGGCGGAATTGCTGACCGAGATGCTGGCCGGCAGATGGCAGAAGGGCAGTCATACGAATCTGGCCTATGTCCGGAGCCTTCGCAGTCAAACATTAACTAAATTGGAATAGGGGGATGAAAAATGTCCAGATATTATACCAGAGAAGATGTTAAAGCACTTGTTTCCGATGTACTGGCAACTGGTCATCCGGTACTTATTACAGCGGCGGGCACCGGGATGTCCGGATGTTATGCTGAACTGGGCGGGGCGGATATGATTGGAATTTATAATTCCGGAATGCTGCGTATGGACGGCAATTCCTCCTCTTCCGGCGATATTGCGCTGTGCAATGCCAATGACGCAGTGCTGGAGCTGGCCGGCCGGGTGATGCCCAGAATTGAACGGGCCCCTGTTATTGCAGGAATATCCGGCAGTGACCCCACCCGTGAGATGCGTCCATTTCTGGAACTGCTGAAATTCTATGGATTTTCTGCTGTCATGAACTTTCACGGCACTGGCTGCCTGGATGGCATTGTGCGCAGACAGTTGGAGGCTGCCGGAATGGGGGTGAAAAAAGAAATTGAAACCCTGACTCTGGCAAAGAAGGCAGGTCTTTATACTCTGGCCTATTGCTATGACGAGGATACAGCCCGTCTGATTGGGGAGGCGGATTTGGATGTGATGATTGTCCATTTGGGACTGACTAAGGGCGGAAGCATCGGCTGCCGTTCCGCGGAAGATTTCCCGCTTGAGGCTGCCGCCGACCGTGTCAATGCTATGACTGCCGCGTTGCGGGAGAAAAGTCCGGATACGATTGTGTTTGCCCATGGAGGACCCATATCCAGCCCTGAGGATACCCAATATATATACAATCACACGGAATCCGTAGGCTTTCTTGGCGCTTCCAGCGTAGAGCGGATTCCCATTGAAATACCAATACGCCAAGCAGTTCAGGCATTAAAGGAAGTCCCGCTTCCTTGAAATAAAATAAACAATCAGAGGAAAGGTGATTCGTTTGTCCATCAATTATAAACGAGAACAGGTGATTCGGCGGCTGCAGGAGCGCATCAGGCAGAATCAGAGTATTTTGATGCTGGGCAGCGGCAGCGGCCTGAGCGCTGTCAGCGGAGAGCGGGGAGGGGCGGACCTGATTGCCGTGTATTCTACCGCTGTTTTGAGAATGCGAGGATTGCCTTCGATGATTTTTACCCTGCCCTATTACGATGCGAATGCGATTACGCTGGAGGCCGCAGAACAGATTGCGCCTCTGGTACGCGATACCCCAATTATTCTAGGGTTAGGAGCCCATGACCCGTCAGTTGACTTGGAACGGCTTCTGGATGCCGTGCAGTCAGTAAACTGCTGCGGTGTGATGAATGAACCATTTGCCGGTATCTATGGAGACGCGTTTGCAAAGCGCCTGGAGCAGTCGGGTTTGGGTTTCTCACGGGAGCTTGCATTGATTGCAAAGGCCCGTGGACGCGGCATGTTTACACTGGGATGGGCAGTTTCACCCGGTGAAGCGGCAGCTATGGCGGATGCCGGAGCGGACTCTGTGGGCGCCATGATTCTGGATGACGGACCTGAATTTCAGGGAGTCTCTCCGGAGGAAAGACTGAATGCGGCGGTTGAGAAGGTCCAGCAGATTTGTGAGGCTGCTCATGCTGTCAACCCGCAGGTGATGGTATTGAGCCATGGAAACCCGTTCTACAATGCAGCGACCGCCGGTGCGTCCATTGAACGGACAGACGCGGTGGGGTATGCCTCCGGCTCCAGCGGGGAGCGTTTGCCGGCGGAAAGAGCTATAACGGAAATCACACAAAGCTATCGAGAGATTACGGTTAACAGCAGAAAGGATATGTGAGATGAGAGAAAACCGAATTTGCAAAGTATTGGGAATTGAAAAGCCGGTTATTCAGGGCCCTATGGCGTGGGCTGCAACGGCACCTCTGGTTGGAGCTGTGTCGAAGGCAGGAGGCCTGGGCGTTCTGGGTGTTGCGTTTGCTGATTATGATTTTATCCGCCGGCAGATTCGCATGGTAAAAGTTATGACGGACAGGCCCTTTGGCTTCAACGCTATTTTGGCAAAGGACCAGAATCTGGACGCGCTGACCCAGCTGATTCGTGAGGAGAAGCCGCCGGTAATCCATCTGGATGCATTGCAGGATGTGGATTTTGAATTTGCCAAAAAATATTTTACTATATGGCATGAGCTGGGATTAAAGATTATTGCCAAGGTATTTACCAGACAGGACGTGGAAACCGTGAGCCTGGCCGGTGCGGATGCCGTTATTGTGAAGGGCTGGGAAGGCGGTGGTATTAACACAGCGCAGTCCACCATGATTCTCGTTCCCATGGCTGTCTCCGCAACTGAGACGCCGGTTATAGCTTCCGGCGGAATTGTAGATGGCCGGGGTATGGCGGCTGCCTTTTGCTTGGGAGCGGAGGCAGTGGAAATGGGTACGCGTTTTCTTGCGTCAGAGGAGGCGGATATCAGCAGTGAGGCAAAGCAGGCATTGCTCTCTGCCGGGGATATGGATACGGTGATTACCGGTTCCACCACAGCCACACCCTGCCGTCAGATATACAACAATCTGGCAAAACGTGTTTTGGAGGCTGAGGCGGAGTACAGGCCCAGGGATGCGGCTGTGCTGGTTGACCAGATGACCAGTGGTTCCTCAAAAAAAGCCTTTGTGGGAGGTGATATTGAGAATGAGGGTGCGATTCTGGCGGGACAGGGAGTTGCGATGATTGACTCCATCAAGCCGGTGGCTGCGATTATTGATGAGATGATGGCGCGGTGTGAAAAGGTGCTGGCAGGCACGAAAATCTACGGTTGGGAGGAGAAAAAACAATGATATGTACATTGGTCCGGTTCCATATAAAACATGGATGCGGGGATAGATTTCTGGAACTGGCCAGGACTTCCGTGGAACAAACACGCCTGGAAAAGGGCAATATCAGCTACGATATGGGACCAGAGCTTGGAAAGACGGATACGTTTATCTTTTTTGAGCGCTGGAAAAATCAGGAAAGCGTGGATATTCATGAGTCGCAGACCTATTTTCAGTCCTTTGACAGAGCAGCAGGTGAACTGATGGATGGTCCTGTGGAAGTATTTAAAATGGAACCCCCATTTTGATGCCGGAGAAGCCGGGAGTTTCCACCGTTAAAAGCAGCCGATTGGAGCGGCGGAAAATATGAAAGTTTGGGAGGAGGAACAAAATATGAGAAGAAGCAGTAAGTTATTGACAATAGTCCTGATATTGGGAATGGTATCCGGGTGCGGGGGGAATGGCACCGGAGCTGCCGCTTCCGGGGGAAGTACGGCGGCCAATACCGTTTCTGAGCCGTCTGTTGCTGCAGAAACTTCAGAAAAACGCGATTTAGTGATTGTAGGTATTACGGAACCCAGTGAACTGGTACCGGATTTATCCACGGATTTGACAGGAAAACAGATTTTTGTGAATATCTATGACAATCTGATGACGATTGACAGCGAAGGTAACTATGTGCCCTGCCTGGCAACCGAGTATACGATTTCTGATGACCAGCTGACAATTGTTTTCAAGCTGCGGGAAGGTGTGACCTTCCATAACGGTGAAGCCTTTACGGCGGAGGATGTCGAATATACTCTGAACCGGTATGCGGCCAATAAACGGATGTCCAAATATTACTTATATATGACTGATGTGGAGGTAATAGACGATTACACAGTTGCCCTGCATTATTCCCAGCCGAACAGCGCGGCGCTTGAATGCCTGTTCAGTCCGCGGGGTTCCCTGATTCTGGACAAGACAACGGCGGAAGACCCCAATGTGGATTTACTGGAAACACCCATTGGCACGGGGCCGTTTAAGTTTGTTTCCCGTACCACCGGCGATAAGATAGTATTGGAGCGATATGATAATTACTGGGGCGATAAGCCTGCCTTTAAGGATTTGGTGTATAAGGTCGTAAATGACAGCAATGCGGCTATTATTGCCCTGGAGACAGGGGAGGTTGATTTGGTGTACAGTGTAGATGAGATACATCGTGCGAACATTGAATCCAATGACAAACTGTCACTGTATTCCGAGCTGATAGCCGGAACCTACTATCTGGCTCTGAATACAACTGATGAGGTGCTCTCCGATATCCGCGTCCGCCAGGCCATCAGCCATGCCATCAACAAGGAGGAGCTTCTGACGGCATGTGAGCAGGGATACGGCTCTGTTTCCACCAACATTCTGGCCTGGAATGCCAAGGGTACCCCCTCTGATTTCCAGGATACTGCATACGATATTGAGAAGGCAAAGACTCTTCTGAATGAGGCCGGATATCCGGATGGTCTGACTATAAGCCTGCACACGACCCAGGAACGGCCAATTTATTACAATATTGCCCAGGTTCTTCAGGGTCAGCTGGCAAAAGCAGGCATCACGGTAGACTTAAATGTGACGGATTATGCCACCATGGTTGAATCGGTTAATACCAAACACGATTATCAAATGAATATAAATATGTACTCCCTGCTGGCCCAGGATAACGCAACATTTATGCCTCAGTTATGTCATTCAGAGCAGATTCAGACACAGACAAACTATGCAGAATATAATAATCCTGAGGTTGACAGGCTTCTGGAGGCGGCTCGGGATGCCTCCAGCGCAGAGGAAATGGAGAATGCATATAGGGAATTTGCCGGGATTATCCGGGACGAGGCCCCCTATATTCCTTTATATGCCAATTACACCAACGTGGTGGCCAATTCCAGCCTAAAGGGGGTAACGGCTAACTCCATGTCCATCATGTATTCCATTGACTGGTATTGGGAGTAAGCCGCCCGGGACCGGATATCCAGTCCGGCAGCATTGAAATTTAAAAAGGATACTCCCTGCTGGCATATTTCGGAAATAGACAGACAGGGGGTATTTTTCAAAGAGGAGGCACCTATGTATAGATTCATTGGAAAAAGACTTCTGATGATGATTCCGATTATCATTGGCATATCGTTTCTGATTTTTTTGATTATGGATTTGACTCCCGGTGATGCGGCCAGTGCTTCCCTGGGAGCCAGCGCTACCCAGGAAGAAATTGCGGAGCTGCGGGAAGAACTGGGACTGAATGACAGTATACTGGTTCAGTATTTCCGTTATATAAAGGGGGCGGTACGAGGCGATTTCGGCATATCCTACCGCACGAAAAGTGATTTATGGCTGGAGATTGGGCCGAGAATTCCTGTTACGATTAATCTGGCATTTTGGGCAATGATTATTATGGTGTGCGTGGCAGTGCCCATTGGCATCATATCCGCAGTTAAGCAGTACAGTATCCCGGACCGTGTGATAACGGTTCTGTCCATGCTGATGACATCCATGCCGACCTTCTGGCTGGGCCTTATGCTGATGGTAGTATTTGCTCTTAAACTGGGCCTGCTTCCATCTATCGGCATCGGCTCATGGAAACACTTTATTCTTCCGGCAATTACCTCGGCTATTGCAATGACGGCATCTCTGCTGCGCATGACACGCTCTAACATGCTGGAGGTAATACGTTCTGATTATATCAGAACCGCCCGGGCCAAGGGGGCCAGTGAAGGCTCTGTTATCATGAACCATGCGCTGAGAAATGCCTTGCTTCCGGTAATTACGCTGATTGGCCTGGACTTCGGAGGAATGCTGGGCGGAGCTATGGCTACTGAGTCCGTTTTCTCAATACCTGGATTGGGAACCCTGCTGATTACGTCGGTCCGCTGCAAAGATTCACCGACGGTTGTAACCATTGTGGTTTTGGCTGCAATCTCAATCAGTGTTGTGAACTTGTTGGTAGATATACTGTATGCGTTTATTGACCCGAGAATCCGGTCACAGTATGCAAAATCTTGAGAGGAAGACTGATATGACAAACGAAATTACTGCGGCGCAGCAGATTGTAAAAAGAAGTCAAATCCAGATGATATGGAACCGCTTCCGCAAAAATAAAACAGCTGTGCTCGGCTTGTTTTTACTGTCGGCTATTATTCTCATTGCACTCTGCGCCCCTCTGCTGGTGGATTATAAGGTGGATGCCCTGGAACAGAACATCTCCGAGCGCCTGCTGTCCCCTGGCAGCGGACATCTTTTAGGCACGGACCAGTTTGGACGCGACCTTTTCGCGCGGATTATCTATGGTGCCCGCATTTCACTTTCACTTGGATTTGGGGCTATTTTTATTTCTGTAACAATAGGGATTTTATTGGGGTCTGTGTCCGGTTATTACGGCGGTAAAATAGACAACTTTATTATGAGGATTATGGATGTATTCCTGGCTATACCGCACGTTCTCATGGCGATGATTATTGTGGCTGCTCTGGGGGCAGGGACGCAGAATCTTTTAATCGCAATGGCGATTTCAAGTACGCCCCAGTTTGCGAGAATTGTCCGCTCCGCCATTATTACACAGCGGGATTCACTGTATATAGAAGCATGCAAGGCATTGGGAACAAGGGATATGCGCATTATAGTCAAACATATTATTCCTAATGCTCTTGGACCGATTGTGGTTCAGGCTACGCTGAATCTGGCCAAAACGATTCTAAATATCTCCTTTCTGAGCTATCTGGGATTGGGGGTTCCGTCTCCCACACCGGAATGGGGGGCAATGCTATCAGAGGCAAAGGATTTGATGCTCTATTATCCTTATCTTATTATGGTTCCCGGCTGCGCGATTATTGTTTCGGTGCTCTCCCTCAATCTGCTGGGAGACGGACTTAGAGATGCGCTTGACCCTAAATTAAAGAACTGAGAGGAGAGGGGATTATGGAAGACAAATTGCTTGAGATTCAAAACCTGGCGGTTGATTATTTCACTGATGAGAGCGTGGTTCACGCCGTCAGGGGATTAGACATCAGCGTAAACCGGGGCGAAACGTTTGGGCTTGTGGGAGAGACAGGAGCAGGGAAAACAACGGCGGCCCTGAGCATCCTGCGTCTTCTGCCGGAGCGCATCGGGAAAATCTGTCAGGGAAGGATTTTATTTGAGGGCAAAGACCTGGCTAAAGTCTCCCAGACAGAAATGCGGCAAATACGAGGAAAAGATATAGCCATGATATTTCAGGATTCGATGACCAGCCTGAATCCGGTGATCCGTATTGGGGAGCAGATTGGAGAGGTTTTGAAAATCCATGATGATTCAATGTCAAAGGAGCAGCGGAATCAGCGGGTGGATGAGGTTCTTCAGATGGTTGGAATCAGTCCGGAGCGGCGTCATGAATACCCTCACCAGTTTTCTGGCGGAATGCAGCAGCGTGTGGTCATCGCCATGGCTCTGGTCTGCGGGCCTAAGCTGATTCTGGCGGATGAACCTACGACGGCGCTGGATGTGACAATTCAGGCGCAGGTTTTGGAGATGATGCGTGATTTAAAGGAAAAGCTTAATACTGCGATGATGCTTATCACCCATGATTTGGGGGTGGTAGCTCAGACATGCGACAGGGTAGCTGTCATTTATGCCGGAGAAATTGTGGAGATGGGCACCACTGCCAATCTTTTTGTTGGTAAGGCACATCATCCATATACCAGCGGCCTGTTCGGCTCCATTCCGGACCTCAACTGCGACAGCCCCAGGCTTTGTCCAATTCCAGGTATGATGCCGGACCCGACGCAGATTCACCGGGGCTGTGCATTTGCCGACCGTTGTCAGAGGCGTATGGAAAAATGCCGGAAACAGGCCCCGGTCCCGGTTTGGATTGGTTCCCACATGATTCGGTGCCATATGTATGACACGCCGGATTTTGACCAGATGAAGGAGGAAAAGCAGTGACTGAACCTTTAATTGAAGCGATTGAGTTGAAAAAGTATTTTAAAAGTCCTAAGGGAATGGTACACGCGGTTGATAATGTAAGTTTCCGGGTGGAAAGGGGGAAGACACTGGGCGTGGTTGGAGAGTCAGGCTGCGGCAAGTCAACATTGGGAAGAGCTGTCCTGCGTCTGCTGGAACCTACCAGCGGACGGATTATATATGGGGGTTCAGATATAACGAAGCTGAGCAGGCGGAAAATGGACGCGATGCGGTTAAACATGCAGCTGATTTTCCAGGACCCCTATGCTTCCTTAAATCCCAGGATGACGGTCAGTGAACTGATTGCGGAAGCCCTTCTTGTGTGTAAAACCTGTGAAACGAAGAGTGAACGGGATTCCAGAGTACATGAGCTGATGGATGTAGTGGGGCTGGCGCAGCGTCTGGTGAATACATATCCCCATGAGCTGGACGGCGGCCGCAGACAGCGCATCGGTATAGCCCGTGCTTTGGCGGTTAATCCGGAATTCATTGTTTGTGACGAACCTGTTTCTGCCCTGGATGTATCAATTCAGGCTCAGATATTAAATCTATTAATGGATTTACAAGAGGAACGAGGTTTCACATATATGTTTATTACCCATGACCTGAGCGTGGTCAGGCATATATCCGATGACATTATGGTAATGTATCTGGGGCAATGCGTGGAACGGGCGCCGTCAAAGGAACTGTTTGATAATCCTATGCATTCCTATACAAAGGCATTGTTAAGCTCTATCCCCAAACCGAGTATCCTGCCGGAGGACAGACTCAGACGGGTAATCAAAGGGGAGGTGACCAGTCCCATCAATCCAAAGCCCGGATGCCGTTTTGCTGCGCGCTGCCCCAATGTCTGTGAAGACTGCATGAAATACGATGTTCCGCTTTGTGAGGTGTCGCCGAATCACTTTGTTGCTTGTGCCCGTATTTAATATTAAGAATAAAGGAGGGAGGATTATGTTTTGTCTACACATCCGCTGCCGTATTGCTGCCGGTAAGATGAACGAATTACGGGAAATTGCTCTGGCATTGATGGAAGAGACACGCCGGGCGCCAGGCTGCCTCAGCTATGAGATTGGTGTGGAAGAATCCGGTGTTGCGGCCTGGATTGAACGGTGGGAAAGCGAGGAAGACCTTGAACGTCACAAGTCTGCAGAATATTTTTTAAGAGCGGAGCAGGCAATGGACGGATTGATTTGCGGACCTGTACTGGTACAGCGTTTGGAGCCGTTTATAAAATAAGGGTGATAAACAGGAGCAGAAATTCCTATGGGTTCATAATACCGTCCAGAGTATTTCCTGAAAAGGGACTCGCACAGTGAAAAGGAGAAAAGGGAAAGGAGCCCTTCTAAAGAAACTGGTCATTTTCAGAACGTTTATAGGATATGATGTCATTGATATCGCAATCCAGGATGCGGCAGAGGTCATTGAGCGTCGTGGTGCTTAAAGGTTTATTTTTCCGGAGCCTGTCTATGGTGGAGCTTGACAGGTTATGGTTATAAATCAGGGTGTAGGTGGATTCATCAGAATTCTTGAGCGTGTTCCAAAAGGGTTCATATGTAATCACGGTGTATCCTCTTTTCTTACGTGTATATTATGTAACTAGAAAAATAAGGTAATTTTAGTTTACCTAAAAAAATGGTTCATTTCCCGGATATGCAGAATATGCCTACAAAAAAGGTGAAAAATACCATTTGTCCGTAAGGGGAGAAGGGGATGGATGGATATCAGAGGGACAGAATCCATTGCCCCATTGCCCTTCATTTTCTTTAGAATCTATTTAATAAACGCTGGAATCCGGTTATTTCCCCCTTTTGGAAAAAAATTCTAAGGCAGGAAAGAACGTTGAAATACAGGGCTTTTAAGGAAAATGTAAGACAGTGTAAGAGGAAAAGGACTTGCTTTTTTCATGAAAGTTTGTATAATGGGATAACGGAGTGAAACTAAGCATGTAATTTTCATTTATCAGGCTTATGAATCCAGGAGGCAGAGTAGAATGAAGGTCAGGAAGGTACTGGGCGGCTTTGCATGGGCCATGCTTGCGGCGACGCTGATTTTGGTGAATGCAATGGCGGCTAACGGGGATGATTTGTTTGACCAGACAGAGAATTCCAATGTTTCAGCGGTGGTACAGTATCAGCGGTGATTCAGCAGCGACGCAGTATTTTTTGAAGTTCAGCAGTTATTATCAGGAGAGACCGGCACGGATGCTGGTCTTTTTTAATGTGTGAAACCCTCTGTGAAATGCAGGCTCCATTGTTTTTAACAAAACAGGCGATGCTGACAGCAAGTTTTGCAATGCATTGAACAAAAAGGGATATGGATTATTCGTCCTCAGGGTGGTAATATTAAATCATGAAATCAACGAACACAGGAGGGAATGGTTATGCATTTATTAGACAGTGAACTGAGAAATAAGGAAGAGTGGGAAGCAGCGGGAATAGAACTTCCGAAATTTGACAGGGAAGCCATGAAGGCAGCTACCAGGGAATGCCCGCAGTGGGTGCATTTCGGTGCAGGCAATATCTTCCGCGCATTTCCGGCAGCGCGTCAGCAGAAGCTGCTGAACGATGGGGTGGAAAAAACCGGTATCATTGTGGCTGAAGGATATGACTATGAAATCATTAAGAAGGCATACAGGCCTCAGGATGATTTAAGCCTCCTGGTTACGCTGAAAGCCAATGGCACCATTGAGAAGACCGTGATTGGAAGCCTTGCGGAATCCCTGACCGTGGACCGTCAGGATAAGGCTGACTGGAACCGGCTGAAGGATATCTTTGCCAGCACTACCCTGCAGATGGTCAGCTTTACCATCACGGAAAAAGGCTACAGCATTACTTCGGCAGACGGCTCCTTCCGCCTGGACGTAGCAGCTGATTTTGAGGCTGGCCCGGAGCTGGCAGACAGCTATATCGGCAAGCTGGCAGCCCTGTGCTACTGGAGATATACCCATGGGGCGGCTCCTCTGGCACTGGTAAGCATGGATAACTGCTCCCACAACGGCCATAAGCTGTATGCGGCTGTGGATGCCTATGCAAAGGCGTGGACGGAGAACGGCAGGGCTGATAAGGGATTCCTGGAGTACATTGAGAATCCGGCCAAGGTTTCCTTCCCATGGAGCATGATTGATAAAATCACCCCACGTCCGGATGACAGCGTAAAGAAAATGCTGGAGGAGGCCGGCTTCACGGATACAGAGAGCATTGTCACCAGCAAGAACACATATGTGGCTCCTTTTGTAAATGCAGAGGAGGCCGAATACCTGGTTATTGAGGATGCGTTCCCCAACGGACGTCCGCAGCTTGAAAAGGCAGGCGTTATGTTCACTACCAGGGATACGGTTGAAAAGGTGGAGCGCATGAAGGTGTGCACCTGCCTGAATCCGCTTCACACCACCCTGGCTGTATATGGCTGCCTTCTGGGCTATACCAAAATCAGCGAGGAGATGAAGGACGCGGACCTGGTGAAGCTGGTGGAAATCATTGGATATAAGGAAGGACTTCCTGTGGTTACGAATCCGGGCATCCTTTCTCCTGAGAAGTTCATTGACGAAGTTTTACAGATTCGTGTTCCAAATCCATTCATGCCTGATACGCCCCAGAGAATTGCCTGCGATACCTCCCAGAAGCTGTCCATCCGTTTCGGAGAGACTATCAAGGAGTATATGGCAAGACCTGAGCTGGATGTGAAGTCCCTTAAATTCATCCCCATGGTTCAGGCCGGATGGTGCCGTTATCTGTTAGGAGTGGATGATGAGGGCAATGCCTTTACTGTAAGCCCGGACCCCATGTATGAGGAACTGGCAAAGAAGCTTCAGGGCGTTAAGGTAGGAGAAGCCTGCAATATACACCAGGTGCTGCAGCCTATATTAAGCGACGCCAGGATATTCGGAGTGGACCTGTACGAGGCAGGACTGGGCGAATATGTGGAGAGCATTTTTGCCGAGCTGATTGCCGGCAAGGGAGCTGTAAGGGCTGCTCTTCAGAGACACCTGGCAGAGGCCTAGGCATATTTGGTTCATGGTAAATTGATTCATGGCAAAGTGATTCATGGATTACGGTAAAATACGTTCCGGCTGCTGGCCGGTGCGCGCCCGGACAATGGCGTACAGCTGCTGTCCGGGCGTTTTTCATTGGCTGAAGGAATAGGACAGATTTACAAAAAGTGGGAGAAATTAATGAATTTGTAACAAAAAAGTCATATTTTATATACAAAACAGGAAGAATATGGTATCATAGTGGGAACGAACGGATGTTTATGTCTGATTCACTGAACTTACAGGCATTTGCCTTTTTGATATAGATTAAGAATGGAAATGGTATTTTCCAGGAATCATAAGATAATTGAGAAAGACAGAGGTTACGTATGAAAAGGTGGATAGCAGCGGGCATATTAATCCTAGCATTGACAGGATGTTCCCGGTATGAACCGGCAAAGGAGATGACCAGGTCACGGAACGGGGCCGCCCAGTCTGAAGCGCAGCAGCAGGCCGGACAGGAAGGGCAGGAGACGAAAGAGGCTGAGGCGGCCGATTCAGACGTCATCACCATTTCTTCATATCCGCCCAGGAACCCGGTGAAGGTAAAGGGCATCTATGTGTCCGCCTATGTGGCCGGCACCGGCGATATGATGGATAAAATCATAGAGGAGATAGACAGGACGGAGCTCAATGCAGTGGTCATTGATGTAAAGGATGACCAGGGAAGGATTACCTATGCCATGGATTCCCCAACCGTGGATGACATTGGGGCGTGCCAGGTTTTTATCCAGGACATGCCGGCGCTCATGGCAAAGCTTAAGGAGCATGGAATCTATACCATAGCCAGGGTGGTGGCTTTCAGGGACCCCTATTTGGCGGAGCAGAAGCCGGAGTGGAGCCTTCATGTGGCGGATGGCAGGATTTACCGGGATAATAAAGGCCTTGCATGGGTAAATCCTTATAAGAGGGAAGTCTGGGATTATCTGGTCGAGGTGGGGAAAAAAGCAGGTGAAACAGGATTTGATGAGATTCAGTTCGATTACATCCGGTTTGCAGTGGACAGGACCATGAACGATGTTGTATTTGACGATGCAGATACACAGGGGCGTGATAAGACCCAGGCAATAACGGAATTCATAAGCTATGCACATGATGAGCTGGCAAAGGAGGGACTCTTTGTTTCGGCTGATGTGTTTGGCACCATCATGCGCAGCGAGGAGGATGCGGCTGCCGTGGGCCAGGAATACGAGGACATGGCGGAGCAGCTGGATTATATATGTCCCATGATTTATCCATCCCATTACGGGCCGGGAAATTTTGGAATAGAGTATCCGGATACCCAGCCTTATGATACAATATTAAATGCACTGAATGGTTCCAGGGAGCTTCTGGCTGCATCTGCAAAGGAAGACGCGCCCCAGGCCGTGGTAAGGCCGTGGCTTCAGGACTTTACAGCCTCCTATCTGGAGCATTATATTAAATATGGCGATGAACAGGTGAGACAGCAGATACAGGCTGTTTACGATGCAGGCTACGATGAGTGGATTCTCTGGGACGCAGGGGTCAGCTATCACTACGGAGGACTGCTGACCCCGGAGGCGGCCGCCAAAGAGGATGAGCACATAGCCCAGTCCAGGGCTGCCGCAGAACAGGCCGGAGCTGCTGCGGAGAATGCAGGCGCCGGGGATGCGGCGGCAGAGCAGGCAGGCACAGAGAATGCAGAAGCAGAGGACAGCGGGGCATAAAGCCATATGAAAGGGATGGTGAAAGGTATTGTTTGATTTAGAGGAAGAACTGAAGAAACTCCCGGCCAGCCCGGGAGTTTATCTTATGCATAATGACAGGGATGAGATTATATACGTGGGCAAGGCCATCAGCCTGAAAAACCGTGTCAGGCAGTATTTCCAGAGCAGCAGGAATAAGACGGCAAAGATTGAACAGATGGTGTCCCACATTGCATGGTTTGAATACATCCTGACGGATTCCGAGCTGGAAGCCCTGGTGCTGGAGTGCAACCTGATTAAGGAGCACAGGCCGCGGTACAACACCATGCTGAAGGACGATAAAAGCTACCCCTATATCAAGGCAACCATGGGTGAGGATTTCCCCCGCCTCCTGTTTGCCAGGGATATGAAAAAGGACGGCAGAAGCCGTTATTTTGGTCCCTATACCAGCGCGGGGGCCGTGAAGGATACGCTGGATTTAATACACAAGCTGTACCGGATCAGGACCTGCAACCGGAACCTGCCAAAGGATACGGGAAAGGAGCGTCCGTGCCTCAATTACCACATCAAGCAGTGCGACGCCCCCTGCCAGGGATATATTTCCAGGGAGGAATACCAGTCCAATTTCGGCCAGGCCCTGGACTTTTTGAATGGCAGATACGACCCTCTCATAAAGAGCCTTCAGGAAAAGATGCAGACTGCCTCCGACAGCCTGGAATTTGAGCGGGCCATTGAGTACAGGGAGCTGCTAAACAGCGTGAAGCAGGTGGCGCAGAAACAGAAGATTACCAGCAGCGGTATGGAGGACCGGGATATTGTAGCCATGGCCAGGGATGAGAAGGACGCGGTGGTACAGGTGTTCTTTATCCGGGAGGGCAAGCTGATAGGCAGGGACCATTTCCATATATCGGCTGCCATGGCTGAAAATGAGGGCGAGATTCTGGACAGCTTTGTAAAGCAGTTTTATGCGGGTACGCCCTTTATACCAAGGGAACTGTGGCTCCAGCATCCTCTGGGGGACGAGGAGGTCATCAGCCAGTGGCTGTCTGCGAAACGGGGGCAGAAGGTCAGGCTGGTGGTTCCGAAAAAGGGAGAAAAGGAACGGCTGGTGGAGCTGGCGGCCAGGAATGCAGCCCTGGTGCTGTCCCAGGATAAGGAGCGGATTAAGAAAGAAGAACTTCGCACCATCGGAGCCCTGAACCAGATTGGGGAGCTGATTGGCATTGGCGGAATCCGCCGCATGGAGGCATATGATATCTCCAATACCAGCGGCGTGGAATCCGTGGGCTCCATGGTGGTATATGAGGACGGCAGGCCCAAGCGCAGCGATTACAGGAAATTCCGCATCAAGACCGTCCAGGGCCCCAACGACTACGCATCCATGAATGAGGTGCTGACACGCAGATTCTCCCACGGCATGAGAGAGACGGAGGAACTGAAGGAAAAGGGGGCTGACGTAAGCCTTGGCAGCTTTACCAGGTTCCCGGATTTAATCATGATGGACGGCGGCAGGGGCCAGGTGAACATAGCCCTGGAGGTCCTTGATAAGCTGGGGCTTTCCATTCCTGTGTGCGGCATGGTGAAGGATGACAACCACAGAACAAGGGGACTCTACTATAATAATGTGGAGGTGCCCATTGACCGTCACTCCGAAGGATTCAGGCTTATCACCAGAATCCAGGATGAGGCCCACCGGTTTGCCATTGAATACCACAGGAGCCTGAGGGGGAAGGGCCAGGTGAAATCCATCCTGGATGACATTCCCGGCATCGGACCGGCCAGGCGCAAGGCCCTTATGCGCCATTTTAAGGATATAGAGGCAGTGAGAAGCGCCTCCGTGGAGGACCTGGAGCAGACGCCCCAGATGAACCGCAGGTCGGCTGAGTCCGTGTACCGCTTCTTCCACCCGGAGACGGGCAGCCCCCGGACCAGCGGGCAGGCCCCTTCACAGAATAATGACCGGCCCGGCACCAGCACAGGCCCGGAGAACGGGACAGAAGCGGACTTCCAGAATCTGGAAGGACAGCGATAAAAACACATGACAACCGCATCAAATTATGATAGTATGATAGAAGTTAAACGAGAAGTAAAACCAGGTCAAGGGGGTATCATCATGCATGGAGTAACCATATCGGAATTAATTGAGAAAATGAAGCTTAAAAACACCACGCCGGAGATTGACACGGACAAGATTGTGCTGACCCATCCGGACGTGAACCGCCCGGCCCTGCAGCTTACGGGATTTTTTGACCACTTTGACAGAGAGCGGGTTCAAATCATCGGATACGTGGAGCAGGCATATATTAATACCATGGACCAGGAACAGAAGCGCCGGATGTACGATAAGCTCACATCCAGCCAGATTCCCTGTCTGGTGTTCAGCCGCGACCAGGAGCCGGATGAGGACCTGCTGGAATTCTGCAACTACTATGGCGTTCCCTGCCTTGTGTCCGATAAGACCACCTCTGCCCTGATGGCAGAAATCATCCGCTGGCTCAATGTGAAGCTGGCCCCCTGCATCAGCATTCACGGTGTGCTGATTGACGTATTCGGCGAGGGCGTCCTGATTATGGGCGAAAGCGGCATCGGCAAGAGCGAGGCTGCCCTGGAACTGATTAAGAGGGGACACCGTCTGGTGACGGATGATGTGGTGGAGATACGCCGGGTCAGCGATGACACCCTGATTGGAAGCGCGCCTGACATCACCAAGCATTTCATTGAACTGCGGGGCATCGGCATCATTGATGTGAAGACCCTGTTCGGTGTGGAGAGTGTTAAGGATACCCAGTCCATTGACATGGTTATCAAGCTGGAGGACTGGAGCAAGGACAAGGAATACGACAGGCTGGGCCTGGAAGACCAGTATACGGAATTCCTGGGCAACCAGGTGGTCTGCCATACCATTCCCATCCGTCCGGGACGTAATCTGGCTATTATCGTGGAGTCCGCGGCTGTCAACTACCGCCAGAAGAAGATGGGCTACAACGCAGCCCAGGAGCTGTACAACCGGGTACAGGCCAATCTTGGAAAGGGCCAGGAAAATTAAGTCTTAAGCGAGGAATGTATTTTGAATCTGGAACATATGTTGAAAGAGGTGCTTGTATCAGAGGGGGCGGTGTGCCGCTTCATGGAACCCATGAGCAGTCACACCACCTTCCGCATCGGGGGACCGGCTGAGGCCTATGTATGCCCCGGCAATGAAGAGGAGCTGGGAAAGGTCATCTGCCTTTGCAATGAGCATGGTATTCCCTGGAGAGTGCTGGGAAATGGCAGCAACCTCCTGGTCAGCGATAAGGGAATCAAGGGCGTGGTCATTGCCATGGAAGGAAACTGGTCCCATGCCAGAACAGAGGGAACTGTCATCCATGCAGGGGCAGGGGAACTGCTGGCCCGGGCGGCCCGGGCCGCCCTGGACCACTGCCTGACCGGTATGGAATTTGCAGCAGGCATACCCGGCAGCGTAGGCGGCGCCCTGGTGATGAACGCAGGGGCCTATGGCTCTGAGATGAAGGATATCCTCAAATCAGCCAGGGTTATGACGAATCAGGGACAGGTTCTGGAGCTCTCCCTGGATGAACTGGAACTGGGGTACCGCACCAGCTGTATTCCCGACCGGGGATATACGGTGCTGGAGGCGTCCTTTCAGCTGAAGCCGGGCAGCCGGGCAGACATTGAGGCCCGGATGAAGGAACTGGCAGACAGGCGCAGGGAGAAACAGCCCCTGGAATATCCCAGCGCAGGCAGCACCTTCAAACGTCCCCGCGGATATTTTGCAGGAAAGCTCATAGAGGATGCCGGTCTCAGGGGATACGCCATGGGCGGAGCCAGGGTATCGGAGAAGCACTGCGGCTTTGTAATCAACGGCGGAAACGCCACTGCATCCGATGTCATGGCCCTGTGCGGGCATATCAGGAAAACAGTCATGGAACAGTCCGGCGTGGAGCTTGAGATGGAAGTCAAGCGCTGGGGCGAGTTCTGACCGCAAGGCCGATTATACGTAACCGAGGTGGATGGATGAAGCTTGTAATTGTAACCGGAATGTCCGGGGCAGGCAAGACAATTGCACTGAAAATGCTGGAGGATTTGGGGTTCTACTGTGTGGATAACCTGCCCATATCCCTGGTAGATAAATTTGCCCAGCTGGCAGCGGCCGGCAGCGACATCAGCCAGGCCGCCCTGGGCATAGATATCCGCAGCGGCGAGGAACTGAACCAGCTGGATGCTATATTCAGGGGATGGAAGGAACTGGGGATGGATTACCGGATACTGTTCCTGGACGCCAATGACGGGGTCCTGATTAAGCGGTACAAGGAGACGCGCCGCAGCCACCCCCTGGCCGGGACAGGCAGGCTGGACAAGGGAATTGAAAAGGAACGGGCCAAGCTGGCCTTCCTTAAGAAGGACGCGGATTTCATCATTGATACCAGCAAGCTCCTTACCAGGGAGCTGCGGCAGGAGCTGGAAAAGATATTCCTGAAACACCAGGAGTACAGCAACATGTTTGTCACGGTTTTATCCTTTGGCTTTAAGTACGGCATTCCGGAGGATGCGGACCTGGTCTTTGACGTGCGTTTTCTGCCCAATCCCTATTATGTGGAGGAGCTGCGCCCCCTGACAGGGGAGGACCAGGTCATCCGGGATTATGTGATGCAGGGAGGCGCCTGCGCGCAGTTTTTGGACAAGCTCTATGATATGGTGGATTTCCTCCTGCCGGGTTATATTAAAGAAGGAAAGAACCAGCTGGTGGTGGCAATCGGCTGCACCGGCGGCAAGCACCGTTCCGTGACGGTTGCCAAGGCCCTCTACGGTTATCTGGCTGCCAAGGCTGAATATGGAATTAAAATAGAACACAGGGACATCGACAAAGACAATAAAAGGAAGTAGCAGACATGTCATTTTCTTCCAACGTAAAAGACGAGCTGTCCAGGCAGATGCCTGGGGCGCGCCACTGCCAGATAGCAGAGACAGCAGCAATCCTGAGCCTGTGCGGAAGGGTAAAGATATCGGCTTCAGACCATTTTTGGATTGAAATCCATACGGAAAATGTGGCAGTTGCAAGAAAGTACTTTACATTATTGAAAAAAACATTTAATATAAGAACTGATGTCTCGATTCGCAGAGGGGGGAACCCCGGGCGGAGCATGACATACATCGTAGCAGTCAGGGAACATGAGGAAGCCCTCAAGGTCCTGCAGGCAGTGAAACTCATCAATTCCCAGGGGGAAATCGGCGAAAACCTTTCCCTGATTCGGAATGTGGTGCTTCAGAATGCCTGCTGCAGACGGGCTTTCATACGTGGCGCCTTTTTGGCGGCCGGCTCCATCAGCGCCCCGGAGAAGTTCTACCACTTTGAAATCGTGTGTCCCACTGAACCTAAGGCGGAGCAGCTTAAGAACATCATCGCCACCTTTGATATCGAGGCCAAGATAGTGCTGAGAAAGAAGTATTATGTAGTCTATATCAAGGAGGGCAGCCAGATTGTGGACATCCTTAACGTGATGGAGGCCCCGGTATCCCTTATGGAGCTGGAGAATATCCGCATTGTCAAGGAGATGAGAGGCAGCGTGAACCGCCAGGTCAACTGCGAGACTGCCAATATCAATAAGACCGTGTCAGCTGCGGTAAAACAGATAGAGGACATCCGTTTCATCCAGTCTGTTGCCGGTCTTTCGGGTCTTCCTGAGAACCTTCAGGAGATGGCCCGCATACGGCTGGAACGGCCGGAGGCAACCTTAAAGGAATTGGGGGAGGCCCTGGAACCGCCTGTGGGTAAATCAGGCGTAAACCACCGTTTGAGGAAGTTAAGCCTTATGGCCGAAGAACTGCGGCAGCAGTTTCCGGACCGTAATACATCAAGTTTGCAATAGTTTTATCAAGTACGAATCAGTACGGGCACCGGAATGGCAGTCAGGATGCGGCCAGATTGGAACATGACCATTGGAACGTATCAGGGGCTGTGAACCATTCAAAGGAATGAGGAGGATTATTATGGTAAAGAAATTGATTACAGTTGAATTGGCATCAGGACTTGAGGCAAGACCGGCAGCTATGTTGGTGCAGGTAGCCAGTCAGTACGAAAGCGCGATTTACCTGGAAGCAGAGGCAAAGCGTGTGAATGCCAAGAGCATCATGGGAATGATGACTCTCTGTCTGACCGCGGGCGAATCCATCTTGGTGGAAGCCGACGGAAAGGATGAGGAGGCAGCTGTAACTGAAATTGAGAAGTATCTGAAAAACCAGTAACTACCAGTCCGTTTGTTTGGAGAGATAGATAATGGGAATCAGGCAGGACTTGCCTGGTTCTCTTTTCTTTTATCCGGATTTATGATAAACTGTTACTCGAACGGCAATTTATACCGAAACGATAAGGAGAGAATAGGGAATGGCATTTACCCATTTGCACGTCCATACGGAATACAGCCTTCTGGACGGCTCCTGTAAAATCAAGGAGCTGACAGCCAGGGCAAAGGAGCTTGGCATGGACAGCATGGCTGTCACGGACCATGGCGTGATGTATGGCGTGATTGATTTTTATAAAGCAGCCAGGGAAGCCGGCATCAAGCCGATTCTGGGATGCGAGGTCTATGTGGCCCCGGGGTCCCGCTTTGACCGGGAGACAGTAAGCGGCGAGGACCGGTATTACCACCTTGTGCTGCTGGCGGAGAACAACAGGGGCTATGAAAACCTGATGAAAATTGTGTCCAAGGGATTTGTGGACGGATTTTACTATAAACCCAGGGTGGACTACGAGGTCTTAAGGACCTACCACGAGGGAATCATTGCGCTCAGCGCCTGTCTGGCAGGGGAGGTGCAGCGCTACCTGACCAGGGGAATGTATGAGGAGGCGGTCAGGGCATCCGGCCGGTATGTGGACATATTTGGAAAGGACAATTTCTTCCTGGAGCTTCAGGACCACGGGCTGCCGGACCAAAAGCTGGTAAACCAGGGCCTTATGCGCATGAGCAGGGATACGGGCCTTAAGCTGGTGGCAACCAACGATATCCACTACACCTATGCCGAGGATGAGAAGGCCCACGACATCCTTCTGTGCATCCAGACCGGCAAGAAGGTGGCGGATGAGGACAGGATGCGCTATGAGGGAGGCCAGTATTACTGCAAATCAGAGGACGAGATGCGGACCCTGTTTCCCTATGCGCCTGAGGCCATTGAAAATACCCATATGATAGCGGAGCGCTGCAATGTGGAGATTGAGTTCGGGGTTACCAAGCTTCCGAAATACGAAGTTCCGGAGGGCTATGATTCCTGGACCTACTTAAACCATCTGTGCAGGGAGGGCTTTCAGACGCGGTACCCGGATGATGACGGCACCCTGAGCAGCCGCCTGGACTATGAGCTGGAAGTTATCCGTTCCATGGGATATGTGGATTACTTCCTGATTGTGTGGGATTTCATCAATTACGCCCGCTCCCGGGACATCATCGTGGGGCCGGGGCGGGGCTCTGCAGCAGGAAGCATTGTGTCCTATACGCTGGGAATCACCAACATAGACCCGGTGCGCTACAACCTTCTCTTTGAGCGTTTCCTGAACCCGGAGCGTGTGTCCATGCCTGATATCGACATTGACTTCTGCTACGAACGGCGTCAGGAGGTAATCGACTATGTGGTGCGCAAGTACGGCAAGGACCAGGTGGTACAGATTGTAACCTTTGGTACCCTGGCTGCAAAGGGCGTTGTCCGGGATGTGGGGCGTGTGTTGGACCTGCCCTATTCCCTGTGCGACACCATCGCCAAGATGATTCCCGGGGACCTGGGCATGACGCTGGACAAGGCCCTGACCATGAACCCGGACCTTAAGAAGGCCTACAATGAGGATGAGCAGGTCCATTATCTCATCGACATGTCCAGGCGTCTGGAGGGACTGCCCAGGCATACCTCCATGCATGCGGCCGGGGTGGTGATTGGCAGCAGGTCCATTGACGAGTTTGTACCCCTTTCCAGGGCCTCTGACGGTACCATCACCACCCAGTTTACCATGACCACCATCGAGGAGCTGGGACTTCTGAAAATGGATTTCCTGGGCCTGCGGACCCTTACCGTCATACAGAACGCGGTGAGGCTGGCCGAGAAGGACTACGGCATATCCATTGACATTGACCACATTGACTTTGACGATAAAAAGGTACTTGAATCCATCGGAACAGGCAGGACCGAGGGCGTGTTCCAGCTGGAAAGCGCGGGGATGAAAAGCTTTATGAAGGAGCTTAAGGCGGAGAACCTGGAGGATATCATAGCAGGCATCTCCCTGTACCGTCCCGGCCCCATGGACTTTATACCCAAATACCTGAAGGGAAAGAACGACAGGGCTTCCATCACCTATGACTGCCCTCAGCTGGAGCCCATATTAAGCCCCACCTACGGCTGTATTGTATACCAGGAGCAGGTTATGCAGATTGTGCGTGATTTGGCCGGATACACCATGGGACGCAGCGACCTGGTGCGCCGCGCCATGAGCAAGAAAAAGACGTCTGTCATGGAAAAGGAACGCCGGAACTTTGTATACGGCAACCGGGAGGAAGGGGTCAGGGGCTGTGTGGACAATGGAATCAGCGAGCAGACGGCAAACCATATCTATGACGAGATGATTGACTTTGCAAAGTACGCCTTCAACAAGTCCCACGCAGCCGCCTATGCAGTGGTTTCCTACCAGACGGCCTATCTGAAATACTATTATCCCAGGGAATTCATGGCCGCCCTTATGACATCGGTCATGGACAATGTAAGTAAATTTTCCGAGTATGTGCTGACCTGCCGCCGGATGATGGGCATTCCCGTGCTGCCGCCGGATATCAATGAGGGAGAAAGCGGTTTCTCCGTGTCAGGTGACGCCATCCGCTACGGCCTGTCCGCCATCAAGAGCGTGGGCAAACCAGTGACAGAGGTAATCCTGGCGGAGCGGGAGAAAAACGGTCCCTTCCGTTCCATGGAGGATTTTGTGGGGCGTATGAGCATGAAGGAGGTAAACAAAAGGACCCTGGAAAATTTCATCAAGTCAGGCGCCCTGGATACGCTGCCGGGCACCAGACGGCAGAAGATGGCCGTGGCTCCCACCATGCTGGAGGTTAAGGCCAGGGAGAAAAAGTCCATGTTCGAGGGTCAGTTAAGTCTTTTTGACATTGTTGGTGAGGAAGACAGGAATGAATTCCAGATTACATTTCCCGATGTGGGGGAATACTCAAAGGATGAGCTTCTTGCTTTTGAGAAGGAAATACTGGGAGTTTACATCAGCGGCCATCCTCTGGACGACTATGAGGAGACATGGAGGAGGAATATAACAGCCACCTCCGCCCAGTTTATTGTGGATGAGGAGACGGACAAGGCCGGGGTGGAGGACGGATCCAGGGCAGTGATAGGAGGGCTGGTGGCAGGCAAGACCGTGAAGACCACCAGGACCAACCAGCTCATGGCATTTATCACCCTGGAGGACCTGCTGGGACCTGTGGAAGTCATTGTGTTCCCAAGGGATTATGAGGCCAACCGGGAACTGTTCACCGAGGACTCCAAGCTGTTTATCAAAGGAAGGGTATCCATTGGCGATGACCCGGTGGGAAAACTGGTGTGCGAGCAGGTGATTCCCTTTGAGAGCATATCTAAGGAGCTGTGGCTCCAGTTCCCGGATATGGAGACGTATCAGGCCGGGGAGCAGCGTCTGCTTACCTCCCTGCGGTCCAGCGAGGGAAAGGACCGGGTGGTCATTTACCTCCAGAAGGAGAGGGCCAAGAAAGTCCTTCCGGCCAACTGGAATGTCCAGGTTACGCCCGGACTTTTGAAAGACCTGGGAGAAGGACTTGGTGAAAAAAATGTCAAAGTCGTAGAAAAAGGTCTTGAAAAGCTGGGGAAAATGAATTAGAATAGCGTTGGGTATAGATGAGAGAATGAATGATTGAGAGCAACGTCAGCACAGGCGGAATTTGCATGTGCTTAATACAAGGAGGTAAATTGCTATGGCAAAGGCAGTGAAAACCATTGGAGTACTTACCAGCGGAGGCGATGCGCCGGGAATGAACGCGGCAATCCGCGCGGTTGTAAGGACTGCTATCAATAAGGGCCTTAAGGTAAAGGGCATCATGCGTGGATACGCAGGCCTGCTGGAGGAGGAAATCGTGGACATGGAGTCCACCAGCGTGTCTGACATCATCAACCGCGGCGGTACCATCCTTTACACGGCAAGATGTAAGGAATTCACCACAGCGGAAGGCCAGCAGAAGGGCGCTGATATCTGCCGCAAGCATGGCATTGACGGAATGGTGGTCATCGGAGGCGACGGTTCCTTCCGGGGCGCGGGAAAGCTGTCCGCCCTGGGCATCAATACAATCGGCCTTCCGGGAACCATTGACCTGGATATTGCCTGTACCGATTACACCATTGGTTTTGATACGGCTGTCAACACGGCCATGGAAGCAATTGATAAGATTCGTGATACATCCACATCCCATGAGCGGTGCAGCATCGTGGAGGTTATGGGGCGCAACGCCGGATACATCGCACTGTGGTGCGGCATCGGAAACGGTGCGGAGGACATCCTTCTGCCGGAGCGCTACGACGGCAATGAGCAGGCCCTGATTAACCGGATTATCGACAACCGCAGACGTGGCAAGAAACATAACATCATCATCAATGCAGAGGGAATCGGCCATTCCGGCTCCATGGCAAAGCGTATTGAGGCTGCCACGGGCATTGAGACAAGGGCCACCATCCTGGGCCACATGCAGCGCGGCGGAACGCCTACCTGCAAGGACAGGGTATACGCCTCCATCATGGGCGCCAAGGCAGCAGAGCTTCTGGCTGCAGGCAAGAGCAACCGCCTGGTAGCCTATAAGCACGGTGAGTTTGTGGATTTCGATATCCAGGAAGCCCTGAACATGACAAAGGACATCCCGGAAGAGCAGTACGAGATAGCCAAGATGCTGATTCGTTAATCCGGGAATGTGAGAACATAAACAATGATAGAATGGAAAGTCCGCCGCCTGTCACAGGCAGCGGACTTTTGTGGAGAGATGAGATGAAGGATACGACAGTGCTCTGCGGAGCCAATTCCTATGAACAGAAATATTATTTTAACCAGGATTTTAAATCCCTGCCCCAGTCCATAAGGGATGAGCTCCAAATCATGTGCGTGCTCTATACAGAGGATGTGGGCGGCGTGCTGACCATGGAATTTGACGAAAAGGGAAACCTGGAATTCAGGGTGACCTCAGAGGAAACGGATTATCTCTTTGACGAGATAGGAAGCGTCCTTAAAATCAAGCAGTACCAGGAAGAGAAAAAAGAAATGCTGGAAGCGCTGGAACTGTATTACAGGACATTTTTCCTGGGCGAGGACATAGATATAGAGGATGACGGGGAAGATTAAATGAAACTGAGGATTGGAAATACGGTTCTTGAGAATAATGTAATACTGGCGCCCATGGCAGGCGTCACGGACCTGCCCTTCCGGGTGCTGTGCCGGGAACAGGGAGCCGGATGCGTGGTGACTGAGATGGTCAGCGCAAAGGCGATACTGTACAACAACAGGAATACCAGGGAGCTGCTTCAGATAGACCCGGCCGAGCGGCCGGCGGCAGTGCAGCTCTTTGGGTCGGAGCCGGATATTATGGCGGAGATTGCAGCCAGGCTGGAGGAAGGGCCCTATGATTATATTGATGTAAACATGGGGTGCCCTGTGCCGAAAATCGTCAACAACGGCGAAGGCTCCGCTCTGATGAAAAATCCCAGGCGCGCCCAGGAGGTGCTGACTGCCATGGTGAAGGCCGTAAAAAAGCCTGTGACCGTGAAGTTCCGCAAGGGATTCAACGACCTCTCTGTCAATGCAGTGGAATTTGCGAAAATGGCGGAAAGCTGCGGCGTTGCTGCGGTGGCTGTCCATGGGCGCACCAGGGAGCAGTACTACTCCGGAAAGGCGGACTGGGACATCATCCGCCGGGTAAAGGAGGCTGTAAGGATACCTGTTATCGGAAACGGGGATATCTTTACGCCGGAGGACGCCGGAAGGATGCTTAAGGAGACAGGGTGCGACGGCATCATGGTGGCCAGGGGAGCCAAGGGAAATCCCTGGCTGTTCGGCCGGATTAACCACTATCTGGATACCGGCCAGGTTCTGCCCGGTCCGTCCATGGCTGAGATAAAGGCCATGATTCTGAGGCACGGGCGCATGCTGGTCCGGTTCAAGGGGGAGGGGGTTGCCATGCGGGAGATGAGAGGCCATATGGCCTGGTATACAAAAGGAATGCCCCACTCAGCAACGCTCAGGAATGAAATCAACCAGGTGGAGACATTGGAGGGATTCATAGAGCTTCTGGACAGGAAAATCCAATCTTGACAATGGACACATTTTCCTATATAATACTCAGAATGTGTGGACATTAAGAATGATACTCAAGTGAAATCAACATAAATTAAGAATGTAAGGAAGGAAGCGGGTAAGATGGCAGATAAGAAACATATTTTGACATATGCCGGACTCAAACAGTACGAAGATGAACTGCAGAATCTGAAAGTTGTCAAGAGAAAAGAAGTTGCGCAGAAAATTAAGGAAGCAAGAGAGCAGGGTGATTTGTCCGAGAATGCAGAGTATGATGCGGCCAAGGATGAGCAGAGGGACATTGAACTGCGTATCGAGGAACTGGAGAAGCTTCTTAAGAATGCAGAGGTCGTGGTAGAGGATGAAATCGACCTGGATAAGATTAATATCGGGTGTAAGGTAAAGCTTCTGGATGTGGAGTATGACGAGGAGATGGAGTTCTATATCGTTGGTTCCACTGAGGCCAACAGCCTGCAGAATAAGATAAGCAACGAGTCACCGGTAGGCCGCGCCCTGATTGGCAAGGTAGTGGGTGACTGCGTAGACGTGGAAACCCAGGCAGGGGATATCCAGTATAAGGTGCTGGAAATCCAGAGGGTTTCATAAATCTGACACAAAGGAGCTAAGGACGTGGGAGAACAGCAGAAGGTTAATCAGGCAGATACAGATTTGAATCATGTGCTGAAGGCGCGCAGGGATAAGCTGGCGGAGCTTCAGGCAGCTGGAAAGGACCCTTTCCAGATTACAAAATATGATGTGACTGCCCACAGCATGGATATCAAGGATAACTATGAGCAGTGGGAGGGGAAGGAAGCAGCCATTGCAGGCCGTATGATGTTCAAACGCGTCATGGGCAAGGCTTCTTTCTGTAATGTACAGGATTTAAAAGGCAACATCCAGGTCTATGTGGCCAGGGACAGCGTGGGTGAGGAGCCTTACAAGGATTTCAAGAAAATGGATATCGGCGATATCGTGGGCGTAAAGGGAACTGCTTTTACCACCAAGACAGGCGAGATATCCATTCATGCAACGGAGGTAACCCTTCTTTCCAAGAGCCTCCAGGTGCTTCCTGAGAAGTTCCATGGCCTGACGGATACGGATATGCGTTACCGCCAGCGCTACGTGGACTTAATCATGAATGCGGAGGTAAAGGATACCTTTATCAAGCGTTCCAGGATTCTGGCAGCCATCCGGAAATATCTGGGCGGCCAGGGCTTTATGGAAGTGGAGACCCCTATGCTGGTATCCAATGCAGGCGGCGCTGCCGCCAGGCCGTTCGAGACTCACTTCAATGCCCTGGACGAGGATTTAAAGCTCCGCATATCCCTGGAGCTTTATCTGAAGAGGCTGATTGTGGGCGGGCTTGAAAGGGTATATGAGATTGGGCGTGTGTTCCGCAACGAAGGTCTGGACACCAGACATAACCCGGAATTCACCCTGATGGAGCTGTATCAGGCTTATACGGATTACAACGGGATGATGGACCTGACCGAGAAGCTGTACCGTTTTGTGGCTCAGGAGGTACTGGGTACCACCACCATTACTTATAAGGGCGTGGAGATGGATTTAGGCAAGCCCTTTGCCCGCATCACCATGGTGGATGCGGTTAAGAAGTATGCCGGAGTTGATTTTGACCAGATTCATACCCTGGAGGAGGCAAGGGCCGCTGCCAAGGAAAAGGGTGTGGAGTTCGAGGGACGCCATAAGAAGGGCGATATCCTGAACCTGTTCTTTGAGGAGTTTGCAGAGGAGCACCTGGTTCAGCCCACCTTTGTTCTGGACCATCCGGTGGAGATTTCCCCGCTGACCAAGAAAAAGCCGGGCAACCCGGATTATGTGGAGCGCTTTGAGTTCTTTATGAACGGCTGGGAGATGGCAAACGCTTACTCTGAAATCAATGACCCCATTGACCAGAGAGAACGGTTCAAAGCCCAGGAAGAGCTTCTGGCCCAGGGGGACGAGGAAGCCAACCATACGGACGAGGACTTCTTAAATGCCCTGGAGGTAGGTATGCCTCCTACGGGAGGAATCGGATTCGGTATTGACCGTATGGTCATGCTGCTGACGGATTCACCGGCAATCAGGGACGTTCTGCTGTTCCCCACGATGAAGACGCTGGGCGGTTCCGATGCTTCCAAGAAGGAAGGAAAGGCGGCTGCACCTGCTGCGCAGGCCGTGGAGCCGGTGAAGGATATTGATTTTTCAAAGGTAGAGATAGAGCCACTGTTTAAGGATTTTGTGGATTTTGAGACCTTTGCAAAGTCCGACTACAGGGCTGTGAAGGTAAAAGAGTGCTCGGCAGTGCCAAAGAGCAAGAAGCTTCTCAAGTTTGTGCTGGACGACGGAAGCGGTGAGGACCGTGTGATTTTAAGCGGAATCCATGAGTATTATGAGCCCGAGGAACTGGTGGGAAAGACAGCCATCGCTATTACGAACCTGCCTCCCCGTCCAATGATGGGCATTGATTCCTGCGGTATGCTGATTTCTGCGGTTCATCATGAAGAGGGCCAGGAACGTCTGCATCTTCTGATGGTGGATGACAGGATTCCTGCGGGAGCAAAGCTGTATTAAATTGAATCTATGGTTTTCAGATAATGACCGGGGCGGGAGTTAAAAATCCTGCCCCGGTTTTTTGACGGAAAAAGGCAGCATAAACGCACTTTTTATTAAGACAACCCGGATTTCTCCTGCTATAATAAAATGAACCAGACCAGGAGGTGGCATAATGAAACAACAAAAGGATATAGTGGGAAAGGTTCTTGATTATATTGAGGGACATCTAAAGGAGGAACTGAACCTGGAGCAGATAGCAGAGCATGCAGGTTATTCCAGGTTCCATCTGAACCGGATGTTCATGGAAGAAACCGGGTGCACGATTTATAAATATGTGCAGGAGCGCAGGCTTACCCTGGCGGCAGAGAAGCTGGTGGATACGGATATGGACATTGCACAGATTTCTTATGATGCGGGATACCAGTCCCAGCAGGCATTTTCCCTTGCTTTTAAGCAGGTATATGGGTGTCCTCCGGGAACCTACAGAAAGCGGGGAATCCATGTGCCTGCCAAGAAACGGATACAGATGCATAATATATCCTGTTTTTTTGTATCCGGAATGTATGGAAAATTATTGGGGAGGATTGCGGCGTGAGCACCATACCTTATGTAATTGAACAGACGGGAAGAGGAGAGAGAAGCTATGACATATATTCCAGGCTTCTGTCGGACCGGATTATTTTTCTGGGGGAGGATGTGAATGACACGTCGGCCAGCCTGATAATAGCCCAGATGCTGTTTCTGGAATCCGCTGACCCGGACAAGGATATACAGCTGTATATCAACAGTCCGGGAGGTTCCGTGACAGCGGGCTGGGCTGTTTATGACACCATGCAGTATATTAAATGCGATGTGTCAACCATCTGCCTTGGGCTGGCAGCCAGCTTCGGGGCCTTTTTGCTGGCAGGCGGAACCCATGGAAAGCGCATGGCCCTTCCTAATTCTGAAATCATGATACACCAGCCGGCCATCCATGGAAATGGAATCCAGGGCCCTGCCAGCGACATCAAAATCATGTCGGATTATATGCAGAAAAGCAGGCAGCGCCTGAACCGGGTCCTGGCGGCCAATACAGGCCGTTCCGTGGAAGAAATCGCCAGGGATACGGAACGGGATAATTTCATGAGCGCCAGTGAGGCGTTGGAGTACGGCCTGATTGATTCTGTCCTTACAAGGCGGTAATACATGCACAGGCGGCTGCGGCCTATATGCAGTTCCCCATGGAAAGCCCATATGCAATCCCGCATAAGGTGTCGATACCGGAGGAATGCCCGATGCCCGAAAATACGTTCAGAATTGTTTCGGAAGAAGGAAGGCCAATCAGGCTGCTGACAGCCGGACTGAAGTGACGCTGTACGGAGCAGTCCAAAAAAGCGCGGCTGATATCATTGGTGTCAAACCGGCGGGCTGCTATCTCTTGGCAAAGACACAGGGCAAAGGGATGGTTTTCCTCTCCGCAATAGATGAGTCCCGCCAGGACTCCGCATAAAAAATCATCTCCGCTTGGCGTAAGCCCTATTCCAAGTCCTATAAGCCCTGCCAGGTTTTGGGCCGCTGCCTGGTACATGTCCTGTTCCAGGCATATGCTGCATTGGCGGATATGGTTTTGGGCCGCAGTCAGAATGAGGCGGCCTTCTTCCCCTGCCTTTATCCCGCCGCCGTCCCGGACATCGCTGAACAGCAGCCGGAATATGCCTGCCTGTGAACCGGCGACGGCCTGGCGGACCCGCGTGAGAAGCTCTCTGCAGGGAAATTCCCCGGGAGGGGAGGTTAATTGGGTGCAGAGGACTTTTCCGGGCCGGTACAGAAAGGTTACAGGGCGTTCCGGTGAGGATATGAGAAGCCGGCTGTCGCTAAAGGACACCGGCTGCCCCGGCTGAACAGGAAGCTCCTCAAAGCATTGTGCATCCATGTCCGTTATCATGCTGATGGGGGACATGGGCGAAGAGGCTGCCTGGAGAGCCAAAAGCTGTTCTCCGGACCGGATATTTACTGTTTTTTTGTAGACCGAGTGGACGGTCCAGGAAGGATACAGGCTCAATTGCTGTTCCACGTATGTGGTAATGGCTGTGACTGCATGGCTCATCAGGTTTCTCCCAGTGTTAAATAGATATACAATAAAATAGAATGGTTTTAACATAATGGCGTTTCCGCTCCATGGCGGAAACGCTATTTTTGTTGTTTAATGCATTTGTAACAATGCCTCAACAATAGATTTTACCAGATTATTATAAAAAACACAAAAACAAATTTCAAAATATGAAATTTTTATACATGGTAGACAAAAAAATAGGATTTTTCCCCGTTTTCTCGTCATTGTTTTATGACTGTGTATCAAATAAAATACAACGTAAGTATTGAAACGGTCAACGGTTTACAGTTTGTAAGGAGGGTAAAATGTACGATTTAGTGGTAACAAACGGAAGGCTGGTAACCCCCGACAGGATTTATGAAGCTGATATTGCAGTGAAAGACGGAGTCTATTCCGCGTTTCTTGCACCGGGGGAAAAGACGGAGGCAAAGGAAGTGGTTGATGCAAAGGGATGCTACGTATACCCGGGAATCATTGACTGTCATGCCCATTTAAATGAACCGGGATTTGAATACAGGGAAGATTTTGAAACCGGCTCCAGGGCAGCGGCAGCAGCGGGCTGCACCTGCCTGATAGACATGCCTCTGAACAATGAACCGTCTTTGATGAACAAGGAGATATTTGACCTGAAGATGGGACGCATCAGCAAGCACTCCTATGTGGATTTTGCCCTGTGGGGAGGTATTGTGGGTGACTATGACAGCCAGCCCGGTTCGGTGAAGAACAACATGGCCGACCTGGTGGATTTACATCGCTGCGGCGTGGCTGCATTTAAGGGATTTACCTGTCCCAACGGCGATTTGTTCCCCACTGTAAACATGGGAAATGTGAGAAAGGCGCTGGAAATCCTAAAACCATACGGAGCCCTGTGCGGCTTCCACTGTGAGGAGTTCGGCCAGGTTCTGGAGCGTGAAAAGGAGGCCAAGGCCAGAACCGGAAGGACAAGGGAAGAAAAAATCAGGGATTTCCTGGATGCCCATGATGTCTGGACCGAGTATGTTGCCACCAAAAATGTCATTGATATGGCCAGGGCCACAGGGGGAAGGGTGCATATCTGCCATGTGAGCCATCCCATGGTGGCGCAGGCGGTTAAGGATGCCATCCATGAAGGGCTCCCCATTACGGCTGAGACCTGTCCCCACTATCTTGGGTTTACAGAGGACTTTGTCTTTGAGAAGGGCGCTCCGGCCAAGTGCACGCCGCCCATGCGCAGGAAGGAGGACATGGAGCGGCTGTGGGATTATGTTCTGGACGGCACCCTGTCCTGCGTGGGCAGCGACCACTCGCCGGCTGCGGATGAGGAAAAGGACAATGCCACAAAGGATATCTGGCATGCATGGGGCGGCCTTAATTCCATTCAGTTTTTCCTGCCCATGATGTTTGACATGGTGGTGAACCGGAAGGGCTTAAGCCCCACCCTGATTGCCAGGGTGATGGATTACAATCCGGCCAGGGTATTCGGCCTTTACGGCCGTAAGGGGGCCTTTGAGCTGGGATTTGACGGGGATATTGTTATTGTTGACCCGGAGAAGGCCTGGAAATGCAATCAGAGAGAGCTGCTGACCAAGGGGCATGTGTCCTGCTTCGACGGTCTGGAAGGGAAAGGCGCTCCTGTGTGCACCATCATCCGCGGCCGGACGGTTGCGGCCGGGGGAACCTTCAGGGAAGACGCTTCAGGCTATGGAAAATACGTGACTCCGGTACAGGGCTGTTAACAAAGGGAGAAGAAAGTAAAGGGTGACATTATGAGTGATGTAAAGAATGAGGTAAAACAGCAATCAGATTCATTGGCGCCGATTCAGGACAAGGACCGCATCATGGGGTGGGGGTCCTACCTGATGCTGTGGCTGGGAGGATGTATCTCCATCGGCACGCTGACCATGGGTTCCGCCCAGTTAGACAAGGGGCTGAACCTGATGCAGGTATTTATGGCAGTGCTGATTGGTTCCACCATACTGGTTATCGGCATCTGTGCAAATGACCGTTTCAGCTACAAATCAGGCGCGCCCTATGCGGTCCAGCTTAAGAGCGCATACGGTACAAAGGGAAACATTGTGCCTGTGATGATTCGTGGGCTTCCGGCTATTGTGTGGTATGGCTTCCAGACCTGGCTGGGCGGCTCCGCCATCAACCAGATATCCATTGCCATATTCGGATATGACAATGTGGTGCTGTACTTCCTGCTGTTCCAGGTGATACAGATAATATTATCCGTAAAGGGGTTTCATGGAATTAAATGGGTGGAGAATATCGGGGGCGTGGTTATTGTCAGCGCCATGCTCTACATGCTGTTTGTGTGCGTGACCCAGTACGGCGGCGTGATTGGCGATAAGCTGGTCAGCAGAAAGGGGTCCTGGGGAATGCCATTTGTAGCTGCCATCATTGCATTCTTCGGCAACAGCACCACGGTCATGCTCAATGCGGGAGACTATTCCAGGGAGCTGAAAGGCGGCTATTCCGTGGGGAAACGCGGCGTTGCCTACTTTATCGCCATGGTTCCCACCACGGTTCTTCTGGGGCTTATCGGCGCAATGGCTTCCACCGCAACAGGGATAGCGAATCCCATCAATGCCTTTTCCCAGATGGTGCACAATAAGGTCCTGCTGGTGGCAACCCTTGGATTCATCCTGTTTGCCCAGATGACAACCAACCTGGCCAGCAACGTGGTGCCGCCGGCCTATGCATTTATGGATGCGTTTAAGATGAAGCACAGGACAGCCGTTATCCTGGTGGGTATCCTGGCCGTATGCACCTGTCCCTGGATTCTGACCAATGACAGTTCCGCGGCAGGGCTGGATTTGTTCGTTAAAATTTATACCGCTTTCTTCGGCCCGATTTTCGCTGTGCTGATTACGGATTATTATATCCTGCACAGGGGCCGGATGGAAGGGGAGGCGCTGGATGACCTCTACGTTGACAATGGAGAACATGCAGGCATTAACTGGGCTGCCATCATAGCAACAGCAGTGGGCGCGGTCATTGGACTTATCAATGTGGATGTTTCCTTTTTCACGGCAACCATACCCACGGGACTGGTGTACTATCTATGCATGAAGCACATGCCGTCCTGCTGCCGTTTCAGGAAAGGAACTTCTTTGGAGAAGTAAACAGGAGGCAAAGCTTATGTATGATTTGTTAGTGAAAAATGGAAGGATTGTCACCCCGGAGACAGTGGAGGAGGGGAATATCGGTGTAAAGGACGGCAGGATTGCAGCCATACTCGCTGCGGACCAGGAGCCGGAGGCGGCAAGGGTAGTGGACGCAAAAGGAAACTATGTATTTCCGGGAGCCATTGACACCCACGCCCATCTCAACGACCCGGGCTATGAGTGGAGGGAGGATTACGAACACGGCACTGCCGCTGCTGCGGTGGGCGGTTACACCACGGTTATCGACATGCCTCTGCAGAATGAGCCGGCCATGACAAATGCGGAGATTTTTGACCGGAAGGTGGAAAAGGTGGACTGCAATGCGTATGCGGACTACTGCTTCTGGGGCGGTCTGGTGCCTGATAATTTTGACGAACTGGAAGGACTCCATGAGAAGGGCTGCGTTGCCTTTAAGTCATTCATAGGGCCTGTGTCGCCGGATTACAGCTCCTTAAGCTACGGGCAGGCCTATGAAGCCATGGAGCGAATCAAACAATTCGGAGGCCGCGCCGGCTTTCACTGCGAAGATTTTTCCATGATTAAATGGCAGGAGGCCAGGATGAAACGGGAAGGGTGCATGGACTGGCAGGGATTTCTGGATTCCAGGCCGGTGATTGCGGAGATGGTTGCAACCGTGGATATGATTGAACTGGCCAAAGCAACCGGATGCAAATTACATATCTGCCATGTGAGCAGCCCTGATGTGGCGCAGAAGATAAAGGAGGCCCAGCAGGAGGGCTATGATGTGACGGCGGAGACATGCTCCCATTATCTGAGCCTTACGGACCGGGATGTGCTGGAAAAGGGTCCCCTGTTTAAATGCGCGCCTCCCCTGCGCTCCAGGGAGGACGTGGACCGCCTGTGGGCCTATGTGGAGGACGGAACCTTCAGCGGCATAGCCAGCGACCACTCGCCCTGCTCCTATGATGAAAAATTCAAGGAGATTCTGGGCAATAAGATTGAGAATGTATTTGATGTCTGGGGAGGCATCAGCGGTATCCAGAGCGGATTCCAGGTTGCCTTCAGCGAGGGCTGCGCAAAGCGGGGACTGAGTCCGGCTGTGCTTGCAAGGGCCATGGCCCTGAACCCGGCCAAAGCATTTGGCATATACGGCAGAAAGGGGGATATACGCCCTGGATTTGATGCGGACCTGGTGATTCTGGACCCGGAAAAAGAGTGGGAGATTACAAGTGATTCCCTTCTCTACGTAAACAGGATTTCCGCGTTTGTGGGGATGAAGGGAAAGGGGCTGCCTGTATGCACCATTATCCGCGGCAATCTTGTGGCTGAGGACGGAAGGATTACAGCAGAAAAAGGCGTGGGAACCCTGGTCAGGAGACTTCAGTGAGTTCCTGTTATGTGGAAAAGGAGGAGGTATAAGCAATATGGTAGAAAATATGAATCTGAATCCGGAACTGGTTAAGAATGTGGACCCGGACCTTCAGCCTGCGAAAAAACGTATTATGGGGCCTGTTTCCTATGCGGCCAGCTTTATGGGAGGGTGCGTGTCCATCGGCACCTTTTCCATGGGCGCCGGCCTGATTGGAGCACTGACAGTGGGTCAGGCCATTCTGGCCATGGTTATCGGATGTCTGGTCATTGCGGTTGCGCTGGTGGTTATCGGCAACTGCGGACATAAATACGGCATTCCCTATACCGTACAGCTCAGAAGCAGTTTTGGCACCACCGGGGTCAAGGTGCCCGGACTGCTGAGAGGCATTCCCGCCATTATCTGGTTCGGGTTCCAGAGCTGGGTGGGAGCAGGAGCCATCAACAGCTGTCTGAGCATCCTGTTCGGATTCAGCAACCTTCCCCTGGTCTATGCCCTGTTCACCATGCTGCAGGTTGCCCTGGCCATCAAAGGATTTGAAGGCATCAAGTGGCTGGAAAATATTTCCTGTGTCTTTATCATTGCTATTCTGGCCTACATGCTGTATGTGGTCAGGACACAGTTTGCAACTGAGATTGACGATGTATTTTCCGGAATCAAGGGGACCTGGGGCATGCCTTTCTGGGCAGCCACCACCTCCTTCCTGGGAATCTATTCCACCATGATTATCAATGCATCCGATTATTCCCGCAACCTGCAGGAAAAAGTGGGGCCCGCCTTTACCGGAAGCATCTACACCATAGCCATTCTGCCTGTAACGCTGTTCATGGGACTTATCGGCCTTCTTGTGACAGCGGCAACCGGCAACAGCGACCCGGTTGTGGTGTTCTCAACAACCATGGGAAGCAAGTTCCTCACTGTGGTGACACTGCTGTTTATCGCATTTGCCCAGGTTACCACCAACGTGCTGAACAACATTGTTCCCCCATCCTATGTGCTGATGGAGTCATTCCACATGAAATGGTCCCACGCCACTGTACTGGTGGGAATACTTTCCGCCTGCTGTATGCCGTGGAAGCTGGTAACCGATGATTCCGCCGCAGGTTTGAGCCTGTTTACCCAGTTTTACTCCGCGTTCCTGGGGCCCATCTTTGCAGTGATGGCGGTGGATTACTATATTCTCCGGAGGAAGAAGCTGGACATCAATCAAATGTATGACAAACAGGGCGTGTTTAAGGGAGTCAACTGGGCGGCCATCATTGCCATCATCATCGGCTCCCTCTGCTCTCTGGTCATAGTCCAGCTGTCCTGGTATGTGAGTCTCCTTCCCACAGGACTGGTATATTACTTCCTGATGAAGACCATGAAGAGCGCAAAGCCCTTTTGTACAGGGACTATTTTCCAGAGCCGGGAGAGCTGATGTTCGAATGCAGGAATGCCAGAGTCTCATCCAGCAGCTGCTTCGTAAAGGGGCTGCCCTCATCCCGGTCAAAGTCGTGGCTGCCGCAGGAGGCAATGAACTGCCGCGGATGGAAACGGTTTGACAGTTCCAGGAATTCTGCATAAGGCACATCGGTGTCCCCCGTACTGTGGGCGCAGAAAAGAGGACAGGGCAGTGCAGTGCAGGCGCGCAGGGTGTAGTCCAGATAGAAATATTTTTCCCGGCCTTCATACAGAAGGGAACGCCAGGCGCCTGTCTGTCTTGCATATACATAGATGCTGTAGTGGGTGTCCAGGGCTCCGGCGGTGTGAGGGACGCCTCCTGTCTGTTCCAGGCAGGAGGCATCCACAGCCGGAAGGGACCTGTAATATTCGCTGGGCGTCTGAAACCAGTTATCACACAGGAATCCGTATCCGTAATAGGAGAGGATTCCCGCAGGAGCCTGGGGAAGGTTTCCCCGGGCAGCGGCCAGAAGGCAGAGATATGCCCCGGCGGACCGGCCCCACAGGAAGAAGGGCAGCTTTTGGCCGCAGTACAGTTCGGGATTATTGATGTAATGGGTGATGGAGGAACATACATCACCTATTATGGTATCCAGCTTTGCGGCGGGGGCAAGGGGATAATCGTAGGAAATAATGATATATCCTGCATGGGTCAGGGTCCGGATGTGGAGGTCCGGCAAATCCTCCCGGTGTCCGTACAGCAGACCGCCTCCGTGGAAATAAAGGACAGAGGCCTTTGCCTCCGTGCCCCTTTCCGAATATATAGTTGCATACTTTGGATAAGAAGGATGGTCCAGGCTTATCTCTTTCTTTTCCGGCATAATGGTTTTCTCCTTTCGGCAACAGTTGAATTTAACTAAAGATATTATAGCACGGAACCTCAAAAAAGAGGGGCGTTAAAAATTTAGCAATAGGGTATAAAATGGATAAAAATCATAGGAAGATTTGCCTAATTAGATAATTGAAATAAAGAGGCTGTTTTGCAATAATGTAATTATAAAAAAGCTGACCGAAACGGCCCAAAAAGAATGAAAGCGAGGAAGTAGAAATGAGTTATTTAAATGAACAGATAGGATACCGCGAGGAATTATTGACAACACGTTCCGTAATCAAGAAGGAAAATTATGTGCTGCTGGAGCCGGACGGGCTGGTTAAGAACAGCATTCCCGGTTATGAGAACTGCGATGTCACCATTCTGGGCTCCCCGGCCATGGGAGCCACCTTTGCGGATTACCTGGTTACGGTAAAGGAAAATGGAAAAAACACAGGAATCGGCGGCGAGGGTCTGGAGACATTCCTCTATGTGCTGTCCGGCGAAGTGACTGTGAAGAACGAAGACAAGGAAGCAGTCCTCACCCAGGGCGGTTACATCTACTCACCGGAGAGCAACAAGGTTTCCTTTGATAACAAGAGCGGCAAGGAAGCAAAGCTGTATGTATACAAGCGCAGATACGAGAGAATCGAAGGGTACAGTGCATTTACCGTGGTGGGAAATGCCAATGACCTTCCATGGGTGGAGTATGAGGGCATGGAGAACTGCCACATCAAGGATTTCCTTCCCGCAGCAGGCAACTTCGGGTTTGACATGAACATGCACATCCTGAAATTCAAGCTGGGCGCATCCCACGGCTATATCGAGACTCATATTCAGGAGCACGGAATGTATTTCCTGTCAGGCAAGGGCATGTACAGGGCCGACAGCGACTGGGTGCCGGTAAAAGCAGGAGATTACATGTTCCTAGATGCATACTGCCCCCAGGCATGCTACGCAGTGGGACGCGAAGAGGATTTTGCGTACATTTACTCCAAGGATTGCAACAGAGACGTACAGCTGTAAAGAAAAATGAAAATAAACGGGGTGTAGATATGAAGCTTTCCCATGATGAATTAAAGGGGTTAATGAAAAATAAACTGATGCAGGCAGGGCTTAAGGAAGACCATGCGGATAAGACGGCAGAGATTCTTACCTGGTCTGATGAAAGGGGCTATCACTCCCACGGCGCCGTGCGGGTGGAGTATTACGCTGAGAGGATAGCCAAGGGCGGAATTACGGTTGAGCCCAAATTTGAATGGAAGGAGACCGGGCCGTGCTCCGCTGTCTTTGAAGGGGACAATGGCTGCGGGTATGTGGCATCGGTCCTGGCCATGGAAAAAGCCATAGAGATGGCTGGAAAGACAGGGGTTGCCGTGGTGGGCATCCGCAATATATCCCACAGCGGTTCCATTGGCTACTATACGGAGATGGCAGCCAGGAAAAACATGGTGGCCATTGCATTCTGCCAGTCAGACCCAATGGCGGTGCCCTACGGAGGGACAGAGCCTTATTACGGAACCAATCCAATCTCCTTTGCAGCTCCAACGGCGGACGACAGGACCGTTGTCTTTGATATGGCAACCACGGTCCAGGCATGGGGCAAGATACTGGATAAACGTTCCCGGCATGAAGCCATTCCGGATACCTGGGCAGTGGATGAGAAAGGCCGGCCGGTTACGGACCCCAACCTTGTGAATGCCCTGGTTCCCATTGAGGGCGCCAAGGGATACGGGCTTATGATGATGGTAGACATCTTCTGCGGCGTGCTCCTGGGGGTTCCCTTCGGCAAGCACGTAAGCTCCATGTACCATGACCTGTCCAAGGGCAGGGAACTGGGACAGATGTTCATTGTCATGGACCCGTCCAGGTTTGTGGGCCTGGATGCGTTTAAAGCGTCCATGTCCCAGTCCCTTGACGAGCTGGGAGAAATGCCGGCCGCCCAGGGCTTTGGAAAGGTCTACTATCCGGGAGAACGCGCTGTCATGAGGCGGGATAAAGCCTATGCCACAGGCGGCGTGGAGATTGTGGATGAGATTTATGAGTATCTGAAGAGCGATGATATACACTTTGACAAGTACGACCACAAAAACAGGTTTGCCGAATAAGGAGAAGGGAAGCGTATGTTAAAAACCATAGTAAAAAAGGGGAGTTACCATGATTCTGTTGTCCTCATGCTTTTGACCAACCAGATTTCCGCCATAGAAGGTGTAAAGAAGGTTTCCATCATGATGGCGACGCCTGCCAATAAAGACATATACAGACAGAGCGGTCTCAGCACCGGCGAGCTGGAGGAGGCATCAGCCAATGATATGGTGGTGGTTGCCGATGTGGAGGACGAGGGACTGCTGGACGGAATCATGGAGGAAGTGGAAGCCTTCTTCAAGAAGCAGTCCACTGCAGAGTCGGATAAAAAGGGAGCAGAGGCAGTGCGGTCCTGGGAAAAGGCTCTGGGCAGGCTTGCGGATGCCAATCTTGCGGTTATCTCCATACCAGGCGCTTACGCTGCGCTGGAGGCGGACCGGGCATTGGACGAGGGCATGAACGTGTTTATGTTCAGCGACAATGTGACGCTGGAGGATGAGATTCAGTTAAAAAAGAAGGCCCATGAAAAAGGTCTGGCGGTTATGGGGCCGGACTGCGGCACAGGCATCATCCAGGGCGTTCCCATTGCATTTACCAACCATGTGGCTCCGGGGCCCATCGGAATCATCGGTGCGTCGGGAACCGGCATCCAGGAGCTGACCACGATTATAGACCGTCTGGGCGAGGGCGTAAAAAACGCCATTGGCACCGGAGGAAGGGACCTGTCCACTGAGGTGGGCGGAATCACCATGATGGATATGATTGAGGCCATGGAGCAGGATGACAGCGTAAAGGTGCTGATTATCATATCCAAGCCGCCTGCAAAGGCGGTGCGGGACCGGATTTCCGACCGCCTGAGCAGCTTTAAGAAGCCGGTGGTCACCCTGTTCCTGGGTGAAAAGCCGGAGTACCATGAGGAAAACTTCTACCATGCCTATACCCTGGATGAAGCGGCCCGTCTGGCTGTGGGACTGGTGAGGGGACAGGAAATCGGGGAAGGAACCGTGGAGACGGACAGCTCCTGCTTCTTTAAGGCAGAGGAAAAGAAAACTATCAAGGCCTATTACTCAGGAGGCACCCTGGCAGGGGAAGCAGCCATGCTGATTAAGGATGCCCTGAACCTTAAGGTGCCGCCCCAGAAGGCGGAAGGCTTTATGCTGAAGACGGACGGACATATTGTGGTGGATTTGGGAGACGATGTATACACCCAGGGCAAGCCGCACCCCATGATTGACCCTGCCAAACGCATTGAGTGCATGCAGGAAGCCATCGACGACCCGTCCACAGGCGTGATTCTTCTGGATATCATGCTGGGCTACGGTTCCCATGAGGATATGGCGGGAGCCCTTCTTCCGGCAATCACCCGTCTGCGGGATAGGGCAAAGGAAGAAGGACGGAAGCTGTTCTTCGTGGCAACTGTCTGCGGAACAAGAAGGGACTTCCAGGGCTATGACAAGGCTGTGGATACGCTGAAGGAAGCGGGCGTCATTGTGTGCGAAAACAATAAGCTGGCTGTACATACGGCTGTCCGCGCCATTGGCCTGGATTTTGACGAGCCGGAAAAGGCTGTCCGTCCCAGGAAAGTGGCCGGGATTGAGAAGACAGAGGCGTCCGGGAAACTGCTGGAGCTTTTGTCTCAGAAGCCAAGGGTCATCAATGTGGGCCTTAAGAGCTTTGCTGAGGTCATTGAACACTTTGGATGCGACGTGGTTCAGTATGACTGGGCGCCTCCGGCAGGCGGCAATGTGGAGCTTATAAAAATGCTGAATTTCCTTAGAAGCTGTCCTGAGACGGATATCGACCAGGCCAACCGCTCGGTTATCGCCAGGGTGGTGGCCAGCCAGCCGGTAATTAAGGATGTGGTGCCGGCCAGGTCAGTGATTCGGGAGCTGAATGACGGCAAGGTGATTCTCCATGCAGGGCCGCCCATCCGGTTTGAAAACATGCCGGACCCGGTACAGGGCTCCTGCGTGGGGGCAGTCCTCTTTGAGGGATGGGCCGGCACGGAGGAGGAGGCAAGAAAGCTGCTTGCATCCGGGGAAGTGACCTTTATTCCCTGCCACCATGTAAAGGCCGTGGGCCCCATGGGCGGTATTACCTCCGCCAACATGCCTGTGTTTGTGGTTGAGAACCAGACCCACGGCAATGAGGCTTACTGCACCATGAACGAGGGCATAGGAAAGGTGCTGAGATTCGGAGCCTATTCCAAAGAAGTGGTTGACCGTCTGCTGTGGATGCGGGACGTGCTGGGACCAACCCTTGGAAAGGCCATCCGTTCCATGGGAGGATTGAATGTGAATCCCCTTGTGGCCAAGGCAATTGCCATGGGAGATGAATTCCATCAGAGGAACATTGCGGCTTCCCTGGCCTTCCTGAAAGAGGTGAGCCCGGTAATCACCAGGATGGATATGGATGAGAAGGACCGCTATGACGTCATAAAATTCCTGGCCGACACAGACCAGTTCTTCTTAAATATCATGATGGCCACAGGCAAGGCTGTTATGGACGCGGCAAGACAGATTACGGACGGCACCATTGTCACCGCCATGTGCAGGAACGGCGTGGAATTCGGTATCCGTATCAGCGGCATGGGGGATGAGTGGTTCACGGCTCCGGTCAACACGCCCCAGGGACTTTACTTTACCGGGTATGACGGGGAGGACGCCTGTCCTGATATGGGAGACAGCGCCATCACGGAAACCTTCGGCGTAGGCGGAATGGCCATGATTGCCGCCCCGGCCGTTACCAGGTTTGTGGGAGCCGGCGGGTACGAGGACGCGCTGCGCACCAGCACAGAGATGACGGAGATAACCATTGACAGGAATCCCAACTTCATTATACCTAACTGGAATTTCCAGGGGACCTGCCTTGGAATCGATGCCAGGCTGGTGGTGGAAAAAGGCATTACACCGGTTATCAACACTGGGATTGCCCACAAGGTGGCCGGCTACGGCCAGATAGGAGCCGGCACCGTGCACCCGCCGGTGGCCTGCTTTGAAAAGGCTGTTGCGGCATATGCAAAGAAATTGGGGTTTTCTTTGGACTGAGTCAGGACTAAATAAGGGAGAGGGCTTATGGATAAAAAACGGGTTGTGATTGCTCTGGGCGGCAACGCCCTGGGCAGGGATATAGAAGAACAGAAGCAGGCAGTGGCAAAGACGGCTGAGGTAATCGTGGACCTGGTGCAGCAGGGCATGGACCTGATTATCACCCATGGCAACGGTCCCCAGGTGGGGATGATTCAGAATGCCATGGACCGGCTGGCCTGCAGCTATGAGGATTATAAGGAAACGCCGCTGCCTACATGCGTGGCCATGAGCCAGGGGTATATCGGAATTGACCTGCAGAATGCCATTAAATACGAGCTGTACAAGAGAAACATGGATGTAAAGGTATCCACCATTCTGTCCCAGGTGGAGGTGGACCCGGAGGATGAAGCGTTCCGCAATCCCACCAAGCCAATCGGCCGGTTCCTGACTGAGGAAGAGGCAAAGAAGAACATGGAAAACGGGATTCCCTGCATGGAAGACGCGGGAAGGGGCTACCGCATTGCAGTGGCTTCCCCCATGCCCATGAAAATCCGGGAGCTGAAAACCATAGAGACGCTGGTGGATGCCGGCCACATTGTCATAACCTGCGGAGGAGGAGGGATTCCGGTGGTCAATGACAACGGAAAGCTCTCAGGCGTCAACGCAGTCATTGACAAGGACAATGCCAGCAGCCTGCTGGCAGCGGAGCTGGAGGCTGATTACCTCATCATCCTGACGGCCGTGGAAAAGGTGGCCATCAATTTCGGAAGGGAGAACCAGGAGTGGCTCAGCGACCTTACGGTGGCCCAGGCAATGGAATACATTGCCCAGGAACAGTTCGCCAAGGGGTCCATGCTTCCAAAAATCGAGGCAGCCATCCGCTTTGCCCAGTCAGGCGAAGGCAGGCGTACCCTGATAACCCTGCTTGATAAGGCGGCGGAGGGAATTGCCGGAAGGACAGGAACAGTAATACATAAGTAGGCGGGAGATAAATTATGAACATACCAACAAATCTGTTTATGTGGATAATGGCATGTCTGCCAATCATTGTCCTGCTGCTGTTAATGATCCGGTTCCAGTGGGGGGCTACGGAAGCAGCCCCCGTGGGACTGGCCATCACGATTGTTACCGGCATTGTATTCTATAAAGCGGATATCAGGCTGCTGGCAGCCGAGAGCGCAAAAGGCATATGGAGCGCGCTGATTATCCTTCTGATTGTATGGACTGCCATTCTTCTGTACCAGGTGGCGGATGAGGCCCGTGCCTTTCTTGTAATCCGCAACGGGATGAGAAAGCTTCTGCCCAACGAACTTCTGATGGTTCTGGCCCTGGGATGGATACTGGAGAGCTTTCTCCAGGGAATCACAGGCTTCGGTGTACCGGTGGCAGTGGGAGCGCCCCTGCTCATGGGCATCGGCGTGGTCCCTGTATTTGCGGTCATCATACCTTTATTGGGGCAGGCGTGGGGTAATACCTTCGGAACCCTGGCAGCTGCCTGGGATGCCCTTGCCATGTCCACGGGACTTGTGCCCGGAACACCGGATTATCTGGCGGCAGCCTTCTGGGCAGGGGTGTTCATCTGGATGTGGAATGTGGTGATTGGCCTGGTGATTTGCTGGTTTTACGGAAAAGGAAAGGCTGTAAAGAAAGGGCTTCCAGCCCTTCTCATCCTGTCCCTGATTCAGGGCGGGGGAGAACTGCTTCTGACCAGGGTTAATACAACCATTGCCTGCTTTCTTCCGGCCTGCGTATCCCTGGTGGCCCTGTTCCTGATAGGCAGGATGAAGATGTACAGGCAGGAGTGGAGCGTGGAAGACAGCCGGCTGATGGACCGCAGGAACGCGGCCGGGACATCGGACGGGGCGCCGGCCGACATGACGCTGGTGCAGGCCTTTGTGCCCTATATCCTGCTGACCGCGGTCACCATGGTGGTGCTGGTGGTACCTCCGGTGAATCATCTGCTGAACCAGGTGTCCATTGGATTTTCCTTTCCGGAGACATCCACCGGGTATGGATTTGTGAACCAGGCATCGGAACTTTTTTCGCCTTTGCGGCCCTTCACCCATGCAAGCATGTTCCTGTTCCTGTCATCTATTGCGGGACTGGTATATTTTGGAAGGCACGGATGGATTCGGCCGGGAGGGGTTAAGCGTGTGTTTGTGCGCTCCGTAACCATGTCCATGCCTTCGGGAATCGCCATCATCGGTCTGGTCATCATGTCCAAAATCATGGGAGGAACCGGGCAGACCAGCGTGCTGGCGGACGGAATTGCAAGGGTTCTTGGCAAGACCTACGTCATATTGGCTCCCCTGGTGGGAATGGTGGGGTCCTTCATGACCGGAAGCAATATGTCATCCAATATTCTCTTCGGGGAATTCCAGGTAACCACTGCCGGCCTGCTTCATCTGAACCAGGCGCCAATCCTGGGAGCACAGACAGCGGGCGGTTCCATCGGAAGCGCCATCAGCCCCAGCAATATCATCCTGGGGACCACCACGGCGGGGATCCTGGGCAGCGAGGGACAGGTGCTGAAGAGAATCATTCCCTTCACCACCATTATGACGCTGGCAATCGGTATAATTGTGTTTCTGACAGTGGCTGTCTCATGACACGCAGGCAGCACAGGGGGAAAGAGAGGATACTGTATGGAGACAGAGAAGTTTTTTAAGACAAAGGGGGGCAGGCTGACCGTGGCCTTTGCAGCCATCCTGGCGGCGTTCGCCCTGATTCTGACAGAGCTTAGGATGCCGGGAGACGGGTCGTGCCTGTCCGGGTTTATCCTGCTGGTAGCGGCCATGCTGTACTCGCCGTTTAAGGTATATGTGATAGACAGAAAGAAGTCAAAAGAAATAAAATAGAGGGAATGGAAGGGCGTTCCCAAAAAAGAACAGAGAGGGTATAGGAATGGTAATTGAGGATATAACAGGCAGAATTGCCAGGGATTTGGAGCATTTAAAACAGTATACTGCAACACCGGGGAACGGCTGCACCAGACTTCCGTTCACAAAAGAAGCCAGACAGGCCGTGGAGTATCTGAAGGAACTGATGACAGAGAGCGGGCTGCAGGTGCGGGAGGACGCTGCCGGCAATGTGTTTGGGGTACTGCAGGGCGAAGACCCTGACGCTCCCTGCGTCATGATGGGCTCCCACTATGACTCTGTGTACAACGGAGGGGATTACGACGGAATAGCGGGCGTTATATGCGCCATTGAGGTGGCCCGTCTCCTGACAGAGGAGGGAATCAGGCCCAAAAGGGATTTTGTGGTGGCAGGGTTCTGCGATGAAGAGGGAACCCGGTTCGGAACAGGATACTTTGGTTCAGGAGCCATCCTGGGGCACCGGGACGTGGAATACACCAAGAAATTCCGGGATAAGGACGGCATATCCATCTATGAAGCCATGAAGGAATACGGGATGGACCCGGAGCGGATTGGGGAGGCTGTCTGGGAGAAGGGCAGGATTGGCTGCTTCCTGGAAGCGCATATTGAGCAGGGACCGGTCCTGGACACGGAAGGAACCGAGATAGGGCTGGTAGACTGTATTGTGGGCATCCAGCGGTACATGGTGACCGTACACGGCAGGGCCGACCATGCGGGAACCACTCCCATGGATATGAGGATGGACCCTGTGGACGCAGCTTCAAAGGTTATCTCCAGAATCGCGGACTGGGCCAGGGAAAAGGCGGACGGAACCGTTGCCACCGTGGGATATGTGAATACCATACCGGGGGGAATGAACATTGTGGCGGATACAGCGGAGTTTACCGTGGATATCCGTTCCAGGAATAACGACAACATAAACGACATTGCAGCCAGGATAAGAAAAGCCCTGGAACGGGCTGTAAAGGAGTACGGCGGCAGCTTTGACATGGAGAATAAGCTGACCATTACACCGGTGGAGCTTTCAAAGGAAATGCTGGACGTGATGGAGGAAGAGTGCAGGAGCCGGGGCTACAGCTGCAGGCGCATGTTAAGCGGCGCAGGCCATGATGCCCTGGAAATCGGGCAGGTGCTTCCCACGGTCATGCTGTTTGTTCCGAGCAAGGACGGACGGAGTCATTGTCCGGTTGAGTTTACCAGATACAGCGACCTGGCCAAGGCAGCGGTGGTCATGGAAAGGCTGGCGAAAGAAAAGGTTTTGGCATAACATATAAATATAGAAAAGACACAGGCGCAAGAATACTTGTATGCGTCTGTGTCTGTTCGTGTTATAATGAATGGTAACGTTGACCGGGCAAATAAAGGCGGTGGGGATGAAGATGGGATTAACGGTAAGAGAACTTCTTTTGACAGATGAAATGAAGGAAATAAAGGTACTTGGAGGCAGCAGGGGACTGGACAGGGAAATCAAAGGCGTGACAATCATCGAGGCGCCGGACATTGTAAAGTTTATTGACGGAGGCGAGGTTCTGCTGACTGGTTTGTATGCATTCCGGTCCTGTACGGTAGAAGAATTCCGCACATATATTAACGAGCTGACAAGAAAGAGCGTCAGCGCCCTTGTGTTAAAGCGGGGCAGAGAGGTGGACAATGCAGACACCAAGATTGAGCTGCTGTTTGCCTTTGCAGAGGAACATGACATCCCGGTTCTGGAGGTTCCTTTTGAGGTTTCCTTCAGGGATATCATGAGCCTGATTATGGAACGGCTGTTCAACGAGGAGGTAACCAGGCTTAAGTATTTTAAGACCACCCATGACAATTTCGCCGCCCTGGCCATTGCGCCTGATTCCACGGGAAAAGGGGTGGATGAGATACTGGATGTGCTGTCAAAGCTGATTCGCAATCCGGTGGCGGTTTTCAACCAGAACCTGTCCTGTCTGGCAGCCACGGACCAGGCGTCCAGGGAATTTGCTGTCAGCAGGGACGCAGTGCCTTTTGAGCCGGGCACTTATTCAAACTACACCTATATGAGACAGACAGGGGAGGTTTCCCAATGTCTGATTCAGGTAAAGATGAGTTTCCGGGAAAAGATATACCTGGTAGTGACAGAGTTAAACCAGCCCTTTGGGACCATGGACTGCATTGCCGCGGAGAGCGCCATCACGGCCCTGCGGTTTGAATTTTCCAGGCAGTATGCGGTGACGGAACTGGAGAAGAAGTTCCAGAATGATATTATACACAATATTCTGAACGGAAAAATACATTCCATGGGAGAGCTTCAGAAGAATACCAGCCTTCTGGGGGTTGACATCAACGGCAGCTACCGGGTCATTGTATTCGGAATGACAAACGAGAGCATGGCCAGAGGGGACTTTAAGGCAAAGGTAAAGGATATCGATGTATTGAGCGATTTAATCCGGAGCCGTATATCCAAAGCTAAAATACATAACGACCTTGATAAGATTGTAGTGATACAGGAGGTGGACCGGGAACAGACCCAGGAGGAATACCGCAAAAACATTAAAAAGATAGCGGAACAGGTCCAGGGGGATGTGGCCAGATATAACAAGTATCTCAAGATTAAGGCAGGGGCAGGGAGAGTGGTGGACGGCATCATCAATCTTCCGGAGAGCTTTAAAGAGGCTAACGAGGCATTTATGTTTGTGGATGTGGCGGGAGAGACGCCGGAGGACGGCAGCCCCCAGATTATGCTGTTTGCGGACCTGGGTATATTTAAGCTGCTGTGCCAGTTAAGCGACCCGTCCATGCTGCTGGAGTATGTGCCGGAGGGACTTCAGAAGCTTTATAACTATAAAAAGCCCCAGAGGGATGACCTGATTATTACCCTGAGGGCGTACCTGGACCGGAACCTGAACCTTTCCAAGACAGCCCAGGACCTTTACGTGCACTATAAGACCGCTGTCTACCGCATTGAAAAGATAGAAAAAATAACCGGAATTGATTTTGACAATGCCAACGAGGTGCTGGCTGTGCGGATTGGTCTGGTGGTGTATAAAATGATAGAGAATTACAACAAGGACTTCATATAGAGGCAGGAGAGATAGTTTATCCAGACTAGATAAATTATCTCTCTATTTTTATCTGTTTGCTCCGATGTAATCCGTTAAAATATTATCTATAATGTGCAATATAGATAAGAAGTACAGAAAAGAAATATAGGGCGTGTACAAGATTGCCAACAATCGGAAGCAAGGAGGGGTTAAATGGATATCAATTTAGACAGGATTCTTAACCGGCTGGAAGAACTGTACCAATGCGGGGCCCAGGAAGACGGGACATTCACCCGTATGGCCTATTCGCCGGAGGACAGGAAAGGACGGGAGACTTTTATAGGATATTTCCGGGAACTGGGAATCGAATCAAGAATGGATGCAGCCGGAAACCTGATTGCCAGACTGGAGGGAGAGGACCCGGACCTGCCGGCCATTATGACAGGCTCCCATCTGGACACGGTGCCGGACGGCGGAAGGTATGACGGGGCCCTGGGCTGCGTGGCCGGACTGGAGGTGTGCCAGACGCTGCTTGAGAGCGGCAGAAAGCTGCGCCATCCCCTGGAGGTTGTGGTATTTACGGATGAGGAAGGCTTCCGGTTCGGAAGCGGTATGCTGGGAAGCGGCGCCATGTGCGGCCAGGACCTGCACGTCAGCGGGGAAGACCAGGACATGTACGGCCAGTCCAGAGAGGATGTGCTTAAGGCCTGCGGATTAAAGGTGGCGGACCTGGGAAATGCCAGGAGGTCCGCTGAATCAGTACACTGTTTCCTGGAGCTTCATGTGGAACAGGGGGCCTCCCTTTACAAGAACCGGATTCCCGTGGGCGTGGTTACATCCATTGCAGGGGTGAGCCGGTTTGAAATCAAAGTCACGGGAGAGGCCAACCATGCGGGAAGCACGGTGATGGAGGACAGAAAGGATGCGCTGGTGGCTGCCGCCAGATTCGTGGCCCAGGTTCCGGAGATAGTGGCCATGTACGGCAATCCGTTTACAGTTGCCACCGTGGGAACCATGAAGGTGGTGCCCAACTCCGTGAATGTAATTCCTGGGGAGGCCGGCTTCCACCTGGAGATACGTGACCAGGATGAAAAAATTATGGAGACCATAGAGCAGAAGCTGAGGGAATGCCTGGATGAAATCTGCCGGGAGATGGGGGAGGAGTACAGCTTCAACCGGTTCTCCTACCATGAGCCTGCGCCGATGACGGAATGGGTAAGGGATGCCGTTGAGGCGTCTGTCAGGAAACTGGATATTCCGTATGCCAAAGTCCCAAGCGGGGCCTTCCATGATTCGCTGCTCATGACAACGGTTTTCCCCACAGGAATGATATTTGTTCCGAGCGTGGGCGGAATCAGCCATTCCAGACATGAGTTTACAGAGGGAAAGGATATTGGACTGGGATGCAGGGTGCTGCTGGAGACAGTCCTTCGCGCAGACAATCTATAAGCACTGTAAAAAACAATAAAAATAAAATGTGAAAGGCAGGTAATGTTATGGAAAAGAAAAGAATTGGTATTATTGGCGGAGGTATTTCAGGAACATGTCTCGGATATCATCTGAGCCTTTATGACAATGCTGAGGTCATTGTATTTGAGAAGGATACCATTGGCGGGGCTTCCACGGCCAAGTCCGCAGGAACCGTATGTCTCTTTGACGATTCGCTGAGAAACAGATACTGGGACGTAAGGTTATATGGTTTTGAGTCATATCTGAAGATGGAAGCAGAGGAAAAGGGCTCTGCCGGGTTTGACAAGACAGGAACCCTGGTGGTTGCAACCGACGAGAAGGTAGAGGCTACCATTAAGACCGGCATTGCGCTGGCAAAGGCAGCCGGTTATACAGGCGAGTACATAACGGACAAGGACAGGATTAAGGAAATCCTTCCTGATATCTCCACAGACAATATCCTGGGCGCAGGCTACACACAGGATGACGGATACTTTGACGGAACCATGATTTCCAATACCTATGCAAAGAAGATGCAGAAGAACGGCGGCGTTATCAGGACCGGCGTGAAGGTGACGGAGGTTCTGAAAGAAGGAAATAAGATTAAAGGCCTTAAGACAAACGACGGCCAGGAATACGAATTTGACTATGTGGTGGACTGTACCGGTCCATGGAGCAAATTTACCGGCGAGATGGTGGGCATGGACGTGCCGATTTGGCATACAAAGGCAGAAGCATTCTTTTTATGCCCTCCTGGAAAGAAATTAGGATATACCTTCCCGGTGCTGAAATATCCGGCCTTTTACGCCCTCCGCGCAGGAGACAATATCTTTATCTGCAAGTCCCATCTTTCCATGGACCTGAACAATCCCATGCATGCGGGACAGTGGAATCCGGACAAGCTTCCTGCCACAGGCGGAACCGACGATTACTTTATTGATTTCCTGTTAGACCAGCTGGAGTGCAGGGTGCCGGGCATTGTGGACAGCGGACTGGTATCATCCTGGCTGTCATACCGTGCAGAGCCAAAGGACTTCCTTCCCATTTTAGGCGAGACGCCGGTGGAGGGCTATATCCTGGCAACCGGTTACGGCGGCAACGGCGTTATCGAGGCGCCGGCTGCCAGCAGGGACCTTGCAAAATTCATTATGCGGGGGGAGAAGACACCGCTATTGGAAGACTGGGCATTTGAGCGTCTGTTAAAATAAGAAGGCAGCGGAGAGGAGAAAATATGGATATAGCGGTTCTTATAAAACAGGTTCCTGTTTCCAATGATGTTTCCGTGGACCCCGTGACCCATGCCCTGATTCGTTCCAGTTCAGAGGGCATGATTAACCCTGCGGACCTGAACGCAATTGAGGCTGCCATGGTTTTAAAGGAACAGACAGGCGGCAAGGTGACCGTATTCACCATGGGACCGGCTGATGCTGAGAAGGCGTTACGGGACGCCATGGCTCTGGGATGCGATGAGAGCTGCCTCATCACGGACCGGTGTCTTGCAGGAGGAGATACCATTGCAACGGCCAGGGTGCTGGCAAAAAGCATTGAGAGATATGGAACATTTGACCTGCTCTTAAGCGGTGCGCTGTCTGCGGACGGCGCCACCGGACAGGTGGGTGCCATGGTGGCGGAATATATGGGCATCCCCCATGTGGCTGAGGTACAGGGACTCTTATACGATGAGGGCGGCAAGGACTGTATCACGGCTGTGAAAAAGTATCAGGGCATGGAGTGGAAGATTAAGGCGTCCCTGCCTGCCCTGGTGAGCATATGCTTCGGAAGCAATGAGCCGCGTCTGGCAACCCTGCGCTCCAAGAGGGCGGCCAAGAACAAGCCCCTGGAGGTATATACCAATGCAGAGCTTCAGCTGGAGGCGGAGGAGATTGGCCTTCCCGGCTCTCCCACAGAGGTAACGGATTCATTCCAGCCTGAGAGCACCAGAAAAGCCCGGATGCTTACGGGCACGCCGGAGGAGCTGGCGGCCAGACTCAAGGAGCTGATTGAGATTGAGAAAGGAAAAGAATAGATGGCGAACGGAATTTGTGTTTTTGCAGAAAATTATAATGGGAATTTAGAACCCGTTGTGGCAGAACTGGTCCGCGCAGCCCATTGCATCAAGGAAACCACCGGTGAAAAGATACAGGCCGCTGTCCTGGCCAGGGACGGTAAGAACCTGGTGGCCCAGCTGGAACAGCTTGGGGTTGATGAGATATATGTGGTGGAGACAGACAGGGACTGCCTGTTCCAGGATGACGCGGTTAGCCAGGTGATGGCGGAAATGCTGAAACGCATGGAACCTTCCAGCGTGCTGATTCCGGCCACTCCCACAGGCCGCTCCGTCTTTTCCAGAGTGGCTGCCCGTCTGGGCTGCGGTATGACGGCGGACTGCACGGAATTAGCCGTGGACACCAGGGAGGACGGCAGCTTTTACATCAAGCAGAACAAGCCCTCCTTTGGGGAAAATGTATTTGTCACCATTGTGACAAAGAAAGGGGTCTATCCCCAGATGATGACAGTAAGGCCCGGCGTGTACACTCCCTATGAGGCGGAGGAGGGCAGAAGGGCGGATGTTGTATATTATAAAGACATCGCCCTCCCGGAATCCGGGATTCAGGTAGTGTCGAGCGCGCCTGCATTAAGCGATACGGACAGCATCCTGGCAGCAGAGGTTGTGGTGGTCGGCGGACGCGGCGCTGAGAGCGAGGAAAACTTTACGCTCTTAAAAAAGTTTGCCGAAAAGCTGGAAGCTGCAATCGGAGGCACCAGGCCGCTGGCAGATACCGGATTCATTCCATTTGAGCACCAGATTGGACAGACCGGATTCACCATACGGCCCAAGGTCTGCATCTCCCTGGGCGTATCCGGAGCCATCCAGCACACGGAAGGCATAAAAGACACCAAGCTGTTTGTGGCAATCAACCAGGATGAAAGCGCGCCGATATTCAATATTGCGGATTACGGCATGGTCTGCGATATGAAGGATGTGCTGGAAGCTTACATGAAGCTGTAAGCCGGAGCCGCGGTATGCACCGGCAGAAAGGAAGGGACCATGGACTTATTAGAGATTATGAGGAAGAGGCGCAGCATCAGGAACTACAGCAATGAGGCGATTCCGGAGGAAGACCTTAAAAAAGTGCTGCAGGCAGGCCTTTTATCTGCGTCTGGCAAGGCAAAACGTCCCTGGGAGTTTATCGCCGTGCGCAGCAGGCAGACCCTGGACACTCTCTCCGGATGCAGGGCAGGAGGCGTGAGCATGCTCAGGCAGGCCCAGTGCGCCATAGTTGTCATTGGCGATGAAAAGGAGCAGGACGTGTGGATTGAGGATTGTTCCGTGGCCATGGCAAACATGCATCTGATGGCATCCAGCCTGGGGATTGGCAGCTGCTGGGTCCAGGGAAGGCTGAGGGACGCGGACGGAAAGACCACGGAGGAATACGTAAGGGAATGCCTGGGATTTCCGGAACATTACAGGCTGGAGGCCATCCTGGCCCTTGGAATGCCGGCGGCAGAGGCGCCTGCGTATCAACTGGATGAACTGCCCATGGAAAAGATAAAATGGGAGAGGTATCAGAATTAAATTTAAGAAGGAATACTGTCAGAGGCAGCACTCCGCAGAGGAGAAAATGACAGGAGGGGAAAAGCCGCCGGGCCAGATTGGGTCCGGCGGCTTTTCCAAGTCTTGTAATATGGGCGGGGATGTTGTATATTGTTAATACAATGCCTGAAACAGTCTGACAGCAGGTGCTTATAGGAGGAATGTATGGAGGAAAAGGGAAAGAATGTGGCCAGCCGTATAAAGACCGAAACACAGGATAAGGGCAGGGAAAAGGATAAGAAGGCCTTAAGGCCGGACTGCCTGGACCACCTGGCCCTGCCCCGCACCGTTCACCTGGTGCCCATGGACTATGTGGAAGGATATGCGGTCAGGCCCGGGTTCTATGAGATAAACGGCGCTACCGCCATACCGGGAGGCGTCAACTTTACGGTGTACTCACATGGGGCCACGTCCATTGAACTGCTCCTGTTCAGGCGGACGGAGGAGGAGCCCTACGCGGTCCTTCCCTTTCCAAAGCATTACCGCATCGGCAATGTGTATTCCATGATTGTATTCCAGCTGGATATCGGTGAATTTGAGTATGCGTACCGGGTGGACGGCCCCTATGAACCGGAAAAGGGGCTTATATTTGACAAGACCAGATATCTGCTGGACCCCTACGCCAAAGCGGTGACAGGACAGAGCCGGTGGGGGGACCCGCTGCCGGGCTGCCAGCATTATAAGGCCAGGGTGGTCAGGGATGATTTTGACTGGGCGGATATGGCACAGCCCCTGACCCCGATGGAGGATTTAATTATTTACGAACTGCATGTCAGGGGATTTACCATGCATGGCTCCTCGGCCGTACTTCATCCCGGAACCTTTGAGGGATTGATGGAGAAGCTCCCTTATCTCCTGGAACTGGGCGTGAACGTGGTGGAGCTGATGCCTGTATTTGAATTCGACGAGATGCAGGATTACCGGGAGGTGGACGGCCGGAAGCTTTATAATTACTGGGGATACAACACAGTAAGCTTCTTTTCGCCCAACACCAGCTACACTGCCGGAACGGAGTACAACCGGGAGGGGAATGAACTTAAGAAACTAATCCGGGTGTTCAACCAGCACGGGATTGAGGTCTACCTGGACGTGGTGTTCAACCACACGGCGGAGGGGAATGAGGACGGGCCTTTCTTCTCATTTAAGGGATTTGACAACAATATATATTATCTGCTGACCCCTGAGGGATATTACTACAATTTCAGCGGCTGCGGCAATACCATGAACTGCAATCACCCCATTGTACAGCAGATGATTGTCAACTGCCTGCGCTACTGGGTCACGGCCTACCGGATTGACGGGTTCCGTTTTGACCTGGCTTCCATTATGGGACGCAGCCAGGACGGCGCTCCCATGAGCAAGCCTCCCCTGCTTGAGGCCCTTGCCTTTGACCCCATTCTGGGCGATGTAAAGCTCATAGCCGAGGCCTGGGATGCAGACGGACTTTACCAGGTGGGCACCTTCCCGTCCTGGAACCGGTGGGCGGAGTGGAACGGCAGGTACAGGGACGACATGCGCCGCCATATCAAGGGAGACGGGGGCATGGCCCAGGCAGCCGCCCTGCGCATCGCCGGTTCCCGGGATATCTATGCGGACCGTGACAGGAAGAACGCTTCCGTGAATTTTATTACCTGCCATGACGGATTTACCCTTTACGACCTGTTCTCCTATAATGTAAAGCACAATGAGCCAAACGGATGGAACAATACGGACGGTGCCAATGACAACAACAGCTGGAACTGCGGCGCAGAAGGGGAGACAGAGGATTCTCAGGTGGAAAAACTGAGACGGCGCATGGTGCGCAATGCGTGCGCCCTTCTCATGTGCAGCCGGGGAACGCCCATGTTCCTGGCAGGAGATGAGTTCTGCAACACCCAGTTCGGCAATAACAATGCATATTGCCAGGACAATGAGATTTCCTGGCTGGATTGGGGAAGGCTGGGGCAATATAAGGATATATTCCGGTTTTTCCAATATATGATACGGTTCCGCAGGACCCACCGTCTGGTACGGGCCAATGTGAGCGGCGGGGCCTGCGGCTTTCCGGATGTGAGCTTTCACGGGGTAAAGCCCTGGTGCAGCTCCTTTGCGGAGTATGAGCGATATGTGGGAGTCATGTTTGCCGGACAGGAGGAAGGAAAAGGCCCGCAGACCGTGTACATTGCTTCCAATGCATACTGGGAGGCCCTGGACGTGGAGCTGCCGGCCCTTCCCGGCGCAATGGCATGGGAGGTGGCCGCGGATACCTGGGAGGAGCTGCCGGCTCCAGGTCCCCTGGAGGGCGGAGGATTCAGGATTCGTCCCAGGACCGTGATGGTGCTGGTGGGAAAATAGGAGTGCCGCCCAGGGGAAGGGGGCGTATGATGGCGCCGGTTCCCCTGGTTTCTTAAGCTGAATTCCAGTTCCTTACAAAATCATAAAAATTGATTTATAGTGTCGCAAATCTGAAAAAGTTGTGGTATACTAAATTGATATGTTATGAAAAAGCGTAAGAGGTACCTGTATGCTGAACGAAGAAAAGGTCAGATATATGACTGGTCTGGCCATATTTGAAAAGAATGAGGGCAGGAAGATATTTCCCATTAACCGTTATTTTAAAAAGGATTATGTCGGCGGACAGATGTTCCGCTCCTTTTTCGGTTATACCTTCTGCTATCTGCTGGTTCTGCTTCTGTGGATACTCTACAAACTGGACGTGCTGCTGGGCGGCATGAGCATAGAAGAATTGCTGGAGTGCGGCAGGAACTGGGGAATCCTTTATGTGGGGGGACTGGTATTTTACCTGTTGGTGACCTGGATTGTATATTCCAGAAGATACGACTATGCGTCGCGTTCCCAGACCATGTATGCATCCAGACTGAGACACCTGGTCAAGAAATATGACAACAAAGACAGGACCGACAGGACCAAGGACAACAGAGGAGGAAGGGTTCGATGACAAGTCTTCTGCTATGGAAAGAACATCTGAAACGATTTTACAACCGCTACAGTTACGGAATACAGCCGGTGGTGCGCTTCCTGTTTGCGCTCTGCACCGTCATAAGCCTTAATACGAATATCGGATATATGGCAAAGCTAAAAAGCCCTCTGGTTATTCTTCCGGTCTGTCTGGTCAGCGCATTTCTGCCCTACGGAGCCATTGTGTTCCTGGCGGGCTGTCTGATGATTGCCCATGTATACGCGGTTTCGCTGGAGATGGCCCTGATTGCCATTGTGCTGATACTGACCATTGCCATCCTCTATTACGGATTCAAGCCCGGGGACAGTTACCTGATGGTTTTAACGCCCCTTGCCTTCCTGTTTAAGATTCCCTATGTGGTCCCCCTGCTGGTGGGACTGGGGGGAAGCCTGGCTTCCGTGATTCCCGTTGGCTGCGGCGTGTTCCTGTACTACCTGCTCATATATGTGAAGCAGAATGCAGGCATCCTGGCTGCCAGCGACGGCTCTGTGGACATTGTTCAGAAGTACAGCCAGATTCTCAAATCTGTTCTCTTTAACCAGACCATGATGGTTATGATTGCCACCTGTGCGGTGGGCATCATCGTGGTGTACCTTATACGCAGGCTGTCCATGGATTATGCATGGGTGGTTGCCATTGTGGCGGGCTCTGTGGCGGAGCTTCTGGCCATTTTTGTGGGGGATTTTGTGTTCGGGGTATCTGTTCCCGTGGGACAGATGATTCTGGGACTGGTTTTATCGGCAGCCATAGCGGCTGTATTCAATTTTTTTGTCCTGTCCGTGGATTATACCAGGACCGAATATGTGCAGTTTGAGGACGACGACTATTATTATTATGTGAAGGCGGTGCCCAAGATGACCGTGAGCACCCCGGATGTGAAGGTACAGAAAATCAGTACCCATAAACGCGGCACAAGGGAGAGAAACTCGTATTAATGAAAAAAAGTGAACGTAAGGAGGTGAGAGTATGGCGGAACTGCTGGTAAAGGTGACATCCTGGCTGTCGCTGCTGCCAAGGATATCAGTGGGAAATATTCTGGAAATCGTGATTATTTCCTTTCTGGTCTATGAACTTCTGGTGTGGATTAAGAACACCAGGGCCTGGAACCTGTTAAAGGGACTTCTGGTTATCCTGGTGTTTGTGCTGTTTGCCGCCGTGCTTCATCTGACCACCATATTGTGGATTCTGGAGAATACCACCACCATTGCGGTGACAGCCCTTCTGGTCATATTCCAGCCTGAGCTGCGAAAGGCCCTGGAACAGCTGGGAAGCCGCAATTATATGTCCTATCTCTTTTCCTTTGACGAGGGCAAGGATAACCAGGGTTTTAACGACAAGACCATCAACGAGCTGGTCCGGGCCACCTTTGAGATGGCCAAGGTAAAGACCGGCGCCCTGATGGTGATTGAACGGGGTTCTTCCCTGAAGGAGATAGAGAGGACGGGAATCGAGATTAACGGGCTGGTGACCAGCCAGCTGCTTATTAATATTTTTGAACACAACACGCCCCTTCATGACGGGGCGGTGGTTATACGGGGCAACCGCATCACGGCTGCCACCTGCTATCTGCCGCTGACCGATAACATGAGCATCAGCAAGGACCTGGGCACGCGCCACAGGGCGGCTGTGGGCGTAAGCGAGGCCACGGACAGCATTACCATCGTGGTGTCGGAGGAAACCGGAAGGGTATCGGTAGCAGAAGGAGGAATGCTGGCCAGGATACCAGATGCAGAAAGCCTCAAAAAGGTACTTTCCAATGTCAAAGAGGAGACTGTTTCATTGAACCGATTTAAAATATGGAAGGGAAGGCTGAAGAATGGAAAAAAAGCTGTCTAACAATATTGGGCTTAAAGTACTTTCTGTCTTCCTGGCATTTTTTGTCTGGCTGGCAGTGGTGAACATCAACAACCCGGAAGACTCGGATTCAAAGGAAGTTCCGCTGGATATTGTCAACGAGGGCATCCTGACCTCCAACGGCAAGACATATGAACTTTTGACGGATAAGGAGACTGTTACGGTCAGCTACCGTGTAAGGACACTGGATAAGGCGGGCATCAGCTCATCTGACTTCAGGGCCTATATTGACCTGGCTGATATATATGAGCCCACAGGCGCAGTGCCGGTGAAGATAGAGGTCAAGAACAACAAGCGGCTTTTGGAGACACCGGTGGCAAAGCCGGGGGTTATCCGCGTTAAGACAGAGGATTTGCAGCGCAAGCCCTTTGAACTCACGCCAAAGGTGGTAGGGGAGGTGGCCGAGGGATACGACAAGGGCATTCCTTCTGTTTCACCCAATTATATCTATGTCAGCGGCCCCATGTCTGTGGTGGGCCAAATCAGCGCGGTGGGAATCGTGATTGATGTGGACGGAGCAGACTCCAACCTGGCAGACAGCGCTCCTGTGGTGTGCTTTGACGCCAATGGGAATGAGATACCAACCGATGAGCGCGTCACATTCAGCCGTTCCAGTGTGGATTATACAATGCCTATTCTGAAACGCAAGAGCCTTGTCCTGAATTTTGAGACAGAGGGCAGGGTTGCGGACGGATACCGGTATACGGGGATTGAGAGCAGCCGCAATTCAGTGGCTGTCAACGGACTGAAATCCGACCTGGCCAGCATTAATTCCATTACGATTCCAAGCTCTGAGCTGAATATGGACGGAGCCACAGGGGATAAGGAAGTTACCATCGACATCAGCCAGTACCTGCCGGAGGGTGTTTCCCTTTCGGACGAGTCATCCAATGAGGTGAAGGTTGTCATCAAGGTGGAGGCTCTGGAAAGCAGGACATTTGAGCTTAGGACCAGCCAGATTAAGCGGGTGGGAGCCCACAGCGATTATGAATATCAGTATGACAGGGATTCTGTGAACCTGGTTATCAGAGGCCTGAAGGAAGACCTGGACCAGCTTTCGGTTACCGCATTAGGCGCTGAGATGGATGTGGAGGACATGGTTCCGGGAGAGAACAGCGGGGAGATTACCTTCCAGCTGGGAGATGCCTATGAACTGGTCAGCTACGACCGCATCCAGGTGACGGTGACGGAAAAAGGACCGTCTGCCGACAGTACCACGGCCAGCGGGGATGAGAGCCGGGATGAGACGGAACGTGAGACATCAGAAGGTCCTGCCAGCACGTCCAAGGCAGAACCCGGTCAGTAACAAAAAGCAAGGAGAGAGGTATAATGGTAAGCAAAACAACAGTAATCAAGAATCCGTCCGGCCTGCATCTGAGGCCGGCGGGAGTCCTCTGCAAGGAGGCATTGCGCTATAAATCAAAAATATCCTTCAAGGTGCGCACCACCACGGCCAATGCCAAGAGTGTATTAAGCGTCCTTGGAGCTTGCGTGAAATCTGGAGACGAGATTGAATTCGTCTGCGAGGGGCCAGATGAGAAGGAAGCACTGGAGGCCATGGTTGGTATTGTGGAGGCCGGGTTAGGAGAGTAGATTGACGGCAACCAAAGGTTGTGAGTATAAATGAATTTTTAATAAGGAGGTACAAGAGTATGTACAAGGGAACAAGCGCTTCTGCTGGAATCGGGATTGGAAAAGCAGTGATTGTGGAGGAGGCCGAACTGGTGATTGCCAGACAGACCGTAAGCGATGTGGAAGGGGAAGTGCAGCGTTTTAAGGGAGCGCTGGATGAAACCATGAAAGCCACGGAAAAGCTGGCTGAGGACCTGGCAACCAGAGTGGGAGAGAAGGAAGCTGAAATCATGCAGGGGCATATGATGCTTCTGGCAGACCCTATGCTGACAGGCGAGATTGAGAACTCCATAAGGAACGACAATGTGAACGCCGAGTTTGCCATTGAGAATGTGTGCAATATGTATGCGGATATGTTTGCCTCCATGGGAGACGAACTGATGCAGCAGAGGGCAACGGACATGCGCGACATCAAGACACGTATGCAGCAGATGCTTATGGGAATCCAGTCCGTGGACATCTCATCCCTGCCCGGGGGTAGTATTATTGTTGCGAAGGACCTGACTCCGTCCATGACAGCCGGAATTAATCCGGCCAATGTGACCGGTATTGTCACGGAGCTGGGCGGCAAGACCTCCCACAGCGCAATCCTGGCAAGGGCTCTGGAGATTCCGGCCGTGGTAGCTGTCACCGGCTTTCTGGACGGCGTGAAGGACGGGGACCAGGTGGTGCTGGACGGCAGCACCGGTGAGGTGTATGTGAACCCGGACCAGACTGTGATGGCTGATTACGAGGAAAAGAGAAGGCAGTTCCTGGTGGAAAAGAAGGAGCTGGAGCAGTATATCGGCAAACCGTCCGTCACCAAGGACGGCGTGCAGGTGGAAATCGTGGCTAACATCGGAAAGCCTGAGGACGTGGACAAGGTACTGCAGTATGACGGCGAGGGTATCGGACTGTTCCGCACTGAGTTCCTGTTCATGGACCGGAGTGCCATGCCTACGGAGGAAGAACAGTTTGAGGCCTATAAGAAGGTGGCTGCTGCCATGAACGGCAAGCCTGTCATCATCCGCACACTGGATATCGGAGGCGACAAGGAGATTCCATACATGGGCCTGGAAAAGGACGAGAATCCATTCCTGGGCTACCGGGCCATCCGTTTCTGCCTGGATCGCAGGGAGGATGTGTATAAGCCGCAGCTGAGGGCGCTTTTAAGGGCAAGCGCATTCGGCAACATCCGGATTATGGTTCCCTTAGTGACCTGTATTGAGGAGTACCGTCAGGCTAAGGCTCTTGTGGAGGAAATCAAGAAGGAACTGGATGAAAAGGGCATTGCATACAACAAAGACATCCAGGTGGGCATCATGGTGGAGACAGCAGCAGCTTCCCTGATTGCAGATATCTTTGCAAAGGAAGTGGACTTTTTCAGTATCGGCACCAATGATTTGACCCAGTACACCATGTCGGTTGACAGGGGCAATAAAAAGGTGTCCTATCTGTATTCCACCTTTAACCCGGCAGTGCTCAGAAGCATACGGCATATCATTGCCTGCGGCCGTGAGGCCGGCATAATGGTAGGCATGTGCGGCGAGGCAGCAAGCGACCCAATGATGATTCCGCTGCTTCTGGCATTCGGACTTAACGAGTTCAGCATGAGCGCGTCCGCCATCCTGAAGGCCAGAAAGATGGTTACACAGTACAGTGCAGAGGAACTCCAGGCAGTGGCTGACAAGGCCATGAGCTTTGCCACAGCAGCAGAAATAGAACAATACATGAGAGATTTTGTGGAGAAGGTTACGGATTAATGGCAGTTTATCTGGTTTGTTATATCATAAGCTTTATATTGGCCCGGCAGCATTTTTATATGCTGTCTGGGCTGGTTTTAATTACAGCAGCCTTGTGGCTGCATGGCAAGGATTACAGGGAGACAGGCAACCTGATTCATTTGAGGGGGCTTTTCTGCCTCTTTTTTGTGGGCGGACAGGGCATTTCCTGCTTTAAGCTCAGCCGGCTTCAGACGGATTGGAGCGTCATGACATGGGTCTGCCTGGGCCTGGCTGTGGCTGCTTTCTGGATTGCCTTTGAGGTGCTGCACCGGATATATGACGGCTGGAGCGCTGCGGACATGCAGTCTGTCTACCGCTTTTACGCCTCGGCTGAATCGCCGCTGCAGGCTAAGAGGCTGCTTCATTCCATGGCAGGGCTGGTGGCCGTGTCCTTCCTCGCCTTTTTCTTTGAGGCGTGGAAGCTGGGCTTTGTGCCGCTGTTTTCATACGGTGTGCCCCATGCCTATTCCTATTTTCATGTCAGCGGAGTACACTATTTTACGGTGTCCTGTGTGCTGGTGCCCAGCCTGTTTGTGGTTTACAGCCTTATGATATCCCGCAGGGGAAGGGGACTGACCAGGGACCAGGGCTTCTGGCTGGGACTGCTTCTGGTGGTGCTGTCCCTGGCCGTGCCGGTGCTCTGCGTGTCCAGGTTCCAGCTGATACTGGCAGTGGGCATGGCTGCGTTTACCTATATTTCCATGAGCGGCACCTTCAGCCTGGTCTATGTGGGCGTTCTGATGGCCTGCATGATTCCGGCCTACCTGTTGCTGACCATTATGCGCAGCCACAGCGTGGAATACCTGAACGGCATTTTTGAGATGAAGAACAGCCGCATGCCCATTTTTATTACACAGCCCTATATGTATATTGCCAATAACTACGATAATTTCAACTGTCTGGTGGAGCAGCTGGCCTCCCACAGCTTTGGGCTCCGCATGCTGTTTCCGGTCTGGGCCCTGACAGGCCTTAAGTTCCTGTTTCCGGTCCTGGTGAGCTTTCCGCTTTTTGTGACCAAAAAGGAGCTGACCACCCTTACCCTGTTCTATGACGCCTACTATGATTTCGGCGTCTTTGGCATGGTGCTTTTTGGCGGGCTTTTGGGGGCTGCATGCTATTGGCTGGTAAGGCGCAGGCGGAAGATGACATGTCCTGCGGGCCATGTGATTTATGCACAGATTGCCATGTATATGATGCTGTCTTTTTTCACCACCTGGTTTTCCAACCCGGCCACCTGGTTTTATCTGGCTGTCACAGGTATTATTTACATGTATGTCAAGTCCTGACAAGGGTTGTGTGGGGAATTGTGACAAGGGGAGTGGGGGTAAATATAAAAATTATATAAAATATTGTTGACTTTTATCTTAAGATTTGCTATGATGCTGTTAGTGAAGTAAATCTTTGGAAGTTACAATTAAATAATTAATAAGGATTGTTACTGTTCGGCAGGCAAAACCAAGTTTGTTAAGGGGATGATGAGTACCCGCGTGTACGCGTAGATGGGTCTCTTTAACAAAGTTGGTTTTTTTGTTTTCATCAGGAGCAATTATGAAAATAGCGAAAATAATTAATAATAATGTAGTGAGTACCTGCGATGAAGAGGGCAGGGAAATTATCGTCATGGGAAGAGGCGTTGGCTTTAAGGCAAAGGAAGGCAGTCCTATTGATGAGGAGAAGGTGGAGAAGATATTCCGCCTGGAGAGTCAGAACACCATGGATAGGTTTAAGGAACTGCTTGTGAATCTTCCCATGGAGCATGTACAGATTTCAGCAGAAATCATCAGTTATGCCAAAGAGGTCCTCAACAGACCCATTAACCCAAATGTGTATATCACCCTTACGGACCATATAAATTTTGCACTGGAACGTTACAAACAAAAGATGATGTTTTCCAATCCCTTAATCAGGGAGGTCCGCAGCTTTTACCACGCGGAATACCTGATTGGCGAATATGCCATTGCCATGATTGAAAGGGACCTGGGAGTAAAGCTCCCGGTGGACGAGGCAGCTTCCATTGCCCTGCACATCGTCAATGCAGAGTATGATGCGCCCATGGGTGATACAATTAAAATCACCAATCTGATACAGCAGGTATCGGAGGTGGTCAGGGAGTATTTCAATATAGAGCTGGATGAGCAGTCCCTCAGCTATGAGAGGTTCATCACTCATCTGCGCTTTCTGGCACAGCGGGTATTTACAGGGGAGCATATGAATCTGGATAACCTGGAATTCCAGGAGGTCATCGACCGTCTCTATCCGGAGGAATATGCCTGCAGCCAGAAGATACAGGCGCTCATCAAGCTGCAGTACGGGCATCAGGTGACAGAGGAGGAAGTGGCTTACCTGGCCCTGCACATCAAACGTATCAGGACTAAATAATTTTTTTGCAGGGTCCCTGAGTGGACATGAAAGGAGAGCAGTAAGGATGTTTGGAACATTTAAGAAGTTATTCGGGGGAGAAGAAAAGGAAGAGAAGATAATTGCAGCGCCTGTGAACGGAACAGCCATTCCCATGAGCCAGGTAGCCGACCCCACCTTCAGCCAGGAGATTCTGGGCAAGGGAACAGCAATCGTGCCGGCAGACGGCAGGGTGGTTGCGCCGGCAGACGGACTGGTGACCATGGTATTTGACACAAAACACGCCATCAGCATGCAGACGGACAACGGCGCAGAGCTGATTATCCATATCGGACTGGACACGGTACAGCTTAAGGGACAGTATTTTGAGGCCCATGTGGCTGCGGGAGATAAGGTAAAGCAGGGCGACCTTCTTCTGGACTTTGATATAGATAAAATTAAGGAAGCCGGCTATGATGTAACCACACCGGTCATCATCTGCAATACGCCCCAGTTCCCGAAGATGGAATGTGTGTCCGGGATGGAAGCAAAGGCAGGGGAGACCGCCATCATCAAACTGTAACGAATAAAGGTGGGTATGAGTTGATTGAGCGGAGCTTTATCTTAAAAGACGAAATGGGGCTTCACGCAAGACCGGCCGCCATGCTTATGGTCAGGATGCTGCGCGTTAGCTCCTCCGTGGAAATCATCTGCGGGGACCGCAGGGCGGACGGAAAGGATGTCATGAGCATCATGGCCATGAATACAGTGGCTGGAGATGAGGTCATCTTCCGTATAGAAGGACCGGACGAAGAGGACGCCATGAAGGAAGTGGAGGCTGTCCTGTCCGCAGATGCCTGATGTCCTGTCCGTTGGATATGCGGGTGCGGACCAGCCGGTAGGCTGGTCCGGGAAACAAACAACAGTGATTTAAACCCGGGAACGGGTTTGAATAGAGTATTTATCAAAATGTAATTCAGAGTACTCCTACGGGAAAAGTATAGAAGGAGGCTCTAAAAAAGAAAGGGGATTTATGTTATGATGAAGTATTTGCAGAAACTAGGTAAGGCCATCATGCTTCCTGTTGCCGTTCTGCCGGTTGCAGCTATTATGATGGGTATCGGCTATGCCATGTGTCCTTCCACCATGCAGGGCGGTGACGTAACCGGTATTATCCAGGTAATTGGTTTTGCGTTGGTGAAGATTGGAAGCGCCGTAATCGACAAGCTGCCCATGCTGTTTGCAGTTGGTGTGGCAATCGGTTTATCAAAGGACCAGCACGGTGCAGCAGGTCTTGCAGGTCTGGTTGCCTTCCTGACCGTTACCACTGTACTTAACAGCGGCGTTGTTGCCACTATGATGGGAGTTGAGGAAGCACCTCTGGCCTTCTCCAAGATTGACAATGCTTTTATCGGTATTATTTCCGGTATCACGGCATCTGTCTGCTACAATAAGTTCAGCAGCGCAAAGCTGCCCACCGCACTGGCTTTCTTCTCAGGAAAGCGCTGTGTGCCCATCGTTACCTCCTTTGTAATGGTTGCAGAGTCCGCCATCCTGTACTTTGTATGGCCGGCACTGTTCAATGCCCTTGTGTGGGTTGGCGAGCACATCATGGGACTTGGCCCTGTAGGCGCTGGTATCTATGCATTTGCAAACCGTCTCCTGATTCCCACCGGACTGCATCATGCACTGAACGCAGTATTCTGGTTTGATATTGCCGGCATTGCCGACATCAACAAGTTCTGGGGCTTCGCAGAAGGCGGAATCAAGGGCGTAACCGGTATGTACCAGGCAGGTTTCTTCCCGGTTATGATGTTCGGTCTTCCTGCTGCAGCATTTGCAATGTACCAGACAGCAAAGCCGGAGAAGAAGCAGTATGCAGCAGGTATCCTGATTGCAGGCGCAGTTGCATCCTTTGTATCCGGCGTAACCGAGCCCCTGGAATTCTCCTTCATGTTCCTGGCTCCCGGACTGTACCTTGTACACGCTGTCCTGACCGGTATCTCCGTAGCAGTAGCAGCCGCATTCCACTGGACTGCAGGCTTCTGCTTCAGCGCAGGCGTCACTGACTTCATCTTCAGCTGCAGGCTGCCAATGGCCAACCAGCCATTCATGCTGTTGGTACAGGGCGTTGTATTCGCAGTTATTTACTACGTAGTATTCCGCGCTGTTATCACCAAATTCGACCTTCCGACACCGGGACGTGAGAAAGAAGATTTAGATGCGGAAATGTCAGCTGTACTGGCAAACGACGATTTCACCAAGGTGGCTGCCATTGTATTAGAAGGATTAGGCGGCAAGGGAAATATCGTATCATTGGATAACTGCATTACAAGACTGAGATTAGAGATAAAAGATTACACATTAGTAGATGAGAAAAAGATAAAATCCGCAGGCGTAGCAGGCGTCATGAGGCCAAGCAAGACCTCTGTACAGGTAATAGTAGGAACCAAAGTACAATTCGTAGCGGACGAGATGCAAAAAATGCTATAGCAATGAGCCGGGCAGATATACGGCCGAAAAAGCCCCGGGGAAGAGACCTTTCTCTTTCCCGGGGCCTTTTTTTGCCGTATGCTTATTATCCCTATATTATCCCTGTCCACCCTCTTGTTCCCCCGCCCCAAATATGCTATCCTATAATTTAAGGCATAATATAATGTACCCATCAACCCAAAGAAAAAGGAGGGTGCCGGTAAATGAAGCAAATTATCCGCAAGCGTCTGTGTATGGTAATCCTGACAGCCATGTTAATCACTCTCCTTATCAACTATTATGTAGAAATCCACAACGCCCGAAACGAAATGTATACCAGCGCCCGGGAAATGTTCTGGCAGGTTGGCCAAATCCTGGACCAAAACGAAAACGAGGCGGAAAAAGAAAGAGAAAACCTAAAAGAGCAATGCTTTATCCGCGCCAAAGCCATTGCCTACATCCTACAGGACCGTCCCCAGGTTACAAAAGACCAGCAGGAGATGCAAAAGATAGCCCGCCTGCTGCAGGTAGACGAGTTTCACCTGTTTGACACCCAGGGAAATCTCTACGCTGGTTCCGAGCCCAAATACTTTGGCCTAAATTTCAGCTCCGGCCAGCAGATGCAGTTTTTCCTGCCCATGCTGAAGGACTATCATCTTCAGATGTGCCAGGATATAACCCCCAACACGGCAGAAGGAAAGCTGATGCAGTATGCAGCGGTCTGGCGTGAAGACCGGAAGGGCATTATCCAGGTAGGGTTAGAGCCCACAACGGTTTTAGATTCCATGAAGCGGACCGAGCTTTCCTACATATTTTCCCTGGTGACCTCAGAAAAGGATTCCACCATATACGCCATAGACCCGGAAAGCAGCGTCATCCTGGGGTCCACGGACGAAAGCCTGGTGGGAAAACAAATCCAGGAAATCGGGCTTCACCCAGAACAGCTATCCATTACCGACCGGGGAGTCAGGGCAGTCATAAACAGCGAAGACAGCTACTGCGTCTTCGGACGGAGCAGCTCCGCCATACTGGGCCTGTCGTCAACCAGTGCATCCCTGTACCGGGAAGTAAACCGCAGCACCCTGATGGTAGCAGCATACCTTATGGGCATATCGCTGCTGATGATTCTGTTTATATCCAGGGACATGGACCATTATATCTTAACAGGGATATCCTCCATCCAAAAGAAACTGGGGAAAATAACCGGAGGAAACCTGGACACCCGTGTGGAGGTGGACAGTACGCCCGAATTCAGGGAACTGAGCTTCCAGATAAACAAAATGGTGGAAAGTCTGCTGGATACCACCAACAAAATATCCCGCATTCTGGAAATGGCCAAAGTACCCATAGGTGTATACGAATACAACCGCGACATGAAGCGTGTTATGGCAACTACCCGTCTGGCGGATATCCTCCGGCTAAAGGAGCAGGAAGCAGAAGAACTTCTGGCAGACCATCATCTGTTTGAGGAGAAGCTGGGCGAACTCAGGAATCATCCCCTGGACCGGGAGAACGGGATATATCAATTGGAGGGCACTGCCCCGGGTTATATCCGTCTGGAATCCTTTGAACGGGAGAACAGCGTGCTGGGCATGATAGTGGATGTCACGGATGACATCAGGGAAAAGAAAAAGATAGAGAGGGAACGGGACATTGACCTTCTAACAGGCATGTACAACAGAAGGGCATTTTACCGCCGTATGGAACAGTTGTTTGAGGAACCGGAAAAACTGGGCCGCGGCATGATGCTAATGGCCGATGCAGACAACCTGAAGCAGGTCAATGACAGGTACGGCCATGAAAACGGAGACCGGTATCTGGCAGCCATAGCAGCCCTGTTAAAAAGCTGCGGCAGCCGTCAGTGCATTGCTGCCCGTCTCAGCGGGGATGAGTTTGCCCTGTTCCTTTACGGATGCACCTCAAAAGAGGAATTAATGGAATACGAATTAAGTCTCATAAAAGCCATGGAAACATGTACGGTGGAGTTGGGAAACAAGGAGCATATCCCGGTTCGTTTTTCAGCCGGATACGTTTTTTATCCGGAGGACGGCATGGAGACGGCCATTTTGTTAAAGAAGGCGGATGATGCCATGTATGAGGCAAAACGGGCCTGCAAGGCGGCGTGGGTCAGGGAATAGCAGGGGCAGGCTGACGCTGATTCAGACAGTGAGGAGGACAGGTTTACATGAAATATAATAAAAAGAAATGCATGGCAGCCAGGTGTCTAAGGGGTATGCTGGCCCTGACCGTGCTGTCCGCCATGCTGGGTCTGGCGGCATGCCGCACAGAAACCGGGGACATGGATAATACAGAAGCATCAGGAAACAATCATACGGCCGGCTCTGTCAGCCAGGAAGACTCCCGCCCGCCGGACAGTGCTGCGGACCAGACCGCGGCGGACGTGCCAAAGCGTCCTCTGACGCAAGAGGAGCTGCGCGGCTTTGAGGAATATCTGAACCGGGCTGACAACTATGGATTTCTTTTGTCTGATTACCGGAGTCCGGAATATATTAACCTGGATGAAGTGTTTTATTCAGGCGCCGGCCTGGAACAGCCCCAGCTTACAGAGGATGAACGGGATATGTATCTGGAAACCGTTGGACAGCCAGAGCTCTATACGGACATGGTGAGGCTGGAAACAGAACAGATTGACGCGTTCCTGGCAGAGAAGACCGGCCTGACGCTTGACCGTATGAAAACAGGTCTTCAGTGGGTTTATCTGCCCCGGTATGACCGGTATTATGCCGAACACGGCGATACCAACATGAGAAGCTTCTTTTGCGCCAGAGGTGAGACGGATAGCGGAAAATACAGAATATGGTGCCTTTCAGACGGATACAGCCAGTTTAATCTGGAAAGCATTGTGACCCTGAAAAAGGTATCGTCGGGATACCAGTTCCTGTCCAACGAAATCATATGGGATTATCTTGGTATCTGCAAGGCGGATGCCAAGGCCCCTACGCCAGAGGCCCTGCATTATGTTATATCGGCCTATAAAAAGGAAGTGGAGCAAGGCGGAGCCGGCATATATCCTGTGGGAGAAGTTCCCGGTAACTATGATTCTCCTGTCTTTGATTCCGGCACCAGATATTATTCCATGGAAGAAATGCAGCAGATAAGCTGGAGGCCGGAGCTGATACCGGTGTTCCGCAATGAAATTTACGCCCGTCATGGATATATTTTTAAGAATGAATTCTGGAATGAATTTTTCAGTACATTTACATGGTATTCAGGTGAGTGTCCTGCCGATACCTTTGATACAACCCTTTTTAATGAATATGAGAAAGCCAATCTGAAACTGGCGGTTGAGATGGAAAACCAGACAGAGTAACCCAAAAGCCTGTATCCATTGGATTATCAGCTGGGGCTGACAGCGTGGGAGGAAAACATATGCCCGGGATATATAACCGGAACGCATTATGTTTTCCTCCTTCTTGACATATATCAGAAGGTTTGGTATAATACATTTAGATATTTAGAAAAATATCTAAATGATGATACACCAGATAAAGAGCCGGTGCCGCAAGTTACTCTGTATAAGCAAGTTACCCTGTACAAAATCAGGCAAAGCGAAAGGAGGCATGCCGTCCATGTCCTTTGGTGATACATTTAAGGCCCTGTCCGACCCCACCCGCCGGGAGATACTCAATCTGTTAAAGCAGGGAAGCATGACCGCGGGGCAGATTGTGGAGCATTTTGACACAACCGGTGCCACCATTTCCCACCACCTGAACATACTCAGGCAGGCAGGTCTCATAGAGGACCGGAAATCAGGAAAATATATTTATTATGAGCTGAATACCACCGTATTCCAGGAAGTCCTTTCCTGGCTGCATTCATTAATGGAGGAAGACAAACATGAAGAAGATTAACAGAAAAATATCCAAGTGGGATATATTATACTGGATGCTGGCCTTTGTGCCCTTTCTTATTTCCCTGCTGTTTTATAACCGCCTGCCGGAGCAGGTTCCCACCCACTGGGGTTCGGACAATGTGGTCAACGGTTATTCCAGCCGCAACATGGCGGCGTTTGGCATACCTGCCTTTATGCTTCTCATGGCAGCCATGGTAAATGTAATTTACCGGATTGACCCCAAACGGGAGAATATCAACCGTTCCATGGAATTAAAGCAGATTTCGCGGTGGTTCGTGGTTCTGCTGGCCGTAATGGTCCAGTTTGTGATTGTCCTGTCCGGAATCGGTATGGACATTGACGTGGGCAGTCTGGTAAGCATCCCCATAGCACTGATGTTTGTGGCGGCAGGCAATTATTTGCCCAAATGCAGGCAGAATTATACTATGGGCATCAAGCTTCCATGGACTCTGGCAGATGAAGATAACTGGAACAGAACCCACCGCCTGGCAGGGTATGTATGGACGGCAGGGGGCATACTGATGCTGGTTATGGGCTTTTTTCATCTGGCGTCTCTGTTCTTTCTTGTTTTCATGGCAATGGTCCTGATTCCAAGTGTGTACTCCTATCTGATTTACCGCAGGAAGCAGAAAGGGATTTAGACGGTTACGTTATTTAAAATTCATGGAATCATATAAACGGCCCTGCTTTGTGCAGGGTCTTTTGTAATGTGCAGAATATCTGTAATACCGGGAGGAAATGCTGGCTGAGGAAAATTTAGGCATGGTGCCGTCACATACAGGATTGAATAAATGGAGGGTTTGAAGTATAATAAACGGGATAATGAATCAGAAGGAGGACATCATGGCAGTATCAAATGTATATTACACCAACATGAGGACCACACTTACGGAAAATCTCCTGCAGAAGCTGGAGAGACTGGTGAAAAAGGCCGGCATGATGGATATTGACTTTAACAACAAATACACTGCAATCAAGATTCACTTTGGTGAACCTGGAAACCTGGCTTATCTGCGTGCCAACTATTCCAAGGTTCTGGTGGATTTAATCCGGTCCCAGAAGGGCAGGGTATTTCTGACCGACTGCAATACCCTCTACGTAGGGCGGAGAAAGAATGCATTGGACCACCTGGACGCTGCTTATGAAAATGGCTATAATCCCTTTACCACGGGATGTCATATTATCATTGCCGACGGCCTTAAGGGAACGGATGAAGCCCTGGTTCCCATTGACGGAGAGTATGTAAAGGAAGCAAAGATTGGCCGGGCCATCATGGATGCGGATATCGTCATTTCCATGACCCATTTTAAGGGCCATGAGGCCACCGGGTTCGGCGGAACCCTTAAGAACCTGGGCATGGGCAGCGGCTCCCGAGCCGGTAAGATGGAAATGCACAATGCCGGCAAGCCGTTTGTACATACGGATACATGTATTGGATGCGGCGCCTGTCAGAGAAACTGCGCCCACGGCGCCATCACGGTCCGGGAACGCAAGGCTTCCATTGACACAAACAAGTGCGTTGGATGCGGACGCTGCATCGGCGCCTGTCCCGTAGACGCAGTGGACTCCATGTGTGATGAGGCCAATGATATCCTGAACCGGAAGATTGCCGAATATTCCCTGGCAGTGCTGAAGGGACGCCCTAATTTCCATGTGAGCCTGGTGGTGGACGTATCCCCCAACTGTGACTGCCATTCGGAAAATGATGCCCCCATTGTGCCTAACGTGGGTATGTTTGCCTCATTTGACCCGGTAGCCCTGGACATGGCCTGCGTGGATGCGGTAAACCGCCAGCCCGTGCTTGCCGGAAGTTTCCTGGCGGAACAGGACCATCACAGCCATGACCATTTCATCAATACACATCCGGATACAAACTGGGAGACCTGCATTGACCACGCTGTGAAGCTGGGACTTGGCAATAAGGAATACAATCTCATTACCATCTAAATTACCATTCAGAACCTGACCATAAGGAGGATACAGGAAATATGAGCAGACAATCATTAGACACAATCTGTTTACAGGGAGGATGGGAGCCGAAGAACGGCGAGCCCAGACAGCTTCCTATCTACCAGAGCACAACTTTTAAGTATACAACCAGCGAGCAGATGGGCCGTCTTTTTGACCTGGAGGAGAACGGTTATTTCTATACCAGGCTGGCGAACCCCACCAATGACGCAGTGGCATCAAAAATCTGCCAGCTGGAGGGCGGCGTGGGAGCCATGCTCACTTCCTCAGGTCAGGCAGCCACATTTTATGCAATCCTTAATATCTGCCAGGCAGGAGACCATGTAATCAGCTCCTCCACCATATACGGCGGTTCCACCAATCTGTTCACTGTTACCTTCCCCAAAATGGGAGTGGAGTGCACCCTGGTGAATCCGGATGCAGACGAGGAGGAACTGGCAAAGGCATTCAGGCCAAACACTAAGGTGGTATTTGCGGAGAGCATTGCCAACCCCGCCCTGACCGTGCTGGATTTTGAAAAGTTTGCACGTCTTGCCCACAGTCATGGGGTGCCTCTGATTGTGGATAATACCTTTGCAACCCCCATTAACTGCCGTCCCTTTGAGTGGGGGGCGGATATTGTCACGCACAGTACCACAAAATACATCGACGGCCATGCAGCTACGGTGGGCGGATGTATTGTGGACAGCGGCGACTTTGACTGGGAGGCCCATCATGACAAATTCAAAGGTCTGACAGAGCCTGACGAGTCTTATCACGGCATTGTGTATACCCGGAAATTTGGCAGGCTGGCCTATATCCAGAAGGCCACAGCCCAGCTTATGAGGGATTTGGGTTCCATCCAGTCCCCGCAGAATGCATTTCTCATCAATATTGGCCTGGAAACCCTTCATTTAAGGATGCCAAGACACTGTGAGAGCGCATTTAAGGTGGCTTCCTATCTTCAGTCCAGGGAGGATGTGGCCTGGGTGAAATATCCGGGACTTCCGGGGGATAAGTATTATGAGCTGGCCCAAAAATACATGCCGAAGGGCACCTGCGGCGTTATTTCCTTTGGTTTAAAGGGCGGGCGTCAGGCGGCTTCCGTGTTTATGGATAAGCTGAAGCTGTGCTCCATTGAAACCCATGTGGCTGATTCCAGGACAGCTGTGCTTCATCCGGCCAGCCATACCCACCGTCAGCTTACGGATGAACAGCTGGTGGAGGCGGGCGTGGACCCGTCCATGATTCGTTTCAGCGTTGGACTGGAGTCTGCCGATGATATTATTGAGGATATCCGCCAGGCGTTGGAAGATTAAGAGGTTTGAGAAAGCAGAGTCCGTCAGGGTTTAAAACCTTGTGTGGCTAACATATGTGACAGACAGAAAGGGAGCTGTCCGCTTGCAGTAACGATGTAAGCGGACAGCTCCTTTGGCAGTTGGGATATTGTGTCTGCATTTTTCAAGAAGAGGATGGCTTAACGGCAGGTTGATGTTTACTGATGGCCAGTACTTTTTGCCGGATACAATCAGCCGTAACATGAACCGATAATAAGTCAAATAAAATGCTTGACAAAGATAACTGTATCATGTATAGTTACAGTATGAACTGTAACAAACGATATTACATATAGATAAGGAGAATAGCGATGAAGGAGAATATGAAGGAGAACAGGACAAAATACGATGCAGTTATAATCGGCTTTGGAAAAGGCGGAAAGACCATGGCAGGAGCTCTTGGGGCGGCCGGGAAAAAGGTGGCGCTTATAGAGCGGTCTTCAAAAATGTATGGCGGTACCTGTATTAATGTGGGCTGTATTCCTACCAAATCACTGGTGTACAGGGCAGGGCTGGCAGCGGCCAAGGGCGGATCCTTTGAGGAGAAGGCCGCAGCCTATAAAGCAGCCATGGAGCAGAAGGAAGACCTGACAGCGCGGCTTCGGGGAAAGAATTACCAGAAACTGGACAGCAGCCCCAACATTACAGTGATTGATGGAACCGCCAGTTTCCAGTCACCTCATGTGGTGGAAGTGGAGAAAGACGGAAGGACCTTCCAGGTGGAGGGAGAGCAGATATTTATTAATACAGGCTCATCCGCTTTCATACCTCCCATCGAGGGACTGAAAGGAAATCCCTATGTTTACACCAGCGAAGGCCTTCTGAACCTGACCCGGCTGCCGGCCAGGCTGGTTATCATCGGCGGCGGCTACATAGGCGTAGAATTTTCTTCCATATATGCAAGTTTTGGCTCAAAAGTGACCATACTTCAGGATGGAGATGTATTCCTTCCTAGGGAGGATGAGGAAATTGCAGGAGCTGTCAGGGAGTCCCTGGAGTCCAGAGGCATCCATGTCATGACCGGGGTCAGGGTAAAGGCGCTGGAACAGGCCGAAGGAAGGGCCCTGGTGGTTGTGGATACAGGAAAGGAAGTTCAGAAGCTGGAGGCCGAGGCTGTCCTGGTAGCCACAGGGCGCAGGCCAAATACAGCCGGACTTAATCTGGAAGCAGCCGGTGTCCAGGTAGGACCCAGAGGCGGGATTGTAACGGATGATTCCCTGACCACCACAGCGCCTCATATCTATGCCATGGGCGATGTGAGGGGCGGACTGCAGTTTACATACATTTCCCTGGATGATTTCAGAATCGTGAAGTCCAAGGTTCTGGGAGATGGAAGCTACACATTGAAGAAAAGAGGCGCTGTGCCTTACAGTGTTTTCCTGATTCCGCCTTTCTCCAGAGTGGGATTAAGTGAAAAAGAGGCAGTGGAAAAGGGTTATAAGGTAAAGATAGCCAGACTGGCGGCGGCAGCCATTCCAAAGGCCCAGGTGCTGGAACAGCCGGCCGGGCTGCTTAAGGCAGTGATAGATGAGGAGACAGGACTAATTCTGGGAGCCCACCTGTTCTGCCAGGAATCCTATGAGATGATTAATCTGATTAAGCTTGCCATGGATGCAAAGGTGCCATATCAGGTGCTGAGGGATACCATCTACACCCATCCGACCATGAGCGAGGCCTTTAATGATTTATTTGCAGTATGACAATGTCACAAAAAAAGATAGAATATATGACACAAAACATCACACATAAAAAGGAGACACACCTATGGGATTTTCATTCGATATCAGCGTACCGGCTCTGACGGTATTCATACAGGGACTGGTCAGCTTTTTCTCTCCCTGCGTCCTGCCCCTCATACCCTTATACATCGGGTATCTCTCCGGCGGTACCGGGAAGCGCGGTGAGGACGGCCGCATGCATTATGAACGGAGCAAGGTAATGCTTCACACGCTCTGTTTTGTCATCGGCGTCAGCTTTGCCTTCTTCCTGCTGGGACTGGGATTCTCCACCCTGGGAACCTTCTTTAAGAGCAACCAGCTTTTCTTTGCCAGGGTGGGAGGAATCCTGGTGGTGCTCTTTGGATTTTATCAACTGGGATTTTTTGGTAAGAGCGGAGCCATGGGAAAGGAGCACAGGCTGCCTTTCAAGCTGGATATGCTGGCCATGTCGCCGGTGACTGCCCTGGTTATGGGCTTTACCTTCAGTTTTGCATGGACGCCCTGTGTGGGACCGGCCCTTGCAAGCGTTCTTCTCATGGCGGCATCTGCCAGTACAAAGGCATTGGCCTTTGGCCTGATTGGAGTTTATACACTGGGATTTGTACTGCCGTTCCTTGCAGTGGGATTGTTCACCACTTCTCTGCTGGAATTCTTTAAGACCCATGGCAATGTGGTGAAATACACGGTGAAGGTGGGAGGAATCCTGATGATTTTCATGGGCCTTCTGATGTTTACCGGAAGAATGAATGCAGTGACAGGATACCTTTCCAGGTTCCAGTCCCAGTCTTCGGTCCAGGGCAGCCAGGAGCCGGGAAAGGGCGGCAAAACCCCGGCGGCTGCTGATACGGAGTCCGAATCCGGTGACAGCGAATCTGAAACAGAAGGTATTAAGGCTCAAACCAAAACCGCAGATGGGGCAGAAGAAGCAGATACCGCTGAAGAAAAGACCGCAGGTGCAGTGAATCCGTCTGACACACCGGATACAAATAAAGCCAATGCAGCAGACGGAAATGCAGGGGAAGAAAATGGGACGGACCAGTCCGGCGCCGGAGAACAGGATGTGCTTCCAGCCGTTGATTTTACGCTTAAGGACCAGTACGGCAATACCCATTCCCTGTCAGATTACAAGGGAAAGACCATATTCTTAAATTTCTGGGCCACATGGTGTCCGCCCTGCCGGGCAGAGATGCCGGATATACAGAAAATATACGAAACCTATGATACGGAAGGGGATGACGCCCTTATTGTACTGGGGGTGGCCGGACCGGGATATGGCAATGAAAAATCAGAAGAGGGAATCAAAGAATTCCTGGAGGAAAACGGATACACATATCCGGTGCTCATGGATACCACGGGCGAGCTGTTCAGCGCATACGGCATCTATTCTTATCCCACCACGTTTATGATTGACAGGGACGGAAACGTATTCGGATACGCCAGCGGACAGCTGAACGAGGACATGATGAAAAATATCATAGAACAGACAATGGAAGGAAAACGGAGATAGAAAGATGAACAGAAGCAGAGCCAGAGCCATAAGAAGAAAATACCATAGAAGGACAAGAGTAACGGTCCGTAAGGCATGGCTCCTGTCAGCTCTGGCTGCGGCTGTCATAATCTACGGAGCAGCAGCACGAATCAGGGAAAGGGGACGGGAGGCCAAAGGAGCCCAGGTAAGCATAGAAACACCGGGCAGCACGGAAATGACAGGAGCTTTGGATTCAGGACGTCTGGGAAACGTATCGGTTGGAAATATAAAGCTGGACGGACTGACCATGGAACAGGCTGCATCCAAGATAAGGGAGGCATACCGCTGGGATATGAAGGTCCGGGATGGGGAAGAGAGCATTGCCCTGGAAGACCTCACAGGTCCCCAGCTGGATAAAATACTTGAAACCATAGAACACGCGGATAGGGATAAGCCCCAGAGCTATGAGCTGGATTATGACCGTCTGGAACAGGCATTTGCGGGACAGGCAGCGGAGCTGGCCCAAAAATGGGACAGGGGGGCGGCGGATTCCCAGATGGAATCCTTTGACAAGGACGCAAAGACCTACCGCTATACCCAGGAACAGTATGGACGCAGCCTGAAGCAGGAGCAGCTGGTGGAGGAACTGATGGAGGCAGCCAGAAAGGGTGAGTTCCGGACGGAAATCCAGGCGGCCTTTGATTCCATAGCGCCCAAACGGACGGCTGCCCAGGCCAGGGACCAGTACAAGGTAATTGGTACCTTTACCACCACCACAACGGATAATAAGAACAGGAACCAGAACATCCGTCTTGCATCAGATGCCATAGACGGTGTGGTGTTAAAGCCCGGGGAGGAATTCTCCTTTAACCTGGCCACAGGCAACCGCACCAGCGAAAAGGGCTACCAGCCCGCCGGTGCCTACAGGAATGGTGTCCTGATAGAGGAACCGGGCGGCGGCGTGTGCCAGGTTTCCACCACGCTGTACCATGCCATCATCAATTCAGGATACAAGACAACGGAGCGGAATTTCCACAGCTTTGCGCCCAGTTATATTGATAGGGGACAGGATGCCATGGTTAGTTTTGACGGCTATGCAGGACCCGACCTTAAATTTGTCAATACCCAGGACACTGCCATTGGCCTTAGGGCGTCCTTTGACGGAAAACAGCTGAAGCTTTCCATTGTCGGTCTGCCCTTGCTGGAAGAGAATGAACGCATTTCCATGCGTTCAGAAAAGGTCAGGGACCTGGAACCGCCGGAGCCTGTTTATGAGGAAAACCCGGAACTGGCATACGGGGAAGAGAAGATAGTGGAGCAGGCCCAGCCGGGCTCGGTCTGGAAATCATACCGCATTCTCACAAAAGACGGTCAGGTGGAGGAAGAAACCTTTCTTTACACCAGTACCTACAAAGCAAAGCCCGCTAAGATACAGCATAATTCAGCTGCCCTGCCGTCTGCAGGGGACCAGCCCCAGGCAGATGCAGGAGAAAACAATCAGGAAGGACAGACAGCGGGAACAACGGAAGGAACGGTCGGGGAGGCAATCATTCCGTTTGGCTCATGATTGGGTCTGGTCAGCGGGAGTTGACGCTGCACAGGCTGTGATATAATGTATGATATGAAAAAACAAGTGCATTTTCCTGTGAAAAATGGTATGATTTAGGGTGAGACAGCAGCAGGCTGTTACAGGTAGGAAAGGGGAATCGGAAAAGTGACAAGTGAATTTACCATTGCGGTGCATGCGCTGGTTTTTTTGAATCACAAGGGGACTGTGTATTCCAGCGAAGGACTTGCAGAGAATGTCTGTACCAATGCTGCCAGGATACGTAAGGTCATGGCAAAGCTTAAGAAGGCGGACCTTGTGAAGACAAAGGAAGGGGTGGACGGCGGTTATCTGTTCCACCGTGACAGCAGGGACGTGAATCTGTCCATGGTGGCTGAGGCCCTGGATACGCCCTTTGTGGCTGCTTCCTGGAAAAGCGGCAATCCTCACATGGCCTGTCTCATATCGTCAGGCATGGCAGGAATTATGGATGAGCTCTATGGAGAGCTGAACCAGTGCTGTCAGGCATATTTAGAGAAAGTGACCATTGCTGATTTGGACAGTAAGATTTTCACCGGTACACAAAGGGCTGAAACGGCCGTATAAAGACAAAGGATTACCCCCGAGCGTGTTTGAAAATTCATTCCCGGCGTTTCCCACAAAGTGGGACGCACAGCTGGCGGAACGCAATTTTCTGACACGCTTTCGTGAGTCACACCGGCCGAGGCCGGTTTTTTGCCAGGGGTTTTTAAGCGACGCGAGAGGAGAAAAGGGACAGGATGAAGAAACTAAGGGGATTATTCCGGATTATATTTGGAAGGACGGCCTTTGTGGTTCTGTTCATGGCCATACAGGTGGGAATTCTGTTTGGAGCCTTCCGGTGGCTGGAAGAGTACATGCACATTGTATACGCCATATCCATCCTTCTGAGTGCGGCTGTCATCATCTATATTTTCAATGAACCCATTAACTCCAGCTTTAAGCTGGCCTGGATTGTGCCGGTTCTGGTGATTCCAGTGTTTGGCGTCCTGCTGTACATCTTTGTGCAGATGCAGTTCCAGACAAAGCTTCTGGCCCGCCGCCTGAAGAAAACCATAGGGGACACAGCTCCCTATCTCAGGCAGGATGAGGCGGTCCAGGAGCGAATCAGGGAGGCCAGCAAGAGAAGCAGCCACCTCATTGACTACATGAAGGACCATGCAGGGTATCCCGCCTACGGCAACACCCATGTGGAATACTTTCCTCTGGGAGAGGATAAGTTTGAGGCGCTCATGAGGGAGCTTAAGGGGGCCCGGCACTTTATTTTCATGGAATATTTTATTGTGGAGCGGGGATACATGTGGGACAGTATCCTGGAGGTGCTGGAGGAGAAGGTTAGGGAGGGAGTGGAGGTCAGGGTCATGTATGACGGCATGTGCTGCCTTATGCTCCTGCCGTACCATTATCCCAGGGTGCTGGAGAAAAAGGGCATCCGCTGCAAGATGTTCTCGCCCATTAAGCCCACCTTATCTACCTATCAGAATAACAGGGACCACAGGAAGATTGTGGTCATAGACGGACATACGGCCTTTACAGGCGGGGTGAACCTGGCGGACGAGTACATTAACCGCAAGGTGCGGTTCGGCCACTGGAAGGATACGGCCATCATGCTGAAGGGAGATGCGGTCCAGAGCTTTACCATGATGTTTCTGCAGATGTGGAACGTGACGGAAAAACAGCCGGAGAATTATGGGAAATACGCTGTTCCCGCAGACTATGAGCATCCCCTGGCCGCGGACCATTCCGGCTTTGTGCTGCCCTATGGGGACAGTCCCATGGACCGTGAGCAGGTGGGAGAGCGGGTCTATCTGGATATCCTGAACCAGGCCAGGAATTATGTCCATATTATGACGCCCTACCTGATTCTGGACGATGAGATGGTCAATGCCCTGAGTTATGCTGCCAAGCGGGGCATTGACGTAAAGCTGATTATGCCCCATATACCGGATAAGAAGTATGCCTACATGCTGGCCAGGACCTATTATCCCGATTTGACGCGGGCCGGCGTGAAAATCTACGAATACACCCCGGGATTTGTCCATGCAAAGGTATTTGTCAGCGATGATGAGAAGGCGGTGGTTGGCACCATTAATCTGGATTTCAGAAGCCTGTACCTGCATTTTGAATGCGCGGCCTACATTTACCGGAATCCGGTGGTTTTTGACGTGGAGCGGGATTTCGAGGAAACACTTAAAAAATGCAGTCTTATCACCATGGAGGACTGCAAAAATTACAGTTGGATGGGGAAGAAGCTGGGACGTCTTATGCGCCTTATTGCCCCGTTAATGTAGTTGTCAATGACGAAAACCAGAAAATATGTCTGTGGAAAGCCGGAATTCATCTGTGCGTTCACAGGCATTTTTTAGTTGCTGATTTTGTTCCCTTATCACAAAATGAACACATTACTGTGATAGAGTATTAAAAAATAAAGGATAACACCATTGATTTGAGAGGAGCAAAAGCAATGAAAAGACCATATGCAGCCTGCCGTTACATATGCGGTTCCCTGGCAGCTGTTACTGCAGTGACCTCAGCTCTGCCTATGACCGTTATGGCCAATACATCATCCGCAAACTTTGATATGAGAAAACAGGTGGTGAACCTGACCGGCATTCTGAATGTGACGGACTACACGGGACAGGTGACCCGAGGTGATTTTGCCAGGATGCTGGTAAATGCCTCCAGCTACCGGGAAAACCTTCCTGCCTCCAGCGTGTCCGTATTTGCGGATGTGCCGGGCACCCATCCGGATGCCGTCTATATCCGCATAGCGGCGTCCCAGGGCTGGATGACCGGTTTCCTGGGAGGGCTCTTTAAGCCGGAGGAATACATTACATATAAGGACGCGGTGAAGGCATTGCTGACCATGCTGGGCTATTCAGACGAGGATTTCACCGGAGACCTGGCATCCTCGCGCATTTCCAGATTCAACTATCTGGAACTGAACGAGGAGGTGAACCGCCAGCCGGAGGAAGTGCTGAACCAGACAGACTGCATGAACATATTCTACAACCTGCTGAAGACTAAGAAAAAGGGCAGCAGCGAGATATACGGGACTGTTCTGGACTGCGAGCTTAACTCTGACGGGGAAATCAATCCCATTACCATCCTGGATGATGAGCGCAAGGGACCCATCCTGGTGCGCAAGGGCTTCAGCGTAATTCAGTCCGTGCCCTTCGGTTCGGAAAACGCCAATGTGTTTTTAAACGGAACAGCCAGCACACTGGAGGCAGTGAAGACATCCCAGCAGGATGCAGGCTTTGCCGTTGTCTACTACAATGTAAAGTCCAGGACCATATGGGCCTACACCACCAGGGGGTGGGATGACGATGACCTGGAGGGCAACAACGCCTATGTGCTGTTAAAGGGCGAGGTTAAGAACATTTATTATAAGTCCACGGACGTGATGACCCCCACATCCATCCGCCTGGAGATTGATGACGACAATTCGGACGGTGATTTTGGGGAGGATGGAATTGACGAGGACGGATATCTCACCATCAGCCTGAATTCCTCGGAGCTTCAATACCTGTTTTCCATCTATGGCAGCATAGAGGTAGGAGACGAAGTGGTCATGGTATGCAATAAGAGCGGCAGCAGCTACACAGCAGTTGACGCCATAGAATATTAAGGGTGAGGTGCGGTATGGAAGAGAAGAAGAAAGGCATCCTGCGCTTTTTAAAGCCCTCTCCGGGCAAAATTCAGAAAGATACAGCGCCTGGAGCCGCTGCCCAGGTAAGGAAGGGCGGAAACGGAAAGAAAAAATGGGTAAAGCCCGTTGTGTTCCTGCTGATACTGGGAGCCGGGGCCGCCGGGGCCATGACCTTAAGAGGCATGAAGGCAAAGGCAGCCACTGCCCAGGCACAGTCCCATAATACGGCTGCGGTGGAACGCAGGGATATTACCTCGGAACTGTCCTCATCGGGAACCCTTAAGGCCAAAGACACATACAGCATTACTTCCATGGTGGAAGGAGAGGTATTGTCCGCCGGCTTTGAAGAGGGAGACCAGGTGGAGAAGGACCAGGTGCTCTATGAAATTGACAAGTCCAGCATGGAGTCCCAGCTGACCAGCTCAGTTAATTCCCTGGCCAGGTCCCAGTCCTCCTATGAGGATGCCCTGGAAGATTATAATGACGCCCTGAGTGATTACAGCGGAAACACATACAAAGCCACCGACACAGGATATATCAAGGAACTGTATATCAGCCCCGGGGATAAGGTGAGCGGCAACACCAAGCTGGCTGACGTTTACAGCGATGACGTGATGGAAATAAGAATCCCTTTTTTATCCGGGGAAGCAGCTGTTATAGGAGCCGGAATGCCTGCGGCAGTCACCCTGACGGATACGGGGGAACAGGCGGCGGGAACGGTTAAGGCAGTGGCAAACCAGGAAACCGTCCTGACAGGCGGACGGCTGGTGCGGGTGGTTACCATACTGGTTCCGAACCCCGGAGGTTTGACCACATCCATGAAAGCCACGGCCAGGATTGGGGAATTTACAGGCAGTGAGGATGGGGTGTTTGAGGCATCAGTGGACACTACCATGAATGCCGACCTGTCAGCCAGCGTGGAGGTGGAATCACTTCTGGTAAATGTAGGCGACTATGTTACCAGGGGAACACCTGTATTTAAGATGACAGATAAATCAGCGGATAAACTGATTCAGAATTACAAGGATGCGCTGGACAAGGCGGAGGAGAGCGTGGAGTCGGCCCAGAACAAGTTGGACAGCACCCAGGACAGCTATGATAATTACACCATAAAGGCGCCTATCTCCGGTCAGGTTATTACAAAGAATTTTAAGGTGGGTGACAATATAACCAAGAACAGCTCCAGCACCATAGTATTGGCCACCATTTATGATTTGTCCAGCCTGACATTTGAGATGTCCATAGATGAGCTGGATATCAAGAAGGTAAAGGTGGGCCAGAAGGTGGAGGTTGCGGCCGACGCTTTTGAGGGTCAGACATTTTCAGGCACAGTGACCAATGTAAGCCTGGAGAGCACCTACTCCAACGGGGTAAGCACCTATCCGGTGACCGTTACCCTGGATGACATGGGGGATTTGCTGCCCGGTATGAATGTGGACGGGGTCATAACCCTGGAGGAAGCGGATAACGTGCTGGCCATACCGGTGGATGCGCTGATGAGAGGCAACCAGGTCTATGTGAAGGACGACACAGTGACTGAACAGCAGGGACCTGTGCCTGCCGGATTCCGTTCCGTCAAGGTGGAGACAGGTCTGGCAAGCGATACATATGTGGAAATCATAAGCGGCCTTTCGGAAGGCGACGTGGTATATGTGTCTGAATCCAGCAAAAACAGCACCAGCAGCGTCATGATGATGATGGACGGCGGCATGGGCGGTCCGCCCGGCGGAGGCGGAAACATGGGCGGCGGAAACCGCAGCGGGTCCGGCGGGGGAGGAAACCGCGGAGGAAACCGTTAGACCGGGCAGGTAACCGTCAGGCGGAGAAAACGTTACGTACGTAAGTCCGGCCTGAATGGGACGTGAACAGGACAGAGAGGAATTGGTGGCAGATGGACAAAACCAGTCAGGAAGAGGCTCTCATTGAGCTGAGACATATCCATAAGATATATTATCTTGGAGGGGAAGAGGTGCGGGCCAACGACGATATCAACCTGAAGATAGACCGGGGCGAGTTTGTGGCCATTGTAGGCAAGTCGGGAAGCGGCAAGTCCACCCTCATGAACATCATAGGAGCCCTGGATGTGCCCACGGACGGCGAATATCTTCTGGGAGGCGAGGATGTGGGAATCATGGATGACAAACAGCTGGCGCGCATCCGCAACAGGATGATTGGTTTTATTTTTCAGCAGTACAACCTGCTGCCCAAGCTTAACATACTGGAGAATGTGGAGCTTCCTCTTCTGTATGCAGGGGTGGGGAATGCAGAGCGCAGGGAACGTGCCATGGCTTCCCTGGAAAAAGTAGGGCTGACGGAAAAATGGAAGAACATGCCCAACCAGCTCTCCGGCGGCCAGCAGCAGAGAGTGTCCATTGCCAGGGCCCTGGCCGGAAATCCTTCCCTGATACTTGCTGACGAACCAACCGGAGCCCTGGATTCCAAGACCAGCCGTGATGTGCTGGGATTCCTCAAACAGCTCAATGAGGAGGGAAACACCATTGTGATGATTACCCATGATAATGCCATTGCCATGGAAGCCAGGCGGGTGGTCAGGATAAAGGATGGGCAGATTAATTTTGACGGAGATGTAAAAGACTATGCTGCAATCATTTAAGCTGGCCCTGAAAAGCATTTGGGGCAACAAGATGCGTTCATTCCTGACCATGCTGGGAATCATCATCGGCGTGGCCGCGGTTATCATACTGGTAAGTCTGGTCAACGGATATATGGGCAGCGTGGTGGAAAGCTTTGCCAGTATGGGAGTGAACCAGATTAATGTAAATGTAACCAACCTGGCCTCCCGCTCCCTGGATGTGGACCGGATGTATGCATTTTATGAGGAACATACAGACCTGTTCGGGGAACTGAGTCCCAATGTGACGTTGTCCTCCACCATCAAATACGGGGATGAATCCATGACATCCACATCCGTGGCGGGCCGCAGTGAACAGTATCTGGAAATCAAGTCCTATGACCTGGAGACGGGCAGGAACATCGCCTATTCGGATATTGTCTCCCGGCAAAAGGTGTGCGTCATAGGCGCGTATGTGGCAAATGAGCTTTACGGCAGTGCGCAGAACGCCATTGGGCAGACCCTTAAGATAGACGGCTACGCCTTTAAAATCATAGGTGTGGCGGAGGCACAGGACGAGGATAACATGGAGGACGGGGGAACCGATGATTTTGTGTGGATTCCCTACAGCGTGGCTGTGAAGATGTCCAGAAATGCAAACATTAACAACTACACATTCACGGCTCTTGACACCAATAAGGCGGACCAGTGCACTGCGGTTATCAAGAATTTCCTGTACGAAACCTTTAAGGATGAGGACCTGTACCGTGTGACGGCCATGAGTGAGATGCTGGATTCCCTGAATGAGCAGATTGCCATGATGAGCGGCATGTTAGGCGGTATAGCGGGCATTTCCCTGCTGGTGGCTGGTGTGGGCGTCATGAACATCATGCTGGTATCAGTGACGGAACGGACAAGGGAAATCGGCATCCGCAAATCCCTGGGGGCGGATAAGGGAACTATTATGCGGCAGTTTGTTATTGAGGCGGCGGTGACCAGTTCCATGGGAGGCGTTATCGGAATCCTGGTGGGCTGTGTTGCCACCACCGTGGTGGGAGCTGCCGTGGGAGTGCCGGCCACCCCCACCTTATCAGCCGTTATCATATCCTTCAGCGTATCCGTTGGAATCGGGCTGCTGTTCGGATATATGCCGGCCAGCCGCGCGGCTAATCTGAACCCAATAGACGCACTGAGAAGCGAATGATGAACAGCTGCCGGGACTGAATCCGGCAGCTGCTTTTGTATTAGATTGGAAACATGGCGGAAAACAATTGATATGGGGCCGTCCTTTCGCTATATTAAAAAAGTATTAACATTTTATAAACACGAAAAGGATAAAGTTAAAATGAAGACGCTTACACCCCAGCTGTTTCTGTCCATGAAACAGTACACAAAGGAACAATTCACAAAAGACGCAGTATCAGGAGTTATTGTGGCCATCATTGCACTTCCCCTGTCCATTGCCCTGGCCCTGGCTTCAGGGGTCACACCGGAACAGGGGCTTTATACAGCCATCATAGCCGGGTTTGTCATCTCGTTTTTAGGCGGCAGCAAGGTGCAGATAGCAGGACCCACAGCGGCCTTTGCCACCATTGTGGCAGGTATCGTCATAAAGAACGGAATGGAAGGGCTGGCAGTGGCCACCATCCTGGCAGGCCTCATTCTCATTATCATGGGCTTCCTGTGTCTGGGCAGCCTGATTCGGTTCATTCCGTATACCATTACCACCGGATTTACCACCGGAATTGCAGTGACTATTTTCATCGGGCAGATTAAGGATTTTCTGGGACTTACCTTCCGGGAATCACCGGTGGAGACCATGGAGAAGCTTATGCAGGTCATCACCTGCATAGGCACCCTGAACACTCAGGCCCTGGCAGTGGGAGCCGTATCTTTGATGATTCTCATCCTGTGGCCCAGGTTCTTTAAAAAGGTGCCGCCGTCCCTGATTGCCGTTGCCACGGCAGCGGTGCTTGTAAAGGCATTGGACCTTAAGGTCAACACCATAGGGGATTTGTATACCATATCCTCCGGACTGCCCGCCTTCCGTCTGCCTGCTGTCAGCTTTGGTCTGGTGCAGAAGGTAATGCCGGACGCCATTACCATAGCTGTGCTGGCAGCCATTGAGTCCCTGCTTTCCTGCGTGGTGGCAGACGGAATGATAGGCGGAAAGCATAATTCCAATATGGAGCTGGTGGCCCAGGGAGTGGGCAATGCGGCGTCAGCGCTTTTTGGGGGCATTCCGGCCACAGGCGCCATTGCGAGAACAGCCGCCAACATAAAGAACGGCGGACGCAGCCCGGTGGCCGGCATGGTCCATGCGGCTGTGCTTATGCTGATTCTGGTATTTCTCATGCCTTATGCCGCCCTGATACCCATGCCTGCCATAGCAGCCATCCTGTTTATGGTGGCCTATAATATGAGTGAGTGGCGCTCCTTTGCCGATGTGGTGCGGACTGCTCCCAAAAGCGACACCGCAGTGCTGGTGCTGACCTTTTTCCTCACCGTTGTGTTTGACCTGGTCATGGCCATTGGCGTGGGACTGGCCCTTGCCTGTCTGCTGTTCATGAAACGCATGGCGGACGTATCTGACATATACGGATGGAAATATGCAGAGGATTACGAGGAGAGCACGGACGGGGAGCGCATTGACCTGAAGCCGGTGCCCAGACAGGCCATGGTGTTTGAGGTGAACGGACCCATGTTCTTTGGCGCTGCGGACAAAATCGGACAGATTCCGCTGGATTCGGACAAGAAGGTGCTGATTCTGCGGATGAGGAGTGTTCCGGCCATGGATGCCACTGCACTGAACAGCCTTAAGAAGCTGAATGAGAGGTGCCGCAAGGCCCGCATTGCCATGATTCTCTCCCATGTAAACGAGCAGCCCATGTCCGTGATGGAGAAGGCGGGATTTGACAGGGAAATCGGAAGGGAGAACATAGCGCCCCGCATTGACGATGCAATCAGCCGCGCAAGGGAAATCCTTTCAGGGGCAAATCCGGCCGATTGACAGAAGCAGACAATCAGTATAGACTGGAACATAGTGTGGGGGAACCGAATATTTCCGGCTGCGCGGGAATAAATTGGGAATACAAAAGAACAGGAAAGAGGACAGGGGTTATGAAGGTTGTGGATATGCACTGCGATACCATCGCGGAAATTTATAAGGACCATAAGAAGGGAGGCAGGGTATCCATACTTGAAAACCAGCTGATGCTGGATTTGAGAAAGATGCAGGCCGGGGATTACGGGCTGCAGAATTTTGCCCTGTATGTCAATCTGGAACAAGCCATGGGAAGGCCCTTTGAATACTGCATGGAGCTTCTGGACACCTTTTACCTGGAGATGGAGGCCCATGAGGATATCATAGGAATCGTCAGGTCCTATGAGGATATCCGCAGGAACTGGGAGCAGGGAAAGATGTCAGCCCTCATCACGGTGGAGGAAGGCGGAACCTGCCAGGGCAAAACCGCGTTTCTGCGGGATTTTTACCGGCTTGGGGTGCGCATGATGACACTGACCTGGAACTATCCCAACGAACTGGCATATCCCAATGCCAGAATAACCCGGGAGGACGGTACCTTCAGGATGGCGCCGGATACAGAGCATGGTCTTACGGATACCGGAATCGCCTTTGTGGAGGAAATGGAGCGCCTGGGGATGGTGATTGATATCTCCCACCTGAATGACGCGGGCATATGGGATGTGTTCCGGCATACCGGAAAGCCCCTTGTGGCCAGCCATTCCAATGCCAGGGCCATTGCCTCCCATCCAAGGAATCTGACAGACCACATGATACGTACTCTGGCCGGGAGGGGAGGCGTTATGGGCATCAATTACTGTACCGCCTTCCTGCGGGATTTCGGACCGGGGGAAGAACCGGTCAGCCGCATATCCGACATGGTTATGCACATGAAGCACATAAGGAATATTGGCGGCATTGGCTGTATCGGACTGGGCTCTGATTTTGACGGAATCAGCGGAACGCTGGAGATGAGGGACGCCGGCAGACTGCCCATGCTGGCGGATGCCATGGAAAAGGAGGGCTTTACAGCCTCGGAAATAGAAGCTGTGTTCTATAAAAATGTGCTGCGGGTGTATAAGGAAGTCCTGTAGCGGGAAAAGCTTTACACAAGTTTTACATTCCCATGAGGTGGATTTTACTTCTGTCTGGTATGCTGTTTACATAGGCTGGTATGCCGGGAAAGGCGGTATTTGGATAATGGAACGGATTTATATTATAGAGGATGACGAAAACATCAGGAATCTGTTGAAAATTGCCCTGGAGGGCTTTGGCTATGCAGCGGAGGGGTTTGAGACAGCAGAGGAAGGCCTGGCCAGAATGAGGGAGGAAAAGCCGGACCTGGCAATCTTTGACTGGATGCTTCCGGGGATGGACGGGACAGAGGCCATCAAGGAGGTAAGGAATACGGAGCAGCTTAAGTATGTGCCCATCATGCTTCTGACCGCCAAGGAAAAGGAGCTTGACAAGGTGGTGGGCCTGGACTGCGGGGCAGATGATTACATGGTAAAGCCCTTTGGAGTGCTGGAATTGTCGGCCCGCATCCGCAGCCTGCTGCGCAGGACGAAGCGGGAGGAAGACCGGGATGTGCTGTCCTACCAGAGCATCCAGGTCAACCGGAAGACCAGGGAGGTGTCCAGCGGCGGCCGCCTGACAGAGCTTACCCTGAAGGAATTTGAACTGCTGGTCTACCTGCTGGAAAACCAGTCCAGGGTGGTGACCAGGGATGAACTGCTCAACCGCATATGGGGATACGAGTACGACGGAGAGACCAGGACCCTTGACATGCACATCCGCACCCTTCGCCAGAAGCTGGGAGAAGAGGGAGGCGGCTGTATCAAGACAGTCCGGGGCGTGGGCTACCGTATGGTGAAGTGACCGGCTGCGGCAGCCGGGTGAAATAAACAAGGTGGGACAACATGACAGGAAACCAAGGAGGAAGATATGCGTAAGGCATTATTGGAACGATTTATCCTGGTACTTTTGGCGGCGCTGTGTATTAACAGCGTCATCTTTTATATTGCCAGCAGCGAGATGATGCTGAGAAATTCCAAAAATGATATGACCTACACCATTAAGGCCGTGGACAGCATTCTGGATTATGACAGGGACCTGATGGAGCAGATGGAGCGGCTGGAGGCGTTTACGGACCAGGATTCCAGCAGGGTGACCCTCATAAGGACAGACGGTACAGTTGTAACGGATTCAGACGCGGACGCAGAGTACCTGGACAACCACCTGGGACGGGAGGAAGTGCGGGCAGCCGTGGAGCACGGGGAGGGGTATGCCAGGCGCTATTCCACCACTCTGAGAAAGACCATGCTCTATGTGGCCTGCCGGTCTGATTATTCGGACATGGTACTCCGGCTGGCCGTTCCCTACTCCGGCATGCAGGAATACCTTCCCATGCTGTTTCCGGCAGCCATTTTAAGTTTCCTCATGGCCATGGCCTGCTCCGTGGTGACCACCCGGCGCTTTGTGTCATCGGTCACCAGGCCTCTGCGCAATATCTCAAAAGCAGTGATGAAGGTAAAGGGGGATTACACGGAGCTTCAGTTTGAAAGCTGCCAGTACCCTGAAATCAACGTGATTGCCGAAACCATTATGAACATGTCAAAGGACGTGAAGGAATATTTAAGCCAGATAGAAAAGGAAAAGCAGATACGCCAGGAATTTTTCAGCAATGCATCCCATGAGCTCAAGACTCCCATCACCTCCATCCAGGGCTATGCGGAACTGCTGGAGAGCGGTATGATACAGGATGAGGGCATGAAGCTGGATTTTGCAAAGAGAATCAAAAAGGAGGCAGCCGGAATGACCGGGCTTATCAACGATATCCTGATGATATCCCGGCTGGAATCCATGGACGCCGAGGTGGTGTTCTCCGAAGTGAGAGTCAGCGTGCTTCTCCAGGAAATCATGGACAGCTTAAAGCCCCTGGCCGCCTCCTGCCAGGTATTTCTCCATGTGGACTGCAAGCCCCTGTGTATCCGGGCAAACCTGCAGCAGATGAAGGAGCTGTTTACCAATCTGGCCACCAATGCCATCAAGTATAACCGGCCCGGAGGCCAGGTGTGGATTACGGTGGGTGAGCAGGGAGGAGACATGGTGGTAAAGGTAAAGGACAATGGTGTGGGAATTCCCAAGGAGAGCCTGGACCGCATATTCGAGCGCTTTTACCGGGTGGATAAGGGCCGCAGCCGGAAACAGGGCGGTACGGGACTGGGGCTTTCCATTGTAAAGCATATTGTGGGTTTCTACCACGGGACCATCCATGTGACCTCTGAACTGGACAAGGGCACTGAGTTTACCGTTGCCATTCCTCTTGACATGAAAAAATAATAAGGTAATTTCTGTAAAAAATAGCAGTTTTTCACTTTATTACTTTAAAATCACAGAAATTTAAAGTAATAAAATTGACGAGGCAATTTTTTTGTAGTATGATAGGAAAAGTCCCGGCAGGGGACGAATTCTTAAGCGGAAAGAGGAGATAGTATGATGAAAAAGACATCGAAACTCATGTCCCTGGTTATAGCGGGCGCCATGGTTCTGTCCATGACTGCCTGCGGAGGCAATACGGCTGAAACAACGGCAGCCGCCACCCAGGCCCAGGAGACAGCAGCAGATACGGCTGCACAGGCAGAGGAGACAACAGCGGGAACAGAGGACGGGACCGCTGCACAGGCAGAGGGAACCACCTATAAGATTGGCGTGCTCCAGCTGGTACAGCACACAGCCCTGGACGCTGCCAACGAGGGCTTTATCGCAGCCCTGGACGACGCAGGAATCGCCTACGAGGTTGACCAGCAGAATGCTTCCGGCGACCAGTCAGCATGCCAGACAGTGGCGTCCAAGTTTGCAAATGAGAAAAAGGATTTGATTCTGGCCATCGCAACACCGGCTGCACAGGCCATGGTGGGCGCTGTGGAGGATACGCCCGTCCTGGTGACCGCAGTGACGGACCCGGCTGAATCCGGCCTGGTTGACACCAATGAAAAGCCGGGAGCCAATGTAACAGGAACCTCTGACCTGACTCCTGTGAAGGAGCAGATTGACCTGCTTAAGCAGCTGGTTCCGGATGCCAGGACAATTGGCGTGCTTTACTGCTCCGCAGAGTCCAACTCCAAGATTCAGGCTGACATGGCCAAGGAAGCCATTGCAGCAGCAGGCATGGAGAGCAAAGAATATACGGTTTCCAGCTCCAATGAGATTCAGACCGTGGTGCAGTCCATGGTAGGCGCCGTGGATGCAGTGTACGCACCTACGGACAATGTAATTGCAGCAGGCATGGCTACCGTGGGAATGGTGGCAGGAGACAACAACCTGCCTGTTATCTGCGGCGAGGCTGGCATGGTACAGAACGGCGGACTGGCTACATACGGAATTGATTACTACCAGCTAGGGTACATGACCGGCCAGCAGGCAGTAAAAATCCTTACTGAGGGAGCGTCACCGGCCGATATGCCCATCGAGTACCTGCCGGTTGAGAAGTGCGAGCTGACAGTGAATGAGGAGACAGCCCAGACCCTTGGGATTGATGTATCCGGCTTAAAATAATCAGTCAGGCAGCTCAGACCATACAGGCGGTGCTGCGGGGCAGAGACGGCGGAAACCGTTCTGGCCTGCAGCACCCTCTTTTCGGTCATTGGATAAAATGGTATCCCGCAGGCAGGTAGATGGTTTGCTCAAGCTGTAAGGCCCGGAGGAACGGCGGTTTGGGCAAGCTATTTACAAAATCGAATCACACAAAGGAACAGAGACAGGAACGGAGGTAAATATAAAATATGAATATTGCGAATCTGATGCAGGGCATGGGTCCGAATCTGCTGGATGCAGTGGGACAGGGCGTGCTCTGGGGAATCATGGTGCTGGGGGTGTACATCACCTTCAAGCTTCTGGATATTGCGGATTTGACTGTGGACGGAAGCTTTGCCCTGGGAGGCTGCGTCTGTGCCACCCTGATTGTGAACAGGGGAATGAACCCGGTGGCGGCCCTGGCCATAGCCACCCTGGCGGGAATGCTGGCCGGCTTTGTTACAGGCATCCTGCACACGGTCTTTGAGATACCGTCCATTCTGGCGGGAATCCTGACCCAGATATCCCTGTGGTCCATCAACCTCTGGATTATGGGAGGAAGCAGCAACATCCCCCTTCTCAAGTCCAAGTCCATGGTAACCATGGTTTCATCTGCCACCGGTTTCAACCAGGCCCAGGCATCCCAGGTCATTGGAATCGGGGCAGCCATCCTGATGGTGGCGGTTATGTACTGGTTCTTTGGAACGGAGATTGGAAGCGCCCTGAGGGCCACGGGAAACAATGAGGACATGGTCCGTGCCCTGGGCGTCAACACCAAGTGGACAAAACTGCTGGCGCTGATGCTCAGCAATGGTCTGGTGGGCATGTCCGGCGCCCTGGTATGCCAGGGCCAGAAATATGCGGATATCCAGATGGGTACCGGAGCCATTGTCATTGGCCTGGCAGCCATTGTTATCGGTGAGGTGCTCTTTGGCTGGTTCCGCAATTTTGCCCTTAAGCTGTCGGCGGCAGTCATTGGTTCCGTTATCTATTTTGTCATCCGTGCCTTTGTCATCAAGATGGGCATGAATCCCAACTATATGAAGCTTTTGTCTGCGGTGGTGGTTACACTGGCCCTCTGTATCCCGGTGGCTGCCAACAAATGGAAGACCTACAAAGAATACTCGGAAGGAGGGAATGCATAATGCTGGTAATGACAAATGTGCGAAAAACGTTCAACAAGGGCACCATCAATGAGAAAAAGGCGCTGAACGGCATTGACCTGACCCTGAACGACGGGGATTTTGTGACGGTAATCGGCGGAAACGGCGCGGGCAAGTCCACCATGCTCAACATGATAGCCGGCGTGTATCCCATTGACTCCGGAAAGATTGAGATTGACGGCGTGAACATATCCAGGCAGCCGGAATATAAGCGGGCCAAATACATCGGCCGGGTGTTCCAGGACCCCATGAAGGGCACGGCAGCCGGCATGGAGATACAGGAAAACATGGCCCTGGCATTCAGAAGAGGCCAGAGAAGAGGGCTGGGCTGGGGAATCAGGGCCAATGAAAAGGACTATTACCACGACCTGTTAACCAGGCTGGGCCTGGGCCTTCAGAACCGCATGAGCAGCAAGGTGGGACTGCTGTCAGGCGGTCAGAGACAGGCGCTGACCCTGCTCATGGCAACCCTGCAAAAGCCAAAGCTGCTTCTGCTGGATGAGCACACGGCTGCTCTGGACCCGCAGACAGCCAAAAAGGTGCTGGACCTGACCAATGAGATGGTGACGGAGCAGAACCTGACAGCCCTGATGGTAACCCATAACATGAAGGATGCCATCCAGATAGGAAACCGCCTTATCATGATGAATGACGGCCATATTATCTATGATGTGTCCGGCAGGGATAAGCAGAATCTGACCGTAGAGGACCTTCTTGCCAAGTTTGCAGAGGCCAGCGGCGGACAGTTTGCCAACGACCGCATGCTGCTTTCAAAGTAATCCGTATAAGCCGCTTAAATTGCCGGTTTCCGGGGCATTTCACGTAAATACTTCGGGGACCGGCAAAATTTAAGAAATTTTTCACATTTTCGAGTCTGTTTTTATGATATACTTTACGCTATATGAGCTTTTATGGCGAAAAATGAGTTGGAGACTATTATAATCATGCTTGAACATAAGGATTATCTATCGAGCCTGAATAAGGCCAGAAAAAAACGGAATCAACAGCTGGACCCCAGATACCTGGTGCTCCTGCTGGCTGCCATTGTGGCAGTGGGAATCATCGTGTTCGGAGTAAAGGCAGTCAAAAAGCCGGTTTCCGGCAGAGCAGCGGGACCGGCCCCCACGGGACAGGCGCAAAACGCCACCCCGGCCCAGGCTGTTCCGGCCAGTGTTTCTCCTGAGGAGGAAGCTGCCCGTAAGGAAGCCCAGGAGATTGACCATGTAATTGATTCCTACAGCAATCTGGGAATCGTGCAGGTGTCCGGCTATCTGAACATAAGGGAGGCTCCCAGCACAGACGGCAAGATTATAGGAAAGCTGTCAGGGGACGGAGCCTGTGAGATTCTGGCCACGGAGGGGGACTGGTCCCACATTACGTCCGGCGGAGTGGAGGGTTATATCAGCAACCAGTACCTTCTGACCGGGGATGAAGCCAGGGAAAAGGCCAGGGAGCTTGTGAAGCTGCGGGCGACGGTGACGGCCGACAACCTGAACATACGTCAGGCTCCTGCCCTGGACCCGGGCAATGTCATCGGACAGGCACTAAAGGGCGAGCGCTACGTGGTCAAGGGACTGGAGGACGGCTGGATTCAGATTGAGGAGGGATATATTTCCTCTGAATATGCTGAGGTGGCCTATTCCCTGAACGAAGGACGCAAGCTGGATATGAAGGCCATGGCTATTAACCAGTATGACAACCTGGTCATATCCAAGGTGAACAACTACCTGAATGTGCGCCAGGAGCCGAAGGCAGACGGCAAGATTATCGGTAAGATGACCAGCAAGGCGGCGGGCGAGATACTGGAGACCCTGGACGGCTGGTATAAGATTAAATCAGGACCCATTATCGGCTATATTTCCGCAGACCCCCAGTACACGGCCACAGGCCAGGAGGCAAAGGACATAGCCATGCAGAATGCCACCCTTAAGGCGGTTATCAACACGGATGTGCTGAACGTCCGCACAGAGCCCAACACCGATGCCAAGATTTGGACCCAGATTGTGAAGGATGAACGTTATCCGGTTGTGGCTCAGCTGGACGGCTGGGTGGAGATTGATTTGGATTCCGTGGATGAAGAGGACGGAAGCAAGGTGGACAAGGCATTTATTTCCACCAGGGACAACAACGTGGAGGTGCGCTATGCACTGAACGAGGCCATCAAGTTCTCACCTGCCGAAGTGGCGGCCAACAATGCTGCCTCCAGGCGTTCCAAGGTAGTGAACTATGCCCTTCAGTTTGTGGGCAACCCGTATGTATGGGGCGGAACCAGCCTGACAAAGGGCGTGGATTGTTCCGGATTCACCATGCAGGTCATGAGGCAGTTCGGCGTATCCCTGCCCCATTATTCCGGCTCCCAGGCCAAGATGGGCAAGGCGGTAACCTCCGGCAACATGCGTCCGGGCGATTTGATATTCTACGCAGGCAGCGGCGGGCAGGTGAACCATGTGGCCATCTACATCGGCAACGGCCAGGTAGTCCACGCAGCCAGCCGGAAGAGCGGCATCAAGATTTCCACCTGGAATTACAGGTCGCCGGTGGCTATCAGGAATGTGCTGGGCGACTAGGACGAAACCGGATTTCAGGCCGGGGATGTTACGGGCAGTCGGACTTAAAACATTATATTTATTTAAAAAGCCGGTCAGCAGTCTATGCTGGCCGGTTATTTTGCGCTGAAACTATGTGAAAGACAGCGCATATTTTATGGTTCCCGGAGCAGACTATCCTTAATTGAAGAATGTTCACGAAAGGGTGGTTTGATTATGGGACAAGGAAAAAATAACAGAAAAAAGAGAGACAATCAGGTGGAGGACGGAAACGGCCAGGTACGCCAGCAGGACGACGAGGCCAAGAAGCTTGAAAAGGAAATAGAGGAAAAGGAAGACAATAAGCTGGAAGAATACGGCCAGGTTATCCTGGAGGACAACCGCAGGCAGAGGAAAATCCATCTCATTACCATTATTGGGGAGGTGGAGGGACATGAGAATTCCTCCGGCAGCAGCAAAACCACGAAATACGACCATATACTGCCGAAGCTGGCCGAAATAGAGGATGATGACAGTGTGGACGGACTTCTGGTTCTGCTCAATACATCGGGAGGGGACGTGGACGCAGGTCTTGCCATCGCGGAAATGATAGCGTCCCTCAGCCTTCCCACCGTATCCCTGGTGCTGGGGGGGAGCCATTCCATCGGAGTTCCTCTGGCCGTGTCCACGGACTATTCCTTCATCGTGCCCTCCGGGACCATGATGATTCATCCGGTGCGGATGACAGGAATGGTCATAGGCACCTCCCAGACCTACGAATATTTCGAAATGATACAGGACCGCATCCTGACCTTTGTGTCAAACCATGCCGATATTGCCTATGACCAGCTGAGGGAGCTGATGCATAATACAAAGATGCTCACCAGGGACCTGGGCACTGTGCTGGTTGGTTCCCAGGCAGTGGAGGCAGGCCTTATCAACCAGGTGGGCGGCATCAAGGAAGCACTGGGAAAGCTCTATGCCATGATTGACGGGCGGGAGCGCGGGCAGCAGAAATAACCGTTTAAAATCTGTATTCAGGCCCTTTTTCGCAGACATGCGCTATGGGTTTTGGAGGCTTTTGGAACAATCCACTTGAATTTTGATCTCAAATATAGCATAATATAAGTTAACTGTATAAATAAGACAGCCTGCTGTGGGAATGGGAGGCTGCTACGGTACGATAACTTGTAAGAGAATGACGGGAGGCTGTATCAAGTGGCTGAAACAACAAAACGACAGCAGAGTGGGAACAGAAAGCCGGGAAGGCCAAAGGGAAGTACGTCCAAGAAGACAAGTACTTCCGCCAAGAGCCGTGGGACAACCGGGAAAAAGGCCTATGAACAGGATAATACGGAATTCATGAGAGCAGAAGTGGTCATCATCTGCTCTTTTGCTGTTGCCATTCTTTTATTTCTCAGCAATTTTAAGCTGTGCGGCGTGGTGGGCGATGTGCTCCGCGGTGTGCAGCTGGGAGTGTTCGGAATGGTGGGATACCTGTTTCCCATCCTGATATTTGTGGGGACCTGTTTTCATCTGTCCAACCAGGGCAACATCCATGCCGCCATGAAGCTGGCGGCCGTGGTGGGGGCTGTGATTACGGTCTGCGGACTGCTGCAGCTGGCTTTTGGAACAGTGCCTGCCGGCGCAAAGTGGATGGAGTACTACAAACAGTCCACACTGACCGGTACGGGGGGAGGATGGCTTGGGGGTGTTCTTACCTCCTTTCTCACCATCGGACTGGGAAAGCCGGGGGCATTCCTGATTCTGGTGGTCCTGTTTATCATCTGTATGGTATGCATCACGGAGCGCTCCTTTGTGTCTGCTGTGAAGCGGGGAGGGGACAAAGCCTATCAGTATGCCAGGGAGGATATGGACAGGCGCAGGGAGCTCCATGCCATACGGGAGGAGGAACGCAGGCGCATTCGCGAGGAACAGAGGGTGCGGGGCGTGAACCTGAATGCCACAAGGCTGATGACGCCTGAGGAAGAGGATTACGACGAGGAAGCATTTGACCGGGAGTTCGGCGCGGATTTGGAGAAAATGCCGGAAATGCCCGATACATACCAGGAGGACTGGGGAACGGCCCAGACAGCCGGCGCAAAGGATATCCTTCCGCCGGATGAGTTTGTGGGCAGGTTCGACCCGCCTTTGGAGCCTGCGGCTATGGATGACGGGGACTCCTATGACACGGACGATGTGGGAGCCCTGGCCAGGTCCATAGAGGGACACAGCCGTACCGGGCGCAGGGATGATGCACCGGTGGTTACCGGTATCCGGGTGGAGGACGAGTATGGGACACACGATGCATATGATTATGACACCATCCATGTGAAAAAGGATTTAAAGACCCTGGAAGAGATGGAGCTGGGCATTGGGACATCCGCGGGCCGGGATGCGGACAGCGGCCATGGCCGTGAGGATACGGTTCCCTGGGAGGAGGAGTATGGGACCTCTGGGAATATGGCGCAGGCGGATGCCATGGCTGCAGAAGGTGCGGCCGGTGCTCATGCAGCAGGAAGGTCCGGAGCAGGGGACCGTGAACCAGATACCGGTGATTCGGATATCTGTGAGCCAGATATCTGTGAAGCAGATATCTATGAGACAGACGCCTCGGAGCAGGGGATCAATTATGACAGCGTATTTGTGCCGGAGGAGCCTAAGCGGGTGGTTACGGCTTCAGGCAAGGTCATAGAGACTGAGACAGAGCTTCTCCAGAAAAAGATTGAGAAGAAGCGGGAGGAGGCTAAACAGTCAGATTCAAATCTGGCGGTGGCCCAGGAAATCAAGGAAAAGGAAGAGGCGGTCAAGAAGGAATACGTGTTCCCGCCCACCACCCTGCTTAAGAAGGGGGCCAAGAATGCCGGAGCCTTCTCTGGGGATGAGTACAAGGCCACTGCCATAAAGCTGCAGCAGACCCTGCACAATTTCGGGGTGGGCGTGACGGTCACCAACATCAGCTGCGGCCCTGCCGTGACCCGGTATGAGCTTCTGCCGGAACAGGGCGTGAAGGTCAGCAAGATAGTGGGACTGACCGATGATATCAAGCTGAGCCTGGCTGCTGCGGACATCCGTATAGAAGCACCCATCCCCGGCAAGTCGGCAGTGGGAATCGAGGTGCCGAACAAAGAGAATAATATGGTGTACCTGAGGGATTTGCTGGAGGCGGAGGCTTTTAAAAACCACAAGTCCCGTCTGGCCTTTGCTGTGGGCAAGGATATCGGCGGGCAGGTGGTGGTGACGGACATAGGAAAGATGCCCCATCTGCTTATTGCAGGCGCCACTGGCTCCGGTAAGTCGGTATGCATCAACACCCTGATTATGAGTATTATCTTCAAGTCCAAACCAGAGGACGTGAAGATGATTATGGTGGACCCCAAGGTGGTGGAACTCAGTGTATATAACGGAATCCCCCATCTGCTCATCCCTGTGGTGACAGACCCCAAGAAGGCATCAGGGGCCCTGAACTGGGCTGTGGCTGAGATGACGGACCGCTATAAGAAGTTTGCGGAGTGCAATGTCAGGGATTTAAAGGGCTACAATGAAAGAGTTGAGAAGATAAAGGATATTGAGGATGATAAGAAGCCGGCAAAGATGCCTCAGATTGTCATAATCATCGACGAGCTGGCAGACCTTATGATGGTTGCCCCGGGAGAAGTGGAGGATTCCATCTGCCGCCTGGCCCAGCTGGCCCGTGCAGCGGGAATCCATCTGGTTATTGCCACCCAGAGGCCGTCGGTTAACGTCATCACAGGTCTGATTAAGGCCAATGTGCCGTCCAGAATTGCTTTTGCAGTGTCCTCGGGTGTGGATTCCAGGACTATCATTGATATGAACGGGGCTGAGAAGCTGCTGGGAAAGGGCGATATGCTCTTTTATCCGGCGGGATTCCCCAAGCCCCAGCGTGTGCAGGGCGCCTTTGTGTCCGATGAGGAAGTGGGCCGCGTAGTGGAGTTCCTGACAGAACAGGGCATGGTGGCTGAATATAATCCGGAAGTGGAGAGCCGCGTCTCATCCCCGTCCATGGATGGGGGCAGCGGGGCAGCTGAACGGGATGAATACTTTGTCCAGGCGGGCAGGTTCATCATTGAGAAGGAAAAGGCATCCATCGGAATGCTCCAGAGGATGTTTAAGATTGGCTTTAACCGGGCGGCCCGAATCATGGACCAGCTGGCCGAAGCCGGCGTGGTGGGCGAGGAAGAGGGGACAAAGCCCAGGAAGGTGCTTATGAGCATGGAAGAATTCGAGGAACTGCTGGAGCAGGGATATTAAAGCCTGCTGCCCGGCAGGGCGGTACAGATGGCCTGACCGGGAAACAGGAGTGTATGGGGAAACAAGAGCAGCGGCTGCCGGCAAGGGCAGCAGCGGCCGGTGCTTTTGAATAAAACGTTGACGGACCTGCAAAGGCAGGGAACCGCGGGGCGTAATATAAGAGGAGGAACAAAAACATGAAATCAGATATTGAAATTGCACAGGAGGCCGTGATGCAGCCCATCAAAGAAGTGGCTGCTGCTTACGGAATCGGGGAGGATGACCTGGAGCTTTACGGTAAATACAAGGCAAAGCTGACAGATGAACTCTGGGAGCAGGTAAAGGACCGTCCCGACGGAAAGCTGGTGCTGGTGACAGCCATTAACCCCACTCCGGCAGGAGAGGGAAAGACAACCACCACGGTTGGTCTGGGCGAGGCATTTGGGAAGATGGGCAAAAAGGCCATCATAGCGCTCAGGGAACCGTCCCTGGGTCCCTGCTTTGGCGTTAAGGGCGGTGCAGCCGGCGGCGGTTATGCCCAGGTTGTGCCTATGGAGGATTTAAACCTGCACTTTACAGGTGATTTCCACGCCATCACATCCGCCAATAACCTGCTGGCAGCACTGTTAGACAACCATATCCAGCAGGGCAACGTCCTGGGGATTGACCCAAGGCAGATACAGTGGAAACGCTGCGTGGACATGAATGACCGTGTACTGCGAAATATCGTGGTAGGCCTGGGAGCCAAGGGAGACGGTATGGTCAGGGAGGACCACTTTGTTATTACAGTGGCTTCCGAAATCATGGCAATCCTTTGCCTGGCTGACAACATGGAAGATTTAAAGAACCGCCTGGGCAAGATTATCGTGGCTTACAATTTTGCGGGAGAGCCTGTGACTGCTGAGCAGCTTCATGCAGTAGGCTCCATGGCAGCCCTTCTGAAGGATGCCTTAAAGCCTAACCTGATTCAGACACTGGAGCACACAGGCGCCCTGGTACACGGCGGTCCGTTTGCCAACATTGCCCATGGATGCAACAGCGTAAGGGCTACCAAGACAGCCCTGAAGCTGGCTGACGTGGTGGTGACAGAGGCTGGATTCGGCGCTGACCTGGGGGCGGAGAAGTTCCTTGACATCAAGTGCCGCAAGGCAGGACTGAGGCCTGACGCAGTGGTTCTGGTGGCAACAGTCAGGGCCCTTAAGTACAACGGCGGCGTGCCCAAGGACCAGCTTTCAACTGAGAACCTGGAAGCTCTGGAGAAGGGTATCGTCAATCTGGAGAAGCACATTGAGAATCTCCAGAAGTTCGGAGTACCCGTGGTGGTTACGCTCAATTCCTTCATATCAGACACAGAGGCAGAATATGCTTATATCAAGAAGTTCTGCGAGGACAGAGGATGTGAATTCGCCCTGTCCGAGGTATGGGCAAAGGGCGGCGAGGGCGGTATTGCCCTGGCTGAAAAGGTAATGGAGACCCTGGAGAACAAGCCCACCCAGTACCATGTGCTCTATCCGGATGAGATGGGCCTTAAGGATAAGATTAATACCATTGCCAGGGAGATTTACGGGGCAGACGGCGCATCCTTTGCACCGGCCGCAGCCAAGGCGTTAAAGCGCATTGAGGATATGGGCTTTGGAAACCTGCCGGTGTGCATGGCCAAGACCCAGTATTCCCTGTCGGATGACCAGACCAAGCTGGGCCGTCCCACAGGATTTACCATCAATGTAAGGGATGCCTATGTGTCAGCAGGCGCAGGCTTTGTGGTGGCGCTGACAGGTTCCATCATGACCATGCCGGGACTTCCAAAGAAACCGGCGGCAGACAGCATTGATGTGGATGAGAACGGTAAGATTACCGGACTCTTCTAGGAAATCGGCCTGGCCCGGCGCATCCAAGAAAGGAGCGCCGGGCCAGGATAGGTTTGGGCATAAAATAAGTTGCATGAAAAAGAAATGAGGAATTTATATGATACTTAGAACCTGGGTAAATGAGCTGGATTATGAACTTGTCAGGGGAAGCCTGGACGTGGAAGTTACGGAGGTGGTCTATGACTCCAGGAAGGCAGCGCCCGGCGCTGTGTTTGTGTGTATGGCGGGGACCCGCGTGGACTCCCACCGTTTTGTCCCGGATGTGCTGCGGGCAGGCGTCCGCGTGCTTGTGACGGAACGGGATGTTGAGGAAGAACTGGCGGCCTCCGGACTTACGGAGGAGGAAATGGGACAGGTGACAATACTTAAGACAGCGGAGGGCAGGAGAAGCCTGGCCCTTCTCTCAGCAGCCAGGTTCGGCCATCCGGCCTCCAGAATGATTACCATTGGCGTGACCGGGACAAAGGGAAAGACCACCACCACCCATATGATAAAAGCCATTCTTGAGGCAGCAGGAAAAAAGGTGGGGATGATAGGCACCACGGGAACAGTCATTGACGGCCAGGTGACGCCTACCATGAACACCACTCCGGAATCCTATGAACTGCACCAGTCCTTTGCCAAAATGGCGGAGGCAGGCTGCCAGTATATGATTATGGAGGTGTCGTCCCAGGGAATCAAGATGCACCGGGTGGACGGCATTGCCTTTGACTACGGTATTTTCACCAATATTTCCCCGGACCACATTGGGCCGGATGAACACGCTGATTTTGCGGAATATCTTTTCTGCAAATCCCGGCTTCTGAGCATGTGCAGGATAGGCCTGGTGAACTTAAACGACGGACATTTTGCAGAAATTGTCCGGGATGCGTCCTGCAGGCTTTATACCTACCGCGTAAAGGAAGACGGGGAAAAGAAAGCTGATTTTGAAGCTTCCAATATCCGGTATGTGTCACAGCCGGATTTTGTGGGCACGGAGTTTGACGTTACGGGAAAACTGGACCTGGATGTGCGCCTGGGAATCCCGGGCCTCTTCAATGTGGATAATGCCCTGGCAGCCCTGTGCGTGTGCAGCTTTCTGGGACTTCCAAAGGAGAGGATAGTACACGCCCTGGAGCATATACGGGTCAATGGACGCATGGAAATTGTCCACACCTCATCCAGGTGTACGGTTCTGGTGGATTACGCCCATAATGCGGTGAGCATGGAGAGTCTTCTCACCACCCTGCGCAGGTACCATCCCAAACGGCTGGTGGTGGTGTTCGGATGCGGCGGCAACCGTTCCAAGGACAGACGGTATTCTATGGGTGAGATTGGAGGCAGGCTGGCCGATTTAAGCATAATTACGGCAGATAACTCCAGATATGAAAAGGTGGAGGATATCATGGCGGATATCCGGGGAAGCATAGAGAAAACAGGCGGGGCCTTTATTGAGATTCCCGACAGGCGGGATGCCATCCGCCACAGCATCCTGCACGCAGTGCCGGGGGATATGGTAGCTGTCATCGGCAAGGGCCATGAGGATTATCAGGAAATCAACGGCGTGCGCCATCACTTCCTGGACAGGGAAGTCATTGAAGAAACCATAAAAGAGTTGGGAGACGAGGCATAGTATGACAGGAATAACGGTTAAGGAGCTCCTTGAGGCCACAGGAGGAATCCTTTTGCTGGGCCGGGAGGATATTGAGGCAGAACACATCAGTCTGGATTCCAGAAAAATGGAAGGGAACGACCTGTTTGTACCCATTATCGGTGAAAAGGTAGATGCCCACGGCTTTCTCTGCCAGGCAATCGTGAGCGGGGCGGCAGTTGTATTTACCAGTGAACACTGCAGCAGTGAGGCAGTGGAGGCTTTTGTGCGGCAGCAGTGCGCGGGCAACCGGGAGCAGGAGGAGAAAGCCCTTGGGGCGGCCTGGATTAAGGTGCCTGATACAAAAAGAGCGCTTCAGGATTTGGGAAGCTTTTGCAGGAACCGCCTTACCCTGCCCCTGGTGGGAATCACGGGAAGTGTGGGAAAGACCACTACCAGGGAGATGATAGCAGCGGCCCTGGGCGCCGGATTCCTGGTGTATAAGACGCCGGGCAACAGCAACAGCCAGGTGGGCGTGCCCATTACCATTGCAGAGATACCGGAGTCCGCTGAGATTGGCGTCATTGAGCTGGGAATGAGCGAGCCCGGGGAGATGGAGCGCATTGCCAGGGTGGCCAGGGTGGACTGCGCCGTCATGACCAACATAGGGGTGACCCATATCGAACAGCTTGGGTCCCAGGAACGCATCCTGGAGGAAAAGCTGCACATCCAGGACGGAATGCCCTCAGAGGGCACCTTGTTCTTAAACGGCGACGACCCTCTTCTGGCCTCCGTGGTTCCCGGAGAAGGCAGGAGGAAGGTGCTGTACGGACTGGGACAGGACTGTGACTACAGGGCAGAGGACCTGCACCTGGAAGACGGCTATCCTGTGTTCACAGCGGTCCACGGGAACAGCAGGACCCGGGTGCGGCTTCAGGTTATGGGAAGCCATATGGTAAGCAATGCAATGGCAGCCCTGGCAGTGGCGGATACATACGGGCTTTCCATGGAGAAGGCGGCCCTTGCCCTGGGGCAGTTTAAGGGCTATAAGGGACGCCAGCAGATATTTAAGTGGGGCGGAGTCACGGTTATTGACGACAGCTACAATGCCAGCCCCGTGTCTATGAAGGCCGGACTGGAGGTGCTGTCCTCCGTGGCAGGAGAAGGCCGCAGGATTGCAGTCCTGGCAGACATGAAGGAGCTGGGTCCTGACGCGGTCAGATTCCATCGGGAAATAGGTGGGTACATAGGAGAGCATCCTTTGGACACGGTACTTTTGCTGGGAGAACTGGCAGCCGCCATTGGCAGCGGAATGGAAGCATCCCATGCAGCGACGCCCTATTTCAAAATGGACAGTCTGGCCCGGATAGAAGGGTGGCTGGATGAGAACCTTAAGGAGGGCGACTGCGTCCTGTTTAAAGGCTCCAACAGCATGAAGCTGTCCGGTGCAGTGAAGCATCTGAAGGAAACCAGGGCATGATTCAAACTGCACACTCATATCTTTCCCTCATTTTGGGAAGAATGTATTTCATGGACAGAAATGTCACAGACAGTACATTCTGAATGAGATAAGGAGTAACATTGTGATGCAGCAGAAAGATGATAAGAAGATTCTCTGGCATACCCTGGCTTTCATGGCCTTTTCAACGGTCTGGGGATTTGGAAATGTAATAAACGGATTCTCTGAGTACGGCGGATTAAAGGCCATTGTATCCTGGATTCTTATATTTGCCATTTATTTTGTGCCTTATGCCCTTATGGTGGGGGAACTGGGCTCTACCTTTAAGCATGCCGGAGGCGGGGTCAGCTCCTGGATTCATGAGACCATAGGGCCTAAGATGGCCTATTACGCGGGCTGGACCTACTGGGTGGTCCACATGCCCTATATATCCCAGAAGCCCAATTCCACAGTGATTGCAGCCAGCTGGGCCCTGTTTCAGGACAAGAGGGCCAGCGGCATGAACACCACGGTGATGCAGATTTTGTGCCTGGTCATCTTCCTGTTTGCCATGTATCTGTCCGGAAAGGGGATGAGCGTGTTAAAGCGTCTTGCCACATTGGCAGGCTCGGCCATGTTTATCATGTCCATGCTGTTTATTGTCATGATGGTGGCTGCCCCGGTTCTGACAGACGGCTCCTTTTTAGCCATTGACTGGTCCCCGTCCTCCTTTATACCGGACTTTAACGCCAATTTTTTTCTCAGCCTTTCCATCCTTGTTTTTGCAGTGGGAGGATGCGAGAAGATATCCCCCTATGTAAACAAGATGAAGGACCCTTCCCGGGACTTTGCAAAGGGCATGGTAGCCCTTGCAGCCATGGTGGCCGTGACAGCCATCCTTGGCACCATTGCCCTGGGCATGATGTTTGACTCCGACCATATCCCCCAGGACCTGATGACCAACGGCGCTTACTACGCCTTTCAGAAGCTGGGTGAATATTACCATGCGGGCAACTTCTTTGTGGTGGTGTATGCGCTGACCAATCTGATTGGACAGTTCTCTGTCATGGTCCTGTCCGTGGACGCGCCTCTGCGCATGCTTCTGGACAGTGCGGATTCCCGCTTCATCCCCAGCAGGATGTTTGAGAAAAATGAACACGGCACCTATGTGAACGGCCACCGGCTGGTGACGCTCATTGTCTGCGTACTGATTGTGGTTCCTGCCTTTGGCATCCGGAACGTGGACGCCCTGGTGCGCTGGCTTGTCAAGGTGAACTCCGTGTGCATGCCTCTGCGTTATCTGTGGGTTTTTGTGGCATATATTGCCTTGAAACGGGCCGGAGATGCATTCTGCGGTGAATACCGGTTTGTGAAGGATAAAACAGCCGGTATCCTGGTGGGCGGCTGGTGTTTTATATTTACGGCCTTTGCATGCCTCACCGGTATATACTCAGAAGACCCCTTCCAGCTGGCCCTCAACATTGTAACCCCCTTTGTACTGGTAGGACTTGGATTTATTATGCCATGGATGGCAGCAAAGGAGAAAAAAAGTTAGGCTGCCTGCATTGCCCCGGGGGTGCGTTTATGGTACAGTAGAGGAGAAATAAAGAGACAAAGGAGATATCATATGAATATAGACAGAGAAGACTGTTTAAGTACAGCCAGAGAACTCATCGGTTTTCTTGAAAATAGCCCCACCTGCTTCCACGCAGTACAGTCCATTGCGGATTATCTAAAGGAGGCAGGCTTCACGCAGCTCCATGAGGGAGAGAAGTGGGAGCTTAAGGAGGGCGGTTCCTACTATGTGACCAGAAACGGTTCCTCCATCGTATCCTTTAAGGTACCGGGAAAAGCATTTTCCGGATTCCAAATCATGGCCAGCCACAGCGACTCCCCCTCCTTTAAAATCAAGGAAAATCCGGAGATGGAGGCTGAAAACCACTATGTGAAGCTGAACGTGGAAAAGTACGGCGGTATGCTGTGCGCTCCCTGGTTTGACCGTCCCCTTTCCGTGGCCGGCCGTCTGGCAGTGAGGGACGGAAACCGCATTGTGACAAAGCTGGTAAAGGTGGACCGTGACCTGCTCATGATACCGAATCTGGCCATTCATTTTAACCGGGAGGTCAATGACGGATATAAGTATAACGCACAGGTGGATATGCTGCCTTTATACGGCGGTGCGGACGCAAAGGGAACCTTCATGGAAACCGTGGCTGAGAGCGCCGGGGTCAAAAAGGAGGATATCCTGGGCCATGACCTGTACCTTTACAACCGTGTACCCGGGAGCATCTGGGGCGCAGGCGGGGAGTTCCTGTCCTGCGGCCATTTAGACGACCTGCAGTGTGCATTCTCCACCCTGAAGGGATTCCTGGAAGGCGGCCACAGTGATTGTGTCAGCGTACACGCTGTATTTGACAATGAAGAGACAGGGAGCCTGACCAAACAGGGGGCTGATTCCACCTTCCTGGAGGATGTGCTGAGACGGATAAACAGCGCCATGGGAAGAAGTGAGGAAGAATACCTGATGGCCATTGCTTCCAGCTTCATGGTTTCCGCTGACAATGCCCATGCGGCCCATCCCAACCACGGTGACAAATCAGACCCGGTAAACCGTCCCTATATGAATGAGGGAATTGTCATTAAATACAGCACACAGTATGCCACAGACGGACTCTCAGCCGCTGTGTTCAGGACATTGTGCCGGGAAGAGGGCGTGCCCTGCCAGGCATTTACCAACCGTTCCGACAAGGCGGGCGGTTCCACCCTGGGCAATATCTCCAACAGCCATGTGGCCCTGAACACCGTGGATATCGGTTTGCCCCAGCTGTCCATGCATTCCCCGTACGAGACAGTGGGAATCAAGGATACCTGCTATCTGATTCGGGCTTCAAAGCGGTTCTACAGCACCTCCATGAGGGCCATGGGCTCCGGAAGCTATGAAATGGGCTGACAGGTGCGTTGGGAAGCAGGCGGCTGATATGCGGTAACTGCGGTAACCAATAGGCGGTGACAGGCACAAGGCAGGCATGCGCAAAGATAATAAAGGACGGGCCGGGAGCCTGTCCTCCGGATACCCAGCCACAGCCCTGAGAGGGAGAAATCCCTTTTAGGAACCGCGGCTGGGTATTTATTGGAATTAAGAGAGAAAGAGGAAGGTAAGATATGTTTTCCAGAAAACAAATGATAAAGCTGCTGGCCCCCCTTATTGTGGAACAAATCATGGCGGTGCTGGTGGGCATGGTGGATGTGGTGATGGTGGCCGCGGTGGGGGAATCCGCAGTGTCCGGCGTTGCCCTGGTGGATTCCATCAGCGTCTTAATCATACAAATCATGGGAGCCCTGGCCACGGGAGGAGCCGTCATATCGGCCCAGTACCTGGGCAAGGAACAGCCCAGGGATGCCAGGAAGGCGGCCGGACAGCTGGTGCTGGTGACCATGCTCCTGTCTGTTGTCATTGCCGGGATAGCCCTGATAGGGGGCCGCCATCTGCTGGGAGGCATATTTGGAAAAGTGGAACAGGATGTGATGGACAACGCCCAGACCTATTTCTGGATTACAGCCCTGTCCTATCCCTTTATCGGGCTCTATAATGCCTGTACAGCCCTGTTCCGCTCCATGGGCAATTCAAAGGTATCCATGATGACCTCCTTTGTCATGAATATGATTAACATCATAGGAAATGCAATCTGTGTATTCGGCCTTAAGATGGGCGTGTCCGGCGTGGCATGGCCCACTTTTATAAGCCGTGTGGCAGCTGCCTTAATGATGTTTGTCCTCATCCAGAACCGGAACAACTCCATCCGTCTCAACAGCTGGAAGTTCCTGATTCCGGACCGTCATATGATTAAGAACATTCTGTCCATCGGGATTCCCAACGGGCTGGAAAACGGTATGTTCCAGTTCGGCAAGATATTCCTCCAGAGCCTGGTGTCTTCCCTGGGTACGGTATCCATAGCCAGCTTTGCCGTTGCCAGCAACCTGGTGACGGTCCTCTATCTGCCGGGAAATGCCATTGGCCTGGGACTGGTAACCATAGTAGGCCAGTGCGTGGGCGCCGGACGTTTAAAGGAGGCCAAGCATTACACGAAATCCCTTATACTGGTGGTATATGGAATCCTGGCCGTATTCAGCACAGCCATGGTCATCTGGTCCGCCGAACTGGTGGGAATCTATCATCTGTCCTCCCGGGCAGCCGCCATGGCGCGGGAGCTGATTCTGATTCACAGCATTGCCATGATTATATGGCCCCTGGCCTTCACCATCCCCCATGCACTGAGAGCTTCCCTGGACGCCAAATTCACCATGGCCGTGTCCGTGTTCTCCATGTGGGTATTCCGAATCGGATTTGCATACCTCTTTGTATACATATTCGGCCTGGGACTTTCCGGGGTATGGTACGGCATGTTCATTGACTGGATATTCCGGGCAATCTTGTTTTCAGGACGGTTTAAGGGGTTTGAGAGAAGAGCGGGGGTTGTGGAGTGAGATTCGCATGGTGAAAGGGAATTGATAACCATTGCGGCGGTCCGCGGTAAGGAGGGCGGGGAAATCATACCTCCCTGCGGTAACTGCCGTCAGATTTAAAATGATGATACGCCGGAATGTGATGTGATTCTTCAAGTGGACGGGAAATTGAAAAAGATTGCAGTAAGGGAGTTATTGCCCTTTTCTTATGGGGTTGAGGGACAGGTAATTGCCTGGGACAGGGCAGGAGGGACAGTTGTAAAACAGTATTAAGTGGTATGATTGTCTTTTGTGAAACGGTGCAGCCTTACTGGCTGTGCTGTTTTTGTTGTAAAACCGGTTGACATTTGCTGCATTTTATGTAACAATAGTTATGTAACATATGTTGTATAACTATTGTGATTTGAGATGAACGAGGTAACCATATGCCGCCCAAAGCAAAGATAACAAAGGAAATGATATTAAAAACGGTTTTAGATATTACGAGGGAATCGGGATTTGAGTGTGTCAATGCCAGGAGCATTTCGGGTAAATTACAATGTTCTACGCGTCCGATTTTTACATGTTATGCAAACATGGAAGAATTAAAAAAAGAATTTCTTGATTTTGCTTATGATTATTACAGTCAGTATGTTGCTGGCTTTAACAGGTCTGAAGGCGTAAAACCCTGCCTGGTTCTTCCGCTTTCCTATATTGAATTTGCGAAGGAAGAGACGCATCTGTTCAAGCTGCTCTTTATAAGCGATATGAATCTGAACATGGCTGAGCCCGGTGATTTCTATAAGGAGATAGGCAATGAAAAGCGGGCAGGGGAATTTGCAGAGATAATTGGAGTTGAGCCGGAGCGGGCAAGGGCAATATTTATAGATTTATTCCTTTATTCCCACGGCATAGCGGTCCTGGCAGCAGGGCAGAAGATATTATTAGATAATACCGGCATTGAAAGAATGGTCGCAAATATGCTGACAGCTCTCATCAGACAGGAAAAGCCGGACTGGAGCTTATCTGCTTAGCGGTATATCACAATCAGGTTGAAACAGAGGTGCATTATGACAACAAATCAGTACATCATTGATTTTTATAATAACTATGACGAGGACAGCCGTCTGAGCATGAAGCATGGCGCCGTTGAATTTCTTACCACCATGCGCTACATTGAAGCATACATACCCCCCGGCAGCCGGGTGCTGGAAATCGGCGCAGGGACCGGCCGGTATTCCCATGCGCTGGCACGTCAGGGTTATCAGGTTGACGCAGTGGAACTGGTCCCCCATAATATAGAAGTATTCCGCAAACACACACGGCCCGAGGAACATGTAACAATTACACAGGGCAATGCTTTGGATTTATCCGCCTTTCCGGACAATCAATATGACATTACGCTGCTGTTAGGACCCTTATATCACCTTTATAATCAGGAAGATAAGCGCCAGGCGCTGGGGGAGGCTATCCGCGTCACAAAACAAGGAGGCGTAATCATAGCCGCATACGTTATATCCGACGGATGTCTCCTGGACGAAGGATTCAACCGCAGCAGCATCCATGTATCTGAATACATTAAAAGGGGATTGCTTGACCCCGAAACCTTTGCCGCAAAATCCGAACCAAAGGACCTGTTTGAACTTGTACGCAAAGAAGACATTGACGATTTGATGTCCGTATTCCCCACAACGCGCCTGCACTATGCCGCAGCGGACGGCTGCGCCCTGCTCATGCGCGAAGCAATTGATAAGATGGACGATGAGACATTTGAATTATACCTGAAATACCACTATGCCACCTGTGAACGCGGGGACCTGACAGGCATCACAAGCCATGCAATTGACATATTCCAAAAGTAAAATGCAATACAGTAATCCATGTCGGCCTTTCTCCCCTCGGATAAAATTTCCTGTCCGTGTTTGCCTATCTCCCCGTCCCATTTGCATTTTGCTGAATTCTCATGTATAATAACCAAAGTACAAAATATCAGGACAGACAGGTGAAGTGAGTGGCGCAGAGATATGCCAGTATTATTATAGATATTTCCCACGAAAATGTGGACAGAACGTTCCAGTACAAAATACCGGAGGAGCTGCAGGGGAAAATCCAGGTGGGGCAGCAGGTTTACATACCCTTTGGACAGGGCAACCGGCAGCGTAAGGGATATGTGGTGGAGCTGACAGACCAGGCTCAGATAGATGTCCATAAATTAAAAGATGTGGCTGGGATTGTGCAGGGAAGCGTGCCTGCTGAGTCCCAGCTTATTTGGCTGGCCTGGTGGATGAAGGAACGGTATGGCTCCACCATGAATCAGGCCCTGAAAACAGTTCTGCCTGTGAAGCAGAAGGTCAGGGAGGCGCCTAAACGGAGAATCCGTTCCCTGGTTGGCAGGGGCGTGCTGGAGGAGCTGGCGGAGGAGGCCGGACGGAAGAAGCATAAGGCTAAGCTGCGGCTTTTAGAAGCCCTGCTTCAGAACGGAGCCATTCCCTATGAGGAGGCCATGAACCGGCTGAGCCTGACAGCAACAGCCATTAAGCCTCTTTTGGAGGCCGGAATCATTGCCGTGGAGGTGGTGGAGAAATACCGGAATCCTTTGGAGGAAATGAAGCTGCTTATGGGGGGCGGTGATAGGAGCCGTGCGGCGGCAGATAACCGGGCAGCGGATAACCGGGCGACGGATAATCGGACGGCAGCAGATAGCCGGGCGGCAGAGGGAACCGGCCTGTGGGGCGCCCCGCCGGACCTGAATCCTTTCCAGCAGGAGATTGCAGATGCAGTTACAGGGGAGTATGACCGGGGAATCCGGCGGACTTATCTGCTTCACGGGGTGACGGGAAGCGGTAAGACGGAGGTCTACATGGAGCTGATTGCCCATGTGCTGGGAGCCGGGCGGCAGGTGATTGTGCTGATACCGGAGATTTCCCTTACCTGGCAGACCGTTATGCGGTTTTACAGCCGCTTTGGCAACCGGGTGTCGGTGATGAATTCTCGCATGTCTGCAGGGGAACGGTATGACCAGTATGAACGGGCCAGGACAGGAGACATCGATATTGTCATCGGACCGCGCTCCGCCCTGTTTGCCCCCTTTGAAAACCTGGGGCTGATTATCATTGACGAGGAACATGAAAATGCCTATAAGAGCGAACTGTCCCCACGCTATGATGCCAGGGAAGCAGCCGCCAGGCGGGCCCGGATGAATGATGCTTCCCTTGTCATGGGTTCGGCCACCCCTTCTTTGGAGTCCTATACAAGGGCTTTGAGGGGAGAGTACGGGCTGTTTACCCTGAAGGAGAGGGCTAAGGAGGACGCCTGCCTTCCCCAGGTTGAAATCGTGGATTTGCGGGAAGAATTAAAGGAGGGGAACCGTTCTATTTTCAGCAGGCGTCTTAAGGAGCTGATAGAGGAACGCCTGGAAAAAAGGGAGCAGGTCATGCTGTTCATCAACCGCAGGGGCTATGCGAATTTTGTGTCCTGCCGTTCCTGCGGCGAGGCTGTCAAGTGTCCCCACTGCGATGTGACCCTGACCCTGCACCGGGACGGGCGCATGATGTGCCACTACTGCGGGTATACCATTCCCCAGCCGAAAAAATGCCCTGTGTGCGGCTCGCCTTATATTGCGCCCTTTGGCACAGGGACCCAGAAGATTGAAGCCATGGCAGCAGAGCTTTTCCCTAAGGCCAGGATACTAAGGATGGATTTGGATACCACCTCCAAAAAAGGCGGGCACCAGGAGATACTATCTTCATTTGCCAGGGGAGAGGCAGATATACTTATAGGCACCCAGATGATTGTCAAGGGGCATGATTTCTCAAAGGTGACCCTGGTGGGAGCCCTGGCAGCGGATTTGTCCCTTTACGCCTCGGACTACCGGTGCGGGGAGCAGACCTTTGCCCTTCTGACCCAGGCAGCCGGCCGGGCCGGAAGAGGGGATTTGCCTGGAAATGTGGTGATTCAGACCTACCAGCCCGAGCATTACAGCATCCGCACGGCAGCTACCCAGGATTATGAGAGCTTCTACGGCCAGGAGATGGCTTACAGACGGCTGCTGGGATATCCTCCCGCAGTGGCACTGCTTACCATCCAGCTGGCCTGCCCTCTGGAAGGGACGCTGGAACAGACAGCGGACCTGGCGGCAGGATGGGTGCAGCAGTGGGCGGACCGCATGGAGCAGGAAAAAATACAGGGATACAGGTCCTTCCGGCTCATTGGGCCGGTCAATGCAGCGGTATACAAAGTTAATGATATTTATAGAAAAATTTTATATATAAAGCATGAAAATTATGATATACTGATACAGATTAGGAAAATGACGGAAGAGGGCCTGAAGGGATTAGAAGGCCGTGATGGACTGACTGTGCAGTACGATTTAACATGATGAAGGAGATTGAGAAGAGATGGCAGTTCGACAGATAAGGATTATGGGAGACGATATTCTGACAAAGAAGTGTAAGCCTGTGAAAGCGATGAATGAGCGCACCATGGAGCTGATTGAAGATATGTTTGAGACCATGTACCAGGCCAACGGCTGCGGCCTGGCAGCACCCCAGGTGGGAGTGCTGAAGCAGATTGTAACCATTGACGTGGACGACGGGAACCAGTACGTACTGATTAACCCGGAAATCATAGCCACCGAAGGCAGCCAGACCGGTTATGAGGGATGCTTAAGCCTGCCGGGCAAGTCAGGTATTGTCACCCGCCCCAACTATGCCAAGGTGAGGGCCCTGAATGAAAATATGGAGCCGTTTGAGCTGGAAGGCGAGGGCCTGCTGGCCAGGGCCATCTGCCATGAATGCGCCCATCTGGAAGGCCAGATGTATGTGGAGCTGGTGGAGGGAGAACTGGTGGATACCGCTGCCGATGAGGAAGAAATCACAGAATAGGAGTGAGGTTTATGCGCATTGTATTTATGGGAACACCGGATTTTTCCGTGCCAGCCCTTAAGGCACTGGTGGAAGCTGGTCATCAGGTAATTGCCGTGGTGACCCAGCCCGATAAGCCCAGGGGCAGGGGAAAGGAAGTCCAGATGACGCCTGTGAAGATACAGGCCATGGAATACGGCATTCCGGTGTATCAGCCGGCAAAGGTGCGTGATGCCTCCTTTGTGGAAGTCCTTCAGGGCATGGAGGCGGATGTGTATGTGGTCATAGCTTTTGGACAGATTCTTCCCAGGGCAGTGCTGGAGCTTCCTAAGTACGGCTGCATCAATATCCACGCGTCCCTGCTTCCGAAGTACCGGGGCGCTGCACCCATCCAGTGGTGCGTCATAGACGGTGAGAGAGAGACAGGCATCACTACCATGATGATGGACGCTGGCCTGGATACAGGGGACATGCTGGAAAAGACAGTAATCCCCATTGAAGAAAAGGAAACGGGCGGCAGCCTGCATGACAAGCTTTCCCAGGCAGGCGGGGAACTGATTTTATCCACCCTTGCAAAGCTGGAGCAGGGCACACTGGTCCGTACCCCACAGACAGAGGAGGGCACCTGCTACGCCAGGATGCTGACAAAGTCCCTTGGCGACATTGACTGGAATCAGGGCGCGGTGTCCATTGAACGCCTGATTCGGGGATTAAATCCATGGCCCAGTGCATATACCCTGTGGAATGGGAAGACAATAAAGATATGGTCGGCGGATGCGGTTACAGGCCGGGAGGCGGATGGCTTTTTGGCTGAATCAGGATTACCGGCAGAAACAGGGATGGTTCCCGGCACCGTGGTGCGTTCGGATAAGAACAGCCTGGTGGTTTCCACGGGCAGCGGCCTGCTGTCCGTCAGGGAGCTTCAGATGGAAGGAAAGAAACGCATGGATACCCCAGCTTTTCTCCGCGGATATCCTATCCCGGAGGGGGACGTTTTTGTAAAGAAAGAGAGTGATTGATGATGTTTTACCCTATGTTTTATTTTGACCCCACCTATGTGCTGATATTGATTGGCGTTATCATATCCATGGCAGCCTCTGCCAAGCTTAACTCCACGTATCAGCGTTACAGCTCCGTCAGGAGCATGTGCGGCATGACAGGCGCTGAAGCCGCCAAACGGCTTCTGGCCAATCAGGGAATCTATGACGTGACCGTGCGCCGTGTGGCAGGCAACCTGACAGACCACTATGACCCCAGAAGCAAGACGGTGAACCTGTCCGATGCAGTGTATAATTCCACATCCATCGCGGCCATCGGAGTGGCGGCTCATGAGTGCGGCCATGCCATGCAGGATGCCAATGACTATTCTCCGCTGAGGATACGCGCGGCCCTGGTGCCGGCAGCCAACCTGGGCGCCCAGCTGAGCTGGCCCCTGATTATCATCGGCCTTTTGCTGGGAGGAAGCTCTGTTCTTTTGAATCTGGGTATCCTTTTGTTTTGCCTGGCAGTGCTGTTCCAGCTGGTGACTCTGCCGGTGGAGTATAATGCTTCCCACAGGGCGGTGGCTCTTCTGGATTCCACAGGAATATTGGCCGGGCAGGAAGTGGGACAGACCAGGAAGGTACTGAACGCAGCGGCCCTTACCTATGTGGCGGCAGCGGCGGCATCCGTTCTCCAGCTTCTCCGCCTGCTCATATTATTCGGCAACCGCAGGAATGATTAAGGCGCAGGGTCCGGGAGAATTTATGGGGATTTATATTCAGACAGGCCCTGAGAGGAGAAAATTCAGATGGCAAAGACCTTAGACAGAGGACTGGAAAACCGGGAAATTGTCCTGGACATATTGACGGAGGTGCTGGAACAGGGGGCTTTTGTCCATCTGGTCTTAAACCAGGCACTGCAGAAGTACCAGTACCTGGGCAAGGCGGACCGGTCCTTTATCACCCGTGCCGTGGAAGGAACCCTGGAATACCTGATTCAGATTGATGAGGTCATAAACAGGTACTCCAAGACTAAGATTAATAAGATGAAACCCTTTATCCGCAGTCTTCTGCGGATGAGCGTGTATCAGATTTTATATATGGACCGCGTACCGGATTCCGCTGTCTGCAATGAGGCGGTGAAGCTGGCGGTGAAACGTCACTTTTCCGGGCTTAAGGGATTTGTGAACGGCGTACTGCGGACCATTTCCAGGGAAAAGGAGAATTTGTCCTTTGACACTCCCTCCCTGCGCTACAGTATCCCTCAGTGGATGTACGGCATGTGGGAAAAGGAGTTTGGAAAAGAGAAGGCGGAGAAGATTGCCGCCTCTTTTCTTGAGGATAAGCCAACCTGGGTCAGATGCAACCTGCACCGGGCGGACAGGGAGCGTATCCTGGCCTCCCTAAGGGACCAGGGAACATTGGTCTCGGAGCTGCCCTTCATGGAGTCCATGATAGCCATTGACGGGTATGATTACCTGGAGGGACTGGATGCCTTCAGAAAGGGCTGGATACAGGTACAGGATGTGACCTCAGCCTTTGTGGGGGAGATTGCATCCCCTGAAAAAGGAAATTATATCATAGACGTATGCGCTGCCCCGGGAGGCAAAAGCCTTCATCTGGCGGATAAGCTTAGGGGCACCGGGATGGTGGAAGCCAGGGACCTTACATATCAGAAAACAGCCCTGATTGAGGAAAACATGGCCCGCTGCGGCGTGACCAACATGAAGACCCTGGTATGGGATGCCCTGGAGCCGGATTTGTCGGCTGTTAAAAAGGCGGATATTGTCATAGCCGACCTGCCCTGTTCCGGATTGGGCATCATAGGGAGAAAGCCGGACATTAAGTACAATATGACGCCGGAAAAGCTGGAGGAGCTGGCAGGACTCCAGCGGCAGATTCTGTCTGTTGTCTGGCAGTATGTAAAGCCGGGAGGGCTTCTCTGTTACAGCACCTGTACCATTGACAGGCTGGAAAACCAGGACAATGCTGCCTGGTTAAGAGAACAGTTCCCTCTTGAACCGGTGGATTTGACGGACCGGTTTGACGGACTGCCCAAGGAGCCCTCATTAAAGGAGGGATGGGTTCAGTTTCTTCCGGGAGTGCATCCCTATGACGGGTTCTTTATCAGCGTATTCAGACGCATGGACAGTGAACCGGGCCGGGATGGTATTTAGAGGTGGTTTTGGAAGGAGTTTTTATGCTGGATTTATTGGACTGCAATGGAAAGAAAGATATAAAATCCATGACACTGGAAGAAGTGACAGCGGAGATGGCGGCCCTGGGAGAGAAATCTTTCAGGGCAAAACAGCTTTATGACTGGATGCATGTGAAGCTGGCGGAAGGATTTGACGATATGAGCAGCCTTTCTAAGGAATTGCGGCAGAAACTGAAGGAGCAGTACAGACTTACCTGCCTTAAGATGGTGGAAGAGCGCATTTCCCAGGTGGACGGTACCAGGAAGTATCTGTTCGGCCTGGAGGACGGCCATGTGATTGAAAGCGTGTGGATGCAGTACCGCCACGGCAATTCCGTCTGCATCTCCTCCCAGGTGGGCTGCCGCATGGGCTGCAGGTTCTGCGCTTCCACCCTGGACGGCCTGGAACGGAACCTGCGTCCCTCCGAGATGCTGGAACAGGTATACAGGATTCAGTCCATTACAGGGGAGCGTGTCTCCAATGTGGTGGTTATGGGTTCAGGAGAACCCATGGATAACTATGACAATGTCATCCGTTTCCTGCGGCTTATTTCCCATGACAAGGGGCTGAATATCAGCCAGCGGAATCTTACCATCTCCACCTGCGGCATTGTTCCGGGTATTCAAAAGTTTGCACAGGAGGGCATGGCAGTGACACTGGCGCTCTCCCTTCATGCTCCCAATGACGAGGTAAGAAAAACCCTGATGCCCATAGCCAACAGCTATCAATTACAGGACGTGCTGGAGGCATGCCGTTATTACTACGAAACGACCGGACGCCGTCTTACCTTTGAGTACAGTCTGGTGCGGGGGGTCAATGACAATCTGGATGAGGCCAGGGCTTTGGCAAAGCTTATAAAGGACCAGCACGGCCATGTGAACCTGATTCCGGTGAATCCCATCAAGGAACGGGATTACGTCCAGTCCGGCCAGAAGGCCATACAGGATTTCAAAAATCTTCTTGAAAAAAACGGTATAAATGTTACTATTAGAAGAGAAATGGGCCGGGATATAGGCGGAGCCTGCGGCCAGCTGCGCAGAAGCTATAAGGAAGCTTCTGCGGCACCACAATGCACGGAAGGAGAGGGATGACCATGGAAGCATATGCTTTGACAGACATTGGCCGGGTCAGGACCATGAACCAGGACTATATTTATGCCTCACCGGAAAAGGTGGGCTCCCTGCCAAACCTGTTTCTGGTGGCAGACGGCATGGGCGGCCACAGGGCCGGTGATTATGCCTCACGGTTTGCGGTGGAGAATCTGGTGATATACATAAACAGGGCAGGGGACGGCTCTCCTGTGATGCAGTTAAAAAAGGGCATTGAGGCAGTGAATGGAATGCTGTATGAAGAATCATTAAAAAGGGAAGAACTGAAAGGGATGGGATGTACTCTGGTGGCCGGCGTGGTGGAGGACAACATCCTCTATGTGGCCAATGTGGGCGACAGCCGTCTCTATCTCATACACGGTGATTCCATCCGGCAGGTTACCAGGGACCATTCCTATGTGGAGGAGATGGTGGCCATCGGACAGATGAAAAGGGGAAGCGAGGATTATAACAGGCGCAAGAACATCATCACCAGGGCCCTGGGAATCGGCAGGGAAGTGGAGCCGGATTTCTTTGAAGTGGATTTGGAGGATGGGGATTATATCCTGCTCTGCTCCGACGGCCTCAGCAATATGCTGGAGGACCAGGCCATGTATGAAATCGTCACAGGAGAGGGAAGTCTTAAGGAAAAGGCAGCCCTTTTGATAGAGGAAGCCAACCGTCAGGGCGGCATTGACAATATTGCGGTGGTTCTTGTGAATCCGTCGGGAAGGGAGGCGGGCATATGTTAACTCCCGGAACATATCTTCAGAACCGCTATGAGATTCTGGAACGGATTGGCTCTGGCGGCATGTCCGTGGTGTACAAGGCGCGGTGCCATACCCTGGACCGTCTGGTTGCCATTAAGGTATTAAAAGAGGAATTTGCCTTTGACGAGAATTTTGTGAGTAAATTCAAGATGGAGGCCCAGTCAGCAGCCCGTTTGTCCCATCCCAATATTGTCAGTGTCTATGATGTTGTGGATGAGGATGTATACCATTATATTGTCATGGAGCTGATTGAGGGCATCACTCTTAAAAATTATATCGAGAATAAAGGGTATCTGGAGAGCAAGGAAGCCATCGGAATCGCACTCCAGGTGGGACAGGGCATAGCGGCGGCCCATGAACAGCACATCATACACCGTGACATCAAGCCCCAGAACATGATTATATCCAGGGACGGCAAGGTGAAGGTGGCTGACTTCGGCATTGCCAGGGCCGTGTCCTCCCAGACCATGAACGCCACGGCAGTGGGCTCTGTCCATTATATCTCACCGGAACAGGCCAGGGGCGGCTACTGCGATGAGCGCAGCGACATCTATTCCTTTGGCATTACCATGTATGAGATGGTCACAGGGCGTGTGCCCTTTGAGGGGGACAACACGGTCACTGTGGCTTTGGCCCATCTGGAGGAGCCGGTTACGCCGCCCAGCCAGTATGTGCCTGACATGTCCCATGCGCTGGAACAGATTATATTAAAATGTACGCAAAAACGTCCTGACCGCCGTTATTCCTGTGTGGCGGATGTGATTGAGGACCTTCGTAAGGCTCTGATGGACCCGGAGGGGGATATCTATGCCCGCAAGGACGGGGAAGAGGATGAGCTTGGCAAGACCAGGTCCATTACAAGGGAAGAACTGAACAGCATCCAGGGCGGCAGGAAAAACTATCCCGAGGAGGTTCTGGATGAACCGGAGGAAGAGAAAACTGAACCCCAGGGCAGGAACAAGCCGAAACAGCACAAAAAAGAAGGCCGCCTCCATACCAGGAAAAAGAACGACGGAGACGATGTGAGCACTCAGTTTGAGCGCATCATTACGGCCTTCGGTATTGTGGCGGCCATCATTATTGTGGCGGTGGTGCTGTTTGTATTTTCACGTCTTACAGGGCTCTTCAGGCAGGGCAGCAATAAGCCGTCCACAGAGACAGTTGCTGTGACCACCGAAGGCGCCCCCACCATTGTGGACATTAACACAGAGGACCAGATAAATATGCCCAGTGTTCTGGGGCTGCCCCAGGATATGGCCAGGGAAAAGCTGAAGGAAAGCAGCCTGGTGATGGAGGTCATGGGCAGCGAGTACTCTGATAACTATACGGAAGGACAGGTCATGGGCCAGGATATTCTGGCAGGCACCGTGGTCAAGAAGTGGAGTACCGTGGGAGTGACAATCAGCAAGGGCAGCGATAAGGTGGACCTGAATGCCATGGACCTGACCCTGATGACCGGAGAGGACGCCAAGCTTCTGCTGGAGCAGAAAGGGCTGGCTGTGGAGGTTGCAGAGGAGAACAGCGACACTGTCATAAAGGGCAATGTGATTCGGTTCAGCCCCCAGGTGGTGAAGGTGGGCGAGAGCGTCAGCCTCTATGTAAGCAAGGGCTCCCAGAATGTGGAGGGACGGGTCCCCAATCTTCTGGGACAGCCGCCCACATCAGCAGACGCCCTGCTGGCAGGCGCAGGCCTTTTAACAGGAAATGTGACCATGGAGGCCAGCGATACGGTGGAGGAGGGCCTGATTATCAATCAGTCAGAGTCGCCGGGAACCATTCTTCCTCCGGGCTCAGCAGTGGATTATGTGGTCAGCGGCAAGCCTGCACAGACCCAGGCGGAGGATGAGAGGTATTATATCGGCTCTATTGACGAGGCATGTTCCCTGAGCAACTATATAGGACCGGCTTCCCAGACCAGCAGCGTGCGCGTGCTGATTCGCCTCAACCAGACCAACGATGAGGGTGCTTCTGTTTACACCACCCTAATGAGTCCAAGGCTGGTAGTGGGAGCCCAGACCGTGCCCGTGGTATTCCCCAGAATCAAGGGGGCCTACGGTGTGGACAGTGGTATGGTGGAAGTGGTGGATGCAGATAATTTAACAGTAATCAAGTCCTATCCGGTGTCATTTTTCCCGGTGGGATAAGAGGAGTATATGACAGGTAAGATAATCAAAGGAATTGCAGGCTTTTATTATGTCAATGACGGCAGGAACCATGTGTACCAGTGCAAGGCTAAGGGCGTGTTCCGCAACCGCAAGATCAAGCCCCTGGTGGGGGACAATGTGGAGTTCTCTGTTTTGGATGAGGGGGAGAAGGAGGGGAATATCGACGCCATCCTTCCCCGGGAGAACGCCCTTAGCCGGCCGGCCGTGGCAAATGTGGACCAGGCTCTGGTCGTGTTTGCCGTCACGCATCCGGAACCGAATCTGAACCTTCTGGACCGTTTTCTGGTGATGATGGGGATTCAGGGGGTGCCGGTCATCATCTGCTTTAACAAGGTTGATTTGGGGGAGGCAGGTCTTGTGGATAAGTACCGGGCTATCTATGAGAGGGCAGGGTATGAGGTCCATTTTGTCAGTACCTACGACGACACAGGACTGGAAGAAATGAGAAAAATCCTCAGAGGAAAAACCTCAGTACTGGCCGGGCCGTCGGGCGTGGGAAAATCCTCACTGACTAACTGCATCCAGCCTCAGGCAGCCATGGAGACAGGGGATATCAGCCATAAGATTGAGAGGGGACGCCATACCACCCGGCATTCCGAACTGTTTTATGTGGAAGAGGACACCTACATGATGGATACGCCGGGATTCAGCTCCATGTTCATTGATACCCTGGAGCCGGGAGAGCTGAAGGATTATTTTCCTGAGTTCGGGCCATATGAGGACGAGTGCAAATTCCTGGGATGCGTCCACGTGGGTGAGCGGGTCTGCGGTGTGAAGGAGGCCCTGAAACGGGGTGAGCTGAGCGCCAGCCGGTATGACAATTACATCCTCATGTATGAGGACCTGAAAAATAAAAGGAGGTACTAGACATGTATTATAAATTAGCGCCGTCGATTCTTGCGGCTGATTTTACCCGCCTGGGAGAACAGGTGAAGGAGGTGTACGGGGCAGGGGCCGAGTATCTTCACCTGGACGTGATGGACGGGGCTTTTGTGCCCAGCATCTCCTTTGGCATGCCGGTAATCAAGAGCCTGCGCCCATGTACAAGGGCTGTTTTTGATGTGCACATGATGGTAGAGGAGCCGGGACGCTATGTGGAGGATATGAAGGACTGCGGAGCGGATATTATAACAGTCCAGGCTGAGGCCTGTACCCATCTGGACCGTGTGGTGAACCAGATTAAGGAAGCCGGTCTGAAGGCAGGCGTGGCTTTGAATCCGGCCACACCCGTGGAATCCCTGGAGTGTATCCTCGGTGCTCTGGATATGGTGCTTATAATGACCGTGAATCCTGGTTTCGGAGGCCAGAAGTTTATTCCTTATACCCTGAACAAGATACGCCGGCTCAGAGACATGCTAAATGACCAGGGGCTTAAGACGGACATTCAGGTGGACGGCGGTGTAAATGCAGGCAATGTCCGGGAAATCATTGAGGCGGGCGCCAATATATTTGTGGCTGGCTCTGCTGTCTTTGGCCAGGACCCCTCTGCCAGAACCAGGGAATTCATGGATATTTTAAAGGAATATGAGAAATGAAGCGTTGTCTGATTATAACCGGCGGAAAACTGGACCTGTCCTTCGCCGGTTCTTTTTTGGGACAGGAAACATTTGATAAAGTCATTGCAGTGGATGCAGGACTGGAGGCCGTAAAGGCCCTGGGCCTGGAGCCGGATATGATTGTAGGTGATTTTGACACGGTGCGGCCGGAGGTACTGGCATATTACAGGAGAATGGAACATATTGTCTGGGATACCCATCAGCCGGAAAAGGATGAAACGGACACAGAGCTGGCCCTTTTAAAAGCCCAGGCAACGGGATGCACCCAGGTGGTGGTGCTGGGTGCCACAGGCGGACGCATGGACCATATGCTGGGCAATATCCATCTGCTGTTTCCATGCCTGCAAAAGGGAATGGAGGCATATATCCTGGACAGCCAGAACCGTATTTACCTGATAGACGGGGAGAGGACCTTTAAGAGGAATGAGACCTGGGGGAAATACATTTCCTTCCTTCCGCTTACCGGGGAGGTCAGGGGCATTACCCTTACCGGCTTTAAGTACCCGCTCCATGAGAAGGACATAGAAATAGGCACCAGCCTCTGTATCAGCAATGAACTTGTGGGGGAGGAAGGGACCATTACCTTTACGGACGGGGTGCTGATTGTGGTGGAATCCCATGATTGACAAAATTGATTCCGGATGTTTGTTTTCATGAATTCTTACAAAACTGGCCTGGTCAAAACTTCTCAAACTGGATATTTAAAACATTCCACCTTAGTGATACCATAGGTGACATGAATGGATGCATTCCATGCAGTAAGAAATATACAATATGAGGAGAGTGTTAGTATGAAGACATCCAGTGCAGTGACAGCAGGTCATAACAGGGGCCTGGAAGACAGCCGTATCTACAAGCTGGCCCTGACCGGCCTGTTTGCGGCATTATCCTATGTGGTTTTTACATTTTTGCAGATAAAGATTACCCTTCCGGGAGGCGATGCCACCTCCATCCATCTGGGCAATGCGGTCTGTGTCCTGGGAGCCCTGATGTTAGGAGGTTTTTACGGCGGATTAGGGGGTGCTCTGGGCATGACCATCGGGGATTTGTTCGACCCTGTTTATGTTGTGTATGCGCCGAAGACCTTTCTGTTAAAACTCTGCATCGGCCTGATAACCGGTCTGGTGGCCCACAGGCTTGGCAGGATTAATGAGAGCTCCGATAAGCGCCATGTATTCCGTTTTGTGGTGGCTGCCTCTGTCTGCGGGCTGCTATTCAATGTTATTTTTGACCCATTGGTGGGATATTATTATAAGCTGGCCATTCTGGGCAAGCCTGCGGCAGAGCTGGTGCTGGCCTGGAACATTGCCTCCACCTCCATCAATGCTGTTACATCTGCCATTGCGGCGGTGGCCATCTACATGCCCCTTCGCAGCACACTTATAAGGACTGGGCTCTTTGACCGGCTCAGATGACAGGAGATTTGACATGAGTGCTTACCGACAGAAAAAGATTGCCATGATTAATGATTTATCCGGATACGGCCGCTGTTCCCTGACAGTGACTATTCCCATTTTATCCGCCATGAAGGTCCAGTGCTGCCCCATACCCACCTCCATCCTGTCCAACCACACAGGGTTTCCCGTCTATTTCTTTGACGATTACACGGCGAAGATGGGAGAGTTCATCCGCAAGTGGAAGGAGCTGGAGCTGACCTTTGACGGCATTGTCAGCGGTTTTCTGGGTTCCGAGGCGCAGATTGAGATTGTGATGGATGTGATACGGCAGTTCGGCCAGGAAGATACCAAGGTAATTATAGACCCTATTATGGGGGACCACGGGGAGACTTATGCGACCTATACGCCGGCCATGTGCAGCCGCATGAAGGAGCTGGTGTCCATGGGGGATATTGTTACCCCCAATCTGACAGAAGCGTGTATCCTGACCGGCAGGACTTACCGCAGGGATGGCTGGAGCAGGACGGAACTTAAGGAGCTGGCAGGGGAAATCCAGGCCATGGGACCCAGATGCGTGGTTATCACAGGTGTGAACCAGGGCGGTTTTATTATGAATGTGGTGGCTGAGGGAGAGCGGACCGCCTTCCCCAGAACCAGGCGTGTGGGCCATGAGAGGCCGGGAACCGGGGATGTGTTCTCCTCCGTGGTGTCGGCTGCCGCCGTAAGGGGATGGAGTCTGGACCGCGCGGTGCGCCTGGCGGCCTCTTTCGTAAAAGCCTGCATTGCCAGGTCCGAGGAGCTGGAAATACCCATAGCCAACGGCGTGTGCTTTGAGGAACTGATGGAGGTGCTTGTCCGTGCAGTGGACAGCAGGCATGAACCGGGAAAACCGGTATAAAGCGGGGAAGCTTGATGCGGCGCGGGAAAACCGGTATAAGGCGGGGAAGCTGACATGAGGCGGAAAGGCCGCCTGGATTGTATGCAGGCCACAGTTCAGGCGGCAGAATAAAAAAGCTTATCCATTGCGTTTTTCCCGGGATGGTGTTATATTATAGAAACCAGACAATAGGGAAATATAAGCATCTATCGCTCATTATCCTATTTTAAGAAATCTGAATGTATCTGTTTTTTAGCTTTCATCTAATTATTCAGCCCAGTATACATATACGTCGGGCAATTATTCCATTATTAAGTATCGTTTTAATACACGAAAGGCAAAGGAACTATTGTCTGGTTTATGAGAAAACGCTATAATGGGGATAGGGTCTTATATGGCTTGCCGGAACAGGAGGCTGTATGGGAAAAAGAAACCAGTCTGACCAGGCGGAAAACATGGGCTTTAGCCAGATAGAGGACCGGGTGATGAAGACGGCGGCCCAGTTTTTTGGCGAGGATTTACTGCCGTATGTGGGAGTAGAGGGCAGGATAGCCGGAATTGCGCCTACTGAACACATTCATCTGGAGATGCGCAGGCTGGAGGAGGACTTTAATTTCATCATGACAGACGATTCATGGAGGCATCTGGAGTTTGAGAGCGACAGCATTACGCAGAAAGACTTGAGGCGGTTCCGTGAATACGAGGCCTACATAGGATTTGCGTATGATGTCCAGGTTACGACCGTGGTATTGTGCACATCAAAGGTAAAGGTCCTGATGAGGGAACTGATGAATGGTGACAGTGTCTACAGAATAAAACTGGTGCGTCTGAGAGACAGGAGTGGGGATAAGGTTTTTGAAAAGCTGGGGCGGAAGATTCGCAAGGGTAAGGCGCTGAAACGCCGCGATGTGTTTCCGCTGCTGTTGGCTCCGTTCATGTCGGGAACCATGGGCACGGCGGAACGCATTTATCAGGGGATGGAGTTTTTACAGAGGAAGGAACTTGATATAGACGATGACGAGAGAAAAAAGATGCAGTCAGTGCTGTATGCACTGGCAGTCAAGTTCTTGAACCGGGAGGAATTAGGTCAGATAAAGGAGAGGATTGGAATGACTGTTCTAGGTGAAATGCTGTTGGAGCAAGGTATTGAGCAAGGTATTGAGAAAGGTATTGAGAAGGGTATGAGGGAAGGCAAAAGAGAAGGGGCCGTACAGGCGCTTGAGCGTGTAAATACCCTGAATGCAAGGCTGGCAGAGGCTGGCAGGACAGATGATATTATACGGGCGGCCACGGACCGGCAGTATCAGGACCGGTTATTTCATGAGTTTGGTCTGTGACAGCTGTAAGCGGGGCAGGATAAGACTGAATAAGGGGAGGGACGGCATGAGAACAATCTATCGGAATGGCGTTGTGTACACAGGGGAGTTTCCCCTGTGCCGGGCCTTTGTGGTGGAGGAGGGTAAGTTTATTTATGCAGGCACTGATGAAGGCGCCCTGGCCATGGGGGATGCAGGGGATGAGGTGAAGGATTTAAAGGGGAGGTTTGTGTGCGCCGGATTTAATGATTCCCACATGCATATTCTGAGCTATGGAAACGCCCTCCGCGCAGCGGATTTATCCCTGCACACCCGGTCCCTGGCCGGAATGAAGGAGTATATGAAGGAATTTATCCGGGAACAGTCCGTAAAGCCCGGTACCTGGGTAATGGGAAGGGGATGGAACCACGATTATTTTCAGGACGAAAAGCGGTTTCCGGACCGCCATGACCTGGATATGATATCCACGGACCACCCCATCTGTCTTACAAGGACATGCGGCCACGCCTGTGTGGTGAATACCATGGCCCTTAATCTGGCAGGCGTCACTGGGAACACGCCCCAGGCGGAAGGCGGCCTCTATGAGGTGGATGAAAACGGGACGCCCAACGGAATATTCCGGGAAAATGCAATGGACCTAATCTATGGATGCCTGCCTGAGCCGGCAAAGGAGGATATAAAGGAAATGATACGGGCAGCGTCCAAAGCGCTGAACCGTTACGGTGTCACCTCCTCCCAGACAGATGATTTGCTGGCCTTTAACAACGTGCCTTATGAGAGGGTGCTGGAGGCATACAGGGAACTGGAAGCAGAGGGAAGGATGACGGTCCGGGTCTGTGAGCAGTCCCAGTTCACCACCCTGGAGGAGCTTAAGGGATTTGTGGAAAAGGGGTATAATACGGGCTGGGGCAGCCAATGGTTTAAGATTGGCCCCCTTAAAATGCTGGGAGACGGTTCCCTGGGAGCCAGGAGCGCCTATCTCAGCCAGCCCTACGCGGACGACGCATCCACCCGGGGAATCCCTATTTTTACAAGACAGCAGCTTAAGGATATGGTGGGCTATGCCAATTCCCAGGGAATGCAGGTGGCTGTCCATGCTATTGGGGACGGCATTCTGGATGATGTCCTGGCAGCCTATGAAACGGCCCTTGCACAGAATCCCAGAGAGGACCACCGCCACGGCATTGTCCACTGCCAGATTACACGGCCGGACCAGCTGGAGCAGTTTGGAAGGCTGTCCCTCCATGCATACATCCAGTCCATTTTTCTGGATTATGACATCCACATTGTGGAGGAACGCATTGGAAAGGAGAGGGCTGCATCCAGCTATCATTTCCGGACCCTCTATGAGATTACCCATACCTCCAATGGCTCAGACTGTCCGGTGGAGCTGCCGGATGTGATGAAGGGAATACAATGCGCGGTTACCAGGACAACGGTGAGTGACCATACAGGCCCCTATCTTCCGGAACAGGCCCTGGATATAAAGCAGGCCCTGGATTCCTATACCGCAGAAGGCGCCTGGGCTTCCTTTGAGGAGAGGGTAAAGGGACGGATTGCTCCGGGAATGCTGGCGGATTTTGTGATACTGGGGGCAAATCCTTTTGAAACCGCCCCGGAGGAGCTGGCCTGCATTCCGGTGGAAGCCACTTATGTGGACGGCGTATGCCGGTACAGCAGACAGACAGAAGGAAAACGGCAGCAGGAAAAAACAGAAAAAGGGCTTTTATTTCCTGGGAAAATGTTATATACTCTTTAACAGTACAGGAATACCTGTCCAGAAATGGAAGATAGTATATCAAGGAAATCCAGGAGGAATACCATGTTAGATTTAAGATTTGTTAGAGAGAACCCGGAGATTGTAAAGCAGAACATTAAGAATAAATTCCAGGACAGCAAGCTGCCGCTGGTGGACGAAGTGATTTCACTGGACACAGAGGCAAGGACTACACAGAAGGAGGCCGATGATTTAAGGGCCAGCCGCAACAAACTGTCCAAGCAGATTGGCATGCTCATGGGCCAGGGCAGGAAGGACGAGGCAGAGGCCGTGAAGCAGGAGGTCAGCGCCAATTCAGCACGTCTGGCGGAGCTGGAGGAAAAAGAAGGACAGCTTTCTGAGAAGATTACAAAGATTATGATGACCATTCCCAATATCATCGACCCAACTGTACCCATTGGCAGGGATGACAGTGAAAACGTGGAAGTGGAGCGGTTTGGCGAGCCCGTGGTACCGGATTTTGAGATTCCCTATCACACAGACATTATGGAGCGGTTTAACGGCATTGACCTGGACGCGGCCAGAAGAGTGGCGGGCAATGGCTTCTATTATCTGATGGGAGATATTGCAAGGCTTCATTCAGCAGTGATTTCCTATGCAAGGGATTTTATGATTAACCGCGGATTTACCTACTGCGTGCCTCCTTTCATGATTCGCAGCAACGTGGTAACAGGCGTTATGAGCTTTGCCGAGATGGATGCCATGATGTATAAGATTGAGGGGGAGGACCTGTACCTGATTGGTACCAGCGAGCACTCCATGATTGGCAAATTCATCGACACCATCACGCCGGAGCAGCAGCTTCCCCTGACCCTGACCAGCTATTCTCCCTGTTTCCGCAAGGAGAAGGGCGCCCACGGCATTGAGGAGAGAGGCGTTTACCGTATCCACCAGTTTGAAAAGCAGGAGATGATTGTGGTCTGCAGGCCTGAGGAAAGCCCTATGTGGTATGACAAGCTGTGGCAGAACACCGTGGATTTATTCCGTTCCCTGGATGTTCCGGTCCGCACACTGGAGTGCTGCTCCGGCGACCTGGCTGACCTTAAGGTGAAGTCCGTGGATGTGGAGGCATGGTCCCCAAGACAGAAGAAGTATTTTGAGGTGGGAAGCTGCTCCAACCTGGGAGACGCCCAGGCCCGCCGTCTGAGAATCCGCGTACAGGGGGAGGACGGAGGCAAGTACCTGGCCCACACCCTGAACAATACTGTGGTGGCTCCTCCGCGTATGCTGATCGCTTTCCTGGAGAACAACCTTCAGGCGGACGGCAGCGTGAAGATTCCGGAGGTGCTGCGTCCTTACATGGGCGGCATGGAAGTGATGGTTCCCAAGAATTAAACATGTTTCATGTACCGGTCTGCATCCTGCGGTGCAGGCCGGTTTTGTACAAAGAAAGGAGAGAACTATGATTACATTTAACCATTTTAATTTTAATGTATTGGATTTGGAAAAGAGCCTGGCCTTTTATAAGGAGGCGCTGGACCTGGAACCGGTGAGAGAGAAAAATGCTTCGGACGGCTCCTTTAAGCTGGTATACCTGGGAGACGGCGTAACTGGCTTTACCCTGGAGCTGACATGGCTGCGGGACCGGCAGGAAGCCTATGACCTGGGAGAGTGCGAATTCCACCTGGCATTCCATGTGGATGATTTTGAGAGCTGCCATAAGCACCATGAGGAGATGGGATGCATCTGCTACGAGAATCCGGGCATGGGCATTTATTTCATCAAGGATCCGGACGGTTACTGGCTGGAAATCGTGCCGGCTGATAAGCAGAGATAATGGGTCTGGGAAAAAAGATAAGGCAGTCCGGCGAATTCCAAAGGGAATTGACGCCGGGCTGCCTTTTCATGTATTTATGGGAATGTCCCACAACCTTTTTATTTAAATTCGCTGTATTTCTCTTCGCAGTACTGGCAGCGGTAAACCTCTGCCTTCTCGTCTGCCAGGTAGAAGATATGGGGAAGCTCCTGCTCAATGGATGTGATGCAGCGGGGGTTCTTGCACTGAATCACATTGGTGATTTTCTTGGGAAGCTTTAATGCCCGTTTTTCGGCAATCTTGTCCCCGCGGATGATGTTCACCGTAATGTTGTGGTCAATGTAGCCCAGTACCTTTAAGTCAACCGTATCCAGTCCGCCCTCGATTTTAATGATATCCTTGCGTCCCATCTTGTTGCTGCGGGCATTCTTGATGATGGCTACCTGGCATTCCAGCTTGTCCAGGCCCAGGTGATAGTAGATGTCCAGGCTTTTTCCTGCCTCAATGTGGTCCAGGACAATGCCTTCTTTTAATCCGCTGATGTTTAACATGGCTTCTGCACCTCCAGTAATCTCATGATTAATGCCATACGCACGTATACGCCGTACTGTGCCTGCTTGAAATAGGCAGCCCTTGGGTCGTCATCCACTTCCACGGATATTTCATTTACCCTGGGAAGAGGATGGAGCACATACATGTCTTCCTTGGCAAGCTTCATTTTCTTCTTATCTAAAATGTAACAGTCTTTCAAACGGATGTAATCTTCCTCATTGAAGAAGCGCTCCTTCTGTACGCGTGTCATGTAAAGGATGTCTAACTGCCCCAGAGCGTCGTCCAGGTTGCCCACCTCCTCAAAAGGCACATGGTTGGCAATGAGCACGTCGTCGCGGATATTGTCCGGGATACGCAGCTCAGGAGGGGAAATCAGTATAAATTTGATGTTGGGATAACGGACCATGGCGTTGATTAAGGAATGTACGGTACGGCCGAATTTCAGGTCTCCGCAGAAGCCGACCGTCAGATTGTCCAGACGTCCCTTCATGGAGCGTATGGTCATAAGGTCAGTTAAGGTCTGGGTGGGATGCTGGTGGCCGCCGTCTCCGGCATTGATGACTGGAATCTGGGCCTTCTGGGCGGCTACGAATGCAGCGCCTTCTTTTGGATGCCTCATGGCACAGATATCAGCATAACAGGAAATCATGCGGATGGTATCGGCTACGCTTTCGCCTTTTGCAGCAGAACTGGAATTGGCGGATGAAAAACCTAATACACTGCCGCCCAGGTTCAGCATGGCAGCTTCAAAACTTAAACGTGTCCGTGTACTTGGCTCGTAGAAAAGGGTGGCCAGTTTCTTGCCGTCACATACATGGGCATATCCTGGAAGATTCTGTTCAATGTCCCTTGCAAGGGCCAGAAGGTCATCAATTTCTTCCACAGAGAAGTCTAAGGGATTCAATAAATGTCTCATGGGAGTCTCCTTTGCGCATTATATTGTAAAATATTGATTTTGGGAAATAGTTCACACTCTACCAGTGCGATAGCCGGACCAGCCAGATATGGCACTGATTTGTGCCTCGTCATATTCTTACATAGAATGCGGTATAAGTCAAGTAAAAATTACAGGCTTTTTAAAAAATTGTCTGCGGAGATTGTCTGGGGCAAAGGGGATTGCCCTTTATCTGCCTGGTCTTCCGCAGACCTGTGTGATGTAGGCGCTGGGGGTCATACCTGTTTTTTTCTTGAATAGCTGGGAAAAATACTGTGGATTGTTTCCGAGTCCCACTTCCTGGGCCACGTCCTGTATCTTATCAAGTCCTCTGGATGCCAGCAGCTGTTTGGCGGTCTTAATCCGCATGTCAGCCAGGTAGGTGGAAAACTTGGTGCCTGTTTCCTTCAGGAATTTTTTGCTGACATAGTCCACATTCATAAAGAGATAGTTTTTGGCAATATATTTAAGGGTCAGGTTGTCATCCTGCAGGTTCCGGCTTACATAATCAAATATCTGCTGGGTCATGGTGCTGACGGACTGGCCGCTGTCCGGCTCCCTCAGTATATCCTCCACCCGTTCAATGGCAAGGTTTTTAAGGTCTGTCAGACTCTGTTCATTTTCAATCCGGACCAGCAGTTCGGTCAGCTGGGTGGATGAGAGGGAAGGGATGTTCAGGGTAAGCTTCATAAACAGGTTGCTGGCAATCTGTTTTAAAAAGGTGATGTCATTTATATCCTTAATAAGCTCGGTCAGCTTCTGCATGGAATCCTGGTGCCTGTTCAGGATGGACTGGCACAGCTGCTCCAGTTCATTTATATGGGTGTTGTAATTGCAGGTGTAGAGCAGATGGAAATTATTGATATAGTAAATCATCCCAAACCGCCTGATTTTCTTAAGGACCACCACCAGAAGCTGTTCCAGGTTGGAATACAGGGTGGATTCGGTTTCCAGGGTAACGGCCTGGCCCTGGTAGTGCCTTTGGCAGATGAAACGTTCCAGGTCCCGGTAGTTTGCGGCAAAGTCCTTAAAGAACAGAAGCAGGGTATTATTTACGTATATGCCGTGGATGATGACCGAGGAGATGTTTTCCCCGCAGTACAGCCTTAAATCATCCAGAAACTCCTCCAGGTGTTCAAAGGACAGGAAATACACGTAATACAGCCTGTAGCCTGTGAATTTAAAGTCGATGTAGGATTCATAGGACCGTATGATGTCGGGAAAACTGCGGTTCTGGCATATGCTGTCATTGATAATACTGAAAATGACATTGTGGTTCATGCTGTTGATTGCCATGAAGCGGTCTGACACTATCCGCTCCATGATTTTCTGCTGGTAACAGTCCTTTTTGCACTGCTCAATACAGTCAATAATCTGCAGTTCATTGCAGGGCTTAAGGAGATAGTACTTGACCCCGTTTTTCATGGCTTCCTTGGCGTACTCAAACTCCCCGTAGCCGGAGAGGATGATGAACTGTACATTTAAATCCGTGCCTGAAATCCTGCGAATCAGCTCCAGGCCGTCCATGCCGGGCATCCGGATGTCGGTCAGCACGATATCCGGCGTTTCGTCCATTATCATGTCATATGTTTCCATGCCGTTTTTGCACAGGCCCACCACCTCGATGTCGTACTCCTTCCAGTTGATGATGGTGGATATGGTTTCTCGTATGATGCGTTCATCGTCTGCAATGATTAATTTAAGCATAGTCTTCTTCCTCTGTTCTGTATGGTATTGTGATGACTGCAATGGCCTTTTCATTCAGGTTCTTAAAGGACAGCCCGTAGGATTCCCCAAAAAACATCTGGATGCGCTGGTGGATATTGACCAGGCCGATGCCAAAGCCATGGGCATTTTTGGTGCCGTCCTGAAGCTTTTCAAGGAGTCCGTCCTCAAATACAGAGCCTTCATTTGACACCTCCACAATCAGCAGCTCCCCTTCCCGATAGGTTCGTATGCTGATTTCGCAGGTATCCATCATTTCTTCCATGCCGTAGCGGATGGCATTTTCCAGAAGGGGCTGGATGGTAAGGGGCAGGATAAGGGCCCTGCCCAGTTCTTCGGGACACTCCACATGGAAGAGAAGGCGGTCCTCAAAGCGTATTTTCTGGATGGTCATGTAGCTTCCGGCCAGCCCAATCTCATAGTCCAGGGTCACCAGGGGTTTTTTGTTGCTGAGGGTGGCGCGGAGCAGGGTTCCCAGGGATTCCACCATGGAGGAAATCTGCTGGTCCTTCAGCGCCTTGGCCCTCCAGTTAATGGTTTCCAGGGTGTTGTATAAAAAGTGGGGATTGATTTGGGATTCCAGCGCCTTAAGCTTGGCGTCCCGGCTTAAAATCTGATTCACATAATTGTTCTGGACCAGGTACTGGATGCGCCCCGCCATGGTGTCAAAATGCTGGTGCAGCCGGCTGATTTCATCGGTCCGTTTACTGTAATCCACCTCCACCTCAGGCATTTTAAGCTCCGTGCTGCTGAAGAATTCCATCTTTTTGATTAAAAGATTGAAGTCCTTTAAGATGTAACGGGTCAGCCGTCTGGAAAATGCCATGGCAATGATGAAGCCCACAATGAGCATGGCCAGGATAAGCCGGTAGGCCATGCCTGTGGAATTGGCAATCTGGTCATATGGGACCAGGTTTATGTAAGTCCAGTTGTAATGGGGAATGGTGTTCTTAACTGCAAAATAGCTGTGCCCGTCATGGTGCACAATGCTGTAGGGCTGGCCCGTCTGCTTCATAAAGCCATTGGCGGTTTCAGGGTCGATTCCGGCAGAGGTGTAAATGAGCTGGTCCCCGTCAAAGAGGATATAGCTGGAATCATCATAGGTGGTCACCGCCCGGTTGGCATCCCTTACAATCCGGTCCAGGTCCACAAATACCAGCAGATCGCCCAGGTGGTCCAGCTCCAGGTTGTACACCTTCCTGACACTGCGGCTGAGTATATACAGGCCGTGGTCATAGTCGATGGTCCAGGTGATGGCTCCCTCACGCTGCCTGGCCCTGTCCACCGCGTCCTGCACCGTGTCCCCATCTGCATTGTTTATGACCACGAAGTTCGTCAGGTTCTGGAAATACCGGTTGTTTAAGGCAATCGCGGATACGCCGTTATTTTTATATGCCTGCTGGTAATTGTTGATGGCTGTGCTGATGAGCGGGTTGTTGTCAGACCATACAAGAGGGTCATCCGTACTGTCAATGCTGTTTAAGGAATCCTGAATCACAGAGGAGGAGATAATGACAGAGGAAAGGGTCTCGATGCTCTTTAAGTTGCTGGAAATGGTCCGGGATGAAAAGGACAGATTTCCGGCAATGGCCTTGTAGAGCTGTTCATTGTATGCATTGGAGGAAATCCGCAGTCCTGCCAGCGCTATAATCAGAATCAGCACCACATTGGACAATACAACGGCCAGCAGCTTGTTTTTCATGGATAGATTTTCAAAGTCATGTTTTATCCGTTTCAGGTATTTCATAAGTTTCTCCTGTTTTCAGTGGAAATTTCCTGTCTTAATTTAATATATACCATATCCTCCAACAGGACAAGGGAAAGTTTCATCCGTATAAACGGTGTAAAAAAGTCGGAAAATTAATCATGGACATCGGTTTTATTGATTGGTTTGGAAGAAAAAAGCAGGTATAATCAGTTCATCAAAAGCAATTGAAGAACGAGGGAGGTTTTAATCATGAAAAAGAAATTAGCATTGGTGCTCACAGCTGCCCTGGCAGCAGCAAGCCTGACAGCATGCGGCGGTTCCGGTACAACAGATACCAAGGCAGCCGGTTCACAGGCAGAGGGGGCTTCCGGGGAAACAGCCGCAGCCGGAGACAGTTCTGAAATGGTGGTTGCCTGGTGGGGCAACCAGGTAAGAAATGAGCGCACTCAGGCCATTCTGGAGCTGTACTCGGAACAGAATCCAGGCGTTACATTTGACGGGCAGTTCTCAGAGTGGGCAGATTACTGGAACAAGCTGGCAACCGCTGCTGCCGGACATTCCATGCCTGACATTGTCCAGATGGATTACAAATACATCCAGCAGTATGTGAACAATGATTTGCTGGTGGACTTGACACCTTATATTGAAGACGGCACCATCGACGTGTCAAACTGCAATGAGGATGTACTGAACTCCGGTAAGGTGGGAGAGGGGCTTTACGCTATCTGCAACGGCATCAACGCGCCGGCCCTGCTGTACAACAAGACAGCCCTGGATGAGGCAGGCATCACGGTAAAAGACAACATGACCATGGACGAGTTCATTGCCCTCTGCAAGGAAATCAGGGAAAAGACAGGGTATAAGACCAACATCGCATATAACAACGGCGAGAACTTCATCGAATATTTCCTCCGTGCCAATGATGTAGTCATGTTCGAGGAAGGAAAGCTGGGCGGAACAGCAGAGGATTATGTGTCCTATTTCAAGCTCTACGAGGAAGGCATTAGGGACGGATGGGTTGTGGATCCTTCCATATTTGCAGAGAGAACCATCGGCTCCGTGGAGCAGGACCCAATGGTATATGGTTCCAATCCTGAGACGATGTCCTGGTGCGCATTCAACTATACCAACCAGCTTACAGCCATCCGAAGCGCTGCGCCTGAAGGCGTGGAGATTGCCATGACCACCTGGCCGTCAGCAGACCCTGTTAAGTCCGATTATCTGAAGCCAAGCCAGTTCTTCGCAGTTACAAAGGACAGTGCAAATCCGGACGAGGCAGCCAAGGTCCTGAACTTTATCACCAATTCAGTTGAGTGTAATGAAATCCTTTTAGGCGAGAGAGGTATTCCTCTGTCTTCATCCGTAGCTGATTCCATTGCGCCTAAGATGGATGAGACCAGCCAGGAAGTAATTAAGTTTATCAATGAAGTAGTATCCGATAATTCTTCCCAGATTAACCCGCCGGCAGCCGACGGCTCCAGCGAGGTAAACGACCTTCTCAACAAGCTGGAGGAGCAGGTGTGCTACGGCCAGATGACGGCTGAGGATGCCGGACAGCAGCTGTTTACAGAGGGTTCAAAAATCATGGAGTCCAAGAAAAATTAACAAATTAAAAAGAGCGGCTGCTGGCGGCCGCTCTTTTACCAGGAGGAGAGGCTATGAAGGAATTAAAGCAGCAGCTCAGCAAGGAAAGTGTGGCCGGTGTCCTGTTTACACTGCCCTTTACCATTGGATTCCTGCTGTTCATGATTGTTCCAATGGGAATTTCATTGTATTATTCGTTCTGCGACTACGATATCCTGTCGCCGCCTGTTTTTACAGGCCTTAAGAATTTTATTTCCATGTTCCAGGACGAGACGTTTTTTAAAACACTGAAGGTGACGTTTTTCTTTGCATTTGTGTCTGTACCGCTCAAACTTCTGTTTGCTTTGATTGTGGCCATGCTTTTGCTGGAAAATTCCAAAATGTCCGGTTTTTACAGGGCCGCCTATTACCTTCCTTCCATCATCGGCGGTTCCGTGGCAGTATCCATCTTATGGAAGAGGATGTTTGCCATGGACGGCGTGGTAAACAAGCTTCTGGGAATGATGGGAATCCAGACCAGCTTTTCATGGCTGGGCGATACCAGGACAGCCATATGGGTTCTTATATTACTGGTGGTCTGGCAGTTTGGTTCATCCATGCTTATCTTCCTCTCATCCTTAAAGCAGGTTCCCCAGTCCCTGTATGAGGCTGCTGAGGTGGACGGCGCCAGCGCTCCGGCAAAGTTCTTTAAGATTACCCTGCCCCTGCTGACACCTACCATATTTTTCAACCTGGTCATGCAGATGATTAACGGATTCCTGGCTTTTACCCAGTGCTATATCATTACCCAGGGAAAACCCATGAATTCCACTCTGCTCTATACCGTGTATATGTATAAGCAGTCCTTTGAATTCTACAACACAGGATACGGTGCAGCCCTGGCATGGGTCATGCTGGCTGTGATTGGCCTGATAACCCTGTTCCTGTTTGCCACAAAACGGTTCTGGGTATATGAAGGAGGTCTTTAATCATGAAAGAGAAGCGAGTGGTGAAAAAAGCAGTATACCATGTGATTGTTTTCGTCATCGGAATTATCATGATTTATCCCCTCATATGGATGGTCATGAGTTCCTTTAAGGAGAACAGCACCATATTCTCCACAGCAGGCAGCCTGATACCGGAGAAATTCATAGTCAGCAATTATTCCACGGGATGGAAAGGGTTTGGAAAGATTTCCTTTGCCACGTTCTTTAAGAATTCCATCTTTATCTCAGTGGTAGCCACCCTGGGAACCGTAGCCTCATCCGCCCTGGTGGCCTACGGGTTTGCCAGGTTCAAGTTCAGGGGCAGGGGCATTCTGTTTGCAGCCATGCTGCTGTCCATGATGCTTCCCGCCCAGGTGCTGATGATTCCCCAGTATCTGTGGTATCAGAAGCTGGGCTGGGTGGGTTCCTACATGCCTTTGACTGTTCCGTATTTCTTTGCCATACAGGGATTCTTCGTGTACCTGATTTCCAACTTCATCAGCGGCATTCCCACGGAGCTGGATGAGGCGGCCAAGATTGACGGATGTTCCTATGCAGGTATTTTTACACGCATTATGCTGCCTCTTATTAAGCCGGCATTGGTTACGGCCTGTATATTCTCCTTCATGTGGAGATGGGATGATTTCCTGTCGGCCCTGCTGTATGTCAGCAAATCCAGCATGTACCCGGTCAGCCTTGCGCTTAAGCTTTTCTGCGACCCGGGCTCATCATCGGATTACGGCGCCATGTTCGCCATGGCTACCCTATCCATCCTGCCGTCCATCCTTATATTCCTGTTTTTCCAGAAATATCTGGTTGAGGGCATCAGTACTTCCGGCCTGAAAGGATAATACATATGGAACATGAAATGAAGATAATAGACGGACACGTCCATCTGGTACAGTACATAGCCGGAACAGGGGCAGGCGGGGAGCTGCGTTATGCCGGAGACGGCATGGCGGAATATGCTTCGGGAGAACGGTTCAGGATGCTTCCGGATGAATTCTCCGGCGGAGTGGTGACGGCCGGGGATATTCTACGGAAGATGGATGAGAACGGAGTGGAGAAGGCAGTGCTGCTGCAGGGAAATTACTTTGGTTTCCAGAATCTTTATTCCATGGATGCGGTTAAGAAATATCCGGACCGGTTCCGGGCAGCCGCCTCCTACGACCCCTTTTGCCGGAGCAGGGAACAGATACGCAGACACCTGTTTGAAGAACTGGGTTTTTCCATTGTAAAGTTTGAGGTCAGCACGGGTTCCGGGCTCATGGCCAGTCACTTTACGCTGCCCCTGGACGGGGATATCATGAAGGCTGAATATGATTATGCGGACGAGCATGGTCTGGTGTTTGTCATTGACATCGGCAAATGCGGCAGCGAGAGCTGGCAGACTGACCGGCTCAGAACTGTGATAATGGAGCATCCGGGCATGAAGTTTGTGGTCTGCCATCTGCTGGCCGTGTCCATGAGGGATGAGGATAAGCTGGTGGAAGGGCTCAGGAAGCTGGCCCTGCCCAATGTGTGGTTTGATTTGGCGGCCCTGCCCCATAACTGCGGCCCTGACGCCTACCCCTATCCCAATGCGGTGCGGTATCTGAGGCATGGAATCGAGATAGCAGGGGCAGACCGTCTCATCTTTGGAACAGATATACCTTCGGTGCTGAAGGAGGACAGCTATCAGCATCTGATTCAGTATATTACCTGCAGTGATGCATTTTCCAGGGAGGAAAAAGAACAAATCATGTACAGAAATGCTGAGAAGGTGTATTTTCAGTAAGAATAAAGTGCTCATAACAAGGAGGATAATATGAAGTATAGTGATAATAAGGTGACGGATATTCAGATTGCATACATTGGAGGCGGTTCCAGGGGATGGGCCTGGACCTTTATGACAGACCTGGCCCTGGAGGACCAAATCAGCGGCACCATAAGGCTGTATGATATTGACAGTGAGGCGGCAAAGAACAATGAGATTATCGGCAACCGCCTGATGCAGAGGGATGACGCCAAGGGGGACTGGAAATTTGAGACCAGCTTAAGCCTTAAGGACGCCCTGACCGGCTGTGATTTCGTTGTCATCTCCATTCTTCCGGGTACCTTTGACGAGATGGAGTCCGACGTCCATCTTCCGGAGCGCCTGGGAATCTACCAGTCGGTAGGCGATACGGCGGGACCAGGCGGAATGGTCCGGGCCCTGCGCACCATTCCCATGTTCGTGGACATTGCCGAGGCCATAAAGGAGTACGCGCCAAAGGCATGGGTAATCAATTATACCAACCCGATGTCGCTGTGCGTAAAGACATTGTATCATGTATTTCCGGAAATTAAGGCATTCGGGTGCTGCCATGAGGTATTTGGCACACAGAAGGTCCTTAAAGGAATCTGCGAGGAAAGCTGCGGAGAGACAGATATTGACTGGCATGACATCCATGTGAATGTGCTGGGTATCAACCATTTCACCTGGTTTTCAAGCGCATCCTATAAGGGAATTGATTTATTCCCTGTGTACAGGGATTATATTGACAGGCATTTTGACCAGGGGTATGAGGTGGAAGGGGAAAACTGGATGAATTCCTCCTTTAAATGCGCCAACCGGGTTAAAATGGACCTGTTTAAGAGGTACGGCCTCATTGCTGCTGCAGGCGACCGGCATCTGGCTGAGTTCATGCCTGGAAATGAGTACCTGAATGACCCGGAGACAGTTGCATCCTGGAAATTCGGGCTGACCACGGTGCAGTGGAGGAAGAATGACCTGAAGGAAAGGCTGGAGAGAAGCAGCAGACTGGCTTCCGGCAGTGAGGAAGTGAAGCTGGAGCCCACCGGTGAAGAGGGGATTCTTTTAATCAAGGCCCTCTGCGGCCTTACAAGGGTTGTCAGCAATGTAAATATCCCCAATACGGCCTGCCAGATTACCAACCTGCCGGCAGACGCCCTGGTGGAGACCAATGCTGTCTTTGAAAAGGACCACATTTACCCGGTGGTTGCAGGAGCTGTGCCTGAACAAGTAAAGGAACTTCTGATGCCCCATCTGGAAAACCATGAGCTGATTATGGAAGCAGCCCTTAAGCCGGATAAGGAGAAGGTGGTCAGGGCATTTATGAACGACCCGCTTGTAAAGGGAAAGAACTGCAGGGAAGAGGATGTCAGGCTTCTGGTGGACGACATGCTGAAGAACACGCTTGCATATCTTCCAAAAGGATGGGAATAGATGGACATGGAGTATGACAGCCAACTGCTTGCCTTCACAGATGCATTTATCATCAACCTTGCGCCGGTACCCCAGAAGGAGCCATTTTACGATGCAACCGGAGGGCCCTTTACCCATTCCAAGATAAGTAAATATGTGGAGCTTTATACGAAGGACGGGGTGAGGGGCGTGTGTCCCTGCTCATCCATCATGGAAAAGACCATACTTCCCCTCATCATGACCGGGGAGGAAAAGAGCTTCGGCCAATGGATGCACAAGGTATACTGGGCGTGCCGCAATTCCGGTTTTGACGGCGAGACAGCCGGGGAGGTGGGAAAGCTTGAGTACCTTCTCACCGACATCCTGGCAAAGCGCGCAGGGATGCCCTTCCACCGGTTCCTGGGAGCTCTGAAGGACAGCGTTGCGGTATACGGAAGCGGCGGAAGCACACACCTAAGCGGCGCCGGTCTTGCCAGGGAAATGGAGCATTTCATGGGCTGCGGACATAAGACGGTGAAGATGAAGGTGGGCACGGATTTTGCCACGAAGCAGGAGTATGACGTGGAGCGCGTCCGGCTGGTGAGGGAGACCATTGGTCCGGATGCGGAGCTGGCCATTGACGGCAACCATTCCTTTACGGTACGGGAGGCACTTGTATTTGCGGATAAGGTTCAGAAATATGATATTGCATGGTTTGAGGAACCCATTCACGGTTTTGATTTTAAGGGCTACGGTGAATTGGCAGAAAGCTGTCCCATTCCCGTGGCCGCCGGTGAGTCGGTGCGCAACCACTATATGTTCACACCTTATCTGGATGCAGGAGTCCGCCATTTTCAGCCGGTTCCCTCCTCCTTTGCAGGAGTAAGGGAATGGATGCAGGTGCGGGACATGGCGGTCCAAAACAACATACGTTTTTCTTCAGGCGGACTTCCCCTTCTTGCCTGTCCGCTGATTGCCACGGCAGGGGATGAGGCCATGGAGGAATTCCTGGAGGTATGCAACCAGCCTGTATTGGACTGCATGGAAGTGACCGTGGAGCGCAGGGAGGGACGCTTTTACCTGCCGGACATTCCGGGCCTTCCCTTCCGGCTGGATATGAAATGGCTGAAGAAAAAGGGATATCTTTTGTCCTATGTCAGGTACGCTTAAATCATATTTTAAAACACTGGAAACATCCAGGACCGGACCCCGGCTGAAAAGCAGCGGGAGTCCGGTCTTTTTGCCGTACTCTGGTCTGATTTACTTTACAATTACCTGTTTTCGTGTTACATTTGCTACTGAAAACAGGTGGGGTGTAAGGAATTATTAAAGGAAGATTAAAGAAAAACAGAAGAACAAAACACCGTCTCTGTGCTATACTGAACAAAATTAGTAACAGTCTGTCCATAGGGGCTGTTATCCAGATTGGAGCGCGTTTACGCCCCGGAAAGGAGCCTGGGTTTGGCAGAGGAACAGCTGGAAAACCGGCCCGTGGTCATACGGGTCAAGAATTTATATAAGATATACAAGGTAGGAGATATCAAAGTCCGGGCCCTGGACGGACTGGATTTTGACATATATAAGGGTGAGTTCGTTGCCATAGTAGGCGCCTCCGGTTCCGGCAAATCCACCCTTCTCAACATGCTGGCCGGGCTGGAGAAGCCGACTAAGGGAGAGATTGAGATTGGTAAGGTCCATATAGAGAAGATGACGGAGCGGCAGCTGGTCAGCTTCCGCCGTGAAAAGGTGGGATTCATCTTCCAGGCATACAACCTTCTCAATACCATGAATGCCCTGGAAAATGTGGCCCTCCCCCTTTCCTTTCGGGGTGTTTCCAGGAGACTGCGTCTTAAGGAAGCCAGAAAATTCATGGACCTGGTAGGAGTGGGGGGACAGGCTAAGCATATGCCCAACCAGATGTCCGGCGGACAGCAGCAGCGGGTGGGGATTGCCAGAGCCCTGGTTGTGAACCCTCAGATTATATTTGCCGACGAGCCCACAGGAAACCTGGATTCCAAGACTACCATGGAGGTGCTGCGCCTGATGCAGAAGATTGTCAGGGAGCAGAACCAGACGCTGGTTATGGTAACCCATGACAACAATCTGGCCTCCTATGCGGACCGGAGAATCCGGATTATGGACGGCCGGATTGTGGGAATCGAGACAGGCGGCAGGGAAGCGTCAGATGAGGGGAATGCAGAGAAAAAGGAGTGCAATGAGAATGAGAGCAAATAAGTGGTGCAAAGGCCTGACGGCGTTTATGGCGGCCTGTATGCTGGCCGGGATGTCTCCGTCCAGCGCAGCGGCCAGCGATTATAAACTGGGCTATAACACCAATGCCAGTGAAAATGACTATGTATTTACTACAAAATCACCGAAAGGAACCATAGGAAAATCCATGTCCATTCCTTTCCGTATCAGGGCAACGGACGAGGACATGGAGAACCTGCGCATCAGTCTCCTGGAGACCAATGAGTTCCAGCAGATAGAGGAGAGGGGAAACGGGGATTACTCTGTGGACTATTACCCCTTTGAAATCATGGAGACCACCTTTGTGGCCAAGAGCGTGGGGACCATCAAGAAAGGAAATGTAAAGAGTGTGTCCCTGTCAGCCAGAGTGCGCCGCGACGCCCTTCAGGGATATTACAGCATCCCTGTGCTGCTTGAATGGGACGGCGGTTCCGACACGGACTACATCAATGTATGGATTTCCACCTCATCCACCTCCGGTGCAGATGATGAGGAGGATAAGAAGGAGGGCAATTATTTTGTGGTGGGTGAGGGCCAGCCCACGCCCAGGGGCGTCTATCCCAATGTCATGGATTACAGCGTGAATTTCCGCAACAAGAGGGAGACCACTGCCCAGGATGTGACGGTCAGCATGCAGCTGTCAGAGGACGACGCCAAGTTCCCCTTTGAAATCAATGACGGCAACTATGACCGCACGTTTGAACGGGTGCAGCCCGGAGAGACTGTGTCCGCTCCTTACAGCATGGCTATCCGCAAGGATTCCTACACAGGCTATTATCCAATCAAATACACCATTACCTTCCGCCTGAGCTCAGAGGGAGACCTGCACACGGAGGAGGGAACTTTTTATGTACATATTGTGTCCAAGGATAAAGAGGACGACCTGGGAGATTTTAACGCCAATGACAGGACCAGGGCCAGGCTGATTGTGGAGAGCTATCACACGGTTCCGGAGGAAATCTATGCAGGGGACGAGTTTGAACTGATTCTCAACATGAAAAATGCATCCACCTCGGTTCCTGCCAGCAATATCCTCTTTAACCTGGAGTCGGAAAAGGTATCGGACAGCGCTGTGTTTACCACGGAGTCAGGAACATCCTCCCTGGTGGTGGACAATATGGCTCCCGGCCAGACCACCGAGGTCAGGGCCAGATTCACGGCCAGGGCAGGAGTGGACCAGCGCTCCTACGCCATCACGGTGAAGGAGAAGTATGACAGCCCTGAGTTCAAGAACGCAGAGGAAAGCATTGTGGTGGACATACCTGTGAAACAGTATGCCCGTCTGAGCACCAGCACCATTGACGTTATGCCCGACAGCATGACCGTTGGGTCTGAGTCCAATGTCATGTTCGGAATCAACAACACGGGAAAGGTCATCCTTTACAATGTGACCGTAACCTTTGAGGCGGATTCCATCAAGACCACGGACGCCTATGTGGGAAACATCAAGCCGGGTGAAATAGGCAACGTGGATACCATGCTGACAGGAGTGGCTCCCACCCAGGATGAGGGAACCGTCCGCATCCGCATTGAATATGAGGATGAAAACGGCGTGCCCGCTGAACCGGTGGAAAAGGAGCTGACCCTCATGGTTATGGAGGAGATGGAACAGGACTGGGATGACATGGGAATGGCTATGGATGCAGGCAGCATGGATGCGGAGGCGGCCCCTTCCTTCTGGGGCAGATATAAGTTCCTGATAATTGCCGGTGCGGTGGCGGCAGCCGGTATTGCAGCTGCAGTTGTCCTCCGAATCAGGAAGAAACGCAAGGCAGCAAGGGAAGAGGATGGGGACGATGAGATTTCATGACCTCGTAATCATGAGCATTAACAACCTAAGACGCAGGAAGCTGAGGACAGTACTGACCGTGCTGGGCGTTATTATCGGTACGGCATCCATCGTGGTCATGGTATCCCTGGGAATCGGACTGGACCAGATGTTCATGGAACAGATTTCCTCCTGGGGAAGCCTGACCACCATCAATGTGTACTCCGGTTCCTCCTATGGCAATGCAGTGATGATTGGAGGGGGCGGGAGCAGTAAATCCTCGGACCCCACCTACATCACGGACGATGTCATAGAACAATTTAGCCGTCTGCCCCATGTGTCCGGCGTATCACCGGTCCTGGAAATCAATGTGGTTATGCGCCAGGGAGCCTATGAGGCCCAGTATCTGTCCCTTATGGGCGTAAGCCAGTCCTTTCTGGAACAGATACCCCTGGGGGAGGGCAGGCTTCCTGAACCGGGGGAGATGGGCATGGTGGTGGGCAACACGGTCCAGCAGAATTTTTACAATTCCAAGACAGGCCGCGGATACTGGGACACAGGCGAGATGCCGGATGTGGACTTTATGAATAAGCCCCTTTTCGTAATTTTTGACGTGGATGCCTATTTCCAGACCAGAAATGGTTCCGTTAGTTCCTCGGAGGACGGCCAGACTCCGGTGAAACCGCCGAAAAAGTATATGATGAATGCAACCGGAATGGTGGAGGGCGGTCCGGATGACTGGAATTCCTATTCCTATAACGTGTACACGGATATCGACGGCCTGAAGGCCCAGCTGCGCAAGGTGTTTAAAAAGGGAACCGTTATACCGGGCCAGCCCACCAACAAAAAGGGAAAGCCCCTGAACTATCTGACCTACAACCGGGCCCAGATATTTGTGGAGGATATGGAATATGTCCAGGAGGTCCAGAAGCAGATAGCGGACATGGGATTCCAGGTCAGCAGCCAGGCAGACTGGATGGAGAGCACGAAACAGCAGTCCAGCATGATACAGGCTGTTCTCGGCGGAATCGGAGCCGTATCCCTGTTTGTGGCGGCTATCGGTATTGCCAACACCATGATGATGTCCATCTATGAGCGGACCAAGGAAATCGGAGTTATGAAGGTGCTGGGCTGCGATATGGGAAATATCCGGAACATGTTCCTCATTGAATCCGGCTTTATCGGTTTCATGGGAGGCGTTGTGGGAATCCTGCTCAGTTACGGTATTTCGGTGGTCATTAACCGGTTTGTCAACCTGGAGGAAATGAACGGCCTGACAGGCAATCTTTCCAGAATACCGCCCTGGCTTTCCGTTGCAGCCGTGGTCTTTGCCATATTTGTGGGCATGGCAGCCGGATTTATGCCGGCCATGCGCGCTATGAAGCTGAGTCCCCTGGCAGCCATCCGGAATGAATAGGGGAAATATGCCGGCACCGGAGACTGCTTTCCTCAACACTCTTGATTAGTAAAACTTCTAAAAAAGGGTTGCAATATTAGAAAAAAAGATATATATTAATGGTAGGGCGTGTGACTGGCGGATAGTGGAGCAACCACAGGGAGCACGCAGTACCATGAACTAGTTTGAGCCGACCGCCTGGGCATGCATATTTTTTTGCGTGTCCGGGAGCCGGCTCTTTTGAGTTTCAGCAGCCTATTAAGCCGAATGGAGGAATCAGTATGAATCAGATGTCACTGGAACAGGAACTGAAAGGCAATGCGTATCCCGGACGGGGAATCGTCATCGGGCGCTCTGATGATGGAACAAAGGCAGTAACCGCTTATTTTATCATGGGCAGAAGCGCCAACAGCCGCAACCGCGTATTTGTGGAGGACGGGGAAGGAATCCGCACCCAGGCATTCGATCCCGCCAAGCTGGAGGATCCAAGCCTGATTATATATGCCCCTGTACGGGTCCTTGGAAACAAGACCATTGTGACCAACGGAGACCAGACCGACACCATCTACGGCGGAATGGACCGCCAGATGACCTTTGAGCAGTCCTTAAGATGCAGGGAATTCGAGCCTGATGCGCCTAACTATACACCGCGAATCTCCGGTATCATGCACATTGAAAACAGCAATTATAACTATGCCATGTCCATTTTAAAGAGCGATAACGGAAATCCGGATTCCTGCCTGCGTTTTACCTATGCCTACGAGTCGCCGGCAGCGGGAGAGGGACGTTTTATCCACACCTATATGCATGACGGCAATCCCCTCCCCAGCTTTGAGGGAGAACCTAAGAAGGTGGGTATAAGCGGGGATATCGGCGCCTTTACGGATTTGGTCTGGAACAGCCTGAACCAGGATAATAAGGTGTCACTGTTCGTGCGCTTTATCAATATTTCCGACGGTACGTACGAGACAAGAATCGTAAATAAAAACAAATAAGGAGAGAGGTATCATTATGAAAGAACTGGCACTTAAATACGGCTGTAACCCAAATCAGAAGCCTTCCAGAATCTTCATGGAAGGTGACAGGGAACTGCCCATCACAGTACTGAGCGGCAGACCTGGCTATATCAATTTCATGGACGCGTTAAACGGCTGGCAGCTGGTGAAAGAGCTGAAGGCAGCCACAGGACTTCCGGCAGCGGCTTCTTTCAAGCATGTATCTCCTGCAGGGGCAGCAGTGGGCCTACCTCTTGACGGGACGCTGAGGAAGATTTACTGGGTGGATGACATGGGGGAACTCTCACCTCTGGCCAGCGCCTATGCAAGGGCAAGGGGAGCGGACCGCATGTCCTCCTTCGGGGACTTTATCTCCCTGTCCGATGTGTGCGACGCTGACACGGCAAGAATCATTAAGCGCGAGGTGTCTGACGGCGTTATTGCTCCGGGATATGAACCGGAAGCCCTGGAAATCCTCAAGTCCAAGAAAAACGGTAATTACAATGTCATCCGGATTGACCCGGATTATGAGCCGGAGGCCCTGGAGCGCAAGCAGATATTCGGTATTACCTTTGAGCAGGGACACAACAACCTGGAAATCAACAGGGACCTTTTGGAGGATATAGTCACTGAGAACAGGGACCTTCCGGATTCTGCCAAGATTGACCTGATGATTTCCCTCATCACCCTGAAATACACACAGTCCAACTCCGTATGCTATGTAAAGGGCGGACAGGCCATCGGCATCGGCGCGGGGCAGCAGTCCAGGGTACACTGTACGCGCCTGGCAGGCAGCAAGGCGGACAACTGGTATCTGCGCCAGGCTCCCCAGGTAATGAACCTTCCGTTTGCGGACAGCATCAAGAGAGCTGACAGGGACAATGCCATTGATGTGTATATGGGGGATGATTACATGGATGTACTGGCTGACGGAAGATGGGAAAAGATTTTCAAGGTAAAGCCTCCTGTATTCACCGCTGAAGAAAAGAGGGCCTGGCTGGACACCATGACAGACGTGGCCCTGGGTTCCGACGCCTTTTTCCCCTTTGGTGACAACATTGACAGGGCCAGCAAGAGCGGCGTGAAATACGTGGCGCAGCCCGGAGGTTCTGTCCGTGACGACCAGGTCATCGAGACCTGCAACCAGTACGGAATGGTGATGGCATTTACGGGAATCCGTCTGTTCCACCACTAATGGTTTTATCAGGTAAAAATACTGCGCCTGCGGCAAATCCCCTAAAAGGGAAAGCCCCGGGCGCTTTTCTTTTACCAATTTTCTGCCGTATTTTTCTTTGCAGTCCCTCTATATTTCCGGTTGCCCTAATGGCGGACCAAGGGTATAATGGAACATAAATTGTCATTGGGAGGAAAGAGGGTATCATGATTACAGATTTGACGGCGGAGCATCCGAAAAAGACGCTGTGGCGGTTTGCGCTGCCCATGTTCATAAGCGTCATGTTCCAGCAGTTTTACAATATCGCGGACAGCAGCATTGCGGGCCGGTTTGCAGGTGAGGATGCACTGGCGGCCGTGGGGGCATCCTATCCCATCACGGTGATATTCATGGCATTTGCGGTGGGAAGCAATCTGGGTGCTTCCGTGGTGGTGTCCAGGCTCTTTGGGGCAAAGGACATAGGCAGGATGAAGACAGCCGTCTACACAGCATTTATTGCCTGCGGCGCCATGAGCCTGGTTCTGACTGTGCTGGGATATGCCTTCTGCGGGGATATGATGCGGGTAATCCATACCCCGGACAACATATTCCAGGACGGGGAGCTGTATCTTAAGATTTACGTATACGGGCTGACATTCCTGTTCCTCTACAATGTATGTACAGGCATTTTCACAGCCCTGGGGGATTCGAGGACGCCCCTTTATTTCCTTATCGGCTCATCCCTGGGAAATATAGCGCTGGATTACTGGTTCGTGGCCCGGCTGGGCCTGGGAGTGGCCGGAGTGGCATGGGCTACTTTTATTGCCCAGGGCGTTTCCGCCATCCTGGCTCTGGGTACCCTGTCCAGGCGTCTGGGCGCTCTTAAGACCGGCCGAAGGACAGTGCTCTTCAGCGCTGTTCTGCTGGGGCAGATAGCAGCCATCGCAGTGCCCAGCATCATGCAGCAGAGTGTGCTGTCTGTGGGAAACATGTTTGTCCAGGAAATCGTGAACCGGTACGGCTCCGCTGTCATAGCAGGCTATTCCGGCGCCATCAAGCTCAATACCTTTGCCATTAATGCATTTATGTCCCTGGGAGGCTGCCTGTCCAGCTATACGGCCCAGAATCTGGGAGCGGGAAAGAGGGAGAGGATTCCCATGGGCTTTAAGACAGGCGTCAAACTGTCCTTGTATGCCACGGTTCCGTTTTTCCTGCTGTATTTTGTGTTCAGCCGCCAGATGATGGGACTGTTCCTGGGGGCGGAAAGCACCAAGGCCATACAGTCCGGCATGGAGTTCCTGCGCATTGTAAGTCCCATGTATTTTATGATTTCCATTAAACTCATGACAGACGGCATTATACGGGGTTCCGGAGCCATGACCTATTTTGTGCTGGCCACTGTGCCGGATTTGATTCTCCGTATTATCGTGGCAAATATCCTTACGGAACATTTCGCAAGCACGGGTATCTGGATGGCCTGGCCCTTTGGATGGATTGCGGCGACTCTGCTGACCGTGATATTTTACAGAAGGATTGTAACGGGAAAATTCCGTATACGTATCGGATGAATATTAAGACGGAAAATGTGAAGGTTTTGTGAAATGTCTTTCTTGGAAGCATTTGACTCTTGAATCATCAAATCCTTTATGTTAGGATAAGTTTATTAAGATTTATGAACAAAATTCTGACAAAAAGGCGACAATAGTGACAAAGGAAAATAAGATTAAGATTATAAAAAATATATGGTATATAGCGGGAACCGTGTGTCTGTTAATGGCCCCAGCGGCGTCATACTTCATGTTTGAGTACGTCACGGGGAACCTGGCCACGGTTCCTTCTTATATGGCGGCTCTGAATATAGGTTGGAATTACGTGCTGTACCTGGCTTTATTTGCCGTCACAGGGAGGACCAGAATCGCTGTGCCTGCAGCCTCCTGTGCTCTCTATGTCATTTCCCTGGCAGAGACCTTTGTGGTGGCCTTCAGGGGACGCCCCATCATGCTCTGGGATGTGATGGCATTCAGGACAGCCATGACCGTATCGGGCAACTATGAGTTTTTTATCACTCACCAGATGAAGACTGCCTTTGTCCTGCTCCTGGCTATGAACGTGTTTCTGTGGTTTGCGCCGCGCCGGGTCAGGGGCTGGAAGCTCCGCCTGGCTGTGGGAGGAGGCATGGCCGCAGCCATAGCAGGTTATGGGGCCTGGTTCTTTGCCTTCCTGGTTCCTTCTTGGGGCCTTGGCATCAACATGTGGGCCATCAATGGGACATACCAGGAATACGGTTATGTGCTGTCCACAGCGGTTTCACTCCAGTATGTGGTAAAGAAGCCGCCCCAGGGATACAGCAGCGCCAGGCTTAAGGAGATATACAGCCGCCTGGAGGAGGAAACCGCATATGCGGGCCGGAGAAATGCCCGGACATATACGGAAAACCAGCCGGAGGACGAACAGCCGGTGACGCCGGTCAATCTGATATGCATCATGAACGAGAGTCTGTCAGAGCTGAAAACAGCAGGCGATTTTACCACCAATACAGAATATTTCCCTTTTATGGACAGCCTTGAGGAAAATACGGTCAGGGGAAGCCTGTGTATGCCTGTGTTTGGGTCCATGACAAGCAATTCCGAGTTTGAGTTCCTCACAGGGGACTCCATGGCCCTGCTGCCTGCCAACTCCATTGCCTACCAGTTCAATGTAAAGCCGGGAACCTATTCCCTGGTCAGCACCCTGAAGGACCAGGGGTATTACAGCGTGGCCATGCACCCTTATCCCGGGCAGAACTGGAACCGGGTGGAATGCTATCAGAATATGGGATTTGACCAGTTCCTGGACCAGGACTTCTATGAAGGCAGCGGGGAACTGCGCAATTATGTAAGCGACCAGGCGGATTACGAGAAGCTGGTCCAGATGGTGGAGGCAAAGGAACATCCTGAGGACAAGCTGTTTATATTCAATGTGACCATGCAGAACCACGGCGGATATGAGGGAACCTATGAAAACTTTGAGCAGGAGGTATGGCTTACCGGAGGGTACCAGGGTAAATATCCCAAGACAGACCAATACCTGTCCCTTATGAAGCGGTCAGACCAGGCTTTCCAGTACCTGGTGGAGTATTTCAGCGGGCTGGATGAGCCCACTATGATTGTCATGTTCGGGGACCACCAGCCCAGCATTGAGGATGAATTTTACGATGACATAGCCGGTATGCCCAGTTCCGAGGTTCCGGTACAGGACCATCTCATGTGGTATGAGACTCCTTTCATCATATGGACCAATTACAGCATGCCTTCTGAGGACATGGGGCGCCTTGGGGCGGTCTACCTGTCCTCTGAGGTCCTGCTCAGGGCCAATCTGGAGCTGACGCCATACAACCGGTTCCTCCTTGCCATGAAGGAGGACCTTCCCGTGGTTCATTTCCTGGGCTGCTATGACAGGGAGGGAACCTATTATTACTGGGCCAAGGCAGAGTCGGAGCGCTGTCCCTATCAGGACATGATACTGGATTATGAGGCCCTTGTGTACAACCACAGCCTGGACCGGAAGAAGTTAAAGGAGTTGTTCGTCATTGCTCCTGAAAATAGTACCAGCCAATAAAAACTTGTAAAAGCACTTGGCAAGCTGCCCCCGCATAGAATAAGATTAAGAATATGCAGGGTGGCTTTCTTTGAAGACTTTTCCGAAACCATTATCAGCAGGAGAGGAAAAAGAGTATCTGGAACGCTGCAAAGAGGGCGACCAGTCTGCCAGGGATATGCTGATTGAGCATAATATGCGTCTGGTGGCCCATGTGGTAAAAAAGTATCAGGGCTCTGATTACGACATGGAGGACCTGCTGTCCGTGGGAACCATAGGCCTTATTAAGGCAGTGAATACATTTAACGTAGATAAAGGCTCACGACTGGCCACCTATGCAGCCAGATGCGTGGAAAATGAGATACTGATGCTTCTGCGTGCAAGCAGGAAGTATTCCAAGGAAGTGTCCCTTTTTGAGCCCATCGGAGTAGACAAGGACGGGGAAACCGTCAGTCTGGTGGATGTGATAGAGATGGACAATAAAGAGACGCTGGATACCATGATTTTAAAACAGGATGTAAAGGAGCTGTATGAGGCCTTTGAGTCCTGTCTGACAGAGACGGAGAAGACAGTTCTGGGGATGCGCTACGGATTGTACCGTGGTAAGGAACATACCCAGCGGGAGATTGCCGGTAAACTGGGCATCTCCCGTTCCTATGTGAGCCGGATTGAGAAAAAGGCCATAGAGAAGATACGGACAGAGTTTGCAAAACACGGTTAAAGGGTGCCATTCAAAAAATATTGTAAAAAGATAGAAGAATTGTGCATTGTTTTATGATAGCTTTCCCTTTATACTAGTCATAGCAGGCGGAGCAGCTTAACCTGTTCCGCCTTTTTGCAGCAATCAATTGTTCGTAAGGAGGAGATACCATGGCTATTTTAGTGACTGGTGGCGCCGGCTATATCGGAAGCCATACCTGTGTGGAACTGCTGACAGCGGGTTATGATGTGGTGGTAGTAGATAACCTTTATAACTCCAGCGAGAAGGCACTGGAACGAGTGGAGAAGATAACAGGCAGGAAGGTAAAATTCTATGAGGCGGACCTTCTGGACCAGCCTGCCCTTAAGGAAGTGTTTGACAGGGAAGAGTTTGATTCGGTCATCCATTTTGCAGGCCTTAAGGCAGTAGGTGAATCTGTGCGCAAGCCCCTGGAGTATTACCACAACAATATCACCGGCACCCTGATTCTCTGCGATGAGATGCGCAGCCATGGAGTCAAGAACATTGTATTCAGTTCATCGGCCACCGTGTATGGGGACCCGGCTGAGATACCCATTACCGAGAACTGCCCCAAGGGAGAGATTACCAATCCCTACGGACGGACCAAGGGAATGCTGGAGCAGATACTGACCGATTTACATACGGCGGACCCGGAGTGGAACGTAGTGCTTCTGCGCTATTTCAATCCCATCGGCGCGCATGAGAGCGGACTGATTGGAGAGGACCCCAAGGGAATCCCCAACAATCTGGTTCCCTATATTGCCCAGGTGGCAGTGGGAAAGCTGGATCATCTGAATGTATTTGGCGATGATTATGACACGCCGGACGGCACCGGGGTCAGGGATTACATCCATGTGGTGGACCTGGCAAAGGGCCATGTAAAGGCAGTGCTTAAGCTTAAGGATAAAGAGGGCGTCAGCATCTATAACCTGGGAACCGGCGTTGGCTACAGTGTGCTGGATGTGCTCCATGCATATGAGAAAGCCTGCGGCAGGACTTTAAAATATGAGATTCAGCCCCGCCGGGAAGGGGATGTGGCCACCTGTTATTCCGATTCAGCCAAGGCAAAGCGCGAGCTGGGCTGGGTGGCAGAGAAAGGCATCGAGGATATGTGTGCTGATTCCTGGAAGTGGCAGTCCATGAATCCGGATGGGTATAGGGATTAAGGACAGGACGGGGACAGAATCAGGTTCCATTGATGCATGCATTGATTTTATGAATATATAGAAGGCCTGTGGCCGGTTTCATGTCGAAAAATTCGGCGTGAACGGCTCCGGGCCTTTTTATTATGGTTTTGTGTCCGCTGCCCGGGGCTGAGAATTTCCGGGTATGTAATTCCGGGAAGGATAAAAGGATGCAGCCAAAAAGAACAAATGTTCGTTTTTGGTTGCATTTATCCCGGCATTGTGTTATACTGTCAGAACAAACATATGTTCTGGATGGTGATAACATGCTGATACAGGAAAATCTAAGCGTACAGGAAAAGTTAAAGATACTTACGGATGCAGCCAAGTATGATGTGGCCTGTACATCCAGCGGAGTAAGGAGGAAGGGAAAGGCGGGCAGCATAGGAAACACCTCGGAGTCCGGAATCTGCCACAGTTTTTCGGCGGACGGCAGATGTATTTCCCTTCTTAAGATTCTGTTTACCAATCAGTGTATCTATGATTGCAAATATTGTGTGAACCGCTGTTCCAATGACGTGGTGCGGACTGCCTTCACACCGGATGAAGTGTGCAGGCTTACCATTGAATTTTACCGCAGGAATTACATTGAGGGCCTGTTTCTGAGTTCAGGCATCCTGTATACGGCCAATCATACCATGGAACAGATTTATGAGACACTTTACAAGCTCAGGAACCAGTGGCATTTCAACGGATACATCCATGTGAAGACCATACCTGGGGCTGACCCTGAGCTGGTGGAGCGCATGGGCTTCCTGGCTGACCGTATGAGCATCAACCTGGAGCTTCCCACGGCAGAGGGACTTAAGAACCTGGCTCCAGGGAAGACCAGGGATAAGATATTAAAGCCCATGCGCCAGGTGCAGCAGGGCATTACGGTGTCCGGCCATCTCCTGGGATATGACAGGGAATTTAAGAAACCCTATGCCACGGAACGGGCTGGTTTTGCAGGAGGCGCTGCCCTGATTCGGCCGGAGCTGGCAGAGCCGGGCGCATTGCTGTCTGGCAGCCACGGGATGTCCGGCGGGGGAGATTATTTTCCGGGTAATGGAGAGAAGGACAGGCAGGGGGATGGGGGCGGAGGCCGGAACCTTCCCGACTGGCAGTATGCCAGGACGCCCTTTGTACCTGCGGGCCAGAGTACCCAGATGATTGTGGGAGCCACCCAGGAGAACGATTACCAGATGATGGCTGTCACCCAGGCCCTGTATGAGAATTACGGCCTTAAACGGGTATTCTATTCCGCCTATGTGCCGGTCAACGACGACAGCTGTCTTCCTTCCGTGACTGCAAGACCTCCCCTGTTAAGGGAACACAGGCTTTACCAGGCGGACTGGCTGCTGCGGTTCTATGGATTTAAGGCAGAAGAGCTATTATCTGAGGAACAGCCCAATTTCAATGTATTTCTGGACCCCAAGTGCGACTGGGCCCTGCGCCACCTGGAGCAGTTTCCGGTGGAAATCAACAGGGCCTCCTATGGTGAGCTTCTCAGGGTTCCAGGCATGGGGGTGAAGTCGGCCCAGAGGATTATAAACGCCAGGAAGCAGGGCGGGCTGCAGTTTGAGGATTTAAAGAAGATGGGGGTGGTCCTGAAACGGGCCAGGTATTTCATCACCTGCAAAGGACGCATGATGGAAGGCGCCAGACTGGACCAGGACTATATCACGGCCTGTCTTGTGGGAGATGAGAGGCGCAAAGCCTGGGACATTGAGAACAGGGACAGCTTCCGCCAGTTATCCCTGTTTGACGACATGCATCTGGAGATGCCTGTGACAGGCGATGACCAGTATGCTGCGGTGACAGGAAGCTTGTAAGGATACAGGAGGTGGCGATATGACGGTTTATATGTGCGAGGACTGGCTTGAAGGGATTCTATGCGGCGTATACGATGCCTGGGCGGACCCGGCTGGTCATGAAAATGTCCGGCTGGCCGTAAAGGGTGAGTATGAGGAATTGGAGCTTTTTGCAGAGTACAGGGATGTGCCGGTCTGCCCGGAGAAGGCAGAGAAGGTTATCCGTTCCGTGTGCAGAAAGCTTTCCCAGGAGATATACAGGAAGGTGTATACTGCCTCCCTGAGCCAGGACAAAGACCGGGCGGATAAGATATACAGGTTTCTGATAGAGGCGTTCCGGTATGGTCCCTCTGTGCTGGACATGCTTCAGCTGCCGGCCTGTTATGACATATTTGAGCTGTGCCGGAATGTTTACAATGAAAATCATCTCCTCACGGAATTCCTGCGCTTTTCAGAGACACAGGGGGGCATACTGGTGTCACGCATTGGGCCGAAAAACGATGTTATGACCCTTCTGGCGCCTCATTTTGCAGACAGGCTTCCGGAGGAAAACTGGGTCATTTACGATGAGAACCATAAAAGGGCGGCAGTCCATCCCGCAGGCTGTTCCTGGTTTCTGGCAAACCAGCCCCTTGAACCGGAACAGGAGCACAGCGACCAGGGGTGGAGCTGCTGGCTTAAAGAGCGGACAGACGAGGAAACCTATGGGGACATGTGGCGCATGTTCTGCGATACCATTGCCATCAGGGAACGGCATAATCCGGCATGTCAGAGAGCCCATCTGCCCCTGCGTTTCCGGCCTTATATGACGGAGTTTAAAAAATAGCATGGTTCATAGCCGGGACCCATAGCCGGGTTTCATGAATTGGCTTTACGAAAAATAGTCCATATTGCCCTTGTAATTCCGAGCTTCTTTTAGTATAGTGATTATATCTTTCATTCAGGAGGATAGGGTTCTTCCTATCCTGTCTTATGTTTTAATCCGGTACGGTATCGTGCCAAAGTTCCATTTGATTTATGAAAGTATATTACATGAAGAGTACAAGTTGAAAGGGGCGGATGGATGTTTACGCAAATTAACAGCGGAGGAATACGGGCTGTGGAAGGCGTCCTGGTTTCGGTGGAGGCAGATGTGTCTGACGGCCTTCCTGGGTTTTCCATATCAGGACAGCTGGCTTCGGAGGTAAGGGAGTCCCAGGAAAGGGTCAGGACCGCCCTTAAGAATTCGGGGTTTCGGCTTCCGGCTAAAAAGATAACCGTTAACCTGTCTCCGGCGGGCATACGTAAAGGCGGTACTGCCTATGACCTTCCAATTGCTGTGGCTATATTGGGGGCATTTCAAATGGTGAGGACCGATGTGCTGAAGGACAGTATGGTGATTGGAGAACTGGGACTGGACGGCAGGGTAAAGCCTGTAAGCGGAGTGCTTTCCCTGGCATCCATGGCCAGGGAGGAGGGCATCAGAAGGTGTTTCCTGCCCTTGGGTAACGTAGAAGAGGGTCTTGTGATGGAGGGGGTTGATATGGTAGGGGTTGAGTCCCTGAGCCATATGGCAGGCATTCTTAAGGGCGCGTTTTCCGCTAAACCCTGCCGGTCAGCTCTTTACCGGCCTGCGGACAGCCGTCACTGGGAGGCTGCCCCGGATTACAGGGAGGTCAACGGGCAGGCTCTGCTGAGAAGGGCGGCGGAGGTGGCGGCAGCCGGTATGCACGGACTGCTTCTCACCGGCAGCGCCGGAACCGGCAAGACAATGATAGCCAGAAGAATCCCTACCATCCTGCCTGCTCTGACAAGGGAGGAGGATATAGAGATATCCAGAATCTACAGCATATGCGGCCTTCTGCCGGCAGGACGTCCCCTGTTGTCTGAACGGCCGTTCAGAAGTCCTCACCACACCGTAACAGCCAGGGCGCTGGCAGGGGGAGGGATTCCGCCCAGACCAGGAGAACTGTCACTGGCTTCAGGGGGCGTGCTGTTTCTGGATGAACTGCCCCATTTTGGACGCTCTGCGGTGGAGATGCTGAGACAGCCTTTGGAGGAACGGAAAATTACGGTAACCAGGGTGTCCGGCAATTATGAATTCCCGGCGGACTTCATGATGGTGGCTGCCATGAATCTATGCCCCTGCGGTTTTTATCCGGACAGGAACCGCTGCAGCTGTTCGGAGAGCCAAATCAAACGATACCTGGGGCATATATCCAGGCCTATTTTGGAACGGTTCGATATCTGTGCCCAGGCGTCCCCGGTGACCTTTGGGGAATTGAATCCGGTCCAGGGAGAAAATGAGGATTCGGCATCCATCCGGGAACGGGTGGAAGATGCCAGAAAACGGCAGGAACACAGGTTTTCCGGTACAAAGATACGTTTTAACAGCCGCATGGGGATGAAAGAGGTAGAACAGCACTGCAGGCTGGAACCGGAGGAAAGGGCCTTTGCACAGCGGATTTATGAATCAGGAGGCATCAGTGCGAGAAGATACCATAAGGCACTGAAGGTAGCGCGGACCATTGCGGACCTGGAGGACAGCAGGGATATAAGGAAGGAACATCTGGCGGAGGCATTGGGGTATGGGGGACTGGAGGAACAGATATGGGGATAGAGAGCGGAAGGGAGCAGGAATTAAGACAAAATGCAGCATCCGGCCCGGAACCGGATTTAGCGCAAAGACGTGAAAAACAGTACCTGTACTGGTTCACCCGTATTCCAGGCTTTGGGGCAGTGACATTGCGGCGCATATGGGAGCTGGCGGGAAGCTTTGAGCGGGCATATTATATAGAAGGAATGGAATTAAAGAAACTGGGAATCTTACAAAGCGGGGAAAAATGCCGCACCTATGACCGGTGGAAGGAACGGTTTTCCTGCATGACCCAGGAATATGAGCAATTGCAGGAAAAGGGAATCCGTTTTATAACGCCCCTTGACAGGGAATATCCGAACCGGCTTCTGCATATTTATGACTATCCCATGGGACTTTATGTAAAGGGTGGACTGCCGGATGAAAAACGCCCCACTGCAGCCATCATTGGAGCCAGGAACTGTACGGACTACGGCAGACAGGCAGCCGGATACATGGGCAGGGAGCTGGCGAAAGCCGGTGTACAGATTATCAGCGGCCTGGCTCTGGGTATTGACGGAGCAGGGCATGAGGGGGCTATGAAAGGAAATGGAAGGACATACGCAGTTCTTGGATGCGGGGTAAACATCTGCTATCCCAGAAGCAATTACCATCTGTATGATGCCATTCCGTCCCAGGGAGGTATTCTCTCCGAGTTTGGACCGGATGAGGAGCCCCTGGCCAGGAATTTTCCCATGCGAAACCGTATCATAAGCGGTCTTTCAGACGTAATTCTGGTGATGGAGGCCCGGAAAAAAAGCGGTTCTCTCATAACAGCCAGCCTGGGACTGGAGCAGGGAAAAGAGATATTCGCACTGCCGGGCCGGATAACGGACGCCTTGAGCGCGGGGTGCAATGAGCTTATACAGTCAGGGGCAGGGATTTTGACCTGTCCTGAAGATGTACTGGACTATATGGGCATTTTTCACGAAAAAAAGGGGATTAACCGTGAAAAAGACGAGAAGGGACTTGCCAAGATTGAAAAAATGGTGTATAGTTGCCTGGATTCCGAACCCAGACATCTGGAACAGATTATGGTACAGACAGGACTTCCGGCAGGACACTGTATGAGTGCTCTTCTGGAGCTGGAATTGGAAGGATTCGCAGTGAGGACATCGGGTCAGCACTACATGAAAACAATCACATAAGTGTCAGGAGTATGGATATTCTCCGGCAAATGCCGGAGGCATCTCCATTTTGTGAAAATAAAGAACAGGGAGTAAGGAGTTTTACAATGGCGAATTATCTGGTAATTGTGGAGTCACCAGCAAAAGTGAAGACCATCAAGAAGTTTCTGGGCGCCAACTATGAGGTGGATGCATCGGGAGGCCATGTCAGGGACCTTCCAAAGAGCCAGTTGGGATTTGATGCGGAGCATGATTATGAGCCCAAGTACATTACAATCAGAGGAAAGGGAGATGTTCTGGCCAAGCTGCGCAAGGAAGTAAAGAAGGCAGACAAGATTTATCTGGCAACGGACCCTGACCGTGAGGGAGAGGCCATTTCATGGCACCTGATGAAGGCGCTTAAGCTGGATGAGCTTAAGAGCAAGGATGTGTACCGTATCAGTTTTAATGAGATTACAAAGAACGCGGTAAAGACATCCTTTAAGACCCCCAGGGAGCTTGATATGAACCTGGTGAACGCCCAGCAGACAAGAAGGATGCTGGACCGTATGGTGGGTTACCGGATCAGCCCTCTTTTATGGGCAAAGGTCAAGAGGGGATTAAGCGCAGGCCGCGTGCAGTCTGTTGCCCTTCGCATGATTTGCGACCGTGAGGATGAAATCAATGCATTCATTCCTGAGGAATACTGGAATCTGGAGGCAGACCTTCTCATGAAGGGAAGTAAGAAGCCCCTGGTTGCAAAGTATTATGGGACCAGGGATTCTAAGGGCGGCAAGGCAGTCATCCGTAACAAGGAGGAACTGGACCAGATTCTGGGCCAGTTGGAGGGATGCGGCTACGAGGTGGAGGAAGTAAAGAGAGGGGAGCGGGTAAAGAAGGCACCTATCCCATTTACAACCAGTACCCTGCAGCAGGAAGCCTCCAAGGTACTTAACTTTTCCACCCAAAAGACCATGCGTCTGGCCCAGCAGCTCTATGAAGGCGTGGAGGTAAAAGGCAAGGGGACCCTGGGTCTTATCACCTACCTGCGTACGGATTCCACCAGAATCGCAGACGAAGCCGACACAGCAGCCAGGGCATTTGTAAAAGAGCATTACGGCGAGAACTATGTTGCTCAGGGAAGCCAGGCCAAGAAGGAGGGCGTTAAGATACAGGACGCCCATGAGGCCATCCGTCCCACGGACATAACATTGACTCCCACCATTGTAAAAGAATCGCTTCAGAGAGACCTGTTCCGCCTGTACCAGCTGATTTGGAAACGCTTTACAGCCAGCCGTATGGCGCCGGCTGTATATGAAACCACTTCTGTGAAGATAGGAGCAGGCAGCCATCTGTTCACCACATCGGCATCCAAGCTGGATTTTGAAGGCTTCATGTCCGTTTATGTGGAAGCAGATGATGAAGAAGAAAAAAATCAGGTGCTTGGCAACCTGGAAAAGGGAACCATCCTTAAGCTGGAACAGCTGGACCCAAGCCAGCATTTCACCCAGCCGCCGGCCCATTATACGGAGGCATCCCTGGTAAAGGCGCTGGAGGAGCAGGGCATAGGCCGTCCAAGTACCTATGCGCCCACCATAACCACCATCATTGCCAGAAGATACGTGGTGAAGGAAAATAAAAACCTGTACGTGACGGAGCTGGGAGATGTGGTAAACCGCATCATGAAGAATTCCTTCCCAAGCATTGTGGACCCCAACTTTACAGCCAATATGGAATCCCTTCTGGATAAGGTGGCAGACGGTACCGTTGCCTGGAAGACGGTTGTCAGCAACTTCTATCCTGACCTGGACGAGGCGGTTAAAACTGCTGAAAAGGAGCTGGAGTCCGTAAAGATTGCGGATGAGGTATCCGATGTGGTCTGCGACCTGTGCGGACGCCAGATGGTGATTAAGTACGGACCTCACGGCAAGTTCCTGGCATGCCCCGGATTCCCGGAGTGTAAGAACACCAAGCCCTACCTTGAGAAAATCGGGATTCCCTGTCCAAAGTGCGGCAAGGAGCTGGTGCGAAGAAAGACAAAGAAGGGACGCCTTTACTATGGTTGTGAGGCTAGTCCTGACTGCGATTTTATGTCCTGGCAGAAACCTTCCACCCAGAAATGTCCGGTCTGTGGTTCTTATATGGTAGAGAAGGGAAATAAGCTTTTATGCGCCAGCGAGACCTGCGGCTACCGTATGGATAAGGCTGAAAAATAGAAAAATTTGTAAATACAAAAAGGAAAATTATCAAAATCTTAAAATAATCGAAAACTTCAAAAAACTCTTGTTATTGCTTAAAAATTGTGTTAAAATTCTATTATTGGTAGAGTATTTTTGGGCGATATACAATTTGGATAAGGAGGTTTTCGGAGATGAGTGTTCAATTGTTGGACAAAACAAGAAAAATCAACAAGCTATTGCATAACAATAATTCTCATAAAGTTGTTTTTAATGACATCTGTAAAGTACTAAGTGAGATATTGTTATCCAATATCCTGGTAATCAGCAAAAAGGGCAAGGTCCTGGGGGTGAGCATCTGTCCTGGAGTAGATGAGATAGAGGAACTCATCGAAGACCAGGTCGGCGGTTACGTGGATAAGATGCTGAACGAACGTCTTTTAAGCGTATTGTCCACCAAGGAGAACGTAAACCTCGCCACCCTTGGCTTTGCTGAAGAGAATGTGAAGAAGTACCAGGCCATCATTACCCCTATTGATATAGCGGGAGAGAGACTGGGCACGCTCTTCATCTACAAGTCTGATTCCCAGTATGATATCGACGATATCATTTTAAGTGAATACGGAACCACTGTGGTGGGCCTGGAGATGATGCGTTCTGTCAATGAGGAGAATGCAGAGGAGACAAGAAAGGTGCAGATTGTAAAATCTGCCATCAGCACATTGTCCTTCTCCGAACTGGAGGCCATCATCCACATCTTTGAGGAACTGGACGGAAACGAGGGAATTCTGGTAGCCAGTAAGATTGCCGACCGCGTGGGCATTACCCGTTCCGTGATTGTCAATGCGCTCCGCAAGTTTGAAAGCGCCGGTGTCATTGAATCACGCTCCTCGGGCATGAAGGGAACCTATATCAAGGTCCTGAATGACGTGGTGTTTGACGAGCTGAAGACAATCAAGGCGTCCAACTCAAATCTGAAATAGGTAAATCTGAAACAGCTAAAGGACGGCCGGAAGGCAGCCGTATAGATAATGTCAGATAATATATAGGGCAGTTTGCAGGAAAACTTATTAAAAGTGCTTGCAAGCTGCCATATTTTGTGATATATTTGAAAGGCTGACAAAAAACACGTCTGTGGATTCTGCGGGACGGTGCCTGACCAGTAGTTTGGCAGGTCTTCCGGGAAGTGTCAGAAGCAGGCGGAAGAGTCTGAACTCCCATACGCGACGGAGCAGGCTAAAAACCAAATGGAGGTAAATAACATGAGCGTAATTTCTATGAAGCAGTTACTGGAAGCTGGTGTACATTTCGGTCACCAGACAAGGAGATGGAACCCTAAGATGGCTCCATACATCTATACCGAGAGAAACGGTATCTATATCATTGACTTACAGAAGTCCGTAGGCAAGGTAGATGAGGCTTACAAGGCCGTATCCGACATTGCCGCAGACGGCGGCACCATCCTGTTCGTAGGCACCAAGAAGCAGGCCCAGGAAGCCATCAAGGCTGAGGCAGAGCGCTGCGGAATGTACTATGTAAACGAGAGATGGCTGGGCGGCATGCTGACCAACTTCAAGACCATCCAGAGCCGTATCGACAGACTGAAAGAAATCGAGACCATGTCTCAGGACGGAACCTTCGATGTTCTTCCTAAGAAGGAAGTAATCGCCCTGAAGAAGGAGTGGGACAAGTTAGAGAGAAACCTTGGCGGAATCAAGGATATGAAGAGACTGCCTGATGCAATCTTCATCGTTGACCCAAAGAAGGAGCACATCTGCGTACAGGAAGCTCACACACTGGGTATACCGTTAATCGGTATTGTTGATACTAACTGTGACCCGGAAGAACTGGATTATGTAATTCCTGGCAATGATGATGCTATCAGAGCCGTTAAGCTGATTGTTTCCAAGATGGCTGATGCTGTCATCGAGGCAAAGCAGGGTGAAGTTTTAGAGGGCGCAATGGAAATCGAGATTCCTGCCCAGGCTTTCGAGACAGAGGCTGTTGAGGCTTAATTAAAACTTTAAAATTGGAGGAAGATGAAATGGCAGCAGTAACCGCAGCAATGGTAAAAGAGTTAAGAGAGATGACCGGTGCCGGAATGATGGACTGTAAGAAAGCTCTTGCAGCTACTGACGGCGATATGGATAAGGCAGTAGAGTTCTTAAGGGAAAAAGGTCTTGCCGGAGCAGCCAAGAAGGCCGGACGTATTGCAGCTGAAGGCATCGTAGCTACCGCATTAGCTGATGATGAGAAGAAGGCTGTTATCGTAGAGGTTAACGCTGAGACTGACTTTGTTGCCAAGAACGAGAAGTTCCAGACCTATGTTGCAGACGTTGCAGCACAGGCACTTGCCACTTCCGCTAAGGACTTAGATGCATTCATGGAGGAGAGATGGGCTAAGGACGAGTCATTGTCCGTAAAGGAAGCTCTTGCTTCCCAGATTGCAATCATCGGCGAGAACATGAACATCCGCCGCTTTGAGCAGGTTGTGGAGGCAAACGGCTTTGTTGCATCCTATATCCATGCAGGCGGAAAGATTGGCGTACTGGTAGACGTAGAGACCGATGTTGTCAATGACGATATCAAGGATATGGCTAAGAACGTGGCTATGCAGGCAGCAGCCTTAAAGCCAATGTTCACCAGCAGAGACGAAGTAAGCGCTGATTACATTGCAAAGGAGACTGAAATCCTTACCGCTGCAGCTAAGAATGAGAAGCCGGATGCCAATGATAAGATTATCGAGGGAATGGTAAAGGGCCGTATCAACAAAGAGCTGAAGGAAACCTGTCTGTTAGACCAGGTATATGTAAAGGCAGAAGACGGCAAGCAGAGCGTTGCACAGTACGTTGCATCTGTGGCTAAGGCTAACGGCGCTTCCATCAAGGTAAAGAAGTTCGTACGTTTCGAGACCGGCGAAGGTTTAGAGAAGAAGAACGAAGACTTTGCTGCTGAGGTAGCTAAGCAGATGGGAATGTAATCTGTTGTTGTTCTCCCATTGGAAATCGACTGATTCTCCCGTAAAACAGACCGTTTTTGGGAAATAAAAAGAAAAAATAGAGACCTAAAGTATGTTTTTTGCATGCTTTGGGTCTTTTTTACTGTAAAAAGTTATCCATATCCAAAAGGTCCTCATCACTCATGTCATGAACTTCATCAGAGGTCATCCCTTCCGGAGGATTTTGAATATATTGTATGCGAGCTTGTAATTAAAGTGCGTTTTGTGACGCCACAGGAGCGAGATACCAACGCCGCCTTTCGAGACTAAGCAATGGATATGAGGATTCCATTTCAAATCCCTGCCAAAGGTATGGAGGACACAAATGAAGCCGGGAGTAAAACGTTCTGATTTATTATCTTTATGAAACAAGCGAGTGATGACGCTGTTGACAGAAGAAAACAGGCAGTTTAAAAGAGTACGGTCTTGAAGGAAAAGGGGGCGTAGTTCACAGGCGATTGTAAAGACGCAGTGCCGGTGCGGGACATCAATGATTTTAAAGGACATAGAAGTAGTCTTGTCAATGGAATACATGTTACCGCAGGAAGGGCAGAAGCGGGAATGGCATCGAAAAGGAACATATTTGAAATTCCCACAGAAAGGACAGGTATACATGGCACCACCAAAGGCAGGATTACCGCAGAGAATCATTTTTTCTACATTCTCGATGACAGAGTCACGAGGGTGTTGGAGATAAATCATTTCTTCGAAATGGTCAGTAAAAATCGTTTGTAGTATATTCATAAGACTATTATGAAGGAAAACATGACTGGCAGGCAATGAGATAGACGGGGGATTGGCTTTATGGTAGAATATAGGCATAAAAACAGTGGTTATCTCCAGTTCCTCTAAAAGTCGGGATAATCTTTTTGTGCGTCTATATAAAATGCTGGAAAACAAATCAAAGTAGTAAAGGAGACTGACTTATGATTTATGATTACAGTGAAAAGGAGGGGTATGTTTCGCTTTGGATAGGTAAATGTAAAAATTACAATATGGTTGATGAATACCTGTCAACGGTATATTTTGACGATGACTTTAATGGGGACATGGAAAGAGCAGAACAGAGTGATATATGGAAGAATCTGTTTATTCCTGCCAATCGGCATAGAGATTGTGAAAATGAACGGAAGGAACTGTTTAATTATGAGTTTTTTAATCAATTTGAATACGATTTTGGATTATCATTTGATGAAGATTTTCGAGAAGCGTGCGTCCTGGACTACGACACAAAGGATTTTGAAAAATTATTTGACGGATTTTCTGATTGTGAATCGTTCCAGGATAAAGTAAAAGGCTTGGCGAGCTGCCGTTTTTCGGAGTGTAATACGGCAGTTGCTTTATATAATTTCAAATATGATGGCGGCGTTTTAGAAGCTCCTTGTCCTATGTGACTTTACGACATCACATTACAAAAGGATACATAGGCCTAAACAACGTGTTTCAGCTATACTTGAATAAAAAATTTTGCAGCGGCTCGAATGACCCCGAAAAACGATAGGTTGGTGGTGCTGGAAAGTTTGAAGCTGCGATGAAGGTGTTTTCAAGGAGAATCATTATGGACAGTTTTAATTGAAATGTCAAATCCTTGTTTGTCAAGCTTTTAAATTGGAATTTTGTGAGGATGTAATATGTTTAATGATGGAAGAAGTAAAAAAGTTATTTTTATCGCACATTGCCTTTTAAATCAAAACTCTATTTCTGATGGAACGGCGGTTTATCCGGCAGTATTTAGAGATGTTATAGATTTTTTCTTAAATGCTAATATTGGTATTATCCAAATGCCCTGCCCAGAGTTTTGCTGCTTAGGACTTGATAGGGGGAATATTCATGGCGTTGATAGTCCTGTAGTGGTAGAGAATACACGAATACGTTCGGCAATGAAAAGTGACAGCTCGAATGCAAAACTAACAAGGCTGGCTGATTATGTAGTACAACAAATCATAGAATATAAAAAATATGGATTTGAAATTATTGGCATTATTGGAGCAAATCGTTCTCCAAATTGTGGTGTAGAAACAACATCTGACAACAATGCAGAAATCAATGGAATGGGACTGTTTGTAGAAAGAATTTCTTACCAGCTTTTACAAGAAAAAATTTCTATTCCGATGATAGGTATAAAAGGAACTGACAATATACAAGAAAAACTTCAACGGTTTATGACTACAGAATGGTAGAAAATGGATAGAGCGATATTGCACAACTTCCAACTTGTTGGGCAGAAAAATTTGAAGTTGATGAGGAAATATAAAAAATGAAGGATATATTAGTTATACAAGGTGGAGGACGAGCTAATGGTAATACCAGTCAATTGGTAGACGCTTTTATTCGAGGGGCAAAAGAAGCTGGACATTCTGTAGAAAAAATTCCCCTTAATAAAACGGAAGTGAAAGGTTGTATTGGTTGTAATGCTTGTCGTTATGGAAAACCTTGTGTGCAAAAGGATGGATTCAATGAACTTGTACCTAAAATTAAATCTGCAGATTTAATTGTGTTTGCATCTCCATTATTATTTTGGACACTATCTTCTAAAATCAAGGCATTTATTGAGAGATTTTATTGTATCGCAGAAGAAGATTCTAATCCGCCTTTAGGAAGATATGAAAGATATCCAATAAAAGATGCTGCTTTATTGATGACATCAGCCGACAATTTCTTTTGGACATATGAACAAGCAGTATCGTATTACAAATTTGCAATCATAAATTATATTGGTTTTAATGATAAAGGGATGCTACTTGCTGGTGGATGTGGTGACACAAATGGAAAACCACAAATTGATAAAACAAACCATCTTATAGAGGCCTACGATTTTGGAAAAAACATTTATAAGGAATAGTATAGTTCCCGATTTTTATGCACACGAGGCAGAGCTTGAGTGGCTTACTGGCGGTTTTCCGCAACCGTTAGAAACAATAAAGGAGTAATGTGGTTGACCGTTGTAATTTGCCAGACGGCTATGATGTAAATACGTACGACCTTTTTCAAGGAATACCTACTAAAATATTGTATGGTAATGAATGTATAGATATTGGCGGTAGGAAGATTGATGTATTGCATACGCCCGGACACGCGCCAGGGCATATGTGCTTTTGGGGAAAAGAAAAGGGCTATCTCAATACGGGTGATTTGGTTTACAAAGACACACTAACAGCGTGGTTTACGTCCACTGACCCCAATGCCTATTTGCAATCGCTTGAAAAGATTGCAAAATTACATGCAAAGCGGATATTCCCCGCACATCATTCGCTTGCCATTCAACCGGAAATTGTAATTCGTATACGAGACGCTTTTAGAAAACTCAAGACAGGCGGACAACTTCATCATGGTAGCGGAACTTTCAGCTATGGTGATTGGTCAATCTGACTGTAAGTCAAATCCTTGTTGGTCAAGTTTTTAAATTGGAATTTGCCGAGATGGAAACATGAATTGGGGGGAGAGCTTATGGTGACTAGAATAGACGAGTTTATAAAGAAATTTATGAGTACATTGATGGAAGAGGATAAACTAAATGGAAGTGCATTTCAGGAATTATTGAATAATATCAGGGAGAGTTTTCAGTTAGATGTTGTGTATACACTAGAGAAGATTTCTCTTGAAAGAGAATTTGTATTTCGATTTATGAGTGTTAGTAAACCAGAATATAATACGGTAGGACAGGTAATTCAGCTTCCTCCGGACGCATATGAAGATGCAATCCATATGTACGATAATCAGCGTGTATGTGGTTATAATGTTAAGGATTCAGAGCAGTATGCCATTTCAGATAATGTACTCCATTATGGATATGTCCGATGCAATAATCAGATATATGATGGTTCCATTGGTTTTCAGCAATTCAAAAAGCATATATGGTCTGAAGAGGAAAAAGAGGCGTTAATCAAGCTAGGGCGAGTGTATGGGCTTATTTTCAATAAAGAATTGGCAAGTGAACTCAATGATAATTTGTTTGAATCTTTGCGTGCAGGAGAGGTGATGAAGTATAAAGCAGAACACGATGCTCTGACTGGCGTTCTAAATAGAAGCGGCTTTGATAACGTGACGTATCTTCTTGAAAATGAGCAGTTTCCGCTGGCCTTTGCTCTTGTGGATGTGGATTCTTTCAAATCCGTTAATGATACCTATGGACATGAAATCGGAGATAAAATACTATTTAAAACGTCAAAGATTCTAAGCAGTTCATTCCGTTCATCTGATATCGTGTCCAGAATCGGAGGAGATGAGTTTGCCATAATATTGAATAATTTAACATACGATAAGAAAGACTTCATAACAAGAAAAATCAAACAGATAAACGATAGATTGAAAAACCCGATTGATAAGCTGCCGCCCGTATCATTATCAGTAGGAGTCGCTTTTTCTACACATGGATATTCAAAGGAACTGTTTCATCATGCGGATTGTGCGTTGTATGAAACAAAAAGAAACGGAAAAAGTGGCTGCAGTTTTTATGAACCACAAATGGATAAACACGCTAGATAATGCTATGGCAGACAGTCGTGCCCAATGGGTAGTTTTGAGGTTGAACAAAGCGAATTCCAGCTTGTCAGGTAGAAAAATTGGAAGTTAAGCGTGTTGGAAAAAAATAATTTTATCAACGAGGGAATTTCAAGATATTATTTAAATATCAATGGCGTTTGGGAAGACCATATCCACATGGTAAAGATAAATTATGCCATGCATTAAATCCCAGCTTGTCGGGTAGAAAAATTTGAATTTGTGAGGCTATCTATGAAAACACTTTATTTAATTGGCGGAACGATGGGAGTTGGCAAAACAACAGTAAGCCAACAGTTAAAAAGAGATTTGAATAAAAGCGTATTCCTTGATGGTGATTGGTGTTGGGATGCCAGTCCATTTCAAGTGACCGATGAAACTAAAGCGATGGTAGTACGCAATATTTGTTATTTGCTGAATAGTTTTATTCACTGTTCTGTTTATGAAAATGTCATTTTTTGTTGGGTAATGCACGAGCAATCTATTATTGACAGCATTTTAAACGAACTTGATACAGAAAATTGCATGGTTAAGATAATCTCACTGACTGTCGATGAAATGAATCTGCAAAACAGATTAAGGGCAGATGTGGCACGAGAGGTTCGCACCGCTGATGTTATTGATAGAAGTGTTGCAAGAATTTCTATGTATCAAGTTCTTGATACGATAAAAATTGAAACAAGCAATAAAACCGTTCGTGAAATAGTGGATAAAATAATGGCGCTTTAATACCGACAACTTCCAGGTTGTAGAACTAAAAATATGAATTTGTAAAGGAGCGTGTGAATGTGTTGGAGTGTGTTTGTGGCGGAATAATATTCCTTGGGTTAGGAATGTTTATCTTTTTGAAGCCACATTTGGTTTGGAAATTAACAGAAGAATGGAAATCTTATCGTGCAGATGAACCGTCTGACATCTATTTAAAAAGTACAAAATTTGGCGGTATTTTGTTTGCTCTATTAGGAGCCATAATGATTATGCTACCGTTGATTTTGGAGTGACAACTTCAAGCTTATCGGGCAGAAAAATTGGAAGTTGTAAAGGAGTAAAATACTTGGAATTTAGTGAAAAATTAAAAGAACTTAGAAAGAATAGAGGACTGACGCAAGAAGAACTTGCAAACGATTTATATGTATCAAGAACCGCAATTTCAAAATGGGAGTCTGGAAAAGGCTATCCGAATATTGATTCTTTGAAGGTAATCTCGAAATATTTTTCCGTATCATTGGATGAGTTGCTTTCCAATGAGGAACTGCTGGACGTGGCCGAAAACGAGCAGAAAGTAAAGGAACAGAAAAATAGAGATATTATTTATGGGACATTGGATTGCAGTTTGATTATGTTTTTCTTCTTGCCTTTTTTTGGACAGAACATAAATGGTGTGATACAGGAGGTTTCACTTTTAAATTTTATCGAAGTTAATTCATATATAAAAGTCCCTTATATAATTGGAATTGTTGCTATTGTAGTTTTAGGAATATTTACATTGGCGTTACAGAACTGCAATAAGGTGATATGGGTTAAGAATAATTCTAAATTATCATTGATACTAAGTACGGTATTAGCTTTTTTCTTTATCATGAGTACGCAGCCATATGCTGCTGGATTCACATTACTTTTCTTGATTATAAAGGCGATAATGCTGATAAAATGGGAATGACACGAATCGTATCTTGTATGTGACAAAGCAATTCTTTTGTTTTTTAACTTCTTTTGTTAGTGTTAGTTTAGGTGCTGAGCCAAAATAAAAACGAAAAGGAAGTAACAAAATGAAAACAAAGAAAAATGTACGAATCACTTTAACTGCTTTTATTGCATTTGTATTATGGACGGTGGCAATCACAAAAATTGATTTGCAAGCAATTGGACCAAGAGGAACTGTTGTTGGATTTGCAACATTAAATGATGCATTCCATAAAATGACTGGGGTGCATTTGTGGTATTATGAGGTTACGGATTGGTTAGGGCTTGTTGCTATTGTATTTGTACTTGGATTTGGAGTATTAGGATTAATTCAATTGATAAGACGTAGAAATTTGTTCAAGGTAGATTCAGATATAATAATACTTGGGGTCTTTTATATTCTTGTAATAATTGGGTATGTGGTTTTTGAAGAGTTTGCTATTAATTATAGACCAGTTATCATCGAAGGCAGGCTAGAGTCTTCTTATCCATCATCAACAACGTTGTTAATACTTTGTGTAATGCCGACAGCAATCCTTCAGTTAAAAAATCGCATTAAAAGTGTAGTAGTTAAAAATATAATAGTTTTAGTGATTTCGGTGTTCACATTATTTATGGTGGTAGGAAGAACCATATCAGGGGTTCATTGGCTGACCGATATTATTGGTGGAATATTATTGAGTATATCATTAGTTATGTTATATAGGACATTAATTACGGAATTTAAGCATTAAAGGTGCTAAATGCTCAAATCCCAATTTGATAGGTAGAAAATTTGAATTTGAGGGAGATTAAATAAGAAATGGATTCGATAGAAAATACAAATAAAAGCTATTTTGAATGCTTTGCTTTTGGCGATAGTCCCGAAATGGCGGATGAACTTTTGGCGCTGGTACTTACCGGAAAGAAAACTGCAACAGTCTCCGTTGTATTGGAGGACGAACAGACCCCAAGTGTTGGCGATTTATCGCTTGTACTCGATGGGCGCGGCAATCCAGCCTGTGTGATAAAGACGGTGTATCTTGATACGGTCAAGTTTTGCGATTTAACCTGGAATATGGTCAAACTTGAGGGTGAGGACGAAAACTTTGAACAATGGAAGTCGGGCAATATACGTTATTGGACACGAGACGCTGCCAGGCGCGGTTATACTTTTACCAATCAAACACCTATTACGTTTGAGCGTTTTGAAGTTGTTGAGGTGCTGTAACGAATAAAAGAGGTAACACTCTGCACAAAAGCCTTTAGGAATGTCAACTCCCAGGTTGTCGGGTAGAAAAATTTGAATCTGCGTAGGAGGTGTCGTTTATAGAAAAGTTTATATGGTCAAAAACGAATTACAAACTTATGCTTGGAAAATGGAAAATTGGAATTATACTTGAAGCGGGCTTTTTTTAATGCGAATGATGATTTGGTTTTAAATATTCTAGCAAAGTCGGTTCGAGTATTTGAAGTGGAAGAAGATGCTGTTTCTATTTGTGACGAATGTGGAAGTGAATTTATAAAATTAAGTTCTAAAATGGCGGCGTTGTGCCCCAAATGTACGCATGTTCTGTATGGCTACCAAAATTGTATCCATACTTTCAAAAATGGGAGATGTATATATTGTTATTGGGACGGAAGTCAAAGTGAATATATAAAGTATCTAAACCACAACGATTAAATTGACAAATTTCAGTTTGCAGAGGCAAATAGTTAAAAGGGCGCCGGATGTTAATTATCTGGCACCCTTTACTTATCTGGAGTTATTTTTAATGTTATGGAGTCAATACGTAAGCGTCAAATCGTAAACGCTCCATAGCCAGTACCCTTCCACAAAATCAAAACATTTGAGAAAATATACTTCAGTATTAAGTCAAGACCACCGGCTAAGCCGGTGGTCTTGACTCCGGATACTATTAATACTCCATAATACCATAATTTTACAATAATAACAAAAGAAGAGGGGCTGGGAACGCAGTCAGAGGAGGAATGGGACTGGCGGATATTATTGCGGCCAGACTCTGTGCTGAAATCTTTTCAATGCAGTTTTTAATGCCTCATTGATGTGGCTTTAAAAAACTCCTTGCATACAAAGGAAAAATCTGTCATAATATCATCAGAATTTGTTTACAGAAGAAGGGGTTCCATATGGACTATTTGTATTGCATGCCTGATTTGAACAACACCAGGGAAAACTGTGAGAAGATACATAACATACTGGCAAGGATGTCAGAACGGTATAAACTGAACATTGTACCGGAGCCAGTGAAGGCAAAGTATTTCAACGGCCTGGATTACTACAAGAAATACCGTATTTATAAGGAAATCCGGGAAATGGGAGGCAACAGCGGAGAGGCATACCTCCAGGCAGATGAGAAAGAGATGATTCTCAGCGTATGTAAGAACCAGCAGGAGCAGGAGCTTATGAAAAGCTGTATTTATGCCTATTGTTATCCGGCGCAGATGGTGCTTAAATCCTTTAATGACAGGGATAAAAAGAAATAACCGGCTGGCAGGACGGACAGAGAGAGGGATGGATGGTTTATCTGACCTCTCTTTTTTGAATGGACATATCATTACAGCTGAAAGAGAGAAGGAAATTGGTTTCAGTGTATACCAAATATATTGTCATGCCTGCCTATGGTATTATCATTGCTCCTTCTGCCGGGAATCACAATCCCAATTGGCCCCTGTGCCCTGCATGCTCAAATCCACATAACGCAGTCCGGGAAGAGAAGATGATAAAAGGCCGGGGAGGGGATTCGTCCAGGTTTTGCAGTGGTCCAGAATAATGGCATCACTGGTGATGACATACTCCTGTTCCTTTAGGACTGCATCGGCATTGGGAACCAGGTGTACCTGGCAATCCAGGCTGTTTTCCGCCGCAGTGTCCAGTATCAGGCTTTTCAGCCGGCCTGAGTTGGACACGGGGCTGTCCAGGTAGAAGAAAGCCTTTTTTGCCTCCAGCTCCTTCAGCCGGCACATCAAAAGACCAATGGCTTCATGGGTTTTGTCAATGATTCGGTATGTTCCCCGAAGTCCGGCCAAATCCCGGATTGTGCCATCCATGCATTTGAGAAGGGTGGATCCTGAAAGGGCGATTTCCAGGGTGATGATAATATTGAAGCCGTCTATGTGAACTTCCTTTCCCGTAACAGGACCTGGGATTTCCCTGCTCCTGCGTGCGGCCACTGCCTGACGGGAGGAGGTTGCACGCACCAGCGCCAGGCGCTGCCGTTCGGAGAGCAGATAGTGATTTCCTGTAAATACAGAGGCGTTTTTTATGGGATAGCCCCGCTCAATCAGGTAGAGCAGGTCTGCCTGGGCAAGACGCAGCCTGCCCAGACTGTCCTCCCTGTAAAAGAATGCTTCATCTTCCGGCACATAGCCGCGTCTGACCTGTTCCATATCAGTTCTCCTTTTCATACAAGCTGCTTATAGTATAAAATAATTGGGAAGGAATTACAATCTTAAGTATGTTATACTATATCCAGGCGCGGCATGATATAATACAGATAGCAAAATAAGAATATTACAGATAGAGGATACAGTCATGTTATACCAAATTTCAAACGGAACCGTATCAGTGGGAGGCGGGGTGATTCTCTCCCACATTGATTTTGAGATACACGGCAATGAAAAGATAGCAGTGGTGGGAAGAAACGGAGCTGGAAAGACCACCCTGTTAAAGCTTGTGTCAGGGGAACTTTCCCTGGACCGGGATGACAGACGCCGGGGACCGGGAATCCGGTGTTCCCGCCAGCTCACTGTGGGAATGCTGTCCCAGCAGGCGTTTAAGGACGGAAACAGGACCGTGGAGGAGGAGCTTCTGGAGGCCTGTCCCTGCCGGGACACCTTTGAGCGGGAACGGTTTGAATACGAGCGTGAGTACGATACCCTTTTTACCGGTTTCGGATTTCCAAAGGAAGATAAGAAAAAGCCCATTAGCCGGTTTTCAGGCGGAGAACAGACCAAGATAGCCTTAATCCGTCTGCTTCTTCAAAAGCCGGATATATTGCTGCTGGATGAGCCTACCAACCATCTGGATATGGAGACAGCCGGATGGCTGGAACAGTATATGAAGCATTACCCAAAGGCAGTGGTAATGGTATCCCATGACCGTTTTTTCCTGGACCAGGTTGCGGATGTTGTCTATGAGCTGTCCGGAAAATCACTGAGGCGCTATCCGGGCAATTATACCCATTACCGGGAAGAAAAGCTGAAACAGATTCGGATTCAAAAAAAGGCGTATGAACGCCAGCAGGAGGAGCTGGACCGTCTGGAACATCTGGTGGAACGCTTTAAACACAAACCAAACAAAGCTGCATTTGCCAGGGCAAAGCGGAAGACCATGGAACATATGGAACGGGTGGAAAAACCTCAGGAGGATGATGTTCATATTTTTACAGGTGAGATTAATCCTCTGATACCTGGCAGCAAGTGGGTGTTCACATCCGAACACCTGAAAATCGGCTATGAGAAACCGCTGCTTGAAATTACAATGCGCATACGGCGCGGACAGAAGATTGCCCTTTTGGGACCCAATGGAGCAGGAAAAACTACATTTTTAAAAACCATAGCAGGTTTCCTGCCAGCGCTGGAAGGAATTTATTCCCTTGGAAACCAGACCACTATTGGATATTTTGACCAGCACAGCGGAGCTATCCGGTCGGAGCAGACAGTGCTGGAGCATTTTTCAGCCCAGTTCCCCTCTTTGACTGAGAAGGAGGCCAGGAGCATTCTTGGAGCTTATCTGTTTTGGGGAAGAGACGCCCAGAAGAGGGTCAGCTCTCTTTCCGGCGGTGAAAAGGCAAGGCTTGTGCTGGCTGAACTTTTGCAGAGCCGGCCTAATTTTCTGGTTCTGGACGAGCCTACCAACCATATGGATATTCAGGCAAAGGAGACACTGGAATCCGCATTCCGGGCTTATAAGGGAACTGTTTTATTTGTATCGCACGACAGGTACTTTATACAGCAGGTTGCAGATGCAGTGATGATATTTGAAAACCAGTCCGTAATGTATTATCCTTTTGGATATGAGCACTATCTGGAGCGGAAGTCCAGGGAGGAACAGGGCGGTTCCATGGCAGCGCAGATAAGGGCCGAGGAACAGGCCCTGATAGCAGGCATCCGCGCCGTGCCAAAAGCAGAACGCCACCGGTTAAGGGAAATACCGGAGGAAGATGCATACAGGGAGTGGAAAATGGGTCTGGCCGCCCAGCGCCTGGAGCCTGCCGGAAAGGCAGTGGAATATTTGGCGGGACAGGTGACGGAACTGCGGTCCGTGTGGCAGGATTCCGGAGAATACTGGAATGGCGGAGTATGGGCGCAGATGGATGAATATGAAGACCAATGCCAGTGTCTGAAACAGGCCTGGGAGGAATGGCACCGGGCCTGTATGGAATGGCTGGAAACAGCTCTGGAGGTGGGGATTCTGTAGACAGAAGCCAATGTACCGGAAGGTAATGGTCAGAAGGGAGGTTTCCTAATGTTTTGGGAAAAATGCGGGAAGGAGCGGTTGGAACGAGGGTATTATGCCAGACTGTCCCAAGCCATATCCAGACTGGAAAAAACGGATATGTCCAGCCTTTCCCAGGCGTATTGTGCAATGGCGTCAAAGGACCGGGAGCTGATACGGCGCGGTGGAAGGGCTATACGGTTGGTTATGGAGCCTATGACCATGAGACAGGTGATACAGCTCAGTGAGAAATTCCGGCAGTATACTTCTTTGGAATGGGAAATTGACTGGAGAAGCCTGGATATAAGAGAAAAAAGGGACTGGTTCCAGTCAAAAGAGGATTATTACTGGGTATTGGCCCTGGGCAGCTTCCATCCCAACGGATATTACCGCCAGGTCTGCCTGGAGGAAATGACGGATTATCCTGGAGCCCTTCCTTTCCTGGTACTGCGCCTTAACGACTGGGTGGAACAGGTGCGTCTGGCTGCTGCCCGGGCAGTATCAGACCGCCTGGAAATGTGTCAGCTGAATGAAGTGTTCATGGCCATGACGGCGTTAGATAAGGTAAGGTGCTCCGGAAGAAAGGACCACCGGACTGTGGAGCGCATAGGGAAATCCATAGGGGAACGGCTGGATGCAGAGGCGGGAGCCCTGTCAGTGCCATCCATTCTGGGCATGGATTATGACATGAGAAAGAGTGTATACCGTTTCCTGTTTGGGGGCAGACGACTGGACCTGGAAACCGCTGAAAACCTTCTTGACCGGGAAAGACACAGCTTCTGCCAGTCCATCATATGGACCGGTCTGCTGACTCATTACCAATGCCCTATGGAAATGATTGACCGTTACTTGATGCACCGCAGTTCCTGTATCAGGAGAAAGGCATTGGAGTATAAGTACCATGTATTCGGATGCGCCTGGCCGGGGGCGGAGAATTTGCTGCTGGACGCCAATCACGGTATACGGGACCTGGCGGTCTACATAATGAGGAAGCACAGCCGGATGGATATACTGGCATTTTATAAGGACCATCTGAAGGGACCAGACCTGGTAACAGCCATTTTAGGTATCGGGGAACAGGGAGGGGACCAGGAGGTGACTGGCCTTGTCCTTCCTTTTTTGGAGCATGAATCAGAAAAAGTGGTTAGAAGCGCCCTGGAATCCTTAGGTATGCTGCTGGGGGCGGAAGGGGAAGGGATATACTGGAAGTATCTTCTTGACACCAGGCCCTGCGTATCCAAGGCAGCTTACATGTGTCTCCGGAAAAATGGGGTTCATCCCGGCGCCGGAATGCTTTATGAGGAACAGGATAAATGGAGGGAATCAAAGGGAACAGCGGCGGCAGCCGGAGCACAGAGCGCAGACGCAACAGGTCCGTATACCATATATCATGTCAGAAGATACCTGATACTCCTTCTCCTGCAGGAGAACTCCTGGGACCGCCTGCCCTATCTGATTTATCTGCTGAAGGATGCCTCACTGGAAGAATACAGGGATAAGCTGCTGGGGGCGCTGCGGTTCAGAAGTCTTTACGCAAGGGTGGACAGGAAACAGGCTGCTTTTATTAAACAGGTGTTGGCAGAGGAAGCGGATACAGTACCTCAGGAGTTAGCCGGGGATATTCTGTTTGATTTAAAGTTTGTGTCGTGATTTGACAGAGATTATTTGTGTGATAAAATATAAGCTTAATGTGATGCAGGACTTATAGGATGCAGGACTTATAGGATGCAGGACTCACAGGACAGAGGACTCACAAGATACAGGACTCACAGGATATGCCCCGTAACGCGACAGAAGAAGCGAGGGATGATGGACAGATGACAGGCGGAATTATAGAGATAGATGTACATGGGAAAAACATAGAGGAAGCGAAAAAGGCAATTGACATCCAGATACATACTGCCGGTAAAAGTATCTACCGGCTTCGTGTCATTCATGGATATAACGGCGGTACGCGGATTCGCAGCATGCTCCGGGAGGAGTACGGATACGGCAGGGAGCCGGCGGTGAAACGAATCGAGATGGGTAGCAACCAGGGGATTACAGAGCTGGTGCTCAGGGAATTCTAATTATTATGAGGAATAAAGGATTTACGGATGAGATTGAAGAGCTTAAGCATGGAAGGCACGGTATGGCGCTGCAATAATGGACAGAATCTGGAGATTGCAAGAATCAGGTCCGTATGGTAGACTACTAATGCGGCCATGGCACATAAGAGACATAATATGAAAGGACATATTTGAATGCAGATTTTATTGATTAAGATAGCGGTGATTGTTGTATTCTGGAGTGGGGGAATGTTCGCACTCAATCAGATATTCGGGATGATATTGAAGCGGAAGGAACAGATTCACATCAAGTTTCTCAGGAGCATGTCAAAGGTCATACTGACAATCATTGCCTTTATCTGCATCAGCGGCCTTTTCAATACCACAAAGGCGCTGAGCGCTACCCTGCTTACCAGTTCCTCGCTGTTAGTTGCCATTGTGGGTTTTGCGGCCCAGCAGGTTCTGGCAGATGTTATAAGCGGAGTCATGCTCAGCTGGTCCCGCCCCTTTAATCTGGGCGAGAAGGTGAATATAAGCAGTCTGGGTATCTCCGGAATAGTGGAGGATATGACGGTGCGTCATACTGTAATCAGGACCTATCACAACAGCCGCATGATTATTCCCAACAGTGTCATTAATAAGGCAATTGTGGAAAACAGCAACTACAACAATGACTATATTGGCAATTATATGGAGGTCTCCGTCAGCTATGAAAGCAACCTGGAACAGGCCATCGAAGTGATGAGGGAGACAATCGCCTCCTATCCGCTGGTGGTGGACATACGCCCGGACCCCTCAGAGGGAAATAAGGTCAATGTGGCGGTAAAGGAGCTGGGAGACGACGGAATCATCCTTAAATCCACTGTCTGGACCCGGAACATTGATGACAATTTTACCGCCTGCAGTGATATCCGCCGCCTGATTAAAACGAATTTCGACGCTGCGGGTATTTCCATTCCATACAGGCATGTCCATGTGGTTACGGGGAATGCGTGTAGAGAACCGCAGGAAAACGGGAAGATAACGGAGTACGGAATATCGGAGGAAACCGGAATATCGGAGAAAACCGGAATATAAGAGGAAAGTGGAATTTAGGAGGAAAGCGGAATTTAGGAGGAATGCGGAATTTAAGAGAGGGCTGGAATATAAGAGAGAGCCGGAATACAAAGAAGAGCATAATGACCGGGCCTGTGCATCAGGTCCATAAAAACATTGCGGCAGGAGGATTATAAATATGAAGGTAGGTATCATTGGAGCCGGAGCAATTGCAGGGACCATGGCAGGAACCATTAAAGAGATGGACTGCGCGCAAAACTACGCAGTGGCTGCCAGGGACTATGAGAGGGCGGCTGAATTTGCAAAAACATACGGCTTTGAGAAAGCCTATGGCTCCTATGAGGAGCTGGTGGAGGATACTGAGGTAGAGCTGGTGTACATTGCCACGCCCCATTCACATCACTATGAGCATATTAAATTATGCCTGAATCACGGAAAACATGTGCTGTGCGAAAAATCATTTACGGTCAATGAATCACAGGCCAGGGAAGTGCTTGAAATGGCCAGGGAAAAGAAACTGCTCCTGACAGAGGCTATCTGGACCCGGTACATGCCCATGAGAAAAACCCTGGACGACGTGCTGTCAGTCGGCGTCATAGGCAGGCCTTATATGCTTACGGCCAATCTGGGGTATATTATCAGCGGAAAGGAGCGCATCATGCGTCCGGAGCTGGCGGGAGGAGCCCTTTTGGATGTGGGAATCTATCCGCTTAATTTTGCCTCCATGGTGTTTGGGGACGAGGTGGAGTCCATAACCGGTACAGCGGTGATGACAGAAACCGGCGTGGATGCCCAGAACAGCATCACCATTACCTACAAGGATGGCAGGATGGCAGTTCTGTGCAGCAGCGCAATGGGACTCAGCGACCGCCGTGGCATTATCTATGGTGACAATGGATTCATTGAAGTTGAGAACATCAACAACTGTGAGGCCATCAAAGTTTATGACCGTTCCAGGAATCTGATTGCATCCTATGACACACCTAAGCAGATTAGCGGGTATGAATATGAGGTGGAAGCCTGTCTGCGGGCAATCAGGGAGGGGGCATTGGAATGCCCTGAAATGCCTCATGAGGAAACGCTGCGTATGATGAGGTGGATGGATGAGCTGCGCAGGCAGTGGGGCCTGGTTTATCCTATGGAGAAATAAAGAAAGGTGTTGTGTTTAAGAAGAAAGCCTGTTTGGGGTTAAATCCAAGCAGGTTTTTTGTTTTTTGCTGATTTTTGCCGCGATTTATGAAAATTTACGGAAATCAGATTCTTATCCCCCCGCAGTATTGACAAATATTTATATAATAATTATAATAAGTATTATAATAATTAGTTTAAAATAATAAGAAACAAATAAATCAAGGAGGTAGTTATGGGGATAAGTACAATGGAGTTTGAGAGGGTTATGAAAATTGTGAAGGCGTATGAAGGGCGCATTGACAAGGATTTCAAGATTCCGCCGGAGGAATATGAAGTGCGGTACCGGAATGTATGGAAAAGGCTGGAGGAAAAGGAGATTGATATGGGTTTTTTCTTTTGGTACAGGGAGATGCCGGGAGACGGCATCTATCTGACCGGATATAATCCAACCATCGAAAGGGCCAGCGGAGTGATTGCTCCCGGAAAACGTCCCCTCCTTCTGGCCGGACCTGAATCCGGTATCCTTTCAAAGGAAGCAGGATTGGGACTGGACACCAGCTTTGTAAATGAATTCAGTATTCCCGATGAGTATTATGAGGGAGTGGAGAGGGATGAGCTCAATGAAGTGATTTCCCGTTACATAGGGCATGAAATCAAGCGTATCGGCTATATGACAAGTGATGATGTTGTTCCGGCCAAATTCATGGATTTTCTTCACACGAGCTTTGGAAAAGTGGAGGTGGCGGATGCCTCAGATATTCTGTCGCAGCTGCGGTATGAGAAAACAGAGAATGAGTTTAAGTGCATGGAACAGGCGGACACCATTGCCTGTGCAGCAGTCAGGGCCATGCTGGTGGTTGCCAGACCGGGAATCAGGGAAAGCGAAGTGGCGGCGGTGGGAGATTTTACCGTCAAATCCCTTGGGGGAACCGGATTCGGATTTGACACCATTGTAAATTCAGGCGACCGCTGTAAAACCGTGATTGGACCTGCCTCCAATAAAGTAATAGAGGAAGGTGAAATCGTACAGATAGGCTGCAGCCCAAGCTTTGAGGGATATAAGGGTGTGTGCAGAAGGTCTTTTGTCATGGGAGAGAGAAGCCGGCTTCAGAATGCATATTTTGAATGCATGAACGAGGCTTACCGCAGGGCGGAACAGGAAATTTACCATGTCTGCCGGGAACATCTTCCGTCTAACCGTATTGACCTGGCAGCCAGGAACTATTTTGCCTCACAGACCATTGACGGGCTTAATATGAAGCAGTTCCATTTTTATAGTACGTGCCATGGAACCGGGCTGACAGAGTGCCTGGAACCAATGGTCATTACCCCGGACAAGGAGGAACCCTACGGAGAGAATGTAGGTATCATGCTGGACCTTGGCTGTTACGGTTATCCCAACACTGAGATTGCAGGAGGCTGTGTTGAGGATGCATATATAAAACGGGGAAGGACTGCTGTCAAGTGTTCTGATATGCCGGTGGATGTCCAGGAGCTGGTAGGCAGAGGGATGTGATGTGAATGAAAGACAAAATGAAACTGTCTGTCAATAACAGGGAAGGAACATTAATTATTACAATAGCAATTATTTTTGTTTTAATGTGTATTCTCAAGGGAGAGCTTTTTTACGCCAGAAGCAACATTGAAGCCATATTTTCCAACCTTGCCTATGATTTGCTGCTGGCCTGCGGCATGACGTTCGTCATTATCCTGGGCGGTGTGGACCTGTCCGTGGGAGCTGTCCTTGCGCTGGCCGGAATCATCTGTACCTTAATGATTCAAAAGGGAGTAAATACAGCTGCGGCAGTTGGCGCCGGCATTCTCTTTGGAGGAGCCGTGGGGGCGGTTAACGGCCTTCTTGTTTCCAAAGCCAACGTGGCTCCTTTTGTTGCCACGCTGGGCAGCCAGTCCATCTGCAGGGGTACCTGCTATGTTCTGACCAGCGGTTATTTTGTGGCAGGACTGACAGATACCTATACCAACATTGGCAGGGGCAGCCTGGCCGGAGTACCCAATAAGATACTGGTATCCATCACTATCATGCTGCTGCTGGCATTTCTGTCCAGGCGCTTCAGGCCCCTGCGCAACATGTTCTACGTGGGAGGCAACAGGCAGGCGGCTTTTATCTCAGGGATTCCGTCGGGGCTTACAATTATTCTTGGATATATGATAAGCGGCCTCATGGCTGGAATAGCAGCCATACTGATGACCAGCAGTCTTGGTATGGGACATGCAGGGTATGGCATTTCTTTTGAGATGAAGGCGATTTCGGCGGCGGTCATAGGCGGCGCTGATATGCACGGAGGCTCCGGAAGTTTTCTGGGAACCGCTCTTGGGGTCATACTGGTGGCACTGGTAAATAATGTGTTTATCATGTTTAACGGTTCGCCTAACTGGTCATCTGCAATAAGCGGCCTGATGCTTCTGGCGGCAGTGGCCTTTGACGCCCTGCGCCGCAGAAGAAAGCCGAGATAGGAGATGGGGTATGAGTTATTTACAAGTCAAAAATGTAGTAAAGTCCTTTGGAAATAACAAAGTACTGGAAGATATCTCCATTGATTTTGAAAAGGGGGAGATTCACTCCATCATAGGTGAGAACGGAGCCGGAAAATCCACCCTCATGAAAATAATCGGAGGTATATACCAGGCTGACAGCGGCGAAATCCTCTTGGACGGCAGGAGCATATCCATGCAAAATCCGGCGGAGGCTTATGCCCATGGAATAGGAATTGTCCATCAGGAATTGAGCATTGCAGGAAATATGACTGTGGCCCAGAATGTGTTTGTGAACAATGAGCCTGTCAACCGGCTGGGATTTATAGATTGGAACCGTCTCTACAAAAATACAGAGGAAGAGTTTCGGAAAATAGGGGCCAGCATCAATCCAAGGGTCCAGGCCGGAACCCTGAGCGTCGGTCTGCAGCAGATGATAGAAATCACAAAGGTATTGTCAAAGGATGTCAGCATATTGATTCTGGATGAGCCCACCAGCGCTCTTTCGGATAAAGAAATTGAGAATCTGTTCCGGCTGCTCTTTGATTTAAGGAAAAAGGGAAAACTGATTATATTTATCAGCCACAAATTAAATGAAATCACAAGGATTTCAGACAAGGTATCGGTGCTGAGGGATGGAACCTGCACAGGGACCCTGACAAGGGAGGATATGGATGTACAGACCATCATCAGAATGATGGTAGGACGTAATATTGATAGTCTGTATCCTCCGAAAGCAAAGGACAGAAACGGGAAATGTGCACTTAGGACAGAGCATATCAGCAGGAAGGATAAATTTGAAAATGTATCCTTTGAAATCCGATATGGTGAGATTGCAGGAATGTTCGGATTGGTTGGAGCAGGACGGACCGAGTGCGCATTCTCAGTTTTCGGGGCGGACAAGATTGATTCAGGAAACGTATTTTTTGAGGAAAGGGAGGTGAAATTTTCCAATCCGGCCCAGGCCATAAAAGAAGGCGTGTGCTACCTGTCGGAAGACCGGAAGGCTATCGGGCTATTTGTTGACATGACCGTTAGGGAGAATACCATTGCAGCCTGTCTGAAATCCATCTGCAGCCCAATGCAGTTTATAAAGGAGGACCAAAGCAGGAGTATAACAGAAAAATATATTGAGGAACTGGAAATCCATCCCGCGCAGTGCATGGAAAACCGGTTATCCAATCTGTCAGGCGGGAATCAGCAGAAGGTACTCTTCGGCAAATGGCTTGCCGCGAATCCCAGGCTGCTGATTGTGGATGAACCCACCAGAGGCGTGGATGTGGGAGCCAAGGCTATGATTCACGAAATTCTGCGAAAACTGGCGGACAGCGGGATGGCGGTGTGGATGATTTCTTCTGAACTGCCTGAAATCCTGGGAGTTTCAGATAAAGTCATAGTAATGCACGAAGGCAGGTGCCAGGCAGTTCTGGAGAATGATAATCTGACAGAGGAGATTGTGATGAAGGCGGCGTTCCGGGAGGAGGTGGAAGGAAATGGCTAAAAAAATCAATCTTCATTATGCGGTGCTGGTTTTCCTTATTGTACTTCTGGGGGTATTCATGGGATTTTGTTCCCCTTATTTCTTCACAGCGGCCAATCTCTGCGTGCTGGTGGATAATTTTATTATGGAGGCAATTATGGCATTGGGAATGACCCTGGTAATTATATCCGGGGGAATTGACCTGACCGTGGCAGGCGTCCTTCCCTTTTCTTCCATCATCCTTGCACTGCTCATGATACAGGGAGTCCCATTCCCGGCAGCCATATTGCTGGTGCTGGCAGCGGCAGCAGGCGTTGGGTGCGTGACCAATCTGTTTAGAAAAAAACTGAATCTGCATCCCATGGTGGTGACAATGGCAATTGCAGCTGTGTTAAAAGGACTGAATCTGACCCTTACCGGCGGAAGCGCAATTTCTAATTTTTCAGAAGGTTTTTCTGAGTGGAGCACATGCAGGGTTGCGGGAATGCCTTTGAGCTGGATTGTGTACATTGTGCTGGCAGCTGTCTTTATTTACTTTTCAAAAAACAAAAAATCATTCCAGCAGATATATTTTGTGGGCGGTAATGAGGAGGCTGCCCGTCTGTCCGGAATAAAGGTTGAGGGAGTGTACCGGAATGTATATATCATATCTGCTGTTCTTGCAGCGGCAGCCGGTATCCTCACAGCCATGACCTACAGCAGTGCAAGCTATAGTTACGGCACCAATGCGGACCTGAGGGTAATTACAACAGTGGCAATAGGCGGGACAAGCCTGACCCACGGAGGATATGGCTCGGTTACGGGAACCTTGCTGGGAACCCTGTTCATGGCCATGATTTACAATGCCTTTGTCATGAGCGGAATTTCCACGTATTATCAGGATGTGGTGACGGGGGCCTTCCTGATTGTGGCAGTGTTGTTAAGCGAGGGGATGAACCTATTAAAAAAGAGGCATTCATAAAAGAGGAGGAGAATTTCATGAAGAAAATTATCGCATTGTGTATGGCAGGAATCATGCTGGCAAGTGCAGCGGGATGCAGCAGCGCATCGGGAGCAGCAGCGCCGCCGGCCGGGCAGGATGCATCGGCCGCCAGGGAAAAAGAGCTTTACTCCATGGTGGTATTTACAAAAGGAGCTGAATATTTCAATTGGTGTTATGCGGGTATGAAGGACGCGGCAACGCTGCTGGGAAGCCATATAAGTGTGGAGCTGCAGGGGCCGGCGGAATGGGATGCGTCACTGGAGGCAAGGGCGGTGGAGCAGGTGACAGCCAAAAAACCGGCAGGCATACTGGTATCCGCTGCAGATGAAACCACCCTGAATTCAGCCATAGGAAAAGCGTTAAGCGCCGGTGTGCCTGTGATTGGTTTTGACAGTGATGCTGCCGACAGCGGAAGGCTGTCCTATGTGGGCACGGATAACTATGATTTTGGCGCCAACGCAGCAAAGGCCATGTCTGAGATGATTGGGGGAGAGGGACAGGTGGCTATATGCCTGGTTCCGGGCTCCATTGCACAGGAGGAAAGGGCTTCTGGTTTTAAGGAATGGCTGGCAGAGAATGCGCCGGGGGTCCAGGTCGTATCTGAATTAAACGATGAAGGAGATGTCGCAAAGTCGGAAACCGTATGCGCAGCCCTGTTCCAGGCAAATCCGCAGATTAAAGGAATATTCAGCACCCATGGATATGGGGCGCCGGGTGCGGCAGCAGCGGCTAGAACATTGAATATTTTAGAAAATGTTGTTATAATTGGAAGTGATTACAGTTCAGCGGTTATTGAACTGCTGCAGGCTGGGGATATTGAAGGGACAATCGTGGACGACCCGTATTTAATTGGATACGAGGCAATGATGCTGGCATATGCAGCGGCACACCCCACAGAAATCCCTTCAGCAAATCCGCCTTTTGGCCATGTCCCTCCTATTATTTACGGTGGCAGCTCATTGCTCACAGGCGAGATGCTAAAGGACGAGGCCGTACTGGCAAAATATCAGAATCCTCCAGCAGTAAATTAAGAGGATAGATGGAGAAAACGATGGAATCTTTAGACGTAATGGATATTAAACAGCACAATGTTAAGAGTATTGTAAATGTGTTGAGGTTTTCAGCAGGGGAGAGCGGTCTTACAAAGCGCGATATAGCTGACAGAACAGCATTGAGCTTTGCCACGGTTTCCAATCTGTGCAATGAGTTATTGGAGAGAGGAATTGTTGAAATCGTTAAGAAGAACTCCATGTCCGTGGGAAGGACTCCATCTACGGTTAACCTGGCATATAACAGATTCTGTACAGTGTGTCTGAACCTGCAGATGAAAGGCGTGCTGGGAATCGCGGTATTGAATATCAGAAATGAAATTGTATTCCATCAAAAATACGATATATCCGGTTTGGATGCGCCTGAAGAAGTCATTGATTTTGCCAGGAAGCGGTTTGATGAGATTGCAAGGGAAGACAGCGGCCGTGTGTACATCGGAGTGGGGGCGGCGGTTTCGGGAATCTTTGATTTGGCTACCCAGACACTTGTAAACTGCGCTGTGAAAATGTATGAGGGCGTGCCGCTGAAGGCCATTGTAGAAAAAGCCTTCCAGCTGCCGGGCTATGTTGACAACGAGGCCAATCTCTGCGCTTTAAGCCTAAAGCATACCATAACAGAGTGCAGGAACCTGGTCTACCTCCATATCTCCGAGGGGGTGGGGGTGGGAATTATCTGTGAAGGCTCCCTGCTGAGGGGCCATCACGGGTACGGCGGAGAGGTGGCCCATACACCTTTGGGCAATCCCCATAAGTATTGTTCTGAATGCGGGGCTTACGGCTGCATTGAGAATGAGCTTGCCATTCCCGACATTGTGGCGGATTATTGGGGAAAAGAGCAGGAGGATGTTCTGGAAGCCTGGAACCAGTTTGTTATTGATGCGAAGAAGGGTGAGACAAAGGCAGCCAATATGATTCTGGAAACCGCCGGATACCTGGGCAGGCTGATTTCTGTCCTGATTACCATGATGGACCCTGAATACATTTACATAGGCGGGGAGATTACGGACATCTATGATGAATTGTTTGCAAATATGAATCAGGTGGTGCAGGAACGCTGTTTCCTGTACGGCAACAGGAGGGTAAAGCTGGTAAAGGATGACCACAGCGAGCTGACCATACATTCAGGCATCAATGAATCCATTTATGCCCAGTGGAAGCCGTAGGTGATAAAAATCATAACAATGCAAGAGGGGATGTTGCAAAACTAGCGTCAGCTGGTTTTGTAGCATCCCCCTAAAAGTTTATTAAAAATGGGAATACAATTTATATATACCAAGGCATCTTGCATGTTGATTCTGAATTTCGAACATGATATAGTGTTCTCAAAAGGAGGTAATCCAATGGATATCCGCGTTTTAGAATACTTTCTCATGGCAGCCAGAGAAGAAAATATTACAAAAGCAGCGCAGCTTCTCCATATGACACAGCCGACCCTTTCCCGTCAGTTAATGCAGTTAGAGGATGAAATGGGTGTAAAGCTGTTTGAGAGAACCAATCACAGCGTTCTGCTGACTGATGAAGGATTCTTATTCCGGCGCAGAGCGCAGGACATTGTTGCTATGGCAGAAAAAGCAAAGAGTGAGGTGGCCCAGAATGAAGAAACACTTTCTGGCATTATTTCTATTGGCTGCAACGAACTTCGCAGCGTTCAGGAATTAGCACAGGCAATGACTGCGTTTCAAAGCCGTTACCCCAAGGTGAAATTCGAACTGTACAGCGGCTCCAATGAAGAAATACAGGAACGCATTGAACAGGGATCTTTGGACATTGGCTTATTTCTGGAACCGTTTAACCTTACGAAATATACAACCTTTTCCATGCAGACGAAAGAGCGTTGGGGCGCGCTCATTCATCGGGAAGCCGCCCTTGCTGCACAGGATACGATTCATCCTGGAGACCTAGTGGGAACGCTTGTCATGACGATTCATGTCAATACTCCTGCACATGCGGAACTGCGCCAGTGGTCCGGAGATTTTGCAAAGGATATGGATTTTTCCGCCAACTATAATGTGCTGCACAATGCGGTTATTATTGCCCGTGAACGAAAAGGCGCGGTCATTTGCTTGGAGCAGGACTGCCACTATGATGATATGAAGTTTTTGCCGTTAGAGCCGGAGCTTTCCGTTGGTTCCGCTCTTGCATGGAAAGAGGGGCGGATTGTTTCCAGAGCGGCGAAAGCCTTCCTTCAATTTTTACAGCAGCAGGAGGAAGAAGCGGGGTAAAGGGGAAGAAGGTAAGGAGTAAAAACCGCAATACAAAAAATGAATTTCCACGCACTCAATATAGGCATTTTACATTTTGAAATTATCATCTTATACTGTAGGTGTACCAAGAAAAACGGTGCATCTACAGTTTTTTTTATGGGGAGAGGTGCTATGGACGAAACGGAAAAACTGGCAGGGCAACTTCAGGAGATGGGATTTTCTAAAGCAGAAGCTGCATATTATCTGAAACTGTTTTCTGCCGGAGAATGCTCTAATCCCGAAAGGCTGCGGATTCTTGGCGAGAAACGTAAGGCAGCCTTGGATGAAATCCACAGATTAGAGAGCGCTATCATGAGCATGGACACCATGCGAAATGACATCAGAAACAAAAAATTACAGTCAGGAGGAACATCAAATGGAGTATGTCACATTAAGTAACGGAGCAGCAATGCCGATGCTGGGGTACGGCTGTTTCCTAATCAGCCCGCAGGAGTGTGAGCGTTGTGTCACAGATGCCATCGAGGTCGGGTACCGGGCGATTGACACGGCACAGGCTTACTACAACGAAGAAGGGGTAGGAAACGCTGTCAGCAAGGCGGTTGCCGCAGGAAAGGTGAAACGGGAAGAACTGTTCATTACCACCAAGGTCTGGATTATGAATGCCGGATATGAAAAGGCAAAGGCTTCGATTGACGAGTCCCTGCGCAAGCTGCAGACCAGTTATATCGACCTTTTGCTTATCCATCAGGCGTTCAGTGATTATTATGGTACATGGCGGGCGATGGAGGAAGCATACAGGGACGGCAAGGTGAAAGCCATCGGTGTCAGCAACTTTTATCCCGACCGCTTCATGGATTTAGCGTTGTTCAGCAAAGTCAGACCGATGGTCAACCAACTGGAAACCCATGTGTTCCAGCAGCATAAGAATGACCGCAGATTTATAGAAAAATATGGAGCAAAGGTGGAGGCATGGGCTCCTTTCGCCCGCGGGGAAAAAGGCATCTTTATAAACCCGGTTCTGACATCCATTGGCCAGAAGTATGGCAAGACAACCGGACAGGTTGCACTGCGGTTTCTTGTACAGAGCGGCATTCCTGTGATTCCGAAGTCCACTCATAAAGAGCGTATGGCTGAAAACTTAGATATCTTTGATTTCCAGTTGAATGCCGAAGAAATGGGGCAGATTGAGGCTCTGGACCAAGGCGTGAATCTATTTATGAACCATGAAGATGCGGCTCAGATTGAAGATTTCTTTGCCCGGTTTGGCGTGAAGTAAAGGACGGAGATAGACTATGACGATACACATGAAGGAAAAAGTTGCACTGGTTACCGGCGCCGGTTCCGGGATTGGTCAGGCCATAGCCAAATATCTGGCGGAAGCTGGTGCCACTGTGGTGATTATAGGCAGAACCGAATCCACTTTAAAAGAAACAGCAGAACTAAATAAAAATATTTCTTATCTGGTCTCGGATATCAGCATAGACGAGAACATAACCGCTATCATCGATGAAGTTAAGAAACGCTACGCCAGACTGGACGTTTTGATAAACAACGCGGGAGTTGCGCCGGTTACCCCGCTGGCTGAAGTTTTGCTGCAGGAATATGATACCGCATTTATAACAAATGTACGCGCTGTAGTAGACCTGACGAGGCAGGCGCTTCCTATGTTAAAAGCAGTCAGGGGTAATGTCATCAATATTTCGTCTACTGCCGCCGAAAAGCCCATTCCCAATATGTCCATTTATTCCGCAAGTAAAGCCGCGATGAGTGCCCTGACCAAATCATGGGCTAAAGAGATGGCAAAAGACGGTGTCCGTTTTAACAATGTGATAGTAGGCCCGATTGAAACTCCTATCTATGATAAAACGGATTTGTCTGATGAAGGTGCCCAAAAGCATAGAGAGTTTGTCCTTGGCACAATTCCGATGGGACGTTATGGGGAACCAAATGATGTAGCATCAGCCGTTCTGTTCCTCGCTTCGGATGAAACAAAGTTTGTAACCGGAGCCGATTTTGCGGTAGACGGCGGTGTACGCGCTTAATGGAAAGGAGAAAATTGCGATGAAAATTGTAGTACTTGAGGGAAACCCTCATAAAAAGGGATCCTCAAATCTTTTGGCGGAGCAGTTTATCAAAGGCGCGGAGGAGGCGGGACATATGGTGCAGATTGTGGATGCTGCACACATGGAAATTAATCCGTGTCTTGGTTGTGGGCATTGCGGCATAAATGGAGCCTGTGTCCATAAGGATGACAACATCATCATCCCGACCCTAAAACGATGAGTTATCTTCGCGATTACTACACCGGTTTGTGCGGCTATATGCACTTTCAGGATATGGGTATGATATTGGGAACCGGATGCGGCAGCCCTGATATGACCTGCAAAACCAGCCACATGAAAAAAGCCTATGAGCTTGGTAAATCATTATAAAACAGGAGGAAAACGATATGGAATTTCAGAAAGTAATGAAAGAACGCTATGCCTGCAAAAAGTTTGACGGCCGCCCGGTGGAATCATCACAGCTTCATGCCATTCTGGAGGCAGGACGGCTGGCCCCCACCGCAAAAAATCTTCAGGAGCAGCGCATCTATGTGGTGCAGTCTGAAGAAGCTCTTGCCAAACTTGACAAGGCAACTCCCTGCCGCTATGGCGCGGCAACGGTTGCTGTTGTAGCGTTTGATAAAAACAATGTCTTTACTTATCCGGGTGAAAAACGGGATTCCGGAGTTGAGGACGCCAGTATCGTGGCAACGCATATGATGCTTGCGGCCAAGGCTGAGGGCGTGGACAGCTGCTGGATTAACTTCTTTGATCCGGAGGAAATGGCAAAGGAACTGGGACTTCCCGAAAACGAAGAAGTACTGATGCTGCTGGATTTGGGATATGCAGCAGAGGGGACAAAACCCCTTGCAGCTCACAGTCAGCGTAAAGAGATTTCTGAAACCGTCAGCTATATGTAAACAATAAAAGTGATGTAAACAATAAAAAATGGAGAAACCGGAGGAAATAATCATGAGTAAAACATTGGTAGCATATTTCTCTGCCAGCGGGGTAACTGCAAAGCTGGCAAAATTGTTAGCAGATACGATTGGTGCGGATCTGCATGAAATCCAGCCTGAAAAACCTTATTCAACCTCGGATTTAGACTGGATGAATAAAAAGAGCCGCAGCAGTGTGGAGATGAACGATAAATCCTCCCGCCCCGCTGTTGCAAACAAAGTGGAGAACATGGAACAGTACAATCGGGTGTTTGTAGGGTTCCCCATATGGTGGTATGTGGCCCCTACAATCATCAATACCTTTTTGGAGCAGTACGACTTAACCGGCAAGAAGGTCATTCCGTTTGCCACCTCCGGGAGCAGCGGTATGGGAAATACCAATGCCGAACTTACGGAGTCCTGTAAAGGAGCCGTACTCTGCGATGGCAGGCGGTTCAATACAAATGTAAAAGCCACAGAGCTGAAAGCCTGGGCTGAAAAATTTTAAGGAGGAATCACCAATGATACGGCATATTTTTATGGCTACTGTAAAAGAAGGAACTCCCGATGAAGTAATCAATCGGAAAATGGATGAAATGCGTGCAATGAAAGACAGCGTTCCTGCAATCCAGGCAATCACTGTGGCAAGGAATCTGGGTTGGGCTGGTCCTGCAAATGTAGTCACCATGATTATTGATGTAAAGGATAAGGCGGGATTTGACGCGCTGCTTGCAAGCCCGGCACATTGTGAAGTCGCAGACAAAGCAGATGAGGCGTTCCGTACCGATAATTTCGTGATGGCGCAAATTGAACTTTAGAGCATGTCTTAAAAATGCTTGTGTCCGGCTGGCGGCACCAGTTTCCATGCAAAAGCCGGTAGGCGTTCCATAGGGAAAAATAAATACAAGGAGGAAGGGGTTTAATGAACAGCATTACGGATACTTATGAGTTACATAATGGAATAAAAATCCCCTGTATTGGCTATGGAACCTGTGCGGTTCCTGACGGCAGGGACACACTGGAAGGCGTAAAGAATGCAATCAAAACAGGGTATCGGAACATCGACACCGCCGCCGCATACCAGAACGAGAGAAGTGTGGGAGAAGCGATACGACAGGCCGCCGAAGAATTTGGCGTAAAGCGGGAAGAGTTGTTTATCAGTACCAAAGCCTGGCATGACCATCGGGGATATGAAAGAACACTGCAGGCGTTTGAAGAATCCATGGATAAACTGGGGCTGGAGTATTTGAATCTCTATCTGATTCACTGGCCGGCAAATGCAAAATGGCACAGGGATTGGCGTGAACTGAATGCCTCCACATGGAAGGCGCTGGAGGAACTTTATAAGGCGGGACGGATTAGAGCCATTGGCGTCAGCAATTTTTTGGCACATCATGTTAAGGCTTTGATAGAAGACAGCGAAATAAAGCCCATGGTAAACCAGATTGAATACCATCCGGGATTTGGACAGAAAGAAAGAGCCGAGTATTGTCAGGCAAACGGAATCATTGTAGAGGCGTGGAGTCCCTTTGGCGGAGGCGGAGCTGCCGTGCTGAAAAATGAAGAATTAAACCGTATTGCGGTGAAATAGGAAAACAGCCTGCACAGGCCGCCTTACGCTGGCTTCTGCAAAAACAGATTGTTCCGCTGCCCAAAAGCGTTCATGTCGAACGAATGATTTCTAATACGGAGATATTCGATTTTGAATTGAGTGCGGAGGATATGGATGTGATTGATTATATCCCATATTGCGGGTATATGTTTGACCCTGATACGGCAAAATCTTAAAATTGCGGACAGACGGATTTAAACGAATGAATGTAACTGTTCAGGACGGCTCATCTTCTTGACCGGAAAAGCAGCCCAAGCGTTATGGATAAAATATAAAAGGAGTCGGCTTTTTATGAGAAAATTATTGCTTGTTGATACAAGCCTCAGAAGGGATGGAAATTCGGAAACCATCGTGGACCGAATGGCAGAGGAATTGAAAAATTGCGAAGTGACGGTGTTTAAGATGCGTGAGCATAAGTGCAATCATTGTATTGCCTGCGGCGCCTGTCAGGGAAAGGAGACACAGAAGTGCATCCAGAACGATGACATCACAGACCTGTTTCCGCTGATTGATACCTGCGATGGAATTGTGCTTGCTTCACCGGTTTATAATCACCAGATGAGTTCCATGGCCAGACTGTTTATCGAGCGTCTCTACCCGTTCTTTCATGTGGAGAAGGAAAATATGTCCAATACCTCCAAGCGTGGAAAAAAGGCAGCGCTTATCCTTTCCTTTTGGGGCGGCCCGGCAGATATTTACGAAACGTATGCCGCATGGTCAGTGGAAACTTTATCCCAGATGGGAGCAGAAAAATTCAAATCTCTTATATTTGGAGGAATCCCGGGCAGGGGCGAGATAAGAGACCATGAAGAATATCTGACACAGCTCCATGAGCTGGCGGCCTGGCTTTCAGAGTAAGAATCGAACGTTATCAGGATGGTGCGAATCCGCGTAAAAAAGGGAGAACGACTGTGGAAAAAAGTGTGGCTGTGAAGCGCATCCACGAAGCGTATGAACAGGGATATACATTTTTTGATACAGCGGAGCTTTATGTGGGGCAGTTTTCGGACGGAACACCTGCTCCCAATGAGGTGGTGGTTGGGGAGGCCCTGAAACCAATCCGTGAAAAAGTAATCCTCGCTACAAAGTTTGGAAACTTCTGGGACGAGAATCATCAGCTTTACCAGGATGGGAGTCCGGCTTCTATCCGGAAATCCATTGAGGTTATTGGGGAATTTCCAATGCGTCCGATGATTACATCCGCAGGGCAGATGCAGTGTGTAAGGTAACGGCGGTTCAGGAGCGTTATTCCATGATGGCCCGCTGGAATGAAGAAAAGTTTGCCATGCTGGAGGAGTTAGGGATTGGTTTTGTGGCCTACTCTCCAATGGCAAACGGATTTCTTTCCGGCAAAGTGCAGAAAGCAGAAGTATATGAAACGGGAGTTGATTTCCGTTCCAGAATGCCCCAGTTTGAGAAATCAGAGATGGAAAAAAGCCGTAAGCTGATGGAACTGCTGAATCGTCTGGCAGTGGAAAAGGACGCAACCCCTGCCCAGATTTCTCTTGCATGGGTGCTGGCCCAGAAACCGTGGATTGTACCGATACCCGGTTCGACCAAAACCGAACGGATTATTGAAAATGCAAAAGCGGCAGAAATTATGCTGAAGGATTATGAAACCAAAGAAATACATACGCTGTTGGACACCATGGATTTGGCGGTATTTGGTAGATAGCAGCAGATAGGGGCGGCATAGGGCTATTACATAATAATGATGACATTGCCTTCAGCCTATGGACGATACGGATTCAGTCTATGTGCTGAAGGCTTTTTGTACCAAAAACACAATTTCGAGGGGTGGAAATTCATGAATAATAAAAACAACAGCAGGTATGAGGAACTGGCAAACCAGATTCCGGAGCTTATTGCCGGCGTAAATAATGTATCCTATTTTACTCATTGTATGACCCGCCTGCGTTTTACGCTAAAGGAAACAACCAATGTGGATGCCGAAAAAGTCAGGAAGCTTCCAGGCGTAAAGGGAGTGCAGTGGAGCGGCGACCAGCTGCAGGTTATCATTGGGCAGACGGTTGATGAAGCATATGCGGCGATTTGCCGGAAAACGGGGCTGGGTTCGCAGGTTTCGGCATCCGAAGGAGGTACGGCGCCCAGAAAGAAGAATTTTTCTCCGATGTCTCTTGTAGATGTGATATCTGGCTGCATGGCGCCGGTTCTGCCGGTTCTGATTGGCGCAGGTATGCTGAAAGTAGTCATGCTGGTGCTTGAGATGACCGGCCTGATTCATGGGGAGGGGGACACCTATGCCACTTTGAATTTTGTCGCGGATGCAGCCTTTTATTTCCTGCCTGTTTATACAGGTGCGGCAGCGGCCAGAAAATTTGAGATGAACATGTTTGTTGGAATGTTTCTCGGGGCCGTATTGGTGCATCCGTCCTTTGTGGGCATGTGCGCAGAGGGTGCGGCTGGCTCCGTATTTGGAATTCCTGTTTATGCGGGTACTTATACCAGTTCCATATTCCCGGTTATTTTAAGTGTCTGGGCCGCCGGCTATGTGGAACGGTTTATGAAAAAACACTCCCCGGATTTCCTGAGAACCATGCTGGTTCCCTTTGGCACGATTCTGGTTATGACACCGTTATCATTGTGCCTGCTGTTTCCCATTGGCTCTGTCCTTGGTACATACATTGCCAATGCAATTATCTGGCTGTATGAAACGACCGGTTTTGCGGGGGTTGCGTTGTTGGCGGCAATCCATCCTCTTATGGTTATGACCGGTATGCACCATGCCATGGGGCCGTATCTGTTCAGCAGCTTTGCATCTTCCGGTTTTGAAGCGCTGGCGTCTCCGGCAACCTTTATCGACAACATCAATATCGGCGCTGCTTGTCTGGCAATCAGTATGAAATCCAAAGTTACGGACACAAAGACCGAGGCGGCCTCCTGCGGTGTTACCGCCTGTGTCTGTGGTGTTACGGAACCGGGATTATTTGGTATTGTGTTGAAATACCGTACTGCACTGATTGGAGTTATGGCAGGCAACTTTCTGGGCGGTGTGATTGCCGGATTAACAAAGAGTGTCTGTTATGCCTTTGCGGGGAGTTATGGTTTTTTGGGCCTGGCAACCTTTATTGGGGAGAAGGGCATCTCTAATCTGGTTTTTATAATAATTGCCGTAGCTGCCGGTTTTGTTCTTACATTTGTGTTTACATTGATTTTCTTTAAGGACTCAGCAGAGGCTGGGGAGCCGGACTCAGATATAAAAACACAAGCAGAGGCGCTTTCTGTACAGAATGTGATTACTGCCCCTGTTTCAGGAGAGATAAAGGATTTAAAGGAATGCCCGGATGGGGTGTTTTCAGCCGGCGTTCTGGGTAAGGGTGTAATAATTGAGCCATCGGAAGGTAAAGTGTATGCGCCTTGCAACGGCGTAGTCACCTGCTTGTTTGATACGCTTCATGCCATTGGTATCACAGCAGAAAATGGAGCGGAGGTTTTGATACATGTAGGCATGGATACCGTAACGCTGAATGGGGAAGGGTTTCAGGCACACATTAAGACCGGCGACCATATAACCGCAGGCCAGCTTATGCTGGAGTTTGACATGGATTTCATAGAATCAAAAGGACTTCCGATAGTAACTCCGGTAGTTGTTTCCAATACGGCTCAATACCCGGAACTGCAGGTGATTCTTGGAACTGCCGTTCATGGAGATAAGATAATTACATTATAAATCTGTTGAAAGGGGTGTTATTTATGGCATTTAGAGATGGTTTTTTATGGGGCGGCTCTACGGCTGCCAACCAATTTGAGGGAGCATGGAATGTGGATGGAAAGGGAATCTCTGTTTCCGATTTGTGTACCAACGGTTCTCTTACCTCGCCAAAGAGGATTACTTCTGAGTTAGAAACAGGTACTCTGTATCCATCCCACGAAGCGGTTGACTTTTACCACCATTATGAGGAAGATATTGCCCTGATGGCCGAGATGGGATATAAGTGCTTCCGCCTGTCCATTAACTGGACGCGTATCTTTCCTACCGGTATGGAGAGAGAGCCGAATGAGAAGGGACTTGCATTTTATGACAGGGTATTTGACTGCTGCAGGAGATATGACATGGAACCTCTGGTTACGATTTCCCATTACGAAATGCCTTATGCACTGGTTGAGAAATACAATAGCTGGGCATCGAGAGAGTGTATCGGATATTTTGAACATTACTGCAAGGTGATATTTGAGCGGTATCAGGATAAAGTGAAATACTGGCTGACCTTTAACGAAATCAATTCCGGTATGCAGCAGATGGGAAATATCCTTTCCACCAGTACGGTAAAGGGATATTCCGGAACCGTGTTTGACTTCCCGGATGACCCGCCGACACGTTTTCAGGCAATGCACCATCAGTTTGTCGCATCGGCTAAAGTGGTTTTATATGCCCATGAACATTATCCGGATTTTAAGATGGGAAATATGGTCTGCTGCATCGTATCCTATCCCTATACCTGTAAGCCAGAGGACATTTTGGAGGCACAGCACCAGATGCAGTACATGAACTGGTACTGCTCCGATGTCCAGTGTAAAGGGGAATATCCGTTTTATGCGAAACGTATCTGGAAAGAAAACAGAGTGAGCCTGCATATGGAACCGGGTGATTTGGAAATTCTGAAAAAAGGAACCGTTGACTTTTATACATTTTCCTATTATTCCTCCAACTGTGTGGGAGCAGGGGAAACGGTGGAGCAGGGAGCAGGTAATATTGTAGGAGGGCTGAGAAATCCTTATATTCAGGTTTCAGACTGGGGCTGGGGAATTGACGCCAGCGGCCTGCGTTACAGTTTGAATGAAATTTACGACCGTTACCATCTGCCTATGATGGTAGTGGAAAATGGTTTGGGAGCCCATGATACGGTGGAGGCAGACGGAAGAATCCATGATGACTACAGGATAGACTATCTGCGGCAGCACATTGAGCAGATGAAACTGGCCGTTGAGGAAGATGGGGTTGACTTAATCGGATATACCCCGTGGGGCTGTATTGATTTGGTTTCGGCGTCTACCGGGGAAATGGCAAAACGGTACGGTTTTGTATATGTCAATAAGTTTGATGATGGAACCGGGGATTTATCCCGCAGACGTAAGGATTCATTCTATTGGTATCAGAAAGTCATAAAGACGAATGGAGAAGATTTGGCTTTGTAAAATAACCAGTGCATAAAGATATACTATAGGTATAACAGATAATAAAACGGATTCAGTAAATAAGAAAGGAAATACTGAAATTGGAAAACATCAGTTATATCGCGAAGCAGCATTAAAATACCAGCTGGAATAAATCCAGCCGGCAAAAAAGATATATTTTTTATTTGTCTACTTGACGGGGGAGGTTCAAACTAGCTGATGCTAGTTTTGCAACATCCCCTTTATGCATCTTCAGCCTTACATTTTCATCTTAAGCTTCTCTTCCTCAATGGTAACCCTGGATTCATCCAGGGTGGTACCCATGACCTTCATGAGCACATCCTGCTCCATGGTGGGAGCGTAGTAGAAGCCCTGCTGATACTCGCACTGGTAGCTGTTCAGGGCGTTCAGCTGGTTCTCTGTCTCCACGCCCTCAGCAATGATATGGATGCCCAGCTCCCTGGCAATCTGAATCAGGCCGCCGGCAATGGAGGCTGACTTTGGATTGGTTTCCAGCTGCCATACAAACATGCGCTCCAGCTTCACGGTGTTGATGGGAAGGTCCAGGATACTGCTGACAGGAGCGCATCCTGAGCCGAAGTTGTTGAGCACCAGCTCCACTCCCATGTCGGAGAGCTCCTGCATGGTGATGTTAACGTTCAGATAGACATTGGACAGGGCGCTGTCATCCACCTCCAGAGCCAGCTTGCCCTTGGGTATCTGGTAGGTCTCAAGGACCTGCGTAACCTGGTCCAGAAAATCCTCCTGTACCAGAAGCACAGGGGAAACAGGGATACAGATGGAATCAAAGTCCCGTCCTGTCTTCATCAGCTCGCTTATGCATTTGCCGGCGTGGTCCAGGGCGTAGTATCCAATGGCTCTGATTTGGCCGGAATCCTCTGCAATGGGCATAAACTCAGCAGCGCCCACCAGTCCGATTCCCTGAATGAAAATCCTCATGTAGGAATCCGCCCTTGTAAAACGGCCTTCCTTCAGGTTATAGGTGGGGCGGTAGCGGACCTCCAGCTCATTCTTTTCCAGGGCAGCCTGAAGATACATGGCAACAGCCTGGCGGCGGACAAACTGGGTATGCATGTTGCTGTCATATACAGCCATCTGGTTGGGGCCGCAGTCGGATGCAGCGGACACTGCCAGGTCCAGGCGCTTGAGCAGCTCGTCTGTGTTGGCGGCGTGGCCGGGATAGGAGCAGAGGCCTATCTGTGCGGAACACAGACAGTCCACGCCGCGGATTTTCCACACGTTACCGAAGCGCTCCAGTATCTCGTCCGCCAGGTCGGAAGCCTGCCCCTCTGAGAGCTGTTCCAATATAATGATGAACTCCACGCCTATGTAACGGTAGATATTACCCTCAGCCACTTCCTTCAGATAGCTTTTTATCTGGGACAGAAGTTCCTCGCAGTAATCATATCCGAATGTCTTATTCAGACTCTTAAAATTCTCCAGATAAAGCTTTAACACCACGCCTTTGGACGAGGGTGCGCCTAACAGGGACTCCAGCCTGCTGATGCAGGCAGCACGGCCTTCGCCGGCGCCGTCCGGTTCAGACGGGGTAAAGGAAGGCTGTGACGGCGGAAGCTCTGCCGCCCCTTTTTCTTTTTTATGCTGAAACAAACCCATGATTGTTTCCTCCTTTGTCATTCACAGACAGCGTTTGTCTGCATTAGCATTTCCTTTATTATAATATAAAAGCCAGAAAATCTCAATTTTTATTTATGAAATGTTAGACGAAATGGAAAAAAGGATAAATAATTTCTTTTTCTTTGCAAATTGACCTAACTATGCTATAATAGCCACAGATATTGCAGCAAGGAGATAAATCTTTATGAAGATGAAACGTGTATTCTTAAAGTTAAGCGGAGAGGCCCTTGCAGGCCCCAGGAAGACCGGGTTTGACGAGGACACGGTAAAGGAAGTGGCCAGGCAGGTAAAGCTCTCTGTAGATGCAGGCATACAGGTGGGAATCGTCATTGGCGGCGGTAATTTCTGGAGAGGCCGCACCAGTGAGGCCATTGACAGGACAAAGGCAGACCAGATTGGCATGCTGGCCACTGTCATGAACTGTATTTATGTTTCTGAGATTTTCAGGAATGCCGGTATGATGACACAGATTCTTACGCCCTTTGAGTGCGGTTCCATGACCAAGCTGTTTTCCAAGGACAGGGCTAATAAGTATTTTGAAAAGGGCATGGTGGTATTCTTTGCAGGCGGAACAGGACATCCCTATTTTTCCACGGACACGGGAATTGCCCTCAGGGCCATTGAGATGGAGGCTGACTGCATCCTGCTGGCCAAGGCCATTGACGGGGTATATGACAGCGACCCCAAGCTGAATCCCCAGGCAAAGAAGTATGACACGATTACCATACAGGAAGTCATTGACAAGCAGCTGGCCGTGGTGGATTTGACCGCGTCCATCATGTGTATGGAGCATAGGATGCCCATGGCAGTGTTCAGTCTCAATGAGAAGGACGGGATTGCAAACGCCATGCAGGGCCGGATTAACGGAACCATCGTTACTGCGTAATAAAGCGAACATTATTAAGCAGCAGGGAAGGCTGCATTAACAGGAGGAACTTATGGAAGAATTAAAATTTTATGAGGACAAGATGAATAAGACACTGGATGTGCTGCTGTCTGACTACGGTACCATCCGCGCAGGACGTGCCAATCCCCATGTGCTGGACAAGATTAAGGTGGACTACTACGGGACGCCTACGCCCCTCCAGCAGGTCGGCAATGTTTCTGTTCCGGAAGCCCGCATGATTGTGATTCAGCCATGGGAGAAGAGCCTTCTTAAGCCAATCGAGAAAGCCATCCTTACTTCTGAGCTGGGCATCAATCCTACCAATGACGGAAACTGCATCCGCCTGGTGTTCCCTGAGATGACAGAGGAACGCAGAAAGGAAGTTTCCAAGGATGTTAAGAAAAAGGGCGACAATGCAAAGGTAGCCCTGCGCAATATCCGCCGTGACGCCAACGAGGCCTTTAAAAAGGCAGAGAAGGCAGGGGAAATTTCCGAGGACGATTTGACCGAGATGACGGAGAAGATGCAGAAGCTTACGGATAAGATGGCAGAGAAGGTTGACAAGGCAGTGGAAGAGAAGACCAAGGAAATCATGACCGTGTAATCTGTGATAAATGAATATGGGAGGCAGGAGGGACTCCTGCCTCTTAATTTGTTTTTTGATTCCGGAACGATATGACATGATAAAGATATTGTTTGGGAGAGATACATTTGGACAAGAAAGGCAGAGAAAGAATGGCATTGGATAAGGATATGATTATACCGGAGCATGTGGCCCTGATATTGGACGGAAACGGCCGCTGGGCCAGGAAAAGGGGACTTCCCCGCACCATGGGGCATAAGGAAGGCTGCGTCACCGTGGAGAAAACCGTTGAAATTGCAGCCAGGATGGGAATCCGTTATCTGACTGTCTATGGATTCTCCACTGAGAACTGGAAACGCTCTGCGGAGGAAGTGGGAGCGCTGATGCAGCTGTTCCGCTATTATATGGTGCGGCTCTTAAAGATTGCGTCTGCCAACAATGTGCGCGTAAGGATGATTGGCGACAGAAGCCGTTTTGACAGGGATATTATAGAGGGAATCAACCGTCTGGAATCCGAGACAATGGATAACACAGGGCTGACCTTTGTCATAGCGGTGAATTACGGAGGCAGGGACGAAATCCGCAGGGCAGCCGCCAGGCTGGCCAGTGACTGCGCACTTGGAAAGGCGGACCCGGACCAGGTGGATGAGGCGCTTTTTGCATCCTATCTGGATACGGCGGGAATGCCGGACCCGGACCTTTTAATCCGCACCAGCGGGGAACTGAGGCTTTCCAATTACCTGCTGTGGCAGCTGGCCTACACGGAAATCGTGGTGACGGATTGTCTCTGGCCGGATTTCAACCAGGAGGAATTGGAAAAGGCCATTGTGCAGTATAATAAAAGAGAACGGCGGTTCGGCGCTGTAAAGTAAGGAGAGGGAAAGGAGAAGGCCATGTTTACGACCCGGTTAATCAGCGGTATCATACTGGTGCTTCTGTCCATCGTCATTGTTGGGCAGGGAGGAATCCTGCTATTTGCCGTTACAGCCCTTATATCCGTCATTGGTTTATTTGAGCTTTACAGGGCTCTTGGCATGCAGCGGCGTTCCCTGGCTGTTGTGGGCTATGTGACTGCTTGCTCCTATTACGGGCTTTTGTGGTTTGAGGGACAGCGTTATGTGACGCTTATGATTATCGCCTGTCTGATGGCGATGATGGCTCTTTACGTGCTTACCTTCCCTGAGTATAAGACAGAGGAAGTGACCGGCGCGTTTTTCGGCGTGTGCTATGTGCCCATTATGCTGTCATTTCTGTATCAGACCAGGGAAATGAACGACGGGGCATATCTGGTGTGGCTTATATTCTTAAGCTCCTGGGGCTGTGATACCTTTGCCTACTGTACAGGCATGCTTTTTGGCAGGCATAAGCTGGCGCCTGTCCTGAGCCCGAAGAAATCCATAGAAGGAGCAGTGGGAGGCGTGGCCGGCGCAGCCCTTCTGGGCTTTATTTACGCATCCCTTTTTGGGGGCAGCATGGCGGAGCTTGAGAATCCCCAGGCGGCCTGCGCCATTGCCTGCGCCATTTCGGCAGTTATTTCCCAGATAGGGGATTTGGCGGCTTCCGCCATTAAGAGAAACCACAGCATTAAGGACTACGGCCATCTGATTCCTGGCCACGGAGGCATCCTGGACCGGTTTGACAGTATGATATTCACGGCCCCTGCCATTTACTTTGCCCTCACATTTTTAAAATAAGGATGGGCTTTTTGAGTATTTCTTCAGGATAGGGAGAATATAAGTTATGATGAAGAGGATTGCAATCCTGGGTTCCACTGGTTCCATAGGCACCCAGACATTGGAAGTGGTAAGATACAATAAGGATATCCAGGTGACAGCCCTGGCTGCGGGCGGCAATGTAACACTTATGGAGGAACAGATTCGTGAGTTTAAGCCTAAGCTGGCCTGTCTCTGGGACCGGGAAAAGGCAGAGCAGCTGCGCACAGCGGTGGCTGACCTGGATGTAAAGGTTGCAAGCGGCATGGAAGGCCTGATGGAGGCTGCCACGGCAGAGGAAACAGACCTGGTGGTGACGGCTGTGGTGGGAATGATTGGAATCCGTCCCACCATTGCAGCCATGGAAGCGGGAAAGGACATTGCCCTGGCCAACAAGGAAACCCTGGTGACGGCCGGACATATCATCATGCCCCTGGCCGCGGAAAAGGGCGTTAAGCTGCTGCCCGTGGATTCAGAGCACTCAGCCATCTTCCAGTGTCTGCAGGGGGCGGCAGGCAATGCGCTGCACAAGATACTGCTCACTGCCTCCGGCGGTCCTTTCCGCGGATTTACCAGGGACCAGCTGGCAAAGGTCAGGCTGGAGGATGCGCTGAAGCATCCCAACTGGTCCATGGGACATAAGATAACCATAGACTCCTCCACCATGGTCAACAAGGGACTGGAGGTCATGGAGGCCCACTGGCTCTTTGGGGTGGAAATGGACCAGGTCCAGGTGGTGGTACAGCCTGCCAGCGTCATCCATTCCATGGTCGAATTTGAAGACGGGGCTGTTATAGCCCAGTTAGGTACGCCGGACATGAAGCTGCCCATCCAGTATGCGCTCTATTATCCGGAACGGCGTTTCCTTCCGGGAGACAGGCTGGATTTCACAAAGCTTTCACAGATTGCCTTTGAGGTGCCGGATATGGATACCTTCCGCGGGCTTAAGCTGGCTTACGATGCGGGACGCAGGGGCGGCACCCTGCCCACGGTATTCAATGCAGCCAACGAGATGGCGGTCGCCATGTTTCTGGAACGGAAAATCAGTTACCTTACCATTGTGGATATGATTGAGGGAGCCATGGAGCACCACTGCGTGAAGCCTGCCCCGGATGTGGCACAAATTCTGGAGGCGGAACAGGAAACATACGATTATATAAAATCAAAATGGAATTAAGACAGAAAGGAGGCGCATGCCGCACGAAACCAGGGGCGGCAGTGCGCCGGATGGACAGGTGAGAGCCGGATGAGCTTGATTATTGCGATGCTGATGCTGGGAATCATTATCATGATTCACGAATTCGGCCATTTTTTGTTTGCAAAGTTAAATGGGATAGGGGTCATTGAATTTTCCCTTGGCATGGGGCCAAGGCTGTTCAGCTTTGAAAAAGGCGGCACCCGGTATTCCTTTAAGATACTGCCGTTTGGCGGCTCCTGCATGATGCTGGGGGAAGACGAGGGGGTAACAGACGAAAGTGCGTTTAATAACAAGTCCGTATGGGCCAGGATTTCCGTGGTGGCAGCCGGGCCTGTGTTTAATTTTATCCTGGCTTTCGGCCTTTCCATGGTGCTCATCGGCATCACTGGATTTGACACCACCCGCCTGGCAGGCGTAGTGGACGGATATCCGGCCCAGGCAGCCGGTATGGAGGCCGGAGATGTGATTAAATCCATTAACGGGAGAAATGTCCATTCTTACAGGGACATCAACTGGTATCTCTTTACCCATCCCCGGAAATCCCTTAAGGTTTCCTGGGAAAGGACAGGGGAGAACGGAGGGACGGAGCGCTTCAGCACAGAGCTGGCGCCTGTTTTTTCAGCGGAGAACAACCAGTATATGATGGGTGTCCAGTTTGACCCGGTTCCCAATACAGTGGAGAACTTAGGGCAGCTTCTGGTGCACAGCGCCTACGAAGTCCAGTACTGGATACACTATGTGTTCGACACCTTTTATATGATGTTCCACGGCATGGTATCGGTCAATGACATCAGCGGTCCCGTGGGAATCGTGAACGCCATTGACACAACGGTGGATGAGACCGCGCCCTATGGGCTGTCGGCTGTGGTGCTCATGCTGATTAACTTTACCATACTCTTAAGCGCCAACCTGGGTGTCATGAACCTGCTGCCTATTCCGGCCCTGGACGGGGGACGCCTTGTGTTCCTCATCATTGAGGCCGTAAGGGGAAAGCCCATAGACAAGGAAAAGGAGGGCATGGTCCACATGGCGGGAATGATGGTCCTTCTGGCCCTTATGGTGCTTATCATGTTTAACGATGTCCGGAAATTATTTTAAAGACATTGTTCCATATCAGAAAAGAGGGTATATATGACCAGGAAAGATACAAAAGTGATTAAGATTGGGGACCGGGTCATCGGCGGGGGAAACCCTGTCCTGATTCAGTCCATGTGCAATACAAAGACAGAGGATGTAAGGGCCACGGTGGAGCAGATTCACAGGCTGGAGCAGGCCGGCTGCGACATCATACGCGTGGCGGTTCCCACCATGGAAGCAGCGGCTGCCCTGTCTGACATCAAGAGGGAAATCCGTATTCCGCTGGTGGCGGACATCCACTTTGATTACCGTCTGGCCATTGCCGCCATGGAGAACGGAGCCGATAAAATCCGCATCAATCCCGGCAACATCGGCGACTGTCACAAGGTGCAGGCAGTGGTGGACCGGGCAAGGGAATACGGGGTGCCCATACGGGTGGGCGTCAACAGCGGCTCCCTGGAAAAACCGCTTCTGGAAAAATACGGGGGAGTTACGGCAGAAGGCATTGTGGAGAGCGCCCTGGACAAGGTGAGGCTTATTGAGGACATGGGATATGACAATCTGGTTATCAGCATCAAGTCCTCAGATGTGCTTATGTGCGTAAAGGCCCATGAGCTCATTGCCATGCAGACCCATTACCCCCTCCATGTGGGAATCACGGAGTCCGGCACTCTGATGTCCGGCAATATCAAGTCCTCTGTGGGACTTGGCATCATTCTTCATGAGGGTATCGGGGATACCATCCGTGTATCTCTGACAGGGGACCCGGTGGAGGAGATAAAGAGCGCCAAGCTGATTCTGCGCACCCTGGGACTGAGAAAAGGCGGCATTGAGGTGGTGTCCTGTCCCACCTGCGGCCGCACGCGGATTGACCTGATTGGTCTGGCAAACCAGGTGGAAAACATGGTGACAGAGTTTGACAGCTTGAATGTAAAGGTGGCTGTCATGGGTTGTGTTGTCAACGGGCCGGGCGAGGCCAGGGAGGCGGATATAGGCATTGCAGGCGGTGTGGGAGAGGGCCTGCTGATACGCAGGGGCGAAATCATACGCAAGGTGCCTGAGTCTGAGCTTCTGGCAGTGCTGCGGGAAGAACTGCAATCCATGAGCCGGGAACGTGATGTATAGAAGGAAGACGGATATATGGCAAAGAATTTTCTGGAAGTATTTCCAACCCTCAATATAGCGGAATCATTAAAGGAGCTTTTAGGCCTGGCCCAGGTGGAGAAGGTGACCACCACCAGGGATAGAAGCTCTATCCGCATTTATCTGAAGAGCGCAAGACTGATACATAAACAGAACATATACGACCTGGAAAAGGGCATACGGGACCAGCTGTTCCCGGACAAGCAGGTGGCTATCAAGATTCAGGAAAAATACAGGCTGTCAGACCAGTACACGCCAAAGAAGCTGTTGGATGTGTATAAGGACAGCCTGCTTCTGGAACTTAAAAATTACAGCATCATCGAATATACCATGTTCCGCAAGGCTCAGATTACCTTTGAAAAAGAGGATATCATGGTTCTGACTGTGGAGGATACCATGGTGAACCGGGACAGGACAGGGGAACTGAAGCGTGTCCTGGAAAAGGTCTTTGCGGAGCGCTGCGGGCTGCCTGTGGAGGTGCGCTTTGCTTATGTGGAGCCTCAGGGCAGCGACCGCAGGAGACAGATTGAGCTTAAGATGGAGCGGGAGGCCCAGGCCATATACTGGCAGAACCACAAGGAAGAGCTGGAAGCAATGGACGCCTCCTTTTCCGCCCAGGGACTGGAAGGCCAGGAGCTGCTGGCGGGAAAGGACGGCAAGTCCGGTCAGGATTCCTATCTGGATGCGGGCCAGGGACCGGAGGGCGCTCCATGGGATGTGCTTATGGCCCAGGCTGCCTCCGGCGACGTGGGAGATGGAGCTGCACCAGGAGAAAATGGGGGACAGACAGGCGCTGCTGCCCAGCCCGGCAATGCGGGAAACGGAGGCCAGCCAGGCCAGGGCGGCGGCCAGAAGCAGGGCTTTAAGGGAGATAAGCCCCAGCTCAACAAAGGGCGCAAAGGCTGGGGAAGGGATAAGGACAATGGTTTCGGCGATGATAAGAAATATTCCGTCAAGCGTTCCAACAACCCGGATGTGCTCTATGGGCGGGATTTTGAGGACGAGCCCATGGAGATTGAGAAGATTGACGGGGAAATCGGCGAGGTAACCTTAAGAGGCAAGGTGCTGACCTGTGAAAACCGGGAGCTGCGAAGCGGCAAATTCATCCTTACCTTTGATGTGTCGGATTTTACGGATACCATCACAGTGAAGATGTTCATCCGCCCGGAGATATTTGACGAGGTGAAATCCGCCATCAAACCGGGCATGTTTATCAAGGTAAAGGGCGTTACCACCATTGATAAGTTTGACGGCGAGCTGACCCTTGGCTCTATCGTGGGGATTAAAAAGGCGGATGATTTTACCAGCAAGCGCATGGATTCCAGCCTGGAGAAGCGGGTGGAGCTGCACTGCCATACCAAGATGAGCGACATGGACGGCGTGTCCGAGGTAAAGAGCATCATAGGAAGGGCCAGGCAGTGGGGCATGCCTGCCGTGGCCGTTACGGACCATGGCTGTGTCCAGGCATTCCCGGACGCCAACCATGCCCTGGACAAGGGGGATACCTTTAAAATCCTCTACGGGGTGGAAGGGTACCTGGTGGACGACACCAAACAGCTGGTGGAGAATTCCAGGGGCCAGGGGTTTGAGGATACCTTTGTGGTCTTTGATATTGAGACAACCGGCTTCAGCCCCAAGAAGAATAAAATCATTGAGATTGGCGCCGTGAAGGTGACGGACGGCAGGATTACGGATAAATTCTCCACCTTTGTGAATCCCGATGTCCCCATTCCCTTCGACATAGAGAAGCTGACGGGCATCAACGATTCCATGGTGCTTCCATCCCCAAAAATTGATGTGGTTCTGCCGCAATTTCTGGAATTTGTGGGGGATGCAGTCCTTGTAGCCCACAATGCAAGCTTTGATGTGGGATTCATAGACCATTTTGCGGAGGAACTGGAGCTTCCTTTCAATCCCACGGTGCTGGATACGGTTGCCATTGCCAGGCTTCTTCTGCCCAACCTGAACCGTTTTAAGCTGGACACGGTTGCCAAGGCCCTGAACATTTCCCTGCAGAACCATCACAGGGCGGTGGATGATGCAGGCGCCACAGCGGAAATATTCGCCGCCTTTGTGAAGATGCTGCGGGACCGGGATGTAAATGACTTAAACCAGCTCAATGCCCTCAGCACCATGGACACGGATACCATACGCAAGCTCCCTACCCACCATGTTATCATTCTGGCTAAAAATGACATCGGGCGTGTGAACATGTACCGTCTGGTGAGCTGGTCCCATCTGGAATACTATGCCAGAAGGCCCAGGATTCCCAAGAGTCTGCTGGAGAAGTACAGGGAGGGACTGATTATCGGTTCAGCCTGTGAGGCCGGGGAATTGTACCAGGCCCTGCTTCGCGGCGCACCGGACACAGAGATTGCCCGGCTTGTGAATTTCTATGATTACCTGGAAATCCAGCCTCTGGGAAACAATGCATTCATGCTCCGGGACGAGAAGAGCACGGTGAAAACCCAGGAGGATTTGATAGATATCAATAAAAAGATAGTGGAACTGGGAATGCAGTTTAACAAGCTGGTCTGCGCCACCTGCGACGTTCATTTCCTGGACCCCCAGGACGAGGTATACCGCAGAATCATTATGGCCGGCCAGGGATTTAAGGATTCGGATGACCAGGCCCCCCTGTATCTCAGGACAACAGAGGAGATGCTGGAGGAATTTTCCTATCTGGGGCCGGATAAGGCCCATGAGGTGGTAGTTACCAACACCAGGAAGATTGCGGATATGTGCGAGCGGATTGCACCGGTGCGGCCGGACAAGTGTCCGCCTGTTATCGAGGATTCCGACAAGACGCTGACCAAGATATGTTATGACAGGGCCCATGAGATGTACGGGGAGGACCTGCCTAAAATCGTTGTGGACCGGCTGGAGCGGGAGCTTCATTCCATCATCACCAACGGATTTGCGGTTATGTATATCATTGCACAGAAGCTGGTGTGGAAGTCCAATGAGGACGGATATCTGGTGGGATCCCGTGGCTCCGTAGGCTCCTCCTTTGTGGCCACTATGTCCGGTATCACGGAGGTAAATCCGCTGAGCCCCCATTACCACTGCCCCAAGTGCCGTTACTATGACTTTGATTCCGAAGAAGTGAAGCAGTTCTCCGGTATGGCCGGATGCGATATGCCGGATAAGGAATGCCCTGTGTGCAAAACACCTCTGGAAAAGGACGGGTTTGACATTCCGTTTGAGACCTTCCTGGGCTTTAAAGGAGACAAGGAGCCTGATATCGACCTTAACTTTTCAGGCGAGTACCAGAGTAAGGCCCACGACTATACGGAGGTTATCTTTGGAAAGGGCCAGACCTTCCGTGCGGGAACCATTGGCACCCTGGCGGATAAGACAGCCTTTGGCTATGTAAAGAAATATTATGAGGAAAGGGGAACCAGGAAGCGTAACTGTGAGATTAACCGTATTGTGCAGGGCTGTGTGGGGGTGCGGAGAACCACGGGACAGCACCCGGGAGGCATCATCGTGCTTCCGCTGGGGGAGGAAATCTATTCCTTTACCCCGGTACAGCACCCTGCCAACGATATGACCACCTCCACGGTCACCACCCATTTTGATTACCATTCCATTGACCACAACCTGCTGAAGCTGGACATACTGGGACACGATGACCCTACCATGATTCGTATGCTGCAGGACCTGATTGGCATTGACCCTGTAAAGGATATTCCCCTGGACAGCCGGGAGGTTATGAGCCTGTTCCAGGACACATCTGCCCTGGGAATCATGCCGGACGATATCGGGGGCTGTCCTCTGGGCGCCCTGGGCGTACCTGAGTTCGGTACGGATTTTGCCATGCAGATGCTTCTTGACACTAAGCCCAAGTACTTTTCCGACCTGGTGCGTATCGCCGGTCTGGCCCATGGTACGGATGTGTGGCTGGGCAATGCCCAGACCCTGATTCAGGAGGGAAAGGCCACCATTCAGACAGCCATCTGTACCCGGGATGACATCATGGTCTACCTGATTGCCCAGGGCCTGGAGCAGGGACTTTCCTTTACCATCATGGAGAGCGTGCGAAAGGGAAAGGGATTAAAGCCGGAGTGGGAGGAGGAGATGAAGGCCCACGGGGTTCCGGACTGGTATATCTGGTCCTGTAAGAAAATCAAGTACATGTTCCCCAAAGCCCATGCGGCTGCCTACGTTATGATGGCGTGGCGTATTGCTTACTGTAAAATATTCTATCCCCTGGCTTATTACGCTGCGTTCTTCAGTATCCGCGCCAGCGCATTTTCCTATGAAATCATGTGCCAGGGAAGGGATAAGCTGGAATACTATCTGGCGGATTATAAGAAGAGGGCGGACACCCTGTCCAAGAAGGAGCAGGATACCCTGAGGGACATGCGTATTGTCCAGGAAATGTATGCCAGAGGCTTTGAATTTACGCCCATTGATATTTACCGGGCAAAGGCAAGGCATTTCCAAATCATAGACGGCAAGCTGATGCCTTCCCTCAGCAGTATTGACGGACTGGGTGAGAAGGCGGCGGAGGCTGTGGTGGACGCGGTCAAGGACGGCGCCTTCCTGTCCATCGAGGATTTCAGCAACCGTTCCAAGGTAAACGGCACCCTCTGTTCCCTGATGTCGGACCTGGGACTGCTGAAGGACCTTCCAAAATCCAATCAGTTATCCCTGTTTGATTTATAGGCAGCCTCCGGCGTTCCCTATGACAAAGGACAGAGACAGGTTGATATTTGTGTAATATTATGGTAGTATATGAAAGAGTCCTTAGGATTAAGGGCTCTTTTATTGAGTCCGGCTGTCCGAAACAGTCCGGTAACTCATGTCATATTACGAAACGGGGGATATATAGATGGAACGCGAAAAGTTCTCGTCCAGGCTGGGCTTCATCCTTATAAGCGCAGGATGCGCCATTGGTCTGGGCAATGTGTGGCGGTTCCCTTATATTGTAGGCGAATACGGAGGGGCCGCTTTTGTGCTGGTATACCTGGTATTCCTGCTGATACTGGGACTTCCCATCGTAGTCATGGAATTTGCAGTTGGAAGGGCCAGCCGCAAGAGCGCAGCCCTGTCCTTTGACCTGTTGGAGCCGGAGGGCAGCAAGTGGCATCTGACCAAGTATATTGCCATGGCAGGCAACTACATCCTTATGATGTTCTACACCACGGTGGGCGGATGGATGATGCTCTATTTCTTCAAGACCCTTAAGGGGGACTTCGGCGGTATGGATTCAGAGGCAGTGGCCGGTGAATTCGGAAACATGCTGGCCAATCCAGGACTCATGGGCGGTTTCATGGTGGTGGTTGTCCTCATGTGCTTTGGGGTCTGCGCCATGGGCCTTCAGAAGGGCGTGGAGCGCATTACAAAGGTCATGATGGTGTGTCTGCTGGTGCTTCTGGTGGTTCTGGCCATTCACTCCATGGTTCTGCCGGGAGGAGGTCCCGGACTGGAGTTTTACCTGAAGCCTGATTTTGGCAAGATGGTGGAGGCGGGCATCGGAGAAGCCGTGTTTGCCGCGTTGGGACAATCCTTTTTTACGCTGAGCATCGGTATCGGAGCGCTGGCCATCTTCGGCAGCTATATCGGCAAGGAGAGGACTCTGACAGGGGAAGCTATCAGCGTCACCCTGCTGGACACCCTGGTGGCCTTCATGGCGGGACTTATCATATTTCCGGCCTGCTTTGCCTATAACATTGAGTCCAAAGCAGGGCCGTCCCTGATTTTCATTACCCTGCCCAATGTATTTAACCACATGGCAGGCGGCAGAATCTGGGGAACGCTGTTTTTCCTGTTCATGTCCTTTGCTGCCTTTTCCACCATCATTGCAGTGTTCCAGAACATCATTTCCTTTGCAACGGATTTGACGGGGTGCACCATTAAGAAGGCGGTTCTCTGCAACATAGCAGCCGTCATTATCCTGTCTGTTCCGTGTGTGCTGGGCTTTAACCTGTGGAGCGGCTTTGCTCCCCTGGGGGAGGGAAGCACGGTTCTGGATTTGGAGGATTTTATCCTCAGCAACAACCTGCTGCCCATCGGCAGCATGCTTTATCTGCTGTTCTGCACCAGCCGTTACGGGTGGGGCTTTAAGAAATTCATGGCAGAGGCCAATGAAGGGGAGGGCATTCCTTTTCCTGCATGGGCCAGGGTTTATGTGAGCTATATCCTTCCATTGATTGTGCTCGGCATATTTATACAGGGATATGCTTCCAAGTTTATGGGGAATTAGGTGTGATTTTTAACGGATAAACAGATAAAATCGGAATTGATGCGCAGGGCTGCCCCTGGGGATTCGCTGTAAATGGAATCCCCGGGGGCTGTTTTTGTGCGGTGGAATTTTAGCCGGACAGGAAACGAAATGTAAAATCAGCTTGACATTTGATGTAAAGTATACTATACTAAAAATGTAAAGGAAACCATACTTTTGATATGCGGCCGGCTGCACGGAAAGGGAAACAGGCTATACAAAAACCCAGCAGGCAATATTAAAAGGCCGGAGCAGACAATACAAAACCGGAAAGGAATCCTATGTAAAAATACAAAGAGGAAAGGGTGGTGTGATTGAAGACCAGGATACAGGAACTGAGAAAACAGAACAAGGTCACCCAGGAGGAACTGGCATCTGCCCTGGGAGTGACCAGGCAGACCATAATATCCCTTGAGAACGGGAAGTATAATGCTTCCCTGCAGCTGGCTTTTAAGATTTCAAGATTTTTCGGAAAAAGCATTGAGGATATATTTTTATTTGAAGAGGAGGAGTGAATATGTGGCTGAACCAGTTATTTATTGAAAATCCCATTGATTTTGAGAAGAGATGCAGGAACAGGATTGTATTTGGGATATGCTTTATCCTGTTGGGCGCAGCGGCCATAGGGCTGTCCTTTGCAGTCAGGAACCGTGCCATGGTGATGTATCTGGAGCAGGGATACCGGGAATTCATGCCGGGATTTTACGGCGGGACCGGCTTTGGCCTGGCTGCAGCCGGTACGGCATCCATTATCCGCAACCTGCAGTATCTGAGAAACCCGGAGCTTAAAGAAAAACGCAGGATATATGAGACGGATGAGAGGAACCGTATGCTGGGTCTGCGGTGCTGGGCCTACACAGGATATACCATGATGTTCATGCTCTATATAGGCGTCCTGGTAAGCGGGTTTATCAGTATGACAGTTGCAAAGACGCTGATATTTGTGGCTGCACTGTTTGCAGTACTGTTATTGGTGTTCAGACGGCTTTTGGAGAAGGCCATGTAAGGGCATTGTTTTTCTCTATTGCATCTGGTTTTGTATTATTAAAAACAATGGGACACAGGACGCAGAGGATTTATTCCGGGGAGGCTTCTTCTGTTCGGAAGCAGTTGTCTGTACCATCCGCAGCAATTATGCGCTGTGCTGCCGTATTCTCACAAAGGAATTTGATATGGGCGCAGGAGAGCATAAGGAACAGTGCATCCGCTTCACGGGCCTGGTGGCAGGCAAGGTGGCTGAGATGATTATATGGGAAAAGGGTCTTACGAATATTGACGAATAGGAGCGTACGCAGATGATAAAAAGAATACCTCTTCCGGCCACAGGCGTCATGCTGGGCATGGCGGCCCTGGGAAATCTGCTCCAGTCCTATTCCGAGGGAGTCCGCCTTTTGTGCGGGGCAGTATCCCTGGTTCTGGGGCTTCTGATTGTGGCTAAAAACATATTATACCCCGGCCAGTTTGCCGAGGACGTGAAGAATCCCATCATGGCCAGTGTTTCAGGAACCTTAGTCATATACATTGCAGTGCTAATAAAGACACCGGCATATCTGAAGATGAAATTTTATCCCAGTTATGCAGCATTCACATTTCCATTTGTCATCACAGCCATTGGCCTTAAGATGGCCATGGCCTGTCTTGGCAATATGGGGCATCCGGCGCCAGCTTTGGCATATGCCGTTGCTGCGGAAACCATCATAGCAGTTCTCCTCACCCTCTATGCGCTGGCGAGGTATTGCATGGCAGTGACGGCGCCCAAGAAATGACAGGCATCTGCCTGTTTTTTTTGGAAAATCAATAAGAATCAGCAAAAATAGTAAAGATTTTCATTCCTGGGCATACTACCTATTGACAATGTGCAGTTAGTGCTCTATAATTGCAATATACCCAGGTGGGGTATAAGGAAGGAGTGAAACATATGACTACGCAACAATATCACATAGACGGAATGTCCTGTGCGGCATGCAGCAGCGCGGTGGAGCGCGTTACGAGAAAGTTAACCGGCGTGGAGAGCAGTAATGTGAACCTGACTACCAACCGCATGGTGATTACCTATGATGAAGGACAGGTAACGCCTGAGATGATTTGCGAGAAGGTATCCAAGGCAGGTTTTTCTGCCAGCCTGATTGTGGAGGAAGAACAGAACAAGCAAAAGGAAGAGGAGGAATGGCAGCAGCAGGAGGAACAGCTGGCAGCCGTAAAGCGCAGGGTGATTACCGCTGTCTGCTTTGCAGTGCCCCTGCTCTACATCTCCATGGGACATATGCTGCCTTTTACCCTGCCCTTACCCGCGTTCATGGAGATGGATAAGAATCCGCTTAATTTTGCCCTGGCCCAGCTTATACTGACTGTGCCGGTCCTGATTTGCGGACGCAGGTTCTATCTGGTGGGAATCCGTTCCCTGCTTAAGGGCAATCCCAACATGGATTCCCTGGTGGCCATTGGTACGGGAAGCGCATTTATCTACAGCCTTGTGATGACCATAGGTATTCCGGGGGACCACATGAAGGCCCATCAGCTGTACTATGAATCAGCAGCCGTTGTAGTTACCCTGGTAATGCTGGGCAAGTTCATGGAGAGCCGCAGCAAGGGCAAGACCTCCGAGGCCATCCGCAAGCTTATGGAGCTGGCGCCGGACACAGCCATTCTCTATGAGAACGGTACGGAGCGGGAAGTGGAGACATCCACAGTGGCTGTCGGGCAGCATATTCTGATTAAACCAGGCAGCCGTATACCCCTGGATGGTATACTTGTACAGGGAAACAGCAGCGTGGACGAGTCCATGCTGACCGGGGAGAGCATCCCGGTGGAAAAACAGACAGGGGACAGTGTGATTGGCGGAAGCATGAACTACAACGGGGCCATGGAGGTGGAAGTGACCCATGTGGGAAGCGATACCACCCTGTCAAAAATCATTAAAATGATTGAGGATGCCCAGGGCAAGAAAGCGCCTATTTCCAAACTGGCGGATAAGGTGGCCGGATATTTTGTTCCCGCTGTCATGGGAATCGCCCTGGCAGCAGCGCTGCTGTGGTGGATTTTTGGAGGAAAGGAGCTTTCCTTTGTACTGACCATATTTGTGGCGGTCCTGGTCATTGCCTGCCCCTGTGCCCTGGGGCTTGCCACTCCCACGGCTATCATGGTGGGAACCGGGGTCGGAGCCGGACACGGCATCCTGATTAAGAGCGGCGAGGCCCTGGAGATTTGCCATAAGGTGGACGCTGTCATACTGGATAAGACAGGGACCATTACAGAGGGAAAACCCAGGGTGACGGATGTGAATGTAATCAGCGCTGCTGTGGTGGAGCAGGTGTGGAAGCTGGAATCTTCCTCTGTGCCCGGCTCTGTGCCGCCTGCCGCGGATGAGAACCAGGAGGGAATAGCCGCAAAGGACAGCACCAAGGAAGCAAAGACCTCCGGCGATGAGAACAAGGAACATCTTTTAGGAATCACGGCTTCCTGTGAGCAGATGTCGGAACATCCCCTGGGCCAGGCCATTGTACAGGCGGCCAGGGAGAAGCAGATGGACCTGGTGATGCCCGAGGCCTTTGAGAGCATTACCGGAGCAGGCATCATCACAACATGGAAGGGATGGAAGGTGGCGGTGGGCAACCGGCGTCTCCTGGACCATCTGCATGTGCCGGTATCCCAGGATACGGAAAAGAGAGCTTCAGAGTACGCCAATACAGGAAAGACCCCTATGTATGTGGTGATTGACGGACGGCTGGCCGGCATTGTGTGCGTGGCTGATACCATCAAGGAAACCAGCGTGGAGGCAGTGGAAAAGATAAAGAGCCTGGGCGTGGCTGTGTACATGGTTACAGGCGATAATGAGAGAACAGCCCGGTACATCGGAAAGCTGGCCCATGTGGACCAGGTGGTGGCTGAGGTGCTTCCGGAAGACAAGGCCCAGGTTGTAAACCGGTTGCAGAATGAAGGAAAAACAGTTATGATGGTAGGTGACGGCATCAACGATGCGCCGGCGCTGGTACAGGCGGATGTGGGCTGCGCCATTGGAAACGGCAGCGATATCGCCCTGGAGTCCGGGGATGTGGTGCTGATGAAGTCGGATTTGATGGATGTTTACAGGGCAATTAAACTGAGCAAGGCAACCATCCGCAATATCAAGCAGAACCTGTTCTGGGCATTTTTCTACAATTCATTGGGCATTCCGGTGGCAGCCGGTGTGCTGTACCTGCTGGGCGGTCCTCTTTTAAGCCCCATGCTGGGAGGATTTGCCATGTCCTTAAGCTCGGTGTGCGTGGTGGGAAATGCCCTGAGGCTCAGGAATCTGAAGCTGTAGGGTATGTCTTAACATGCCCGGGATAACAGGAAGGCAGAAGGAGAGGAATACATGAATCAGGAAGAAGGCTGCGGCTGCCGCCATAAACACAGGGAAGTTTCGGAAGAACGCGGGCTTATGAACCGGCTGAACCGGATAGAGGGACAGATAAGAGGCATTAAATCCATGGTGGAGGATGAGCGCTACTGCGTGGATATCATCACCCAGGTTGCCGCTGTCCAGGCCGCTCTCAACAGCTTTAACAAGGTGCTGCTGGAGCGCCATATCAAGACCTGCGTGGTGGATGACATACTTAAGGGCGACAGCGACGCAACGGTGGAGGAGCTTTGCAGAACCCTGCAGAAAATGATGAAATAACAGGAAACCTGAGATAAAGGAAACAGAAGATACATGCAGTTTAATTCATATTTATTTTTATTGTTGTTCCTTCCGGCTGTGCTGGCCGGATACTTCGGATTGTGCCGGATGAAGCGCTATACCTGGGCCAGAGGATTTCTGGCCGCCATGTCTCTGGTATTTTTCGCATACGGGAATCCATGGTATCTGGGACTTCTGGTGGGCAGCGCAGTGTTTAACTGGGCTGTCTCCAGGATGCTGGTGCGTGACGGAAGCAGGGGGACAGATACAGGGCATGGCGGAGCGGACAGCGGCCCGGGCCGCGGACAGGGCCGGAAGCTGCTGCTGATATCCGGCATCTTCGCCAACCTGGCCCTTTTGTTTTATTTTAAATACATGAATTTCTTTATAGAAAACCTGAATGCATTTTTGGGAAAGGACATTGCCTTTACAAGGCTTCTCCTTCCGGTGGGAATCAGTTTCTTTACCTTTCAGCAGATTGCATGGCTGGTGGATTCCTTCCGCATGGAGACAGAGGGATATGGGTTTTGGGATTATTTCCTGTTTACCGTGTATTTTCCCAAGATTGCCATGGGGCCGATTCTCCTGCACGGGGAATTTATTCCCCAGCTCAGGGAACCGCGCCGCCGGAAGGCGGATTCCGGTCATCTGGCCGAGGGGCTGATGATACTGGCAGTGGGGCTGTTTAAAAAGGTTATCCTGGCAGAGTTTTTTGCGGGACCGGTAAACTGGGGATTTGCCCAGGTGGAGATACTCAGTTCCACGGATGCGTTCCTGGTTATGACGGCCTATACCTTCCAGCTGTATTTTGATTTCAGCGGCTACTGCGATATGGCTATGGGAATTTCGAGGATGTTTAACCTGGAACTGCCCCTTAATTTTAATTCGCCCTACAAGGCGCTGTCTCCCGTGGAATTCTGGAAGCGCTGGCACATGACACTGACCCGTTTTCTCAGGAAGTATATCTATTTTCCCATGGGAGGAAGCAGGAAGGGACCTATGCGCACCTGCATAAATATCATGGTGGTGTTCCTGGTAAGCGGTTTCTGGCATGGAGCTGCCTGGACCTTCATTCTCTGGGGAGTCCTTCACGGAGCTGCCCAGGCCCTTAACCGGATGTTGAAACAGCAGTGGGAGAATCTTCACACGGCGTTTCAATGGATGGCCACCTTTCTGTTTGTAAACCTGACCTGGGTTATATTCAGGTCAGAAAGCATAGCCCAGGCAAAGCTGTTTTTTAAACGGCTGCTGGATTTTGGAAACATGCAGATTAACCCATCCTTCATGGACAGTTTTAAGATGGCGGAGCTGCCTCTATGGCTGACAGAGCACCGGGTATTTACCGTGCTGGGACTGTATGGAGCCGTGTTCTGTCTGGTGATGAATGCCAGGAATATGGGAGAGACCGAGCTTCGCCCCACCCTTCTCAGGGGGGCGGGAACAGCGGTTCTTCTGGTGTGGTCGGTTCTGTCACTGGCAGGGATATCCAGCTTTATTTATTTTCAATTTTAAACAGGTTTGCGGCTTACAGACAGTAAGGCATAATATACAGCTACAGGAGAGATAGGATTGGAGACACAAAAGCAGAGGAAAGGGACAGAAGATAACAGCTATGGCAGATGGCTTCGGTTTACCTTGGGAACCGTACTGGCCATGCTGGTTTTAATTGGGGGAATGGTGGTTTATGTGGACCCCTTTTTCCATTATCATAAGCCCCTTGGGCATCTGGCATATCCCATTGACAGCGAGCGGTACCAGAATGACGGAATCAGCCGCAATTTTACATATGATGCAGTGCTCACAGGAACATCCATGATGGAGAATTTTAAGGCCAGCCGTTTTGACAGTCTTTTCGGCGTGACATCCATCAAAATACCTTATGCAGGGGGATACTATAAGGAGGTGGACCAGGCTGTCAGACGGGCCATTGCCTACCAGCCCCGGATTAGAGTGGTGTGCAGGAGCCTGGACAGGAGTTTCCTGTTTTATCCCAAGGATGAGTGGAATCCGGCAGCCCCTTCTCCCGCTTATCTGCTGGATGGAAACCCATTTAATGATGTGAACTATATTTTCAATAAAGAAGTGATATTCGGTACCATTCCGGGCGTTTTTGCCAGGACAAGGGCGGGGGAGCAGACCACCACCTTTGACGAATACATGCACTGGGCGCCGGAACGGGACTGGGGCAGGGAGGCTGTCTTAAAGACATACGAGCGGGAGCCCCGGAGGGAGGAAACAGCCCTCTTTACCGAAGAGGACCGCCGGATGGTTATGGAGAATCTGGAGCAGAATGTGCTGGCCACGGCAAGGGCTAATCCCCAGGTCACCTTTTATTACTTCATTCCGCCCTACAGCATCAGCTGGTGGGACAGTGAACTGATGGTAAAGGGGGAGTTTGAACGTCAGATGGAGGGATACCGGCTCATGGCCTCCATGCTCCTGGAATGCAGCAATATCCGGCTCTTTGCTTTTGACGACCAGTTTGACATTACCTGCAATCTGGACCATTACATGGACGTGATTCACTACTCGGAGGACATAGGGGACCGGCTTCTGGAATGGATGGCGGCTGGCGAGCACAGGCTGACCAGGGAAAATGTGGATGGGTATTTTGATAGAATCACGGATTTTTACGCAAACTATGATTATGACAGCATTTATGAATGAGGGAAGAATAAGCGAAAACCGCCAGGGTCTTTTGCAGATGCAGCGATGACAGTGAAACAGGATGGCGCCCCGGAGCAGGAATCAGGGAAGGCCTGTTAATAAAAATAGTAAAGGAGAATGAATATGAAGACGTATAAGTGTGAGGAAATGATGTGCGGGGGCTGTGTAAACCGGATTAAGAAGGGGCTGGACGGAGCCGGCATTAAGAATACCGTGGATTTATCTGTCAAGACAGTGACTGTTGACGGAGACACGGACGCTGAAGCCAGGGCTGTGGAGATTTTAGATGACCTTGGATTTACAGCCGTGGAAGTGTAGTACTGAGCCTGCAGCCAGGGGTTACAGAAATTATCAAAGTTATTTTAAAAATTTTGACAATTTATAGTTGACTTTCTGGAATAAATGTATTATACTACCAAAGGTATCGAGGCGTGGCTCAGTTTGGTAGAGCGCTGCGTTCGGGACGCAGAGGCCGCGTGTTCGAATCACGTCGCCTCGATTTACCTTAAGGCCTGATGGTCAAGCGGCTAAGACGACGCCCTCTCACGGCGTAAACCCGGGTTCGATTCCCGGTCAGGTCATGATGGCAAGGCTGTTGCTTAGGCAGCAGCCTTGTTGCATCAAAGGAATGGCAATTGCTGTTCGGATGCCACTGTAGCGCAGTTGGTAGCGCAACGCATTCGTAATGCGTGGGTCGCCGGTTCGAGTCCGGCCAGTGGCTCTGTGAAACCCTTGTGAAATCAAGGGCTTTTTTTGTTTTCTGTAACTTTAAGCCCAACCATGTAAATTGTATTGAAAAATACCGGGTGATATGGTAAATTCTAATTAATACATCTGCACGGGCAATGGATGAACAGGGGCCAGCGGCTGCAAGGAAGGATGGAATTTATGAGAATAGAGGCATTAAAGTACCAGACCGACAAGAAGGAAGACATCATTATTTTTGTGGATTACAATGAGGTGTACAGCGAGGGATATCATGTACAGTGGTCCATAGCCGATATTGCCTACCGGAGGCCGCCTTCGAGAAACTATATCTTTTTAAGCGATACATACCGGGATGACAGTGAGTACTACATACTGCCGCCGGAAGAAAAAACCGCATATGCTTTAAAGAGGCAAAAGGAGTTTGCAGGGGAAGAAAAGCTGAAAGAGGCCCTGGTTTCCGCCTGGAATATCATCCGTCCTGATACGGATTCCATATTGGGGATGTGAGAAGGGTTAAAATCATGGTTTTGCGGAAGCCGGCAGAGCCAAAGGCCGTATAACCACACCATAAAATCAAAGGGGAATGCTATGACAACGGCATTCCCCTTTCTGACATTCTGCTCTGTTTTTCGGCCTGATGCAGCAATACCACTGTTCCGGCCGTTCCATCAGCGCCATTACCCCGGCGGGCACAGGCGCCAAAAAATCCGCCATTTCCTCACCTCTCATTTTCATAGCCGTATTTCACGTACTCCATCATCTGGTCCGTGGTTTCCTCATTTCGTATAAAGCCCTTGAGGATGGAATGAATCCTGGCTGTCCGGCTGTCCTCCGGTTCATTGCCGCCCATATCCGCATCCAGCTGGTCGCGCATCTCAAAGAGCGTATCCTTTTTCTCCGGCATCGGAAGCTTCATTGCCTTGGCAATGGTCCCGATGGCGCAATAGGCTTCCAGCGGGGACGTCATGGGAGCGGGAGGCTCAAACCGGGCCTTGATGTCCAGGGCCATTTTTATGATATAAGACATGTCTCAACACCTCTTTTTCAAAGATAGGAATATCATACCACAAAAATCCCGCTTTGTCCTCCCCGTTAAGATTCCGTAAAAATCCCTGGGGAACAGGCGCAGTAATTTAAATCCTAATTGCTGTTAGTTTCAGCTTATGATATGATATATGGGTGAATGACTTGCCGAAATGACGGAATACTTTAGACATAGGAGTAAAGATGTATGAAAAACCCAAGATTTAAAAATTATATATACTGGGGAACAACGGCGCTGGCCGTGGTTGCCTGCAGCGTTGCATTTGGATTTTTCCTGTCGCGTTTTGAAATTGTATCAAGGGCAGCGGGAAAAATCGTATCCATATTGATGCCCATTATCTACGGGGCAGTGCTGGCCTATCTGATGCTGCCTATCTATAACAAGACCAGGGCCTATACAGCAGGAAAACTGAAACGCTGTATTAAGGACGCACGCACGGCAGACGGTCTGGCTAAGGCCGCCGGTACGCTGGTAAGCCTGCTTCTGCTCGTTGCCATTGTCTGCGGATTGTTCTGGATGGTCATTCCCCAGATTTACACCAGTATTATCGGCCTTCAGGAAAGCCTGGGAGAGAACATCAATAACCTGAGTTTCTGGCTCATGAAGATGTTTGAGGATAACCCCGCCATTGAACAGACCATCATGCCTTTTTATGAGCAGGCCGCCACGGAGTTCCAGAACTGGCTGACCACAGACCTGGTGCCCAATATGTCTAAAATCATAGGCGAGCTCTCCACCGGCATTTTAAGCGTGGTCACAGTTGTGAAGAACATACTGATTGGCGTCATTGTCATGGTTTATTTCCTCAACATCAAGGACACCCTGTCGGCCCAGAGCAAGAAGATTGTCTACAGCCTGCTGAAGCTTAAGGACGCCAACCGGCTGGTAAGCGAGGTGCGTTTTGCCCACACTGTATTCGGAGGTTTTATAACCGGAAAGCTGTTGGATTCCCTGATTATAGGAATCATGTGCTTTTTTGCCATGCAGTTTTTAAAAATGCCCTATGTGCTGCTGGTCAGTGTGATTATAGGCGTGACCAATGTGATTCCGTTTTTCGGCCCCTTTATCGGAGCCGTGCCCAGCGCTTTTCTCATATTGCTGGTGAGCCCCATGAAATGTCTGTATTTCCTTATTTTCATCCTGGTGCTCCAGCAGTTTGACGGCAATATCCTGGGGCCGAAAATCCTGGGGGATTCCACGGGACTTCCCAGCTTCTGGGTATTGTTTTCCATCCTGCTGTTCGGCGGCTTGTTCGGATTTGTGGGAATGATTATTGCGGTGCCGCTGTTTGCCGTCATTTACAGGCTTACAGCCACCTATGTGAGCAGCGCGCTGAAAAAGAAGGATTTATCAGCCAGGACAGAGGATTACCTGAGCCTGGATTATATTGACGAAGAAGACAGGCATTATGTTGACCGGGAGAGGGAGGAGTAAAAACATCATATAAGTATTGAGGGAGGAAAGCAATGAGTGATTTGCAGACAAGGTATCTGGAACGGCTTGCTGAATTGTATCCAACCATAGCGGCCGCTTCCACAGAGGTGATTAATCTGGAGGCAATCTTAAACCTGCCAAAGGGGACGGAACATTTCCTCACGGATATCCACGGTGAGTACGAGGCGTTTTCCCATGTGCTGCGAAACGGTTCGGGAGCTGTACGGCGCAAGGTAAACGATGTGTTCGGAAACACCCTGAGCAGCCAGGACAAGCAGACCCTGGCCACCCTGATTTATTATCCCAGGGAGAAGATGGCCCAGATACTGGAACATGCCAGGAACCGGGAGGACTGGTACAAGATTACCCTGTACCGCCTTATTGAGGTGAGCAAGCGCGCTGCCAGCAAATACACCAGGTCCAAGGTGCGCAAGGCCCTTCCCCAGGAATTTGCCTACGTGATTGAGGAGCTGATTACGGAAAAAGTGGATGTAAGGGATAAGGAGTCCTATTACAATGCCATTATACAGACCATTATCCGGGTGGGCAGGGCAGGAGAGTTCATTGTGGCTCTCTGTGAACTGATTCAGCGCCTTATTGTGGACCATTTACATATTCTGGGGGATATATATGACAGGGGGCCGGGGCCCCACATGATTATGGACAAGCTGATGACCTACCATTCCCTGGATATCCAGTGGGGAAACCACGACGTGCTGTGGATGGGGGCTGCCGCGGGCCAGAAGGGGTGCATTGCCAATGCAATCCGCATCTGCGCCAGATACGGCAACCTGGATATCCTGGAGGACGGATACGGCATCAACCTGCTGCCGCTGGCAACCTTTGCCCTGGATACCTACGGAAATGACCCCTGTGCCTGTTTCCAGCTTAAAGGGGCAAATGCCAGCAGTCCCAGTGAGACGGAACTGAATATCAGGATGCATAAAGCTATATCTGTCATCCAGTTCAAGGTGGAGGGACAGATTATAAAGGAGCACCCGGAATTCTGCCTGGATGACCGTAACATGCTCCACCGCATTGATTTCGGCAAGGGGACAGTCCGGCTGGAAAGCGGCGACCATGAGATGCTTGACTGCCATTTTCCCACCATTGACCCGGCAGACCCTTACAGGCTTACGCCTGAGGAGGGAGCCATCATGGAACGCCTGGCGGCCGCGTTCCAGAACTGTGAAAAGCTTCAGCAGCATATGCGTTTCCTGCTGGCAAAGGGCAGCCTTTACAAAGTATATAACGGCAATCTCCTGTATCACGGCTGCATCCCCTTAAACAAGGACGGCAGCTTTAAAGAGGTGGACATATACGGCCGGAAATATAAAGGAAAGCCCCTCTATGAGTGTCTGGACAGTTATGTGAGGAAGGCGTTTATGGCAGTGGACCCGGTGGAGCGGGCAAAGGGCAGGGATATATGCTGGTATATCTGGCTTCATCAGGACTCCCCCTTGTTCGGCAAGGATAAGATGGCCACCTTTGAGCGCTATTTCCTGGCGGACAAGGAGACCCACAGGGAGGAGAAAAATCCATATTACTGTATGCTGGAGGATGAGAATACAGTGGGCCGCATCCTGGAGGAATTCGGCCTGTCACCCCAGGAAGGACATATTGTCAACGGCCATGTGCCGGTCAAGTCCAAAAATGGGGAGAATCCTGTAAAATGCGGCGGAAAGGTGCTGGTTATTGACGGCGGTTTTTCCAGGGCATACCAGAAGGAGACAGGAATCGCAGGATATACGCTGATTTATAATTCTTACGGCCTGATTCTGGCTGCCCATGAGCCCTTTGAGTCCACGGAGGCTGCAATTGAGAAGGAGAGTGACATACACTCAGAGAGTACCATTGTAAAACGCGTGTCCAGCCGGAAGCTGGTGGGGGATACGGATGTGGGCAAACAGCTCAGGACAAAGATTAAAGACCTGGAAATGCTTTTGGAAGCCTACCACACAGGCGCGATTGTGGAACGCTTTCCTGTGAGATAAAAGGATAGGCACAATTTTTAGATTGTGGCCGTCACAATAAGTTGACTTTGACAAATCTTTGTGATATAGTAATCAGGATGATGCAGGTGCATCACAGGTCAAGGGAGACATGATGTATTAAAGTCGCCCTTATTTTATTTAAATCAATAGAGGAGGAAGTAATTATGAAGAAATTTATGGCGTTATCCATGGCCGCCATCATGGCGTTCACTGTGTCGGGATGCGGCTCCAAGCCGGCAGAGACAACAGCAGCAGGCACCACGGCGGCAGAGACTGCAGCAGAAGCAGATACCACGGCAGCAGACACGGAAGCGGCCGGTGAAACCAGCGCAGCCGCCCCGGGCAAGAAGTATATCATCAATACAGATACCACCTTTGCCCCCTTTGAGTTTGAGAATGAGAAGGGCGAGATGGTAGGTGTTGACCTGGATATCTTACAGGCAATTGCCCAGGACCAGGGATTTGAATATGAGGTGGTTCCGGTGGGATTCTCCGCAGCAGTGACCGCGCTGGAGGCCGGCGAGTGCGACGGCGTGATTGCCGGCATGTCCATCACAGATGAGAGGGTACAGAAATATGATTTTTCAGAACCCTACTATGATTCCGGCGTTGGCATGGCTGTCCTGTCTGATTCCGATATTACCTCCTACGACCAGTTAAAGGACCGTAAGGTGGCTGCCAAGATTGGTACAGAGGGCTGCACCTTTGCAGAGTCCATTGCGGACCAGTATGGTTTTGAGGTAATACAGTATGAGAGCTCATCCGATATGTATCAGGCCGTACTGGCCGGAGAGGCAGCTGCCTGCTTTGAGGATTATCCGGTTATTGGTTATGAGATATCCAGGGGACTGGGACTTACCCTTCCCACACCAATGGAAAAGGGTTCCTCCTATGGTTTCGCAACCTTAAAGGGCGCTAATCCGGAGCTGGTGGAGATGTTCAACAAGGGACTGGAGAACATCAAGGCAAGCGGCAGGTACGACGAGATATTGGATACATATATTGCAAAATAAAGACTGCCGGGCAAAAGCCGTCAGGCAGTGCTGCCAGACGCCGGCTCCTGCGGGTTGCAGGGCCGGCGCCTCAATGCCGGTATTTTTAAGGCGGGTGTTTCAACACCGCCTTATGAATGCCGTCTTTTCAATGCCGGCGGGTTATGGATGAATTTAAAGCAATTACACGAAGGCCATGGCAGGCTTTGCTTAAGTGCTTTAAATTTGGCTATAACATTCCATGTGTGCAAAGCACCTCCCTGGAATGACGCACGTCAACGAATAATCAGAAAAGGATGATAGTATGCAGATAGTAAACATCATAACACAGTATTACCCATCATTTTTTAAGGCCCTGGGAATCACCCTGCAGATGACCGTGATATCGCTGCTCTGCGCAACGGTGCTGGGTGTTATTTTCGGCCTGTTCAAGGTCTCTGACTTTAAGATATTAAAACTCATCGCCGATGTCTATATTGATATCATCCGGGGAACGCCCCTGCTGGTACAGGTCATGATTATGATGTACGGCGTGGGAAGCGTCCTGAAGCCCTATGGTTTCCAGTGGAGCAATATAGGCGGCGCATTTACAGCCGGCTGTGTGGCCCTGAGCCTTAACGCGGGAGCGTATATGGCGGAAATTATCCGCGGAGGCATAGAGGCTGTTGACAAGGGACAGATGGAAGCAGCCAGAAGCCTGGGGCTTTCTTACGGCAAGGCCATGCGCAAGGTAATCCTGCCCCAGGCTTTCCGGACCATGCTGCCCTCCATTATCAACCAGTTCATTATTTCCCTGAAGGACACATCCCTTGTGTCTGTCATCGGCCCCAGGGAGCTGACCCAGAACGGTAAAATCATTGCGGCCAATTCCGCTTCCATGGTCATGCCCATCTGGATTTGCGTGGCCCTGTTTTATCTGGTAGTCTGCACCATTCTGTCCAGAATTGCCAAGTATGTGGAGAGGAGAGTGTCCTATGGAAAATAAGATTTCAGTCCATAACCTGAAAAAGAACTTTGGAAAGCTGGAAGTCCTTAAGGATATCAGCATTGAGATAAGGGAGGGGGAAGTGGTGTGCATGATAGGCCCCTCCGGCTCCGGCAAGAGCACCTTTCTGCGGTGTCTGAACCGCCTGGAGAAGATTACATCCGGCCATGTGGTGGTGGACGGCCATCCCATGTCCGACCCTAACACCAATATCAACAAGGTGCGGGAAAATATCGGAATGGTGTTCCAGCATTTTAACCTGTTCCCGCACCTTACGGTGAGGGAGAATATTACGCTGGCTCCCACGGAGCTTAAAATCATGGGAAAAGAGGAGGCCGGTAAAAAGGCCCTTGAACTGCTGGCCAGGGTGGGTCTGGCGGATAAGGCGGAGGCCTATCCGGGACAGCTCTCCGGCGGACAGAAGCAGAGAGTGGCCATAGCGCGCTCCCTTGCCATGAATCCTGATATTATGCTCTTTGACGAGCCCACATCCGCCCTGGACCCTGAGATGGTAGGGGAGGTGCTGGAGGTCATGAAGCAGCTGGCGGCCGACGGAATGACCATGGTGGTGGTCACCCATGAGATGGGATTTGCCAGGGAAGTGGCGGACCGCGTGGTGTTTATGGATGACGGCTACATTGTGGAGGAAGGCACTCCCGAGGAAGTGTTCGGAAATCCCAGGGAGGAACGGACCAGGAGCTTTCTGGATAAGGTGCTTTAGGCAGCAGACAGGCTGCCCGGTCCCGGCGGACCGGACGGCCTGTTTTTATCCCGGCCTGGGGCCTGAACCGGATTTGTAGAAAATAATGCAGAAAATTTTACAAAAATAAGAAAATACACTTGAATTTTCCAAAATACATGGTATAATATCAGTGTTGTGCAGATGTAGTTCATCGGTAGAACACCAGCTTCCCAAGCTGGGGAGGCGGGTTCGATTCCCGTCATCTGCTTTTAAGGCCTTGCAAGTGTGCAGGGCTTTTTTGTTGTCCCGGGACAGGGTATTCCGGTCTGTAAGTCCGGGATACAGAAGGCGCCGCGGGGTGTATGCGGGAATTTCTCACGGCCGGAACTTGCCAAAACAATTTAAATATGGTTTAATACTATAAGACGAAACATATGTACGCATCTGTACATAGCAATATGGAGGAATAGAATGGCAAAGGAACAATATAATGCGGACAGTATTACGGTGCTGGAAGGGCTGGAGGCGGTCCGTAAGCGTCCTGGTATGTATATAGGAGGCGTGGGCTCCAAGGGGTTAAACCATCTGATTTATGAAATCATAGACAATGCGGTGGATGAGCACCTGGCCGGATTCTGCAGCAGCGTATGGGTGACATTGGAAGCCGACGGTTCCTGTACGGTCCGTGATAACGGCCGCGGCATTCCGGTGGGACTTCACAAGAAGGGCATATCCGCTGCAAGAATCGTACTGTCCACCCTTCATGCAGGCGGTAAATTCGATAACGACGCTTATAAGACCAGCGGAGGACTTCACGGTGTGGGTTCCTCCGTAGTTAATGCTCTTTCAGCCCATATGGACCTTAAGGTTTACAGGGACGGCTGCATCTATCACGATGTGTATGAGAAGGGAAGGCCGGTCATTAAGCTGGAGAACGGGCTCCTCCCTGTGATTGGAAAGACAAGGGAGACTGGTACCTGTATCAATTTCCTGCCTGACGGCGATATATTTGAGAAAACACGTTTCAAGGCGGACTGGCTTAAGAGCCGTCTTCATGAAACCGCATACTTAAACCCCAGCCTGACCCTTTACTATGAGAACAAACGGCCCGGAGAGGGAGAAAAGGTGACCTTCCATGAACCGGAGGGCATCGTTGCCTATGTGCGGGAGCTGAACTCCGGCAAGGCGCCTGTCCATGACCCGATTTACTTCAAGGGAACCGTGGACAAGGTGGAGGTGGAGGCCGCCATCCAGTTTGTGGATACCTTTGAGGAGAACATACTGGGCTTCTGCAACAACATCTTTACCCAGGAGGGCGGCACCCATCTGGCCGGCTTCAAGACTAAATTTACGGCCCTGATTAACAGCTATGCCAGGGAGCTGGGCATTCTGAAGGATAAGGATACCAATTTTACGGGAGCTGATACCAGAAACGGCATGACGGCCGTCATCGCTGTAAAGCATCCTGACCCCATTTTTGAGGGGCAGACCAAGACAAAGCTGGCCAGCGCCGACGCCACCAAGGCCGTGTTCACCGTGACAGGGGATGAGCTGCAGCTTTACTTTGACCGCAATGTGGAGGTGCTAAAGGGGGTTATCGGCTGTGCGGAAAAATCGGCCAAGATTCGCCGGGCCGAGGAAAAGGCCAAGACCAACATGCTGACCAAATCCAGATTTTCCTTTGACAGCAACGGCAAGCTGGCAAACTGCGAGAGCCGGGACGCATCCAGGTGCGAGATATTCATTGTGGAGGGAGATTCCGCCGGCGGCTCCGCCAAGACTGCCAGAAACCGCCAGTACCAGGCCATCCTGCCCATCAGGGGAAAAATCCTCAACGTTGAGAAGGCGTCCATGGATAAGGTTCTTGCCAACGCGGAAATCAAGACCATGATAAATACCTTTGGCTGCGGTTTTTCAGAAGGCTACGGCAATGACTTTGACATCACAAAGCTGCGCTATGACAAAATCATCCTGATGACCGATGCCGATGTGGACGGCAGCCACATCGACACCCTGCTTCTCACCTTCCTCTACCGTTTCATGCCGGAGCTGATTTACGACGGCCATGTGTATATTGCCATGCCGCCCCTGTTCAAGGTGATACCCAAGCGGGGGGAGGAGCAGTATCTGTACGATGAAAAGGAGCTGGAACGCTACCGCAAGACGCATACAGGCGACTTTACGCTGCAGCGCTACAAAGGTCTGGGTGAAATGGACGCAGAACAGCTGTGGGAGACCACCCTGGACCCGGAGCGCCGGGTCCTGAAGCGCGTGGAGATAGAGGATGCCAGAATGGCTACGGAGATAACCGAGATGCTTATGGGCACCGAGGTGGGACCGCGCCGCCAGTTCATTTATGAACATGCGGATGAAGCGGAGATTGACGCATAGACAGGAGACAATTAGAACATGGCTGAAAAGATATTACGGACTGAATACAGTGAGGAAATGCAGAGAAGCTACATGAACTATTCCATGAGCGTCATCACTGCAAGGGCCATCCCCGATGCAAGGGACGGCCTGAAACCGGTGCAGCGCCGGGTCCTCTATGATATGAGGGAGCTCCGCCTGGACCACGATAAGCCCCACAGGAAATCGGCGCGTATCGTGGGCGATACCATGGGTAAGTACCATCCCCACGGCGACAGCTCCATTTACGAGACACTGGTGGTTATGAGCCAGAATTTCAAAAAGGGCATGGCCCTGGTGGACGGACACGGCAACTTCGGCTCCATAGAAGGGGACGGGGCGGCTGCCATGCGTTACACGGAGGCCCGGCTTGAGAAGTTTGCAGAGGAGGTCTACTTAAAAGACCTGGACAAAACCGTGAATTTCGTGCCAAACTACGATGAGACGGAAAAGGAACCGGAGGTGCTTCCGGTCAGGGTTCCCAACCTGCTGATTAACGGGGCCGAGGGCATTGCCGTGGGTATGAGCACAAGTATTCCTCCCCACAACCTGGGGGAGGTGGTGGACGCGGTCCAGGCATACATTGATGACCCCGAGGTGACGACACAGGAGCTGATGGAGCTGATGCCGGGACCGGATTTTCCCACGGGCGGCGTCATTGCCAACAAGAGCGAGCTGCCGCAGATATATGAGACAGGCATGGGGAAAATCAAGCTCAGGGGCAAGTTCGAGGTGGAGCTTGGCAAGCGCAAGGCAGACAAGGATAAACTGGTCATTTCGGAGATTCCCTATACCATGATTGGCGCCGGAATCAATAAATTCCTGGTGGATGTGGCTGACCTGGTGGAGAGCAAGAAGCTTACGGATGTGGTGGATATCTCCAACCAGTCCAACAAGGAAGGTATCCGTATTGTGCTGGAGCTGCGCAAGGACGCGGACATTGACAAGATAAAGAACATCCTCTATAAGAAGACAAAGCTGGAGGATACCTTTGGCGTCAACATGCTGGCCATTGCGGACGGCCGCCCGGAAACCCTGAACCTGAAGGGCATTCTGAGAAATTTCCTCAACTTCCAGTATGAGAACACGGAGCGCAAATACAATGTCCTGCTCCAGAAGGAAATGGACAAAAAGGAAGTCCAGGAAGGTCTCATTACAGCCTGCGACTGCATAGACCTGATTATAGCCATCCTGAGGGGGTCCAAGAACCTGAAGGATGCCAAGGCATGCCTTACCACCGGCGATGTGACCAACATCAGATTCAGGGTTCCCGGCTTTGAGGAGGACGCAAAGAAGCTGGCCTTTACGGAACGCCAGGCCTCCGCTATCCTGGAAATGCGTCTTTATAAGTTAATCGGACTGGAAATCCTGGCCCTGGAAAAGGAGCACAAGGAAACCTTAAAGAAGATTGCCGAGTATAAGAAAATCCTGGGAAGCAGGGCTGAGATGGACCGTGTCATAAAGGAAGACCTGGCTGCCATCAAGGCTGAATTCGCAGCTCCCAGGCGCACACTGATAGAGGACGGACCTGAGGCAGTGTACGATGAGAGCGCTGTGGCTGTTCAGGAGATGGTCTTTGTGATGGACCGCTTCGGATACTGCAAGCTGCTGGACAAATCCACCTATGAGCGGAACCAGGAAACCGTGGACAATGAACAGGTCCATGTGGTGAGATGCCTGAATACGGACAAAATCTGTCTCTTTGCAGCCAGCGGCAGCCTGTACCAGATTAAGGCCATGGACGTGCCGGCCGGCAAGCTCAGGGACAAGGGAACTCCTATTGAAAACCTGAGCAAATTCGACGGCACCAAGGATACCATTGTTTATCTGACCAGCGCCGGGGACATGAAGGGCAGGACATTTATATTCGCCACCAGGATGGCCATGGTCAAACAGGTGCCGGCAGAAGAATTTGAAACCAATAACCGGGTGGTGGCAGCCACCAAGCTCCAGGATGGGGATGAACTGGCGGCCGTCATACCGGTGGAGGGCCAGACCGAGGTGGTGATTCAGACAACGGGAGGCGTGTTCCTGCGGTTTGCCCTGGAGGAGATATCCGTGCTGAAAAAAGCGTCCAGGGGCGTCCGGGGAATCCGGCTGTCCAAGAACGAGGAGCTGGAGAAGCTGTATCTGATTGGTGAGAATCCCATTGTGGATTACAAAGGCAAGGAAGTCCATTTAAACCGTCTGAAACTGGCTAAGAGAGACGGGAAAGGCAGCAAAGTGCGTCTGTAACAGAAAAGGAGGTATAATCCATGTCAGCATCCAACATACCCACGCCCCATATCGGGGCAGGCCAGGGGGAAATCGCCGGGACTATCCTGCTTCCGGGAGACCCCTTGCGGGCAAAGTACATTGCAGAGCATTTCCTGGAGGGCGTGAAACAGTTTAACGGCACCAGGAATATGCTTGGCTACACGGGAACTTATGAAGGCAGGCCGGTATCTGTCATGGGCACGGGAATGGGGTGTCCTTCCATCGGCATCTATTCTTATGAGCTGATTCATTTTTACGGCTGTAAGAACCTGATACGGGTGGGCACGGCAGGCGCCCTGATGCCGGATGTCCATGTGCGGGACATGGTGTTTGCCATGGGAGCCTGCACCACCAGCAATTTTGTCCGTCTTTTTGGCCTGCCGGGGGATTATTCCCCGGTGTGCAGCTACCGCCTGCTGGAGCGGGCCGTGTCAGCGGCAAGGGAGATGGGACTGACATACCATGTGGGCAATGTACTCAGCTCCGATATGTTTTACGCCCCTGCGAAGCAGGCGCAGGGAGGAATGACATGGGCGGACATGGGTGTCCTGGCTGTGGAGATGGAAGCAGCGGCCCTCTATGCCAATGCAGCGGCGGCCGGTGCCAATGCCCTGGCGGTGCTGACCATATCCGACTCCATGGTCACCGGCGAGGCCACCTCTGCCCGGGAGAGGGAGACCAGCTTTACACAGATGATGGAGGTGGCATTGTCCCTGGTACCCTGATGCAGTGGGGATGTTGCATACAAAAAAACGGAAATGTCTTTCTGCTGCGTACAAATGTATTTTTCTAGCGAATAAATCTTGATTTTTTCCGTTGTTTGGTATAGGATAGGGAAAGATTCGCCCCTGCTGTGAATAAATGCGGCAGTTCCGGTGGGCGGGAAAATCAGGATGATGAGGAGAATGATTGATGGAAAAGAAGCTGAAGGTTGGAATATTAGGCGCAACAGGTATGGTAGGGCAGCGTTTCATCGCCCTTTTGGAGAACCATCCGTGGTACGAGGTAGTGACAGTGGCTGCCAGCCCCCGTTCTGCCGGCAAGACCTACGAGGAAGCAGTGGGTGACCGCTGGAAGATGACCACCCCCATGCCGGAAGCTGTCAAAAAGCTGGTTGTGATGAATGTAAATGAGGTGGAGAAGGTGGCGGGAGGCGTTGATTTCGTGTTCAGCGCCGTGGATATGACAAAGGATGAAATCAAGGCCATTGAGGAGGCGTACGCAAAGACAGAGACGCCTGTGGTATCCAATAACAGCGCCCACCGCTGGACGCCGGACGTTCCCATGGTGGTGCCGGAAATCAATCCGGAGCATTTTGACGTGATTCCCTTCCAGAAAAAGAGACTTGGAACAGAGAGGGGATTCATCGCAGTAAAGCCCAACTGTTCCATCCAGAGCTATGCCCCTGTACTGACGGCATGGAAGGAATTTGAGCCATACGAGGTGGTGGCCACTACATACCAGGCTATTTCCGGCGCGGGAAAGACATTTAAGGACTGGCCGGAGATGGAGGGGAATATCATCCCTTACATCGGCGGCGAGGAAGAAAAGAGCGAGCAGGAGCCCCTTCGCCTCTGGGGAACCATAAAAGACGGTGTCATTGTCAAGGCGGAAAGCCCGGTCATCACCTGCCAGTGCGTAAGGGTGCCTGTGCTTAACGGCCACACGGCTGCCGTATTTGTAAAGTTCAGGAATAAGGTGACAAAGGAGCAGCTGATTCAGAAGCTCAGAGAGTTTAAGGGGCTTCCGCAGGAGCTTAAGCTTCCCAGCGCCCCGTCCCGGTTCATCCAGTACCTTGAAGAGGATAACCGTCCGCAGGTAACGGCAGACGTGGACTTTGAGAGAGGCATGGGTATCTCTGTGGGCCGTCTCAGGGAGGATTCTGTATACGACTATAAATTCATCGGCCTGTCCCACAACACGGTAAGGGGAGCCGCAGGCGGCGCCGTACTCTGTGCAGAGCTGCTCACTGCCAGGGGATATATCCAGCCTAAATAGGACGCGGAAGGATTCCGTATCATCATGGAGAAGGAGTGCAGACAATCATGGCAATTGAGAAAAATTCATTCGGGAAAATGCCCGACGGTACAGAAGTTTACAGATACACACTGACCAATAAGAACGGGGTATCCGCATCATTCATCACCCTGGGAGGCGTATGGGTTTCCATGGTGGTGCCTGATAAGGAGGGCACCATGGCGGATGTGGTGCTGGGATACGATGATTTGGACAGCTACCGCAGGAATCCAGCCCACTTCGGGGCGCCCATTGGCCGCAATGCCAACCGAATCGGCGGGGCTGTCATCACCATTGACGGCAGGGATTATAAGCTGGAGGCCAACAATGGTCCCAACAATCTCCACAGCGGACCGGACCTGTACCATGACAGGGTCTGGGACTGCAGTTCCTCTGAGACAGAGGCTGGCAGCAGGCTGGACTTTTATCTGGAGAGCCCGGACGGCGACCAGGGATATCCTGGCAATGCCAGAATTACAGTGAGCTATACCCTGACGGATGAGGACAGCCTTGTACTGGATTATCACATGGTCTGCGATAAGGATACGGTTGCCAATTTCACCAACCACAGCTATTTTAACCTGGCAGGGCATGACAGCGGCCAGGTGATGGAGCAGGAGGTATGGCTCAATGCATCCTGCTATACGCCGGCAGACGAGGTTTCCATTCCAACGGGAGAGATTGCTCCTGTGGCAGGCACTCCCATGGACTTTACTGAGATGAAGGCCATTGGACGGGATATAGGCGCTGATTTTGAGGCCCTTGTATTCGGAAAAGGGTATGACCACAACTGGGTGCTGGATAAGGAAGAAGGAGAGCTGGCCCTGGCGGCAAAGGCCATGGACCCGGCAAGCGGCCGGGTGCTGGAATGCTATACGGATCTGCCCGGAATCCAGTTCTACACAGCTAATTTCCTTCAGGATGAGATGCCGGGGAAGGGCGGAGCACATTATGGCTGCCGCCACGCATTCTGTTTTGAAACCCAGTATTACCCGGACGCAGTCCACAAGCCCCAGTTTCCGTCCCCCTTACTGAAGGCAGGGGACGAGTACAGGACCAGGACCGTGTATAAATTCCTGGCTAAACAGGCGTGATGCTGGTCGCATAGGCCTTGCCGTTAAGGGGCTGATAGATTTCCACAATGGCAAAATGGGGAGTCAGGTCCGGCTGCTCAGGCTCCGCTATGGTCATGAACCGGTAGTTGGTTCCGTTTACCACCTGTTTTGCCACGGCGATGGGCCGGTAGAAGTAATCGGGATGCTCCCCGATTGCATTGTAAAAGATGAATGAATCATATGTGGTGAGATATGGCTGATACTGCCAGCTTCCAGGCATGGAAGTCACCTCCGGAATGTCGTTACAGTAGTTTATGCAGGAAAACCATGAGGGTTCCGCCATAGCCGGCGCTTCATGGTTTTTTTTTGATTGCTACAAAGGGAATTTAATGGTATACTATTAAAATACGCGCTCTGCCGCCGGGAAAATCCGTTGAAGGAACCTGGACCGGAGCGCGTGTGAAGAAAGTAAATGAGGGATTGGATGTCAAAATCATTATACATAGCAGAAAAGCCCAGCGTGGCCCAGCAGTTTGCCGATGCACTTAAGATACGGGGAAGGCGGGGCGACGGGTATATAGAGTCTGACCAGGCAGTTGTGACATGGTGCGTGGGACATCTGGTGACCATGAGTTATCCGGAGGCCTATGACATGAAGTTTAAGCGCTGGAGCCTGCAGACACTGCCATTCCTTCCAAAGGAATTCAAGTACGAAGTCATAGACAATGTATCCAAGCAGTTTGAAACCGTCAAGGGACTTTTGAACCGGGCTGATATTGATACCATCTATGTCTGCACGGACTCGGGGCGCGAGGGAGAGTACATATACCGCCTGGTGGCCCAGATGGCCGGGGTAAAGGATAAGAAACAGAAGCGGGTGTGGATTGACTCCCAGACAGAGGAAGAGATACTCAGGGGAATCCGTGAGGCCAAGGATGAAACAGAGTATGACAATCTGTCCGCCTCCGCCTACTTAAGGGCAAAAGAGGACTACCTTATGGGAATCAACTTTTCCAGGGTGCTGACCCTTAAATATGGCCCGGCCCTGTCAAATTACCTGGGAACCAGGTTCACGGTCCTGTCCGTGGGCAGAGTCATGACCTGTGTCATGGGAATGGTGGTGCGCAGGGAACGGGAGATACGCAGTTTTGTGAAAACTCCCTTTTACAGGGTCATGGGTTCCTTTGAGGCGGCAGGCAGGGACGGCCAGCCGGTTCCCTTTGAGGCGGAGTGGAAGGCAGTGGAAGGCTCCCGCTATTTCGGAACCCCTTATCTGTACAAGGACAACGGCTTTAAGGACAGGCAGCAGGCAGAGGAGCTGGCCGCTTTCCTGACGGCGGAGCCGCCTCTCACAGCCACCGTGCTCTCCAAGGAGAAGAAAAAGGAAACAAAGAACCCGCCTCTTCTCTACAACCTGGCGGAGCTTCAGAACGACTGTTCCAAGATGTTTAAAATCAGCCCGGATGAGACGCTTAAGGTGGTCCAGGAGCTGTATGAGAAGAAGATGGTCACTTACCCCAGAACCGATGCCAGGGTTCTGTCCACAGCTGTTTCCAAGGAGATTCAGAAGAACATCGGCGGCCTTAAGAATTATGCCCCCATGGCGGCATTTGCGGATGAGGTGCTGAACCTGGGCTCATATAAGGGGATTGCCAAGACCCGTTATGTCAATGACAAGCAGATAACGGACCACTATGCCATTGTGCCCACCGGACAGGGGCTGGGGAACCTGCGGGGGCTGACGCCTCTTTCTGAAAAGGTATTTCAGGTTATATGCAGAAGGTTTTTAAGCATATTTTATCCTCCGGCCATATACCAGAAGTACAGTCTGGAGCTGGAACGGCAGAAGGAACATTTCTTTGCCAATTTCAAGGTTTTGTCAGAGCCCGGCTATCTCAAGGTGGCGGATGTGAACCTGGCAAAGAAGAACGGGGTGGAGGAATCCTTTGATGAGTCCCGGGAAGATGCCAAAGACGGGGCAGAGGAAGGAAAAACAGCAGACGAGGATAAAAACCGGGGCCAGGAAGGCGCCGGAAACGCTGTTTCTCCAAAAGTTGACAGGACAGTATTGCTCCAGATGCTTGCAGAATTGAAAAAAAATGATATACTTACTTTGGTGGAGCTGAACATAAAGGAGGGCGAGACATCGCCTCCCAAGCGCTATACCTCCGGTTCCATGATTCTGGCCATGGAAAATGCAGGCCAGCTCATAGAGGACGAGGAGCTGCGGGCCCAGATAAAGGGCAGCGGCATTGGTACCAGTGCTACCAGGGCAGAGATACTTAAGAAGCTGTTTAACATCAAGTATCTGAACCTGAACAAGAAAACCCAGGTCATCACCCCATCCCTTTTGGGTGAGATGGTATACGACGTGGTGGACCAGTCTATCCGGCAGCTTCTGAATCCGGAGCTGACAGCCAGCTGGGAGAAGGGACTCACCTATGTTGCGGAGGGGTCCATAACATCAGATGAATATATGGAAAAGCTGAATCGTTTTGTTGCCGGCAGGACAGTCAATGTCATCCGCATGAATAACCAATATAACATGAGAGGTTATTTTGACGCGGCAGCCGCATTCTATAAAACAAAAAAGGAGAATTAATTTATGAAACTGGAACAGATGAAAATCAAAGAACTTTTAGACACAAGCCATACAATCGCTGAAAAGCTGTTTGAGGGCCATGAGTATCCATGGGAAGTTCTGGGTGACATCAGTGGGTTCATCGAGAGTCTGGGCGCCAGCCTTCCGGAGAACGAATACAAGAAGATTGGAAAGAATATCTGGATTCACAAGACAGCTCAGATGGCTCCCACCACTGCCATGGGCGGTCCTATGATTATCGGGCCAAAGGTACAGATACGAAACGGAGCCTTTTTAAGGGGCAGCGTTATCCTCGGCCAGCACGTTGTCATCGGTAATTCCTGTGAAATCAAGAATTCCATCATCTTTGACGAGGCACAGGTCCCCCACTTCAACTATGTGGGCGATTCCATCCTGGGATATAAGGCTCATATGGGCGCAGGCGCAGTGACTTCCAATGTGAAGGCTGACAAGGGGCTTGTAAAGGTCCATGCTGAGGATGGGGATGTGGAGACAGGGCGTAAGAAATTCGGCGCCATCCTGGGCGACCATGCTGAGATTGGCTGCAACAGCGTGCTGAATCCCGGAACTGTCATTGGACGTAATTCCAATGTATACCCGCTGTCCAGCGTAAGGGGCTGTGTTCCGTCTGATTCCATTTATAAGGGCCAGGGCAACATTGCTGTGAAAGAGGCCAGGGAAGTGGAAGCAGAGCCGGAAGTTACCGAGGCGCCTGAGAAGGGAAAAGGCGGGCTTAAGGTAGTAAAATAGACCGGGCGGAAGAGACGGAATCCTAAGACTCAGCAGAAAATCCGACAATAACAATAAGCGGTAAATAGCAGAAAGCCGGACGAAGTGATTGCAGCGTCCGGCTTTCTGTTATTTTTGTTCCGAAGATACCTGCTATTTTGTTCCGAAGATACGGTCCCCGGCATCTCCCAGCCCGGGACAGATATAAGCGTTTTCATTCAGGCAGCGGTCCAGATGTCCCACGTAAATCTGCACGTCGGGATGAGCGTCATGGAGACGCTTAAGGCCTTCCGGAGCAGCTATGATAGCCATGAACTTGATTTTCTTTCCGCCGTGCTCCTTGATGAAGTCAACGGCAGCAACGCCGGAGCCGCCGGTTGCCAGCATTGGGTCTGTGACAATGATGGTGCGCTCCTCAATGGGGTTGGGAAGCTTGCAGTAATATTCGTGAGGTTCATGGGTTACCTCGTCCCTGTATAAACCGATATGACCTACCTTTGCACTGGGAACCAGGGCCAGTATGCCGTTCACCATGCCAAGTCCCGCCCTGAGAATCGGAACCACGGCCAGCTTGCGGCCGGCAATCATGGGAGTCATGCATGTCTCGATGGGAGTCTCCACCTCCACATCCTCCAGAGGAAGATCACGGAGGGCCTCATAGCCCATCAGCATGGCAATCTCCTCAATGAGGGCACGGAACTCGTTGGTTCCTGTGGCTTTATTGCGCAGAATGGAAATCTTGTGCTGAATCAAAGGGTGGTCAAATACCATTACGTTATCCATAAGTTTTGCTGCTCCTTTATCTATTAGAATTAATGATAATTATATATCAAATATCTTATGATATCAACCCCGGGGCTTGTCTTTAAATACGCACAAGACAAATCCCGTCAAAGGGACTATTTTGTAGCTGGGTCAAATGCCACCAGTACGTAGTCTCCCAGGGCATGGGGCACAGGCAGGGAAAAGTAGATGGTTCCCTGTTTTTCATAGCTGAAGGATTCAGGCCACTGGGATTCTGAGGACAGGGGGAAATCCGCGCTGTTAAAGACAGCTGTCAGGGAATCCAAATCCAGGGAAGAGCGGTAGCTCAGGACCTCGGCCTCCACATCAGAGGAAATGCCTGAGAACTTCACGTCGTCGCTGAGCACATAGCCGGCCATGGTGTAGGCATCGGTAAAATCATCCAGTCCCAGGTTCTGGACCTGGAGCAGGTTGACTGTGTTGGAATAGAACATATTGACCGGATGGGCAGCACCTTTTGCAGTCAGAAGGCCGGTGTAAGTGGCGGTGAGACGCTTGCGGTCCGCGGAAATCACCTTGCACTTGATGTCCAGGGTATCGCTGGCCTCGTCAATGTCATTGGCTTTTATGACTGACAGGGCGTTTGCTTTTAATAATTCATTAATCCTGTCCTTTTTTGAGGCGTCATCCATCTGGTCCACCACAGGATACTGGATGGTTACCTTTCCGGATGTATAGGTCTCAATGGATGCGGAAACACTGGAAACAGCGCCTTCCTGGTTTTCCTGGGACTCCTCTGTCTCAGGAGCCTGGGTGGCGGGGGGAAGGGTTTCCGTGGGAGCTTCCGTGGGAGCCTCCGTGTGTATGGTGGAAAGGTCTGCCTTTTCCGGCGTTTTGCTGAGTAGGAGACCGATGGCAACGCCGCCAATGACAACAGCAGCGCCAATGGCTCCTATTAAAATTTTCTTGTTTGTATCCATAATAAATCCTCCTTTGTATTCCGGGCAGCACCCGGATTGTAATTATTATACATGATATTCATGGACGGAGTTTGAAGAAATACTTACAAATTATTGAAGGACTTTTGTGCATATTTTCATTTACAATTTTCCTCTCAGCATTTATGATAGATTCGACACAACTTTTTACTGGAATTGGGGGATGGAATGTGGTACAGGACAGGATTGACTTGAAAAATCTGTTTGCGGAAATCAGACGCAAGGGCAGCACCAGCCAGGTATCCAGGGAGCTGGATGTATCTATGGGAAATATCAGCGACTGGAAAAACGGAAGGAGCGTGCCCAATGCGGTTTCGCTGGTAAAGCTGGCGGACTACTTCGGCTGTTCCGTGGACTACCTGCTGGGCAGGACGGAAAAGCGGGACATGTCATGAACCGGCGGGCTATGGACAGGGAGGATATGCCCAGGCGGACAGTATTATGGAAGAAATTGTGCGTTTTTTGGAGGAAAATACAGAAGCGGAAATCGTGGATGTGGAGAGAGAAATACGATGGAAAACAACGGACAGAGGAGGAACATATGATTCAGTATTACAATGGCAGCATATTTGATTCAAAGGCAGACATCCTGTGCCATCAGGTGAACTGCCAGGGCGCATTCGGCTATGGCATCGCTGGACAGGTAAAAAAGCTGTTTCCTGAGGTGGAGAAAACCTATAAGAGGATTACAAAGCAGTGGATTGAAAAAGAACACGGGGACACGTCCAGACTGCTGGGAAGGGTATCTGCCCAGCCGGTGGAAAAGGACGGACGCTGGTTCCTCATTGGAAATCTGTACGGGCAGAATGATTACGGCAGGAAAAAAATGGTCTATACCGATTATGATGCATTGGAAAAGGCCATGGGGGAAATCCGGAATTTTCTGGAAGCCAGGGACAAAAACGAGACAGTGGCGTTTCCCTACAAAATAGGATGCGGCAGTGCAGGCGGCGACTGGAATATTGTGGAGGATATCATTAAGCGTACGTTTGAGGGGTATTCAGGTGAGGTGCAAATCTGGAAATACGAAGAATAACGGGCCGTGATTTGAAGGAAGAAACCTTCGGCAAAGATTCGGGTAAGAATTCTTTTTGGGGGGAGCCCGGCGCTTCCACAACATGGGGCTGTGGAAGCTGCCGGGCTAGCGTCATTTCTGACCTGATGTGAATATACCATAGTTCAGGATGAATTGCAACGGAAGTCAGCGAAATGTAATGAAGCGTAATGTTTCTTACAAAAAGCTGACTTTTTTCAATGGAATGATTAATCTTTACCATAGGTAAAACGAAAGATTTTCATGATTTCACAGGAATCAAATGGCTGCCAGCAGGAATATTCTGGAAAATGCATGCATATATTATTAGGCCGGCATTTTTAACAGAGGGTTGAAAAAGGCAGAAAGAAGGTGAATCATGACACATTTAGAGCTGGTGGCGGAAATCGGCAGCGGACCCATGGAAATTGTAAAATTGTATCTCAAAGGCCTGCTTTCCTTTGCTGAACTGGAGAACATCCTGGGCAGAGATAAGGCTTGTCTGGTCCATACCTTTGCGGCTGACAGCGGGGCAGGAAAAATCGGGGAATTACTGCTGTCAGGACTGAGGGGTTATATGGTATAATTAAAAAAAGGTATCAGAGGAGGCCAGCCATGAAGAATGAAAAAAGCACAGTCATAGGTACTGTATTAGGTGATATAACGAAGATAACCGGAATGGATGCAATCGTAAATGCGGCCAACTCATCCCTCCTTGGAGGAGGAGGGGTGGACGGGGCCATCCACAGGGCCGCGGGAAAGGAACTGCTGCATGAGTGCAGGCTGCTAGGCGGCTGTAAGACAGGACAGGCCAGGCTTACAAAGGCTTACAATCTGGACTGCAGGTACATCATCCACACGGTTGGCCCTGTGTGGAACGGAGGGGAGCACAATGAGCAGGAAATGCTTGCCTCCTGTTACCGCAATTCCCTTTTGCTGGCAGTGGAACACGGGGTGAAGCGGATTGCGTTTCCCTCTGTCTCCACCGGCATATACCACTTCCCGGTGGAGCTGGCAGCCAAAACCGCCATTGGGACAGCCAGGGAATTTACAGAAGGGCATCCGGGTGAGCTGGAAGAGATTCTGTGGGTTCTCTTTGACGCCAGGACAAAACTGGTGTATGATACAGTCTTGAGGAAGCTGTGACTTCCGGGTAAAATCATGTCTCCGGGAGGAGGAGCCATATGGGACAGATGGAACGGATGATTGTGCTGGTATTCATTGTAGCCGCCCTGCTGTTTGCAGGAATCTGGGACAGGCATCACCGCAGATAAGGATGGAGAACCCGCGCAATGACAGAATACGCAAGAAAGAGATGGAATCAGGATGTCAGAAAGAAAATTCGTGATTGTTGACGGCTCATCCCTGCTGTCAACCTGTTATTATGCAGTACTGCCCAGGGAAATTATGTTTGCCAAGACCGACGAGGAGAAGGAAAAGCATTACGGGAAAATCCTTCACGCATCGGACGGGACCTACACCAACGGCATCATGGGGGTGCTGAAGGCCGTGGCGTCCCTGCTGAAAAAGCAGCAGCCGGCCTACATGGCTTTTGTGTTTGACAAGACAAGGGATACCTTCCGCAGGGAGCTGTATCCTGAGTATAAGGGCACCAGAAGCAGGACTCCGGAGCCCCTTAAGCAGCAGTTTGTGCTGATGGAGCGGATTTTGGAGGAGGCGGGCTTTAAGGTGCTCTACAGCGACCGGTATGAGGCGGATGATTACGCCGGAAGCCTTGTCTATAAATTCAGGGAGCAGGTACCTGTGGTGGTGATGACCAAGGACCATGACTACCTGCAGCTGGTAAACGACGCGTACAATGTAAGGGCCTGGATGGTCCAGGCCAGGCAGGAGAAGGCGGAGGAGCTTTACGGAAAATATTACGGGCTTTACGGTCTGGATAAAACGTCGGTAAACCTGCCGGAAAAAACCTTTGAGTTTACGGCGGAAACCGTGTACTCCGAGGAGGGAGTGTGGCCAGAGCAGATTACGGACCTGAAGGGAATACAGGGCGACACCTCCGACAACATTCCGGGAGTCAGGGGCGTTGCCAGCGCAGCCCCTCTTTTGCTGGGTGAATACGGCACCGTGGAGAACATTTACCAGGTGATACATGAGGCGGAGCAGGACAAAAAGGAGCTGAAGGAGCTGCAGGACTTCTGGAAGAACAGCCTGGGAATCAGCCGTTCTCCCTACAAATCCCTGACTAAAACAGGTGAGGAAGGGGAACTGTGCGGGGAAGCGGCCGCAAGGCTGTCAAAGGAATTGGCCACCATCAAGACAGACATACCCCTTGACCATGATTTGGAGGATTTTTCCGTGTCATTCTATAAGGAGGATGTACTGAAGGAGTGGTGCAGGAAGCTGGATATTAAGACAGCTTCTGTGTTTGGGAAAAATTAAGATATGGGAACCGCAGCAGCGGGGCCGGATGATGTTATTCCGGTCCCGCTGCTTTTTTGCGCGGGTATATGACGGATTGTATTATGAACGGGGGTATTTGGGGCTTTCGTTGATTTCAAACTTATTCATATCCCCGCGGTAATGGGCATAGGCATAGTCGATTATGGTTCCGTCGCTGGTGGTGGAAATATTATTGAAGCAGAGCATGGGGCTGCCTGGTTTTACTTCCAGCAGCTTGACATCCTCAGGCGTGGCTGTCTCGGCGGAGACAATGGTACGGGTATTGTCAATGCAGGTTTCGGGCCGGGACATGAAGAGATTGTATAGAGATACGTCCTTAAAGTCATGACTCAGTACAAAGTGGCAGAGGCTGTAGGGAAGATAATTCTGAATCGTCACCACAGGCGTTGAATCCGCAAAGCGCCGTCTGAACAGGGATATAACCTTCTCATTGGCCCCAAGGCGGAGAAGTCCCCTGATTCGGTCGTCCGGCGTCATGACGGACATATCTAACAGCTCCGTGTGCGGGGTCTTGCCCAGTTCCTGGATTTGCTGGTGGAAGGGTTCAAAGGACTTGATGAAGCTGGTCTTTTTATTGGGTTCCGTAACAAAGGTGCCTTTGCTCGTCTTTCTGACCAGGTAGCCCTCATTTACCAGTTCGGAAATCGCCTGACGCACCGTAAAACGGCTGATGCTGTAATGGTTCATGATTTCCATCTCAGTGGGGATGGTATCCCCGGTTTTCAGATTGCCGTTTTCAATATCTGTTTTGATGATATTTTTCAGCTGGTAATAAAGGGGAATGGGCACATCCTTATTTATTTCTTTCGTGAACATAGTCATAATTTAAAATCCTTTCAGCTTTAGATGCATATGTATGTACAAACGAAACATCAATTATATTGTAAAGCATGTTGTGAAAAATGCAAGAGAAAATTTGAAAAAATAACATTTTATCATAATTTTGCCACAAGTACTTGACAAACATATCACATTGTGCAATTATATGTATGTACGGACATATGGATGAAGGAGGGGTGGTTTAAAAGGTGGTACTTAGTTTTGGAATGATGGTGTGCGATACCCTTTTAAGACCCGTGGACCGGGATGTCTTAAGCAGAGACTGCACCATGATAGAAAAGCCGGTGCAGGCCTGCGGCGGGGATGCTCTCAATACAGCTATTGGTTTATCGCGCCTGGGCATTCCTGTTACAATGGCGGGGCGGGTGGGAGATGACCTGAACGGAAGGTTCATTCTGGACCAATGCAGAACCCTGGGAATTGATGTTTCCCATGTGGTGACTGACCCGGTTCATGCGACTGCTTCCAGTTTTGCCCTGATTGAGGAAAACGGGGAACGGCATTTTCTGTCGGATGTATCCATTTTTGACGAGGTGGATGACAGGGACCTGCCGGAGGAAGCCATGGAAAATGCAGATATTGTTTACATTGGCTCTGCATGCAGTTTTAACCGGATGAACCAGGGCGGTCTTGCCAGAATCCTTAAAAGGGCCAGGAACCAGGGCAGTATGACGGTTATGGATGCGGCCTTTAACCAGCGGGCATCCTGCTGCCGCTGGATGGATATGTTTAAGGAAGTCCTGCCCTATACGGATATTTTTTTCCCAAGCTACGAGGAGGCGTCGGCCATAACCGGATGCAGGGAGATACCGGAAATCCGCAGGGCCTTAAAACCTCTGGGGCTCAGATATTTTGGAATAAAGCTGGGTGCAAAGGGATGCTATGCCACGGATTTTACCAGTGAGCAATACATAGAGTGCCCCCGGGGAATCCGGGCCGTGGACACCACGGGGGCAGGTGATTCCTTTATGGCCGGACTGGTGGCAGGCATGATTAACGGACTTACATTTTTTGAAAGCGCGGCACTGGGAAGCTCGGTTGCCTCCCACAGCGTCCAGCACATGGGGGCGGCAAACGGCATCCTGCCCTATAAAGAAGAGTTGTATTTATACAATCATCATAAAAATCATAAATAAAGGAGAAAAAAGAGTATGAAATTATCACCGATGAAAGACATTTTGCAGATGGCTGAGGAGAGAAACATTGCCTACGGCGCCTATGTGACTGTTTCCTATGAAACTGCCCTGGCAGCAATTGAAGCAGGGACCCAGCTGGATATTCCGGTTATCTTTATCACGGGTACGGACTGCTGTGATTTGATGGGAGGTTTTGAGGGAACCGTGGAAACCGTCAGAAGGGCCATGAAGGCAGCTGACTGCAAAGTCCCTGTTGCCCTTCACCTGGACCACTGCCGTACATATGATGAATGCGTACAGGCCATACAGGCCGGATATTCCTCTGTCATGATAGACGGTTCCTCCCTGCCCTTTGAGGAAAATGTGGCTCTGACCAAAAAAGTGGCGGATTACGCCCACTGTTACGGCATCACAGTGGAAGGCGAGCTGGGCAAGCTGGTGGGAGAAGAAGGAAACTTCAAGGTGGAAGGCGACCCTGAATCCGCCCAGACAGACCCGGACCAGGCAAAGGAATTCGTGGAGCGCACGGGCATTGACTGCATTGCTGTCAGCATCGGGACACAGCACGGTGTGTATGTGGCGGCTCCACACCTGAACATTGAACGGCTTAAGAAAATCCATGATGCAGTGGATGTCCCCATTGTGCTTCACGGCGGCTCAGGCACTCCTAAGGAGCAGGTACAGGAAGCCATCAGGAACGGCATCAGGAAAATCAACATTGCTACGGATGTACTGATTGCAGTTGCCAATTCCTTTGGGGATATGAAGCAGAAGCCGGACTTTAAGTACAACACAGGCATGTTTGTAAATTCCCAGGCCTGCGCCAGGGAGTTCATTAAGGGGAAAATGAGAGAATTTGCACTGATGGATTAATCTATTAAAAGGAGAAGATAACTTATGAAAAAAAGTATGAACAGAATCGTATGTGGGATGACAGCAGCAGTGATGATGGGAACATTGACAGCCTGTTTTGGAGGTCAGGGGGAGACACAGCCAGCGCCGCCGGCAGGCAGTGAAACAGCCAGGGATGCAGAGAGCGCCGGACAGCAGGGGGAGGTCCGGGAGGATATGAAGGCCACCGTTATCTGGAGAGCTTTTGACGACCAGTTCCAGAGCGGATTCCGCATCATCATGCAGAACGAGGCCGAGAAGCTGGGCGGTATTACCCTTGATATGCAGGATGCTGCAAATGACGTATCCACGGCCAATTCCAAATTAGAGGTGGCCCTGAGCAAGAAAACGGATGTGGTTGCCATATGCGCGCCTGACAGGGAGAGCATTGAGAACATGATGAAGAAATGCGACGCAGACGGCGTGCCGGCCGTATTCTTCAACATGGAGCCAATGGAAGATACCATGAAACGGTACGACAACATCTGCTATGTGGGCGCCCAGGCCAAGCAGTCAGGTGAAATGTGCGCCCAGGCGCTGATTAACTACTGGAACAGCAAAAAGGACATTGCGGATAAAAACGGGGACGGCAAGCTTCAGCTGGTTATCCTGCAGGGGGAAATCGGCCAGCAGGACGTTACCCTGCGTACCGATGCCTATAAAGAAACCCTGGAAAAGAACGGGATTGAATACGAGATTCTGGCCTGCGATACAGCCAACTGGGACCAGGCCCAGGCGCTGGATAAGATGAACGCATGGATTACGGCCTACGGAATCGACGGAATTGAAGGCGTTCTCTGCAACAACGATTCCATGGCCATGGGCGCGGTGCAGGCTTGCATCAACAACGGCTACAATTCAGGGGATGCCGGAAAATTTGTTCCAATTGTAGGAATCGACGCAAATATTGACGCCCTGGAGGCAATGAAGGCAGGTTCCCTTCTGGGCACTGTGCTGAATGACAGGAAGAGCCAGTCCGACGCCATTATCAATGTAATCAAGGCAGTGCATGCAGGAACGGAAATCACGGAGGACGTGGTTGGCGTGGACTGCACGGTTGACGGGAAGTATGTATGGGTGCCCTACGTGATTGTTGATGAAAGCAATTTAAGCGCAACCCTGGAGGACATGCTGGCAGTGGCCCAGTCCGAATAAGGAACCTGGAGGAAGCAGATGGAAGAATACAGGCTGAAGATAGAAAACATGTCTAAATCCTTCCCCGGAGTAAAAGCCCTTGACAATATTAAGCTTGCGGTGAAGCCTGGAAGTGTACATGCATTGATTGGCGAAAACGGGGCCGGCAAATCCACTTTGATGAAGTGTCTGTTCGGCCTCTATCATCCTGACAGCGGGACCATTGAAATTGATGGCCGGGTCATGGATATCAAGGACCCCAACGATGCGCTGAAAAGCGGCATTTCCATGATTCACCAGGAGCTGAATCCGGTTCCTTACCGGAATGTGGTGGACAATATATGGGCGGGCAGGTTCCAGACAAAGGGTATTGTGGTGGATGAAAACCAGATGATGGAAAAGACCAGGAACCTGCTTCGGGATTTGGATTTTGATATAGACGTGACAACCTTTGCAAAGAACCTGTCTGTTTCACAGATGCAGGCAATCGAGATAGCAAAGGCTGTTTCCTACAATGCAAAAATCATCATCATGGACGAGCCCACTTCCTCGCTGACCGTGGCGGAAACCCGGCATCTGTTCAAAATCATTGACAAGCTGAGGAAGGAAGGGCGTTCCATTATCTACATATCCCACAAGCTGGAGGAAATATTTGAGATAGCAGACCAGATAACCGTGATGAGGGACGGCCAGTACATAGGCACATGGGATATCGGGGACATTACCATAGACCAGCTTATTGGGCAGATGGTGGGCAGGAAGATGGACGAGCGCTTTCCTGTCTGTGAAAAGACCCTGACAGACGAGATAATGCTGCAGGTAAGGAATTTTACCAGCGCGGACCCGCGCTCCTTTAAGAACGTATCCTTTGACCTGCATAAGGGCGAGATACTGGGCATAGGCGGGCTGGTGGGAGCACAGAGGACAGAGCTGATAGAAGCCATATTCGGCCTGCGCAAAATCGTAAGCGGGGAGCTGTCCGTCAACGGAAAAAGAGTGGTCAACCATTCTCCCCAGGACGCCATACGCAACGGATTTGCCCTTCTGACAGAGGAACGCAGGGCAACGGGAATCATTCCCATGCTGTCGGTATGGGACAACACCCTGGCGGTTGCCTATAAGAAGCTGACCGGCAATGTCTTGGGATACATCCATGCGAAAAAGCTGTCTCCCAGCGTTGACAAGGTGTGTACGGACCTGGATGTCCGCATGGCCGGGACAAAGACCCTTATCAAGAACCTGTCGGGGGGGAATCAGCAAAAGGTGCTGATTGGCAGATGGCTGCTGGCAAACTGCGATGTCATTATGCTGGATGAACCCACCAGGGGCGTGGATGTGGGAGCCAAATACGAAATTTACAGAATCATGCAGGATTTAGTGAAAAAGGGAAAGGCAATCATAATGGTTTCCTCTGAGATGCCGGAGTTACTGGGGATGTCGGACCGCATCATGATTATGTGTGCCGGAAAGCAGACCGGCATCCTTGGCAGGAAGGAAGCCACCCAGGTTGAGGTGATGAAGTATGCCACCCAATTTGACGATAAGACGAAAGAAGGAGTGTCGGTATGAAAAGAAAGGATTTGACAGCAAAGGACATAAAACAGATTATGATGGATAAAGCCCTTATCATCGTGCTGGTATTTATGATTATAGGAATCATCATAATTGAACCTTCTTTTTTGCAGATAAGGGTTTTGACAGACATACTGACCCAGTCTGCCGTTAAAATGATATGTGCGTTGGGACTGATGTTTGCCCTGCTTTTAGGTGGGACCGACCTGTCCGGCGGCCGTCAGGTGGGCCTGGCGGCCGTTATGGTGGCGTCCCTGTCGCAGATGGTGCACTATTCCAACAAGTTCTGGCCGGGCCTTCCTGAGCTTCCCATCATTATTCCGGTCATCATGACCCTGGCACTGGTTGCCGTGATTGGAGCTATTAACGGCTTCATGATTGCAAAGCTTAAGATGGCCCCCTTTATCGCCACATTCGGCATGAGCACCATTGTATACGGAATCAACTGTCTGTATTTTGCCAAGAAGCCCAACAATTCCCAGCCCATCGGAGGCATCAGGGAGGATTTGACCGTGCTCAGCAGTTTCAAGGTATTCGGGCAGATTTCCTTTTTGGTGGTCATTGCCATCATTGCCATTGCCGGGGTATGGTTCCTGCTCAATAAAACCGTGTTCGGGAAGAACATATATATTGTGGGAGGCAACCCGGAGGCAGCCAAGGTATCCGGCATCAATGTGAGCAGGGTAATCATCACTGTGTTCATCATTGAATCCATGTTTGTGGGACTGGCCGGTATCCTGGAAGTGGCCAGGACCGGAGGCGCCAACTCAGCATATGGAAATGCATATGAATTTGATGCCATATCCTCCTGCGTGGTGGGAGGCGTATCCCTGAGCGGAGGCGTGGGAAAAGTATCCGGCGTTATCATAGGCGTGCTTATATTTACCTTCATCAGCTATGGACTTGCCTACATAGGGGTTAACTCCAACTGGCAGCTGATTGTAAAGGGACTTATCATATGCAGTGCTGTTGCCCTGGATATGAGAAAAAATTCTTAATTAGGAGGAACAAGGTGAAAAAAGTCAAATTATCAGAAGGGCTGTCATTGTCAGCCGTGGTACAGGGATTCTGGAGACTGGACGGCTGGAATTGGTCTGCAAAGGAGCTGGCCCGGTTCATGAATGAATGCATTGAGCGGGGGGTAACCACCTTTGACACAGCGGAAATCTACGGCGGCACGCTGTGCGAGACACTGATGGGCCGGGCCTTTGAACAGGACGCCTCCATCCGGCACCGAATCCAGCTGGTATCCAAAACCGGAATTTTCAATGAGAATGGGTTCGGATACTATGACACAAGATACGACAGGGTAAAGAAGTCCTGTGAGGAAAGCCTGAAGCGGCTTCACACAGACCGTCTGGACCTGTATCTGATTCACAGGGAGGACCCCTGCATTGATTTTGAGTCCACGGCCAGAGCCCTGACAGAGCTTAAGAGGGAGGGGAAGATTGGGGAGATGGGCGTTTCCAACTTTGACCCCCGCAAATTCCACGGCCTTAACAAAGCAGTGGGCGGACAGCTGGTAACCAACCAGATTGAGTGGAATCCGGTCTGCTTTGAGCATTTTAATTCAGGAATGATGGACGACCTGACTGCGTCCGGAATCCATCCCATGATATGGTCGCCTCTGGCGGGCGGAAGGATGTTTGACCCCAATGACAGCCTCTGCGCCGCAGCCATGAAAACCATTAAGAAAATTGCAGAGAGACATGACACAGACCCAGCCACTGTCATATATGCCTGGATTATGTACCATCCCGCAGGGGCAATCCCTATTTCCGGCAGCAACCGCCCGGACCGTCTGGATATGGCCGTCAAGGCCCTGGACCTCCGGCTGGAGCATTATGAGTGGTATGAAATATACAAGGCCAGCGGCCAGCAGGCAATCCGGTAGGACAAACGTGAGAAGGGGACTGTTGGGAATGGGCAGCAGCCGGTCCTGACAGTCTTTCTCCAGCCGGTCCATTCCCGTCAGCCTGCGGCGCAGCCGGTCAGGGGTGAAGAGTCCCGCAGGTTTTTTCAAAAAACACTTGCCAAAATATGTATCCTGTGATAAAATAATCAGCGTTGTAAGCCGGCGTGTCGGAATGGCAGACGATGCAGACTCAAAATCTGTTGCGGGTAACCGCGTGCGGGTTCAAGTCCCGCTGCCGGCATAAGAAAAAACCGTTGAAACCTTGATGAAATCAAGGGATTCGGCGGTTTTTTGTGTTTTGTGGTTTGTTCCGCTATACGCATCTAAATGGCAGACGCACAGGACCCCTGGAATGGATTTCTATATCCAGCATCCGGATTCCGGCATCCGCGGATTTCATCCATCATCTGAAAGACCAGGAAGGAGGTTGCGAGGTGCCTGCGCCAGTCCCTTTTTCCTTCTATATATTCCATGCACTGTTCCAGCTCCCTGCTGCGGCAGGCTTTGTCTGAAAAGGAGACCAGCGGCTCCTCTGCCGCGAAACGGTTGAAATAGGTTACTTCCCTGAAATTCTGTATATCACGGATTAACAGGCTTCCCTTTTCTCCCTCTATGAGGCTGGGAACATGGCTGCCGGATATCTTGGAATAAACCAGCTCCACCCGGGCAGCGCCCAGATATCCGCTGACTGCGCCGGCTGCGTCCATTCCGTTTTCCGTGAACACCATCCGGGCATCCAGATGCTCCGGTATGCCAAAGAGATGCACAAGAGGATAGATGCAGTCCAATCCCCTTTGAAACAGTGCGCCTCCCGGGAGAAGGCGGGCCGGAGCATGGACAAAAGCGCTGCGGATTCCCTTGCAGGTGAAGGCGTACTCACAGGAATGGAGACGAATCCGGCGTATGGGGCCCAGGCATTTGACTGCTGTCTTTAAGGGAGCCATACATGGGTTAAACCCAAGATGGATATGTTCCAGCAGCACCGCGCCGTGCTCATCCGCTGTCTGTGCCAGCGTCCTTAAGGAACCGGCATCCGCTGCTCCCATGGCACCGAACAGGACATGCTTTCCTGCTCTCAGAAGTGCAAGGACCTGCTGGAAATCCAGACTGCTGTAATCCGGAAGATATATGATATCGGCCTCCTCCATGGGAACCTCCGCCAGGCCCAGGCCTTTTTGTTCGGCGGCTGTTTCCCGAAGGCAGCGGCTTTTTTTATTGGCAACCATCACAGCCATGGGTATCATGGTCATTCCTCCATTTCATTGTTTACCTTTGGATGGCTTTATGGTATAACAAAAACAGATGGAATAATACGGATTTTATGGGATATTTTTCGAAAATTACAGTTTTCTTGCCATGGCGGTCCGGCCATGCAGAGGAAGGATGCAGGCGAAGATGAAGGAGGGAATGCATGTATGAGCAACACCATGGTTTTAAAGGATAAAAGCGTTCAGGTCAGCCGTATCAGAAGGTCCTCCAGTTTTGTGATGAAGCGCCCTCATTACCATTCTTATTATGAGATTTATTATCTGTTATCCGGGAAATGCAAGATGTTTATCAATCAGGATATCTACTACCTGGAACCGGGCGATATGACCATCATCCCTCCTCTTGAGGTCCACAAGGCGCTGTATGAGCCAAACTGGCAGGCAGAACGGTTCGGCGTCTATTTTTCAAAGGACACGGTCAGCTCCTTTTTAAGCCTTTGCGGAAAGGATGCATTTGACCATATCTTTTCACAGCCCAAACGGACCATTCCCCCGGAATTCCGCCCAAAGACGGAGGAACTGCTGGCACAGATGCAGGATGAGGAAAAGCAGGGGGACAGCTACTGCCAGATACAGCTTCGCAGCCTCCTTCACCAGATTCTGGTCATATTAGGGCGCTGCCAGGGCGCCCGCGGGGACGGGCACATGCTGGAGGAGACCGAGGAAACCATGGTCAGGGCAGCCAGATATATGAACCAGCATTATCAGGAAGGGCTGACGCTGGGGGTGGTGGCTGCATTTGCCAACATGAGTCCCACCTATTTTTCAAAGAAATTTAAAAGCTCCACCGGTCTTTGCTTTAAGGAGTATCTGAATTACATCCGCGTGCAGAAAGCATCGGATTTGCTGCGCAACACAGACCTTTCCGTGACCGGTGTGGCCATGGCCTGCGGATTCTCGGACGGCAATTATTTCGGGGATGTATTCCGGCGGCTGACAGGCGTTTCTCCCAGGGAATACAGGAAGGGATAGACGGTCCGGCGTCTGGGCCGTGCCGGGGCCTGACTCCGGATGCGGCCCTGAATCAGGTCCCGGGAGTCCCAATCTTTCATTGAAAAGTAAGCTGATTTATTGTATGATGTAAGGAGAATTTGATTAAAATGATAGACAGGAGGTGCCGGCTGTGACCTGCAGGGAAGCGGAGCGTCTGGTAATGCCGTATATCAACGGCAGCATTACGGACGAGGAACTGAAAGAATTTTTAAAACACATTGAGACCTGTGGGGAATGCAGGGAAGAGCTGGAGATTTACTTCACAGTGGACGTTGGAATCCGCCAGCTGGACCAGGAAACAGGCACCTATAACATCAAGGGAGCCCTGGAGACAGCCCTGGAGCTGTCCCGGCAGAGGGTGCACACCCTGGGAATCCTGGAGACAGCCCGCTATGCGGTGAACACCCTGTGCTTCTGGGCCGTGCTGGTGGTGCTGGTGCTTCAGTTCAGGATGTGGTGACAGAGACAGAAAGGAACTCATATTAATGGACAAATTGGTTTTGATTGATGGACACAGTATTATGAACCGGGCATTTTACGGGGTACCGGACCTTACGAATTCGGAAGGTCTGCATACCAACGCAGTGTACGGTTTTTTAAATATCATGCTGAAGATATTGGAGGAGGAAAAGGCGGACCATGCAGCGGTTGCCTTTGATTTAAAGGAGCCGACCTTCCGGCATGAGATGTATGATGCCTATAAGGGGACGAGAAAGCCCATGCCTGAGGAACTTCATGAGCAGGTTCCGGTGATGAAGGAAGTGCTCAAGGCCATGGGAATTCCCATCATGACCCTGGAGGGCTTTGAGGCGGACGACATACTGGGAACCGTGGCAAAGAGGTGCCAGGCCCAGGGCATTGAGGTATCCGTTGTATCCGGCGACAGGGACCTTCTGCAGCTGGCTGACCAGCACATCAAGATTCGGATTCCCAGAACCAGCAGAGGCGTGACCGAGATTAAGGATTATTACCCCGGGGATGTGATGCAGGAGTATCAGGTAACGCCGGAGGAGTTCATTGATGTAAAGGCACTTATGGGTGATTCCTCCGACAACATACCGGGGGTGCCTTCCATTGGGGAAAAGACAGCTACCAGCATCATCGCCCAGTACAAGTCCATAGAGAATGCCTACGCCCATCTGGAGGAGCTTAAGCCGCCCAGGGCAAGGAAGGCTCTGGAGGAGCATTATGACATGGCCCAAATGAGCAAGAAGCTGGCGGCCATCTGTACGGACTGCCCGGTGGAATTTAATTACGAGGATGCCAGGATTGAGGACCTGTACACACCGCAAGCATATCAATATATGAAGCGTCTGGAGTTTAAGTCCATTCTGGCCCGGTTCGATGGGACAGCTGCCCGGGAAGCCTCTGCGCCGGATGTAAAAACCCATTTCACCCTGGTGAAGGACGTGAAGACAGCGGATGCCGTATTCGGCAGGGCCAGGGGCGCGTCTCTGGCAGGCTTCCAGCTCATACTGGGAAAGGACGGGGCGTTAAAGGAAACAGCGGAGCAGCTGTCCTTCAGCTTTGACGAGAACGGGGAAGTAAAGGCCGGGAAAAAGGCCAGGTCCGGGCTGAACCCCGTCACAGGCCTGGCCCTCTGCCTGGGCGGGGAGGAAATATACTGCCTGGCCGCAGGAGAACAGATTACAGGGGAGTATCTGCTGGAACAGCTCCGGGCGCTGTGCAGAGATAACCGGGATGCTAAGGAATTCTGGGTGCTGGATTTAAAGTCCATGCTTCCGTATCTGGAACTGAAGGATACCGACCCTGTGTATGACGCCGGGGTGGCCGGATATCTTCTGAACCCTCTGAAGGATACCTATGCCTACGATGACCTGGCCAGGGACTATCTGGGGCTTACTGTGCCGTCCAGGGCGGACCTGCTGGCCAAGGAGGACCTGGGAGACGCCCTGTGGAGGGGAGAGAAAAACGCCGTGGACTGCGTATGCTACATGGGCTATACTGCTTGGAAGGCAGCAGCCCCTCTGGCAGCCCAGCTAAAAGACACGGAAATGTATGCCCTGTATACGGAAATAGAGATGCCCCTGATTTACAGCCTCTTCCATATGGAGCAGGAAGGCGTAAAGGTGGAGCGGGCCGAGCTTAAGGAGTACGGGGACCGGCTTAAGGTGGGAATTGCCAAGCTGGAACAGGAAATCTACCAGGAGACAGGACATGAATTCAATATCAATTCCCCGAAACAGCTGGGAGAGATTCTCTTTGAACAGATGGAGCTTCCGGGGGGAAAGAAGACAAAGACAGGCTATTCCACGGCAGCGGATGTACTGGAAAAGCTGGCCCCTGATTATCCGGTGGTCCAGAAAATCCTGGATTACCGCCAGCTGACAAAACTGAATTCCACTTATGCGGAGGGGCTGGCCGCCTATATTGGTGAGGACGGAAGGATACACGGCAAGTTCAACCAGACCATCACGGCCACGGGACGCATCAGCAGTACGGAGCCGAACCTGCAGAACATTCCGGTGCGCATGGCCCTGGGCAGGGAAATCCGCAAGGTATTTGTTCCCAAGGAAGGGTGCGTGTTCGTGGATGCAGACTATTCCCAGATTGAGCTGCGCATCCTGGCGCATATGTCAGGGGATGAACGGCTGATTGAGGCATACCGTTCCGCCCAGGACATCCATGCCATCACTGCGTCCCAGGTATTCCATGTACCTCTTGAGGAAGTGACTCCCCTCCAGCGCCGCAATGCAAAGGCAGTGAACTTCGGTATTGTTTACGGAATCAGCGCCTTTGGACTCAGCGAGGGACTCAGCATTTCCCGCAAGGAGGCCGTGGAGTATATTGATAAATATTTCGAGACATACCCCGGCGTAAAGATATTCCTGGACAGTCTGGTCAAGCAGGGCAAGGAACAGGGCTATGTAACCACCCTGTACGGCAGGAGGAGGCCCATACCGGAGCTTAAGTCCGCCAACTTCATGCAGCGCCAGTTCGGCGAGCGTGTGGCTATGAATTCACCGATTCAGGGAACTGCTGCAGACGTTATGAAGATTGCCATGATTGCAGTGGACCGGGAACTGAAGAAGAGAAACCTGAAATCCAGAATCGTGCTTCAGATTCACGATGAGCTTTTGATTGAGACAGCCGTGGACGAGATTGAGACGGTTAAGGATATACTGACCGATAAGATGAAGCATGCGGCGGATTTACGGGTTTCACTGGAGGTGGAAGCGGAAGTGGGAAAATCCTGGTTTGACGCAAAGTAGGGGTGCGGAAAAAACAGCGGAAAAAACAGCGCGCAAAAAACCAACGTATCGGAAGGGCAGCGGCAGGATATGGAATCGATAGGAAATGCACCCGCCACAGGCGGTAAATTTATATTGGGAATCACAGGCGGTGTTGGCTCCGGCAAAAGCCGGGTGCTGGAGATACTGAAAGAGGAGTACGGCTTCCGTGTTATCCAGGCGGACCAGGTGGCAAAGAAGCTGATGGAACCGGGGCAGGAGAGTTACCGGGCAGTGGTGGACTGCCTGGGCCCTTCCATCCTGAATGAGGATGGAACCATCAACCGTCCTGCCATGGCCGGGGTCATCTTCGGCTGTCCTGAAAAACGCAGCCAGGTGGACCGTCTGACCCATCCCCTGGTGTGGAAAACAGCCTTCCGGGAGGCCTTGGACTGCCCTGAACCGCTGGTGGTTATAGAGGCAGCCGTCCCATCAAAAGAATTCCGTGACAACTGCCGGGAAATGTGGTATGTTTATACATCGAGGGAGAACCGCACGGCCCGTCTCAGGGAGAGCCGCGGCTACACCAAGGAGAAGACGGAGAGCATCATGGACAGCCAGGCGTCTGAATCCGGGTTCCGGGCATTTTCCGACGCAGTGATTGACAACAACGGCTCTGTGGAGGAGACAGGGAACCAGATTCGCCAGCTCCTGAAAAACAAAATCAGAATGCAATAATAAGACAAAGGACTGTAAAACATGAGAATGGTAAGTATTGCCAGCGGAAGCAGCGGCAACTGTATATACATAGGTTCCGACAGCACCCACATACTGGTGGATGCGGGAATCAGCAACAAGCGGATTCAGCAGGGACTGAATGAGATAGGGCTTACGGGAAATGACGTAGACGGGATTCTCATCACCCATGAGCACTCGGACCATATCAAGGGGCTGGGAGTGCTGTCACGCAAGTATGAGATTCCTATTTACGGGACCCGGGAAACCCTGGATGAGATTGCGTCCGCAGGCAGTCTGGGCAAATTTGACAAAGGGCTTCTGACTCCGGTATGCCCGGATTTGGATTTCATGGTAGGGGATTTGACTGTGAAGCCCTTTAAGATTGACCACGACGCTGCCAATCCGGTGGCATACCGCGTACAGAACGGGGAGAAATCCGTGGCAGTGGCCACGGATATGGGACATTTTGACCAGTATATCATAGACCACCTGCAGGGGCTGGATGCCCTGCTTCTGGAATCCAACCACGATGTGAGAATGCTGGAGACAGGCCCCTATCCCTATTACCTGAAACGGAGGATTTTAGGGGACCACGGCCATCTGTCCAATGAAAATGCGGGCAGGCTTTTGAACTGCGTCCTCCATGACAAACTGAAAAAGATTCTATTGGGACATCTCAGCAAGGAAAACAATTACGAGGAGCTGGCCTACGAGACTGTACGGCTGGAGATTGACGAGGGAGACTGCCCTTACGGGGCCTCTGACTTTTCCATCTCCGTGGCCAGCAGGGACTGCATGAGTGAAATCATATATCTGTAAAACGTATGGATATCCGTTCACCGGATTTCAATAAAACAAAAGCGTGAGGAGAATGAAGATGAATAAGGCAATCATTACAGTAGTAGGGAAAGACAGGGTAGGAATCATTGCAGGCGTATGCACGTACCTGGCTGAGAACCAGATTAATATACTGGATATCACCCAGACCATTGTCAAGGGATTTTTCAATATGATGATGGTTGTGGACGTGGAGAACATAACCAAGTCCTTTGGCGAAGTGGCCCGGGAGCTGGAACAGGTGGGAGAGGAAATCGGCGTGAGCGTGAAGATTCAGCGGGAAGAAATCTTTCTCAAGATGCACCGTATCTAACGGCATCCCCAGAGGATAGGGCGGGCCTGTAATTCAGAAGAAAGGGACGAAAGAACTATGATTAACGTAAATATGTACGAGGTAAATGAGACCTACAACATGATTGAACATGAGAAGCTGGATGTGCGTACCATTACCCTGGGCATCAGCCTTCTGGACTGTGTGGACAGCAATCTTGAGGCTCTCAATGAAAAGATTTATAAGAAAATCACGACCCTGGCAAAGGACCTGGTTTCCACCGGCCAGGATATTGAGGCTGATTTCGGTATTCCCATTGTCAACAAGCGTATCTCCGTCACCCCCATTGCGCTGGTGGGCGGTTCTGCCTGCAAGCGCCCTGAGGATTTCGTCACCATAGCCAAGACTCTGGACAGGGCTGCAAAGGAAGTGGGCGTGAACTTCATCGGCGGCTATTCCGCCCTTGTAAGCAAGGGTATGACCAGGGCTGACAAGAACCTGATTCTCTCCATTCCCCAGGCGCTGTCCCAGACAGAGCGCGTGTGCAGCTCCGTCAATGTAGGCTCCACCAAGACAGGTATTGACATGGACGCAGTGGAACTGATGGGAAGAATTGTGACTGAGACAGCCGAGGCCACCAGGGACCATGACTCCCTTGGCTGTGCCAAGCTGGTGGTATTCTGTAATGCCCCTGACGACAACCCGTTTATGGCAGGCGCTTTCCACGGCGTAACTGAGTCCGAAGCCATCATCAATGTAGGCGTAAGCGGACCCGGGGTTGTGAAGGTTGCACTGGCAAAGGTAAGGGATGCCAACTTTGAAGTGCTCTGCGAGACCATCAAGAAGACTGCATTCAAGATTACCCGCGTGGGCCAGCTGGTTGCCCAGGAAGCCTCCAAGCGTATGGGTATTCCCTTTGGCATCATTGACTTGTCCCTGGCCCCCACTCCTTCGGTGGGAGACAGTGTTGCCGAGATACTGGAAGAGATTGGCCTGGAGCGCGTGGGCGCGCCCGGAACAACAGCAGCCCTTGCCATGCTCAATGACCAGGTGAAGAAGGGCGGCGTCATGGCTTCCTCCTATGTGGGCGGTTTGAGCGGCGCGTTCATCCCGGTCAGCGAGGACCAGGGAATGATTGACGCGGTCAGCATGGGCGCCCTGACCATTGAGAAGCTGGAGGCCATGACCTGTGTTTGTTCCGTTGGTCTTGACATGATTGCCATTCCGGGGGATACGCCCTCCAGCACCATTGCAGGCATCATTGCAGATGAGGCCGCGATTGGAATGGTGAACCAGAAGACCACAGCGGTGCGTCTGATTCCCGTGGTGGGCAAGAAGGTTGGGGAAACTGCCGAGTTCGGAGGACTGCTGGGATATGCGCCTGTCATGCCTGTGAACACATTCTCCTGCAGGAGATTCGTGACCAGGGGCGGAAGGATTCCGGCGCCAATCCACAGCTTTAAGAATTAATGCTGTCCGGGATTCAAACAGCCGGACGGAGGGAAAACAGATGAAGATATTTTTGATACGCCACGGCAGGCAGTGCAGCAAGCTGTGCAACGTGGATGTGGATTTAAGTGAAGAAGGTTACAGGCAGGCGTCTCTCTTAGGAGAGCGCCTGTTTCATGAAAACATACAGGTGGTTTATTCCAGCCATCTGCTGCGGGCCGTGGAAACGGCTCAGGCAGCCAATCTCTACTGGAATGTGGAGCATATCATACGGCCGGAGTTAAGGGAGATATCCTTTGGCCGCATGGAGGGCATGACAGACCAGGACATTGCGGTAAAATACAGGGATTTTAAGGTGCAGCAGTCCCTTATGGAGGAAGACCTTCCCTATCCGGGCGGGGAATGCGCCGGGGACGTGGTCCGGCGGGCGGAACCCGTGTTCAGGGAAATGGCTGAAAGCGGCTATGAGCGCATAGCAGTGGTGACCCACGGAGGCGTTATCCGTTCCATGACAGCGCACTACCTGGGAATTCCCATGAAAACATGGAGGATACTTGGAAAAAGCCTGGAAAACTGCAGCATAACAGAGCTTAACTGGGATGGAAAAACAGACCGGTTCACCCTGGAGCGCTTTAACGACTATGCCCATCTGGAGCCTTATCCGGATTTGCTGCGAAAAGGCTGGGTCAGCGCGGAGAATTAAGGACAGCAGGACGGGGCTGGTTTTAAATGATTGTGAAAAGGATGGTTTCAGGGTATGAATAAAGGGATACTATTTGATGTGGACGGCACACTCTGGGATTCAGCTGCCCAGGTGGCTGAATCCTGGAATGAGGTGCTGGAGCGTTATCCCCATCTGGGAGTCAGGATTACGGCTCAGGATATGTATGACAATATGGGAAAGACCATGATGGATATTGGTAAGACATTGTTTCCGGGGCTGGCCCAGGATGCGTGCAGAAGGGTAATGGAGGAGTGCATGACCTATGAGAACCATTACCTGCTGGCCCATCCCGGAATCCTGTATCCGGAGGCAAGGGAAATCATGGCGCGGCTCAGCCGCCAGTATGGCCTGTATATTGTCAGTAACTGTCAGTGCGGATATATCGAGGTGCTTCTTAAGAGCTGCAGTCTCCGGGAATATGTCCGTGATATTGAGTGTTACGGCAATACCGGCCTTCCAAAAGGAGATAACATCCGCATGGTGGTGCAGAGAAACCATTTGGACCGCTGCTTTTATGTGGGAGATACCCATATGGATGAGGAAGCGGCAGGTGTGGCAGGAATCCCCTTTGTACATGCAGCATATGGGTTTGGCAGGGCAGAGCGGCCGGCTGGCTCCATCGAGTCATTAAGCCAGCTTCCTGTTCTTGCCAAGAAACTTCTGGATTAGGAGCTGGAAATGAATCAGGAAGAATGTAACGAAATCAAACAGGCGCTGGAGCTATTCTTAAATGAATCCCTGGAACGGATTCTTATGAGCAACCCAATTGACAGCGAAACAATTTCCCGGTCCAGAATCCGTCCCCTGCTCATGAAGGGCAGGCTGATGTTCCAGGCAGAGGAGCAGTGCGGCAGACAGGCGTTTCACCGCAATCTGGACCGGGTCCAGGCAGCTGATTATGTAACAGGGCTTCTGGATGGCTCCTTCCGACAGGCTGAGATTGCATCCGGCCTTGGAAAGGCCCTTATCCTGGTGAGCAGGAAGGGAAAGGTAACTGTGAAGGTGAAGTTGAATCCGAGGCCGGGAGGAACCCAGCCTGCCAGGATTCACTCTCCCGGAACCCAGTCTCCCAGGGAACCAGGGCTTTCCGGCCTGCTGTCCCATAACCGGAAAAAGCATTATATCCTGGAAGAGGGAATACCGGTTCCATTTCTGGTGGACTTAGGAGTCATGACAAAAGAGGGCAGGGTGGTAAACAGCCGTTATGACAAATACAGGCAGATAAACCGTTTTCTGGAGTTCATTGAGGATATTCTCCCCAACCTGGACCAGAACAGGGAGTCCACCATCATTGACTTTGGGTGCGGTAAATCCTACCTCACCTTTGCCATGTATTATTATCTGAAGGAATTAAAGGGATATCCGGTCCGAATCATAGGCCTGGACCTTAAGAAGGATGTCATAGAGCACTGCAGCCGCCTTGGCAGGCAGTATGGTTACGAGGGGCTTACCTTCTGCCATGGTGACATTGCCTCCTTTGAGGGAGTGGAGCAGGTGGACATGGTGGTCACCCTTCACGCCTGCGACCTGGCCACGGATTATGCCCTTGAAAAGGCAGTGAACTGGGGAGCCAGGGTCATTTTGTCGGTTCCCTGCTGCCAGCATGAGCTGAACGGGCAGATGGCCAACAGCCTCCTTAAGCCGGTACTTCAATACGGCCTGATAAAAGAGCGCATGGCAGCTCTTTACACGGATGCCATCCGCGCCCAGGTCCTGGAATACAGGGGATACCGGACCCAGATTCTGGAATTTATTGACATGGAGCACACGCCGAAGAATATTCTGATTCGGGCTGTGCGCCAGGGAAAGAGACGGGACAACGGCCGGCAGATACGGGAGCTGGTGGATTTTCTGGATGTGAAGCCCACTGTGGTGGAACTGCTGGCCCCGGAGTTATGGGAGCTGTCTGGGAAATAGTAATTAAGAAAACAATAGGGCAGGTCAGCGGCAATGCAAAGCATCCGCGGACACGCCCTTTTGTCCTTTATATCATAAAATACAGATTGGCTGGTTAAATTCGTTGCGTACAGGCTTACCCAGCTTTTCCGAAAGCAGGGCCTGGCGGATGTGGGAGGCGTAGATGTCCTGTGTGAACATGTCCAGGGCTGTCCCGGTGAGAATATGGGGAGCATCAGCTGTCTTGGTAATCAGGGGAATGGAGGTTTTTTGTTTTACCAGGGCCAGCAGTTCCCTGGATTCCCTCCTGAATCCCAGGATTCTGGCGTAAGGGGCGCGGCCTGCGGCCTTGTAGGCCTGCACCTTGACAGCGGTCAGGCCAAGCACTATGTGAAGAAGGGCCCGGCTGATTCGTGTATAAGTATACTGGCGGGTCTTAAGCTGTTCAATCCGGCCTTCCCAGCTGGTCTGCTGAAGAAGGCAGTTGTCCAGCCTCCGGGCCATTTCCGGGGACACATCCCCGTATAAGGTATAGTCCTGTCCCTCCCGTTTCAGGGACAGGAGGCAAAAGTTCAGCACCTCCGACAGGTCATTGGCCTCCACTGGCGGTTCCTGGCCGTACAGGGACCAGATTGCCCGGGGAATGTGCGGCCTGGCCTCCTGGGCCAGCTTTCCATGAGAGGACAGGCCCCTATCATGGGGCGGCTCCTGTTTTTGGAGTATCCGCCGGATGGCGGAGGCGGAGGCCTGACCCTCTTCCAGTTCCTTATCGTGGTATCCCCGGCCCTGGCGAAGGATGGTCAGCGGGATAAGGGGACTGTTCTGGCGCAGGATGGCCTTGCAGTATTCGATTCCCAGAAGATTGTTGGGAGAGCCCAGAAGCCGGCCCATTTCTTCTGGTTTCAGCGGAAAATCCCTGTCTTTTTCCGCCATTTCCAGCAGAGCCTGGTTGCGGGCCTGGGGCCAGCTCAGGCCGCTGCGCAGCCCCCGGCTTAACAGAGCGGAAAAGTCCCCGCCTTCCTCCGCCAGAATACGGGCAGCTGTCTGAATCCTGTGTATCTCCCCATCCTCACTGCCAAAGCAAAGCACATCCACTGCCCCCAGTCCTGTGAGCAGGGCCACACCGCAGGCGGCAAAGTCCTCTGCACTGCTGACCGCAAAGGCGGAGGGCAGCTCCACCACCAGGTCTGCGCCGCAGGAAAGAGCCATTTCTGCCCGCAGGTATTTGCTGTAGACCGCAGGCCCGCCCCTCTGTACAAAATCACCGCTCATGGCCACAATGCACCAGTCCGCGCCGGTCCGCTTTTTTGCTTCCTCTATCTGATATCTGTGTCCGCTGTGAAACGGGTTATATTCGGCAATGATGCCGATTACCCTTAGGGGCTGTTCCTGTTTTGCTGTTTTCCCTGAATTCGCAGGTTTTTCCCATGTTGCTGTTTTCCCGAAATCCGCTGGTTTTCCCAAGTTTACTGACTGTCCCAAATTTATTTACCCCTGTCCTGATTGTTTACCGGTTTATTTTATCATGTCCATTATATCTGCAAACATCCATTCCGTCCAGATGGCATTTGTTCATGTTCAGTTTATAAATCTATAATAATTAGAACACAGATTCTCCACAATCGTTTCACAATTCCACCATAAATGACGGCTATATTAATAAATGTAAAAAGGAAGAGCAATTAAGAGACAGCCCTTACAGTTAATAAAAAATAGAGAAAAGTATGAAAGGAGACTTTGCTATGTACGAGAATGAAAATAAGAATATGAATGGTTTGGGAAATGAAACGGTGGAACACAGGGATATACCGGAGACAACCGTGAACTGGACGACTCCAGGTGATGGGAGGAACCAGCAGGGCCAGGGAAATCAGAGTGCCCGGTTCCAGCACAGCCAGGGACAGGAGGGCGGATTTCCTCCTTACGGCAGCCAGCCCCAACGCCAGGATTACTATGGAGGAAATTCCTATCAGGGCTGTCAGGGCAGCGGCGATAAACGTCAGAATCGTTCAAACAGGGGACGCTTCGCCAAACGGGTGGCCGGAATCACGGCAGCAGCAGTCCTCTTTGGAACCGTGTCAGGCGGAGTGATGACAGGCGTAAATTATCTGGGAAACAGGCTTACCGGTGCATACGCTGCTGCAGGCACAATGGCTGAGACACAGGCACAGAGCCAGATAGGCCAGGCGGTACCGGCCAATACACAGGCATCCGGAAACCAGGGAACCACGGCCGTGTCCGCTGTCACCGACGTGTCGGGCATCGTGGAAAACGCCATGCCGTCCATTGTGGCCATCAATGACACCATGACCGTGGAGCAGCGGGATTTCTTCGGAATGCCCCAGACCTACACGGCGCAGAGCAGCGGCTCCGGCATCATCGTGAACCAGACCGACACAGAGCTTCTCATTGCCACCAATAACCATGTGGTGGACGGAGCCTCTGACTTAAAGGTTACATTTGTGGACAACAAGGACGTAAGCGCGGCTGTTAAGGGAACGGATTCCGCATCTGACCTGGCAATCATTGCAGTGCAGTTAAAGGACATCCCGTCGGACACCATGAGCAAGATTAAGGTGGCAACCCTGGGCAACTCCGATGAAATCAAGGTGGGGCAGCAGGTTATCGCCATCGGAAACGCCCTTGGCTACGGCCAGTCCGTCACCGTCGGGTATGTAAGCGCCCTGGACCGTGAGATTACAGATGAAAAAGGAATCAGCAGAACCTTTATCCAGACAGACGCTGCCATCAACCCGGGCAACAGCGGCGGTGCGCTCATTGATTTAAATGGAAACGTTATCGGCATCAACGCAGCCAAGACAGCATCCACGGAAGTGGAGGGAATGGGCTTTGCCATTCCGATTTCCAAGGCCCAGGACATTTTAAACAGCCTGATGACAAAGAAGACGCGTGTGGCTGTATCCGAGGACGCTCAGGGCTATCTGGGTATTCAGGGAACCAACATTGACGCTGCCACATCGCAGATGTACGGAATGCCGGTGGGTATCTATGTTTACAAAATCGTGGAGGGCGGAGCTGCCTCATCCTCTGATTTAAAAGAAAAGGACATCATCACCAAATTTGACGGCCAGTCCGTCACCAGCATGGAAGAACTGAAGCAGATGCTTACTTACTATGAGGGCGGCGCTTCCGTCACCCTGACCGTCCAGTCACTGACGGACGGGGCATACGTGGAGCACGATGTGCAGGTGACCCTGGGGACCAGGCCGGCAGCCCAGAGCTGATGGCATTCTCCGGATTCTGAAGAAATGTATTTGTATCTGTACAGTACCTTCACAGATACATGTATTTTACAAATTTATGGTTTTGATTGTGCATGTATCTGGATAAACGGCTATGGTATAATATTCATGTTCCATCATCATAAGCCGGATAAGGGCCGCCGGCAGACCGGCGGCTCCTTATCAACAGGAGGATACATATGTCAGAACACAGCCAGTTAACGGAGTTTGTAGGTACCGCCATCGGAGATACGATCGGTCTGGTGATTCCCGGAATCGACCCGTCTCTTGTACGGTTCATGAAGCTGGGAAAATACCGTTCCATCGGCATATTCGGAGGCCGGGTGGCAGTGGGCCCCCAGGTGATTGCAGTGGACGAGGCGGTAAAGGCAGCAAACGCGGAGCTGATATCCATGGAAGCCTGCCGGGACAGCAAAGGCGGGGCAGGGTGCGGCACCCTGTTCTACATTGGGGCAGACGATGTATGGGACGCAAGACGGGCGGTGGAGATTGCCCTGGAACAGCTTCCCAGGCAGTTTGGAGAGGTTTACGTCAATGAGGCGGGCCATCTGTCCTTCAGCTATACGGCCAGAGCCGGACAGTGCTGCGTCAAAGCCCTGGGAGCAGTGGAAGGAAAAGCCTTTGGTATCATATGCTGCGGTCCGGCGGCCATTGGATGTGTTGTATCGGATTTGGCGGTAAAATCAGCGCCTGTAACCGTCACAGGCTATCATCATCCCCTTGACAATTGTTTTGCCAATGAAGTGGTGCTGTGTTTTACAGGGGAATCAGCAGCCGTAAGACAGGCGCTGCGGACAGCGGTCCGCGCGGGCAGGCAGCTTCTGGGCAGCATGGGGGAGGAACCCCATTCCCTGGGCACCCCGTGGATTTAGGGAATTAAGAAACATTTGCGAAAAAATTACAGATTTTAACTGGAAAATGTGCTATACTAACGTATATAAACTCGCCAAGGAGGTACAGCTTATGAAATTAGTGTATGCAATTGTGAGAAATGATAATGAAGATGATGTTGTAAGCCAGCTGACCCAGCATCATTACAGTGTTACAAGACTCTCCACCACAGGAGGTTTCCTGAAAAAAGGGAATACAACATTGATGATTGGTGCAGAAGATGATAAGGTGCAGGAAGTGATTGATGTGATTAAGCAGGAATGCGGACAGCATCAGAAGCTGACAGTCAACATGCCGTATATATCAGGCACCACCATGGTCAATTATGCAACGATGCCGATGACGGTGGATGTGGGCGGCGCCACTATCTTCGTGATTAACGTGGACCGTTACGAGAAAATTTAATCATCCGGTATCTGAATCCGCGGGCAGGACACAGGGGCCCCGCGGATTTTTTGCGTTCCGGGACAGCAGAACGGCTGATTGTGTCATGGGAAATGGCACAGGCCCTGCTGCATACCGGCTGCCACTGCAGAAATGGTGGAAAATAAACACAAAATGTCCTCAGGTATACGAAAAAGTGCAATATTTGGATAAAATCGGCTTGTATCTCCAATTCTGTCAGTATATAATAAAGATGTATGCTTAAATACACCAAGGAAAGGGGTAAATTTATCATGGGATTTATCGATTTAGTTAAAGCTCGTGCCAGGGCTGACAAAAAGACCATAGTACTGCCAGAGTCTATGGACAGGAGAACCTGGGAGGCGGCCGAGACGATATTGAAAGAGGACATCGCCAATCTGATTATTATAGGAACACCGGAGGACATTGCCGACCACAGCAAGGGACTGGATGTATCAGGTGCAACAGTGATTAATCCTCAAACCTATGAGAAGACTCAGGAGTATATTGATTTATTTGTAGAGCTGAGGAAATCAAAGGGAATGACACCGGAAAAGGCTAGGGAAATCATTTTGTCCGATTATGCCTACTACGGCTGTCTTATGATTAAAAACGGAGATGCAGACGGATTAGTATCCGGCGCCTGCCACTCCACGGCCGATACATTAAGGCCATGCCTGCAGATTGTCAAGACAAAGCCAGGCACAAAGCTTGTATCTGCATTTTTCCTCATGGTAGTTCCGGACTGCGAATACGGAGCAGAAGGAACCTTTATTTTTGCCGATTCAGGACTGAACCAGAATCCCAATCCGGAGGAACTGGCAGCTATCGCCAAATCATCCGCTGATTCATTTGAATTGCTGGTACAGAAGGAGGCAAGGGTGGCCATGCTGTCCCATTCCACCAAGGGCTCAGCAAAGCATCCTGATGTGGACAAGGTAGTGGAGGCTACCAGGATTGCCAACGAGCTTTATCCTGAGCTTAAGCTGGACGGGGAACTCCAGCTGGATGCAGCCCTTGTACCGGAGGTTGCTTCCTCCAAGGCGCCGGGCAGTGAAGTGGCCGGCAAGGCAAACGTACTGATGTTCCCGGATTTGGATGCCGGCAATATCGGATACAAGCTGGTTCAGAGACTGGCAAAGGCAGAGGCTTACGGCCCTGTTACCCAGGGAATTGCAAAACCGGTTAACGATTTGTCCAGGGGTTGTTGTGCAGATGATATTGTGGGTGTAGTAGCAATTACGGCCGTTCAGGCACAGGCTGAATAGGCCGGAATATAGGAGGAGATATCAATGAATATATTAGTTATTAACTGTGGGAGCTCATCATTAAAATACCAGCTGATTGATTCCGCGTCAGAGGCCGTGCTTGCAAAGGGACTTTGCGAGAGAATCGGTATTGAGGGAAGCCAGATTACCTATCAGCCGGCAGGGGGAGAAAAGGAAGTAACCGTTTCACCTATGCCTACCCATACCCAGGCCATTCAGATGGTATTGGATGCCCTGACCAACGATAAGACAGGCGTAATTAAGAGCCTGGACGAAGTAGGGGCAGTGGGACACAGAATCGTACATGGAGGAGAAGCATTTACAGCATCTACCCTGATTACGGAAGAGGCAGTTAAGGCTATCGAAGAGTGCAGCGATTTGGCGCCTCTTCACAACCCGGCAAACCTGATTGGCATCCGTGCCTGCCAGGAACTGATGCCAAATACTCCAATGGCAGGTGTATTCGATACAGCCTTCCATCAGACCATGCCGGAGAAGGCATACCTGTATGGACTTCCATATGAGTATTATGAGAAATACAAGGTGAGAAGATACGGCTTCCACGGTACAAGCCACAGCTACGTGTCCAAGAGAACAGCCGAGGTTCTTGGCCGTTCCTATGATTCCCTTAAAACAGTTGTCTGCCACCTGGGCAACGGTTCCAGTATCTCAGCTGTTCTCAACGGAAAATCCGTGGATACCAGCATGGGACTTACTCCATTAGAGGGACTTGTTATGGGAACCAGAAGCGGCGATGTGGACCCGGGCGCCCTGCAGTTCATCATGCACAAAGAGAATCTGGACATTGACCAGATGCTGAACGTGCTGAACAAGAAGTCCGGCGTATACGGAATGTCCGGCGTTTCCAGTGATTTCCGCGATGTGGAGACCGCTGCAAAGGACGGCAATAAAAAGGCAGAGGTTGCTCTGGAATCATTTGCTTACAGGGTAGCTAAATACGTAGGCGCATATGCAGCTGCTATGAGCGGCGTGGATGCCATTGCATTCACAGCAGGCGTGGGCGAAAATGACAAGGAAACCAGGAAGAAAGTGTGCGAATATCTTGCATTCCTGGGAATTGAGATTGATGATGAGGCCAACTCAAAGAGAGGACAGGAAATCGTGATTTCGACCCCTGATTCCAAGGTAAGCGTTCTTGTTATTCCTACCAACGAGGAGCTGGCAATTGCAAGGGAAACACTTGCATTAGTGGAGCATTAAGGAAGAAATAATTAAAACAGTATGGTAAAACAGCAAAAGGCCGGTGTGCATGTAATTTCAAAACATGCGCACCGGTTTTTTTGCGGCGTATTTATGGGGTGATATGGAAGAAAATGTCTTGAAAGTACCTTTTTTTAGCATGAATAGGATAAGGGAAAACAGCACAGGGGATGTTAAAATCATAATAACAAAAAGGTAGGGAAAGGAGGGAAGGGTACATATAAGGGGACTGCCTTCAGGCAGATAAAAAAGAGAAGGGAGAATACAAACATATGAATTTGTTTGCATTAGTAGCATCATTTGGAGGAGGAATCATAGGCGCATACATGGGAGCACTGCCTGCATTTATACTGACCGGCGTGATTGCAATTGCAGGGTCGGTGGCCGCCATGGCAGGAGGAGCGGACACGACAGTGGGTTTCATTGCCTTTGGCTCCTACCTTGGTCCGCACATTGCCTTTGCCGGCGGTGTGGCTGCTTCCGCCTACGCAGGCAGGGCAAAGAAGCTGGGAAGCGGAACCGATATCCTGTCCTGTCTTAATGGACTGGCAGACCCGGCCACATTGCTGGTAGGCGGTGTGTTCGGCGTGATTGGTTTTCTCATTCATTATCTGATAGGGACGGTTCTTCATCTGAATACGGACCTTCCCGGATTTACCGTTATCCTGTCAGCCGTCATTGCGCGCCTGGTGTTCGGCACCAGCGGCCTTATCGGAAAGGCTGCGCCTGGTGAAACCAGGGAGTATTTTACCGGCGGAAAGGGAATGCTCTGTAATGTAATACTTGGTCTTGGCCTGGGAACCACAACCGGTTTTGTGTATCAGGCCCTTCTGGACGGCGGGGCGTCAGCAGCTGCCATAGGCAGCTATCCCGTGCTCTGCTTCGGAATAGCAGCCGTTTCCCTGATTTTTGCCCAGACCGGCTTTGCCATGCCTGCAACCCATCACATTGCGCTGATTTCGGCTTTGGCAGCTGTTTCCTCCCAAAATCCCGTTATGGGTATTGTATTCGGAATACTGACCTCGCTGTTCGGTGACTTTGTGGGCAAGACATTCAACAGCTGCTGCGACACCCATATAGACCCTCCTGCATTCACCATCTTTCTCTTTACGTTCATTGTGAATATACTGTTTGGAAACGGATTCTTCAGCGTTTAAAGCAGCAAATCCCTGATTTTATCCAGGCGGAATCCGGAAATCTCATGGCTGCCAATGACGGTTACAGGAAGAGCGGTATAGCCCCTGCTGTCCATGAAAGCCTGGCCTTCGGCGTCGTTTTCCAGGTTGATTTCCTTGTAGGAAATGCCGTTGTCTGATAAGAATTCCTTGACCTGGCGGCAGTAGGAACAGCCCGGAAGGGTATATATCCGTACTGTTTTGTCAGAGGAAACCGTGTGAGGGAGCGAGGGCCTGTCTTCCTTCAGGGGCCGGCTTCCAATGGTCCAGTTGGCCCCGCAGAGGGAGCCTGTCTGCAGCGCCTTCAAGACACGCAGGACCTCCTGGGTATTTCTGCCGATGTTGTTGTCATGTATCACGCTGTAACGTATTATCCGGTCAGGGTCAATGATGAACAGACCCCGCAGGGCAACCCCCTGGTCTTCCAGGAGAACGCCGTAGTCAGCTGTCATGGACAGGGTCTTGTCGGCGCCCAGGGGATATCCGATAGGGCCCAGGCCGTTTCTAATCCATGCCTGATGGGTGTACTCGCTGTCCGTGCTGACGGCAAGCAGTCTGGCATCCGCCTCTTCAAACAGATGCAGGTCATTGCTGAATGAGGTAATTTCAGTTGGGCAGACAAATGTAAAATCCATGGGATAGAAGAACAGGACCAGCCAATGGCCTTTATAGGTGTCAAGGCTTACGTCAAAAAAATCTTCTCCATCTCCGGAGACAGCTTTTAAATGAAAATCAGGAGCTTTTTTTCCAATGATTCGGTTCAATCTTGATTCCTCCTTTATCTGAATGATGGTTTCTGTTATAATGATATCACAGAAAGAGGAGAAATACACCACGTTTTTAAGGAGGCAACAGCATGAGCGATAAAAAATATTCCGGCAACTTCTACAAGACGGACAAAGTAGAAGAACCCCCGGACGATTGTCCAAGCTGCATCTATCAGAATAAGAAGGCAGAAAAGGACCCGGATGAATGCCCGAACTGCTATTACATTCCCAACAAGGAAAAGAAGGAAGAACAGGAATAGCTGTATGCAGGGCCAAATGCCGCATGTAAGACAGGCAGCAGGGGCTGCGCGCAGTACCAGCGGCAAGAAAACTGCATATAAGACCCGGCATCAAGAAAGACAGGAAACACGGTATCAATTCCCGTGTATCCTGTCTTTTTTGCTGTTGTTTCTAAGATAAAATCGGGTCAGTCCTGTGACAGTGCATATCTGGCCACAGCCACATCCTGTTCCACCGAGCCGCCGGATACACCCAGGCCGCCGATACAGCGTCCGTTCTTCATGATGGGGAGTCCTCCGCCAAAGATACAGAACCTGCCGGGGTGGGTCTGCTGAAGCCCGTACAGGGGCTGTCCCGGCAGGATGTCCCTGGCAGCGTCCTCCGTGGGCGCGCGGAGGGCGGCTGCCGTGTAGGCCTTTGAACAGGAGATGGAGATGCTGGCCAGAAGGGAATCATCCATCCGGTGCATGGCAACCATATTCCCTCCCTGGTCCACCACTGTGATGACCATGGGAACCCGGATGCGCTCCGCCATTTCCTCGCCCTTTTCAATCAGCCTCAGGGCTTCCTTCAGACATAATCCCTGATGCTTCAGGGCGTCCACCAGAGCGGCTGTTATTTCCTTTGCTGCATAAGTGTCATTCATGGTGTTACCTCCTTATCAGAGCAGGCTGCGGTACAGTTCCCTGTCCGGATGCGCAATTACGACCTTTGCCACCAGGGCGCCGCTGTTCTCCGCTGTTTTCGCCCCTGCCTCCGCACTTTCCTCAACTGCGCCCACATCCCCTGTAAAGGTGACAAAGGATTTGCCTCCGATGCCCGTGCCCAGCCGGATTTCAATCAGGGAAACATTGGCCGCCTTGGCTGCTGCGTCGGCTGCAATGACTGCACCGGTGACGGAGAAGAATTCCAGGATGCCCAGGGCCTTCAGGCTGGAAGGCATGGAGGACATGTTGATGGCCTCGATTACCTGGGGATGTACCCTTGGGATGAGAAGCCGGTCCACCACATTGATTTTCGCGCTCTCCTCTCCAATCCTCAAAGCCGATTCCACGGCTGAAACCTCTCCGGTTATTAGTATCTGGTATTTGCCCGGACAGCTGGGTCTTGCAGAAACAAGCCTGATTTCCGCTGCCTTAAGCATCATGTCTGCTGCCAGGATACCTCTGGCAATGCTGTTTAACTCTAAAAAACCAATGGTAATCATAAGATTTTCCTCCTGACTACTGCCTGCCGGCAGAGATGACAATTTCTGTTTGAGTGACCCGGGTAACGGTTCCGGATATGCTTGCGTGGATATTGGCGCCCAGGGCCTGGTCCGGGATTGCTCCTATCAGCTGTCCGCGCTCAACCCTGCCGCCCGGCTGTACCATGGGTACGCTGGGCGCCCCAATGTGCTGCCTGAGGGAAATGCGCACAGTATCAGGCTCTGCGGTTACGCAGCGGTCAATGTGATAATCGTAGTACTGGTCAACGCCCAGACGGACCGCCATACGTTTGGAAGGCGCTTTCCGGAAGCTTCGCTCTTCCAGCTGTGTGAAGGTCCCGGAAGGCTTTTGGTAGCGGAACTGATTCTGCCGGAGCAGGTTTTTGATATGGATATTGACCTGGCGGGGCTGAAGGCCCATGGGGCAGGCATAGGTTTCACACAGCCCGCATTCACTGCATATCATGGTCTGTTTTACATGCTCATCCTCCAAGACATCCTGGGGAGACTGCGCATAGGCCAGCTTCCTCATAATCATATGGGGCTTCAGGGGATGGCCTGTAAGGTAGCGCGGACACATCTGGGTGCAGCAGGAACATTGGATACAGCACATTTTAGCCCGCTTCAGGGAAACAGACACAGGAATGTTATGTTTCTCCACAAGTGGCGTCTGGTCTGCCACAATGATATAACCGGAGGTGGTTTTTGTGACAGTGAGTGCAGCAGCCTCCTCCATATCATGGCATTTACCCATCATGGGTCCTCCTGCAATTACATGATAGGAGGTAAGCAGACTTCCTCCCGCCAGGGCAAGACATTCTGCAAAGGATGTCCCCAGGGGGGCGCGGACAATACAGGGGGAGGCGACGGCGCCTGTGACAGTCAGATATTTTTCCGTAAAGGGCTGTCCCTGGGCAGCGTTGAAAATGGTGTGGACCGTGGCCAGGTTGGAGACAACGGCTCCCACGTCAAGAGGAATTCCGGAAGGAGGAACCGTGCGGCCCGTGATGTCACAGACCATGACCTGTTCATCTCCGGCCGGATAGAAGTTTTTCATCCTGTACAGCCTGACAGGACTGCCCAGGTCCGCAATAGCGGCTTCCAGGGCAGCAATCTCCTCCGTGTATGTCTCTTTCAGTGCGATATAACGTTTGTCCGCCTGCACCATGTCGCCAATCATGCCGGCGGCAGCAGCAATCTCCTTTGCTTTGTGAATCATGAGCCAGCGGTCGGTCCGCAGAAGCGGCTCACACTCAGCGGCATTGATAATCAGATATTCCACGGTACAGTTCAGCTTGACATGAGCAGGGAAGCCGGCCCCGCCGCACCCGACGATTCCAGCTTCTTTTATTTGTTCCAGCAGTGTCATATATATCTCCCTTCATATACCATTAAGGTCCTTTTTTATTAATTATAAAGAAAAAAGACATCCTATACAATGAATGGCCAGTCTAAAAAACGGTATTATTCAATACTGTCTGCTTCCCGGAGGATACGTCTGGATAATACAGTAAATCAGTTTGTCTATTACTAAGGGAAAGCCTTTGTGTAATGTTACAATATAAAAATAAAGTTGGAAAGGCGATGGAAATGGATGGAAATAAAGGACTGGAAGGCTGGTCAGGAAGGCCTGATGCGGATTATACAGGAATCAGTGCCGGGCAAACAGATTACCATGGCTCATATAATAGCCAGCCCGGATGAGATTATTTACAGAAAATTGGGACTGGATCCAAAGGTTGATTATCACCGGTCGGCCATCGGAGTGCTGACACTTACACCAAGCGAGACAGCAATCATAACCGCGGACCTGGCCATTAAGGCTTCGGCCATACAGATTGGTTTCATTGACCGGTTCAGCGGCACGCTCATTATCACGGGAACCATTTCCGATGTCAATATTGCCTTTGAGCGTATTCTGGAGTATACGTCCTCGGAGCTGGGTTTTACCGTATGCAAAATAACAAAGGCCTGATTCCATACCAGAAGCAGGGAGGGGCAATGAAAAAAATTATGCTGGTGGGGCGCAGCGGCGCCGGCAAGACAACGCTGACGCAGGCCATGAAGGGCAGGAAGACAACATACCATAAGACCCAGTACATTAATAACTATGATGTGATTATTGATACGCCGGGGGAGTACGCGGAAAACAAAACCCTGGCAAGGGCGCTGATTCTGTACTCCTATGAGGCGGATATCGTGGGACTGCTGATGAGCGCCATTGAGGATTATTCATTATACAGCCCTAATATTGTGTCCATGGCAACCAGGGAGGTCATAGGAATCGTGACCCAGATAGACCAGCCTGATGCCAGGCCGGACCTGGCCGCCATGTGGCTGGAGCTTACGGGCTGCAAAAAGATATTTTATGTCAGCTCCGTGACCGGCGAAGGGGTGGGGGATATTCTGAATTACCTGAGGGAAGAGGGCGATGTGATGCCGTGGGAGAGAGAGGAGGAAACAGATGAAACGAGTGTTGATGCTGGCAGGTGACTATACGGAGGATTATGAGGTAATGGTCCCGTACCAGGCACTGCTGGTAACCGGGGTGGAGGTGGATGTGGTCTGCCCGGATAAGGCTGCGGGCGATACCATAAGGACAGCCATCCATGACTTTGAAGGTGACCAGACCTATTCTGAAAAGCCGGGACATAACTTTGTGCTCAATGCTTCTTTCCAGTACCTGAAGCTGGAGCAGTATGACGGATTGTTCCTCACAGGCGGAAGGGCGCCGGAGTATCTCCGGCTGAATCCAAGGGTTCTGGATATGGTGCATTATTTCATGGATTTGAAAAAACCGGTTGCAGCTATCTGCCATGGGGTGCAGATTCTGACTGCGGCAAGGGTGCTCAAAGGAAAGCAGGTTACGGCTTATCCGGCTGTGCGTCCCGAGGTGCTGGCAGCAGGAGGTATTTTCATGGAAAAGGAGCCGTACGAGGCGGTGGTTTGTGATAATCTGGTAACTTCCCCTGCCTGGCCGGGCAATGTGGAAATTCTGAAAGGGTTTCTGAAGCTGCTGGGCGTCACGGCACTGTAGTGAAAATGGCTGGTCTTTAATCATCAAAAAGTCTGGATTTTACTTTTTTTACGTTTTAATAATATGTCCTGTTTTCCGGCTCCATAGGATATTATGGGGAGGAGGGACGCCCCGGGAAATGAGCCGGGGCATTCTTGGAAACCGGAAACCATAAATCGAAAACAAAATAAAGGAGGATATTTGTATGATAGCAAAGGGGTTTACAGAACCAACCGAGAGAGTGAAACGTCTTAAGAGAGCCATTGTCGACGCAACTCCATACGTTGAGTCTGAGAGGGCGGTTCTCGTAACAGAGTCCTACAAAGAGACAGAGGGGCTGTCTCCTATTATGCGTCGTGCCAAGGCTGCTGAGAAGATTTTCAACAATCTTCCCATCACCATCCATGATGATGAGCTGGTGGTAGGCGCAATCACAAAGAATCTGCGTTCAACAGAGATTTGTCCTGAATTTTCTTATGACTGGGTTGAGAAGGAATTTGAGACAATGGGCACCAGAATGGCTGACCCCTTCCAGATACCAAAAGATACGGCGGCAGAGCTGCATGAGGCGTTTAAATACTGGGAAGGAAAGACCACCAGCGCCCTGGCTGACTCCTACATGTCCCAGGAGACAAAGGACTGTATTGCCAACGGCGTATTTACAGTGGGCAACTACTTCTACGGCGGCGTAGGTCATGTGTGCGTGGACTACGGCAAGGTTCTGGAAATCGGTTTTACAGGAATCATCAAACAGGTAATTGAGGCAATGGATAAGCTGGATACCAGCGACCCGGAATATATTAAGAAGAAAAACTTCTATGAGGCTCTGGTGATTACATATACAGCGGCAATCAATTTTGCCCACCGCTATGCTGCAAAGGCAAGGGAAATGGCGGCCGCCTGCCTGGAACCCGCAAGAAAGGCAGAGCTGCTTCAGATTGCAGCCAACTGCGACCGGGTGCCTGAAAGAGGAGCCACCAATTTCTACGAGGCATGCCAGGCATTCTGGTTTGTACAGATTCTTCTTCAGATTGAGGCCAACGGACATTCCATTTCACCAGGACGTTTTGACCAGTATATGTATCCCCATCTGGCGGCGGATAAGAACATTTCCAGGGAATTCGCGCAGGAACTGGTGGACTGTATCTGGGTTAAGTTAAATGATGTGAACAAGACGCGCGACGAGGTTTCCGCACAGGCCTTTGCAGGATACGCGGTATTCCAGAACCTGATTGTAGGCGGACAGACCGAGGACGGACTGGATGCAACCAACGACGTATCTTATATGTGTATGGAAGCAGTTGCCCATGTGGCGCTGCCGGCCCCGTCCTTCTCCATCCGTGTTCACCAGAATACACCGGATGAATTCCTTTACAGGGCCTGCGAAGTGACCCGCCTGGGTCTGGGCGTACCGGCCATGTATAACGACGAGGTTATCATTCCCGCGCTGTGCAACCGAGGCGTATCCCTGGCAGACGCCAGAAGCTACTGCATCATCGGCTGCGTGGAGCCGCAGTGCCCGCATAAGACAGAGGGATGGCATGATGCCGCATTCTTTAACATTGCCAAGGTTCTGGAAATCACCCTGAATAACGGCAAGGTGGGCGACAAGCAGTTAGGGCCGCAGACAGGCGACATCACTTCCTTTAGCAGCCTGGAAGACATATTTGCAGCTTACAAAAAACAGATGGAATACTTTGTGTATCATCTGGCTGAGGCTGACAACTGTGTTGACTTCGCCCATGCGGAGAGAGCACCCCTTCCATTCCTGTCAGCACTGGTTGACGACTGTATCGGAAGAGGAAAGAGCGTTCAGGAAGGCGGAGCAATCTATAACTTTACAGGGCCGCAGGCATTCGGCGTAGCTGATTCCGGCGATTCCCTGTGCGCTATCAAGAAGCATGTATTTGAGAGCAAGGAAGTGACCATGGCCCAGTTAAAGGAAGCCCTGGCCAATAACTTCGGCTATGCGTGCAATGCCTCCGCCCCGGCAGCAGCTGACCCGGGCACGGACGAGGCAAGGATTTATGAAGCAGTGAAGCGAATCCTGAGCAATAACGGCTCCATCAACCTGGCAGACCTTCAGGCACAGCTGTCCGCCCCGGCACAGGCATGCCGCTGGCCGTCAGCAGCAGAGCCTGCCAAGGCAGAAGCTGCCTGTGTAAATGCGGATTACGCCCACATTAAGAGACTGATGGAGAATACGCCATGGTTTGGCAACGATGACGACGAAGTGGATATGATTGCAAGGCGCTGCGGACAGATTTATTCCTACGAGGTAGAGAAATATAAGAATCCGCGCGGCGGACAGTTCCAGGCAGGATGCTATCCTGTATCTGCCAACGTATTATTCGGCAAGGACGTAGGCGCCCTTCCGGACGGCAGGCTTGCCAAGTCTCCTCTGGCTGACGGCGTATCCCCAAGACAGGGCAAGGATACCAACGGGCCGACAGCAGCAGCCATGTCCGTGGCAAAACTGGACCATTCAAACTATTCCAACGGAACCTTGTACAACCAGAAGTTCCTTCCATCCGCACTTGCAGGAGACGAAGGCTTAAAGCGTTTCGCATCCATTGTGCGTTCCTACTTTGACCACAAAGGAATGCATGTGCAGTTTAACGTTATTGACAGAGCCACGCTGCTTGCAGCCCAGGAGCGTCCTGAGGATTACAAGGACCTGGTTGTCCGCGTCGCAGGATACAGCGCGCAGTTTACGGTTCTGGCAAAAGAAGTTCAGGATGATATCATCAGCCGTACAGAGCAGACCTTATAGTGAGGTTTCAGCATAAATACAGTGAAGGGAGTTCGGCATGGATTCAATCAATTATAATTTAACAGGAACCGTGTTCGACATACAAAGGTTTTCCCTGCATGACGGGCCGGGTATCCGGACAATCGTGTTTTTAAAGGGCTGTCCTCTCTCCTGCAAGTGGTGCAGTAATCCTGAATCCCAAAGTATCAAGCCAGTTATTATGTATAAAGCAGATGACTGCCTCCATTGCGGCCGTTGCATGACGGCCTGCAAGAGGGGGGCAATCAGCCCGGAACATAAAAATTGGGTCAGCAGGGAGCTGTGCAGCGGATGCGGCGAATGTGCCAATGCATGTCCGGCAGGCGCTCTGGTGCTCAAGGGAAAGACAATGTCAATCCAACAGGTAATCCGGGAACTGAAGAAGGATGCCACGACCTACAGGCGTTCCGGCGGAGGCATCACTTTATCCGGCGGGGAACCGCTGGTGCAGTATGAATTTGCTTCTGAACTTCTGCAGGCCTGTAAGGGGCAGGGATGGCATACTGCCATTGAGACCACGGGTGTGGGAAGCAGGGAAGCCATTGAAAAGGTGATTCCTTATGTGGACACGGTGCTTTTGGATATCAAGCACATGGACAGCGGGCAGCATAAAAAGTTTACAGGCGTTACCAATGAACGGGTCATTAAAAATGCCCCTGAAATCTGTAAGATAAGCAATACTGTCATCCGTGTTCCTGTGATTCCGGGATTTAATTATTCGGTGGAGGACATAAGGGCAATCTCAGAATTTGCAAGAAACCTGGTGGGCATACGGACCATACATCTGCTGCCGTATCATTCCTTTGGCGAGAATAAGTATGGATTGTTAGGCCAGGATTATGCGCTGAAGCAGGTTAAGCCGCTGACCCCGGAAGATTTGGAGGAATGCAGGGCAGTGGTGGAGAGTTATGGTTTTCAATGCATCATTGGCGGTTAGACACGATTTTAGAATGGAGGAAGAAGAATGGACCAACAGTTAATTGAGAAAGTAATGAAGCAGGTTTCCGACGAGCTTGGCATCAGGCAGGAGGAGTGTAAGGCAGAGGCGCCAAAGGAAGAATGCAGCACCAATATCGGATTGACCGAGTTCGTAGGAACCGCAATCGGAGATACAATCGGGCTGGTGATTGCCAGTGTGGACCCCATGCTGGTGGATGTGATGAAATTAGGCAAATACCGTTCCATCGGCATTGTAGGCGGCAGGGTTGGAGCCGGTCCTCAGATTTGGGCGGTTGACGAGGCTGTAAAGGCAACCAACACTGAGATTATTTCCGTGGAGCTTCCAAGGGATACAAAGGGCGGAGCCGGACACGGCAGCCTGATTTATATTGGTGCGGATGATGTATCAGATGCAAGAAGAGCAGTTGAGATTGCCCTTCAGGTTCTTCCCAAATATTTCGGCGACGTATATGGGAACGATGCAGGCCATCTGGAGTTCCAGTATACCGCAAGAGCCAGCTACTGTCTTGAGAAGGCGCTGGGCGCGCCGGTTGGAAGGGCATTCGGCATGACATGCGCGGGGCCGGCTGCAATCGGTACGGTTCTGGCTGATATTGCGGTGAAGGCAGCCAATGTGGAGGTGGTAGGATACTGCTCACCCACCAGCGGCACCAGCTATTCCAACGAGGTTATCCTTACATTTACCGGTGATTCCGGAGCCGTACGCCAGGCAGTGAAAGCTTCCATCGAAGCAGGCAAGAAGATGCTGGGTGCATTGGGCGCTGAACCGAAGTCTACAACAACTCCATACATCTAGTAAGTCCGGTCTGGAGAATGTGAATCAATTAAGGAGGTTCTAATATGAATGCAGATGCATTAGGTATGGTCGAAACAAAAGGATTAGTGGGTGCAATTGAAGCAGCGGACGCAATGGTTAAGGCTGCCAATGTTTCCCTGGTAGGATATGAAAAAATCGGTTCCGGACTTGTTACCGTTATGGTAAGAGGTGATGTTGGTGCGGTTAAGGCAGCTACCGATGCCGGCGCAGCTTCTGCAGCAGCAGTTGGAGAGGTTGTATCCACCCACGTTATTCCTCGTCCTCATACAGATGTTGAAAAGATTCTTCCGCATCTTGAATAAAGGCAGCAGATAGAAGCAGTTATCTGTCAGCGGTTGCAGCGGGGAATGCCCCTATCCGTTGGATAGGGGCATTCCCTGAAACGAGGTGAAGGAATTGAATATCAGCGAGGAACAGTTGAAAGAACTGGTGCTGCGTGTCTTAAGGGACCTGGAGGCGGAAAAAAGGGCGGAATGCACCAACCATCCCGGACAAAAACTGTATATGCTGTGCGTATCCCCGTGGAGCGAACAATATATGGACTTTTTGAAGGAAATGGAAGAATGCGGCGCCTATGATGTGGTGCCTGTCATTCCGTCTTCCTGGAAGGATATGGGATATGAGGCCAGACTCCGCCAGTCTTCTGTCTGCGGCAGTATCCGGTACCGTTCCGGTGAAAAGCCGGCTGATTTGGACCGGGCGGTGACTCTTCTGCCGGTGGTTCCCAGGGATGTTCTGGTGAAAACAGCATTGTGCATCAGCGATACATATGAGACATCATGGATAGCGGAATGCATGGAACAAGGCGGCCGGGTCGTATTGCTTCGTTCCGGCCTGGCAAGGTTTTCCGGAAAGGAAAAGCCAGCCTACCGGAACCGTATCATGGAGTATTGCAGGCAGACTCTGGAGTTTGGAATCGAAATCTGCAGCGCAGAGGAGTTTTCAGGCAGGGAGCCCTGTGAAATTCCTCCTGGAGAACCGGACCGGACAGCAGCCGGCCAGGCAGCCGGCAGCCGGACAATACCCGGCCGGGCAGCAGGCCGGGTAACGGGCGGCGGGGCAGAAAAGGGCCTGAGGGAAGCCGGTACATGTATGGCAGAGCCGAAGAAAAAAAGAGTGATAGCATCGTCCAATGTGGAGCAGCTTGCGTCTGAGGGCGTCATATATCTTCAGCCCGGAGATATCGTCACAGACCTGGCAAAAGACAGGGCGAAATTTTTAAAGATAGTATTCAGATAAACAGGAGAGTGAGGTGACAGGATGAAACAGGCGTTGGGATTAGTTGAAATCAGCGGACTGTCCACAGCAGTGGTGGCAGCCGATACCATGGCCAAAGCAGCCAATATCCGCATTCTGGAGATTGAAAACACAAAAGGTCTTGGCTATATGACCATTAAGATTGCCGGGGAGGTGGGAGCTGTCAATGCAGCCGTCAATGCAGGAAAGCAGATAGGAGCAGCTAACAATAAGCTGGTTTCATGGAAGGTCATTCCAAGGCCGTCTGATTATGTGGAGCATGCGTTCTGCTGCCCTGAGCCGCCGGTACCGCCTTCCCCTCCGAAGAAAGAAGCGCAGGAGGAGACGGAAAACGGAGCCAAAGCCAAGAAAGTGACGGAACCGGAAACCGCGGCCGAGGCCGAGCCAGTGGAGGTGCCGGAAGCAGGAAACGAAGCCAGGCCAGTAACGGAAGCAGGAACCGGGGTTCAATCCGAAGCTGAGACAGCTGAAACTGAGCCGGCCGGGCCGGAACCGGCAGCACTTCCGGAAAAACCAAAGAAGGCTTCCAGGCGCGGTTCAGCGGCCAAGGGCACAGGCACTGAAAGGCAAAAAAAGAGTTAGTTGAAATCAGGAATACCGGTAATGGCAGGGGACAGCCGGATTCTCCGTGAAAGGAATGTGAATGGCATGAGATTAGCTAAGATAATAGGAACAGTGGTGGCAACCAGAAAGGATAACTCCCTGGTGGGCTACAAACTGATGATTATCAGACGGATTGATGGACACGGTAATTTCATTGATTCAGAGGAAGTGGCTGTGGATTATGTGGGAGCCGGAATTGGTGAAACCGTCCTGATTGGTTCGGGCTCTTCTGTACGTGTGGACCAGTCCAAACGGGAGGCTGTCATTGATATGGCAATTATCGGAATCGTAGATACAATGGATATATAGTGTAATCATTTTAAAGGAAAGGAGGTAATGAATGACATGAAAAGCAGTATTTATTCCAGCGTGACCGATGCAGCTGCTGCTGCAAAGGGAGCCTATGGCAGATATACAAAGCTGACCCTGAATGAACGCCAGGAAATACTGGAAGGAGTGAAAAAAGCACTTCGTCCTATTGCAAATGAGCTTGCCGCCATGACAGTTGCGGAAACCGGCATGGGAATTGTCCCTGACAAGGCGCAGAAAATAAAGCTTGCCATTGAGAAAACGCCCGGCGTGGAGGACCTGATTACGGAAGTCAATACAGGTGACCATGGAATGACGCTCTATGAGCTGTCCTCGTTTGGTATTGTATGCGCGGTACAGCCATGCACCAATCCCTGTGCAACGCTTATCAGCAACACCATCGGTATGCTGGCTGCAGGGAATGCAATCATCCATTGCCCACATCCGAGAGCAGTTAAGGTTTCACAGTTCCTGACCACTATTATCAGCAATACTATCCGCGATATCAGCGGCATCGACAATCTGGTAGTCACCCTTCACGAAAGCCTTATGGGATTTACCACAGAGGTCATGAGCCATCCGGATGTTGACCTGGTGGTATGCACCGGGGGCAGCGGTTCCCTTCGCCAGGCCATGACGTCCGGCAAAAAGGTAATTGGGGCCGGCCCGGCCAATCCAGTGACAATTGTGGATGCAACGGCCAATCTGGAGAAGGCGGCAAGGGATATTGTGCGGGGAGCTGCGTTTGACAATAATCTGATGTGTACATCGGAAAAGTGTATGGTAGTGGAGGATAAGGTGTCGGACCGTTTTATATATGAGCTTCTGAAAAACGGTGTGTACTATGTCAGGAATGAGACGGAAATCCGGAAGCTTCTGGATGCTGCAGTCACCGGGGATTTTGTGATTAATAAGAAACTGGAAGGCCGGAGCGCCAATGAGATTCTTGAATATGCCGGTATTTCCTGCAGCGGGAACATAAAGCTGATTGTGGCAGAGACAGGGCGTATGCATCCCTTTGTCACCACAGAACTTATGATGCCTCTTGTGCCGTTGGTAAAGGCGGCTGATTTTGATGAGGCCCTGGAGATTGCTTTGGAAGTGGAGCAGGGATATAAACATACGGCAACCATTCATTCGGAGTCCATTGAGCACCTGAACCGGGCCGCCAAGGAATTGCAGACTTCCGTATTTGTTAAAAACGGTCCTTCCTTTATGGGAATCGGCTTTGATAAAGAAGGTCATACCAGCTTTACAATCGCAACCACCACAGGAGAGGGAACTACCACGGCAAGGCATTTTGCCCGCAGAAGAAGATGCACGTTGACAAGTGGATTTTCGATTCGCTGATTGTAATTAGGAAAGCAGGTTGATGAAATGATGGAAGGACGGGATGACAGATTTTATTATGTGACTTCGGAATCTGTAACCGAAGGCCATCCGGATAAGGTTTGTGACCAGATTGCAGACGGCATACTGGATGCATATCTGGAACAGGATTCCAAATCCAGGGTTGCAGTTGAGGCCATGGCATCTGCCAATACGCTGATGCTGGCAGGGGAAGTCACATCAAAGGGCCGTGTGGATGTGGCGGCAAAGGCCAGGGAGATTATCAGAAACATTGGCTACACGGAACATGGAAAAGGGTTTGACGCCGATACATGTATGATACTGACCAATATCCACAACCAGTCGCCGGATATTTCCATGGGAGTCACCAGAAGCAGCGAAACCGGGAAAGAGGTTCTGGGCGGAGGGGACCAGGGAATTATGTATGGCTATGCTGTCAATGAGACGGAAAGCCTGATGCCGCTGTCCTGCCACCTGGCTAACCGCCTGGCCCAACGTCTGGCCTATGTGAGGAAGGTGCTGAAAACGGATTTTCTATATCCTGACGGCAAAACCCAGATTACCATGAAGTACGACGAGGCGGGAAAACCGGTGTGCATTCACAGCATTGTTGTATCCACGCAGCACAGCGAAGCGGTATCCCGTGAGCTGCTGGAGGCATTCATACGCTGCACCGTCATTGAGCCGGTCATTGATTCCCGGTGGATTAGGCCGGAGACAAGAATACATGTGAATCCCACAGGCCGTTTTGTCATCGGAGGACCTGCCGGGGATACGGGCGTCACTGGAAGAAAAATCATGGTTGACACCTACGGCACCATTGGCAAACACGGGGGCGGCGCTTTCTCAGGAAAGGACCCCACAAAAGTAGACCGTTCTGCTGCTTACATGGCCCGCTATGTGGCTAAGAATATTGTGGCAGCGGAGCTGGCGGACCGGTGCGAGGTTGCGCTGGCCTATGTAATCGGAGGCATTGAACCGGAGGCCATTACCATCAATACCTTTGGAACCGGCCTGATTCCGGACAGCCACATTGAGGAGCTGGTCAAATCCGTATTTTCATTTGGGGTGGCTGACTACATAGAGGAGCTGAATCTTCGGACACCCCAGTTTTTAAAGACAGCAGCATACGGGCATTTCGGCAGGGATGACCAGGGTTTCAGATGGGAAGAAACCGACAAGGCCTGGCTGCTGAAACAGTTGGCTTTTTAGCATTTCATATTTTAAATAAAACATAACATTCAGGAGGAAAATAATATGTCGAATGAAGCATTGGGAATGGTTGAGACAAAGGGTCTGGTAGGGGCAATTGAGGCGGCAGACGCAATGACAAAGGCAGCAAATGTGGCTCTCATTGGTTATGAGAAGATTGGTTCCGGACTGGTAACCGTCATGGTCCGCGGGGATGTGGGCGCAGTAAAGGCTTCTGTTGACGCAGGAGCGGCAGCGGCAGCAAACGTAGGCCAGGTTGTATCCCAGCATGTAATCCCAAGACCACACACGGATGTAGAGAAAATCTTACCGAAATCATTATAATATGCCAGTAAGTGTATACCGGCTCCGGGAGCCGGTATACAAACTTCCGGAAGGGGTTGAACATGATGGTAAACGAAGAACTGCTGAAGCTGATTACTGAACGGGTAATGGAAAAAGTAAAAAAATATGATGCATTTAAAATCCCTGTGGGAGTTTCCAACCGGCACGTTCATGTGACCTCGGAAGACTTGGAAACCTTGTTTGGAAAAGGATATCAGCTCACCAAAAAAAGCGATTTAAAGCAGCCCGGGCAATATGCCTGCAATGAGACTGTGACCATCCGCGGACCAAAGGGTGAGTTTGAACGGGTGCGCATACTGGGGCCGGTCAGGAAGCAGAGCCAGATAGAGATATCCAAAACAGACAGCTTCCGTCTGGGCATCAAAGCCCCCATCAGGGAATCAGGGGATTTGACAGGAACGCCCGGACTGGAAATGGCAGGTCCAAAGGGAACGGTCAAACTGCCCCAGGGAGCCATTATAGCGCTCCGCCATATCCATATGACTCCGCAGCAGGCAGAAGCCATGGGAGTATGGGATAAGGATATCGTAGAGGTGGAAACATTTGGTGAAAGGCACGGAGTGTTTGGAGATGTATTAATCCGGGTGTCGGAACAGTTTGAACTGGAGATGCATGTGGATGTGGATGAAGCCAATGCATGTGCGCTTAAGAACAATGATTATGTAATTATCCGGCGATGAATAAAATTTAGAAAAGAGGGGTTATATGCTCATGACCAAAGAAGTGCTGTCTGAATTCGCGGAGCTGATAAGGGAGAACAAATGCAATCCCTTTTCAGGGCCCCTGAAGACAGGTGTGGATTTGGGAACCGCCAACATAGTAATCGCTGTTACGGATGAGAATAATCATCCCGTTGCAGGCGCCACTGCTGTCTCCAAAGTAGTAAAAGACGGCATAGTAGTGGACTTTGTGGGTGCAATGCAGACCGTGCGCCGCCTGAAGGCACAGCTGGAGGAATTGCTTGGAGTGCCTCTGGAAACAGCGGCCGCAGCAATCCCCCCCGGAATCATAGAGGGAAACGTACGGTGCATTTCCAATGTGGTGGAAGGCGCCGGATTCGAAGTGATTCATGTGATAGATGAACCCACAGCAGCTGCCTCGGTTCTGGGAATCAGGGACGGGGCCGTGGTGGATGTGGGAGGAGGAACCACCGGAATCAGCATACTGAAAGACGGAAAGGTAATCTTTACAGCGGATGAGCCGACCGGCGGAACCCATATGACCCTGGTTCTTGCAGGCTATTACGGTATCTCAATTGAGGAAGCTGAAAAGCTGAAAACAGATAAGGACAGGGAACGGGATGTTTTTCCGATTATAAAGCCCGTAGTTGAAAAAATGGCCTCAATCGTCAAAGGATTCCTTTCCGGGTATGAGGTGGACTGTGTCTATGTGGTAGGCGGAGCCAGTTGTTTTGACGAGTTTGAGAAGGCATTTGAGAAGGCATTGGGTATAACAACGGTCAAGACCAACGATGCGCTCCTTGTTACCCCTCTGGGGATTGCATGGAATGCCTCTGCTGACCCCGCATAAATGAAAGAAGGTGTGATACGCTTGGATATGGATATAAAAGTAATTGAACAGCTGGTTGAGCAGGCTCTAAAAGAGATAAAGGCAGAACAGCCCCGGAAATTTGAAGGTCCCAGGGTGGAGCCTTACGGCGTGTTCCGGACAATGGACGAGGCGATTGCAGCATCAGAAGAAGCCCAGAAAAAGCTGTTATTCTCTAACATTTCAGACAGGCAGAAATATGTGGATGTGATTCGCCAGACCATTCTTAAGAGGGAGAATCTGGAGATGATATCCAGGCTGTCGGTGGAAGAGACAGAGATAGGAGACTATGAACATAAACTGATTAAAAACCGTCTGGCGGCTGAGAAGACTCCGGGTACGGAGGATTTGCTGACAGAGGCCATGACCGGTGATAACGGACTGACCTTAGTGGAATATTGTCCCTTTGGCGTTATAGGCGCCATTACCCCGACCACCAATCCCACCGAGACAATCATCAACAATTCCATTTCCATGATTGCTGGAGGGAATACCGTTGTATTCAGCCCTCATCCCAGGGCAAAAAAGGTTTCACAGATGACAGTGAAGCTGCTGAACAAGGCATTGACAGAGTGCGGCGCCCCGGCCAACCTGATTACCATGGTAGAGGGGCCGTCCATAGAAAATACCAATAAGATGATTGAGAACCCAAGTGTCCGCCTGCTGGTGGCCACAGGAGGTCCATCCATTGTCAGGAAGGTACTGTCCTCCGGCAAAAAGGCCATTGGCGCGGGAGCCGGCAATCCTCCGGTTGTGGTTGATGAGACCGCTGATATTGCAAAGGCTGCCAGGGATATTGTGGATGGATGCAGTTTTGACAATAATGTTCCGTGTATTGCAGAAAAAGAAGTGTTTGCCGTGGATTCCATCTGCGACTACCTGATTCACCACATGAAGGAAAACGGAGCGTATCAAATCACGGACCCGGCCCTGCTGGAACAGCTGGTAACCCTGGTAACCACGGAAAAGGGCGGTCCCAAGACATCCTTTGTGGGAAAGAGCGCCCGCTATATCCTGGATAAGCTGGGAATTACGGCGGATGCCGGTGTCAGAGTCATTATCATGGAAGTTCCCAGGGAGCATCTGCTGGTCCAGGAGGAAATGATGATGCCCATTCTTCCGGTGGTGCGGGTTTCCGATGTGGATACGGCCATTGAGTACGCCCACCAGGCAGAGCATGGCAACCGCCACACCGCCATGATGCACTCCAGGAATGTGGAAAAGCTCAGCAAGATGGCCAAAATCATGGAAACCACTATTTTTGTAAAAAATGCCCCTTCCTATGCCGGAATCGGTATGGGCGGCGAGGGGTATACCACGTTCACCATTGCCGGACCTACCGGAGAGGGACTTACCTCCCCCAGGTCCTTCTGCAGGAAGCGCAAATGTGTCATGGCCGATGCCTTTAGTATCCGTTAAATCCTAAGCGGGGCAGTAAATGGACTGAATGTGAAGGAGAAGCGCAAATGTCAAATGTATATATAAAAACAAAGATACGCAGCGGAAGCTATGCAATGGAGTATCTGCGGAAAATACGAAAAAAAAGAATCCTGGTGGTATGTGATAAGTTCCTTGCAGAGAGCGGGGCAATCAGCTACATAACGGATGCGCTGGATTCCAGCAATACCGTGGATATATTTGACCAGGCCATACCGGACCCCACCATCGAGGTGGTGGGAAAGGGGCTCAGCGTAATCTGTAAGGTACGCCCTGAAATTGTCATTGGTTTTGGCGGCGGTTCCGCCATTGACACGGCCAAGGGAATGATTTATTTTGCCGGAGTGAGGAACCTGGTTCCCAAGCCGAAATTCATCACCATTCCCACCACCAGCGGAACCGGCTCAGAGGTTACCTCTGCCGCTGTCATAACAGATTCAGAGAGCAAGAGCAAGCATCTGATATCATCGGATGATATCCTGGCAGACGTGGCAATCCTGGACCCAAGGCTGACACTGTCCGTACCGCCTTCCATTACGGCAAACACCGGAATGGATGTGCTGACCCATGCCCTGGAAGCCTATGTTGCAAACGGAAGCAATGTGTTCTCTGACGCATTGTCGGAAAAAGCGGTTGAACTGCTGATTAAAGCCCTGCTGCAATGCTACCGGGACGGGAAGAACCTGGAGGCCAGAACCCTTATGCATGAGGCGTCCACATTGGCGGGGATGGCCTTTAACACAGCTGGTCTGGGCCTGAACCACAGCATTGCCCACCAGCTTGGGGGCACCTTCCATATTCCCCACGGACTGGCCAATGCCATGCTGCTGGATAAGGTCATTGATTACAACAGTGTGAACCATGATATCATGAACAAATATGCAGGCCTTGCATATAAGGTCCGGCTGGTTGACATGAATGAGCCGCCGGCAATGGCTGTCAGTGCCTTCAAGGAGCTGATTCGCGCCCTGATGCGGTGCATGGAGATGCCGTCCTCAATCAGGGAGCTGGGAATCAGCAGGGAGGCATACGAAGAACAGCTGCAGAACATGACGGACAATGCCCTGATGGACAACTGCCTTGCAGGAAATCCGAGGGAAGCGGGAACAGAGGCCATTAAGAAAATCTTACTAAGTATCTATTGATTGACAGAAAAGATGCCTTATGACGAGCTGGACATAAGACCGTGCTGCCCAAAAGGAGCTGGCACGGCCTTTTTCCATACGCCGCTACACCGCTTTGCCCCTGGTCGGATTATGATTGTTTAAATGGTAAAAAGATGCTAAAATAACAATTACAGGCATAGAGAGAGGGATTAATCAGATGGCAGAATATCATAAGATGATGCATATGGATGAGATGGAACCAGATGCATTGGATGAATATCTCAGCATGAATGAGGAAAACAGTATCAATCAGCTGGATATCATCCACCTGTTCGGAAAAGAGAAGCTGGAGACAATACAGGAGAGTCTTTCCAAGGCAACCGGACTGGCCTTTATCACAGTGGATTTCAAGGGGGAACCTATTACATCGGCTACTTCCTTTTCACGCTACTGCGAAAAGGTCCGCAATAACCCGGAGGCAATGGAACGGTGTAAATCCTCGGATGCCTTTGGCTCCATCCAGGCAGCGGTTACACAAAAGACAAACGTGTACTTTTGCCCCTGCGGACTATTGGAAGTGGCCATTCCAATCATTGTCCGCGGTCATTATCTGGGCGGTTTTATCGGGGGGCAGATACGATGCAGCGATGCCCCGGAATCTGTCAGCAGACTGTCATCCGTTATGCATGCCGCCAGGGCAGACGAGGCAGTAGCGGAATACAGACCCCTGCTGGAGGAGATTCCCTTCTATTCATATGAAAAATTTCTGGATATAGCAAACCTGGTATTTCTGGTAATCAACCAGCTGAGCGAAAATGAGGTCAGCCAGCACCTTCAGGAAGATATTCTAAAGAAACGGATTAAAAAGATACAGGCATTGAACCACAGCTATGCCAAGGAAATCACACAACTTAACAGGCAGGTACTGGAGCTGGAGATGCAGAGCAATCAATATGAGCTTTTGGATATGCTGACATCGCTGCTCAATCTTACTATCATAGAAGAAGCCGGCAGGACAAATGAACTGCTGACCTCCTATATTGACTATATAAAATATAAGTACACGGAAAAAGGCACCTTTGTCCATATTTCAGGGGAGCTGGAACATGCGGAGCAGTATCTGTTATTCCAGAAAAAGAAGACAGGGGACAGGCTGAAGTATTCCATTCAGGTGCCGAAGGAACTGCATATGCAGAAGATGCCCTCGGATATATTAATGCCCTTTATGCAAAACGCCTTTTATAACGGCGTGATGCTGAAAAAGGAAGGCGGGGAAATCACAGTGTCCGGTTATGTGCGAAACGGCAATGTGATTCTGGAGATAAGCGATACAGGACCGGGACTGACGGAAGCTGAATTGGATATCAGGTATGAAGCCTACAAGGAAAAACATGAAGGCCGTTATATTAAAATAGGCATGGAATACGCAAAGGAGAAGATGAAGAGACTGTTTGGAAAGGAGTACAGCATTATTACAGAGAATTACAGAAACAAGGGTTCGAAAAGTATCTTACTGTGGCCGGAGCATTATGAAGAAAGGACTGAGTAGTCATGTACAGGGTTTTGATAGCAGATGATGATATACTGATGCGCGAAGCGTTGAATGTGATGATTGCAAAGGACAGTGCTTTCAAAGTGGTTTCCATGACAGGCACCGGCGAGAGTGCGGTGCGGGCCTGCAAAGAGGATGTAATTGATATTGTATTCATGGACATGCAGATGCCGGGAATCACCGGCCTGGAGGCCAGCAGAATCATTCATCAGTCCAATCCCGGGATTAGTATATATATCCTTTCCGCCCATGCGGCCAATGTCCTGATTCGCAGCGCGGCCCAGAGCCAGATTAAGGATGTTCTGGAAAAGCCGATTACATACAGCTGCCTGAGGAAAATCCTGGAAAACTATAAAACAGAGCATGAGGATTCCGTGCAGAACCAGCTGGAAACCCTTGCTTCCTATCTTCGGAATAAGGATTTCGGGGATTTTTATGGCGGGATATCCGACGTAATAGATGAGATTTACGCAATTGCCGGAGAGGATTCCGTCCGTTTGATTAAACTGTTTACCTATCTGGGGCAGAACCTGTTAAATACCAGGAGCATGTACGGCGACAGCGGGAACATATCGGAGCTGTTTCCAATCAACGAGGTGCTGATTCCGGACCGAAAGACATCTGAGCTCTGGCTTTTCAGGGTCATGGATTATCTGTTCCGGCAAAACAGCATTGGCCGTTATCCGCTGCTGGAGAATATTTTTATTTATATAGAGAAACATATAAAAGAGGATATCACCCTCAACCGTATTATTGAGAACTGCGCAATCAGCCAGGGTTATCTGAGCCGTATATTCAGGGAGCAGTTCAAGGTCAGTGTCACGGAGTATCTTCATATGAGAAAACTGCATCTGGCCAAGGGCTATTTTTACTTTACAGAGGACAGTATTGCAGAGGTTGCATTCCGTTTAGGCTACAATGAAAGCAGCTATTTCAGCAAAGTTTTCAAAAAGTTTGAAAATATGACGGTAAAGCAGTATAAGAACAAAATTCGACGTCAATCTTCTGGAAAAAAAACGGAAATATAGTTGACAAAATGTGCAATGGTATGTATAATGCAAGAGATGCGTATTAGGAGGTTAATATGCTAATTAACTTATCTGAGCTGTTTCCTGTTGAGGGAAAGTCCAAAACATATACGCCTGAGCTTGAGATGAACCAGTTCAGGATGGCCGACGCTGTATACGACATTGCAGAGAAGGGACCGTTATCATTCGTGATAACAAACAAAGGAGATAAGAAGCTGACCATAGCCGGAACCGTTGATTTGGTTCTGATTATGCCATGCGCCAGATGTCTTGACCCTGTAAGAGTTCCTTTCCATCTGGAGATTGACCAGGAACTGGACATGAACCAGAGTGATGAAGAACGGGTGGAAGAATTGGACGAGCAGCCCTACGTAAATGGTTATAAACTGGATATCGACCAGCTGGTTGGTAATGAGTTAACCTTGAACCTGCCTATGGCGGTTCTCTGCAGTGAAGACTGCAAGGGAATCTGTGATAGATGTGGCACAAATCTCAACCATGAGACTTGTGACTGCGATAATAGGCCACTTGACCCAAGGATGTCAGTTATCCAGGATATTTTTAAACAGTCGAAGGAGGTGTAAACCATGTCTATCTGTCCAAAGAATAAATCTTCTAAAGCTAGAAGAGACAGCCGTAGAGCAAACTGGAAGATGAGCGCTCCAAATCTGGTAAAGTGCAGCAAGTGCGGTGCCCTGATGATGCCTCATAGAGTTTGCAAGGCTTGCGGTTCTTACAACAAGAGAGAAATCGTAAGCGTTGAAGATTAATTTTTCATAATCTTTGCGTCGTAAAAATGTAGTAGAATTAAGACCTTCAGGGTGAAAACCCCGGAGGTCTTTTACATTAAAAGCCTTTTGTATAAAATATTCAGTTCCTCAGGATTTTCCATGTGTTTTTCCCGTCTTTTTTTGCCTGATACATGGCGGCATCCGCTTTTTCATAGCATTGTTTGTAGCGTATCTGCTGTCCTTCCTGCCGGAAGAATACCCCGATGCTGGCAGAAGGTGTGTAGAGCTGGGTGTTCAGGGTTATGGGCTGGGAAAAGCGGGAAAGGAAACCGGTCACGCATTGGATTACGTCCTCCTCCTTTTCCACGGAGGGAACCAGCACCACAAATTCATCCCCTCCCAGCCTGGCAATGGAGGCAGTGTCCCCAAAGGATTGGAGCAGCTGTGCGGCTGCCAGTTTCAGGACGCTGTCGCCGCAGCTATGGCCGTACTGGTCATTGACATATTTAAAATTATCCAGGTCAATCAGTATGCAGGCCATGGAGTCGGAACGGGTCAGGAGATAACTGGAAGCAAGCTCTTCAAAACTGGCCCGGTTCATCAGATGGGTCAGGGTGTCCTCTCTGGCCTTCTGCATAATGTTGTTAGCGAATTTAACAGGAAAATACTCATCCTTGTCCAGCAGAGCAGTGCCCACGGAGCAGTGCCAGGAGGAGATTTTATATCCATCCTCTGTTTCAACACATACATAGGTGCAGCGTGATTCAACAGACAGGCTCAGTTCACTGCCTCTGGAAAAGCTCATAAGCGCAAAGATGGAGGACACGTCCGGCTTCAGCATTGTTTCACGTATGTCCAGGATTTTTACTGAATAAGGCGTTGGATTGCCAAGGAAATCATCCTTCAGCAGAGGCAGGACCTCAGCCTTCCCAAAGCAATGTTCGTGCCATCCGGTGCCAATCCAGACAACATCCTTTGTCAGAAGACGGAGTACCCCTTCTATATCCAATGCCTCATATGCGCGAATCAGCTGATGTACTGCTTCCATGGCTGTAGCTGCATTTACCATCTAATTTCCTCTTTTTCCTTCATTTTGCATCCATCGGGCAACAAAGATTATTTATCAGTTTATCATGAAAATATATTTATTTCAATATTTTTGGTATGGAACAGGGAACATTGGAATAAGCCGTTACTTTTTAGGATATGTTCTGTAATGAAAAGCTGCCGGAGGGTAAAATGGCAAACGCAGCCAGCTTTAAAGCAACGGGTCCTGAGACAGCGAATCCGGATAATATAAAATAACATTTTTATTATTACCAGTGATATGTTATACTATTTTCAGAAATGTACAGGAATTCATGGTATATAGGAGGGCGAATGAGAGAAAAATCCAGCATCCGGATGACTGTTTTTTTGTGTACAGCATTTATATTGCTGGCCATGGACATGGTATCTTACGGGCAGGAAAGCGGAAAACCAGACAGGCTTCGGGTGGGCTTCTTTGAACATGAGGGATATCATGAGATGGACGCCCAGGGAAACAGGAAGGGCTATGGTTATGAGGTTTTACAGCTGCTGGCCCGTTATGAGTATGTTACATACGAATATGCAGGTTATGAAAAAACCTGGAGTGAAATGCTGGAAATGCTGGAGTCCGGAGAGCTGGATATCCTTACCTCGGCCGAAAAGACGCCGGACCGTATGGAGAGGTTTGATTTTTCCGAGCGTGATATAGGAACCAGTAATACCATCCTGACGGTCAGGGCCGGGAACAACAAAATAGCAGCAGGAAACTATCCTACCTACAACGGGATGTGCGTGGGAATGGTATCTGACAATATCAGAAACCAGCGTTTTGCGGATTTTGCCAGGGACCATGGATTCGGTTATGTCACCCAGTATTTTCCATCTGATTCAGAGCTGATAAAGGCGCTTCACGACGGCACTGTGGACAGCGCACTGACCAGCGACCTCAGGTCATTAAAAGAGGAATGGATTATAGAGACATTTGAGGACGTTCCCTTTTATGTGATGGTGAAAAAAGGAGATGAAAAGCGGCTGGCCATGGTAAACGACGCTGTCATGAAGCTGGATGCGGATTCTCCTAAGTGGAGGGAGCGGCTCTACAGTAAGTATTACCAGAGGGATATGGGAGGACAGCTTCATCTGACTGCGGATGAGCAGGACTTTCTGGACAGTGAGGGGGACCGGGTGTTCCGTGTTGCAGTAAATCCGGACCGTTATCCATATTCCTGGTTTGAGAAGGGGGAGGCCAGAGGAATCATGCCGGACTTGTTTGCCGAAATAGCAGGAAGGGGAGGCATCCGGTACGAAATCATGGAAACAGCCAGCAGGACGGAGTATGTGGAGCTGCTGAATACCAGCCGGGCGGATATATGCATAGATGTCCACGATGATTTTTCAAAGGCAGAATCCATGGGCATGGAAATTACGGACAGCTATCTGACCACGGATTTTTCATGGGTCATCCGCAAACAGTTTAACGGTAAAATGGAACGGGTAGCAGCCATTGGTCCCGGCTCAGCGTCAACCACAGCTTTATCTGGTCTGATAGGAGATGCCCGGGTCTGTTATTATGATTCTGCCCAGGACTGCCTGGATGCGGTGCGGACCGGGGCGGCGGACGGATATTATACTTATACGTATCAGGCGGAGCGGTATGTGTACGACGATGTGCACAATGAACTGGCAACGGTTCTTACGCCTCACTACGAACGTTTTTGCCTCGGAGTCAGAAATGATTTGGATTCATGTCTGCTTACCATCTTAAATAAGGGTGTGAATAGTCTGGATGAGTACTATACAGAAAGTGTGGTTCGGAGAAATACGGAACTGGGGGAACGGCCCTTCAGTCTGATACGCTTATTTTATGAATATCCCTTTTTGGTTGTGGGCATGTTTTTCTTTTTGGCTGTATTTGGAATCCTGTGTACGGCCACCTTTATTCAGAGAAGGTATCACCATAGAATCAGGATAGCCCTGAATGAAGCAGAAATTGCAAACCAGGCCAAAACGGATTTTCTGGCCAATGTTTCTCACGATATCCGAACCCCCATGAATGCAATTATCGGCATGGCCACCATAGCTGAGATGGAGGAGGATAACCTGGACCAGATGCGCAAATGTGTCCGCCAAATCAAGAAATCATCCATTCATCTGCTCTCCATTATCAATGATGTGCTGGATATGAGTGCCATTGAGAAAGGAAAATTCACGCAAAAGGAAGATGCATTCCGGATATCGGAAATGCTGCAGGAGATGGGCAGCATGATGGAACAGCAGGCCAGGGATAAATCCCTGTCATTTGAGATGGATATGTCCGGAATCCGTCATGACAATGTGATTGGGGATATGTACCATCTAAACCGTATTGTCATGAATCTGATTAATAATTCAATCAAATTCACAAGGCCCGGGGGATGGGTCCGAGTCAGGGTGACTGAACAGGAATGCAGTCAGGAAAACCAGGCTGCGTATCAGCTGAAGGTCAGCGACAATGGAAGAGGCATGAGCAAGGAATTCCAGCAGCACCTGTTCGAGCCGTTTGAACGTGAACACAGCAGTACGGACAGCAAGCTGGAAGGCACTGGACTGGGACTGTCCATTGTGAAGCATATCGTGGATATGATTGGCGGAGAGATTCATGTGGAAAGCCAGCTGGGCCAGGGAACGGAATTTACGGTATCCTTTTGTCTTGAGATTGACACCAGCAGCAGGAACGATGAGTCCCGGACAGACCAGGAGCTTCATTATGAAAACCGGCGGGTCCTGCTGGTGGAGGATAATGAAATCAACCGGGAGATTGCGGGGACTATATTGGCACATACCGGGCTTGCTGTTGATTATGCTTCTGACGGCCTGGAAGCCGTGGAAATTTTGGAAAAGGCATCTCCTGAAACCTATGATTTGATTTTCATGGATATTATGATGCCGCGAATGGACGGGTATGAAGCGTCCCGTCAAATACGGAGTATGGGAGTGACTATTCCTATTACAGCCATGACAGCCAATGCCTTTGCAGAGGACAGAAGGAAGGCTGCCAATGCAGGGATTGACGACTATCTGGCAAAGCCCCTTGAGATGGGGGAACTGAACCGGGTGCTGAGGAAGTTCCTGGGATAGAAGCGGCACAATCCGCAAAGCCGCCTGAGCGGAATAAACTGATTCATATGATAATAAATGGAGTGTCTGCAGTGGGAATTTGCAGGCACTCCATTTTAAATCCATGCCTTCAGGACTGCCCTGCCATATAAAAACAATTGTCCTGCAACTTTTGACCGCTTAAATGAGTCTAAAGATATGAGTGTGTACAAAAGAGAGGGTGGGAAAATGGTTTTCAGCAGTTTGGAATTTATCTTCCGGTTTCTTCCGGCGTTTCTGTTTATTTACTATATCATTCCGGGCAAAGGGAAGAATCTGTGGCTGCTTATGGGCAGTCTGGGTTTTTACTTTTATGGGGTCAGAGACACCCCGTTTTATTTTGTCCTCCTGATTCTGTCCATTTTGGTGAACTACCGGATTGGGATATTGATTGGGAGACGCAGAATCGGCAGATTCCGGAGACGGTGGCTGATTTACGGAGTCATATATAATCTTTTTTGGCTGATTCTTTTTAAATACTGCGGTTTTCTGGTTCAGAACCTGAACCTGATGTTGAGTTTGGCCCGGATTCCCGCGGAGCTGCCGGTCATTGCGCCGGTACTGCCTGTGGGAATTAGTTTTTATACATTCCAGGCCATTTCTTATCTGGCGGACGTGTACCGGAAAACAGTTCCTTACGAACGCTCCCTGGTGGGGTTCGGCATGTATATCAGCATGTTTCCGCAGCTGATTGCAGGTCCTATCGTCACCTATTCCTCTGTCCGGCGTCAGATTGGATTCCGGCGGATTACGTTTCAGTCCATTGAGGACGGTCTGCGGGATTTCACAATCGGACTGGGATTCAAGGTACTTTTGGCCAACCGGATTGGCGGACTGTGGAACGAGGTTCAGGCAATCGGCTATGACAGTATTTCCACACCCATGGCCTGGCTTGGTCTGGCGGCTTTCAGTCTTCAGATTTATTTTGACTTCTGCGGGTATTCCCTCATGGCTAAGGGGCTGGGCTCTCTGATGGGCTTTCAGCTTCCGGATAACTTTCATGAACCCTATATGTCCCTGTCCATGACGGAATTCTGGCGGAGATGGCATATGACTCTGGGCAGCTGGTTCCGTGAATATGTTTACATTCCGTTATTCAAGGTACTTTTGGCCAACCGGATTGGCGGACTGTGGAACGAGGTTCAGGCAATCGGCTATGACAGTATTTCCACACCCATGGCCTGGCTTGGTCTGGCGGCTTTCAGTCTTCAGATTTATTTTGACTTCTGCGGGTATTCCCTCATGGCTAAGGGGCTGGGCTCTCTGATGGGCTTTCAGCTTCCGGATAACTTTCATGAACCCTATATGTCCCTGTCCATGACGGAATTCTGGCGGAGATGGCATATGACTCTGGGCAGCTGGTTCCGTGAATATGTTTACATTCCGTTGGGCGGCAACCGGTGCGGAACCTTTCTCACCTTCCGGAATCTGTTTGCGGTCTGGATTCTGACCGGATTCTGGCACGGGGCAAGCTGGAATTTTATTGTCTGGGGCCTTTTATTGTTCTTAATTATATCTGTGGAGCGGCTGGGCCTTCTCAGGATATTGGAACGGTGGAAGGTGATTGGCCATCTCTACATGCTGTGCATGATTCCGCTGACCTGGCTTGTGTTTGCGGTCACGGATATGAAGCAGACTGCACTGTATGTCCAGAGACTGTTTCCTTTTTTGCAAAATCTGTTCCCGTTTCATCAGGAACAATGTTTCTATTTCAGCGGCGATTATATGAAGTACGGAAGACTCTATGCATTCTCCCTGGCAGCCGGACTGCTGTTTATGACCGGCATCCCCATGAGGTTTTATGCCCGGTTCAGATATTCCATGGTTACGGCGGCTGGGCTTCTGGCTGTCTTTTGGCTGTGCGTGTACTGTATGCATATGGGGATGGATGACCCATTTCTGTATTTCAGATTTTAGGCAGAGGTGTAGAGATGAGAAGATATTGGTACAGCATTTTTTTGACATGCAGCATCGTCGTCATGGCAACCGCAAATCTGTCACCGGACAGACATGGCAGCATTTCCGTGAGCCAGGCAGCAGACAGGACAGATTCAGGGCCGGACCTGCGGATGGCAGTCCGGGAAACCGCAGTCACGGAAACAGCAGCCCGGGAAATATCAGTCACGGAAACAGCAGCCCGGGAAACAACCGCCCGGGAAACCGATGGAATCAGTATAGAAACCGATTTTTCAGAGGCCCTGTTTATCGGTGATTCGCGGACAGTGGGGCTTTATGAGTATGGGGATTTAGGCCGGGCAGAGGTGTTTGCCAATTCCGGCATGTCGGTATTTAACCTTCTGAATACCCGGGTTTCACTTAAAAATGGAGACAGGCAGAATCTGGACCAGGTTTTATCGTCAGGAGATTTCAAAACCATTTATCTCATGCTGGGCATCAATGAGCTGGGATATGACATTCAAAGCATTGTCACCCAATACCGGGATATGGTGGACTGGATTCGTGGAAAACAGCCTGGGGCAATCCTGATATTGGAGGCCAATTTACATGTCACCGGGGAAAAAGCTGCCAGGAGCAGTATTTATAACAACCAGAGAATCGATGAGCTGAACAATGCCATCCGGAAAATAGCAGAGGACACCGGCTGTCTCTATTTGGATGTCAACCCCATTTTTGACGACGGGAATGGAAATTTGTCCGCTGCTTACTCCACTGACGGCGCCCATATTCTGGGGAAATACTATTCCGTATGGGCGGATTGGCTTCGGACCAATTCAGCGGAATCATAGTCCCTGATGAGCAGAGGGATGGAGGATACTTTGCGGCATGGGTTGATGAAAGGCGGTTCCTGGGAAGGTGGGAAGGTCCGGCAGGCGCCATGCCCTAAAAGCATGATGCAGGCAGTGAATCTAAGCATTAGACATTATCAACGCTGTTAATTATAATATGGGTGTAAGGAGATGGTTTATATTTCTTTATGCCCATATTAATTTAAACACAGATAGAAACGGAGGACAAGAGAATATGAAAAAAATCACGGCCCTTTTGCTTACGCTCTCAATGACCTTATCTCTGGCAGCCTGCACCGGGAGCAGCAGACCGGAACGTACAGCTGCCGGCACTGCGGGAAATATATCAGCTAAGGCCGGTGGGGAGGCTGGGACAGATACACCGGACAGCGCCGCGGACAAACCCGACGTCACAGAGGCAAGCGGGAATGATGATACCGGAAATGACAGTAATATCCTGGTTGCTTATTTTTCCGCCACAAATACCACAAAAGGCGTGGCAGAACATATAGCCAGCGGACTGGGTGCTGATTTATATGAAATAGTTCCGGAAGAACCTTATTCAGATGCGGATTTAGACTACGGCAGCGATAAAAGCCGCAGCACGATTGAGATGAACGACCCGTCCTCGCGTCCGTCTATATCCGGCGCAGTGGATAACATGGAGCAGTACGATATTGTGTTCATTGGTTATCCAATCTGGTGGGGTGAGGCTCCTAAAATTGTAAGCACCTTTATGGAGAGCTATGATTTTTCTGGAAAGACAATCGTTCCTTTCTGCACCTCAGGCAGCAGCGGCATAGGGTCCAGCGCATCAAACCTGGAGGAATTGACAGATAAGGCCCAGTGGCTGCCAGGGCAGAGATTCCAGGGCGGGAGCTCCCAGGAGGAAATTATGGCATGGGTAGAGGGCCTTGGACTTGATATGGCCCGCAATTCCTCTGATGGAATGGGGCCTATGTAATCCCGGAATAGAAATTCAAGCCAGAATAATATATAATCCTGAGGAACCTGAATAATTTGGTTCCTCAGGATTTTCTGCATATTCTGCCCTGTTTCCCATAGTCTCCGGACAATGAATACAAATATAGACAGAGTTGATTTTCAGACTGCTTTTTAATGGAATCATTGTCTGTTATTGCCGCAGATGTTATAATAAACAAATATAGACAGAGAATTCGTCCTCATGTATCCTTGTCAATAACACCGTGAACATAACAGAATGAGGCAAAGGCCGCAGACGGCCGAAAACGGAAATGAAAGGAGCGTGCAGCATGAATCAGGCAATTTCCGCGTCCGGGGCGCAGATGAAAGAGGCGCTGGACCTTGCGCCCATGGCAGTTTTAGTCAGTTCAGCCGGAGACAACCGGCTTTTATATGCGAACCGCCTGGCAAAGGATGTATTTTTAAAGGACTTGGAGGAAGGCGAAAACGGCTTTTTCCCCGCAGGCCCAGAATCCATGGCAGGGGAGTACCGGCATCCGGTGAACCATCGCATCTACCGGTTCAACGTCCAGCGGATTGACTGGGGCGGTGAACCGGCACATATCCAGTATATCTCAGATATTACGGATATGGTTTCCGCCAGCGAGAAAACCCAGAACATTATTAACTCCATTCCCGGAGGCATTGCCATTTATCGTGTCACGGATGTTTTTGAGACTGTATATTTCTCAGACGGGGTTTCGGCCCTGTCCGGTTATTCGGCAAAAGAGTACCGCAGACTGGCAGGACAGGACGCAGCCAATTTAATTTATGAGGAAGATATCGGGATAGTGAAAGCCAAAGCAAACGAGGTGATAGAAAGCCGTGGAACGGCCATGCTGGAATTCCGCAAAAAGCACCGTGACGGCCATGTTGTATGGGTCCGCGCCCAGGCCAAGTGGATGGGGGAGGAGAATGGCTGTCCGCTTCTTCACTGTGTGTTCCACAATATTTCTGACATAAAGGACGCCCAGTTTGAAATGGAACAGCTTTTGAATTCCATTCCCGGAGGCATTGCCAGCTACCGGCTGGAAGGCCAGCAGCTGGTTCCGGTCTTTTATTCAGACGGGGTTCCGGCCCTGTCAGGTCACAGCAAGGAAGAGCTTAATGCCCTGGTGGCGGACAACACGCTCAACACTGTCTATGAGCTGGACCGGGAGCGGGTCAGTGAGGCTGTGAAAACCGCTCTGCGCAGCGGGGAAGTTCTGGATATCTCCTATCGGATGTATCATAAGAACGGAACCCTAATCTGGATACATGTCAGAGGCCGCCGCATGGGCCCGTTGACTGAAACAGCAAGATTTTATGCCGTGTTCACGGGGATGTCCGAGGAAGCGCGTCTGTTCCAGAACATGGCCAATGATACGGCGGACGGCATCTATGTGATTGGAAAAGAAAATTATGAGCTGCTCTACCTAAACGAGTCCGGGGATTTGTTTTCCAAAGGCCGTTCCTGTCTGGGACAGGCATGTTATTCCGTCCTGCATGGAAAAAGTGAACCCTGCGGTTTCTGCACCCTGAAAAGCCATAAGCCGGATGGGAAAGAACATGAAATGATGGCAGACGACTCTGGCCGTGTTTTTACCACCCATTTTCGTGAAATCGACTGGAATGGCATACCGGCCTATGTGAAATATATCCGGGATGCCACAGAGGAGGTCAGGACCCGCAGGGAACGGGACCGCCTGGAACAGTATTTTCAGAACATGTTAAAAAATCTGCCCGGCGGGGTGGCTGTGGTGCGCTATGAAAAGGATGGCAGCCTGGTCCCTGAGTATATTTCAGAGGGACTGGCAGCAACCACCGGAATGACTCTGGAAGAAGCCTGGAAGCTCTATCAGAAAGACGCATTGACGGGCGTTCATCCGGATGACCGGGAACACGCGCTGTCGCAGCTGGCGGAATACCTTGCAAGCGGTAAGAACCGCTGGGAGATTGAGTACAGGCTTCTGAACGGTTCCGGGGAATATGTATGGGTCAAGAATACCCTGTCTCTTATCCGGTACGAGGATGGCGTCCGGAAAATTTATTCTGTGTACAGCGATATGACAAAGGAGCACGAGGAACGGGCTCATGTCCGTCAGCAGTACAATGACCTGATACTGCAGCATTACCAGCGGCCTGACCCCAACGCCCTGGTGCTTGGCCACTGCAACATCACCCAGGATAATATAATAGAAATCATTGACCGCACGGGTATGGAACTCCGGAAAACCTTCGGGTCTGTCCGTGAAGAGTTTTTTACCGGTCTTTCAACCCTGATTGAGGACGGGGACCAGCGGCAGGCTTTTAAGGATATCTACATGCGTGAGCCGGCTCTTGCCGCTTTTAAACGGGGAGAAACAGAACAAAAGCATGAATTCTATATACAGCTGCCCGGCGAGGACATCGGCCGGTATGTGCTGTTTGAGATGCACATGGTTTCCACGCCGGACAGCGGCGATGTTACAGGAATATTAACCGTAACGGATATTACGGAGCAGACAGTAGCAGACCGGATTCTCCATCAGCTTTCGGTTACCGGCTATGATTTTGCGGCGGATTTGGATTTGAAGCGGGATACATATAAAATTCTGTCCCTGGACGCCAATGCCCGCTTTGTCCCCCCGCGGCAGGGGCCTCACTCCCGGTGGATGGACTATATGATGAAGAACAGGGTGGTTCCCAGGGACCGGGAGCAATACTGGAACGGCCTGAGCCTGGGATGCATGTCCCAGCGTCTGGAACAGGGCGGGGCCTATACATTTGCCTTTTCCCTTATTGATGATGACGGGGAAATCAGGACGAAAAACATGACGGTTTCTCCGGTTGATTTGCGGTTGGGACGGGTCTGCCTGTCCAGAACAGATATTACGGAATCCATCCGGGAACAGCAGCGGCTGCTTCGGGTCATTGCCTATACCTGTGAGCTGGCCGGTTTTATTGATGTCTCCACAGGCGGTCTTGTCATGTATACCAGGCAGATGGTCCTGGAAAACCTGCCGCCTCATACAGCAGGAAACTATAATGAGGTATTGGACAATCTGGCTGGCTATTATGAGAAAGCAGCGGACCGTGAAACGGTGAAGCAGCAGTTCCGCCTGGAAACCCTGCGCAGGGAACTGGAGGAAAGGCCGGATGGGTATGATTTTGTCCTGCCCTATTGGTCAGGGGAAGGACTGCGGTACAAGCAGGTCAATGTATTATGGGGTGACCAGAACCATAAGACAGTTTGTCTGGTGCGTTCCGATGTGACGGATATGCTGGCCGCTGAACGGGCGGCAAAAACAGAACTGGAACGGGCATTGGCGCTGTCGCGGGAGGCCAGCCGTGCAAAAAGCGACTTTTTGTCCGCAATGAGCCATGATATCCGTACGCCCATGAATGCCATTATGGGAATGACAACGCTGGCAAATGCCAATATTGGTGATTCCATCCGGGTACAAAGCTGTCTGCAAAAGATAGCCATGTCTTCCAGACATCTGCTGAGCCTGATTAATGACATCCTGGATATGAGCCGGATTGAACAGGCCAAAATCCAGCTGAACCGGGAACGATTCTGTCTGCCGGAGCTGGCTGCCCAGGCCACGGAGATTATCGCGCCCCAGGCGGAGGCGGCCGGACTGCAGTATGAAGCCCGAATCAGCGGGATGCGGAACCCCTGCTGCTGCGGGGACGCGCTGCGCACCAGCCAGATTTTGATTAATATACTGGGAAATGCGGTAAAGTTTACTCCGAAAGGCGGTTCAGTACATTTTTCCGTTGAAGAAATTCCCTCTGTAAAGGGAAAACAGTGGGTGCGCTACCGTTTTACGGTCAGCGATACAGGGATTGGAATGTCGGAGGAAACCCTGGCACATCTGTTTGAGCCATTTACGCGCAGCAGGGCGGTGTCCCGGGTGGAAGGCTCAGGACTGGGCCTTAGCATTGTCAAGGGACTGGTGGACCTCATGGGAGGAACCATATCCGTTCAGAGTGAGCTGGAAAAGGGCTCCACCTTTATAGTGGAACTGGAGGGGAAGATTGCCGCGGCTCCTGAGGCAGCTGAAATCAGGAAGCCTGAGGAACCGTCAGGACAGCCCTTTGCAGGAAAACGGTTTCTGGTGGCTGAGGACAATGAGATAAATGCTGAGATTTTATGTGAAATCCTTCGGATGTATGGGGCGGAATCAGAAGTAAAAGAAAACGGTGCCTTGACTGTACAGGCCTTTTTTGCCGCGGAGCCGGGAACCTATGATGCCATTCTGATGGATATACAAATGCCGGAAATGGACGGCTACCAGGCTGCCCGGGCTATCCGTGGGGGAGCTGGTTTGGATGCTGAAGCCGTGCGTGCCGGTGCGGGAGCATACGCAGCCGCCAGGGCGGACGCAGGTACAATCCCCATCATTGCCATGACCGCCAATGCTTTTGCAGAGGACATCCATGCAGCCATGGAGGCCGGTATGGACGCCCATATAGCAAAACCCATTGACATAGGAATACTGCGGGAAACGCTGAAAACAGCGCTGGCAGATTAGAAGAGGCTGGATATATCCGGCTGATTTGCGATTTTATTTTCCCTGAAAGGAACACATATGATAAAAGATTTTGAGGACATGGAGCATCAACAGGAAAACCTTTTAAGAAGCATTATCAATTTATTTGTATACAATAACTGCGACTATTTTATTTATCTGGATGTGAAGAACAACCGTTATACCATGTTCAGCGGCAGTCAGTCCGGAACACCCCTTCCTCCCACTGAATGCCAGGATTACTCCACGGAAATTATCAAATATGCAAATGATTATGTGGTGCCGGAAGACAGGGAGCATGTAATCCGGGAAATGGGGCTGGGCCGGGTCATTGAAGAACTGGAGAAATGGGGAAGGCATGTTATTTACTGCGGTGTTGAGGACCCGGTGCGCGGATATACAAGAAAACAATTGGAATACCGTTATTATGACCGGGATAAGCAGATGGTGCTCCTGTCCAGAACTGACCTGACCGACCTGTATATGGAACAGCAGCGGCAGCAAAAGGCATTGCAGAAGGCTTTACAAACAGCAGAAGAAGCAAATCAGGCCAAAAGCCTGTTCTTTCTAAATATGTCCCATGATATCCGTACGCCCATGAATGCCATAGTGGGATTTGCCACGCTTCTGGAACAGGAGGCGTACAGCGAGGAACGGGTGCGGGAGTATACGGAGAAAATTCTCAGTTCCAGCAGGCTGCTGCTCTCGCTCATTAATGATGTTCTGGATATCAGCCAGATAGAGAACGGAAAGACCGTGCTGAATACATCGGAAATTGACCTAGGGGAGCTGGTGAAGGAACTGGATACCATGATACGTCCCCAGACACAGGAACATAGGCAGGAATTTTGCGTGAGACTGGAAGAGACAGTCCATACAGTACTTCTGGGAGACAGGATTCGTATCACGCAAATCATGATGAACATTTTAAACAATGCAGTCAAATACACACCGGATGGAGGACGGATTGATTTTATAGCCAGCACAGCCCCGCTGCAGACAGGGGACAGGACAGAGGTTTGTTTTACGGTCAGGGATACCGGAATTGGGATATCACGGGATTTTGTGGAGAACATATATGAGCCCTTTTCCAGAGAAAAAAATAAATTTGTAGATGGGATACAGGGAACTGGGCTGGGACTGGCCATAACCAGAAATCTGGTGGACCTGATGGGCGGATCAATCGAAGTGGACAGTGAACCTGGGAAGGGAAGCACATTTACGGTACGGTTCCAATTGCAGAGTGTGAATGTGCAGAATTCAGATATGAGGAGTTCAAACCTGCATAGTCCAGACATAAAGGATACAAGGGGGACAGGATTCAGCCAGCGGGCAGGAGGACAGGGCGAAAAAACAGAGGTCCGAAGCCTGCCATTACAGGGAATCCGCATCCTGGCGGCTGAAGACAATGAGCTGAATGCTGAAATCCTTTCAGAGCTTCTGCGCATAGCGGGAGCAGAATGTGAAATTGTGCCCAATGGACAGGAGGCGGTCCGCCGTTTCCAGGAATTACAGCCCGAGGCCTGTAACCTGATTTTAATGGATGTAAGTATGCCGGTCATGGACGGCTATGAGGCGGCCCGCAGCATCAGAAAGCTGGACTGTGAAAAAGCAGGAACAATACCCATCATCGCCATGACGGCCAATGCCTTTACCGAGGACCGGGAAAAAAGCCGGGCAGCCGGAATGAATGCCCATCTTTCCAAACCAGTGGATGTCGGTAAGCTCATTCAGACTATACTGGAATATATATGTTAACAGGACGCTGTGGGTCAGGCCAGAGGGATTGCTCCCTCTTTCCTGCCTGATAACCTGCCTGCATTCAGTCTGGCAGTTTCCGCTGACTTTCAGATTAGGAAAAGACATAAGTTTGGCCCGGACGCTTGCGCCCGGGCCTTTCTTATGGTAAAATTTGTATAATATACATGGGCAGAGTTAGAATGACTGCCTTCCATCTGCTCCGTCACTGTAACTCTGATGGCTGATGTCCCGCAGGAGGACGGCAGTGGCACATCATACGATTTCAACGAAAGAACGGAGGATTTATGGGGTTATTATTAATGAAGCAGAATCCGGAGTTTCAGAGATTGACAAATGAAATATTTAACCGGCAGCTCTCGCAGGACGCCCGTTTGCAAAAGGAACTGGACGGCCGTGCCAGGCAGAAAATGTATCAGGATGTACAGTATAATGTGGACTTTCTTTATACTGCCATGGAGCTGGAGGACGAAGGAATCTTTGAACGGTACGCAAGATGGCTCTACCAGCTTCTCGTTCCGCTGATGCCCTACTGCACCAGGGAAAGGGTGAAGGATATCATGACGGACCATTATGAGCTCATACGCAGCTCCATGGAGGCAGTCATGGAAGAAGAGAAACGGCCCAAGCTTCACCGCCTTCTGGACTGTGCTGTCCGCGTCACGGCCGAGGAATATGAACATGGCGGCTACCATGAAAAGGAGGACGGATACCAGGAGGAGGGATGCCGGGGGGACGGAACAAAGGAGCCTGGAACGAAGGGGACGGAAACAAACCGGGGCGGAGCATATGAACAGGAGATAACACAATATTTATCCTCCATGCTCCGGTCCGATATGAAAGGTTCCATGGCTCTTATAACAGAATATGTAAATCTCGGTATTCCTCTGAGCGACATCTGCGTGGATATTGTGGCCGAAGCAATGAGAAGGGTAGGCGATTTGTGGCACAGCCACCGGATTTCTGTGGATATGGAGCATTACTGTACCTCGATTACCCAGTTATCCCTGTCCCAGCTTTACCCGCTGATTTTCAACCAGCAGCGGAAGGGCAAAAAGGTACTGGTGGCATGTATTGGCAGTGAGCTCCATGAGATAGGCGCGCGCATGGTGGCGGATATGTTTGAATACAATGGCTGGGACAGTATTTACCTGGGCGCTGCTGTTCCGGTAGAGTCGGTTGAAAACGCCATCATGGAGCATCAGCCGGTCCTGGCTGCCTTATCCGTCACCATGCCCCAGCATCTGCCGCTGTGCAGGGCTGCCGTGGAACAGCTGCGGAAAACATGTCCGCAGGTGAGAATTGCGGTGGGCGGTCTGGCGTTTGAACATACGGATATATGGAAAAACTGGGATGTTGATATCTACACAAAAGATGCCAAGGAACTTGTGACATGGGCGGATGAAACGATATAATTACTTTAAGGCAAACAGCAAAGAGGTAAAAAATGATTTCTAAAAAGAAGATTCTGGTGGTAGAAGATAACAAAATGAATCGTATGCTGCTGTGTGAAATAGTGACATCCGTCTCAATTTATGAAGTGCTGGAAGCTGAGAACGGACAGGAAGCCCTTCGCATACTAAAGCAGTATGGGGAGGAAATTTCCCTGATTCTCCTGGATTTGGTCATGCCGGTTATGGACGGATATACCTTTCTCTCCATCATAAAAGAAGACCCCGCATACGCATCCGTCCCCGTGATTGTCACAACCCAGAGCGACAGTGAGTCCGACGAGGTTACGGCACTTTCCAGGGGAGCAACGGATTTTGTCACCAAACCTTATAAAGCAGAGGTAATCCTTCACAGGATAGCCAATATTATCAATCTGCGCGAAACAGCCTCCATGGTCAATCTCCTGCAGTATGACCGGCTCACCGGGCTGTTCAGCAAAGAATTTTTTTATCAGCGGGTCAAGCCGTTTTTAGAGCAAAGACCAGACCGGGAATACGATATTATCTGTTCCGATATTGAGAATTTTAAATTGGTGAATGATATCTTCGGTGTTCCGGCAGGGGACCAGATTCTCCGCGGTATAGCTGATATGTACATAAACCAGGTAGGCGAAAGGGGAATCTGCGGACGGCTGACTTCGGACAAATTTGTCTGCCTGATTGAACACCAGTCACGGTACAGGGAGGAATGGTTCAGGGAGGCAGTAAGGAAAATCAATGAATTATCCAATGTAAAAAATATTGTGATGAAATGGGGCATTTATTCCAAGGTGGACAGAAGCCTTTCTGTGGAGCAGATGTGCGATTGGGCCCTGTTGGCGGCCCAAAGCATCAAAGGCCAGTATGGAAAATATTACGCCTATTACGGGGACCAGCTGCGGAGCAGGCTTCTGCTTGAGCAGGCAATCACAGACAGCATGGAGTCCGCCCTGGCAAAAGGGCAGTTTAAGATTTACCTGCAGCCCAAGTACAGAATCAGGGACAATGCACTTTCCGGAGCCGAGGCACTGATACGATGGAACCACCCTAAATTAGGCATTCAGTCCCCTGGACAGTTCATCCCCATATTTGAGCAAAACGGCTTTATTACAAAGCTGGACCAGTTTGTGTGGGACCGGACCTGCGCCGTGCTGCATGAATGGGACCAGAAGGGGTATCCTCAGCTGTCTGTATCAGTGAATGTGTCCCGGGCTGATATCTATAACGCGGAGCTTGCAGATGTACTGATGAGCCTGGTGGAAAAATACAGCCTTACGCCGTCAAGGCTTCATCTGGAAATTACAGAAAGCGCTTATACGGAAAATCCAAAACAAATCATTGATACGGTAACACACCTTCGCAAACTGGGGTTTGTAATTGAAATGGATGATTTCGGCAGCGGGTATTCATCCCTGAACATGATTAACCAGATGCCCCTGGATGTTTTGAAGCTGGACATGAAATTCATCCAGAATGAGACAGCCAAACCAGTTCACCAGGGTATCCTTCGGTTCATCATGGGACTGGCTCGCTCCATGAACTTAAATGTGGTAGCGGAAGGCGTGGAGACAAAAGAACAGCTTGAACGGCTCCGCCAGTTTGGCTGCGATTATGTCCAGGGATACTACTTTGCCAGGCCCATGCCCTGTGAGGAATTTGAGACTCTTTTAGGCCGGTCGGTCCTGGAACCGGCGGTATTTTCCTGTCCCAATGATGACAGGAAAATACTGCTGGCTGCCGATGAAATATGCCGCAGAAGAGAGCTGGACCTTCAGAAAGAAGCGTACAGGGATTACATGACGGACCTTCTCAACCGCAGAGGTTTTATGATGGCAATGGAGATGGTGCGTATGGAAGAAGGGCCATGCGCAGTATTTTTCTTTGATTTGGACGGACTTAAGAAAATCAACGATACCTATGGGCACAGCAAAGGAGACGAGGCAATCTGCCGGTTTGGAGAAATTCTGCGCGCCCATACCCGGGAAACAGATGTGGCGGCCCGCTATGGAGGCGATGAATTTGTTGTTGTGATGAAATGTATGAGGACAGAGGAGGATGCAGTTAAGAAGGGAGAGGAAATCTGCCGGGCCATCCAGGAGGACTGGGTGTTCCAGGAGGTACCGTCGGCCTGCTCGGCGGGAATCGCCATCTGGAATCTGAGGGAACCGATTCAGGAAGTAATTGAAAAGGCGGACCAGGCATTGTACCAGGTGAAGCGGGAAAGCCGGGGCGGATGCCGTCTGTGGAAAGCTTGAAACCGGCGGCTCACATCCTGTTCCAGTGACGGAAGCCTCATAATAAAGGGCAGTGATGCCTAAATGATTGCGGAGCTGACGTGGCTATGGTATACTGACATTAGTTCCTATGTGAACAGGGACCTGATATTTTATTAAAAAAGAATAGGGAAGCAGGGAGCAGGAAGATGGAGAAACGGGGATTTTTTCTTACACTCATTTTCATTGGCGTCACATTGATTACAGGATGTGGGAACCGGAGGCCAGATTCCGGCGTTAATCCGGCTGCTGAGGCTTTTTCAGGTCCCCAGTACCAATGGCAGAAGGAGTATCCCGAACCCCTCAGGATTCTGGGCATTTATCCTGATTTGGAGAGAACCTATCTTGACAGGGCATTCAAACGCTATGAAACCCTTACAGGCAATCAGCTGGAACTTATCCAGGTGGACCGTGAGGAGTTTGAACAGCGGATGTCCAGGGGCTTCCAGGGGCTGGAAGAGGAGCCGGATGTCATTCTCAGCTATGGGGGAACCAATATTGACGCTTATCACCCCGATGAGAACCTTTATGATTTTACCGATGCCCCATGGGTGGATGACCTGACTGATACCTCCATTAACCAGGCTGTTTATAATGGCAGAATTATCGGCATTCCCCATTGGGAAGCTTCCATTTCAGGCACCCTATATAATAAGACCATTTTTAAGCAATACCATTTGGAAATCCCCAAAAACCAGGAGGGGTTTATGGAACTGTGCGCCGTTCTCTCAGAACATGGAATCACCCCGCTCTATATACCGGGCAGGGAGCCATCCATGTTTTTGTACCAGTTTCCGCTGGATTCCATTGTGGAGGATACAGATATCCTTAATGGACTGAATGACGGAAGCCTTTCCTACAGCGATATCCCGCAGATGAAGCAGATTGTCTCATGGTATAGGACAATGGCCCATAAAGGATATATGGGAGAGTCCTATCTTACCGGTGACTGGTCCGGCATGGAGTCTGCAATGAGCAGCGGACAATATGCCATGATGCTGTGCTGGGACACCTGGCTTTATACGGATTACAAAGGGAATCCGGATGAGTTTGGCCTTATGCCTGCTTTTGTGGGCGTACCGGAAGAAGGTACCTATGAGGGGCCGAATCTTGGCCTTTTCCTTGTAAATAAAAACAGCAGGAGCCTTGAGAGTGCCTTGAATTTCATTACCTTTTTGTCAGACCCCTATAATTATAACGCTGCCTTTGAAGGAATTTATACTGCCCCTGTATTCAAAAACCAGATAAACAGCATATCAACCCCTCAATATCAGGAAGCGGAACGCTTGATTGAACGGAACTACAGGTCATCCACTGCCTGGCTGAGAATCAGGGGATTTTCCCAGATGGATGCAGCGGTCATTCAGGAATATATGAAACCGGATAACAAATGGACTGCAGAAGAATGCCTTAAACAGATGGATATGCTGAGAGACAGCCGCCTGAACCAGCTGACGGCAGACGGTTCAGGAGGGATTTCCCAATGAAAGACTTGCATAAGAAATGGTATGTGGTTCTGGCAGCTCTGTTCTTCGCAGTTATGTTGGCGGGTTTTATCCTGTGCACAGCCTCCTATATCAAAAAATTCAATCAGACGCTGAAGGAGGAAAACCAGGCGCGTCTGGAGGAAATATCCGACCATATCACCGCCTATGTCCAATCCATTGTGACCGATACGCAGGATGCCCTTGAAACAGCGGCGCTGGCAACCTATGCTATCCGGGATGAAAACAGGCTGATTTATCTGAACAATGTTGCATCCCGCCACGGTTTTGCCTATGTGGGTTATGCCTGGGAAGACGGTATGCTTCACTCCACAGAGCCTTCCCAGAATACAGATATTTCCCGGGAGGCCTGCTATCAGGAGGCCATGGAAGGAAGATTCTCAATGTCCGGTCATGTCCGGCGTATTTTGTCCGACCGTGCGGTATCCGGAATCATCATGGCAGCCCCCATCAAAAACAAGGATGGAAAACCAATCGGCGCTTTGGTTGCTTTGCTGGAAACATCGCGGTTAAAAGAAGCTCTGGATATTGAAAGTTTTGGCGGGGAAGGGTATTCTTATATCATTGACGAAAAGGGCAGCCTTCTTCTCCATAACAAGAGCATGGATTACAACAATTTTTATAAGGTTCTGGACAATGTGCAGCTGGAAGACGGGAAAAGCAAGGCGGAGATTATGGAAAGCATTGCCGCCGGCGAATCGGGCATTTTTTCATACAGCCAGCTGGGAACATCCCAATATGCCTATTATGCACCTATGGGATTTGATTCCTGGACGGTTCTCACCATTGTGTCCGGGAAAGTCATTACACAGAAGACCGCAGTCCTTACAAAGGAACTTGTAACCCTGTGTATTGTGTTTATTGTTGTATTTATGTTCCTTCTGGCTGCATCGGGCATTTCCTGGGTGAATTCCCAGAACCAGCGTCAGCGTTCCAGACTCAAATCGGAATTTATGGCAAATGTGAGTCACGAAATCCGAACGCCGATGAATGTTATCATCGGAATGAGCGAGCTGCTGCTCCAAAGCGACTTAACAGATGTCCAGAAGCGGTATGTTCAGGGAATCCGGAACTCCGGGCACGGCCTGATTACCATTATCAATGACATCCTGGACATGTCTAAAATTGAGTCGGGGCTGTTTGAAATCTTGGCAGATGAATATGATATCCGGGAGCTGATAAAGGAGCTTGCGGTCATGGCCGAAACCCGTATCGGCAATAAGCCGGTGGACTTTGTAGCGGATATCGACGAAGCACTGCCGTGCCGTCTGGTGGGCGACCGGGACCGCATTAAGCAGATTCTGCTGAACCTGATTGGAAATGCCGTCAAATTTACTGAACAGGGTCAGATTACCTTAAGCGCCGGATGTTTGGAGGAAAACGGAAAATTTTATCTCAGAATCAGGATTGCAGACACCGGCATCGGCATCAAAAAACAGGATGTATCAAAGTTGTTTGTCAGCTTCAGCCAGCTGGATGCCTACCAAAACCACAACAAGGAGGGCACTGGTCTGGGTCTGGCCATTTCAAAATCCTTAAGTCAGATGATGGGAGGAAATATCCAGGTGGAAAGTGAATACGGGAAGGGCTCTGTATTCACCGTGACGCTGCTCCAGGTTCCGGTACATAGAGACGGCAATGAGTCCGGGGAAACCTTGTACAGTGAGTCCGCAGCTTCAGCTCCGTCCGGGTTCCGGACTTTAAACAGCGGAAAGGTACTGGTGGTGGATGATAACAGGATAAACCTGGAGGTTGCATCCCTTCTTCTGAATTCCTTTGGTGCAGAAACAGTATGCGCAGAGTCAGGGAAAGAGGCCATCCGCCTTATTCAGGAACAGGATTTTGATTTGATTTTCATGGACCACATGATGCCCGGTATGGATGGAGTTGAATCTATGAAGCGGATTAAAAAATTAGAGGCGGAAAAGTACAGGCACATTCCGATTGTGGTTCTGACAGCCAATGCAACGGTGGATGCCCGCAGGATGTTCTTTGACGAGGGCTTTGATGCATTTCTGGCCAAGCCTATTGAACTGGCAAATATGTACGAAATACTTAAAACATATCTCGGGACAGCGCCCATGGATATAAACCAGTGAGATAGGACAGGAATGGTTCACAGTGCGGCCTGCATCTATTTACTAACTCACTTTAAAGTGGTATAATGTAAATAGAAAGAGGGTGAGATTATGCGCAACATTATAATCGCTTCAAACAACCAGGAACTGCACCATCTTCTGTCTTCATTTTTAGCACAAGCCGGTTACTCACATGTCTACTCATCCACTGACAGCAAGGAAACCTTCTCTCTGACTTATCGCTATAACCCCAAGCTTATCATCATTGATTTGGAACTGCCTTCGTGTGAATTAACAGATATTTTCAAATTTCTCTCAGGTCCTCAGCGCAGGATTGTGCTCTTTGTGGCCCCTCATCGTGAGGTGGATGAAACTATTTTGGGATTGATAAAAAAGGGCTATACGCGTTTTGTCATACATCCCATTGACCGGAAGCTGTTTTTAAGAGAGGTTGAAGAAATTATCAATTTAAATAAATAGATTCTGATACGCCTGAGAATTTGAATAAACTGGGCAGGACTGATTGGGGCTGTAAAAAACTCCCTCAAAAGAAAAATCGCTGAGGCCGTGTGACTTCAGCGATTTTTTGATATACTTATTATATAGAGGCAATGGGAACAGTTATAGCTGGGTATGTAAAATCCTGTACAAAGAAACAGGGAGCATACGCAATAGTTAACACACTTTATTGCAGCATTCTATTAATCGTGATACAATTATGCCAGTACTTTATCTGAACAGAGTGTGAAATGATTTCCACACAGGAGGAGAGGGATGGAAAAGACAAACGAACTTTATGAGTTACTATATGAGTATTTTGAATCCCGTATTCTCTTTGGATTTTACAGATACGATGAACAGCTGCTGTCGTTACAACAACTCCGAGATATCTTTCATATGGGGCGAAATACGGTTCAGTCTGCACTGGATAAGCTTGAAAAAAACGGATACATAGAAACGCAGGAACGGAAGATTGCCAGGGTTGCATACAGGGGAACAAGAGAGGTATTCAGAGAAAATACCGCCAAGTATTTTGTGCCGCGCAAAGAAGGAATCCTGGATTTTTGCTACGCAGGTGAATTGCTATTTAATCCTATGTGGGAGATAGCGATACATAATCCTGATGCGGACATAGTGGATTATCTAAAGAAAATCCATGGAGCGGAAAGCGCAATGATGGTAGCAATGCCCATAAAGCTGTATCTGGATGTCCTGCGTACCTTTCACAATGATTTACTTCTTAACCTTTACTGGCAATGCCTTCGTTACCTTAATTTTCTGTATCCGAGTAAACGTGAAATCAGAACCGGTACCATAGCGGAGGAAGTATTATCGGTGCGAACAATGGATGATTTAAAGACGGAGTTCGATTCCTATATTGACAGCGCACAAAATAAAGTAATTGATTTCATTGAATCCGCACGCGGTGAGTATCATCTTGAGGCGGTTCCGCAGATTCCGTTTAAGTGGAATATTTATCGCAGCCGTCCCCAGGTACGGTATACACTGGCCACTGTGGTCATACGTGAAATTATATGGGAGCGTTATCCGGTGGGGAGTTATCTTCCGTCCCTGCCTAACATGGCAGAGCAGTACCAGGTATCATTGAGTACGGTGCGCCGTACGGTTGCAGTGCTGAACTCTCTGGGTGTCACCAGGACCTATATGGGGATTGGAACCAAAGTCTGCCTGGAGCCCATGGATTTGAATCTCCTGAAGAAGGATGAAATCCGGGAAAACATGCTGCTGCATGGAGAAGGATTGCAGATTCTGGCATTGACGGTCCGCGGCGTGGCTCTCTTTACATTGGAGTCGGCCACGAAGGAGAAGAGGGATGAACTGCTGCAGGAAATCAGAAAACTTCATGGAAAAACCAGCAGTATCCTGTGCATTGACGTTCTTTTAAGCTTCATCTCCAGAGAATGTCCTTCTGCAATGATACGGGAATGCTATGATAAATTAAGAGAACTGGCTGTATGGGGATATATTTTATCTGCCGTATTGATGAGTACCGGACAGCTGGACAATGATTTGTCTGATTTTATTGGGCGGCTGGAAAAAGATTTACAGTCAGGTGATTTGGCTTCGTTTTCCGATGAATGGAAGTTCTTTATTATGGACAGGTTAAATTACTTTTATTTGAAATTTGCATTTCTAAAATAAGTAGGGATTAGCTTTATGATACTTTACTATGGTCACAAAATAGTATATAACAGCAATACATACGGGGAAACTTCGCACAGTGAGTCCACTGCTTCAGCTCCGCCCGGGTTCCGGACCTGAAACAGTGGCAAGGTAACGGTGGTGGATGCCCGCAGAATGCTCTTTGACGGAGGTTTTTGGTTACTCACATGTCTGCTCGTACACTGGCAGCAAGGAAACCATCTCTCTGACGTATCGCTATAACCCCAAGCTTATTAAACAAATAGAGTCTGATATGCCTGAGGATTTGAATCAACTGGGCAGAACTGATAGTCACAGAGGATTACCGCTTTACTGGTAATCCTCTGTGGCTATGTTAAGGTCATCATATTTTAGGTTGTGATAATTTCAGCTTTGCAAGTTGAGACAAAGGTGGGGTCGCTGTTATTTGATCCGGCCAGAACCAAAACACCGAATTCATTTCGAAGGACCGTGCCCTGTGCAACGGTCTGGCCTCCTGCGTTGATATCTACGCCTGCTGTCCCAACCGGCAGGTAAGCGCGTATGGCGGCCTGACAGTCAGCGTCGCATCCTGTGGGTGCCGGGGTGGGTGCCGGAAGATAGGTGATGGCGTTATTATATTCAGCGCTTGTGACCCTGACAGAGGCAATCCTGCAGATGGAGAGTGCTTCCTGGGGAACGCCCTGCGCATTGGTCAGCTGGAAAAGCCCTGAATTAGGGTTGGTATCAGGCGCCGGCAAAAGCGAGCCCGGCCTTCCGCTGGCATTATTGCCGCTTTCCATGGCAACAATTACATTATCTGTTGGGTAAAGCTGGATTATCTGCTGTAATATATTTCTCATCTGTTGTACACAGGCACAGCCTGCGGATAGAGGAGCAGGGCCGGTTACGCCAGTCGCTCCAGTGGCCCCGGTTGCACCAGTTGACCCGGTTATTCCGGTGGCTCCGGTGGGGCCGGTCAGTCCGGTTACGCCGGTGGCTCCGGTTGCACCAGTCGGCCCGGTTATTCCGGTGGCTCCGGTTGCACCAGTCGGCCCGGTTATTCCGGTGGCTCCGGTTGCACCAGTCGGTCCGGTTATTCCAGTGGCTCCGGTTGCACCAGTCGGCCCGGTTATTCCGGTGGCTCCGGTAGCTCCAGTCGGTCCGGTTACACCAGTGGCTCCGGTTGCACCAGTGCTACCAGTCAATCCGGTTGCGCCGGTTAGTCCCATAGGGCCAGTCGGTCCCACATAGCCTTGCGGTCCCATGGCTCCGGTTGGCCCTGGAATACCCTGGGGCCCGGGAATACCCTGGGGTCCGGGAATACCCTGGGGTCCGGGAATACCCCTGGGGCCAGGAATACCCCTGGGGCCAGGAATACCCTGGGGGCCGGGAATACCCCTGGGGCCGGGATTCCCCTGGGGGCCCTGAGCTCCAGGGCAGCCCCGGGGACCCATTGGACCAGGAACGCCAGGGCAGCCCCGGGGGCCCATTGGCCCGGTTGGACCCTGACAGCATCCGCCGCAAAAAGAGTTAAGATTTGTATTTGCCGGTTCTGTATATCTGCCGTTGTTTTCGGAATAACCGTTGGAATTACATCCATAAGGGTAATCTCCGCAGTTCATACCGTTTGCATAATCATATCTCATTCAATATCACTCCTTCACAATTTCATTGCAGACTGAATACAATTAACCTGTCTGAATTTCCATTCGCTTAGACGTTTTTACATCCATAACATCATATAAAAACTACCACATAAAATCCATTTGGTAAGGACAAGGGTATCAGTTAAGATATTATATGTGGGCGTCCCTGTTTTAGTGTTTTTGGAACTATATGAATGGGTCTGCGGGAACAGCAGTCTGTCAAAAAGATGGTGTTTATATCATAAGTAACGCAAATCTAACATTCTAACTGCATAAATGTAACGGTCATGTTACGCCTGTTATTTATAATATAATCAGACAGTAACAGAAAAACCGGCCCGGCCTGTCACATAGGCGGAGCCGGTTTTTAAACACAGGAGGAATGTATGAAAAAACCAATAAAGAAGGTGGCTGCATGGCTGCTGGTAACAATTCTTATGCTGCAAAATACCATGCTGACAGCCAAAGGAGCAGACTACGGTACAGACGAAACCGTCAGAACACCGGGAATCTACAGGGACGGCCGATATCTGAAGGACCAGGATACAGTGAGAGAACAGGATGTCCTGGAATGGGTCACTGAAGTAAGCTTTTCCGGGGAATCAGAGGAGATAGAGATACCGGAAGGGCTGCTTTACTTTTCCAAAGCCAGGTCCCTTATCACATTAGCAGGACCGGACGGAACAGTAAGGGCAAAAACCAGCCTGTCAGAGGACCAAAGGATATTGACTGTGGAAAATCCGGATTATGAGAAGAAAGAGAGACAGAAAAAGTCAGATGAAAAATTAATGAATTCTGATATCATAACCCCGCCGGATAATTTATTTCCATCAGACAATATATCACCGACGGAAAGCCAGGAGCCAGGAAACGCAGAAGATGACGGCAGCAGCGAAAGTGCCTCCGGCAACAGCCAGGAAAACCCAGGCAACGAAAACACATCCGGCAACAGCCAGGAAAACCCAGGCAACGAAAACACATCCGGCAACAGCCAGGAAAACCCAGGCAACGAAAACACATCCGGCAACAGCCAGGAAAACCCAGGCAACGAAAGCACATCCGGCAACAGCCAGGAAAAACCCGGCAACGAAAACACATCCGACAACAGCCAGGAAAAACCCGGCAACGAAAACACATCCGACAACAGCCAGGAAAACCCAGGCAACGAAAACACATCCGGCAACAGCCAGGAAAACCCAGGCAATGAAAGCTCATCCGGCGGCATAATGGACAACAATGACAGCCAAACAATCTCCGGATACAGTAACTCTGCATCCATTCACACGCATCCGGCGCTTCAAGCGTCTATAAGCCCCCGCGGCCGGCATCTTCTGACATCAGCAGAGAAGGATGCTCCGCTCGGCACAGATTCACAGGCAGCAAAGATAAAACAGGAAGATGATGAAAACATCCAGAAGACAGAAGAATCAGACACATGGGAATGGGATTATATCCTGACAGTGCCCTGTACCATTGATACGGAACAGGCCGCGGAGGACGGAACCATAAATATAGAAGGATTAAGTATCCGAATCGCAGGAAACGATGCGGACGGAACAGCCCTGAATGAACTAAAATCCCAGCTTTACAAAGAGGATTCAGATGGCGGAGTGGGAGAGAGGATAACGGGAAACTCTGCTGTCAGTCTGAATACCCCGTTATGGCTTAAAATGTCCATCCCATCCCTGAAGGATATGGATGCCGGAACAACATATCTGATAACGCTTCCGGATGCCCTTTCTCCGGTTGACGACGGAAGTATGTCCCTGGAAAAAGTTCTGGACGGAATATCATCCACTACATTCGGAGAAGTTGTCTGGACCTCCGGTTCCACCGTACTGGAAGTGACATTTATTGACTTCGGGCCAATTGCTGTCAGCGGCGGGACCATAACCTATAAGGATTTAAGAGATGTTGAAATCTACTATTCCTGTAAGCTGAACCATGATAATCTGGATACAGACGACAAGGGAATCGTGACAATCAGCCTGCCCGGAGGCACGGAGGTATCCTTCACCATATCCGAACGTGTACCGCAGCCCCCCAAATTAGAAAAAGACGGAACATGGGATGCCGACGGAACAATACACTGGAAAATCACATACACACAGCCGGTTAAAGGTTATATAGAGGATAACCAGGATTCCATTCCGAAAATCATCCGGGACAGGATTCCTTCTGAATTGGAATATGCGGACGGAACAGCCCGGGCAGCGGCTCATTTAAACACAGTATCCGTCCCTCAATATGATAAGGATACCCAAATCCTGACCTGTGACATCAGCAGCCTGCCCCCCGGCGAGACCGTGGAAATCACCTATGATACCATACTGAAAGATAACACTCTGTCCAATATATGGGCAAGGCCAGGCGGAGGCTTAAGCTTTACCAATCAAGCGGAGGCCTTGGATGAAAATGGCGTTTCCGTAAATCCTTCTATACAGGCCGCAAAAACAGTTCAGGTCCCCTCTGACTGGCCGGGACGGAACATGATAGCAAAACACGGCAGAACCATTGAACCCCAAGCAGATGGTGACCAGTGGAAAATCAACTGGACCGTAACCGTCAATACAGTAAGCAGGGATTTTGAACACCTGTATGTGATTGACGAAATGGGTAAGGGACTGGAACTGGACAAAGACAGCATTTTAATAAATGGAATCAACGCAGATGATATCAGTACAATAGACAAAATAATAACCGCTGACCCGGTCAGCGCAAAGACAATGCTGGAAATCAAGCTGATAGAAAACAGTACTCCCAAAACAGCAGAAGCAGTCTATACAATAACTTATACCACGGCCATTGACCAGGATTATTTTGACCAGAACAACCAGAATAGCCAGGCTGGACAGGGACTGACAGCAGAGGACCTGTCCAATAAAGTGAGCCTTGATTATGCCTGGCCGGACGGCAGCGGTCCTGGCAGCGACCGGATGCCTCCTTCTGTTTCCAAAGGTCCCGGCGACCTGAACATTAATAATAACCTGATACTTAAATCAGCCCGTGCTTACGATAAATCGGCCCATACAATCACATGGACCGTGACCGTCAATCCCAATAAAGTAAACATGACAAGCATACATCTGACAGATGAGCTGATTACGCCGCCGGCTCCCGGAGAATACAGGCATGTGTTTGTTCCGGGGGCTTCAACGGAAGAGGTTGAGGCCAACAAAGATGATTGCCTGGATGCTATCTGCGCCGCCATTGAAAAGGGGCTTGAACAGGCAGGAATAACCGGCGCAAATCCGGATTGTTTTAACAGAAACAATGTGTCATTGGACTCTGTGCAGGGCCAGTCCGGTAATCCATCCCCTGTCCTGGCACTGGACCTGCTGGATATCAGATTAGGAGACATCGGAAAAAATAGCTTTGATTTTACTCTTACATCTTATGTGGATGACCCGGATTTCTGGGCTTCCAATAAAAATGAAACATTCCATAACACGGTAACCATGAAACGGGACGGCACAACCGTGGAAAATACTCCCATCCGTCAGGACAGGACAGCGGCTGCCCAGTACGCCTGCACCAGCAATGTACTGAAAAAATCCCACATATCCTATAGCCCGGACACCAGAGAACTGACCTGGAAGCTAACGGTCAATGAAAACCAGGCTCCGCTGGGTGATGTTGCCATTACGGACGACCTGCCTGAAGGTTTAAGCTGTACCGCCGATAATGTAAAAAACGCCATGCTGGACAATACTGCTTTCCCGCAGGGTGAAAATACCGGGCAGGATACAGGCACAGACGCCGGCTCTCAGGCTGGCCAAAAGGCGGGGATAACCGTTGGGCCGGATGACTCAGGCAGTCCCAACAAGAGAATCCTTATACGGCTGAAGGATGTAAAGCAGGCACATACCATCACCATTCCTGTTACGGTTGATATAAATAATACATATTTCCGCAATAGCAGGGAAGTGTCAGTAGAAAACAGAGCAGTCCTTTCAGCTGCAGCCAATCCCGGAAAGACCGTGGAAGCTGTTTCAAAGATGGTACTGGAAAATGAGATTTTAAATAAAAAGGATATATCCCATGCAGGAAATACAGTAAACTACCAGGTATCGGTCAACCCTCTTGGCGTCAGCCTGACAGGAGGATACCCGGATATGGACCTGTACGTCAACGACACTCTGGATGCAGGGCTTTATATTGATTTGGAGTCCGTAAAACTGTATGAAGCCCTTCCGTCCCAAAGGGTTACACCGGACAGCAGCGGCCATTACAGGACCGGACTGACCATGGGCAATGACGTGACGCCGCCATTGGACCAAATATACTACAATGCAAAGGAAAATTCATTCTCTGTTCCGATACCGGATGCAGAGGGAAGCTATATCCTTACCTACAGTGCCTATGTTGTCCGGTCAGGAGTCAAGCTGAACAATGCCGTAAAACTGGTGGGAAGTATAATCCCGGAGGATTCCGGCAACAGCGGGTCCAGTGCTGCATTTACCCAGAAATCCTTTGGCACCGCCGGCTTTTCCCTGCCTTCGGAAAAATTCCTGTCCATCCAAGTCAGGAAGGTTGACGGAGAGCAGCGTATACTGAAGGGAGCTGTGTTCGGCCTTTATTCAGACCGGAGCGAGGATGCCCTTCTGGTGTCCGCACCATGTGACGACAACACGGGTATCTGTACCCTTGCGGTGCCCAGGAGCCAGATTGGAAACCTGGACCGGATTTATTATAAAGAGATAAAAGCACCTGAACATTACGCCCTCAATGACCAGTGGAATGAAATAAAAACAGATGCGATAAAGGATGAGGTGCTTACATTTACCAATCTTCCCAGTGAAGACGGGGCAGCAGGAGCCATTCTGGTAAAAAAAATGGATGCAGATTCGTCCGTTGCCCTGAAAGATGCAGTATTCTGTCTCTATACCGACCCGTCATGCGCCATGCCTGCCGGGGAGGCATCCGTCACCGGTGAGGACGGAACAGCAGTCTTTACCGGTCTTTATCCGGGACGGACCTACTGGCTGAAGGAAGAGGAGGCTCCTGCCGGCTATGTCAAGACGGACCGTGTAACGGAAACCGTTGCGGTAAAAAATCTTCCGGCAGCCGTGGAGATTTACAATGAAAGAGCCAAAGCAGCCCTGACCATTCTTAAGACGGACCGTAAGACCGGCCTGCCTTTAAAAGGTGTAAAGCTGCAGCTGTTTTATGACCCTGCGTGCACAATACCTGCCGGGGATGCGGCGGAGACAGATGAAAATGGAATGCATACCTTTACAGGACTGCAGCCCAGAACCGCCTACTACATAATGGAAATACAGCCGGCTGAAGGTTATCTGCCTGATTTGTCTGTGTATAGCGCTGCCACAGGTGAAAACACAGAGACAGATGCGTCCGGACATGTGGCGATGGAAAGCAGCAGGCCGGAGCCGCCTCCCGCTCCGGAGGATGGGGATAATCCCTCCGATACCCCGGAAAACAATTCACAGGATTCCGGCCGGCCCCATGGTTCCGGTTCTTCCGGTTCCGGTTCATCCGGCCATACGGCGGGACAGGGGGCCGCGCAAACGGATTATGCAGGACCTGGCCCTGGCGCACAAACCCAGGCCGGACCTGCCGTGACGCCGGAACAGGACCAGGCCCCAGGGCATGGTCCTAACAGCGCCATGTCAGATGATACGGACAGCAGCCCTGTCCCCCTGCCCAGGACCGGAGAAAACAACAATACCGTCATGTGGCGGTGTCTGGCTGCTGCATCCCTGATGGGAATGCTGTTTCTGATGGCTGACCCCAAGAGAAGGAATTAGCTTTATGATACTTTACTATGGTCACAAAATAGTATATAATAGCAATAAATATCAGGAAGTTGTTGCTATATGAATCAATCCAGGAGGCGTCAGCAAACGCCTCCTGGATTTTCGATAGCACTTCACAAAACGGTTCAGCATGTACCGGGCAGATTTTACAGGCAGCCATATTAAGCGATTGCAATTACAGGCTCCTGGTTCCGGTACTGTTCAATGGCCTGTTCCAGCCTGGCCAGCATTTTTTCCCTGTCACCGGGCAGGGTTCCCCGCACCCTGAATTCAATGCGGTCGTGGAAACCGTCATATTCCAGCGGTTCTTCGGCAGTCAGCCTCTCCAGAAGCAGCCGTTCCTCCTGCAGGTTTTCCAGTTCCGTGGCAGGAACAAAGGTTTTTGCCTGGGCCTCTTGATACAGAGGGGCGCTGTGAAACAGAAAAAGTGAGAAGTTTATGATGCGCCTGGGCTTGGTGCGGTTGAAGAATTCTGCGGTGGCAGCTGCATTTTCGGCCCCCCTTCCATGGCCTGCAATTCCGGTCATGATATGGGCATCAAAAATGAATCCCGCACTTTGAATCCGGTCAATCTGACGGTATGCCTGGTCCAGATTGTGGTCCTTTCCCATACGGCGCAGGACGTCGTCCAGACCGCTCTCAATGCCCAGGTACAGATGACATACGCCTGCAGCCCGGAGGGCCTGCAGCTCTTCCTGAGATTTGGCTTGTATATTGGTTACTGTGGCGTCCATATTGATGGCGCTGCAATCCGGAAAATACCGGTGAATCAGGTCTGTTATCTTCAGCAGACGGTCTGTGTCCAGCCCAAAGGCATTGCCGTCTCCGAGAAAGACGCGCATTGGATTGCCGCCCAGGTTCCGGACCCGCGCCAGCTCTGCCTCTATCTGCTCCATGGGAAGTTCCCTGTATTTCAGGTGCCGGAACAGAGTGCAGAATTTACACCGGTTGTAGGAGCAGCCAACGGCAACCGGAAGCATATAGGACGAACGTTCCATGGGACCACGGCAGATTTGTCCTTCATAATTCATAGAAATCCCTCCTGAAAATCATAAAAGTATCACTGTTTTTATCTGCTTTTATTTTACCACGCCGGAGGCCGGTTCACAATCCGAAACTTGGAAACCCCTGCCGGAACCCTTCCGGAGGGCCAAACTGGAAACATAAGGATTTTCACGTTGAAGTTTATAGACATTAGGGGTACAATATGCTTATATACATATAAATCATACGGGGTACAGATAAATGACAGCTAATATATTTCTTAAGGAGCAGAAGAAACCAGAACTGGCGGATTACATGAATTTCAGCGCTGACGGACGCGGAAACCTGGGCGGGGATATACCGGTGGCGGTTTACCGTCTGATGGAATACTCCCTGAAGGAGGAACTGGAAGACAGATTTGGGACGGAAGAGCAGAAACAGATTTTCCGCAGTGCAGGATACCGTGCAGGCGTGTTTTTTGTTAAAAACCAGCTGGATTTATCCCAGGAGCTGAACGCATTCATAGCAGCACTTCAGTCCCGGCTTGCGGAATTAAAGATAGGCGTCCTGCGGGTGGAACGGTTTGAGGAAAATAGCGGAAAACTCATACTGACTGTCTCCGAGGATGCAGACTGCTCAGGCCTTCCCCTGCTGGGGGAAGCTGTCTGCAATTACGATGAGGGATTTATATCAGGTATCATGTCCACATACATGAAACGCAAATACTCTGCGGTGGAGATTGACTGCTGGGCGACCGGCGACCGGGTATGCAGATTCTGCGTAGAACCGGAAGAATAAGGAATAATGAGGCACGGAAATGGAACATGATAATTGCGACCAATTATTTGAATACCTGAGAAGCATCTTATATGACCGTCATATCCAGACCCTGGATATAGAAAGCCTGGATGAGCCATACCGTAAATTAGGGCAGGGACTTAAGGTTCTTCAGAAGGCCGTGGAAGAGCTTCTTGCCTTTTCCGCCGATATATCACAGGGAAATCTTTCGGGTCCATGTCCTTCCAGGGATAACTTTCTCTGCGTGAACATGAAAAACCTGCACGCAAATTTAAATCATCTGACCTGGCAGGCAAAACAGGTTGCCGCAGGGGATTATTCCCAGCATGTATCCTATCTGGGCGAGTTTTCCGAAGCATTCAACACCATGACGGCCCAGCTCAAGGAACGGGAAGCGCTTCTGAAAGAGGAGGCTGAAATCGCCAGAAAAAGGGCGGCGGTCATCGAAGAGTACAATGAGCTTCTGGTGGAGATGACCAGGAAAAGGAATGAATGGATACTGGTGGTGGATGCGGACACCCGCGATATCACATATTGTAACAAACGCAAGGATGAGATACGAATTGACCCTGCTTTCTGCGAAATCTGCAACAACCGTTTCTTTTTCCGGAACAGTATTTTAAACTGGCAGGACAGTGAACAGTATAAGATATGGGAAATCGGAGATGAGGACCACGGCTTTTACCGTATTACCACTTTTTCCATCGAATGGGCCGGCCACAACGCCTTTGCCCATATTGTGGTGGACATTACCAATGAAAAGATGACGGAAAACAGACTGGCAAGCAAAGCATATTACGATTCAGGCACGGGAATCCGCAACCGTCTGTTCTTTGAGGAATATATGGAGGCGCACTTAAATAAGAAATCCGACATTACATTATGTTATCTGGACCTGGACGGCTTAAAATTTGTCAATGACCAATTCGGACACAATGAAGGTGACTGCTACATCCGCAGGTTTGTGTCTGTCATTGAAAATTCCTTCCGCAGCTCAGATGTGTTTGCCCGGATTGGCGGGGATGAATTCTGCGTGATACTGCCGAATAACGACAGGGATGCTGTGGAGCGCAGGTTTGCCGAGGTGCTGGAACAATTTGTGGCTGAAAATGACAAAGAATACCCTGTAAGCTTCAGCTACGGGGTGGTACAAATAGATGGAACCAACAGCAATTTGACCATGGACGGCATTATCAGGGAAGCAGACGCCGCCATGTATCAATGCAAAAAGAACAACAAAGAAAAATATCATAAAGCATGAAGGAAAGGAGCGCCATGAAGCTCTGCATTGCATTATCTGGAATGGTTATAGTGGGATTATAAGAATAACAGGAGGATTTCAAGTGACTATTCCAGAGAAAACAGTTTATCCCCGCACAGGAGATAAGGAAACAATTTATTTAAAAAATGTAATCACAGACCCCGCCATAACAGTGGGGGATTACACCATGTATAATGATTTTGTCAATGACCCGGCTTTATTCGAAAAGAACAACGTGCTGTACCATTACCCCATCAACCATGACCGGCTTGTCATAGGAAAATTTTGTTCCATTGCCTGTGGCGCCCGGTTCCTGTTTAACAGTGCAAACCATACCATGGGCTCCCTTTCCACCTATCCATTTCCCCTGTTCTTTGAAGAATGGGGACTGGACCGGACGGATGTTGCCCAAGCATGGGATAATAAGGGCGATATTGTCATTGGCAATGATGTATGGATTGGCTATGAGGCAGTCATCATGGCAGGAGTTACCATTGGGGACGGCGCCGTCATCGGCGCCAGAGCAGTGGTGACAAAGGATGTGCCCCCATATACGATTGTGGGCGGCGTACCTGCCAGGCCTATCCGGCTGCGCTTTTTGCAGCAGACCGTGGATGCCCTCCTGGAGCTGGCATGGTGGGACTGGCCCAAAGAACAGATAGCAGCAAACCTGCGCTGGATACAGTCCGGCAGGATTGATTTGCTGAAATAAAAAAGAGGGGATTTTCCCAGAAGGGAGAATCCCCCCTTCCTGCCTTAACTGTATGGGGAATAATTTACATTGTTATATGTAAGAAGCTGTTATATAATGGATGGAATGTTATGTCCATACATAATAGATGCAAAGGACCGGGAGAATATCCATGAATCGAATGTTTAGAAACTATATGGTGTTTTTGGCTGTGGTGTTTTGTATGATGCTGTCATGCGGCCCTGTATCCTACGGAGCAGAGGAAAAATCTGTGATTCGGGTGGGTTTTCCCACACAGTCAGGCCTAACCATGAAGGATGACAACGGCAATTATACCGGCTACACCTACGATTATCTGAAGGAGATTGCCCAGTACACCGGTTGGACCTATGAGTTCGTGGAAGCGGAAGGCTCCATGGACCAGCAGCTGGTTCAATTGATGGATATGCTGGAAAAGGGAGAACTGGACCTTCTGGGGGCCATGAATAATAACGAGCAGACTTCTGCTGTTTTCGATTTTCCCAGCGAGAACTACGGCAATGCATACAGTGTGATTGCGGTCAGAGGCGATGATGACCGCATTGATGAATATAATCTTTCTGATTTCAAGGGACTGCGCATTGCCCTTTTTAAACGTGCGAATTACCATAATGGAAAATTTTACCAGTATGCAAAGCTCAACGGTATACAGTATGAGCCGGTCTGGTGCCAGGAGGATGGAAAACAGGCGGAACTGGTCCTTTCCGGCCAGGCGGATGTCATGCTGTCGGTTGACGTGTCCCTGCCCCAGGGATTCCGGCCTGTGGCAAAGTTTTCACCGACCCCGTTTTACTTTGCCACCACCAAAGGAAACACCCATATCATCAACGAGCTGAACCGGGCAATCTCCTATATCAGCGAGACGAACCCCACCCTTCAGATGAATCTGTATAATAAATACTTTTCCAGGTCCAGCAGCCAGCTGTTTCTCAATGCCATGGAACGGAAATACATACAGGAGCATCCTGTGCTTAAAGTCCTGGTCCATGATGGGTTTGGTCCCATCCAGTATTACGATGAGGAGGGAAAGATACAGGGAGTGGCCAGGGACCTTTTAAGCAGCATTGCCCAAAAGGCAGGATGGGAGCTGGAGTATGTCTATGCGGATGATTATGACGCATTTGAACAGGCTCTGAACCACGGCGAGGCGGATGTGGTCTTATCCATCCTGTATGATTATGATACGGTCCAGAAAAGAGAGGCACTCCTCAGCAACCCATATCTGGAGACAGAGAGCGTGCTGGTGGCCCACGAAGGGGTTGACATGCTGAACCTTAACGGTAAGGTGCAGGCTGTCTATAAGGGTACGCGCAAATCCGAGGATAAGACGGATAATGTGCGTCTGTACGATTCCCTGGAGGAAAGCCTGGACGCGGTCGAGAAGGGGGAGTGTGACTACACATACAGCAACAGCTACACGGCTTCCTATTATCAGAGCCGTAATCAGTATGAACATGTGGTTGTCTATCCCCAGGCCAGCGGCGACAGCGTGAAATACAGCATCGGTATCCTGAGAAAGGATGACAAGCAGATTCTGGCAATCCTCAATAAGGGAATCCGTTCTATTGAGACAGGGGAACTGGAAAAATATATCTACAACAATGCACAGCGCGCACAGAAGGTGACCTTCAGAACCTTTATCAGGGATAACTCGGTTCCCTTCATGCTGTTTACCCTGCTGGCCGCTTCCGGCCTGCTGACCCTGATTTATACCCACTACAGGAGCCAGATGCGCATGAAAAAGCAGATTGAACTGGAGAATACGCGTTACCGTTACCTGTCAGACATATTGAAGGAGGTAACCTTTACCTATGACTACGGAGGGGATATCCTGACCCTTTCCAGGGAAGGGGTTGAAATCTTCGGTACTGCTGAAAGCATACAGCAGTATTCCCGGTATCAAAGCAGCAGTATAGAGGGAGAGGGACTTCCGTCCCTGTATCATCTTCTGGAGCAGAGACAGGATGTGGATGCGGAAATCCTGATTATGCTGCCGGACAGGGGACCTGAATGGTACCGCGCGGTCATAAAGGTGATTTTTGATGGAAACCAGGCTGATTCAGCCATTGGCCGCCTGCAGAATATCCATGGTGAGAAGCTGGAAAGGGAGCGCCTGGAACACCGGAGCAAGCGGGACGGCCTTACGGGAATCTACAATATTGCAGCAGCAAAAAAAGAGATTACGCAGATGATGGACCAGCACACCCATGCACTGGCGCTGGCTGTTATTGACTTAGACGGTTTTAAGGAAATCAATGACCGCTACGGCCACTATACAGGCGACCAGGTGCTGATTCATACAGCGGAAGCACTGAATGAAACCTTTTGCGATGGGGCGGTTACTGCGCGCCTGGGCGGTGATGAATTCATTGCCTGTATCCCCTATACAGGCAACGGCCCTCTGACGGAACGCTGTAATGCTCTGTTTGAGTCACTGCAGGCCAGGTGCAGGGCAGCAGGCCATCCGGTCATAACTGTCAGCATGGGCATATCCATAAGCCGCAAGGAGGATGACTATACCTCCCTTTATCAGAGGGCGGACGCCGTGCTCTATGAAATAAAAAAGAGCGGCAAGAACAGTTACCGGATTGAAGCGGAAGCGCACAGGGATTCATATCCAGGCATGGAACAGGAACATCACACGGTACAGTAAAGAGGGAGAGAATCATGGAGCAGGATAGGAATTTATATGAAAAACCGCTTTTAGATGAGCTGGAAGAAATCATCTATGTCAGCGATATCCGTGACTACAGCCTGCTTTATCTTAACCGGGCAGGCAGGGAACTGACGGGTCTTAAGCAGGAAGACGTGATAAACAGCAAATGTCATAGTGTACTTCAGGGAAGGGATACACCCTGCCCCTTCTGTACCAATGCCAAGCTGAATAAGGACTGCTTTTATGTGTGGGAATATGAGAATCCCCATTTAAACAAAAACTTCATTGTAAAGGATAAGCTGGTGGAGTGGCAGGGAAGGTCTGCCCGCATGGAAATCGCGGTGGATGTGGGTGACCGTATGAAGGAGCGCTATAACCGTACATCCAAGTACCACCTGGAGACCGTTATGCTGGAAACGCTGCGTGTCCTGAACACCGCGGACTGCCTGGATGAGGCCATCAACCGGACCCTGGAAATCATCGCTGGTTTTTACGACGGTGAGCGGGCCTATATCATAGAAATCGACCGGGTACAGGGATATGCCCGCAATACCTATGAATGGTGCAGGGCCGGAATTCCATCCCAGAAAGCAGCCCTGCAGCGGGTGCCCCTGGATGATATTCCCTATTTGTTTGAGACCTTTAACAGGAAACAGCATCTGATTATCTCCAGGACCGGTGAGCTTAGGGATTCCTATCCCAGCGAGTACCGGTATCTGACCGCCAGAAATACCAGCAGCCTTTTTGCAGTGCCCTTTGAAGACGAGTCTACCTTCAGCGGATATATTGGAATCGACAATCCCAACATCAACCAGGATACTATCCGGCTGCTGGATTCCATTGCCTACAATATTGCGAATGAGATAAAAAAGAGGCGGCTCTATGAACGGCTGGAGTATGAGGCTACCCATGACGACCTCAGCGGCCTGTTAAACAGAGACAGCTTCGTGCATTTCCGGGATGATTTGGTGAGAAGCGGCACCACGGTTTCCTGCGGCATTGTGGCCGGGGATATCAATGATTTAAAGCAGTTAAACCGGGATTACGGCCAAAGAAAAGGGGATCTGACCATCACAGAAGTGTCGTCCATCATGGCTTCCTACTTTGCCGGCGGCAGCATATTCCGGCTCAGCGGGGATGAGTTTATCATTGTCAGCCTGGAATCAGGATACGAGGAATTCATGGAACAGGTCAGGAAAATGGAATGGGCGCTGGATAACCGCACCCCCAACGGCGTCTCCCTGGGATGTACATGGGAGGAGCATCTGACTGACTTTGACCGGCTGATGCGTCACGCGGAAGAGCTGATGCTGGTAAACAAACAGCTTTATTATAAGGACAGCAGCCAGGAGCGCAAACACTATTCGCCGGAGGACCTGAACCGTCTGCTCCAGGGCATGGAAGACGGCTGTTACCACCTTTACCTCCAGCCAAAGTATAATCCCCTGACCGGAAAGGTATGCTCCGCCGAGGCCCTGGTACGGTATCGGTCTGCCGGAGCGGAGTCCAGGCAGCCGTTGAATTTTGTGCCCCTGTTGGAGAAATCAAAGCTGATACGGTATCTGGATTTTTATATGCTGGAACAGGTATTTAAGCTTCTCACCGACTGGAAGAAGAGGGGCAGGGAGCTTATTCCTGTGTCGGTCAACTTCTCCCGAATCACGCTGCTTGAACGGGACCTGTTCCAGGTGCTTACGGATATGCAGAAAAAATACGATATACCGCCCCGGCTGGTGATGATTGAGATTACGGAAAGCATAGGGGACATTGAACGCAAGGTCATTGAATCCATTGGTTCCAAGCTCAGGGAAGCCGGATTCCGGATTTCCCTGGATGATTTCGGAGCCAACTATGCAAATATGTCCATTCTTTCCATTATGCAGTTTGACGAGGTGAAGCTGGATAAATCCCTGATGGATGACCTGGTGGTGAACCGGACCAACCAGACCGTGGTAAAGTGCATCATTGAGATGTGCCACAGCCTGCAGGTGGAATGTGTGGCAGAGGGAGTGGAGAACCAGGAACAGCTGGAGCTTCTGACCTCCTTTGGATGCACGGCCATCCAGGGTTACTATTACAGCAGACCTCTGGATATAGAAGAATTTGAACGGATTTAAAGGTTAAGGCAGATATAAACCAAGAATAAAATATAGGACGGACTGCAAAAAGGCCCTTTTCCCGCAGTAAAATGCCGGAAGTGGGCCTTTGATTCTGTATATTTAACCTGTGTACGGTTAACCCTTATCCATATGCTTCATATGCCGCTCCTCAAATTCCTCAGGGCTCACAGGCTTTGAGAAATAAAATCCCTGTACGGAATCAGCCTGCAGGCTGAGCACGGTTTCCAGTTCCCCTTTTTCTTCCACCCCTTCCGCGCATACGGATATACCCACGCTGTGGCAGAGATTAATCACAGACCCGATGAAGGAACGGTTGAAGGTATGGGACTGGTCGCAGATTCCCCGTATGAATTCCCGGTCAATCTTCACAATGTCGGCCGGTGTGCAGGACAGGCAGCTCAGGGAAGAGTAGCCGGTGCCGAAATCATCCATGGCCAGCCGGATGTTAAGGCTGCGCAGGCGTTTAAAGGTATCGTTTAAACGGTCCTGGTCCGTGACAAACCGGCTCTCCGTCAGCTCCAGCACAATATGGCAGGGGTCCAGGCCGTACCGTTCAATGATTTCCCTGACAGACCGGACAAAGTCCTCATCCAGCATCTGCAGGTAGGAGCAGTTGACATTCATCACAAAGTCAGGCGCGCAGGCAAGCCACCGGCAGCACTGGCGGACAGACTGTTCCAGCACCCACTTTCCCACCGGGATGATGAGGCCGCTGGATTCCAGTAAGGGGATAAACTCAAAGGGAGAGACAGGCCCCATGTCCTCGCAGGACCAGCGCAGCAGCGCCTCGGCCTCCGCAACTTTCGTGTCGCTTGAGCGCACAATGGGCTGGTAGACCACGGAGAATCCCTCCATACGGTTCATGACGCTGCTTCTCAGACGGTCCATGATTTCCAGGGAGCGGAGCCTGGTATGGGTCAGCTCCTCGTCGTAGAGGGTGCACTTATTCTTGCCCTTGTGCTTGGAAGCCTCCAGGGCGCCGGAGGCACAGGTCAAAAGCTCCGTATAGCTGGAGCCATCCTGCCGGAACACCGCGATTCCGCCGGATACCGTACAGTAGTACTGGATTCCGTCCACCTCATGACGGCAGTCACTGTAGCTGTTTATAACCTCGTAGAGCAGTTCTATCTCACCGTAGGACATGTTCCTGCACACGATGACAAACTGGTCCCCGTCATGGCGGTATATGCTGGTGTAATCCGGCAGCAGCCTCTGGACGTTCTGGGCAAACTGGCGCAGGACGGAATCGCCGTATATGTGGCCCTTCAGATTGTTGATTCCTGAGAAATCATCCAGGCCCAAGAGCAGGATTCCGCCATCCTGTCCTTCGCACAGGCATTCCTCCACCACGCGTTCACACTCCTGCTGCATGAACAGGCCAGTGACATAGTCCACCTTTCCCCTGTGGCTTAAGTTTGTCACAATGCCTGCGAACATTACGGGACTGCCATTCCTGTCCCTCTGGAGGATACCGCGGCATATAACCCACACGTACTCGTTCTTCCGGTTGCGGACCTGATACTCCACATCATGCACATCCGTAAGGCCGTTCAGCATCTGTTCTATGGACTCTTCATAGCGTGCCTTGTCACGTTCGTGAATCAGGCCGCCCCAGAGAGGCACCAGTCCGGTCACGATTCTGCCCGGAAGTTCAAAATCCCTGACCATGTTTTCCGATACCAGGGATGTGTCCGTCTTCATATTGATGATATAGACATAATCATCTGTGCTCTTTACAATGGCATCGTAGAATAGGGCTGCATCCAGTTCAAATCCGAATTGTCCCAGAATATCTGTTCTATCATTTGTCATATCGTTCACCTGCAAAATGGAGTGGGAGGGGCATTGCTGCAAAGATGCCCCCATAAGGTCTATTGCACCTATTTTACCATGTTATGGGCAGATTGTCTAACGACTTTGTAAAGTTGTGCGGGTATGTATATTTCTGCCGTATGTGCGTCCCGGGCGGACATATCCGGGGGCTTGCAATTCCCCTGAAACCAGTGAAAAAACATATTGATTTATAGAATGATATCTAGTATATTATAAGTTGTATGCAGGACCGAAAGGAGAGTCATTATGATTAAAGTAGCGGTAGACGCCATGGGCGGGGATTATGCGCCAGGCGAGATGGTAGCCGGAGCAGTGGAGGCTGTGAACGCAAAACCTGGTATCCGGGTACTTCTTGTGGGACAGAAGCAGGCAGTTGTTTCCGAACTGTCAAAGCACACCTATGACAAGGACCAGATTCAGGTGGTGAACGCCACGGAAGTCATTGCCACCGAGGAGCCGCCGGTTAACGCTATCCGTAAGAAGAAGGACTCTTCCATTGTGGTAGGCATGAACCTTGTAAAACAGGGGGAAGCCGATGCCTTTGTGTCCGCCGGAAGCTCCGGTGCAATTCTGGTAGGCGGACAGGTGATAGTGGGCCGCATTAAGGGTGTGGAACGTCCGCCCCTTGCACCGCTCATCCCTACGGAGAAGGGCGTATCACTTTTAATTGACTGTGGTGCCAATGTGGATGCCAGAGCGTCCCACCTGGTGCAGTTTGCCCAGATGGGTTCCGTCTATATGGAGCACGTGATGGGTATTAAGAACCCGCGGGTGGCCATTGTCAATATCGGTGCGGAGGAAGAAAAAGGCAATGCGCTGGTGAAGGAAACATTTCCGCTGTTAAAGGAATGTAAAGGAATCAACTTCATCGGAAGCATTGAAGCCAGGGAAATTCCCCATGGCGGAGCGGATGTCATTGTCTGTGAGGCATTTGTGGGCAATGTAATCCTGAAGCTGTATGAGGGGGTTGGGGCCACTTTAATCAGTATGGTGAAGGGCGGTATGATGTCCACCATGCGCAGCAAGATTGGCGCCCTTTTGGTGAAGCCGGCCCTCAAGGAGACGCTAAAGTCCTTTGACGGCAGCCAGTACGGCGGAGCACCCCTTTTGGGTCTGAAAGGCCTTGTGGTCAAGACCCACGGCAATTCAAAGCGCACGGAGGTGCGCAATTCCATTATTCAATGTGTGACGTTTAAGGAACAGGATATCAATGGAAAAATCCGTCAGTGCCTGGACGTTCAGAACGAAGAATAAGTCCGAAGGACGAAGTAAAAAACATGATTTAAGAAAGAGGAGCTAAGAGATGGAATTTGAGAAATTACAGGGTATTATCGCAGAAGTGTTGAACATTGAACCGGAGGATGTGACAATGGCAGCTACATTCGTAGATGACCTGGGTGCGGATTCACTGGACATTTTCCAGATTATCATGGGAATTGAAGAGGAATTCGACATTGAGATTCCAAATGAAGCTGCAGAACAGATTGTGACAGTAGGCGATGCAGTTGAGCAGATTAAGAACGCTTTAAACTAACGGACAGGCACAGGGGCTGTAAGCACAGCCCTTTTTGTGCGTTTGAGAGGCAAGTTTTGGATGCCTGTCCCAGGGGTATTTGAAGAAAGAAGGAACAATTATGAACAGTCATTTAAAAGAACTGGAAGAGAGGATTTCATACGAGTTTAAGAATAAGAACCTGTTTACCCAGGCCCTGACCCACAGCTCCTATGCCAACGAGCACCGTCTGGACCACAGCAGGTGTAATGAGCGCCTGGAATTTTTGGGGGACGCTGTCCTGGAAATCGTGACCAGCGAATTTCTCTACCGCAAGTATGAGACGCTGCCGGAGGGGGACCTGACGAAAATCAGGGCCAGCATTGTGTGCGAACCCACCCTGGCGTACTGCGCAGGGGACATTGAACTGGGCCAGTACCTGTACCTGGGCAAGGGTGAGGATGCCACCGGCGGGCGGGGACGCAATTCCGTGGTATCAGATGCCATGGAGGCACTGATTGGCGCAATTTATCTGGACGGTGGTTTTGCTAATGCAAAAGAGTTCATTCATCGTTTTATCCTGAACGACATTGAACACAAACAGCTCTTTTATGATAGCAAGACTATCTTACAGGAGATGGTGCAGAGCCGCCAGGAGGCGCCTCTGTCCTATGAAATCATCCGTGAGGAGGGACCGGACCACAATAAATCCTTTGAGGTCTGCGCCAAAATCGGGGATGAGGAGGTGGGCCGCGGTGCGGGGCGTACCAAAAAGGCGGCGGAACAGGTGGCTGCCTATAACGGCATCCTGAAGCTTAAGGCCCAGGAGGCCGCAGCAGAAGAATAAGCAGGTGGACTATGTATTTAAAAAGTATTGAGATTCAGGGGTTTAAATCCTTTGCCAATAAGCTGGTATTTGAATTCCATAACGGCATTACCGGCATCGTGGGCCCCAACGGCAGCGGCAAGAGCAATGTGGCCGATGCGGTCCGCTGGGTGCTGGGCGAGCAGCGCATCAAGCAGCTGCGCGGCGCCAGCATGCAGGATGTCATCTTTGCGGGAACCGAAATGAGAAAGCCCCAGGGGTTTGCCTATGTGGCCATTACCCTGGACAACAGCGACCATCAGCTGGCCATAGACTATGACCAGGTGACGGTATCCCGCCGCCTCTACCGTTCCGGCGAGAGCGAGTATATGATTAACGGCAGCGCCTGCAGACTTAAGGATATCAACGAGCTGTTCTATGACACGGGTATCGGCAAAGAAGGATACTCCATCATCGGACAGGGTCAGATTGATAAAATACTCAGCGGCAAGCCGGAAGAACGCCGGGAGCTTTTTGATGAAGCTGCCGGTATCGTTAAATTTAAGCGCCGTAAGGCCATTGCGCAGAAAAAACTGGAGGATGAGCAGGCCAATCTGGTCCGCGTAAGCGACATTCTGTCTGAGCTGGAGAAGCAGGTGGGTCCCCTGGAACGCCAGTCCCGGGCAGCCAGAGAGTATCTTCAGTTAAAGGACAGCCTTAAGATATGCGACGCCAACCTGTTCCTCATGGAGACAGAGGGAACAGGAAAGCAGCTGGAGGAGGTGGAAAAGCGCTATCAGGTTCTCTCCGGCGATATGGAGGACACGGGCAGGGAGTCTGAGCGCCTGAAGGCCGGATACCAGGAGCTGGAGCATACCCTGGCGGACCTGGAGCGCCGCATGGCGGCCGGCCGGGATGAGCTGAGCCGGGGCACGGTGCAAAAAGGCAATCTGGAAGGACAGATTAATGTCCTGAACGAACAGATACATACGGAAGAAATGAACCAGGAGCATCTGGAGCACAGGCGGGACGTGATTACCGGTGAACTGGCTGCCAAAAACCAGCAGTTGGCCTCCTACAAAGAAGAATTAACAGCCATGGGCAGCCAGGTAAGGGATGCCTTAAAGCGCCAGGAGGAAGCCGGCGCAGACCTGGCGGGACAGGACGAGGCTATCCGCCGATTGGAGGAAGCCATCGAAGGGGCTAAGACCAGCATCATACAGGCCCTTAACGAGCGGGCCTCCCTGACAGCCAGGCAGCAGCGCTATGAGACCATGCTGGAGCAGGTGAATCTGCGGCGCAGCGAGGTGTCCCAGAAGCTTCTCAGGTTCAAGAGCGACGAGTCGGTGCAGGACGAGCTTATAGGCAGGGAACGGGCTTTGCTGGACCAGCTGAATGAGGAGATGGAGCAGAAGCAGTTCGCTGCCCAGGAGGCCGAGGACGCCCTCCTTAAGGCGGAACAGGAATCCCGCCGCCTGAACCGGAACTTAAACGATACCCAGCAGGAATACCATATGGCTTATACCAAGCTGGAATCCCTTAAGAACCTGGCGGAGCGCTACGACGGCTACGGCAACAGCATCCGCAGGGTCATGGAGGTGCGGGACCGGGTACACGGCATCCACGGCGTGGTGGCTGATATCATCACCACCAGCCAGAAATATGAGACAGCCATTGAGACAGCCCTGGGCGGAAGCATCCAGAACATTGTGACGGATTCAGAGGCAACGGCCAAACAGCTCATTGAATATCTGAAAAAGAATAAATACGGCAGGGCTACCTTCCTTCCGCTGACCAGCATAAACGGCAGACAGACATTTTCCCAGCCGGCCGCCCTTAAGGAAAAGGGGGTCCTGGGACTGGCCAGCGATTTGGTCCAGGTGGATTCCAGGTATGAGGGCCTGTCCAGGTATCTGTTGGGCAGGGTTGTGGTGGCTGACACCATTGACAATGCCATTGCGCTGGCCAGGAAATATAAGTACAGCCTGCGTATCGTCACTCTGGAGGGCGAGCTTTTAAGCGCCGGCGGTTCCATGACAGGCGGCGCCTTTAAGAATTCCAGCAACCTGCTGGGCCGCCGCAGGGAGATTGAGGAACTGGAGAACGCCTGCAGCAAAGCGCTGGTCCAGGTGGAGAAGATACAAAAGGAACTGAACCTGGAAGAGTCCCTGGCCCAGGAGAAAAAGGGCGAGCTGGAAAAGCTGCGGACCGATATCCAGTCCATGGCCATCCGTGAGAATACCATCCGGATGAACATATCCCAGCTGGAGGATAAGAAGGCAGAGATAGCGGAGTCATCCACGGACCTGGTGCGCGAGCACGGCCAGCTGGAGGAACAGGTAAAGGAAATCAACGAGAGCCGTACAGCCCTGACCCAGGACTCCCGGGAACTGGAGCAGGTGAGCACCCAGGCCAACCAGGAGATTGAGGAAAAGACGGTTCTCCTGGAAACTTCCCGTAAAGAGAGGGAAACCCTTGCAGCGGCACTGTCGGCCCTGCAGATGGAGACGTCCAACCTGCGCCAGAAGCAGGACTTTATCCGTGAGAACGCAGACCGTGTGTCCGGGGAAATAAAGAAGCTGACAGAGGAGTTTGATTCCCTGGCCCAGGGAACGGGTAATTCCGAACAGGTAATTGAGGGCAAGCGCCGGGAGATTGCCCATCTGGGAGAACTGATTCAGAACAACCAGGCGCGTATGAAGGAGCTGGAGCAGGTCATGGCGGGCTATGAGGCCGAGAAGGAGGAGATGACCTCCAGACAGAAGGCGTTTCTGGCAAAGCGTGAGGAACTGACCGCCCGCCTGGCAGAGCTGGACAAGGATATGTTCCGCATCCAGGCCCAGAAGGAAAAACTGGAAGAAAAGCTGGAGGTATCCACTGCCTATATGTGGTCGGAATATGAGATGACCTATTCCACGGCCCAGGAGCTTAAGCGGGAGGAATACCAGTCTGTTCCGGAGGTAAAGAAGCTCATTGATGAGCTGAAATCCAGGATAAAGGGTCTGGGAAACATCAATGTCAATGCCATCGAGGATTACAAAGAGGTGTCGGAGCGCTACGAGTTCATGCGGACACAGCATGAGGACCTGGTCACGGCCCAGGGAGAGCTGGAAAAAATCATAGAGGAACTGGATACCGGGATGCGGCGGCAGTTTGAGGAAAAATTCGGTGAAATCCGTGCTGAATTCGACAAGGTCTTTAAGGAATTGTTCGGAGGAGGACGGGGCACACTGGAACTGATGGAAGAGGAGGATATCCTGGAGGCAGGCATACAAATCATAGCCCAGCCGCCAGGCAAGAAGCTGCAGAACATGATGCAGCTGTCAGGCGGTGAAAAGGCCCTGACAGCCATTTCCCTGCTTTTTGCCATCCAGAACCTGAAGCCCTCCCCGTTCTGTCTTCTGGATGAGATTGAAGCTGCCCTGGACGATTCCAATGTGGACCGTTTCGCGGGCTACCTTCACAAGCTGACCAGGAACACACAGTTCATTGTCATCACCCACCGAAGGGGCACCATGGTCTCGGCAGACCGTCTCTACGGAATTACCATGCAGGAGAAGGGAGTGTCCACGCTGGTCAGCGTGAACCTCATTGCAGATGACCTGGATAAATAGCGCAGGTTGTGATATGATGTTTCATATATATTCATATATTATAAGACCTAATATGTATAAGACGTTAAAGGAGAATGATTTATGGCTGAGGGAAAGAAGGGTTTTTTCGGGCGTCTGGTAGAGGGCCTGGCCAAGACCCGCAACAACATTGTGTCGGGAATAGATTCCATCTTCAGCGGCTTTTCCGCCATTGACGATGATTTCTATGAGGAGATAGAGGAAACCCTTATTATGGGCGATTTGGGAATCCAGACCACCATGTCCATTGTGGAGGATTTGCGCAAGAAGGTGAAGGAGCAGCACATCCGGGAACCGGAGGAGTGCAAGGAGCTTTTAATCAACAGCATCAAGGAGCAGATGGATTTAGGGGAAAATGCATACGAATTTGAGCACAGGAAGTCCGTTGTCCTGGTCATCGGCGTCAATGGGGTGGGCAAGACCACATCCGTGGGCAAGCTGGCGGGACAGCTTAAGGACGACGGGCGCAAGGTCATACTGGCAGCTGCCGATACCTTCCGCGCAGCTGCCATTGAGCAGCTGACCGAGTGGGCCTTCCGGGCGGGCGTGGAGCTCATTGCCCAGCAGGAAGGCTCTGACCCGGCGGCTGTTATCTACGACGCAGTGGCTGCGGCCAAGTCCAGGAAGGCGGACGTGCTTATCTGTGATACGGCCGGAAGGCTTCACAACAAGAAGAACCTGATGGAAGAGCTTAAGAAAATCAACCGCATCATTGACAAGGAGTATCCGGATGCCTACAGGGAGACTCTGGTGGTATTGGACGGCACCACGGGACAGAACGCCCTGGCCCAGGCCCGCCAGTTTATGGAGGTGGCCGACATCACAGGCATCATCCTGACCAAGCTGGACGGCACGGCCAAGGGAGGCATCGCAGTGGCCATCCAGTCCGAACTGGGAATTCCTGTAAAATACATCGGAATCGGTGAAAAGATAGACGATTTGCAGAAATTTAATGCAGATGATTTCGTCAATGCCCTGTTCCACGTACAGAAGCAGGCGGAGGACAATCCATCCTTGAATTTAATGCATTGACGTGCTATAGTATAGGATAAAAGTAAGGGAAAGAAGGACCAAGATATGGAAGAACTGACACTGGAGAAATTCGAAGAAGCCTCCGAGCTTGTGAAGGATGTGACCACAGAGACAAAGCTGGTATACAGCGAATATTTCTCAGCACAGACAGGAAACAAGGTATTTTTCAAGCCGGAGAACATGCAGTATACAGGAGCCTATAAGGTAAGGGGCGCCTACTATAAGATACACACCCTGACCGAGGATGAGAAGTCCAAGGGACTGATTACCGCATCGGCCGGCAACCATGCACAGGGCGTGGCCTATGCAGCCAAGCTGGCGGGGGTAAAGGCCACTGTGGTCATGCCCACCACCACACCTCTTATGAAGGTGAACCGCACCAAGAGCTACGGCGCCGATGTGGTGCTGGAAGGAGATGTGTTTGACGAGGCCTGCGAACATGCGTATAAGCTGGCGGATGAGTTCGGATATACCTTCGTGCATCCTTTTGACGATTTGGATGTGGCCACGGGTCAGGGCACCATTGCAATGGAAATCATCAAGGAGCTGCCCACCGTGGACTACATACTGGTTCCCATCGGCGGAGGCGGTCTGTGCACCGGCGTGTCCACCCTGGCCAAGCTTCTGAATCCCAAGATTAAGGTCATCGGCGTGGAGCCCGCAGGCGCCAACTGCATGCAGGTATCCCTTAAAGAGGGAAAGGTGGTGGGGCTTCCCCAGGTAAACACCATTGCAGACGGTACGGCTGTAAAGCGTCCCGGCGAAAAGCTGTTCCCTTACATACAGGAAAATGTGGACGGCATCATCACCATTGAGGACAGCGAGCTGATTGTGGCCTTCCTTGACATGGTGGAGAACCACAAGATGATTGTGGAGAATTCCGGCCTTCTGACCGTGGCTGCCTTAAAGCACCTGAACGTACAGAAAAAGAAGATTGTATCCATCTTAAGCGGCGGCAACATGGATGTCATCACCATGTCCTCCATTGTACAGCACGGCCTGATTGAGAGGGACCGCGTGTTTACCGTGTCCGTGCTGCTTCCGGATAAGCCGGGAGAGCTGGCCAGGGTTTCCGCCCTTCTTGCCAAAGAGCAGGGCAATATCATTAAGCTGGAGCACAACCAGTTCATCAGCATCAACCGCAATGCTGCCGTGGAGCTGCGCATCACCATGGAGGCATTTGGAACAGACCATAAGAACCAGATTGTATCTGCCCTTACCAGCGCGGGCTACCGCCCAAAGCTTGTAAAGTTCAAGGGCACCTACAGTGAGATGTAGGCATCAGGCCGGACAGGATACAGGGGGAAACGTTATGCAGCCGGAAGAACATACGGTTACTCATACCATTAACCGTTACCGGAGTTTTCGTTATGAGTTGATTTTAGAAGGAGTGGTGGTGGGCGCCCTGGCAGGCGCCGTGGTGGTTGCCTTCCGCTATCTCATTGGTTCCGCAGATGTACTGCTGAACATGATACTGGACTATGGTAAGAGCCATACCTGGTTTGTGCCGGTGTGGATTCTGATTCTGACAGCCGCCGCATGTGTGGTATCCCTTCTCCTTAAATGGGATTCCCTGATATCAGGCAGCGGCATTCCCCAGATTGAGGGGGAGATCATAGGTGAAATCGATGAAAGCTGGTGGCGCGTGCTGCTGGCCAAGCTGGGAGGCGGCATTATATCCCTGGGATGCGGATTGTCCCTGGGACGCGAGGGACCCAGCATCCAGCTGGGAGCCATGACGGCAAAAGGCTTTTCCCGGATTACCAGACGCGTAAAGACAGAGGAAAAGCTCCTTATCACCTGCGGCGCCAGCGCCGGTTTATCGGCTGCCTTTAATGCGCCCATCGCAGGCATACTGTTTTCACTGGAGGAGGTACATAAGCATTTTTCACCGGAGCTTCTCCTTTCCTCCATGGCAGCGTCCATTACTTCGGATTTCGTATCCAGGAATGTGTTTGGCCTAACGCCTGTATTTTCCTTTCACATCACCCATATGATGCCTCTGGGCACCTATGGCCATGTGCTGGTTCTGGGCGTGCTCATGGGCGCCATGGGCGTGGTATATAATACCACCCTGTCCAAAACCCAGGATTTATACGGGAAGATACCCTGGAGGACAGTGAAGCTTCTGATTCCCTTTTTGCTGGCAGGCGTGTTCGGCTTCACATACCGCAGTGTACTGGGAGGCGGCCATGCCCTGGTGGAAGAACTGTCCGCCGGGGAGATGGCGCTGGGTGCCCTGTGCCTGCTGCTGGTGGTCAAATTTACCTTCAGCATGGTAAGCTTTGGCTCCGGGGCGCCGGGAGGCATCTTCCTGCCTCTGCTGGTCATGGGCGCCATCATAGGAAGTATATATTACAATGTAGCCCTCCTGGCCAGCCCCTCTTTGAGCGGTCTGGTGGGGAACTTCATCATACTGGGCATGGCGGGCTATTTCTCAGCCATTGTGCGGGCGCCTATCACAGGCATTATCCTGATTAGTGAGATGACCGGGTCCTTTTCCCATCTGCTGACCTTATCCATGGTTTCACTGGCAGCCTATCTGGTGCCGGATATGGTCCACTGCGCGCCGGTGTACGACCAGCTCCTTCACCGTCTTCTGGCAAAACAGAATCCGGACAAGAAGGTTACGCTAACAGGGGAAAAGGTGCTGGTGGAAGGCATGATATACCATGGAAGCGCGGCTGAGGGCAGGAAGGTTTCAGCCATTGCCTGGCCCAGGACATCCCTGGTGGTGTCGCTTATGCGCGGGGAAGCTGAGTTTGTGCCCAGAGGCGATACCGTGCTCAGGGCAGGGGACAAGATTGTGGTGCTGTGCGACGAGACTTCCCAGGGGCAGCTTCACAGGGCGCTGCAGGAGTATTGTGAGACAGTGGCTCCCATGCAGAAGGGGCGTTAATGCCTGGACATGGGCGGATGGAAGGAGGAATTATATGAATCAATTTAAACGGCTTTTCGGCAGGAAAGGGATTCTGCTGGCTGTAGCTCTGACAGCTCTGCTGGCGGCAGGGTGCAGGGGCGGCCAGAAAGAGCCTGCAAAGGCTTCTGAGGCAGAGACATCCGCCCCGGCGGAGACAGACACAACAGCTGAGACAGAAACCGGATCCCAGGAACTGCCAAATCCCATGACAGAGGTAAAGGATGTACTGGCCTTTGAGGCCATAGGCGTCCATATGGTGCTGCCTGAGGGGGCTGAGGACGCCAGCTTTTTCATCATCAACCAGGAGGTGGCTGATGCCCAGTTTACCTTGGACGGCGTGGCATATACCTACAGGGCTTCCGACACAGCCGAGGACTTTGCGGGAATTTTTGAACGTTTTAAGGACGAGACCATCACCCAGAACTATGATTACGGCGACACCAGCCTGGAGGTCCTGATTAAGACCACGGACAGCGGCGGACGCCTGGCTTCCTGGGCATGGGGGAGCACCAAGTACACGCTCTATACGGCAGCCCAGGTGGAGGATGACACCATTACGGATTTGACTATGAAGCTGGTGGAACTGAGCCAGTATGAAAAGTAGTCTGGAAGAGGTTGGCTTATGCTGGAACTGAAGAATTTTATGCCGGTAAATTTCCTGAAAAAGGAGAAATTTACCGGCAGTCACAAGGGAATGCGTTTTCGCATGGAAAAACTGGATGTGGAAGGCGCGGACGGACCGCGCCTGGGTGTCACCATATGGCCTGAGCCATACGGCTATGACGCCACGCCCGAGGACCAAAAGGAACAAATAGTCCTGACCTTTGATACGGACGGCATAGCGAAAGGGGTGGACTGGCTGAACGAGCAGTTTGAAGGCCAGAAAGCCAGATGGAAGACTGTAAGCCGCAGTTAAAGTAATTAATTAACAAAATCTTAATTTCCCATTGACTTTTCTGAAAACGGGCACTATAATAAGCCACATAAAGAAAAGCGCCGGTGCTTAGACAGCCGGCGCTTTCTCTATTTTCTGTGCAGATAACAGATACACAAAGAGGTGTATTGCCGCAGCCAGGTACCGGGCGGGCAATGCACCTCTTTCTGCGTATTCCCCCACGAATGCGCATCCCCATTAACAATCAACCTCAAGGAGGAATGCATTATGGAATTTTCAGCGGTAAACACAATTTGGGTCCTGTTAGGCGCGGCCCTGGTTTTTTTCATGCAGGCAGGCTTTGCCATGGTGGAGACTGGTTTTACAAGGGCAAAAAATGCGGGAAACATCATTATGAAGAACCTGATGGATTTTGCTATTGGGACCCCTTTATTCTGGCTTACAGGCTTTGGTATCATGTTCGGAGGGACAGGGGCCTATATAGGAGGATTTGACCCGCTGGTGCGGGGGGATTATTCCGGAATCCTTCCGGCAGGCGTTCCCCTTCCTGCCTACCTGATTTTCCAGACCGTGTTCTGCGCAACAGCAGCAACCATTGTGTCGGGAGCCATGGCAGAACGCACCAAATTCATTTCTTATTGTATCTACAGCGCGGTCATCAGCGCAGTGGTTTATCCTGTGTCAGGGCACTGGATTTGGGGCGGCGGATGGCTGGCCAGGATGGGATTTCACGATTTTGCAGGTTCCACGGCCGTCCATATGTGCGGAGGCGTCGCAGCCCTGATTGGGGCAAAGGTGCTGGGACCGCGTATCGGTAAGTACACGGAGGACGGAAAGCCCAATGCGATTCTGGGCCACAGCCTTACCCTGGGCGCCCTTGGAGTGTTTATTCTCTGGTTCTGCTGGTTTGGTTTTAACGGCTGCTCCACAGTTGCCATGGACAGCGATGCAGCCGTATATTCCGCAGGCAATATCTTTGTAACCACCAACCTGGCGGCTGCCACAGCCACGGTTGCTACCATGATTATCACCTGGCTCCGCTACGGGAAACCGGACATTTCCATGACGCTGAACGGTTCCCTGGCCGGTCTGGTGGCAATCACGGCCGGCTGCGATATGGTCAGCCCTGCGGGCGCGTTTTTCATTGGACTGACAGCGGCTTTTGTGGTTGTATTCGGCATTGAATTCATTGATAAGGTGTGCAGGATTGACGACCCGGTGGGCGCCATCGGGGTCCACGGCATGTGCGGAGCAGCCGGAACGCTTCTCACCGGCGTGTTTGCAGTGGACGGAGGCCTTGTATACGGCGGCGGATTTTCCTTCCTGGGAATACAGTTTTTAGGCGTTGTTTCCGTTATCCTGTGGGTGAGCGTGACCATGGTTATCACCTTTTATGTGCTGAAGCACACCATCGGCCTCAGGGCCAGTGTGGAGGAGGAAACCAAGGGACTGGATGTCACAGAACACAATCTGGCCAGCTCCTATGCGGATTTCATGCCCATGGTGTTTACCGGAAAGGCGCAAGGTCAGGCAGAAGGCGCGGGGGCGGACAGGGTACCCGTGGAAAAGGTCGTGCCGGTGGAACATTATCCATCATCCGAACCAGCGTCCGCCGATGTCAAATTGTCAAAGGTGGTGATGGTGTTCAACCAGGCCAGGTTTACTGCCCTTAAGGACGCCCTTACGGATTTGGGCGTTACCGGCATGACCATCACCCAGGTCATGGGCTGCGGAACACAGAAAGGCCATGTGAATTACTACCGGGGTATCCGGGTGGAGGAGGCGGCCCTTCTTCCAAAGGTAAAGCTGGAAGTGGTGGTGAGCAGGATTCCTGTGGAGGATGTCATAGAGACAGCCAGAAAAGCCCTATACACAGGCAGCATCGGAGACGGAAAGATATTTGTGTACGACGTGGAGAACGTGGTAAAGGTCCGCACCGGAGAGCAGGGATATGACGCGCTCCAGGGAGAATAAGACAATCAATGTGCTCCTGTGAGAATAAGTCAACTGTTTGACAAATATGGCATTGGATATGAATTATGGCATCCAATGCTGTATTTTTTGTATTCCTTCTGCTATAATATAACGGAATCAGGAACAGACACTCAGGGGGAGTTAAAATGAAGGAGACAGGGGACAGTTGTGATATCAGGGCAGTGATAAAGTTTGCAGGAGCTTTTATTGCCTGGATTATCGGGTCGGGTTTTGCTACGGGTCAGGAGATTCTTCAGTTTTTTTCCAGTTATGGATACTGCAGCTATGGTGTGGTACTGCTGAATCTCCTTGGCTTTTTATTTTTGGGTCAGGTACTGCTTACCACCGGATATGACCACAGGGATGAGAGGGATTTCAACCATTTTATCTTTTTCTGCGGAAAGAAGGCAGGAAGATTTTATTCATGGCTGATTCCGGTCACTCTTCTGATGATTATGGCGGTGCTTATTTCCGGAGCCGGGGCCACCCTATCAGAGTATTACGGCATAAACCGTTATCTGGGTTCCGTGATAATGGCTGTCATGGTCCTATGTGCTTATCTGACCGGATTTGAAAAACTGATTCGAATTGTTTCCACCATCGGACCTGTTATTATCGCATTCACCCTGATGGTCGGCCTGACCACCGTAATCCGCGGTTTTGGAAACCTGTCCCAAATCCCCGGATATAAGGCGGTGCCGGGCGCATCCCGGTCAGCCCCCAGCTGGCTGGTCAGCTCTGTCCTTTACATATCCCTGAATTTTCTCAGCGGCAGCACCTATTTCACAGCCCTGGGAATGGCGGCCCGCAGCAGAAAGGAAGCCAGGTGGGGCGCAATAGGGGGCGCCTTTACCATGATACTGGCCATCGCCATCATGAACACCGCCATTTTACTCCACTCAGAGGATGCCGGGGCCCTGGCCATTCCCACCCTGTACCTGGCCAAACACATTTCCTATGTGCTGGGCGCTGTCTTCTCCATTGTTCTGGTCCTGGGCATGTTTTCTTCCTGCTCCACTATGATGTGGACGGTCTGCAGCCGTATCCCATCCCTTACCCCAGCCAGAAACAGGATGACAGCAGCTGCGGCGGCAGCGGCTGCGTTTCTGCTGGGGATGCTTCCCTTCAGCCGTTTAATCAATGTATTTTATCCCTTTGTTGGCTATATGGGATTGATTTATATAGGATGCGTGGTTTATAAAGGGCTGGGGTCAATGAGGCCAGGCAAAAAGAGGGCAGCGAAGCCTGACAGTCCGTCATCATGAATGTGAGGACAAGGGAGCGGGAGAGCAGATGAGCCTCAAGGACCTGATATAGGACCCGCCTGTCAGCTTCTCCAAAACATGGAGTTACCCTCTATGTAAGCCTCTGTTTCACCCATGTCCTTCATCCAGGACAGGTAGGAACGTATGGTGCTTCCCACCAGAACATGCTGCTGGAAGGTCATGACCAGGCCATAGTGGTCAAAAACCTCCTTAAGCAGTGTCTCGAAGGTCTTGGGAACGCGGCACAGCTCCAGAAGCAGGTCCCTTATCTCCATGACGCATTCCCTGTTATAGTCTGCCAGGGCAGCTACATTGCCGGAGGCTTCGGCGTGGGCCGGCACAAACAGGTTTGCCTTCATGGCCGCCACTTTATCCAATGTCTCCAGATAGGCCGCCACGTCATATATAAAGGACACCCGGTATTTTTCCAGGGTGGCGTGGCTGCTGAGACAGTCGGCCAGAAATACGGTATCATCCGGGGTGCGTATGCCAATCATCTGAAAGAAATGGCCGGGAAGAGGAATCAGTTCCAAATCTTTTAACAGCAGGTCCTTTGACAGCTGGGTCACATCCATCACATCGCTTTCCTGGGCCATCAGGAACTTATGCCGCAGGTCCTTAAAGGGATAACCGCCATAGAGAAAAGCCGGTTCCAATATGGGGTATCTGGTAAAAGCAGCTTCCATGCTGCTGGCGTAAATCCGGCAGCCGGTCTGCTGCTGCAGATATTTGTTTCCGCCAATGTGGTCCGCATTGGAGTGGGTGTTGATGATGGCGTGGAGCCCCCAGCCCTCCCGCTCCAGAATCTGGCGCACCTTGCGGCCGGCATCCTTATCATTGCCGCTGTCAATCAGACAGACTTTCTCATCATCAATCAGATACACACCTATTTTGACCGGACAATTTATATAGAAGCTTCTGGGTCCGGCCTGAATCAATTCATACATGGGATTTCCCTTCCTTTCACAATTTAAATTAGTACTATGATACCACAGGAACAGCTTAAAGGAAAGAAAGAAAATAGGGAATGGGAGTGCAGCCCGGAAAAACCATGCTTGAACTTTCTGTCAATTCCTGTATAATTATTCAGAGAAAATCACGCTGCTTTCCGGTATAACCGGGCGGCGGAAAAATAACAGGAGGAAAATTACGTGCTATTAAATGGAATAAGAGGTTTCTGCATGGCCCTGGCGGACAGCGTTCCGGGGGTGTCCGGAGGAACCATTGCTTTTTTACTGGGTTTTTATGATACCTTCATTGAATCCCTGAATGACCTTATGGGCCGGGACAACAGCAGAAGAAAGACTGCCTTTTTGTTCTTGGTAAAGCTGGGAGTGGGATGGGTCGCCGGCTTCTGCATGTCGGTTCTGATTCTGTCCAGCCTCTTTGAGGCACATATCTATCAAATCAGCTCCCTGTTTCTGGGACTGACCCTGTTCGCCATTCCCATGGTGATTCGCGAGGAAAAGGAAGTGTTAAAGGGCAGATACGGAAATATTATCTTTACTCTGGCAGGAGTCCTGCTGGTATTCTGTATCACCTATTTTAATCCCTCGGGCGGAGAGGGCATCCGTGTATCCGTGGAACACCTTTCACTGGGGCTGGTGGTGTATGTGTTTTTCACAGCCATGATTGCCATAACAGCCATGGTGCTGCCCGGCATCTCAGGTTCCACACTGCTTCTCATATTCGGGCTTTATGTGCCCATCATAGGGGCTGTGAAGGAATTCCTGCACATGAATATGGATTATTTTCCCATTCTGATGGTATTCGGCCTGGGCGTCATCACCGGAATCGTAGGTATTATTAAAATCATCAAGATGTGCCTGGAACGGTACCGTTCCCAGACCATCTATACCATCATCGGCCTGATGACAGGCTCTCTCTATGCCATTACCATGGGGCCGACCACCCTGGATGTGCCCAGGGAGCCCATGCGTTTTTCCACCTTCAGTATCCTGTTTTTTATACTGGGCGGCGTGATTCTGGCGGGGCTGGAATTTTTAAAGAAGCGTCTGGACCAGTAGAAACGTATAAGAGGGAAGCAGTATGGGAAAAATCGTGCTTCTGGCGCCATGGGAGGAAATGCTCTGCCCGGCCCATAACCTGATGAAATATCCTTCCAATATCAGTCCTTTTCTTCCGGCGGACAGGCCCCCATGGGCCGTCTGCCTTTTTTGTGCTTCAGCGCCATGAGGGCCTAAAAAACAGGATAGTAAGCCGCAGCCTGTGTATTTGAAAGATTTTGCAATATATTTTAAAAATAATTACAAAATCTTTCAATTTATATTGAAATATATGCAGTAATATGATATAAATAAGGTAACAAATAAAAAGATAGGGATGATGAGATGAGAACATTGCAAATTCCTGCACAAAGACAACAGATGATTCTGGATTATATAAGGAAACAGGAGGGAGCCAATATTAAAGAACTGGCATCCTATCTGGAGGTATCAGAGGCAACGGTAAGGCGTGACCTGGATAATCTGGCGGAGGCAGGGGAAATTGAACGCACCCATGGCGGAGCGGTACAGCCGCAGGAAAAGATAATCGAATATACATATGACACCAAGATGGAGCTGCGCAGGGAGGAAAAAACGCGCATTGCAAAGGAAGTGGCGAAGATGGTCAAAGACGGCGACAATGTCTATCTGGGTTCCGGAACCACCGTGTACTTTGTGGCCCGGGAAATTGCCGGGCTTGAGAATCTGACCATCATAACAAGCAACCTGTACATTGCGCAGTTCCTTCCCATCCATCCTACCAGCAGCCTGATAGTAACCGGAGGGGAACGGCGGTTTGATTACAACCTGATGACAGGACGGCTTGCAGAGGATTTTCTCAGGAACATAAAGGTGGACATCAGCATCCTGGGCTGCGACGCAGTGGATGTGAATTTCGGATTGTCTGATTCTAATTTTGACGAGGCTGTCATAAAGCGTCTGGCTGCACAGGCAGCGCGGATGACGGTCCTGGCCTCCGACCACAGCAAATTCGGCAAAACCGCATTATCCAAGGTATTTGATTTGGATGAGGCAGACTGCATTGTCACTGACAATGGATTGGACAGCGGTATGGAAAAGGCCATTCATCAGATAACAAACTTGATTTTAGTATAGGGGTATACAAGGTCAAGATTTGCAATAAACAAACAGAAGGGAGCAGGAGAAGGTAAATGAGTTGGTTAAAAGAGGTGATTGGGACAGAGAAAGCAATCATTGCCATGTGCCACATGCAGGCCATGCCAGGTGACCCCGGGTACGATGGGCAGAAAGGAATGGATTGGGTCATAAAAAACATGTATGAGGATTTAATTGCTCTGCAGAACGGCGGAGTCGATTCTGTCATGTTTTCAAATGAATTCAGTCTTCCTTATCTGACCAAGGTGGATACCATTACTGTGGCAGCCATGGCAACAGCCATCGGGGAGCTGAAACGCTATATCAGGATTCCCTTTGGCGTCAATGTACTGTGGGACGGGGAGAAGACACTGGACCTTGCCAAAGCGTGCGGCGCTGATTTTGTACGCGAGATTTACTCCGGGGTATACGCCAGTGACTTTGGGCTGTGGAATACGGATTTCGGCAGGGTGGCCAGGCACAGAAAAAGCATTGACGCGGGGAATGTAAGGCTGATATTCAACATTCTTCCGGAAGCGGCAAAGTATGTGGCTGACAGGGATATTGTGGAGATTGCCAGGTCCACGGTGTTTAACTGCAAAGCAGACGCGCTGTGCGTTTCAGGCCTGACAGCCGGGTCTGAGACTAATTCCCAGATACTGAAGAGAGTCAAGGATGCCGTACCGGATACAGTGGTACTGGCAAATACCGGGTGCAGGCCCGATACCATTGAAGCACAGCTGTCTGTGGCAGACGGTGCCGTGGTTGGGACTACATTTAAGGTGGACGGAAAGTTCGAAAACGGAGTGGACGAGAAACGGGTCAGGGAATTCATGGATGTGGTCAGGAAATTCAGGGGTCAGGAATAAAATCAGGAGAAGACAATGAATCAAACGACTTATGGGGTCGGAAAAGGAGGGTTATATGAAAAAAACATTAGCGGTAATGCTCTCAATCGGAATGGCGCTGTCATTGTTCGGATGCCAAAAAGGGGGCGCGCCTGAAAGCGCAGCTGATAGCAGCACGGCAAAGGAGACTGCAAACCAGACAGAACAGACGCAGCAGGAACAGCAGGAACAGCAGGAACAGCAGGAACAGCAGGAACAGCAGGACGCGGAAGTGACCATTGTCTATATGCGGCAGGCCGGAAACACACAGGTGGAAGACGAACTCATCAAGGAGTTTGAAGCACAGAATCCGGGCATCCGGGTCCAGGCAGATGATGTTCCCACAGAGGAATGTTATAACAAACTTGCCCTGTCACACAACGCGGGAAACCCGCCGGATGTCATCATGACCTTCTGGTCCCCGGACGCAGCAGCCAATGGAATGCTTGAACCGCTGCTGGGCAGCTATGTGGATGAAACAGATTATCTGAACCGCTTTGTGAAATCATGCCGTGAGATGGATACATACGACGGGAACCTGTACGCGGTGCCATTCAGGGCCGGTCCTGATTCCTGGTTTGCAAACAAGGATATGCTGGACGCAGCAGGTCTTGAAATCCCGGCCTTTGGCGAGGAATGGAACTGGGATACCTTCCGCGAATACGCAGAGGCTTTAAGAAACCCGGATGCCGGAACATACGGCATCGGCATTGTGGGCGGCAACACCAACGGCACGGAGTGGCAGTTCTGGCCCTTCCTGTTCCAGGCCGGAGGCAGGATAATTGAAAACGGAAAAGCCGTGTTCAACAGCCCGGAGGGCGTGGAGGCACTGGAGTACGTGTGCTCCCTGATTCAGGATGATTTGATTCCTCCCGGCATAACCACCACGGATTTGAACATGCTTCAGGACATGCAGATTGCACACACCTTATGCATGTGGACAGACGGTCCCTGGATGCTCTCAACCATGAGGAATACATATCCGGAAGAGAATATCTGTGTCCTGCCCATGACAACCGCAAAAACCTTTGGAAACCTTTCCGGAGGAACCTCACTTGGCATGTCGTCCATATCCAAACATAAGGAGGAGGCATGGAAATTCATCGAATTCATGACCTCAGACGAAGTACTGCTCAAATGGAATAAGGGAACCGGAAACGCGCCGCCTGTTTACAGCGCATGGGATGACCCATATTACGCAGAGGACAGGGACTGGCAGGTGATGAAGGAACTGGCCATGCAGGACAATGAATACATTGTGCCCGCCAACCATTATCCTGAGTCAATCGCGTTAAACCAGATTATGCGGAATTATCTGCAGGCAGCTTATATTGGGGAAATGAGTCCCAAGGATGCGCTGGATGCGGCAGCTGAAGAGTGGAATGAAATATTGGAAAAGTATGACCCCGGCGCAGCTGACTTAATATGGAAATAATAGGCTAAAACCTGCAAATTTTTGCAGGTTTTTCTAAAACAGAGAGGCGTGCAATGGATTATATAAAAATTGGAAACCTGAAATTCAGCAGGGGAGTCTTATTCATCTTGCCGGGCATCCTGTTCTTTGGCATCATGGTCATCTATCCTGCCGGGTATGTCATTTATCTGAGTCTTTTCACAGAGGGGAAGGGACTTGGACTGGCACCGGAATTTATCGGTCTGAAAAACTATATGACCGTCTTTTCATCCAGGAATTTCGTGAAGATACTGTCAAATACGCTGTTATATTCCTTCTTTGCAACCGCGTTCCATATCATCATCGGTTTGTTTATGGCAGTGCTCCTGAACAATAAGGTGCTGAAGAGAAGGACCCTTACAATCGGCCGGTCCCTGTTCCTTATACCATGGGCCATATCGCCGTCCGTGGTGGCCATTATGTTTCAGGTTATGCTTCATCCCAAGGTGGGACCGGTGGGAATCATCTTAAGGACATTCAATCCCAGAATCGCATTTAATCCGCTGGGAAGTCCTTCCCTGTCACTGCTGACCGTGACGCTGACAAACATATGGAAATTCACACCCTTTTATTTTCTGATTCTGCTGGCAGGACTGCAGGCCATTGATGACGGGTTATACGAAGCGGCACGCATGGACGGGGCCTCCGGCTGGAGACAGTTTTGTGATGTCACCCTTCCGCTGATGAAGAATTACATCATCACCTTAGCTGTGTTTGACTTTGTAAGCACTGCCGCCTATATGGACCTGACATGGATTATGACAAAGGGCGGTCCTCTCAATTCTTCAGAGGTACTGTCAACCCTGGCCTACCGGACATCGTTCCAGAACTTCCGGTTCGGGGAAGGTTCGGCTGTGGGGGTGCTGATTTTCCTGATATCCATACTATTTACCACGATGGCAATGAAGATGATGAGTGAGGAGTAAAGCCATGGATGAAAAGAAACAGAGACAGAGGATATTGGTGGGGACTGCACTGGCCCTCATATTATTCATAGATTTGCTGCCCTATTTGTGGCTGCTCATCTCTTCCTTCAGGGCCTCCAATGACCCCTTCACCAACTCTGTGCTTCCCGGACAGCTTACGCTGTCCAATTACGCAAATATATTCCGCAGCGCCAACATGCTGCGGCCGTTCTTCAATTCGCTGGTGGTGGCTGTGGGGGCAACCGTCATAACCATGATACTGTCGCTGCTGGCTGCATATGGTTTTTCCAGATATTATTTTAAGGGGCGGGAATTCCTGTTAAGCTTTCTCGTCAACCTGCGGACATTTCCGGCCCTGCTTCTGGCCATCGCCCTGTATGTGATGGCGGTAAAGGCCGGATTATACAACACATATATACCGCTGATTCTTGCCAACACCATGATGAACCTGCCCTTTGCCATCTGGAATGTCAAGACAGTCATTGACGGGGTGCCAAAGGATTTGGAAGAGAGCGCCATGGTGGACGGCCTGTCCCGCTCGGCTGTAATATGGAAAATCATTGTGCCGGTGGCGACGCCGGGTCTGGCGGCAACCGCCATTTACGTGTTCATCCTCACATGGAATGAATACCTGTTTGCCACCACGTTCATGAACTCCAATGACATGCAGCTGGTAACAGCAGTCATTGCATCTGCAGTCACCCAGTTCGGCGTGGATTACGGATGGCTCATGACAACAGCCATGCTGGCGTCCATTCCTGCAATCATAATGTTTATAGCCATCCAGCGGTTTATTGTAGGCGGACTGACCGCAGGCGGAATTAAAGGATAATAAAGGGATTAGGAGAAGATTGATATGTTGAGATTAAAAGAATATTGTGACAGGGTACGGGATGATGCTTACGGCGGAAGCGTGGAGCTGGTGGAAGACGGCATCACAGCCATGGCATGTGAGATTGAGGCAGAGGAACCGGACGATATCCTGGAAGGGATAGAAAGGTATGTGGACAGCATTCTGGCCGTCACATCGCCCATTCTTCCGTTAATTCATCTGCTGAACCGCTGTATGTGTTTTGCGGAAGCGCACGCTGCGGGGAGCCGGGACAACAGCGGACTTAAGACGGCTTTCCTGGAGCTGCTGGAGGACATCAGGCAGGAACAGCGCCAATGCGTGGAAAAGATAGGAAAGGTGGGGGCCAGGCTCATTGCCCGTGGGGATAAGGTGGCCACATTCTCTACCAGCGGGTCCGTCATGGAGATTCTTACATGCGCAGCAGGAGAGGGCAGGGAGATAACGGCTGCTGCCTTTGAGGCCAGACCCAATGCAGAGGGATACCGGACGCTGCGGGAAATCAGCGGATTAGGCATTCCGGTCACCTTTGGATGCGATGCACTGCTGTGTAAATTAGTACCTGGCAGCAAACTGTTTGTTATAGGCGCGGATGCCATTACTTCCACCGGGGAGGTATATGCAAAAACAGGCTCCTATCTGGCTGCCCTGGTCTGCAGTGAATTTGGGATTCCCTTTTATGTGGCAGCGGATACCAGTAAATTTGACCCGCTGTCCCTGCTGGGATTCCCCATCAAGGACAGCCTGCGCCCTGCCTGCGAAGTGACGGACATGGATGTGCCGGAGATATCAGAAATTATCAATATCAGTTTCGAACTGATTCCGGCAAAGCTGATTACTGGAATCATTACGGAAAAGGGGCTGATTTCCCCCCATGCAGTGGGGCTTATGATGAAGCCGGAGAACATGAGTCCCCGCATGATTCATAAGCTGGAGCAATGGAGGGAAAACTGCGACAAATTAAAATAGATTATGGGGTAGGTAAAGGATAATGGATAAACGCTGGGATGCTCTTGCATCAATTTTAGTAAACTATTCAATCGGGGTCAAACCAGGGGACCGGGTGTTGATTACCATGATGGAGACAGAGACAGAGCCATTGGCACGGGCCTGTTACCGGGAAGCGGTCAGGGCTGGCGGCTATCCCTTCATCGAATACCAGTCCGCATACCTGGAGAAGGACCTGATGCTGCACGGCACCATGGACCAGGTGGAATGGGTCAATGAGATGTGTCTTAAGGGTATGGACTGGGCTGACTGCTACATAGGGCTCAGAGGGGCAAGAAATCCTTATGAATGGGGCGGTATCCCCGGAGCCAGGCTGTCTGCCCATAAGCGTTCCCTTGGAAGGGTGTCTGCTGAGAGAAACCGCACCCGGTGGGTCCTGACCCGCGTGCCCAACGAGGCATTTGCACAGCAGTCCTGTATGCCGCTGGAAGATATGATGGATTTTTATTTCAACTCAACTCTTGTGGACTGGGAAAAAGAAAGCGCGGCTCTTCAAAAAGTGAAGGAATTGCTGGCGGCCGGCAGCAGCGTCCGGGTGACAGGAAAGGAGACCGATATTACATTTACCACATCCGGACGGATTTATGCGGTTGCAGACGGCCATATCAACATGCCTGACGGCGAGGTTTATACGTGTCCGGTTGAAACAAGCGTGAACGGAACCATCTACTTTGAATTTCCGGGCGCTTATGCAGGAAACTATATTGAAGGAATACGGCTGACCTTCCAGGATGGGAAATTAGTCCGTTCTTCTGCTGAAACCAATGAGGGACTGCTGAGGGAAATTCTTGCAACAGATGAAGGGGCCTCTACCCTGGGAGAATTTGGTATAGGGCTGAATTACGGTATCACCGGGTATTGCGGGGATATACTTTACGACGAAAAGATAGGCGGAACCATTCATTTTGCCATGGGCCGCGGGTACCCCGAATGTCTGGGAAACGACAGGTCGGCGCTGCACTGGGATATCATTAAGGATACCCGGAAGGAGGGCGCCGTGTATCTGGATGGAAAAAAGGTAATGGAGAAGGGCGTCTGGCTGATTTAAACAGGAGGCGCAGCAGAAAGGGGATGGCATAATGGGTCCGGTCCGTTTGCTGGCAATATCCGGAAGTCCCAGAAAAAAGGGCAACAGCCAATTTTTACTGGATACTGTATTGGAATATACAAAAACATTGAAATTTGAGGTGGATGTAAAGCGCATCAGCTTATCCGAACAAAAGGTGGGGCCGTGCATGGGATGTCTGGCCTGTTATAAAAACAGCGGCTGCTGCGTCCTGAAGGATGACTTTGAGGGCGTCCGGCGGCTGTGGAAAAGGGCAGACTGCATATTATACTGTACACCGGTGTACGTGGCTGGAATACCCGGACAGCTGAAATGCCTGATGGACCGTTTGAGCAATGCGGATTACGGGCTTGAAATCAGAGGCGCGCGCCATATGAAGACCATCGGCGTCATATCCCAGGGCGGGGATTTCTTCGGAGGCGGCGCAGAGCTCTGCATGATGGACATCATGCGCCACGCAGCTATGATGAACTGTGTGTATATTCCGCCTGATGCCTCCTATATAGGTTCAGGCGGATGGGTCTGGGACTCCCACAGCAATGCCATGAAGGAAAAAGCAGGTCTTATGACAGAGGATTACCGCCTGACCCTGGAAACAGCGCACAGCATCATACAGCGTTCCGTTGAAATGGCGGCCATCATCCGTTCCGGCAGCAGCAGCCTCAGGGACATCCTGGAAAAAGACAAGGCATACCGGTACTATTTTGAAAAAGAAGACTTACTGGAGGGATGGTAAATGGGCTGTATTCTTTCGTTTGATGTGGGAACCACGGGTTTAAAGACAATTGTAATCAGCCGGGACGGCAGAATCCTGAGACACTGCAGCATTGAATACGGCATGGTCCAGGAACAGGAGGGGTTTGCGGAACAGGCCCCTGCTGTCTGGTGGGATGCAGCGGTAAAAAGCATCCGGACTGTTCTGACAGAGGAATTAAAGAAGGATATCCTGGCCATCGGAGTATCGGGACAGTTCCAGAGTCTGGTAATGCTGGATAAGGATTATCATCCTCTCAGGAAGGCCATCTTATGGTGCGACCACAGGGGAGAAGAGATGCTGCCTGAAATCACCAACCGGGTCGGTGAAGAAAATCTGTTCTCAATCACTGCAAATCCTGCGCTTTCCGGTTCCAGTGTTTCTTCCCTCTTATGGGTGAGAAAATATGAGCCTCATATTTATGAACAGTGCAGGCACATCATGCTCCCCCATGAATACATCCGGTTCAGGCTGACAGGGGAGTGTGTGACCGACGTCACATCCGCCTCCAGCATGCAGCTTTTAAATGTGCCGGAGAGAGCCTGGTCCCCGGACTTATTCCGGAAGCTGGACCTGGACAGTGCAATCACAGGACCGTTGCTGGAATGCAGCCAAGTGGCGGGACGGACCACGGCCCGGGCAGGGCGGGAGACAGGCCTTCCCCAGGGCATACCGGTCATTGCAGGGGGCGGGGACAGCGTAGTGTCTGCCGTTGGGACAGGCGTTATCCGGGAAGGCAGCTGTTTTACATCCCTGGGGACCTCAGGCATCATCTGCACGAATACAGAACGTATAAGAACCGACAGGAAGGGAAGGGTCAATACCTATTGCAGCGCTGTTCCGGGAAAATGGTCCGTCATAACCTGCAGCATCACTTCGGGTTTTGCCCTCAAATGGATGAAGGAAAATTTCTGCACCCCTGAGATTGAAACCGCCAGGCTCCGCCACACGGATGTGTATGACGAGATGAGCCGTCAGGCGTCGCAAATAGCAGCAGGCTCAGAGGGCCTCCTTTTTCTCCCTTATCTGATGGGAGACAGAACTCCCCATTTAAATCCGGCCGCCAAAGGCGTTTTCCTTGGCGCCTCATCCTGCCACACAAGAGCCCACTTCATACGCGCTGTCATGGAAGGAGTGGCCTACTCCCTGATGGACGGCATATCTGTCCTCAGGGAGCTGGACGTGGCTTTGGACGACTATGTGCTCTGCGGAGGCGGGGCAAAGGGGAGCCTCTGGAGAACCATCATAGCCGATGTATACGGACATAACCTGTCAACCGTACAGAATGACAGCGGCGCAGCCATGGGAGCGGCTGTGCTGGCTGCCTATGGCTGCGGACTGTACAAAACCCTGGAAGAGGCGGCAGGATGCATGGTGAAACGCAATGAGAGCAATGGATTTAATCAGGAAAATCATGAGAACTATATGAAGTACTGGGATATTTACCGTGATATATATGTCCGGCTTGAGGACGTATTTTACAGGTTAAGGGAAATCACCCGCTGACCGGCATAATTTTACCGGAAATACTGGAATCCTCCACAGTTGCATGTTATAATCAACATAACGTAATAGTAAATAAAATATAACCTGTAGGGTGATGGGATGAAAAAATTGGCGGCGGTTAAAAACAGGATATTCCTGGTTATGTCAGCGTTCCTTTTGTGCCTTCTTTACGCTTTTCCTGTCAGGGCAGCGGAGAAAGTGCGGGTAGGCTGTGTTGACATCGGGAATTTCATCCAGCTGGACCAGGACGGCTATGCCATTGGGTATGGGGCAGACTATCTGAATAAAATAGCAGAATATGCAGGATGGGAATATGAGTATGTCCAGGCACCCTGGGGAGAGTGCCTGGATATGCTGCGCAGTGGGGAGCTGGATATACTGCTTCCTGCCGAATACAGCGAGGAACGGGCAAAGGACTTTCTTTTCAGCAGCTACGAGTGCTGCTTTGATTTTGCCGCCCTGATTGGCCGAAAATCAGATGAACGCCTGTTTTATGATGATTACCAGGGATTCCAGGGAATCCGGGTGGGCATGATTAAGGACAATTTCCTCAATGGTTTGTTTGACGAGTATTCAAAAAACCACGGATTTTCCTATGAAGCCATATATTATGATACCGGCACCCAGATAGTAGAGGCCCTGGAGCGGGAAGAGGTAGATGCCATTATTAACGGCAATATGGAATACAACATGAACCAGAAGCTTCTGGCTAAAATCGACTATATGCCGGCCTACTTCATCACATCCGTGGATAAGCCGGGCCTGATGGTACGGCTCAATAAGGCCCTGAGGCAGATTTTCATAGACAATCCCTATTACTCAGCCGGTCTTTATGAAAAGTATTATCATGAGATGGACAGACAGTTTGCTGAGTTTACCAGGGAGGAAAGCCAGTTTGTGAAGCAAAGCGGCCCGGTGACCGTACTGGTGGCCCGGTCTGACTATCCCTTTGAATGGTACGATGAAAAGGAAAAAACCTGCAAGGGCGCTTATGTGGATTATATGAGGCACCTGTCCAAGGTCAGCGGCCTGAAATTTGAATTTATTCCCCTTGCCCCGGCAGAGGATTCCGCCGGAGAATTGTTTGGGGAAAATGCCCAGATTCGCCTGAGCGTATTTAAACAGCAAAGGGGCGGGGTATCCGGCAGCCTTAAATACACCATTCCCTATTACGACTGCAGCTTCAGCCTGGTGGGCAAAAAGGATGAGCCCCTGAACCTGTCTTCCCACCAGCGGATTGCAATGGTGGAAAAGGTAAACGGCCTGAAGGAGGTATTGGAAGACAAGTATCCCAATTGGGAAATCGTCGCTTATGAAACACCGAAAGACTGCCTCAACGCTGTGGAGGAGGGAAATGCTGACTGCGCCATGGTATCTGCCATTAAACTGTCAGCGGACCGGAATCTCCTGGGCATGAACCTGGTGGTGGTGGATGGCAGCACTGCAGCTGCGCCTGTATACATAGGAGTATCGGAGAATGCCAGTCCCCTGCTGGCCCAGGTCCTCTCCAAGTCCATTGCAAAGGCAGGAGAGGGCGCCATGGATGAAGCCGTGTACGCCACCATTCTTTCAAGTAAGGAAAATAAGGATTTCAGTTACTTCATACAGTCTTATCCCCTGTACTTTGCCTTTGGGGTCATAGCGGTCTCACTGCTGGGCGTGGGAATCCTGTTCATGCGTTACGATGCCCGGCACCAGAAACTGCAGAACCTGATTCTGCAGAAAAAGAATGAGGAGTTAAAAGCAGCCATTGCCATGCAGACCCTTCTGAGGCGTAAGGCGCAGACTGACGCCCTGACCGGGCTGACGAATAAAAGCACCACTGAGGAGCTGTGCCGCGCCTGTCTGGAACAGGCCCAAGGGGAGGTCTGCGCCCTGTTCATCCTGGACCTGGATGACTTTAAGCATATTAACGACCAGCGGGGGCATCAGGCCGGTGATGTGGTGCTCAGAGCCTTCGGGGATACCATACACAAATGCGTGCGCCAGGATGATGTGGCCGGCCGTATCGGCGGGGATGAATTCATGCTGTTCATGGCCGGAATCAAGGATACGGACCAGCTGACACGGTTTGCAAACCGTATCTATCAGGCGTTAAAGGATAATCCTGATTTCAGCGCCACCTGCAGCATGGGGATTGCCCTGGGCCGGGCAGGCCGGATATCCTATGAGGAAATGTTCCGTATGGCAGACAATGCCTTATATAAGGCAAAAGAAGACGGAAAAAATAATTACCATATTGATTCTGTTCTGGATGAGCCGGAGAACGGCAGGGCTACATAAGCTTTCCCACCGCATTCAACATGATTGCCACAGACCGGAGGGAAGTGGATACGGCACAGGTAAGGAAAGCCCATCAGCTGTATCCGGATAACTGTCTGGGCGGCAGGGAGCTGGTGCTTCCTGCCTGCATACCGTAATTCGTTTTTCAACGAGATACAATTTAGAAATTTTAATTCATTGACAGCAGCCCTTTATTAAAATATAATCATGGGTAGGCTGTTTTATTTTGATGAAAAAGAAGAGGTAATTATGCGTCGTATATCCTACATAATCATAAGTCTAATCATGGTCTTTTCAATGACCACCATCACTGCCTTTGCAAAACCGGACTGGCCCATGGATACAGGTGTGCAGTCAGAGGCCGGCATTGTCATGGATATGGATTCCGGGGCTGTGCTCTTTGCCCAGAACATACACGAACAAAAGATTCCGGCCAGCATTACCAAGCTGCTGACAGCCCTTGTTGTCATTGAAAACACCAGTGATTTGGACGCGCCGGTCACATTTTCACACGATGCCATATACAATGTGGAATCCGGGGCCGGCAACAAGTTCAACCTGGAGGAAGGGGATGTGTTAAGCGTCCGCCAGTGTCTCTACGCCATGCTGCTCCAGTCCTCCAACCAGTCTGCCAATGCCCTGGCAGAGCATGTGGCGGGAAGCAGGCAGGCCTTTGTGGACATGATGAACCAGAGGATTAAAGAGCTTGGCTGCAATGAAAGCCACTTTGCCAATCCATCCGGTCTCAACGACGACACCCAGCGCACCACGGCCTATGACATGGCCATTATAGCCAGAGCCTGTTTCAGGAACCCCGCCGTGCTGGAAATTGCCTCAGCCAGGACCTCATCCATACCGGCCACTGCAAACAACCCCAACGGACGGACCTTTTCCATTGAACACAAGATGCTGCTGCCGGATGATTCCAATTATTATCCGGATGCAATTGCAGGCAAGACAGGCTGGACATCCCAGGCCGGGCAGACCCTTGTCACCTATGCCAGACGGGATAACAGAGGACAGATTGCAGTCACCCTTAAGAGCACCCAGAAAACCCACTATTCCGATACAAAGACCATACTGGATTTCTGCTTTGCAAGATTCAGGAATGTAAATATAGCGGACAATGAAATTGAATATGTTACAGGCGACGGGCCTGTGACCATTGCCGGGGAGACATATGAGCCTTCGGAACTCTCCTTTGACAGCGGGGCGGTCATTACACTGCCCAATGACGCACAGTTCTCAGATGCCGATAAGGAACTTGAGACAGATTTGCCGGCCGGCCATCCTGAGGGCGCCGTGGCCAGACTGGTCTACACCTATAATGAGCGCAGGATTGGAGATGCATGGATTTACAGCTCCAGGGCCCAGGCTGTCAATGCAACTCCGTCTGAGCCAGGCGAGGATACCCCTCAGGAGAGCCAGTCCCCAAAGGACGGTCAGGATACCAAAACCGCCTTTAAGCTTCCCAGGGCAGTGCTTATAGGCGGCGGCGCGGCCCTGGTCCTGGCATTGCTTGCAGGCGGCGGGGTCCTCTGGTTTAAAAGACGGCAGGCAGCGGAACGGGAACGCCAGCGCATTCTCAGGGAAAAGCGCAGACAGCGTCTGGCTGACATCGGTTATACGGAAGAGGATTTTGAACGGCTGTTAGATGAGCGGAGAAGGCAGCAGGATATGCGCTGAAACGCATCAAGGGGCAGATAAAATTAATCAGGAAAGAGACGCAGACAAGAGGTTTCGTGAATGGCTGTCTGCGTCTTTTTCGGTACTTACCCTGGACAGACCGGTCCAGGGAAGGAATGGGAGGAGCGAACATCATGGCATATTTTCCGTTTTTTGCAGATATTGAGGGAATGAAATGGCTGATTGCAGGCGGCGGAGGCGTGGCCCTGAGAAAGGTGCGGGATTTGCTTCCCTACGGCGCAGTCATAGAAGTGGTATCACCGGACATGTCCCCTGGTCTGGATGAGATGGCTGCGGACAGCACTTACGCGGACTGCCTTACGCTGACCAGAAGGGGTTTTGAGGACAGGGACCTGGATGGGGCCGACTTTGTCATTGCAGCCACATCTGAGCCTGACCTTAACAGCCGTATATCCACCCTGTGCAGGTCAAAACGGATTCCTGTCAATGTGGTGGATGTGAAGGAGGAATGTTCCTTTATTTTTCCTTCCATCGTCCGGGAGGGACCTGTGGTGGTGGGAATCTCAACCGGCGGCATGAGTCCTGTCATTGCCAGGTACCTGAAGGCAAGAATCCAATCTGTGATGCCGGACAGCCTGGGAGCGCTGACAGCCCAGCTGGGGGCCTGCCGACAGACAATCAAAGACCTGTTTCCGGACTCTCCCAGGGTCCGCTCAGCCCTGTTTTATGAGCTGGCGGAGGAGGGACTCAGCCATGGAGGCTGTCTCTCCCGGGAACAGATACAAATTATAATAAACAGAAAGCTGGAACAAGGACATGAATGATATCATCCGTATTGGAACGAGAAAGAGCGCCCTGGCGCTGATTCAGACACAGCTGGTCGCTGATGAATTAAGGCAGGTCTGTCCTGGTATACAGGTTGAAATCGTCACAAAGGATACCCTGGGCGACAGGATACTGGACAAGCCCCTGCAGGAATTCGGAGGCAAGGGGGTCTTTGTTTCCGAGTTTGAACAGGCCATACAGGAGGGCGTCATAGACCTGGCAGTCCACAGCGCCAAGGACCTTCCCATGGAACTGGCACAGGGACTGGACATTGCAGCTGTATCCGCCCGTGAGGATCCCAGGGATGTGCTGGTCACCCTGAGAGGACGCGGGGTCTGTCCGGGCAGCACGGTCCGGGTCGGAACCTCCAGCCCAAGACGGCAGCTTCAGGTGCAGATGATGCAGAAAACACTGTGGCCGGAGGCTGCCGGAGCAGAATGCAGCACCCTTAGAGGCAATGTGCATACCCGGCTCAGGAAACTGGAAGAAGAGAACTTTGACGGAATCATCCTGGCTGCGGCCGGATTAAAGAGGCTGGGGCTGCTTGAACAGGACACCTATGAGTATACCTTTCTGAACCCGGAGGAATTCATTCCTGCGGGCGGACAGGGGCTGATGGCCGTGGAGGCCAAAACCGGAACCAGGGCCCACACGCTCACCCAGTCCATGGACCATGGCGGCGGACGGCTGTGCCTGGACCTGGAGCGAAGGGTTCTTAAGCTGCTGGACGCGGGATGCCATGAACCCATTGGCATTTACTCCGTCCTCAGGGACGGACAGATGGAGGTATGGGGCGTCAGCAGCCGTAATGGAGAGGTGAAAAGGGTTCATCTGACCGGCGGGACCCTGCCGGAGGATGTGGAGAAACTGGCGTTGGAAGCATGGAAAGGATTGATGTGATATGGAGAAGAAGGGAATGGTATATCTGGTAGGAGCAGGTCCGGGGGACCCGGCCCTGATGACCCTGAAAGGACAGGCGCTTCTCAGCTCCTGTGACGCCCTGGTCTATGACCATCTGGCATCCAGACGGTTCCTGGAATGGGCGCCCTCCGCCTGCCGTAAAATCTACGTGGGCAAGCAGGCCGGGCATCACTCCATGAAACAGGATGAGATAAACGCCGTGCTGGTGGAGCTGGCTCTCTCAGGGCTTACGGTTGTCCGCCTAAAGGGCGGGGACCCCTTTGTATTCGGACGGGGCGGCGAGGAAATCCAGGCGCTTGAGGCCCGGGGAATTCCCTATGAAACCGTTCCGGGCGTGACATCGGCCATAGCGGTCCCGGAATGTGCGGGAATCCCTGTGACCCACAGGGGCATAAGCCGGAGTTTCCACGTGATTACAGGCCATACCCAGGACGGAAGAGACTGCCTTCCCCCTGGGTTTGAAGCCTATGGCTCCCTGCCCGGCACCCTGGTGTTTTTAATGGGCCTGGGACAGCTTCCCTCCATCACAGCCAGGCTGATTGAGGGAGGAATGCCGCCGGATACGCCTGCGGCCGTCATCGAAAAGGGCACGCTGCCCGGCCAGAGAGTGGTAAGAGCGCCTCTTTCCGGAATTTGCGCCAGGGTAACGGAGGAGGGGATTGGCACCCCGGCAATTATTGTTGTGGGACAAACAGCCTCCTTTGACATGAAATGCAGCCTTGTGGGTCCGCTGGCCGGATGCAGAATCGGTATGATTGGCACACGTCATTTTACAGACAGCCTTGGAACGGCCCTGGAGCAGAAAGGGGCGGACGTATCTAACATCCTGGATATGGAAGTAGTTTCCCATGCAGCAGGTCCGGCCATGCAGGAAGCTTACAGGAACCTTGCCGCGTATACATGGCTTATATTCACCAGCGCCAACGGAGTCCGCCTGTTTTTTCAGGAACTGCTGCATTCCGGCGGGGATTACCGCCTGCTGGGGCATATAAAATTTGCAGTCATTGGCGACGGCACCAAAAAGGAACTGGCGAATTTCGGCTTTCACGCGGACTATATGCCGGATTCCTTTTGTGCCGGGGCGCTGGCAAAGGGGCTGGCATCCATCCTTACCCCCAGCGACCGCCTCCTCATTGCCCGCTCCAGGGGCGGTTCCCCGATTCTTACCGTAATACTTGGAGAAGCCGGGATTGTTTATGATGATATTGTCCTTTATGAGGTGGGAGGTAAGCCCGCGGACTCAAGTATACCCGCCGGAGAGGGCTTTGACTATATTACCTTTGCCAGCGCCTCCGGGGTTAGGGCGTACCTTTCAAGCGGCCTGAGGGTGAATCCCGGACCGAGGACAGGACAGACCAGGCTGGCATGTATCGGTGACATAACGGCAGGGGAGTTGAAAAAACATGGAATGAAGGCGGATATTGTGGCTGAAACTTACCATATTCAGGGCCTGGTGAAGGCCATTGAAGAGGATGTCATATCCGGCAAAACAGAGGGAAAGCTTGCGTATAACCTGTAGTTATGAAAAATATATAAATAAAGTATAAAAAAATTGTTAAAATATTATTGATTTCTCCGCGGTAAAGTGGTAAACTTCTTGGCATCAAGAGTTTGATACTTGAGAAAAGCAATGACTGGGAAATGTCATGGTTTCAGATTCCGGCACAGAGAGCAGCCCGGCTGGTGGAAGGGCGCGCGAGAGGAGTCATGGCCTCACCCAACAGCTTCTGTCCTGAACTCCTTTCCTGAGAGAGAGGATAGTAGGGATGGACGGGTTTCTTTCCGTTAACAAAGATTCCGGCTGACTGAGAGCAGCGGGAACTTAAGGGGCTGCCTGTTAAGGGCGGCAAACAGAGTGGTAACGCGGATTGATTCGTCTCTGCATCGCAAGGTGCAGGGACCTTTTCTTTTTACTGGGCAAACTCTTTGAAACCTACTTTATATACGTGAGGAGACTTGATGATGAATGGTTTAGTGATGATGCTTTTAGCCGTAGTCATATTAGGCGGCGCCTATCTGATTTACGGCAGATATCTGGCAAAGAAATGGGGGGTTGACCCCGATGCAAAGACACCGGCTTATGAGATGGAGGACGGTGTGGACTATGTTCCGGCTGATACCAATGTGGTGTTCGGCCACCAGTTTGCCTCCATTGCAGGGGCAGGCCCCATCAACGGACCCATCCAGGCCGCCATGTTCGGCTGGCTGCCCGTCATGCTGTGGATTCTCCTGGGAGGCGTATTCTTTGGCGCGGTTCAGGACTTTGCGGCTATGTATGCTTCTGTAAAGAACAAGGGCCGTTCCATTGGCTACATAATCGAGGTTTATATCGGCAGGCTTGGCAAGAGACTGTTTCTTTTATTCACCTGGCTGTTCTCCATCCTGGTTGTGGCTGCCTTTGCCGACATCGTGGCAGGCACCTTCAATGGTTTTGATGCCGCCACCGGAGAGCGAATCGTTGCCAACGGAGCCGTTGCCACCACATCCCTTCTGTTCATTGTGTTTGCAGTGGCGCTGGGATGTTTCCTGAAATATGGAAAATGCAGCAAGCTGGTAAACACACTGGCTGCTATCGGCCTTCTTGTGCTGGCCGTTGCACTGGGACTGGCCTTTCCGGTCTATGTACCCCAGGGCGCATGGCTTATATTCGTATTCCTGTATGTGATTGTTGCCTGCGTGACCCCTGTATGGGCCCTGCTTCAGCCCAGGGATTATCTGAACAGCTACCTGCTTCTGGCCATGATTATCGGTGCGGTACTGGGAATCTGTGTCTATAATCCGGCCATCAACCTTCCCTCCTTTACATCATTTGTATTTACAGATGCAAAGGGAAATATTTCCTATCTGTTCCCAACCCTGTTCGTGACCATTGCCTGCGGCGCTGTATCCGGTTTCCATGCACTGGTATCCTCCGGAACAGCCAGCAAGCAGATTAAGAATGAAAAGAACATGCTTCCCGTCTCCTTCGGCGCAATGCTGCTGGAAAGTCTTTTGGCCATCACGGCACTGATTGCCGTCGGCGCGCTGGCCACCAGCGAAGGGCTGCCCGCAGGTACGCCTCCCCAGGTATTTGCAAAGGCCATTGCCATGTTCCTTACCACACTGGGAATGCCGGATTCCATCAGCTACACGCTGATAACGCTGTCCATATCCGCCTTTGCCCTGACCAGCCTGGATTCCGTGGCGCGCGTGGGCCGTATTGCTTTCCAGGAATTCTTTACCAATGATGAGATTGACCCGGCCAATCAGAATTCCTTAAACAAAGTGCTGACCAACAAATATTTCTCCACCATACTGACCCTGGCGCTCTGCTACGCATTATCCAGGGCAGGCTATGCAAGCATCTGGCCTCTGTTCGGTTCCGCCAACCAGCTGCTTTCCGCACTGGCTCTGATAGCCTGCGCCGTATTCTTAAAGAAGACCCACAGACAGGGCGTTATGCTCTGGGGTCCCATGGTCATCATGCTGGGCGTTACCTTCACAGCCCTGACCCTTAAAATCAAGGACCTTGTATCAGCCCTGTCAAACCAGTTTGTATTCGGTAACGCGCTTCAGCTGGTGTTTGCAGTCCTTCTGCTGATTCTGGGCGTGATTGTTGCTTTTGAGGGCATCCGCAAGCTTATGGATAAGGACACGGAGGATGATAAAGCTGCTTCAGGCAAAGGTGCGGCTGCTTAAAGGATGCGGCTGTTTAAAGGATGCAAAAGCTGAAAAAGGCGGATGCATCCTTTTTCAACTTGAAAAACCCAGTCTGATAACGCATAATAATAAGGGATGAACCTTATGATAATTCCGAAAATATTCTGATACAGGTTCCGGAAAGCAGGATAAAACATGAAACTCAGATACAGATGGACTGGCATACTGACAGCGCTCGCTGTCCTGGCAGCTATAGCTTCCGGCATCCTTGTTTGCCTGGTATGGAACGGATGGATACTTTTAAATCATCCCTCCAGGACCCGGTATCCGGTACGCGGTGTGGACGTGTCACATTATCAGGGAGAAATCGACTGGGATGTGCTGGGACAGCAGGACATTGATTTTGCTTATATCAAAGCAACGGAGGGCAGTTCCCATGTGGATGAGAAATTTTCTCAGAACTGGTACGGTTCACACCTGAGTGGTCTGGCTGTGGGAGCATACCACTTTTTTAGTTTTGACAGCAGCGGAAAAGACCAGCTGGAGCATTTCACCCAATGCCTGCCCGCCAGAGACGGAATGCTTCCGCCGGCAGTTGACGTGGAGTTTTACGGGGACAAGGCCGCGAACCCTCCCAATCCAAGGGACGTGGAGCAGGAGCTTGCAGCCTTGCTGGAAGGTATGGAAACACAGTACGGTATGGCCCCTGTCATCTATTGCACAGAGGAATCCTGGAATCTTTACATCCGCGGAAGATTTGACCGGTATCCGCTCTGGATTCGCAATGTGAAAACAAAGCCCCGCACGGACGGCGAACCCTGGCTGCTGTGGCAGTATACAAACCGGCAGCGTCTGGACGGCTATAAGGGAGACGAGACATTTATTGACATGAATGTGTTTTACGGAAGCCGTGAACAGTGGGACAACTGGTACGGGAATCGTAATAAATCGTAAGGAGTGCCCAAAGACTTTTTCTTTTCCTCCTGCTATACTTTTGGCAAAGACCATTATCAGGACCAGTCCATTTCGGAAACATGCAAAAAGGCAGGCAAGGAGGAATAAAGATTTCACATGGAACCAGCAACAGAAGAGAAAACAGAACAAAGACAGGAAACAGAACCCGGCAGGCATAAGACCAACAGGCCGGGCAGGGGCAGAGCCCTGATTGCAGCTGCCCTGGCTGCTGTATTGGTACTAACCGCAGCGCTGGCTGTTTTTATGACAAGGAACAGGGAGAACAGCAGTGTAATTGCCGGCATGGATTATTATGAGCCTGCTGTGGATGACAAAATCTATAGCTCATATTTCCAGCATGATACACGCTGGAGCAGCAGTCCTCTTGGCAGCTCAAGAGACACCATGGGAAGTTCCGGATGCCTGACCTGCTGTATCGCCGCCTCCCTGACAGCTCAGGGGGTACAAAGTTTTTCACCAGGGGAGCTAAATCAGATTTTCAATGAAAATAAAGTCTATAACGACCATGGCTCCATTGTATGGAAACAGCTGGAACAGGCATTGCCCGGCGCCAGGGTCCGGCTGGACTGCAGCAGTACCAGCGAGAGCATCAACCGCCTGCTGGCAGAAAAAAAGTATCCCATTGTAAAGGTAAGGCGGAAAAGCGGGGCAGTACACTGGATTATGCTCACCGGCACGGAAAAGGATACTTATGATATCACGGCCATGGACCCCATTGACGGCTTTGTGCACATGAGTGATTATGATAATACTATTTATGGCGTCAGGGTTGTAACCGGTGACAGCGGGACATGGGAGACAGCGGGAACAGAGACAGAAGAAACAGGCAAAGCCGCTGAATCAGCCGGTACCGCAGCCGCAGACAGCCCGGGTGAAGTCCTTAAGGTCCCGGACAAGGCAGCCGCAGATACCGGCAGGACAGCAGATGGATTCCTGAAAACAGAAGAGGCATTTGCCCTGAGCGAGATTCAGCCCTTTTCCTTTGAAGAACTTGGAAACGGGTCTGGTATCCGGGGCGTTGTATTCTTATCAGCCCTTTCCCAGAACCAATTCCGCATCTACGGCTATGTGGGACCGGAAAATCTCTATAAGGGAATTTACATCCTGGACCGGGATGGCAACATGAATTCCTTTCCCTCCATTTCCTATACCTCTCCCCAGCTGATTCTTCCCAAAATCGGATGGAACCAGGAGCAAGGCATATTGGAGGCTTCCTTCCATACCATGACAGGCACTTCCCTGTCCAGGGACCAGTTTTATGCCTTCCTGCGGTATGATACAGGACATCTGGAGCCATATGAGTTCCGGGCGGAGGACTATGAAAAGCAGCTGTCCCGGCGTCTGTCCTATAAACTTGATAAAGAAAAAAATACAGTCACATTCTACGATGAGTCGGAGAAACTAGCATCCTTACCCCTGGATGACCTGGACAGCAGCCGTATCCGGGATGTCATATACACTGATTTTGTGTCATTTGAGCCAAATCAAACCGTTACAATGGAATTTACCCCCGGTTTTGTAATGGACGGAATGGCAGCGCCACAGTATCTGGAAGCAGATGTGCGGCTGGAGGCTGCCATTGATGTCACGCGCGATTCAGACTCCAGCGGGGCAGATGTGGTGAAATTCCATATCAGGGATATTGAAAAGAGCGGGACCTGACGGTCACATTTTACAAACAAATATACAAAAACCTCTTGACTTGGAGTTGACTTTAAGTTGTAGACTCTCATTATATCCGGGGTTCAGCATACTGCGCGGACTAATCCCAGGGATTATCTGCCCCAGATTATCTGTCCCGGACATTCTGAATCACAGTCCATTCAGACTGCGGTCTGACAACAACATTTCAAGGAGGCTTATCATTATGTCTATTGTTTACATGACAAAGGAAATCACGCCGGAAAGCCTGGTCCGGATTTACCACGCATTGGGCGCTGCTTTATCCGGCAGCGTTGCCGTAAAGCTCTCCACAGGTGAGCCGGGAGGACACAACTTCCTGCAGCCGGAGCTTATCGGAAACCTTGTACAGGAACTAAAGGGCACCATTGTGGAGTGCAACACTGCCTACGAGGGAAGAAGGAACACTTCCAGGGCTCACTGGGAGACTATACGGGACCATGGATTCGCAGCCATTGCCCCCTGTGATATCCTGGATGAGGACGGCCACATGCCCCTGCCAGTCACAGACGGCTATCATCTGAAAGAGAATTATGTGGGCACCCATCTTCAAAATTATGATTCCATGCTCATGCTTTCACATTTCAAGGGCCACGCCATGGGCGGCTTTGGAGGAGCCTTGAAAAACATGTCCATTGGACTGGCATCCTCGTACGGCAAGATTTGGATTCATTCCTCCGGTACCAGCACCCGGTTTGAGGATGTGTTTACAGCGGACCACGATTCATTCCTGGAATCCATGGCAGACGCGGACCGCTCCGTCATGGACTACATGGGCCGTGAAAACATAGTATACATCAATGTGGCCAACCGTTTATCCGTGGACTGTGACTGCGACGCCCATCCCCATGACCCGGAGATGAAGGATATCGGCATTTTTGCATCCGCTGACCCAGTGGCCCTGGACCAGGCGTGTGTGGATGCGGTGTATGCTTCCGAGGATGAGGGAAAGGCAGCCCTGATAGAGCGCATGGAATCCAGAAACGGGATTCATACCGTGGAAGCCGCTGAAACCCATGGCCTTGGCAGCCGCAGATATGAACTCAGGTGCATTGACTGATCAAATTGCAGCATCAAAGGAGGGTGATGAAGGTTTGACCATAGCAGAAGTCAGCAGACAATATGACATATCGGCCGATACACTGCGTTACTATGAACGCATCGGCCTGCTTCCCCATGTAGGGCGTACATCCGGCGGCATCCGCAACTATTCGGAGGATGACTGCCATTGGGTGGAGTATATCAAGTGTATGCGCAGCGCAGGCGTTTCCGTGGAAACGCTGCTGGATTATGTGACATTGTTCCATCAGGGCGCTTCCACCATCCAGGCCAGGAAGAACCTCCTGCTGGAACAGCGTGAGCAGATTGTGGCCCGCATCCATGAGCTGAACCAGGTGCTGGCAAGACTGGACTGGAAGCTGGACGGTTATGAGGAACGGATGCTTAAGTGCGAGGAACATTTAAAATAGGCTGTATCCATAAGGATGCAACCGATTATTGCGTGACACCGGGACCAAAAACATGTAATGTAAAAGCAGAAGACAGACCATGATAAAATGGTCCCGGGAGGTATCACTATGAAAAGCACTGTAGGAAAAAATATTGTAAAATCAAGAAAGGAACAGGGTATGTCCCAGGAGCAGCTGGCCCAGAAGCTTCATGTTACCCGCCAGGCCGTGTCCAATTGGGAAACAGGACGAAGCCAGCCGGGCCTGGATATGCTGGAAGCCCTGGCCGGCGCCTTTGGAACCGACATCCTTGTTGTCATATACGGGCAGATGCCTGCGGGTGAGGATGAGGAAACCAGGTCCGCCGCCAGAAGGCGCTATCTGGTAAAGGCTGCTGCATGGGGCATCCTGACACTGGCCCTATATTTTATTCTGGCGGCACTTGGCAGGTATCTGGATGAACTCAGGACACGGACTTATAATTCCATGCCGTATATGCTGCTGCAGACCTGCCTCATACCCCCTGTAAGCGCAGGCGCTGCCATCAGCCTGATGCATGTCCTGAATGTGCCTGGCTCTGTGGGGATATCCGAACCATCTGTGAGAAAAAAACTCCTGGTATCCGGAGGACTGTTTACCGTTCTCTACCTGCTCTGTATGCTGTGGCTGTTTTTCCCCCTTCCATTGCCTGTGGGCGCCCCATTGTGGATATGGCGGCTGTCCTATTCCATTTTCCCGCATGTCCTGTTCTTTTTCATTGGAATGCTCTTTTACCTTGGGTTTGACATGTGAATAAATCATCGCTGTTTCCAACTATAAACTATATTGAATAAGGAGAATGCTGCATGACGGAAGTTGAATTTCTCGACACAGCGGATGATTCCCTGCTGAAATTTGCAGTCATTATATCCAGATACCAGGGAAAATGGCTGTTTTGCAAACACAGAGAGCGGGATACCTACGAGTGTCCCGGAGGCCACAGGGAGCCGGGGGAGGCAATAGAAGACACGGCCCGCAGGGAATTGTATGAAGAAACCGGAGCAGTCAGTTTCACCCTGACGCCGGTAAGCGCCTATTCAGTCCATGAGGCCTTTGACGGCCTGGAAGCTCCCGCAATAAGCTGCGGAATGCTCTATTACGGCTGCATAACAGAGCTGGGTCCCATACCGGAGGGGTATGAAATAGAACGCACAGAACTGTTCCGGGACCCGCCTGGAAACTGGACTTATCCGGACATACAGCCTGTCCTTCTTGGATATCTGGAAACCTGGCTTTGCAGGCCAGGCCAGGACGGGACGAATGGGGGCGAATGGATTTCTGATTGTCACTTCCGGTGATTCCTGTTATAATGATAGGGAAATACGGAGGTTTGTAAATGATACTGATGCATGAAATACCAGACCGGTTCTGGAGCCTGTTCCGCTCTGTCAACCGGTCTACTTACATAGAAGCCCTTCTTAAAATCAATGAGGAGTATGAGTACAGCAATTATTTTCTCAGCCGGGAAGTCTGCATCCAGCTTTTAAGCGAATATTTCTCCCAGAAGAAATATGTCATATGGCAGGATGAGACTGAGGATGACTGGGATGAACTGGAACCGCCTGCCACCAGAGTCCTTAACTGGCTGCTCAGGACCGGCTGGCTGCGCAAGGTGGATGATTACGCCAGTATGACCGTCAACATCGTTATTCCGGATTACGCCGCAGTGATGATTGAGGCATTCTCCCGTTTGTCAAACGACGATGAGGACGAGACCCAGGTTTATATTCAGAATGTCTATGCCATTCTATTTTCTCTGAAAAATGACCCCCGCTCCAGCGTCAGCCTTCTAAATACGGCTCTCGTAAATACAAAAAAACTGAACAAATCCCTTCAGGACATGCTTCACAACATGGATAAGTTTTTTGGCAGCCTGCTGGAACAGAAAAGTTACGGGACCCTGTTAAAGGAGCATCTGGAAGGTTATGTGACGGAAATCGTCAACCGGAAATACCATATATTAAAGACTTCGGACAATTTTTATCTCTATAAAACAGATATCAAATCCTGGATAGCCGCCATGCGGGAGGACAGTTCCTGGATTTATAAGATGTGCGCCAAAAGCGCGGCCTCATCCAGGGGCCAGAAAAAGCCTCCCCTGACCGAATACGATATCGTGGAAAAGCTGGACCAGCTGGAGCGTGGTTTTGACGATATTGAACACCGCATTTCCAATATGGACAAGGAACACTCCCGTTATGTCAAGGCAACGGTCACGCGTCTCAATTACCTGTTAAACCAGGAGGACAATATGAAGGGGCTTGTAATCAAACTCCTGAACCATTTGTCGGAATACGGCTGCCCGGATGAGGAACTGACAGCTGTGGGCGCCAGGATGAATCTGTCCCAGATGACCCTGCTGTCGGAAAAATCCCTGTATAAACGCCGTAAAACCAAGGCTGATTTTACAGAACAGTTAAAGGATGAGGAAGAATCCGAGGAGCTTTCCATGGAGGAGGTCCTGAACCTGAACAAGGTCAGGAACCGTTACAGCCAGAAGGAGATTGAAGCGTTCATAGGAGACAACATGGTGGACGGGAAAATGGTGGTGGACGAACAAACCATACATTCAGACCAGGACTTTGAAAAACTGATACTGGCCTATGACTATTCCACCAGGAGAAAGAGTCTCTACAGGGTGGAAGAGGAGGATTCGGAAATGGTACGATGCGGCGGCTATACCTACCCGCGGCTGGTATTTGTCAGGAGGACGAGATAGTGGAAAACATGGAATTGGAAAACAGCATGACGGACATAACGCCGGCATCCGCATATGCGGGAAACGGCATCCCCTACTATGATAATCTGATGCAGTCGGAGCAGTCGGAGGTAACGGAAATCATCCGTCTCCTATGGCGCCAGACCTTCCTGCTGGAGCATAAATATGACAAGCGTACCGGAAGATTCCAGTACAACAGGGACTACCGTGTATGCAGCAAGCACCTGGAATTCATCAAACATTATTTTGCCATCAGCGGCGTGGAGCTGCGTGAAAACAGCCAGATGGGAGTTATGTACATCCAGGGGGAAAACGTGGTGGGAGATAAGCTGCCCCGCCTTGCCACCCTGTATCTGCTGGTCCTGAAGCTGATTTACGACGAACAGATGGAAAGCGTTTCCACCAGCATCAATGTCTATACCTCCCTGCGTGAAATCCATGAAAAACTGGGCAGCTACAGACTGTTCAGGAAGCAGCCCGCTGCCACGGACATCCGCCGGGCAGTCACCCTTCTGAAAAAATACCAGGTCATTGAACCCCTGGACCTGATGGAGGATTTAAAAAGCGAAAGCCGCATGATTATCTATCCCTGCATCAACGTGGTGCTCATGGGAGACGATGTGCGCCGGCTTTTGGCATCCTTTGAGGAGGATGCAGGTGATAACGGAATCCAAATGAAGGCTGATTTGGAGGAGGAAGGCGCGGATGGAGCAGATGAGGGATTAACAGAGGAAGAAATGACATCAGAGGAAGGAGAACCATGGAACAGAAGATAGCAAACGAGCGTTTTCTCGCCCTTTCCAGGATATGTTTGAATAACTGGCACTACATAACAAAAAGGACCCTGTCCTTTAACGATGAAATCAACTTTTTCACCGGGCATTCCGGCAGCGGCAAATCCACGGTCATAGACGCCATGCAGATTGTGCTCTACGCCAACACGGACGGCCGGGGCTTCTTCAACAAGGCGGCAGCCGATGACTCTGACCGCAGCCTGATAGAATATCTAAGAGGTATGGTAAACATCGGCGATAACAACGAGTTTTCCTATCTGCGCAACCAGAATTTTTCCTCCACCATTGTATTGGAGCTGAAACGCAGCGATACAGGCCAGTGCCAGTGCGTGGGAATCGTTTTTGACGTGGAAACTGCCACCAATGAAATATCCCGCCGTTTCTTCTGGCACAAGGGCCCCATGTGGGACAATGGATACAGGGGCGGAAAGCGGACCATGTCCATCGCAGAGACAGAGGAATACCTTCAGACGAATTACAGCAGGGAGGAGTATTTCCTGACCTCCCACAACGAACGTTTCCGCCGGATACTCTATGACTCCTATCTGGGCGGCCTGGACCCCGAAAAATTCCCCCTTCTGTTTAAACGGGCCATCCCGTTCAGAATGAACATTAAGCTGGAGGATTTTGTAAAGGAATATATCTGCATGGAGCAGGACATCCATATTGAGGACATGCAGGAAAGCGTGATGCAGTACGGCCGGATGCGGAAAAAAATCGAGGATACCTGTGCGGAGATTGAATCCCTGAAGCAGATTAAGGACCGATTCCAAAGCTACGAAGAAAAGGAACTGCAAATCAAAAAATGCTCCTACTTTGTGCAGAAACTGGAGATTCTTCAGCTTCAGTCAGAGGTCCGCACCCTGGCTGACAAGGTCAGGCTGGCAGGGGAGGACCTGGAAAAACAAAAACAGGCCAGAGGCTCGGTGGATGAACAAATCATTGAACTGACCCGGCAGAGTGACGAGCTGCTGCGGCGCATTGCCTCCACCGGATATGAGGACCTTAAAAACCAGCTTAAAAGCCTGAATGAGCTGCTGGAACAGCTGGGAAAAAGCGAGGCCCGATGGCAGCAGACCACGGCAGCCCTGAAACGCTGGGAAGAAGAGGATATCACCTCCAACCAGACGCTTTGGGATATAGAGGAATTTGAAAACCGCACCATTGATTTGGAGACATTGGAACGCCTGAGAAAATCCATGGAATCCATGCGCTCAGATACGGAAAAACAGCATCAGGACGCTTCCTCCGCTGTCAGGGAACTCAAAAAGCTGGAAAAGCAGACAAAGGATGAGCTGGAAAAACTTCGTTCCGGCAGCAAAGCCTATCCCAAATACCTGGAAAATGCCAGGAGCTACATCCAGCGCCGCCTTCTGGAGGAAACAGGTAAAAGCGTGGACGTGCATGTGCTGGCCGACCTTCTGGATGTAAAAAGGGACGAGTGGCGGGGCGCAGTGGAGGGCTACCTTGGAAACAACAAGTTAAATCTGGTGGTGGCGCCTAAATATGCCGGGACCGCCCTGGAAATCTACGGTGAACTGGATAAAAAGGAATATTACAATGTAGCTGTGCTGGACACGGAAAAAGCATCCCGGAACCAGCCCCAGGTACTAAAAGGCGCTCTCTCAGAGGAAGTGACTGTGCGGGAATCCTACTTAGGACCCTATATGGACCTGCTGCTCGGAAAGGTCATCAAGTGCAGTACCATAGATGAACTGAGGGAATGCCGTATCGGCATCACCAGCAGCTGTATGCTCTACCACACCTTCCGCCTGCAGCACATTAACCCGGACAGCTACACCAAGTTCGCCTATATTGGCAAGGACAGCATCCGCAGACGTATCCGCCTTCTGGAACAGGAACTGGTTTCCCTGGGTGAAAAGAGAAAGCCCCTGGAAGAGACGGTCAGGGAATCCCTTAGAATCCTGGGCCTTCCCTGGCTCTCAGCCGAGCCCCAGGAATACCTGGACTGGCTGAAGGATATAAACAGCTATAAGGCCAAAGAACGGGAAAAGAAAAAGCTGACGCAGAAGCTGGAGCTTTTAAAGGAACAGAATGTGGACCAGCTGGAGCGGGACCGCCAGGCAGTCATCACGCTCTGCGACAGCAAAAAGCGGGAGAGGGACAGCCTGAATGTGCTCATCCGCGACAAGGAGCGGGAGATAGAAGACTACCGGAGCAAGTCCATTGACAGCCAGTCCATTCTCACTGCAAAGGAACGGGAGCTGGTACGGAATACGGACTATGACAATGAGCTGGCAGCCTATCTCTCAGCCAGGGATAATGTGCGCTATGACAGGGAGAAGGATACCTATGCTGCCAGATGCAGCAGACTCACTGAGGCCAGGGAAGCAGCCTTCCAGGAGCTTTTGTCTGTCAGGGCCGGCTATATCAGAAGCTATCCCAACCGCAATTTCCCGGTAAACGCCAGGGATAACGCTGTCTATGACCGCCTTCTTGACGCACTGAAATGTGATAATCTGGAAGAATACAAGCAAAAAGCCACGGAACAGGCCAAATCCGCGGTAGAGCATTTCCAGGATGACTTCATGTATAAAATCCGCAGCGCCATCCGGGAGGCGCTGATTCGCAAGGATGAGCTGAACCGCATTATCAGCCGCCTGGATTTCGGAAAGGATAAATACCAGTTCGTCATTGGCCGCAATAAAGGTCCGGACGGCCGTTTCTATGATATGTTCATGGATGACTCCCTGGACATCAATCCGGCTGACCTGAACTATTCCTATGAAAACCAGATGGACCTGTTTACCATTGAACATGAAAAGCAGTACGGGGATTTGATGAATGAACTCATAAGCATCTTTATCCCCCCGGAAAACGCCACACCGGAGCAGATGGACGAGGCCAGGCGGAACATGGATAAGTATTCGGATTACCGCACCTATCTGTCCTTTGATATGCAGCAGCTCATCCAGAACAAGGACGAGGTTATAAAAATCCGACTGAGCAAAATGATTAAAAAGAATTCAGGCGGAGAGGGCCAGAACCCGTTGTATGTGGCCCTTCTGGCCAGCTTTGCCCAGGCCTACCGCATCAACGTCCCATCCAAGGTGGAGCGCAGCCCAACCATCCGTCTGGTGGTATTGGATGAAGCCTTTTCCAAAATGGACGGGGAGAAAGTGGCCAGCTGTATCGAGCTCATCCGCGGACTGGGATTCCAGGCCATTATCAGTGCAACCAATGACAAAATCCAGAACTACGTGGAAAACGTGGACAAGACCTTTGTATTTGCCAATCCCAACAAGAAATCCATCTCCATCCAGGAATTTGAACGGGAGCGTTTTGCAGAGCTGATGCAGGACACGGAATCTTATATTTATACAAAAAAGTAAAAAAAGTTTGCAAAAATCTTAAAAATGGAATAAAATAGTAAAAATACCACTTTTACAGGAGGAATTTTATAAGAGAAAATCAAACATTCGAAAGGAGAGGTTTTGCATGATTGAAACAAAGGAATTTATGGACAACTTGAGCCAGTGGTCAGACATTTGTCTGAGTGATGAGAGGATTGATTTGGAGCTGTATGAATCGTACGACGTAAAGCGCGGACTCCGTGACAAAAACGGAAACGGTGTGGTAGCGGGACTGACGAAGGTGTCCAAAATCGAAGCCAACAAAGTAGTGGATGGTGTTAAAGTCCCCTGCGAAGGAAAACTATTTTACAGAGGTTATAATATCTATGATTTGATTGGCGGGGTAGTGAGAGAGAACCGTTATGGTTTTGAAGAGATTGCATACCTGCTTCTGTTCGGAGAACTTCCTAATGCGGAACAGCTTACAAAATTTAAAGAAAGCCTGGCATTCAGCCGTACACTTCCCACAAATTTTGTCCGAGATGTAGTAATGAAAGCACCCACAAAAGACATGATGATATCCCTGAGTAAGAGTATTCTTACCCTGGCTTCCTATGATGAGAAGGCCTGGGATATTTCCGTTCCCAACGTGCTCAGACAGTGCATGATGCTTATAAGCGTAATGCCCATGCTGGCAGTCTATGGTTATCATGCCTTTAACCATTATGAGAGAGACGGAAGCATGTACATACACCGCCCGGACGAGAATCTGTCCACGGCCGAGAACCTGCTGCGTCTTCTGAGGCCTGACATGCAGTACTCACAGGTGGAGGCCCATGTACTGGATTTGGCATTAATCCTGCATATGGAGCATGGCGGCGGCAACAACTCCACCTTTACCACCCATGTGGTTACATCCTCCGGCACGGACACCTATTCTGTCATCTCCGCGGCCCTGGCTTCCTTAAAAGGCCCCAAGCACGGCGGCGCCAACATCAAGGTAGTGGAAATGATGCAGGATTTAAGGAGCGAGGTAAAGGATATCACGGACAGGGAAGAGGTGGAATCTTATCTGAAGAAGCTGCTTCACAAAGAGGCATTTGACCGCAAGGGCCTTATCTACGGAATGGGCCACGCCGTATATTCCAAGTCAGACCCCCGTGCCGAGATTTTCAAACGCTTTGTACGCCAGCTGTCAGAGGAAAAGGGCCGCATGGAAGAATTTGCCCTCTATTCCATGATTGAGGAGCTGGGTCCCAAGGTAATCACCGAGGAACGCAGAATCTACAAGGGCGTCAGCGCCAACGTGGATTTCTACAGCGGATTTGTATACAGCATGCTGGATATTCCGGAAGAAATGTTCACTCCAATCTTTGCAATAGCAAGAATTGTGGGATGGAGCGCACACCGCATCGAGGAATTGATTAATATGGATAAAATCATCCGTCCTGCCTATACAAGCATCATGAAGGAAGAGGATTACAAACCTCTCTGCGACCGATAATAAGAATTATTCCTGAATCTATATACAATCTTTATATGCCCTTTATAAATTCTAATAGCATCTTTATGATATCAGGCGCTATAATAAACGCAAATATCAAAAGAGAAAGAGCTATGGATATGGGTAAATATGAATATAATTTTGTGGAAGTTCCATTTGACGGAAATCTGAAAAATGGCAATGTTGAAACAATTGAAAAGTGTAAAGATATTATCCGGAAGGAGTCTGCCCAGGGATGGCGTCTGGTCCAGATTATAAGTCCTTCCGGTGAAAAAAGGGTGCTGACAGGCAACAGCAATTATGAAATTGTCTTTGAAAGGGAAAACTGAACTGTTTTCCCTTTTTTGTATATCAATTCCTTCCCAGATATTGTATAATGATATAATGCGCAATTAATTATACAATTAGGAAAAGAGGATTCATAACATGGCCGTTGAATTGGATTTGCATGAAGGAGAAGTTGTTGAAAAAGAGCTGAAAGGCGATTACTGGGAAAAGACCCTGTGTATGTACAGCCAGAAGACAGGCACATACTGGTTTACAAATGAACGGATTATTTTCAGGGGAGGTTTTGCGGCTGCCCTGGACATCCCTTACTGCGACATTGAACAGGTCCGCACCTGCAATGTGGGCCCCCTGCTCCAGTTCCTGCCCACAGGAATCAAAATAACCGTCAACGGAGGAAAATCCTACAAGCTGTCAGTGCTGAAACGAAAATCCGTGGTGGAATTCATCGAGTCGAAATTAAAATAAGATATTTTTGCTCATTTCCCTTGACTGTACAGTTGCTGGATACCTTACAATCAGATTAGAAACAGAAAGGAGATGAGCATATGAAGATGAAAGAAGCCGAAGCCCGTACAGGCCTGGACCGGAAGAATATACGATACTATGAGAGCGAGGAACTTCTGGCTCCCCGGCGCACCGAGGGAAACCGCTACCGGGATTACAGCGAGGAGGACATAGAGCGTCTTCTGGAAATCCGTTTCCTGCGGCAGCTGGGCATCCCCATCCGGGATATACGCGGATATTTTGAGGGAAGGCTGGCCTTAAGGGAGCTGATGCGTATGCGACTGGACCGGATTGACGGTGAGATGTCGCAGTTAAAGAAGCTGGAACAGATGTGTACCAGACTGGAAGAGCAGCAGACACTGAAACCTTCCATTGTGGAAAGCTGCCTGGAGGAAATCAGCCATGACAACGGCAGGAATACCTGGCTTGAGGATATACGGAAAGACTGGAGGATGTTTCAGAAGGAACTCCACTCCCAGTTCATCTATTTTGAACCTGAAGGGGAAGTTCTGTCGCCGGAGGACTTTGCCCGGGAGACAGCCCTCTATGCAGCCAAACGGAATCTGGATTATGAGACCATCCGGCTGGAATTCACCTATGCCCTGGTCCGGCTGGAGGGAATTGCCTACCAGGCTTCCTTCACATTTGGTCCCTGTTTCCGCCTGGCCAGGCTGCCTCTCATAAAGCTGACCCGGTGTACGCCTCCTCCCCACGGTGTTTCAAAAGGAAAGTATCTGTTTTTTGTTCTGCTGCCCACCATACTGATATTCGGCAGTATCCTGTTCTGCCTTATTGACAGCCAGTTTGGAGCCCGTTTTTCCGGGATATACCGGATGCTTATTATAGGATGCTTCATTGCTGCCCTGCTGTTTATATCTGTAAATAAAAATGTGTATTACCAGTGACATGACGGATAAGAACCGAAAACAGGCTATGGAAATGTATATTGCCTTCGGGCGCCTCTGAGCAGACGCGAAAAAGGAGAGAACAGAGAATGATTCTCCTTGCCAAGTGTTGAAAAATTGAATATAATAAAGGTATATAGAGACAGTTGGAAATGCAGACCCGTGATAAGCGTGTCTGCATTTCGGCGTTTTAAGGAAGATGAACAGATTTGTTCATTTTCAGCCCCGCATAACCAGGCGGTCTGCTGCGGCAGGAGAAAGAGAGGGTACAGAGATGGGTATAAATACAAGAAAAATGAAATATCCCGCGGCAATATGTGTTTTGCTTGCATGTTGCATCACTATGGACATTGCGTCCTACGCCGCCGGGTGGGCGGAAGAAAACGGCACGTGGAGATATTCCGGCCAAAGTGGAGACTATATAACAAACAGTTGGATAAGGCATGGCAATTCCTATTATTACCTGGATGAGAAGGGTGAGATGGCTACTGAATGTCTGATTAAAACTGACGGGGACCTGTACTATGTGGATATAAATGGGGTAAAGGCGGTGAACCAGTGGGTATCCATATCCGATGACAACAGCCAGGTGGGAACGCAGGCCGCCACGGCCTGGTACTATTTCGGTTCCAAAGGTAAGGCATATAGGAATATTAGGAAACGGATTGATGGAAAATACTACATCTTCGATGAAAATGGCCATATGCTATCCGGGTGGCAGCCTTATGGAAATAATGACAATCTGTATTATCTGGGCACCGCAGACGAAGGATGGGCCCATATTGGCTGGCAGAATCTGGAATCCCATAAAAATGAACCCGGTACCTATTGGTATTATTTTGGAACCAGCGGCATCTCGTACCAGGATACGAAAAAAAAGATTGACGGCAGGTATTACATATTTGATGAGGACGGCCAGATGCTGTCCGGCTGGCAGTCCTATGACGGTGATGATAATCTGTACTATTTAGGGACAGGAGATGAGGGATGGGCCCGTACCGGCTGGCAGAACCTGGAACCCGGAGATGACGCATCGGGGTCTGATGATTCGGAGGAATGGTTTTACTTCAATCCCGGCAGCGGAAAAGCATACAGGGATACCAGAAAGAAAATTGACGGTTCTTACTATACCTTTGATGAGGATGGCGTCATGCAGGATAAATGGCTCTCCGGCCGGCCGGCCATCCCCGATAGTTTACCTGATGACAGCAATGCCCGGTACAGGGAAGAGGAAGGCAGTCTGGAAGGCGGATGGTACTATGGGTATGGTCCGGAGGATAAGGATGAGTCTGGTGAAGAGGGCTGGTACTATCTGGATAAGAACGGCGTGCCCTTCAACGACCAGGGAAGGGATTCTTCCGGCAATAGCTTTGTAAAAGAGCTTGGCGATGGGGGATACTTTGGTGAAGCAGAGACAGGCATGGCCGCAAAAGTGATTCATGGAAAGACGTATCTATTTGATGAGAACGGCAGGATGATGACCGGCTATTACTATTTAGTATCCGTTAACTGTGAAGGCGGCCCCACTCTTGGCGTCAATAAAACAGCGCCGGATTATGGCTATAATTACTACTTTAACGCAGACAGTGGGTCCAAAGAAGGCCAGATGATGACCGGTAAACAGAGCTTCCTATGCGAGGGGGACAGATTCCACTGTTATCTGCGCAATGACGGCAGGGCCTACGCCGGCATGATTGTTGACGGCTGCCTGTATGACTTTGACGGCCTGAGGTTGGAGAGCCGGGATGGTTCCTATAAAATCATTGAGATTGGTCCCGGTCTGGAGATTGCAGAAAAAGGCAGCAGCAGGCTGCATAAAAATTGCCTCCTGGTCGTGAACAAAAATGGCAAGCTGAAAAAGTCGGGCACCGTTAAGATTGGAGGGCAAAAATATACCATTAAGGATTATGAGGCCATAGAAGTAACCGACGACTGATTCTTTTTTAGATTTTTCGGATTGTCAAGTAAAAATGCTTGACAATCCTTTTTCTATCGTGTATGATATCACAGGTGGTTGAAATGGAAAAGATTGTGGAACAGGGTTTGTTATATGATTTTTATGGAGAACTGCTGACAGAACATCAGCGCAGGATATACGAGGATGTGGTGTTCGGCGACCTTTCTCCCAGCGAGATAGCAGGGGAGCAGGGCATCAGCCGTCAGGGTGTCCACGATTTGATAAAACGATGCGACAAGATACTGAAGGATTATGAAGCCAAGCTTCATCTGGTAGCCAAGTTTATGAAAGTCAAGGAGATGGCCGGCGAGCTGGAACGTCTCTCTGATGAATGCATACGCACCAGGGACATGGCCCTTGTGGACCAAATCCGGCGATTGTCCGCGGAAATCACCAGCACGCTTTAATGGAGCGATTCATTGTAAGCAGTGCAGCCTTAGGAGGATTATTTCATGGCTTTTGAAAGCTTATCCGATAAATTACAAAATGTATTCAAAAACCTTCGCGGTAAAGGCCGTCTTTCAGAAGCCGATGTAAAAGCCGCATTGAAGGAAGTCAAGATGGCGCTTCTGGAAGCAGATGTAAGTTTCCGCGTGGTGAAGCAGTTCATCGGTTCTGTACAGGAACGGGCTGTGGGCGAAGACGTGTTCGGAAGCCTGACCCCGGGACAGACTGTAGTGAAAATCGTAACCGAAGAGCTAGTAAAGCTCATGGGTTCCGAAACAACAGAGATTGCCCTAAAGCCTTCCAATGAAATCAGCATCATCATGATGGCCGGTCTTCAGGGAGCTGGCAAGACCACTACCACGGCCAAGATTGCAGCCAAGATGAAGGCCAAGGGACGCAAGCCCCTGTTAGCTGCCTGTGACATCTACCGGCCTGCTGCCATAGAGCAGCTGCAGATTAACGGCGACCGGGTAGGCATTCCGGTATTCTCCATGGGCAATAAGAACAGGCCGGTGGACATTGCCAAAGCAGCAGTGGAACACGCGTCCAAGAACGGCCTTAACGTGGTTATCCTGGATACGGCCGGACGTCTCCATATCGACGAAACCATGATGGATGAGCTGGTGGAGATAAAGGACAATCTGGATGTCTGCCAGACTATTTTGGTGGTAGACGCCATGACCGGCCAGGACGCAGTAAATGTGGCCGGCACATTTAACGATAAGATAGGCATTGACGGTGTCATCCTCACAAAGCTGGATGGCGATACCCGAGGCGGTGCGGCACTTTCCATCCGCGCAGTCACAGGCAAACCGATTCTATATGTTGGCATGGGCGAGAAGCTGTCCGACCTGGAACAGTTTTACCCGGACAGAATGGCTTCCAGAATCCTGGGAATGGGCGATATCCAGTCCTTGATTGAAAAAGCAGCTGCCGAGGTGGATGAAGAACAGGCCAAGGAGCTGAGCCAGAAGCTGCGCAAGGCGGAATTCGATTACAATGACTTCCTGACCCAGATGCAGCAGATTAAGAAGATGGGCGGTATGGGAAGCATTCTTTCCATGATGCCGGGAATGGGAAACCAGCTGTCCGGCGCTGATATGGACGAAGGTGAAAAATCCATGCACAGGGTAGAGTCCATCATCCTCTCCATGACAAAAGAGGAGAGGGCCAATCCCAACCTCATGAACCCTTCCAGGAAACAGCGCATTGCAAAAGGCGCCGGTGTGGAGGTCAGCGAGGTCAACCGTCTGGTCAAGCAGTTCGACCAGATGAAGAAAATGATGAAGCAGATGCCCGGCCTTATGGGCGGCGGCAAACGAAAAGGCGGATTCGGTGGTCTGGGAGGACTGCTGGGCGGCAAGATGAAGATGCCCTTCTAGGACAGGTGTTTAAATGATGCATCCGCAGACCAATCAAGCTAGTCAAACAGGAATACTCCTGTATGTCTAATATAAGAACAATTCACAAGGAGGTGAAATCACATGGCAGTAAAGATGAGATTAAGAAGAATGGGACAGAAGAAGGCTCCTTTCTATAGAATCGTAGTTGCTGATTCCAGGTCTCCAAGAGATGGCAAGTTCATCGAGGAAATCGGTACTTATGACCCAACCAGGGAACCAAGCGTCATCAAGTTTGACGAGGAAGCAGCTAAGAAGTGGTTAGCAACAGGTGCACAGCCAACTGAGACCGTAGGAAAGCTCTTAAAAATCGCCGGCATTCAGTAGTTGTCAATGAGGTGTTAAGATGAAGGAATTAGTCGAAGTGATTGCGAAAGCACTGGTCGATAACCCAGAAGAAGTTGTTGTTACCGAATCAATGAAGGGCGAGGACACCCTGATTGAGCTCAAGGTGTCTCCTGCGGACATGGGCAAGGTCATCGGCAAGCAGGGCAGGATTGCCAAAGCAATCCGTTCCGTTGTCAAGGCCGCTGCATCCAAGGAAGACAAGAAAGTAATCGTTGAGATTCAGTAAGCTGGATTCAGTAAGCAGACAAGTTAAGGACCGCTGGCCGCTGGGCTGGCGGTTCATTTATTGCTCCGGAACTATTGTCCCGGAACTTGTTCCGGTATATATAGCCCGGTAAATACGGCCGGGTAAATTACGCATCACAGAAAGGTGACAGGTGTATGGAAAACATGCTGAGAGTGGGAGTCATAACCTCCACCCACGGAATCAAAGGGGAAGTAAAGGTATTCCCCACCACAGATGACGCCAAACGGTTTAAAGAGCTGAAGGAAGTCATCCTTGACACTGGAAAAGAACAGATTCCCATGGAAATCGAACATGTGAAATTCTTTAAGAACATGGTCATTCTGAAATTCAAGGGACATGACGATATAAATGAAATGGAAAAATACAAATCAAAGGACCTGCTGGTTACCAGGGACCAGGCCGTGGCGCTGGAGCCGGATGAATACTTTATCACAGATTTGATTGGACTTGCTGTGGTATCAGACCAGGGCGAGGAATTGGGCACTCTTAAGGACGTGCTGGAAACAGGGGCCAATGATGTGTATGTGGTTGCCATGAAGGACGGAAAGGAACTGATGCTTCCCGCCATCGGAGACTGCATCCTGGATGTGGACCTGGAACAGGGACGCATGGAGGTCCATGTGCTGGAGGGGCTCATGGATTTATAAGGCTGCGGTTTATGGTTCTGTAAAAAGAGCTTGTGTTTTACCTGGTTTTGTTGTATATAAAGAGAGGGGATAAACCGTACTGCATGATGTAATGCAGTATTGGGGGCGAAAGGCCGCCGGTGCAGCAAGGAAAAGGAATCTGATATGAAGACAGAGGACCAGCAGACAGGGCCCCAGTCCGTCTGCTATACGGTTGACATGAAGATGAACCGGGAATCATTGTACCATATGGTTTCCGTGGATAAACATTTGAATCCGTCTGCCCCCCTTTGGGTATGGCTTGTATTCACAGTCCTTTTATGGATATGCCGCGCAGGCTGTGTAAGTTCCATTGTTTTGCGCATATTCGGCATTCTCCATACCCTGAACGCTGCCATTATTTTCCTGATTCTGGCATACCTGGTCCATACCCTGGGACCCGGGTTCATCCGCAGCGGCCTCTTTAATTCAGACCGTTCCAACCGGATGCAGCTGGATACTGCATGGAAGCGTTTTCTGGTCAAAAACGGCGAGCCCCTTACGGTGACCTATGAATTCTACCGGAATTACTTCCGGACGTCCGGAGGCAGGGCGGTCCACGCATACAGCCAGATATCACACATATGCGAGACACAGCGCTGCCTGGTGTTGTATACCATGGACCACGGCGGCTATCTGCTGGACAAAAGACAGATGGGCGCTGTCTGCATAAACGGCCTGCGGACATTTCTCTCGGAGCGTTCCGGCAAGTCGGTAAAGTGGATACAGGTCAGGGATTATATACCTGTAAAAAGCAACTGATAAAGCCGGCCCCGGCATCTGCGATTGGGGCCGGCTTTTAGAGATACTTTTTGGCTGAGCACAGACAGAAAGGAACCTGGATATGGCCAACATAACTGTTTTAGACCAAAGTACCATCAATAAAATTGCAGCCGGCGAAGTCATTGAGCGGCCTGCTTCCGTAGTAAAGGAGCTGCTGGAAAATGCCATTGACGCCCATGCCACTGCCGTAACCGTGGAAATCAAGGACGGCGGCTGTTCCCTGATACGTGTCACTGACAACGGATGGGGCATTCCAAAGGAAGAGATTCCCCTGGCATTCCTGCGCCACGCCACAAGCAAAATCAAGACAGTGGAGGATTTATTTACCATATCCTCCCTGGGCTTTCGCGGCGAGGCCCTGGCCAGCATTGCGGCCGTGGCCCAGGTGGAGCTGATTACAAAGACGGGAGACAGCCTTACCGGTTCCCGTTACCAGATTGAAGGCGGTATTGAAAAGGGACTGGAGGAAATAGGCGCACCTGAGGGAACTACCATCATTGCCCGCAACCTGTTCTACAACACGCCTGCGCGCAAAAAATTCCTCAAGACTCCCATGACAGAGGGCGCCCATGTGGCTGCTCTGGTAGAGAAGATTGCCCTTTCCCACCCGGATATTTCCATCCGGTTCATACAGAACAACCAAAACAAGCTCTACACCTCAGGCAACCATAACCTGAAGGACCTGATATACACTGTATTCGGAAGGGAGATTGCAGGAAACCTTCTCCCGGTGGAAATCAAGGAGGACTGGATTACGATGACCGGATTTACAGGCAAGCCGGTCATAGCCAGGTCCAACCGGAATTACGAGAATTATTTCATCAATGGCCGGTATATCAAGAGCACCATCATATCCAGGGCCATTGAGGAGGCGTACAAGCCCTACATGATGCAGCACAAGTATCCGTTTACCATGCTGCATTTCCACATTGAACCGGATACCCTGGATGTAAACGTCCATCCCACCAAAATGGAACTGCGTTTTGCCGACGGTGAGAGGGTGTACAACGCAGTGTTGCGGGCTGTCAGCAGTGCCCTGGCCCACAAGGAGCTGATTCCCCAGGTAAGCCTGGAGGAAAAGCAGGAAAAGGAAGCCAGACAGCTGGCGGAAAAGCTGGCTCCCCGCCCGGAGCCCTTCGAGGTCCGCAGAAGGGAAAACCTGGAACAGAAAACTTCCGGCAGCAGCGGCACAGCCCAGCACGGCGGCCCTTCACCCGGCGCCGGCTCTGTTTATGCCCGCCAGGCCCCGCCCAGACCCTCTTTTGTCAGCGAACGGATGCCTGACTGGCTGAAGGAGAGAAGAAAGGACCAGGAAACACATTCCATGCCTCCGGCCTCCCTTAATCCTTTAAAGGGAACACATGGTACAGGGAATCAGGACCCGGGAAAGGAGACCGGCATTGGTGACAGCAGCAGTTCCACCCCCATCCAGCCGGAACAGCTGGACCTGTTTGACGGCAAGCTTCTGGACCCCAAGGCCAGGCTGAAGCATAAGCTTATCGGCCAGCTGTTTGACACATACTGGATGGTGGAGTATAACGAGCAGCTGTTCATCATTGACCAGCACGCTGCCCATGAAAAGGTGCTCTATGAAAACACCATAAAGTCCTTAAAAACACGGCAGTATGATATGCAGATGGTGGACCCGCCCATTATTCTTACACTGAACATGAATGAAGAACTGCTCCTGAAGAAATACATGGATTATTTCGCGGGAATCGGTTTTGAGATAGAACCCTTTGGGGGCAGGGAATATGCGGTGCGCGGCGTGCCTGCCAACCTGTTTTCCATTGCCAAGAAAGAACTGCTGACAGAGATGATTGACGGGCTCTCAGAGGATATATCGGTACATAACCCGGACATTATATATGAAAAGGTGGCATCCATGTCCTGCAAGGCAGCTGTCAAAGGGCATCACACCATGTCCTTCCAGGAGGCCAATGTGCTTATTGACCAGCTTCTGGACCTGGAAAATCCCTATGCCTGCCCCCACGGCAGACCCACCATTATCTCCATGAGCAAGTATGAGCTGGAGAAAAAATTTAAACGCATTGTCTGAAAGGAGCTTTTATCATATGAAGCAGCCGCTCATTGTCCTCACAGGACCCACCGCAGTGGGGAAAACCGCCCTTTCCATCCGCCTTGCAAAGGCCATTGGCGGGGAAATCATCAGTGCGGATTCCATGCAGGTATACAGGCACATGGATATCGGCTCTGCCAAAGTAACTCCGGAGGAAATGGACGGCGTTCCCCATTATCTCATCGACGTGCTGGACCCCCGGGAACCTTTTAACGTGGTTACCTTCCAGCAGATGGCAAAGGAGGCCCTGGGAGAAATATACGGCCACGGCCGCATCCCCGTCATTGCCGGGGGAACCGGCTTCTATATACAGGCCCTGCTCTACGACATTGATTTTAAGGAAAATGAGGACAGCAGCCCTATCCGCAGGGAACTGGAAGCCCTGGCTGAGAGAGAGGGGGAGCGGGCGCCTCAGGTCCTTCACGCCATGCTCTGCCAGGTGGACCCGGAGGCAGCCGGCCAGATTCATGCCAACAATATAAAACGGGTCATACGGGCCATTGAATACTTCCGCCTGACAGGGGAGAAGATTTCCCTCCATAACCAGCAGGAGCGTGAGAAGGAGTCCCCCTACAACTTCCTCTATTATGTCCTGAATACGGACCGTTCCCTGCTCTATGAGAGAATCGACCGCAGGGTTGACCTGATGATGGAGCAGGGACTGGTGGAGGAAGTAAAGGCATTAAAAGAGCTGGGCTGCCGGAGAGGCCATACCTCCATGCAGGGTCTGGGATATAAGGAAATGCTGGATTACCTGGACGGCATATGCAGCCTGGATGAGGCTGTATATGTACTGAAACGGGATACAAGGCATTTTGCCAAACGCCAGCTGACCTGGTTCAAACGGGAGCGGGACGTGCGCTTTTTGAACCTGCCTGATTTCGGAGGGGATGTGTCCAACGTCCTGGACCGAATATTAGAGGATTGCGAAAAACAGGGAATCGTGCTACAATAACAAACCGGAAAACGGAGGATTATGAACCAATGGATATAAATGAAATGAACCAGATGTATGAAAGCCTTGGCATCAGCCGGGAGGTAAGGGAATTTGCAGCAGAGACCGAACAGGCGCTGAAGGAACGCTTTGAGGCCATTGATGCAGTGGCGGAATACAACCAGATGAAGGTTATAAAAGGAATGCAGGACAACCGTGTCAGCGACATACACTTTGCCGCCACCACCGGATATGGCTACAATGACCTGGGCCGGGATACCCTGGAGGATGTGTATGCCAGCGTATTCCACGGCGAGAGCGCGCTTGTACGCCCCCAGCTTATGAGCGGCACCCATGCTCTTCACGTGGCCCTGTCAGGGAACCTGCGTCCCGGCGACGAACTTCTGTCGCCTGTGGGCAAGCCCTATGACACGCTGGAGGAAGTCATAGGAATCAGGGATTCCGCCGGCTCCCTTAAGGAATACGGGGTGGTCTACCGCCAGGTGGACCTGCTGGAGGACGGTTCCTTTGACTATGAGGGCATTGCAGCAGCCTTAAATGAAAAGACAAAGCTGGTGACCATCCAGCGTTCCAAGGGATATGCCACCCGGCCCACCCTGTCTGTAAAGCGGATTGGGGAATTGATTTCCTTCATCAAGAATATAAAGCCCCAGGTTATCTGTATGGTGGACAACTGCTACGGCGAGTTTGTGGAAACCCTGGAGCCGACGGACGTGGGAGCGGACATGATTGTAGGTTCCCTGATTAAGAATCCGGGCGGCGGCCTGGCTCCCATCGGCGGCTATATCGTGGGCAGAAAGGACTGCATTGACCGGGCATCCTACCGCTTAAGCGCTCCCGGACTGGGCAGGGAGGTGGGCGCCAGCCTGGGACTGAACCAGCAGCTCTACCAGGGACTCTTTCTTTCCCCCGTGGTGGTATCGGGAGCCCTGAAAGGCGCTGTATTTGCAGCTAATATCTATGAACGCTTAGGCTGCGGCGTGGTTCCTGACGGCAGTGAATCCCGCCATGACATCATCCAGGCCATTACCTTCGGAACGCCGGAGGGAGTCATATCCTTCTGCAAGGGAATCCAGGCAGCAGCGCCGGTTGACAGCTATGTGACGCCTGAACCATGGGATATGCCGGGATATGACAGCCCTGTCATCATGGCAGCCGGCGCCTTTGTCCAGGGTTCATCCATAGAGCTGTCAGCTGACGGTCCCATTAAGCCGCCTTACGCCGTGTATTTCCAGGGAGGACTGACCTGGTATCACGCCAAGCTGGGAATACTTAAATCTCTGCAGCAGCTTTTGGATGACGGGGTTTTGAAAATCTTAAGATGACACCCCAGGAAACTTATGGTAATATATATTAATTAGGCTGTACCCCCGGCCCGGCGGCCAGGGACCGGCCTGACCGACCGGAGGATAAGACACATGCATTACAAGAATTTCTGGATACTTTTAATCATGCTGCTGGCAGGCATTGTTCTGGGAGGCTTTATGGGACAGCTGGCAGAAGGGATTTCGTGGCTGAACTGGCTGAATTTCGGACAATCCTTTGGCCTGGATTCGCCTCTGGTAATTAATTTCGGCATCCTGGTTATCACCTTCGGACTGACCATCAAGATTACCATGGCCAGTATCATCGGCGTGGCAGTGGCGCTCATCATTTACCGGTATATATAATTTTCCTGACTTTGTGCTTGGAGAGGTGCGTAGTTAGGAGAGAGATGGAAAGAATAAGAATTAAGGATTTGCCCCACAGGGACCGCCCCTATGAAAAATGTCTGCGCCTTGGCCCCCACAGCCTGTCCGACACAGAGCTTTTGGCCGTCATCCTGCGGACAGGAAGCAGGGAGGGGAATTCCCTGGACCTGGCAGACAGCCTTCTGGCCCTTGGCAGCCCCGGAGACGGCCTGCTGGGCCTTTTGCATCACTCCCTGGATGACTTTACAGGAATCAAGGGCGTAGGCAAGGTTAAGGGCGTTCAGCTGCTCTGCATAGGAGAGCTGTCAAAACGAATCTGGAAGCGGAAGGCCAGCGGGCATTCCCTTTATTTTGGACATCCTGAGGAGATATCTGCCTATTATATGGAAGATATGCGCCATCTGGAGCAGGAGGAAATCCGCGTCATGTTCCTGAATACAAAGCAGGCCATGATTCGTGAGCAGATTATGGCCAGAGGGACTGTAAACGCTTCTGTCATGACGCCCCGGGAGATACTTATAGAGGGACTCCGGTGCCGGGCTGTGTCCATGATACTGGTTCACAATCATCCCAGCGGCGACCCCACCCCCAGCAGGGCGGACATGCTCCTCACCAAACGCCTGAAGGAAGCAGGGGACCTGGTGGGAATCACCCTGATTGACCATGTAGTAATCGGAGACAGGCGCTATCTCAGTTTCCGCGAAGAGAATCTAATGTAAGAGGAAGTTTATCCATGGAGACGAAACACAGTAAATATATTCTGGCAGGACTTACGGTACTGTGCGTGCTGCTCATCTGCATCACATCCCTGAAGGACGGCATCATAGAACCCCTGCGCACAGGTGTTGGGTATTTTCTGATTCCCATCCAGACAGGTGTCAATGCAGTGGGTACCGGTATCTATAACGAGCTGAAGGATTACGGCAGCCTGAAAGACGCGCTGCAGGAAAATGAAGAACTAAAAGCGCAGATTGTCCAGCTCACAGAGGACAATAACCGCCTGCAGGCCGAGCAGTTTGAGCTGGACCGCTTAAGGAAACTCTATGAGCTGGACCAGGATTACATGCAGTATGATAAAATCGGGGCCAGGGTCATTGCCCGGGACTCTGAAAAATGGTTCCAGGTGTTCCGCATCAACAAGGGCTCTGCCGACGGAGTGGCTGTGGACATGAATGTGGTTGCCGACGGCGGCCTGGTGGGCATAGTGACGGACGTGGGGGCCAATTATGCCACGGTGCGTTCCATCATCGACGATTCCAGCCGGGTGGGAGGCATGAAGATAGACTCCTCCTATAACTGTATCGTTGCAGGGGACCTGACCCTCTATGAGGAAGGACGCCTTAAGCTTACGGATTTTTCAAAGGATGCGGTCCTCAGGGACGGGGACCAGATTGTCACCTCCAATATCAGCACCAAGTTCCTTCCGGGTATCCTGGTTGGATATGCTGCGGATGTCTCCATTGACCCGGACCACCTGACCCAGTCAGGCTACCTGATTCCGGTGGCTGATTTCAACAATCTGCAGGAGGTGCTGATTATAACGGATATCAAAGACACAGGAGAGGCGGCTGTTCAGTGATTCAAGCTAAGATAAAACAGGTACTTATCAATATATTGTTTATCGTGCTGGCATTTACGGTACAGAACTGTGTATTTCCCCTGCTTCCTTTTTTGTCGGCAACCCCCAATCTGCTTTTAATCCTCACGTTTTCCTTTGGCTTTATCCACGGGAAAAATGCGGGGATGTTTTACGGCGTCCTTTCCGGGCTTTTACTGGACCTTTTCTACAGCGGGCCTTTTGGCTTCTATACCCTTATATATATTTACATCGGTTATGCCAACGGTATTTTTACCAAGTACTATTACGAAGACTACATCACCCTTCCGCTGATACTCAGCATCATCAACGGAATCTGGTACAGCATGTATATATATGTTTTCCGTTTCTTAATCCGCGGACGACTGAATCTTCCATATTATTTCAGGAATATCATGCTTCCGGAGATTATATTCACCGCAGTTACCACCCTTTTGATTTACAGGCTGTTCCTTTCCGCCAGCAGACGTGTGGAGGATATAGGAAAAAGGAGAGACACAAAACTTGTTTGACGAACTGTTAGAGATAGTAAAAGAATTTTTCAAGAAACTGTTCAGCTCACGGCTCTTTGCCCTTTCCGTGATATTTACCGTTATGTTCGCAGGACTTCTGGGCAAGCTGTTCCAGATGCAGATACTGGACGGAAGCGGATACCAGGAAACCTATATGCAGAGGACGGAAAAGAGCGTCACAACACCGGGTTCCAGGGGCAATATCTATGACAGGAACGGCAACCGGCTGGCTTACAACGAGCTGGCTTATTCCGTTACCATACAGGATTTAGGAGATTACCCCCGTCCGGCCTCCCGCAACCAGATGCTGTATCATCTGGTGCGTATACTGGACCGCCGGGGCGAGACAGTGGAGGGAAAGTTCGAGGTGGCGCTGGACCAGAACGGGGAGATGTTTTATACATCCAGCTCGGATTCAGCCAGGACACGTTTCTTTCTGAACTTTTACGGTCTTTCTTCCACCAGCGGCCTCAACGACCCCAAAGGCAAGCATCCCACCAACATCACGGCCAGGGAAGCCTTTGAGCGCAAAAAGGTGGATTATGAGCTGGACAAGATGAAGGACGAAAAGGGCAATCCCCTGGTTATACCGGATAACATTGCCCTGGATATGATTAACATCATCTATACCATGAAGCTGACCGAATACCAGAAATACGAGACAACCACAGTTGCCACCAACATCAGCATGGACACCATGGTGGAAATCAATGAAAACGCCGCTGACCTGAAAGGCGTTGCAGTGGAGCAGTCCTATGTACGCAAATATGAGGACAGCATCTATTTCGCCCCCATCATCGGCTATACAGGCAAGGTCCAGGAGGACCAGCTGTCCGCCCTGAACGAGCAGTGGCACCAGTCTGATGAGGCTGCCGGCCTGCCGGAGGATGCCCCGGACAAATACGACCTCAACGACATAGTGGGCCGTATCGGAATCGAGAAATCCATGGAGCTGGAGCTTCAGGGAGAAAAGGGCTATTCCAGGATGTACGTGGACAACATGGGACGTCCCCGGGAAATCATCGAGAAAACAGATGCCAAGGCAGGAGATGATGTGTACCTGACCATTGACAGGGATTTACAGATTGCCATTTACAAGCTGATTGAGCAGCAGCTGGCCGGTATTATCAGCTACCATCTCCAGTACGATGATTTGGACCCTGATAAAACCTACGACCCTTCCAAAATTCCCATCCCTGTGAAGGATGCCTATTACCAGCTGATTAACAACAATGTGCTGTCCCTGATGGACATGTCCCAGGAAGGGGCGTCCGACATTGAAAAGCAGATTTACAGCAAATACGAATCTTCCAGGGAACAGATACTGGCAGCCATACGCAACGAGCTTCTCAGTTCCCATGCCCTGGCCATGAACGACCTGCCCAAGGATATGGCCACCTATATGAACTATATCTATTCTTATCTGTCCGATGGTTCCGTGGGAATCATACAGAAGGATAAGATTGACCAGTCCTCGCCGGAATACCAGGCGTGGAAGGAAGGCACCATCAGCCTGAGGGACTATATCTACAGCGGCATCGCAGGCAGCTGGGTGGACACCACCCGCCTGGATGTGACCAGCAAGTATTCAGATGCCGACGATATATTTGCCCAGCTGGTGGACCATGTCATTGAGTCCCTGCGCAATGACAACAAATTTACGAAACGCATGTTCCGCTACCTGATTAATGACGAGGTCATAACAGGCCGCGAGCTCTGTCTGGCCCTTTATGCCCAGGGCGTCTTAAACTATGATGCCCAGGCCATAGCAGCCCTCCAGATGGGGGACTCCACCTACACCTACCAGTTTATCAAGGAAAAGATATCCAACCTGGAACTGACCCCGGCGCAGCTGGCCCTGGACCCATGTACGGCCGGCGTGGTGGTGACGGACGTAAAGACAGGAGAGGTGCGGGCGCTGGTCACATATCCCAGCTATGACAATAACCTGATGTCAGGCAGCGTGGACGCAGCGTATTTCAGCCAGCTCCAGGACGATATGTCCAGGCCTCTTTATAACAACGCCACCCAAGCGCAGAAGGCCCCAGGCTCCACCTTTAAGCCCATCACGGCTGTGGCTGCCCTGGAAGAGGGCGTGATTGGCCTCCAGGACACCATTGAGTGCACCGGTATATACGACCAGATTTCCAAGCCCATCAAGTGCTGGATTTGGCCAGGCCGCCACAACAGCGAAAACATCGAAGAAGGCATACAGAATTCCTGTAACTACTTCTTTGCCGAACTGGCCCACAGGCTCTGCATGAAGCCGGACGGCACCTATTCGCCGGACCAGGGCCTTGCCACCCTGCGCAAATATGCCACCCTTTTTGGTCTGGACCACACCTCAGGGGTGGAGATTTCCGAAAACGAGCCCCAGATTTCATCGGAGGACCCGGAGCGTTCTGCCATGGGACAGGGCACCCATTCCTACACCAATGTCCAGCTTTCCCGCTATGTGGCAGCCCTTGCCAACCGTGGAAATGTATTTGAGCTGAGTCTTTTGGATAAACTTACCGACTCTGACGGAAACCTGATTAAGGACTATACCCCTGCCGTAAGCTCCCATGTGGAAGCGGCTGACAGCACCTGGGATGCGGTCCAGACAGGTATGCGCCGTGTTATCACGGACAGCTCCGCCAAGAAAATATTCTCAGACCTCCCGGTGGAGGTGGCAGGCAAGACAGGTACGGCCCAGGAGGACAAGAGCCGTTCCAACCATGCCTTCTTCGTATCCTTTGCGCCCTACAGCCATCCGGAAATTGCCGTGACTGTAAATATTCCGTACGGTTATGCAGGAACCAACGCTGCAACCCTTGGCAAAAAGGTTTACGAGTATTATTATAAATATACCACCCTGGAGCAGATAGAAAACTCCGGTGCCTTAGGTGTATCAAATGTAAATATTGGTGACTAAACCAGCAAAAGAGGTGATTGTATGCACAATGCAGTTGTAATTAAGAGCAGCAAGGCAGGAATGACTGTTATCCTGGACCCTGACCTGCCCTTTGGCGAGCTTTTGGAGGCCATCGGGAAGAAGTTCAGGGAGAGCGCCCGTTTCTGGGGCTCTGTCCAGATGACCCTGACCCTGGAGGGCCGGGAACTGACTGCGGCCCAGGAATTTGCAATTGTCGATACGATTACGAAGAATTCACAGATTGAGGTTCTCTGTCTTCTGGACACAGATGCGGAGCGGATTGAACGCTGTGAAAAAGCACTGAACGATAAGCTGATGGAGCTGAACTCCCAGACAGGGCAGTTCTACCGGGGTACGCTGAAGAGAGGGGACTGCCTGGAATCCGAGGCCAGCATCGTGGTCATAGGCAGTGTGGACCACGGGGCCAGGGTCACGGCCAAGGGCAATGTCATTGTACTGGGTGAATTAAAAGGTACGGTGACTGCCGGCGTGTCCGGCAATCCCCAGGCCGTTGTCATGGCCCTTGACATGGCTCCCCTGCAGATTCGCATTGGGGATTTGAGCAGCCGTTTCAACGAGAGAAACAAGCGTCTGGGGCGGGGACCCATGATAGCCCTGGTGGAAGATGGGGCCATTGTTATGCGGTCTTTAAAAAAGTCATTCCTAAACAATATGTTAAATTTTGCTTAATGCCAAAAAAATACTGGTAAATTTACGAAATTTAATGTACAATAGGAAGGTAAAGTAATTTTCAGGAGGATTTCATCATGAGCGAGGTCATTGTGATTACTTCTGGAAAAGGCGGGGTAGGCAAAACGACTACTTCTGCCAATGTGGGAACAGGACTGGCTATCCTGGGTAAGCGGGTAGTGCTGATTGATACAGATATCGGCCTGCGCAACCTGGACGTGGTCATGGGACTGGAAAACCGCATTGTCTACAATCTTGTAGACGTGGTGGAAGGCAACTGCCGTATGAAGCAGGCCCTGATAAGAGACAAAAGATACCCAAACCTATACCTTCTGCCTTCGGCCCAGACACGGGACAAGACATCCGTGAATCCGGAGCAGATGATAAAGCTGGTTGATGACCTGAGGGAAGAATTTGACTACATACTGTTAGATTGTCCTGCAGGCATTGAGCAGGGATTTTACAATGCCATAGCCGGTGCTGACAGGGCACTGGTAGTCACGACGCCGGAAGTCTCGGCCATCCGCGACGCGGACCGTATCATCGGTCTTCTGGAACATGCGGAGATAGACGAGATTGACCTGATTGTCAACCGGATACGGGCCGACATGGTCCGCAGGGGTGACATGATGTCCTTAAGCGATGTGACGGACATTCTGGCAGTAAACATCATCGGAGCAGTGCCCGATGACGAGAACATCGTCATTTCCACCAACCAGGGAGAACCTCTGGTGGGGCTGGGCTCTACGGCCGGACAGGCTTATCTTGATATCTGCCGCAGGATACTGGGAGAGAGTATACCTATGACAAATCCCGGTGAGACGGAAACCTTTTTTGCCAGGCTGCGCGGAATACTTAAGAGAGCATAGAAGGGATGGTGTCAAGGTGAGATGGTTCCAGGGATTTCAAACCAGGCGTTCCGGAGAGACAGCTAAGATGCGGCTAAAGCTTTTGCTGGTATCCGATAAGGCAGGCTGCTCACCGGAGATGATACTGATGATAAAAGATGACGTGATACACGCCATTTCCAAATATATGGAGATAGAAAAGGACAAAGTCCAGATACAGATGGATACGGACAGCGGTCCCCAAAAGGGCGGCTGTCGGGCACTGCCTGTGCTTCATGCCAACATACCGATTCGTTCCATATCGAACAAGGGGCTTTATTAAATATGTTTTTGGATTATGATTTCAGACATTTTAATTTTCGGCTGATATTTTATATGATTGTACTCAACGTCATCGGTGTGCTGGTTATACGCAGCGCAACGAATATGAACGCAGATGCGGTCAACAAGCAGCTTTTAGGAGTGTTCATAGGACTGGCTGTGGCCATTGGTCTTTCCCTGGTGGATTACCACAAAATCCTGAATTTCAGTACCCTTATATACGGCCTGTGTATTGCAAGCCTTGTGGCCGTACTGATTTGGGGCAATGTGGTGAACAACGCCAGGCGGTGGATTGAAGTTCCCGGCATCGGCCAGCTCCAGCCATCGGAATTTGTCAAGATTGGCCTTATTATAACCTTTTCCTGGTATTTCATGAAATACCAGGAAAAGATTAACCAGGTCAGCACCGTGGCCATAGCAGCCCTGCTGTTTGCCATACCGGCAGCGCTGATATTTGAACAGCCGAATCTGTCTACCTGTCTTGTGATTATGGTAATGGTACTGGGAATCGTATTTGCAAGCGGCATAAGCTATAAGTGGATTGCAGGAACCCTGGCTGTTACCATACCCGTAATGGCCACCTTTGTCTACCTGCTGCTTCACGGTATGATACCATTCATAAAGGATTATCAGGCAGGACGTATCCTGGCCTGGTTCTATCCTGACCAGTATGGAGAGGCCCGTTATCAGCAGAACAATTCCATCATTGCCATCGGTTCAGGCCAGTTAAAGGGTAAAGGGCTTTTTAATACCACCATAGCCTCTGTCAAGAACGGTAATTTCCTGTCAGAGGAGCAGACAGACTTCATTTTTGCCGTGATTGGCGAGGAGCTGGGTTTCATAGGCTGTGTGGTGGTTATCGCCTTATTTTTATTGATAATTTATGAATGTCTTATGATGGCTGCAAGGGCCAGGGATTTATCCGGCCGCCTCATCTGTGTGGGCATGGCAACACTGATTGCGTTCCAGGCATTTGCCAACATCGCTGTTGCCACAGGTATCTTTCCCAATACAGGGCTTCCGCTTCCGTTCATCAGTTTCGGAAGCAGCTCTTTAATCAGTATCTTCATGGGAATAGGGCTGGTGCTCAATGTGGGGCTTCAGAGAGAAACAAGACATATCTAATCCAAGGAGGGTTAATTTAATATGACAATTGGTTTGATTGCACATGACGCAAAAAAGAAACTTATGCAGAACTTCTGCATCGCATACAGAGGAATTCTCAGCAAGAACACACTGTATGCAACAGGCACCACAGGCCGTCTGATTGAAGAGGTGGCTAATCTTAACATCCACAAATATCTGGCCGGACATCTGGGCGGCATGCAGCAGATGGCGGCTCAGATAGAGCACAATGAAATGGATTTGGTCATCTTTTTGCGTGACCCGCAGAATCCGAAATCACATGAGCCGGATGTAAACGATGTGGTCCGCCTGTGTGATATCTACAATATCCCCCTTGCCACCAACCTGGCGTCTGCCGAGCTGCTCATCAAGGCGCTTGACAGAGGCGATATGGAATGGCGAGAGGTAGTCAGGTAATGAAGGCAGTACGGACGCGCAGCTTTCTGTGCGCGCTTCTTCTGGGGGCTGTCGCCCTTTCCACTACGGGCTGTCTTTCAGGTATTAAGGAACCTTACAGCCTGGAAGAACGAATCCCGGTCATGGAGGACAGCCTGTCCCGGACCGTGCGCTATGCAGACGGTTTTGCTTCGGATTTATGTGTGGTAGAGGATGAAGGCAGCTTTGACAGCAATTATGTGACATCGGAGGCAGCTGCCCTTTTTGATGTCAGTGACAGGGAAACACTCTACAGCAAGGAAGCCTTTGAACGGCTGTATCCGGCCAGCATCACCAAGGTGATGACGGCTCTTGTGGCCATTAAAAACGGCGATTTAAACTCCCGGGTGGTTGTGACGGATGATGCTGTCATCACGGAATCCGGGGCCACCCTGTGCGGTATTGAACCGGGCGATACCCTGACACTGGAACAGCTTTTATACGGGCTCATGCTTCCTTCGGGCAATGATGCAGGCGCTGCCATTGCAGTGCATATTGCGGGTAGCATTGATAAGTTTGCAGACATGATGAATCAGGAGGCTGCCAGTCTGGGAGCAACCGGAACTCACTTTGTGAACCCTCACGGGCTCAACAATCCGGACCATTATACCACGGCCTACGACCTGTACCTTATTTTCAATGAGGCTCTTAAATATCCGGTTTTCCGGCAGATTGTGGGGACCACGTCCTACACGGCCAACTACCATGACAAGGACAGCCAGGCCGTCACCAAGACATGGAAGGGCGGAAACTGGTTCATGACAAGGGAGCGGGAGACACCGGACGGCCTGACCGTATTCGGGGGAAAGACAGGCACTACCCAGGCAGCCGGCTATTGTCTCATCATGGCTACCAGGGACCGGGATGATAAAGAATATATATCTGTTGTACTGAAATCAGACAGCCGTTCCGGCCTATATGATAATATGACAAATATAATTTCTAAAATCGTCAAATAGTGATTGCGCTTTCTATGAATTTATACTATAATTAGAGTAATCTTAATTGATTTTTTATACAACATATATAACTCAAGGAGGAGATTGGTATGGTTCAGATTATTGCAGGAAAAAAAGGTAAAGGTAAGACCAAACATCTGTTAGATATGGCCAATGCAGCAATCAAGGGGGCCAACGGCACTGTCGTATATCTGGATAAGAGTGCCCAGCATATGTATGAATTAAACAACAAGATTCGTCTCATTAATGTCAATGAATTCCCACTTACAAACAGCGATGGATTTTTAGGATTTATCTGCGGTATTATCTCCCAGGACCACGATTTGGAGACCATGTACCTGGATAGCTTTTTAAAGCTGTCATGCCTGGAGGGAGCCGACATTTCTGATACATATATGACATTGAAAAATATCGGTGAAAAGTACCATATAACCTTTGTGTTAAGTATTTCCATGGACGCTGCGGAGCTTCCTGAGTGTGCCAAGGGCGATGTGATTATTTCATTGTAATGATACATTTTCTGTGATAAAATACAGACAGGACTTATGGGCTGCCAACCTGCTGGGATTAAAATGCCTGGTATGGAGGGCAGCTTTTTGTGAAGTGATGTGTATTTTGTAAAAGGAGGCCTGGTTTCATGGCCAAAAAGAAAAACAAAAAAGTTATACGTTACCGCAGGCCTCTCAACATCAACGTGGGAATGATTATCTTCTTTATCATATTTATATACCTGGTTTTCAGCGTCTATACGTACCTGAAGCGGGAGAAGATTCAGTTCTATGAGGTGGTGGCCGGCGGAATTGTCAACAACCGAATCTACAACGGTCTGATTCTCCGTGAGGAGCAGGTGCGGACAGCGGACCGTTCCGGCTATATCAACTATTATCTGCGGGAAGGCAAGCGTGCTTCCGTGGGAAGCCGCATTTATTCCCTGGATGAGACAGGAAACCTGGAGGCGCTGTTAAAAGAGAACGCCGAGGAGGGTACATCCCTTTCCGATGACAGCTTATCGGACCTGAAAAAACAGCTTACATCCTTTGTTCTGTCCTTCCAGAACCAGGATTTCGGGACCATCTACGACGCCAGGATTTCCCTGGATGCCTCAGTGATGGAGTATTCCAGTTTCAGCACACTGGACCAGCTGGACAAGCTGGCGGAGCAGTCAGGGGCTGTATTTGAGCAGGTCCGCTCCGATGTATCCGGCGTGGTATCCTACGGCATTGATTCCTTTGAATCCATGACAACGTCAGACGTGGATGCCGCTGATTTTGACCGGAGCACCTACGTAAAGACAGTACATAAATCCGGGGACCTGATTGACAGCGGCTCCCCTGCCTATAAAATTGTTACCTCGGAAAAATGGTCCATTGTGTTTCCGCTGAGCGACGAGGATGCAGCCCTTTATAATGACAAGACCACCTTGCGGGTCCTGTTCCGCGACGATTCCCTCAGCACACCGGCCGCCTATTCCTCCTTTACGGGAAAGGACGGGGCTGCCTATGGAAAACTGGATTTTTCAAAATATATGGAACAGTTTATCTCAGACCGCTTTGTGGATTTTGAGATAAAAGTAGATAAGGCCGACGGTCTCAAGATTCCTGTCAGTGCGGTAACGGACAAGAGCTTTTATCTCATACCTCTGGAATACATGACCCAGGGCGGCGATTCCTCAGAGGATGGTTTTTATAAGGAAGTTTATACGGAAAACGGCACATCCATTGTATTCGTTCCCACAACGGTCTACTATTCGGACGATGAATTCTATTACGTGGACATGGGTGAAGAAAACGGCTTTAAAGCAGGGGATTACGTGGTCAGGCCCGAATCATCGGACCGCTACCAGATTGGAAGGACTGCTTCCCTGAAGGGTGTTTACAATATTAATAAGGGCTATACTATTTTTAAACAAATTGATATACTGGATTCCAACAGCGAATATTATACTGTGCGGAAGAACATGAAATACGGCTTGTCCGTGTACGACCATATCGTTCTGGATGCCTCCATGGTGGAGGAAGGACAGCTGCTGTACCAGTAAGGGAGGAAAACAATATGATAAAAAATCAGCTGGAAGAAGTAAGAAAACATATTGAAGATGCCTGCCGCAGGGCGGGGAGAAATCCTGAGGAAGTGACGCTCATCGCAGTCAGCAAGACAAAACCCATTCCCATGCTTATGGAAGCATATGATGGGGGAGCCAGGGATTTTGGTGAGAACAAGGTACAGGAAATACTGAACAAAAAGCCGGAGCTTCCGGAAGATATCCGCTGGCACATGATAGGACATCTGCAGCGCAACAAGGTCCATCAGGTCATTGACAAGGCAGTGCTGATTCACTCCGTGGATTCAATCCGCCTGGCCCGGCAGATTGAGACAGATGCGGCAAAGCTGGGACTGGATGTTGACATCCTTCTGGAGGTCAATGTGGCCCGGGAGGAGAGCAAATACGGGTTCCTTATGGAAGAGGTGGAGGACGCCATTATGCAGATTAAGGATTTCCCTCATGTGCATATAAAAGGGCTTATGACAATTGCGCCTTTTGTAGATAATCCAGAGGAAAATCGTGGAATTTTTAAAAAATTATTTGAATTTGCTGTTGACATAGGTGGCAAAAACATTGATAATGTTACTATGAGTGTGCTCTCAATGGGAATGACTGGGGATTATGAGGTTGCCATTGAAGAAGGAGCGACCATGGTCAGGGTCGGCACCGGTATTTTCGGTGCACGATAAGGTGTTTTCCCCGGTAAGCACTGCATATAGAGATTGGAGAGTGTAAGATGAGTCTGTTAGGTAAGTTAATGGATACCATGAGATTAAATCCTGATGAGGAAGAGGATGATTACTACCTGGACGATGACTTTGAAGAGGAGGCCCCGCGCAAGGGACTGTTCTCAAAGAAGAATACGGAATATGACGATGAAGAGGAGCAGGACAAGCCCCGGTTTTTAGGAAGATCCAATCCCAAAGTAGTACCTATGAGACGCAGCATGGAAGTGACGATGATTAAACCCACATCCATGGAGGATTCCAGAGACATCTGTGATTACCTTCTGGCTGGCAAGGCAGTGGTACTGAATATGGAGGGTATACATACAGAAGTGGCTCAGAGAATCATAGATTTTACATCGGGAGCCACCTATTCCATGAACGGCAATCTGCAGAAGATATCCAATTATATCTTCATCGCAACACCTGATTCCGTGGAACTGTCCGGGGATTTCCAGGACATCCTGGCCGCAGGCAGCGCCATGGGCATGGATGTCTCAGGACTTAATATCCATCTGTAATCTACAAGGAAAAAAGAGGTCCCCGCAGGGGGACAAGTATGCGGCAGACCTGGTGTGTCTGCCGATTTGTTGTATAAAATATCGAGGAGGAAACCGGCATGGCTGACAGGATAAATGTATGCAGGGATGGGAAGGATATCTACGATATTGTGCTTGCCCAGTCCTTTGAAGGATTAAAGGAGGCTGTATCCCGCCTTCCTGTTAAGGAACACAAGATTTGTATTGTAACGGATTCCAATGTGGCGCCTCTGTATCTGGAGGAGGTCCGCTCCATTCTGTCCGGATGCTGCAAGGCTGTTACAGTCTTTACCTTCCCCGCCGGGGAGGAGAACAAACACCTGGACACGGTGCGGAATCTGTACGAGCACCTGATTCTGGAGCATTTTGACAGAAAGGATATGCTGGCTGCTTTGGGCGGAGGCGTGGTCGGTGATTTGTGCGGTTTCGGAGCCGCCACCTACCTCAGGGGCATTGACTTTATTCAGATTCCAACCACCCTGCTTTCCCAGGTGGATTCCAGCATCGGCGGCAAGACCGGCGTGGATTTCGACGCCTATAAGAACATGGTAGGCGCATTCCACATGCCCAAGCTGGTTTATGCAAACCTGAGCACCCTTTTAACCCTTCCTGAGGAACAGTTTTCCTCCGGCATGGGGGAGGTGGTAAAGCACGGTCTGATTAAGAACAGGGAGTATTACCAGTGGCTGAAGGAAAACCGCCAGGGCATTGCTGCCAGGAATCTGGATTTGTGCCAGGCCATGGTTTACGGGAGCTGTATGATTAAAAAGCATGTGGTGGAGCAGGACCCCACGGAACAGGGGGAGAGGGCTCTTCTTAACTTCGGCCATACCCTGGGCCATGCAGTTGAAAAGCTGGAGAATTTCACCATGCACCATGGCCACTGCGTGGGCCTGGGCTGTATTGCGGCAGCTCGGATATCCCAGCTCAGGGGCATGATTACTGCAGAAGAGGCAGAGGATATCAGAAACACCTTTCTTTCCTTCGGGATTCCTGCCGCAGCGCCGGGTCTTGCCTGGGAACAGGTCCTTATGACCACCCGGAGTGATAAAAAGATGGATGCCGGCGTCATCCGTTTTGTCCTGCTTAAGTCCATTGGTCAGGCCTATGTGGACAAGACTGTCACGGCAGATGAGATGAAGGCTGGCTTTGATGTGATAGGAGGACAGGCATAATGACAAAACAGAAGCAATCCCTGATTATCAGCTTCCTGATTGGCTTCGTCATCCTGGTGGGACTGGACCAGTGGACCAAGGGACTGGTCGTCCAATCCTTAAAGGGGCAGAAGCCTTTTGTCATCTGGAATGGTGTATTCGAGTTCTACTATTCGGAGAACAGGGGCGCTGCATTCGGGATGATGCAGGAGAAGCAGCTCTTCTTCTTTCTCATTGCAGTCCTTGTGCTGGGCGCAGTGGCTTATCTCATATGGAAGATGCCGCCGGAGGGCAGGTACCGCCCCCTGGCTGTATGCCTGATGATGGTAAGCGCAGGCGCTGTGGGAAATATGATTGACCGGGTCAGCCAGGGATATGTGGTGGATTTTCTGTATTTTAAACTGATTAATTTTCCTATTTTCAATGTGGCTGACTGTTATGTCACTGTGGGAGCTGCCTGCCTTGTGTTTTTAATCATGTTTTATTACAAGGACGAGGACATGGCATGTTTCTCATTCAAAAGACATTAACAGGCGTAGCAGCAGTAACATTGCCAGACAAATCACCAATATCATCAGACAGGAGGACATATCCCTTTGAAACAGGAATTTTATCCCACGGATATGGAGGACCATGTGCGTATCGATAAATACCTTGCCGAAGCCTGCCCTGATTTAAGCCGCTCCTACATCCAGAAGCTCCTTAAATCAGGGCAGGTCCTGGTTAACGGCCAGGGCGTGAAGGCAAGCTATATTGTGGAGGAAGAGGACCGGATTGAGCTGGAGGTGCCGGAAGCCGTGGAGCCGGAGATTGACGCGGAGCCCATGGACCTGGACATCCTCTATGAGGACCAGGATGTCATCCTCATCAATAAACCCAAGGGCATGGTGGTGCACCCGGCAGCAGGACATTACAGCCATACCCTTGTAAACGGCCTTATGTACCATTGCAGGGACCAGCTGTCCGGCATCAACGGAGTCATGCGTCCGGGTATTGTGCACCGAATCGATATGGATACCACCGGGGTTATCATTGCATGCAAGAATGATATGGCACACAGCTCCATTGCCGCCCAGCTCAAGGAGCATTCCATTACCCGCAGGTACCAGGCCATTGTCCATGGCGTTATTACAGAGGATGATGGGACTGTGGATGCTCCCATTGGCCGCCATCCGGCGGAGCGCAAGAAGATGAGCATCAACTACCAGAACGGCAAGGATGCCGTAACCCATTACAGGGTCCTGAACCGGTTCAGACAGTACACCCATGTGGAGTGCAGGCTGGAAACAGGCCGTACCCACCAGATACGCGTCCACATGGCCAGTATACGCCATCCTCTCCTGGGGGACGCTGTGTACGGACCTGCCAGGTGTCCCATAAGCGGACTCTGCGGCCAGACCCTTCATGCCGGTGTTCTGGGGTTCATCCATCCCAGGACAGGTGAATACATGGAATTCACAGCTCCTCTGCCGGAATACTTTGATAAACTCCTCCATACATTGAACTGAACCAGGATGTAAAAGCGCAGTAAAAACATACTTTAATGGACAAGTTGTCACTTTTGTCGCAAAGCTTTATACTATTTTTTACTTTTTTGTACATTTCTATATACTTTTCTGAATTTTTGAGTTATAATACTTAATAGATAAAATATGACTTTTGACCTACAGGACAGACAGTGCAGAAAGGGGAATGTAGAATGACAAATAATCTTATTATTACGATTGGCAGGCAGTGTGGCAGCGGCGGCAAGATGATTGGCGAATTACTGGCTGAAAAGATGGGCGTTAAGTGCTACGACAAGGAATTATTATCCATGGCTGCAAAACACAGCGGACTTTGCGAGGAGCTGTTTGAGAAACACGATGAACGGCCCACCAGCAGTTTCCTCTACTCACTGGTTATGGATTCCTATTCCATGGGGTATACGGCGTCGGGATATTCCGATATGCCTATTAACCATAAGATATTCCTGGCACAGTTTGACACCATCAAGAAGCTGGCAGAGGAGGCCTCCTGCGTTATGGTGGGCCGGTGTGCGGATTACGCCCTGGAGGATTACCCCAATGTGGTCAGCGTATTCATCACGGCCAATGACGACGACAAGCTGAAACGCCTTCAGGACCTGTACAAGGTGGATGCTTCCAAGGCAAAGGACATCATGATTAAGACAGACAAACAGCGCGCCAGCTACTATAATTATTACTCCAATAAGAAGTGGAGCGACCCGCGCAGCTACGATTTATGCCTCAACAGCAGCGTCACAGGGCCGGAGGGCGCAGTGGATGTCATCCTGAATTTTGCAAAAGTGAAGCAGGAGTGGAGAAAGCGGAAGTAGCTCCGGCATCATGCATGGAGCAGCGGCAGTATAAGTAAGTAAAACAGCAGATGCAGCAATACCGGGTTTAGACGGCGTTGCTGCATCTGCTTTTAACGTCAATGTAAATCAGTATCTAAATCAATCATGGCCTCAGCCATGGCTATCAGTTCTTCCCTGGTCACATTCTTATTGATGTTCGTCAGGATGTAGCATACATCCCCGTCCAACCAGGCCAGGGAATTGGCTTGCTCCGTGCTGTAGTGCAAGTCGGTTTCCCCATATTTTATAACAGAACCATTACTTGAAAAGGACTGGCATGACGCTGGTTCTGCTGACAGGGAAACAAATTTGGTGGTATTATTGTCACTCTTTATATATTTAAAGCTTATACCTTTCTGTTTGTTGACAGGCGCTCCACTTGAATCCAAATCAAATGATTCTGTGATACTCCCGCTGCCAAACAGATAACCGCCTGCCAGCTCTTGAGGTGCCTTGGGCCTGAATCCCACATCCTTTTGCAGGGTATCCCTGTCAGGGAGAGTGGTATATTGAGCTTGCCCGGAATCTGAAGCACTGACCTTCACTGACTGTGACGCAAAGCAGGGAACCGTATTTACCAGGCAAATCCCTGTAATTAGTAATAAAGCAATCCTCTTTTTCATGGTTCGTATCTCCTTTTGTTTTCTGATGCGGTACTCTTGGCAATAACCGTTATGGTTGTATGATACCGTATGTTTCTCTAAACCACATCTAAAAAACCTTCTTCCGGTAATTTATCCCGGCAAAGGAAGAGCCATGGACGGTTACTCCACCGTAACGGATTTGGCCAGGTTCCGGGGCTGGTCCACATCCAGGTGCTTGCCGATGGAAGCATAGTAGGCAATCAGCTGCAGGGCCACTGCAATGGGGAACACGGTGAAACGGTCTTCCAGGTCGGGAATCCGAAGCTCCATGTCAGCCACCCCGTCCTCCACCACAGACTGCTTCTTGGCCAGAAGGATAACGTAAGCGCCTCTGGCCTTTACCTCCCGGATATTGGAAATGGTCTTGGCAAACACATGGTCCTGGGTGGCAATGGCAATGACAGGCACATTGTCGTAAATCAGTGCAATGGTCCCATGCTTTAATTCGCCGGCAGCATATGCCTCCGCATGGATATAGGAGATTTCCTTCAGTTTCAGGGCTCCTTCCAGGGAAAAGGCATAATCCAGGCCCCTTCCGATAAAAAAGGTGTCCCTCTCACGAATCAGGTGGCGCACAAAGGACTGGATGAATTCAGACTGTCCAATCATAGTCTCCATGGCAGGTATCACATCCAGCAGGTCCGTCATGAATTCCCTGGCCTCCTCCCTGCTGAATGCGCCACGCACCAGGGCCATGCGGCAGCCAATCATATAGAGCGCGGCCAGCTGCACGGAATACGCCTTTGTGCTGGCAACTGCAATCTCAGGGCCTGCATGGGTGTAAAACACATAGCCGCTTTCCCTGGCAATGGTGGAGCCTTTTACATTGACAATGGAAAGGGTGGGAGAGCCGAGGCTCTTGGCCAGATTCATGGCAGCCAGCGTGTCAATGGTTTCCCCTGACTGGGATATAACTATGACCAGGGTGCCGGCATCAATCAGAGGGTCCTCGTACCGGAATTCAGATGCAATGGACACGGTAACAGGAATCCGGAGCATGGGCTCCATCAGCGCTTTTGCCACCATGCCTGCATGCATGGCAGTGCCACAGGCAATGATGCGCACCTGGGAGCACTCAGCAAATATGCGGTCCGGTATGTTGTCGGCTGTAAAATCAGGCAGACGGTCCGCCAGCCTTGGAAGTATGGTATTCTTAAGGGCTTCCGGCTGTTCGTGGATTTCCTTCAGCATGAAATGAGGGTATCCGTTTTTCATGGCTGCATCCATGTTCCAGCTGACCTCCAATGCCTCCGGCTCCACCCGGCTGAAGTCCATATCATATACACGGACTTTGTATGGCGTCATGCGCACGATGCAGCCTTCCGGAACCACAAAGTACTCCCTGGTATAGGAAATCAGGGCGGTAAGGTCTGAGGCCACCAGGGCACCTGAATGGGTGTAGGAGGCCACAAGAGGGCTTACCTTCCTTACAGCGTAGATTTCCCCGGGACGGTCACCAAAAAGGATGCAAAAGCCGTAGGAGCCTTCCAGCTTCCCTGTAAAGGCGGCAATGGCCTTCAGAGGGTCCTGGCTGCATTCCTTATACGCTGCATCCAGGACAGCCGCAGCCACCTCGCTGTCAGTCTGGGAGACAAGACAGCCTTCCAGTCCGTATTCCTGGGTGAGCTGGCGGTAATTCTCAATGATACCGTTATGAATCAGGGTTACCTGACCAAAGCTGTGGGGATGGGCATTTGCATCCGTGACGCCTCCATGGGTGGCCCAACGTGTGTGGCCGATTCCGCAGTGGGATATTTCATCGGTTGACGTTACACATTCACTCAGTGCCGCCACCTTTCCCACCTTCTTAATGGTTCTGACCAGGGAATCCTGGTTAAAGTAAGCTATGCCTGCGCTGTCATATCCTCTGTACTCCAGCCCTGCAAGGCCCTTCAGAAGCACATCTTTTGCCTCCAGAGGACCTGTATATCCAATGATTCCGCACATAATTTTTCTGCCTTTCTTTGTTGGCTGCAGTCATTTTAACTGCATTTGTCATTCCTGAAAAAGACAACAAAAAACCAGGCTGTCTTTTTCAGGCAGTTTTCAACATTCCATTTTTCATTGATTTCATTTTCATTTCAACTGGTATTATTTATCCGGTCACGCTGGTTTTGTTTTGCAGTTACCCGCATATTTTCCAGCATGTGACACGCCCGGACAGCATGGGAGAGCACCCGCCGAATTCCTCGATTCTCTCTCCACCTCGTTAACCTTTCCGCCGGCAGCAGGCCTTCCTGCTGTTCACGTCCCCGGCAAAAGGTGCATGGCGCTTAGCTTTGCTATGAGTCCCTATCCCTCCTGTGATAGATTGTGAATATTATAGCTCACTCTATTTTATGCGTCAACCATATTTTGGGTGAGACGCCCCTCCTGCCCCGGGTATACTCCCTGCTTCAGGCCCTATTCCCCCTTGTTTCAGGAGCTATTTTAAAGATTCTTTAAGACTTTTGTTCTATTCATTCCCCTGTCCGTGTGATATAATGGGGAACGGTGCAACTATATGCTTTATGAATGATAACAGGACGCACAACATGAAAAAATATGATTACATACTGCTGGTGAACCGGGCCATGTGGACTGCTCGGTTCTGGCTCTGGTCAAAGGCACTTCGGAGGCAGACAGTCTTTACCTGGCAGCAGAAGGACTTTGTGCGGTATGCCCTCACTTCCGTGGGCAAGATTCCCTACTACTGGGGAGGAAAACCGTCGGCGCCCGGTTATACCGGCAATGGGTTTGGCTCCCTGACTGTCCCTGACGAGGACGGCAGGCTTTTGAAGGGACTGGATTGTTCCGGCTGGATTAACTGGGTGTATTGGTCTGTTACGGGAAGAGGGCTGGGGGCTCAGAGCACCAGCACGCTGTTGGGAAGCGGCACGCCTGTTGCCAGGAATGAACTGATGCCGGGGGATATCTGTATCAGGCTCAATCCCATGGCCCATGTGGTGGTATTTCTGGGCTGGACAGCTGAGGGCAATATGCTCTGTATCCAGGAAACCACAGGCAGCTCCAATAATGTGGAAGTGGGAAGCGTTACAGGTGACTGGGAGAGTTACCGGCGTATCCTGGAATAAAATTCCGTACAGGAACCAATTTACGCATTGGAACCAATTAGATAAAGAGGAGTAGAATCATGAATAACAGAGAAAATGATGATGAGCTGGAACGCATGAGGGCACGTGCCAGAAGAGGCCGCGCAGGGCAGGGCGGCGGCCGGGCATACCAGAGGCCTGTGCAGCCTGCCGGGGAGCGAAGAGGCTCCGGACAGCCCCATGACGGCCGCAATGATTATGACGAAGAGTATTATTACGGCGAAGAATATGACATGGAAGGGGACAGGCAGATTGATTTTCCCATGGAAGACTATCTGGATGACGAGCCTCCGGTACCGGCAGGCCGTCTGAGGTCTTCCTCCGGTTCAGCCGGTTCCCCCCAAGGGCGGCGCCAGGTTCACTCCGGCGGCAGACGCCAGGCACCGGCACCGGGCGGTAAATCCCGGCAGGCAAGAAGCGCATCTTCTTCCAATCAGGACAGGGCCAGAACTCCCCAGACTGGTTCAAGAAATCAGGGACGCGCCGGAAAAAGACAGCAGGGACAAATGGCCAAACGGCGTAAAAAAGGCAGATGGAAGGGAATCCTTTTGCTCCTTCTGGTTGCCCTCATTGGATATGGGGCATGGCTGTTTCTTCACAGACCCACCGGGTATTGGAACATAGCCGTATTCGGCGTGGACAGCCGGGACGGAAATACCAAGAACGCCCTGGCAGATGTACAGATGATATGCAGCATCGACAGGTCCACCGGAGAAATCCGCCTTGTCAGCGTTTACAGGGATACATACCTGAAAATCAATTCAGAGGGAACCTATCACAAAATCAACGAGGCATATTTTAAGGGAGGACATAAACAGGCCGTGTCTGCCCTGGAAGAAAACCTGGATATCAGGATTGACGATTATGCCACCTTTAACTGGAAGGCAGTAGCCGAAGCCATTAATATTCTGGGCGGCATTGACCTGGAAATCACGCCCGCGGAATTTAAGTATATCAACGGCTTTATTACGGAAACCGTCAATTCCACCGGCATTGGTTCCTATCAGCTGGAACAGGCCGGAATGAACCACTTAGACGGCGTCCAGGCTGTGGCCTACAGCCGTCTGCGTCTCATGGACACGGATTTCCAGAGAACGGAGCGTCAGAGAAAGGTAGTTGAGCTTGCCCTGGCAAAGGCAAAGCAGGCTGATATCTCAACCCTGACCTCGCTGGCCGGTTACATGGTACAGGAAATTTCCACCAGCGTCGGCGTCAACGATGTGCTTCCCCTGGCAAAGGATATTGGTAAGTATCACATCGGAGAAACAGCCGGTTTCCCCTTCTCCAGGCAGACCATGAGAATCGGTAGAATGGACTGTGTGGTGCCTGCCACGCTGGAAAGCAATGTAATCCTTCTCCACCAGTTCCTGTACGGAGAGGAAACATCCTATCATCCCTCCTCTTCCGTGAAGAAAATCAGCGCCCATATATCGGAAGAAACAGGGCTTTATGAGGAGGGTAAGGCAGCTCCCACCGGAGGCGGTTCCTCAGGCGGCGGCTCTTCAGGCGGTAAGGCCCCGGCCCAGAATGTCCCGGCAGAGACACCTCCGCCTGAGACAGCTGCCCCGGAGGAAACCACCCAGGAGAGTACCATGGAGACAGAGGAAACCACCCAGGAGAGCACCGGGGAGACAGAGGAAACCGAAGAGGTGGGCCCGGGCGTCTCGGATAAACCCACAAAGGCTCCTGAGAGTACGAAAAATCCGGATGAGGAACAGGGCCCGGGAGTGGACGGCCCCGGCAGCGGCTCTGAAAAGCCATCCGGCAGCCATCCCACAAAGGCTCCTGACACGGAAAAGCCCGACACAGGCTCCGGCTCCGGTTCTGATTCCGGGTCCGGCAGTACAGGCCAGGGTCCCGGAAGCCAGGACAACGGTCCAGGACAGGCCCAGGGTGGTTCGGCTGAGGGCGGTTCAGGCGAAGGCGGTTCAGGCGAAGGCGGTCCCGGCATATAAGGACGGTGCGGATTCGGCAGAAAAGGATGGCCTCAGGCATTATTTCAATGCCTGGGGCCATCCTTTTATATTGCCGTCCAATATTGCCCGGAACATGCAGTCCTTTATATGGGGATTGTCCTCCTGAAGCCGGCGTATCAGGTCCTTGATGTACTGCCGCTTCGTGTACCCGTCCATGGGGCATGGATTTTTGCACACCGGAAGCTGGTACTTGTTCCGGAAACCTATCACATCTGCCTCCGTGACAAAAATCATGGGGCGGATGACTGCCAGGTCCATGCGGTCCAGATAGGTATAGGGTGAGAAGGAGTGAAATCTTCCCTCATAGAACAGTGACATCATCATGGTTTCAATCACATCATCCCTGTGATGGGCATAGGCAATCTTGTTGCATCCCATCTCCTTGGCCTTCTCATTAAGGGCGCCTTTGCGCATCTTGGCGCAGAGGGAGCATGGATTGGTTTCCTTGCGGATATCAAAAAGCACTGGGCCGATTTCAGTGCGGATGATTTCATATGGGATTTCAAATTCCCGGCACATGGCTGCCACCGGCTCCAAATCCATGTTGCCCAGTCCCAAATCCACGGTAATGGCGCACAGCTCATACTTTTTGGGGTAGAACCTTCTCAGATGATGAAGGGAGTGGAGCAGGGCCAGGCTGTCCTTTCCTCCTGACACTCCTACGGCAATGCGGTCCCCGTCCTGAATAAGCCCGTATTTATCAAGAGCCTGGCGTGTCAGGCTCAAAAGACGCTGTAATTTCATGTAGATTCCAATTATCCTTTCTAATCACTATTTTCCGGTTCAGTGCCTGCGGCGGTTCCTCTCTGCCGGAGTACCGGGCGGCTTTTTCTATTCTACCTGTCCACACACCTGGTTGTCAAGAAAAGTTAACTATGTTAAAATGGGGGGAGAATAAATTAAGGGTGATGATGAAATGATAAGTTATAAATATGTAGTATCTGACAAGCAGGGGCTTCATGCAACCAATGCCATGAGTCTGAGCAGGGCGGCCGCAGGTTATGAGAGCCGGATAACCCTTAAAAGCCAGAAGGGTACAGCGGACTGCAAGAATGTCCTTGCGCTCATGAGCCTGGGCGTACACCAGGGAGAAAGCCTGGAGCTTACGGTGGAAGGTCCCGATGAGGGCCAGGCTTCCGGTTTCCTTCAGGGGCTCATGCGCACTATTTTATAAACAGGCAGGGCGGACAGACATCATAAAATTGGTTCGTTTCCTAGCTGTTAGGAAACGGATTTACCGCCGAATCCCCTCTTGACAGTCTATAGTTAAGGTCAAAGAACTGCTTTGCAGTTCAAATCAGGAAAGAGGGGTTATTATTATGGCAAGATTAGGTATTTCTATTTATCCGGAGTATTCAACAGAAGAACAGGACATAGGGTATATCAGAAAGGCAGGTAAACTGGGTTATAAAAGGATTTTTACCTGCCTTTTAAGCGTTGGGGAAAAAAGCAGGGAGGAAATCATCGGACAGTTCCGCCGCCTGGCTGACGAGGCCCATGACTGCGGCATGGAAATCATTCCGGATGTAAGCCCTGCTGTATTTTCAAGGCTGGGTATCTCCTATGAGGATTTGTCCGTGTTCCAGGAAATGCATGTGGACGGCATCCGGCTGGACGAGGGATTTGACGGCATGAAGGAAAGCCTTATGACCTTTAATCCCCAGGGCCTGAAGGTAGAGCTGAACGCCAGCACCAAACTGGTGTATGTGGAAAATATCATGGACCACCATCCTGACCGCGAAAAGCTGATTACCTGCCATAACTTTTATCCGCAGGCCTATACCGGGCTGAGCCTGAAGCACTTTAACAGGTGCAATGAAAAGATGAAATCACTGGGTCTTACAGTGGCCGCGTTCGTATCCAGCAATGCCCCGGGTGCTTACGGTCCATGGCCTTTAAATGAAGGGCTTTGTACCCTGGAAATGCACCGCGGCCTGCCCCTGGATTTCCAGGTGCGCCATATGTTTGCAACGGGAATGGTGGATGATGTGCTGATAGCCAACGCCTATGCAGCGGGCGAGGAACTGAAGGTCTGTGCGGCCGTCAATCCCAGCATCCTTACCTTTGGCATTGAACTGGAAAAGGAGCTGACAGAGACAGAACAGCAGATTCTGGACTATGAGCCCAGACATGTGGTGAGAGGCGATATGAGTGAATACATGATTCGCTCCACCTGGCCCAGGGTAACGTTTGCAGACCGGACCATTCCGGCCGCCAATACCAGGGACCTGAAAAAGGGCGATGTGGTCATACTCAACGACGGCTACCTGAAATATAAGGGAGAGCTCCACATTGTCACAAAAGAAATGCCCAATGACGGCCGCAAAAATGTCATCGGCCATCTGCCGGAGTATGAACACGTGCTCCTGGACTATGTTGAGCCCTGGAAGGTATTTGCATTCCGCATTGTATAAGGTTGAACCGCACAGGCTGTATCGCATACAGGGTCTGTACCCTGAAAAGCTGCCATGACAGAAACGGCAGAAGAGAGAAGGAGTTTTAACCATGCAGAATAAAAGACAGGAGCAGCTGCTTGCCATATTATCAGAGCGGGGGGACTGGATGACCAGCCGGCAGCTGGCCGGCCTTCTGCAGGTGTCGGACCGGACCATCCGTTCCGATGTGGAGGCCATTAATAAGCACACGGACCCGCCGCCCATCGAGTCCAATGTGCGTCAGGGATACAGGCTGTGCGAGGACGCACGGCCTGCCCTGGCGTCCGGGGCTGATGCAAGGGAGGCAGACATTCCCCAGACCCCCGGCGCCCGCTGTGCATACATGATACAAAAGCTGCTTTTTGAGGTAAAGGAGCTGAACCTGACCATGCTCCAGAGCCAGATTTATGTCAGCGGCTATTCCATTGACAATGATTTAAAGCGCATACGCAAGATGCTGGAGCCCTACAGCGGCCTGAAGCTGGTGCGGAACAAGGAATGTATCTCCTTAAAGGGGGATGAGGCCAGCAAACGCCGTTTCTACCGGGATTTACTGGTTGCTGAGGTGCAGGAAAACTTCCTGAACCTGAACACCCTGGCCCATCTCTACCGGAGCTTTAACCTAATTGAGGTCAAGGACATCTTTGTGGATGTGCTGGAGGAATATGACTATTCCATTCATGAGTCCATGTTTCCCATGCTGATTCTCCACGCCGGGACCAGCATAGAGCGGATGAACTGCGCCAATTATATCAATATGGAGGAGGGGATGCAGGGGCTGGAGGAAACCATCGAGTACCAGATATCCCAGACCTTCTTCGACCGCATCTCCAGGCGGCTGCACGTAACGGTCCACGACGGCGAGGTGGGCATGTTTGCCCTGGTCATCATGGGCAGAAGGGCTTCTAACTACACCAGCGATTTCGTGAATTTTAATGGAAAGTGGCTGAATACCAAGAAGCTGGTGGCCGAGGCCCTGGAACAGGTCTATGCCCTGTTCGGCCTGGATTTCAGGCAGGACGCAGACCTGATGGCAGGGCTTAAGATGCATGTTCACGGGCTCATTGAGCGGGTCAAAAACCAGGTCCGTATGGAGGATGTGTTTGTGGAGGAAATCAAACGCAAATATCCCCTTGTATTTGAGATGGGCATTTATGTGCTGGAATTTCTGGAGCAGAAGCTGGAACGGCCCATATCGGATGTGGAGAGCTGTTACATAGCCCTTCACCTGGGCGCTGCCAGTGAACGCATGAATTCCGTGCGGAAATACAGGGCCGTGATGATTCTGCCCCATAACCAGTCCTTCTCCGACATGTGTGTGAAGAAAATTTCCGATATGTTCCGGGAGAGGATGGAAGTGGTAAAGGTATTCGGCTATTTTGAGGAGGACGAGGTGTCTGCCCTGGACCCGGACCTGCTCCTCAGCACCTTTCCCCTGGAACACGGACTGGATGTGGAGACAGTCTCCATCAATCTGTTCGTGGACTCGGAAACAGAGTCGAAAATCCTCCAGGCCATCAACCGGCTGGACAAGAAAGGCTTCCGGCTGGAATTCACCTCCCATATCGGAAACCTGATACGGAAGGAGCATTATCACACCCAGGTGGACATGGACCAGCCCGGGGATATCATCCGGATGCTGTGCGCCGGCCTGGAAAAGGAGGGCATCGTGGAGCCGGAATTCACGGAGGTTGTCTTAAAGAGGGAGCAGATGTCGCCCACCTCCTTTGTAAACACCTTTGCCATTCCCCATGCCTTTGGCGCCTTTGCCAGGAACTCCACCATTGCCGTTGCACAGCTTAAGAATCCGGTAAAATGGGGCGCCTTCGAGGTGCGTCTGGTCATGCTTTTTGCCATCAACGAGGGGGATGCCAGGATGATAAAAATCTTCTTTGACTGGGTGTCCAATGTGGTGAACCAGCCGGAGGAGCTGGCAAAATTAGTGGCTCCATGCAGCTATGAGGAATTTATTGACAGAATAATGGGTTGAATTTCCTAACAGCTAGGAAATGCCTTTAAGGAAAAAAAGTGAATAACTGCCTTATAATTAAGGCAACTTAATAAGAAATGCAGCAAACAGAATGGTTTTGTTGCATTTTCTCTTTTGAAAAATAGTAAGGAGGCAGCAAAAATGGTAGAGGGATTAGAAATGATTTGCTTCAAGATTATCTCCAATGTGGGAGGTGCCCGTTCCAGTTACATCGAAGCAATCCAGAAAGCAAAGCAGGGAGACTTTGAAGGGGCAAGGGAATGTATTAAGACAGGCCAGGAAATGTTCTTGGCGGGGCATGAGGCTCATTTTGAACTGATTCAGAAGGAGGCCCAGGGAGAGCAGGTCGGAGGTTCACTGATTCTGGTCCATGCAGAGGACCAGCTCATGAGCGCGGAAGCCTTCAAAATCATTGCGGAAGAGATGATAGCCAGCTATGAACGGATTGCAGTACTGGAGAAAAAGCTGGAAAACCGGTAAGGGCAGATGCCGTAATTTATCTGTCCGTATAAAAGAAGAACAATAAAAGGAAACTATATAGATATCAAGGAGGATTTAATCATGAAACGAGTATATTTATTTTGCAGCGCAGGAATGTCCACCAGTATGCTGGCAAGCAAAATGCAGGGCGTAGCCAATTCCCATGACCTTCCCATCGAAGTGGAGGCGTTCCCGGACGGAAAGATTGGCCAGATTATTGACGAGAAGCACCCGGACGTAATTCTCTTAGGGCCCCAGGTTAAATACCGTTATGGTGAAATCGTGGAAAAGTACGGCGACAAGGGCATCCCGATTCAGGTTATTGACCAGACGGATTACGGCATGATGAACGGTGAGAAAGTGCTGAAATCAGCCATCAAGCTTATGAAATCAGCAAAATAACGGTCCGGCGCAATATCCGTGACCGGCTGCGTTAAAACAATCATAGTTGAAATGGGGGAACATGAATCATGTTAAGAAAGTTAGAGTCCGTACTCATGCCTCTGGCAGAGAAAATCGGAAAAAATAAATATCTGATTGCCATCCGTGACGGCTTCCTGCTGTCCATGCCGCTTTTAATCGTAGGGTCCTTCTTCCTGCTGATTGCCAACTTCCCGATACCGGGATGGACCGATTTCTGGGCCCGGTTTTTCGGAGATAACTGGGCTTCCTATTTTTCCAAGCCCACGGACGCCACCTTCTCCATCATGGCAGTTCTGGCCGTCATAGGCATTGGTTATTCCTTTGCGGAGCAGATGAATGTAGATAAGCTTTTCGGAGCAGCCATTGCCCTGGTGAGCTGGTTTCTCATTATGCCCTATGAGATTCTTGTGGACGGCGGTTCCACGGTCACCGGAATCCCCTTAAACTGGGTGGGTTCCAAGGGCATCTTCGTGGGAATCATCGTGGCCTTCCTGTCAGTCCATATCTATGCGTGGGTTAATAAAAAGGGCTGGGTCATCAAGATGCCTGACGGTGTTCCTCCTACGGTATCAAAGTCATTTTCAGCCCTGATTCCCGCCGGCGTGTCCATACTGGTGTTCTTTATCCTGAACATTGTATTTGCAATGACACCTTATAAGAACGCCTTCAACTTTATCTTTACCATTTTGCAGACACCCCTTTTAAAGCTGGGCAATACGCTTCCGGCCATGGTTATCGCTTATATTTTCCTTCACTTCTTCTGGTTCTTTGGAGTGAACGGCGGTTCTGTGGTAGGCGCTGTGTTCAATCCCATCCTTCAGACACTGTCTGCCGACAACCTGGCTGCCTTCCAGGCAGGCCAGCCGCTGCCGAACATCATTTCCCAGCAGTTCCAGGATTTGTTCGCAACCTTCGGGGGATGCGGTTCCACGCTGTCGCTGCTCATTGCAATGCTTTTATTCTGCCATTCCAAGCGTATCAAGGAATTGGGCAAACTGGCATTTATCCCCGGCGTGTTCGGCATCAATGAGCCCATTGTGTTCGGCCTTCCCATTGTGCTGAACCCAATGATTCTCATACCTTTTATGCTGGTGCCGACCATCAACATCGTGATTTCTTATTTCTGCATGAGCATTGGCCTGGTTCCCCTTTGCACGGGCGTCGCCATTCCATGGACCATGCCTGTGGTATTATCCGGATTCCTGGCCACGGGCTGGCAGGGAGCTGTGCTCCAGCTGCTGCTGCTCATAATGGGCGTATTTATCTACATGCCGTTCATTAAGATGATGGATAGGCAGTACCTGGAAGACGAAGCCAAGGCATCTGAAAAATCCGATGACGATGACATTGATTTTGATGACCTTTCCTTTGACGACCTGTAGGATGGCTGCCCTGAACGGCCCGGCCATTCTCTGATAATCCCTGTGGGGATACAACAAATATGAGGTGAAGATAATGAAGATTATTATGATATACGACCAGATACAGTCTGGTCTTGGAACAAAAGATGATACCATGGTCCCGCTTACAGGAAAAAAAGAACCTATTGGTCCCGCAGTCATGATGGAGCCCTTCTTAAAACAGGTGGACGGCCATGTGACAGCCTGCCTGTGCTGCGGCAACGGAACCTTTCTGGCTGACCCGGAGGAGGTCAGCCGCAAGCTCTGCGCCATGGTAAACAAGCTGCAGCCGGATGTGGTCATGTGCGGTCCTGCCTTTAACTACGCTGACTATGCCTGTATGTGCGCCAAGGTTGCTTGTGATATCAACGCCACCACAAAGGCAAAGGCGTTTGCAGCCATGTCTGCTGAGAACCAGGACACCATTGCTGCCTACAAGGATAAGGTGGCTATTGTGGAAACCCCGAAAAAGGGCGGCATGGGGCTGAACGATGCGCTCAAGAACATGTGCACGCTGGCAAAGGCACTGGCTGACGGCAGCAGTACTGAGGAACTGGAAAATAAATTCTGTTTCAGATAGAGGAGGATATGTAGGATGTGGGGTATGATTGCAACCTGGCGCATGGCAGTGGAGGGAATCACCAAGGGAGCCGAAATGCTGAAGGACGGCGGGGACGCAGGGGACGCCATTGAGTCTGCCATCCGGGAGGTGGAGGATTTTCCTTACTATAAATCCGTTGGCTACGGAGGGCTTCCCAACGAGGAGATGGAAGTGGAGATGGATGCCGCCTTTATGGACGGCAATACCCTGGACATAGGCGCTGTGGCGGCCATCAAAGACTTTGCCAATCCTGTTTCCATTGCCAGACGCTTAAGCCATGAAAAGGTCAACAGCCTGCTGGTGGCGGAGGGAGCTGAAAAATTTGCCCATAAGGAGGGCTTTGAGCGCAAGAACATGCTGACGGACCGCGCCAGGGCCCACTACAGAAAGCGTTTAAAGGAGATGTCTGCCCAGGCAGCCCTCCAGGCTGCCTCCCAGAAGCTTAAGCCTTACTCGGGCCACGATACCGTTGGTATGGCCTGCCTGGACATGACCGGCAAGATGACGGCCGCCACCTCCACCAGCGGACTTTTCATGAAGAAAAAGGGCAGGGTAGGAGACTCTCCCATATCCGGCTCCGGATTCTATGCTGACAGCAAAAAGGGCGCGGCCAGCGCCACCGGACTGGGCGAGGACCTGATGAAGGGCTGTATCTCCTATGAAATCGTCCGCCTTATGGGCGAGGGCATGCATCCCCAGGAAGCCTGCGAGACAGCCGTCAACCGCCTGGACGCAGAGCTTAGGGAGCGCAGGGGCGAGGCAGGGGATTTATCCCTGATAGCCATGAATCCAAAGGGCCAATGGGGCGTGGCAACCAACATAGACGGCTTCTCCTTTGCCGTGGTCACAGAGGACCTGGCGCCCACCGTGTATCTGGTGAGCCGTGGGGAGGATGGACGCTGCACCTATGAAAAGGCATCGGATGAATGGATGGAAAACTATATGAAGACGCGTATGGCGCCCATAGAGGAATAGAACTATGGATGAACTAAATCAGATTGACAGGAAGCTTCTGGACTATATTGATGGAAACCGGAACCAGTTAATTGAACATGTACGCCAAATGGTGCGCATTGACAGTGTGGAAAGGGAGGCCCAGGACGGGGCTCCCTTTGGTCCGGGCGTAAAAAAAGCCCTGGACCTGGCCCTCTCCATCAGCAGGGAGATGGGGTTTGAAACCGTAAATCTGGACGGATACATCGGATATGCCTCCTATGGCAGGGGAGAAGACTATGTCTGCGCCATGGGGCATGTGGATGTGGTGCCGGCAGGAGAGGGCTGGAAGGAACCTCCTTTCAGCGGCCATATGGAAAACGGAATCATTTACAGCAGGGGAGTATTGGACAATAAAGGGCCTGTTATGGCCTGCCTGTACGGGCTGGCTGCCGTCAAGGCGCTGGGACTTCCTCTCATGCATCCGGTGCGTATCATTTTCGGATGCGACGAGGAAACGGGATTTAAGGACCTTTCCTACTATCTGACGAAAGAAAAACCTCCTGTTTACGGATTTACGCCGGACTGTAAATATCCTGTGGTTTACAGCGAACGGGGAAGGGCTGTGGTCCGCATCCTTGGCACCAAGGAACGCCTGGGGACATTTTTCGACTTTGTAAACAATTATTTTATCGGCGCCGGAAATACGGGCGACCGATTGGGTATTGACTACTACCATGAAGAATATGGTATGATGGAGATGCGCGGTTACAAGCTGGGATTACGGCCCGGCGGAGACGTTTGCTGCGAAGATGCTGACTGCGGGGACAAAGACGGCCGGGTGTCATTTGACGCCACCTTAAGCTATCCGGGAGGCACCACCATTCAGGAAATCATGAAAGCCATAACGGAAAAGGCGGAGAACAGCGGCCTGAAGGCAGAGCTGGTACAAAACTATGACCCTGTGGTATTTGCCAGGGATACGCCTATGGTAAAAGCCATGCAGGACAGCTATGAGCGGGTCACGGGGATGGACGGCACTCCGGTGACCACCACCGGCGGCACCTATGCCAAGGCCATGCCCGGTATCGTCCCCTTTGGTCCCAGTTTTCCGGGACAAAAGGGAATCAGCCACAATCCCAATGAATGGATGACCGTGGATGACCTGGTAACCAACGCAAAAATATATGCACTGGCCCTGTACCGTCTGGCGCAGCTGTAGGTCTTTGGCAGGTAACGTAAGGACGGACAGGAAGAAGGAGAGGTTTTAATATGTTGGAGATATGCTGCGGCAGCTACTATGACGCCTTACAGGCAGCGTCCGGAGGCGCCGGACGGATTGAACTGAACTGCGCCCTGCACATGGGCGGGCTTACGCCTTCCCTGGCATCCCTGGAGCTTGTGAAGGAACACTGCAATGTAAAGGTAATCGCCATGGTCCGGCCCAGGGGCGGTGGATTTTGTTACGGCGAAGAGGATTTCAGTGTAATGCTCAGGGAGTGTGAAAACCTGGTGCGCCACGGAGCAGACGGCATTGCCTTTGGCTGTCTGAGGGAGGATGCCTCCATTGACAGGGAGAGGAATGCAAGGATGATATCCATTATCCACAGCCATGGAAAGGAAGCCGTTTTTCACCGTGCCTTTGACTGCACCTCTAATCCCTATGAATCCATAGAAACCCTGATAGAACTGGGAACCGACCGTCTGCTGACCAGCGGGTTAAAGCCAAAGGCGGTGGAGGGAAAGGCACTGTTGGGTGCCCTTCAGTCAGCATATGGGAACAGCATTGAGATTCTGGCCGGAAGCGGCATCAATGTCTCCAATGCCAGGAACCTCATGGAAGAAACCGGAATAAGGCAGGTCCACAGCTCCTGCAAGGACTGGATGACAGACCCTACCACCACTTCCAACGGAGTGACCTACGGCTTTGCAGAGCCGCCCCATGAGAACAGTTATGACGTGGTGTCACAAGCCCTGGTCCGTCAGCTCCTGGACAGTCTTGGAGCGTTAGGGAGATAGGGCCATGATAGCAAAATACAAAAAGAACATGCTGGTGAGAAGGCTCATAACCATCCTGGCCGTGACAGCGTCCGCCCTGCTGCAGACCTATGTGATTCAGGCTTTTATACGGCCGGCTAACCTTTTGTCCAGCGGATTTACCGGGGTGGCCATCCTGATAGACAGGATTGCATCCCTCTACGGACATACGATTTCCACCTCCCTTGGTATGCTGGTCCTCAATATACCGGTGGCCATCCTCTGCAGCAAAAGCATCAGCATGCGTTTTACCTTTTATTCCATGCTTCAGGTATTCCTGGCCAGCTTTTTTCTTAAAATATGCAGCTTTGAACCGCTGTTTAACGATGTGCTCCTGGATGTGGTCTTCGGCGGTTTCCTGTACGGGCTGTCCATTGCCATTGCTTTAAGAGGAAATGCCTCCACAGGCGGTACGGACTTTATTGCACTCTATGTATCCAATAAGACAGGACGGTCTATCTGGGAATATGTGTTTGCAGGCAACTGTGTGATACTCTGTATCTTCGGATACATGTTCGGATGGCTGTATGCGGGCTATTCCATTCTGTTCCAGTTCGTATCCACCAAGGCCATCTCTGCCTTCCATCACAGGTACGAGCGGGTGACATTGCAGATTACCACCACCAAGGCGCAGGAAATCATAGACCAGTATGTAAAACAGTACAGGCATGGCATATCCTGCGTGGATGCAGTGGGCGGTTACAGCCATAAAAAAATGTACCTGCTCCACACCGTGGTGTCCTCCTATGAGGTAAACGACATCGTACATCTCATGCGGGAGCAGGATTCCCATGTGATTGTAAATATGATTAAAACGGAAAACTTTTATGGCGGATTTTACCAGGCGCCCATTGAATAGATGCTGCTGTGGAGCAGAAGCGTATGGGCTGACCGGAAATGTCCGTTGAGTTGACATAACCCCTTTATAGTTGACATAAAATTTTTATGTCAACTATTTGCGTTTTTGTTTGGTTCAGGGGTATGCCAGGGATTGTCATTCCAAACTACCCTTCGTAAAAATTAAGATATATGAAAGGGATGTTAAGTTGATAGGCATAGGCGTCGGCGGAGAGGGGCAGTGTTCGGAAGCAGACGTGTCCGCAGAATCAGGCGGGACCATAACGGCCGCCATCACACCCTATGAAGACCATGGTGACAGTCAGAACAGCCTGACTCTTCACCTCATATCGGAAGATAACACACAGTATCTGGCCATGGAGTATGGCGGCGAGATACTGTACTGGAGCAGATAGTTCCGGGCCCATAATCAGAAAATCAGCCGGCTTTGGCACAGCCGGCTGATTTTCTGATTTCGGTTCTGTTTATACGGCAAATTTCGCAAGTCTGTTTTTTATGTCCCCGGAGCCATCCTCATCAATGTGGAGTATCAGTTCCACGGTACGGGATACCGCCAGATAGAGAACCCCCAGAACGGACTTGGCATCTACCATACGGCTGCCATACTTAATATCTGCATCACAGTCATAATGGCTCAGTGTATTTACAAAATCCACCACCTGTTCCGGCTGTTCAAACTTAACTAACATACTTGTCATAATCTTACACTCCTTTGCATATCACTGGCTCTGTTCCATGCCAGATTTGTCTTATGGTGTTGTTATAAGTATAGGAGTCCTGCATGGATTTTTCCATGGTAAGATTTTTGGATTTCCTGTAATATTTCATGTTTTCGGTCTGACTTAAGGAAAAAACAGGAAAAAAACAATGAATCCCTATGGCATCCGTTCATTACAGATAAGACTACAGCCAGATATATGCGCGGAGCGCAACTGCTCCCAGCATGATTAAAAACATGATTCCCATACCAGCCATATCACGCCTGAATTCCTTATTCATATATAATACACCTCCTTCACATGTGTTTCAGTTCTTTTGCTGGCTTTATCGTAGCACCAGGCAGCCTAAAGATTCCATATCCAAATCATGAGGTATATATAAAGATTCCGTGAGGATGGGGTGAAACAGCTTTTTCGTAAGAAAAATTTACGCAAATTATGAAAAAAATGTGAAATTAGCACTCATCTCTTGACATTGCTAACAATGCGTGTTATATTACATATAGAACAAAGGGAGAGGAAAGAAAAGAAGGGATGCAATGACATATGCTTCCTGACTTTCTCCCCACCCAGTTCCCGTACACTATATAACAACCACATAGATTATAAAATAAAGGAGAGATGACATATGTTGATGCCTAGTATTTTTGGAGAAAATTTATTGGATGACTTTTTTGATTACTCATTCGGCAGCCGCAAGACATTCGATATGATGAATACAGATATCAAGGATACGGAAAGCGGCTATGAGATAACCATGAACATGCCCGGCGTCAGAAAGGAAGATGTAAAGGCAGAACTTAAGGACGGATATCTGACCATCCAGGCCACCACAGATTCCGCCAGGGATGAAAAGGATTCCGGCGGAACCTACATCCGCAGGGAGCGCTATTCCGGCTCCTGCAGCAGAAGCTTCTATGTTGGTGATGCAGTGACCCAGGAGGATATCAAGGCTAAATTCGAAGACGGCACCCTGAAGATGGTGATTCCTAAGAAAGAAGCAAAACCGGCCGTGGAAGAGAAAAAGTATATTGCAATTGAAGGTTAGCAGATATATGGCTGATGACCTGAACATACATGGCTCCCGGAATCATTTCCGGTAGCCGCACAGAAAGCAAAGGAGGAATGATGTATGTTAATGCCCAGTATGTTTGGTGAAGATATGTTTGATGAATTTTTCAGGAACCCATTTTTCGATGATAAGGATATGAAAAAACTGGAAAAGAAATTATATGGCCGCAGAAGCAAAAACCTGATGAAAACCGACATCCGTGAAACGGATACAGCATATGAGCTGGAAATGGATTTGCCGGGCTTTAAGAAGGATGAAATCAAGGCATCCCTGAAAGACGGCTACCTGACTATCTGCGCTTCCAAGGGATTGGACAAAGATGAACAGGATAAAGGCAGCGGCAGATATATACGCCGGGAGCGCTATGCCGGTGCCTGCGAGAGAAGCTTCTATGTGGGCGAGGATGTGACCGACGAGGACATTAAGGGCGAATTCAGGCATGGTATCCTGAGGCTTTCCATTCCGAAAAAGGAAACAAAACCCCTGGCAGAAGAGAAAAAATATATATCCATAGAAGGATAATTCTGAAATGCATATTTATAAAAGGGATACCCCGGCATGAATGAAACCGGACCCTGCAGCGCCAGTGATTGTGATATGGCATCAGCGTATCGCATCTTTGGCACTGCTGGGTTCGGTTTTTATGTCCGGTCTTTTCATTATATGGTATAATGTGAATGATAAATACCATCCGGCAGGGAAAGGGATAAGCCTTCTGTCTCCGGATATGCCTAAAAAGGTCTGACAGGAGGAATGGGGCAAATGAAAAAGAAAAAGGAATGCAGGCTTTTATGGGTGCTTCTGGCAGAGGCTGTTATGTTCTTTTTCTGGCTCACCATTGCTCCGCGGCTGAATTTTGAAGGCATCCTTTACCAGTCTGCCAAACCTGTATCTGCAAAAGAAGTGCTGACAGGAGACGAGGAGAGTACTTCCGGCTTATTGCAGCGGGCAGGTTACCCCTGTACGGAGCCAACCGGATACATGATGTCAGCAGCGGATTTGCAGAAAAACTACATCGGAGCATGGGAAGCAGATGCATCCATGTTTAAAGCTACCGGCATATATAAACAAATCAATCACAGGTCACGGCCTTCCACCCAGCGCGGTTATTACGGCAGCCGCAGCCGTACCTATGGAATCACTGCGCCCGCCATTACGCGGAGCTGGTGGACCACCTTCTGGATGCGGCCCTATGTGGACTATGCCCAGTATTACCTGATTACATTTAAGGATGGTTCCAGAACCTGGGCCCTGGTGGACAATGCAATTACCCGCATACCTGCCAGAGGCAGGGTGGTGCTTCCCGTGGGCTATTACTGGGACGAGGGGGCAGCCCGCTTTCTGAATGAAAAAGAAAAAAAGGCATACCGCATAACAGACCGGGATGTGCCGGAGGACATATACCTTGGAAATGCCCTTGATTTATACAGCGGATGGATAGAAGGAGAGGAGATGGAACAATACTACGGATTCTCTTCCTTCATACAATCCGTGGCCGTAGTAATAACAGGCTGTCTTTTATTCATCACCCTGATACTATTTATGTTTTCGGACCGCAAATCCCGCAGACAAAAACACAATAAATGAACGAACGGAGATATGGTATTATTGTAAATAAGCCAGGAAAATATTAGTGTTGACAAATACATAAGGTACCTGCTATATTTATATCAGGTACCTTATGTATTTTGTTGCACACAATTGATTTCACTGATTTGCAGTTGAGAGGAGTTGATTTTTATGGAACAGGCATTGACACAGAACATTTCCAGGGAAAACCTGGGGATGAAGACCGGTCTTTTTTCCACCCTTGGAAATGTTCTGCTTTTTATATGCAAATACCTGACCGGCACTCTATGCGGAAATGTAGCTGTGCTGGCTGAAAGCTTTGACAATCTAATGGATTCCATTCAATCCCTGATGGTAGTACTGGGATTCCGCCTGGCCGGAAGAAAAGAGGACAGTCTCCATCCGTACGGACACGGCAGGACAGAGTATGTGCTTGGACTCATCATAGCTATAACAATTATACTGACCGGCGCCGCCATGCTCCGTGAAGCCATCCAGCGGATGCTTCAGCCACCGGCCCGTTCGTTTCCCACCTTGGTTTATGGGGTATCCGCGCTGTCCATCCTGGCAAAATACGGGATATCCGCATACACAAAGCACGTAAACCGGCAGCTGGAATCCATGGCTCTGGAAGCCTGTGAACAGAATGAATGGGCGGATATCAAGATGACCCTGATGACCGTTGGCTCGGCATTTCTGTACACAGTGTCCGGGATTTCTGCAGACGGGGCAGTGGGAATCATAATCAGTCTTTTGATTCTGAAGGATGGGGTGAAGGCATTTCTGAATCACTACATGCTGCTCCTTGGAGAAGGCATATCCCAGCAGCAGCTTCTGGAAATCCAGAAACGCTTTGATAAAGAAAAGGACTTCCTGACTCTGAAAAAAATGGACTTTCATGATTACGGCCCTGAGAGCAGGATTGTTTCCCTGCAAATCACCATTAACCAGGAATGTCCTCTGGATAAGGTAAATCAGTCCATGGACCGGCTGGAAAAAGAACTGCGGAAAATTGGACTGAGTCCCGCCTTTTCCCTGAGCATGGAACAGATTATTATGAAAGATATGGACAAATAAGCAGAAGAGGGTTACGATTATGAATATCACTGTCTCGAAAGAAAACTATCTGAAAGCCATCCTGTTCTTAAAGCAAAAAAACGGACATGTAAGGGCCACGGATGTTGCTGCCTCTCTTTCCGTAAAAAAGCCCAGTGTTTCCATTGCATTCGGCAAACTGGCGGCTGACGGGCTTATTCTGGTCCACAGCAACCATGAGGTAGACCTGACCGAAGCTGGATACAGCATCGCGGCTAAAATCAGCCATTCCTATGAGACCTTTCGGCAATTCCTGTGCAGCATCGGCGTACCGGAAGAGGTTGCAGAACTGGATGCCTGCAGAGTTGAACATTACTTAAGCCCTGAATCCATTCTTCATATCACAAACCTTATAGCAGGACGGGAAGAACCTCAGGCAGAATAAAACCAAGGCAGAAAACCATACACAGATTAAGAAATCAGAAAACAGGAGGAACCATATATGGACCATGGCAAACAGCTGTCAGAACATTTTTTCCATATCGGAATGCTGCTTCACCGTTACCAGACAGAGGCTTATAAGGAAAACGGCCCCCTGGGAAGCCCTTATAAGGGTCAGGGCAGAATACTGGCCATCCTGAAGCTGAAGCCGGAAATCAGTCACAAGGAATTGTCCTATCTTCTGGGAATCAGCACCCAGTCTATGAGTGAGCTGCTGCGTAAGCTGGAGAGCAAGGGATATGTAAAGCGGGTTCCCTCTGAGCAGGACAGGCGCAGCATGAACATCATCCTGACAGAAGAGGGCAAAAAAGCAGTGGAACAGTCAGATGGAATGGACAGCCGGGACGCGGAACAGCTGTTTTGCTGTTTCACCGAGGAGGAACAGCAGCAATTTAAGCAGTTCCTGGAACGTCTTGAGGATGAAATCATACGGCAGCTGGATCCGGACCATGCCTCAGAATATACCTTTGAGAAAATGAAGGAGATGCATGAATATATCTTAAGCCACGGACACAGGGAACCCTTCCGCCATCATGGAGAAGGTCCCCTGCGCAATGGATTCGGCCGTGGCAGGAGAAATGACAGTGAGGATTCCGGAAGGCGTTTTGAACATCACAGAAGGTAGAATGTCCTGTCATTGCCGCCAGGACAGCCTCTGCATTTTTATATGTTTCATCCAAGGCAGCCTGCGCGGTTTCGGCGGCTTCATTAAGGGCATCTGCCGCCGGCACATTTTCAATCTCCACCTTGTCCGCCGCAATGGACAGGGCGTCGAAAATCTTACCTCCAGTTGGGTCTATGGGGTCAGGAGACGCGTGCATGGCCTGGGCCAGGGGAACAAGGGCCTGGGGATTTTCCTCTGTATAGGATTGGTATTCCGGAATGTCCAGGGTGGTCCGGCGGACCGGTATATATCCCGTTGCCATGGACCACCTGGCCTGTTGGGGCGCATCTGCAAAATACTTCATGAACATATAGGCCCCATCCTTTGTCTTATCCTTTCCCGTATCCACCATCACCAGCTGCAACACCCTGGCTACAGGAGCAGCCGGATTATCTCCGAATCTAGGCTGTTCCATGGCGCCCACCTTAGTGAAATCCAAATCAGCCTGGTCGCCGGAGGAGCCGGTGTACCCGCCTGCCTTGTCCTGCAGCACATCATCCATGGTATCATACCAGTATTCCCAGCCCTGGCCGCCATAGTGGACAGCCATTATATCATCTTCATGTATCCATTTCCGCACTGTTTCCCAGGTTTCAATCCACTGAGGCGAGTTAATGAGCACGGTGCGGCTGTCATCGCTGAGCATGGTTCCTCCGTTGCTGAGGGCCATGTCAATCAGATTGTCCTCCCCCCACATAGGTTCCCATCCACAGGCGCTTCCTCCCGTACTCTGTTGTATGGTTTCAGCCGCCTCAGCCAGGTCCTCCCATGTCTGAATGGAATCAGGCCGGATGCCTGCTGTTTCAAACAGTCTCCTGTTATAGTACATGACCTGTGTGGTGCCGTAAGCAGGCATCGCATACAAAGCCCCGTCGTCCCAAAGACACTGGTTATGAAATACGGGAATCAGGCTGTCCTTATCAAACGAATCATCCTGGTCTGTATAACGGTCCAGGCGGACTAATAATTCCTTCTTCATAAGGTTTCGCGCCTTATCCGAATCCAGAAGAGCGATATCCGCCGCATTCTTTCCCGCAATTCCAGCCTGCAGCTTGGTGTATGTCTCATCGTAATCAGCCTGCTGGATTCCGGTCACCGTGTATTTGGACTGAGACTGATTGAAGCTGTCAATGATTTCCTCCATGACCCTGGCTGCGGTCTTTCCGCCTGAATACCAGAATGTAACCCGGACCCTGCCGCTGTCTGTGACTGTATCCGCCGGGGCATTGGTCCCGCAGCCTGAAAGAAGGAAAAAAACGGATGCCAGCAGTGCTGCTGCCAATGTCTTTTGATGGATGATTGTCCGGCAGCGGTTCATCTGATTCACAATTCGGTTCGTCTTTTGATTCCTGTTTTGATTCATATCTTATTCCTCCTGTATGGATGCTTTATAATGAACTGGTTACCACTGACGGTTTATGCCCGGCCGCGCAGATTAACCTTTGCAGCCCAAATCAGTAATACCCCTGACAATCAGAGGCCAGGCAGCGGCAAATAAAACCAGCAAAGGCACTACAGTCACCGTTCCTGCGGCCATCACCAGGGACCACTGGGTTCCATAGGCGCCTCCCTCATAGAGGAACCGCCTAAGCCCCTGGGATACCAGACTCAGCTTTGGAGTATCCGTTATCAGGGACGGCCACATATAGCTGTTGTATGTACTGATGAAGGACAGCAGGATAAATGTGACAAAGGAGGGCCGCGTCATGGGAAGTATAATCCCTGTGAGAATCTTAATATGACCGGCTCCGTCCATCCCGGCTGCCTCTATGGTATCCATAGGAACGCTCTCAAATGCCTGCCGGAGCAAAAAGATTCCCAGCACGCTGACGCCATTGGAAAGGATAAGGCCCTGGTAACTGTCTAATAGCCCTAACCTGGAAAGGATGATATAACAAGGGATATAGGTCACAGCGGTTGGCACCATATAAGTGAACAGAACCAGCCGGAACAGGATATTCCGCCCCTTGATTTTCATGAATGTCACTGCATAGGCAAACAGGGAGCAGCACAGGACCTGGATAACCACTGCACTGACTGCCACCAACAGGCTGTTGGCAAGGTAACGCGGAATGGGGGAACGGAATAGAATTTCAAGGTAATTCCCATACTGGGGCGATGAGGGGAGGAAGGTATCTGCCGCCATGACCTCTGCCTTTGTTTTAAGGGAACTTACAGCCATCCACAAAAAGGGGAATACGGTAAAGCAGCAGACTGATGCCAACAGCACATGGGCAACGACTGAACGAACCATTGGAAGGGTACGCGGAACCATAATCATGAGTATACCTCCTTTTTCTTCATATGGAGCTGGAGCAGGGACAGGCCCAGACCTATAGCCATAAGGATGACCACGGCTGCAGCCGCCTTTCCCATATTAAACTGCTCAAACCCCAGCTGATAATACAGGTAGAGCAGGGTCCTGGTACTGCCTGCCGGTCCTCCCTGGGTCAGAATTTGAATCTGGTCATAGGCCCGCAGGGAATCCGCAGTCATGATAATTCCTGTTGTCAATACAGCCGCGCGCAGCAGCGGAAGAGTAATGTATAAAAAGCGCTGCAAACTTCCCGCCCCGTCAACAGAAGCAGCTTCAGACAGCTCTGAGGGCATCCTGGATAATGCGCCTGAAAAGAGCAGCATCACATATCCCAGATTCTTCCATACTGTGACAAGAGCCACGCTGGACAAGGCTGTAGCGGAGCTGTGCAGCCAGGCGGAACCAGGCAGCCCCAGCATATGCAGCAGCTGGTTGGCCAACCCGGCATCCGGTTCAAATATCCAGGTCCACACAATGGACACAGCCACAGCCGGCGTAATCCAGGGGGAGAAGATAATAAGGGAATAAATGGTATGCCGGCCGGCAGACCACACCAGAAGAGCCAGCATAAGGCCCAGAGCCAGAACTGGAATCACAGTCTTAGCGGCGAACACAAGAGTATGGGCAAGGGCCTCCCAAAAAGCTTTATCTTGAAACAGTCCCTGATAGTTGGCCAGTCCGGTCACATGAAACCCCGGGCTCATGTAATCCCAGTCCGTAAAACTGATTCCAATGGACGCTGCAATGGGAAGCAGCCAGAACAGTATAAGGAAAAAGAGGGCAGGGATTACGAATGCCATGAATGTAAATCTGGATTTCCATTGTTTATACAAGCGTGAATCGGACATAGACCATTCCTCCGTTATTTGTGGTGATTTTATGGCTGGTTTATATAGCTGCGGTTAAATAGTTATGGTTTTGCTATTTCACCCGAATATGTATAACCGTACATTTGCTATATTGTTCAAAATTTTATAATTATCATATTTGTTGAACGCTTTAAACACCTGGATGGTACCATATATACCATTATTTGTCAACTGTTTTGTTCAAAAATAGTTTATAAATAATTTTTTTGAACATCATGGCCGGAAATATGACCTTTTTTAGACCAAGAAGATAATAATCAAAAAAATGGAATAAATTGGGCTGGATTTTTTTAATTCAACGTGAGATAATCAGAATGTCCTTGTCAAACATTCTACTGAACACCTTTATCAGAAAATACCTTTTACGAGGATATGGGGGATGTGTTTGAGATTCATTCATTTGCCCCTGTCTATGAAAGGGACAGGAACGGACAGTATCCCGGCTGTCCAAAGTGCGGCTGCAGGGAAATACATAATTTAACAGACAGTGAACTGGTCATACGCGGAAATCCGCTGGCCGCATTCCTGTTCAGGGAACCACATCTGAGCTTCAGCAGGTTATCCCCGCCAAAATACGAATGCACGAACCCTGAATGCAGGTATATTTGGAATTAATACCAGCCAAATGCCTGCTCTCGCTGATATCTGTCATCTGGCCGGCTCCTTTTAACGCTTGGGCCTGTATATGATTTCATTTACCGTATACACGGTGACAAAAGCATTTTTATCTGTTTTCAGGACATAATTCATCAGGGTTGCATATTCGTTTTTATCCACAATGGTGATAATTTCCCTCTTTGGCTGTCCGTCGTAAGCGCCTATTGCTTCGTAAATCGTGGCGCCGCTGTGGAGGTGATGCAGAATAAACTCCCTGATTTCTTCCTCGCGCTGGGAAATGATGCATACCCGTTTTTTAATGTTAAAGCCAAAGATAAAATGGTCCAGGACGATTCCGTTCAGATAGGTGCCAAGGACGCTGAGCACCACGATTTTCTTGTCATAAACCAGGGCAGCGGAGAGCGCCACACACATACCGGACATGGACATAGCCTTGCCCAGTTCCATATGCAGGTATTTATTCAGCAGCTTTGCCACAATATCCAGTCCGCCGGATGACGCATTCCTGTTAAACAGCATGGCCAGTCCAATGCTAACCACAAAGATATAGCAAATCATATCCAGAAATGCATCATTGGTAATGGAAGCATTTCCCGGAAACATAAGTTCAAAAGCAGCCAGGACCACAGGCAGAAGGAACGAGGTATAAACCGTCTTTGCACCGAATTCCCTTCCAATGAGCAGAAAACCCAAAACCAGGAGAAGCATGTTCAGGATAAAGGTAATTGCTGAAATTTTGAGGGGAACAAAGTTTCCCAAAACAATTGCCAGACCGGAGATGCTTCCCACTGATACGTGGCTCGGCATCAGAAAGAAAAAGACGGCTGCCGCCACAATGACGGTGGCAAAGGTAATCATGATAAATTCTCTGATGGTTTCCCACTTTTTCATAAAATATAAGCCTCCAATACATACTTTTTTATTTACACATTTTTATTTACAGGCTGCGAAACGGTCCGTCAAATGCCCCGTGTGGTATTGTATCACATCCCGTCCCTTCCTGCAATTCACAGAATTAAGGAAGGATTTATTATAAATCATTTAAAACTACATATAAAACAGAAGGTGAAAAATATGAGACATATTCCTGACAAACTGACAACACTTTTACTATGCATAGCGCTGTGCGGTGCATTAACGGCCTGCGAACAAAAGGCCCCATCCCGGTCACAACCCCCGGAGCAGACTGAAACCCAAAATACCGGGGAGGAACCGGAAATCAGGATTGACACAAAAAATAACTCCCAGCCTGACACGCAGACAGCCGCACAGCAGGAGGACAACGCAGTGGAGCCGTCTGATGCAGCCAATGGAAAGGCAGGATATATCCTGATTAAGGACCAGACCTTTGATGTGACCCTGGAACCATTGGGCAGCGTCACATTTGCATCCTATGAACCGGATCCGGCTGAGAATCCCCTGACAGATGTCCTGTTTGAAATAAAAAAGACCGGAAAACCGGCGTATATCCTGGACGGCGTGTGCGAGGGCAACTTACGGAGCAATGAGACGTTTCATAAGGTGGAGGCAGTTTCTTTTCCCGACTATAACAACGACGGCTGCAATGATATTATCATCATATGCAGTTACTCACCAGCATCCGGGCCAGAGACAGGCACCGGTGGTTCCGAGGTGAGAATCTACAGCGGAAAGAATGACGGCAGCTTTACATTGGAGAAAGAGTTATCAGAGAATGCCAATTCAGCCCTTGCTGAAAAGACCGTGAGGTCTGTCCTGGGATTCCTGGGTGCAGGCAAGAGCGGGGCACAGGATTCTGTTTCCGGCTGGAAACAGGCCTATATCAGCCTTCTCCAATCCCAGGACAGCGGTCAGTGGCACGGATACAATCTGATTTACATCAATGACGATGCCATCCCGGAATTGGTGGAAATCGGGATAGACGAGGCAACGGGCTGCAATATTGTAAGTTTCGCTGACGGGACTGTCAATGAAACACAGCTGTCCAGACTTTATTTTTCTTATATTGAACGCGGAAATCTTCTGTGCAATTCAGAGGGAAATATGGACAGCTACTACGATATTGTGTACAGCATGGAATCCGGCCGCCTGGTTCCGATTGCATCCGGATATTATGGGGCGGAAGATAATTCCAATGTACAGCTTGATGATGAAGGAAATCCCATCTATCAATATGAATGGGAGGGGATTCTGATGTCCCGGGATGAATACAATCAGGCTTTCCAGGCTGTCTATGACACTGCCTCTGCCATGCCAGGGTATGAATGGGATAAATGGCTTTCCCTGGAAGAGGTGATTCAGGCCATTCGCGGAATTCAATCATGACATGAACTATTGCAGCAACCATGACCGTCCTTATTGTTACAGCGATTGTTGCAGCAAATAAAAAACCTTGACATGAAATCATTATCTGCTATAATAAATAATGCTTGCTCGGAGGGCAAATCATTCGGATGAAATGATGAGCCGGATAAGGCTGCAGATTGAAATATCTGCTCCTTATCCGGCTCTTTTTGTTTTGCAGCAGACCATGCATGGACACCGGGCACAGCTGATTTATATGAATGAAAGAGGAGGAAAAACATGATGGAAAAAAAACATTCTTTGACAGAAGGGAATATACTGGTTTCCCTTGTCCGTTTTGCTGTTCCGGTACTTTTTACGCTGTTTTTACAGGCTTTATACGGCGGGGTGGACCTGCTGGTAGTCGGACAGTTTGCCGACACGGCCGATGTATCAGGTGTGGCAACGGGCAGTATGCTTTTACAGACAATCACTATGGTCATAACAGGTTTATCCATGGGCATTACCATCCTGGTAGGGGAACGGATTGGAAGGCGCAGGCCCAGGGAAGCAGGCCATGCAATCGGCAGCGGCATCTGCCTGTTTTCCGTATTTGCTGTCATTCTGACCGTGATAATGACAGGCGCAGCTGAGGTGCTGGCCGGCCTTCTTCACACACCCAAAGAGGCATTTTCACAGACCGTCACCTATATCAGGATTTGCGGCGCTGGTTCCCTGTTCATTGTTGCGTATAATGTGCTGGGGGCCGTATTCCGCGGAATCGGTGATTCCAGGACGCCCTTGGTGACTGTAATGATTGCCTGCGTCATCAATATAGGCGGGGATTTCCTGTTGGTTGCCGTACTGGGCATGGGAACAGCAGGCGCTGCCCTGGCCACGGTTGCAGCCCAGGCCATCAGCGTGTTAATCTCATTTGCAATCATACTGAAAAAGGAGCTTCCCTTTGAATTTACGGGGAACTGTATACGGTTCAACGGACAAATAATCGGAGCTGAGCTAAAACTGGGAGTTCCGGTTGCATTGCAGGAGCTTTTAGTGGGCGTATCCTTCCTGCTGATACAGACCGTTGTCAATTCCTTTGGCGTAACCTTCTCTGCCGGCGTGGGCGTGGCAGAAAAGGTCTGTATCTTCATCATGCTTGTTCCCTCCGCCTACATGCAGTCCATGTCAGCCTTTGTTGCCCAGAACATGGGAGCGCGGAATCCTGTCAGGGCCAAGAAGGCATTGGGATATGGCGTGGCAACCGCATTTGCGGTGGGGCTGGCCATGTCGTATATCACCCTGTTCCACGGAGACCTGCTGTCCTCTCTGTTTTCAAAGGACCTGGATGTAATAGCTGCTTCCCACAGCTATCTGAAGGCATATGCAGTGGATTGTCTGCTGACACCTTTCCTGTTCTGTTTTACCGGCTATTACAATGGCTGTGAAAAGACAATTTTTGTCATGATACAGGGAATCATCGGCGCATTTCTGGTGCGGATTCCCATTGTTTACGCAGTCAGCCGTATGGCGGGGGCAACCCTGTTTCAGATTGGTCTGGGAACCCCTGCCTCCAGCCTCGTACAGATTATACTCTGCCTGGGAATGTTCCTGTACCTGGAGCGAACCGCCGGTAAAAGCAACGGCGTATCCGGGCATTTTACCGCCTGACCGGACACTATCTCTAGATGGCCGCCATTTACTTAATCCCGCACCCGTCATAGGATAAAAATTCATGCTGTATTTATGTCCATGTCTTTGATATAATGGAATATATCTGTTTTGCGGTATGTACGGCAGCGAATCACGCTTATTGAGGAGGAGACAAGAACATGCTTTTAGTGGCTAAAAGGGACGGGGAAACCGTTGAATTCCAATTGGAAAAGATAACACTGGCTATCAAGAAAGCCTTTAAAGCAACCGGTAAATCATATACGGATGATATCATTGAGCTATTGTCCCTGAGGGTCACCTCCGACTTCCAGGGAAAGATAAAAGACAGCCGGATATCAGTGGAGGATATCCAGGACAGCGTGGAAAAGGTTTTGGAGGAATCCGGATACACCGATGCGGCCAAAGCCTATATCCTGTACCGGAAGCAGCGGGAGAAAATCAGGAATTTAGATAAAACCATTCTGGACTATAAAGACGTGGTGGACAACTATGTAAAGGTGGAAGACTGGCGTGTGAAGGAAAACTCCACCATTACCTATTCGGTTGGCGGGCTGATTCTCAACAACTCCGGCGCAGTGACTGCCAATTACTGGCTTACGGAAGTATATGACAGGGAAATTTCCGATGCCCATGTAAACGGAGACATCCATATCCATGATTTATCCATGCTGACCAGCTACAGCTGCGGATGGTCCCTTAAGAAGCTCCTGTTGGACGGTCTGGGCGGCATCACCGGAAAGATTACCGCATCCCCGGCCAAGCACCTGGCCACCCTCTGCAACCAGATGGTGAATTTTCTGGGAATCATGCAGAATGAGTGGGCTGCCTCCCAGTCCTTCTCGTCCTTTGACACATACCTTGCCCCCTTTGTGAAGGCAGATAACCTGTCCTATGACAAGGTAAAAAAATGCATGGAGGCATTTGTCTTCGGAGTCAACACTCCCAGCCGCTGGGGTACCCAGGCTCCATTTTCCCACATTTTCATGGACCTGAAGGTGCCCTGTGACATGGCGGATGAAAAGGCCATTGTGGGAGGCAGGAGAATGGAGTTTACATATGGGGAATGCCAGAGGGAAATGGACATGGTGAACAAGGCATTCCTGGAAACCATGCTGGAAGGCGATGCCAATGGCCTGGGATTCCAGTATCCCATTCCGGCCTATGGGATGGGAGAGGACTATGACTGGTCGGATACCGAACAAAACAGGCTGTTGTTTTCCCTTGCATCCCATTACGGAACACCCTATTTCATCAACTACATGGGAAGCGGTATGAAACCCGAGGATGTGAGGGCTACCTATGATGGAATCCAGCCTGATTTCCATGTGCTGCGGAAAAAAGCCGGCGGCTTTTTCGGATATGGGGAGCATACGGGTTCCGTTGGCGTGGTTACGGTCAATCTTCCCCGGATTGCATACCAGTCAAAGGATGAAAGGGACTTTTATACACGGCTGGACCGGATGACGGACCTGGCTGCACGGTCCCTGGACACGAAGCGGAAGGTGATTTCCTCCCTGTTAAGGAATGGGCTTTATCCCTATACAGCCTGCTATCTTACGGACTTTGACAATCATTTTTCATCCATCGGCGTCATCGGCATGAATGAAGCCGGACTCAATGCCCCGTGGCTGCAGGCCGGACTGGAATCAGAAGAGACAAAAGCATTTGCTGTCTCTGTCCTGAACCACATGCGTGAAAAGCTGGTTGGTTATCAGGAGGAATACGGTAATCTCTACGGCCTGGAGGCAACGCCCGCAGAGTCAGCCACCTTCCGATTCGCCAGACTGGACCGGGAGCGTTTCCCCGGAATCAGGACAGCCGGTCATGAAGGGGACAAGCCTTATTATACAAACAGCACCAAGCTGCCGGCTGACTATGACGGCACATTGCGTGATGCCCTTCTGAACCAGGACGCCCTGCAGCCCCTTTATACCACAGGCACCGTGTTCCATGTATACATGGAACAGGAACTGAAGGACTGGAAAAAGGCAAGGGATATACTTTGCAGCATGATTACAGAACACCATATTCCCTGTTTCACATTGTCTCCTGTTTACACCATCTGCCAGACCTGCGGCTATCTGCCCGGCAGACAGGATATCTGTCCCAACTGCGGAGGCTCTGCGGATGTTTACAGCAGGATTGCGGGATATTACAGACCCGTCCATGACTGGAATGACGGCAAGGCCCAGGAGTTTAAAAACAGGGTTATGTTCCGTATCTGAAAAAATACGTATCTGAGAAAATCTGTCACCTTGATTGAAGAGAGCATCTGCATTTTAACGGGAGAGATAAATGACGATATTTAATGCTTATGTAGCAAGCGCGTTCAGCAAAGATGACAAAGGCGGAAATAAGGCAGGTGTGATAATTGGGAGGCGGTTCACTGAAGCACAGAAAACGGAAATAGCCGGTTATCTGAGGTATTCGGAGACAGTCTTTGTCAGTATTTCAACATTCAATGATTTTAAACTGGAATACTTTACATCCAAAGGGGAAATTCCGCTGTGCGGCCATGCCACAATCGCCGCCTTCACTGTGCTGCGGCATTTGGGGCTGCTGAAAAAACAGGATTGTACCATAGAGACAAAGTCAGGAATCCTGAGGGTACAGGTTGATGAAAGCGGCCTGATTCTCATGGAGCAGAACAGACCGCAGTTCTATGAAACGCTGGACAGAAAAGAGGCAGAGGCGTGCTTTGATTCAATCGTCATTGACCATACCTTACCGGTGCAAATCGTGTCCACCGGCCTAAAGGATATCCTGGTTCCTGTGACTAATCCCGTGGTTCTCGGCAGTATGGCCCCTGATTTCCCCGCCATCACCAGAATAAGCAGGGAAAATGAATGCATCGGCATCCATGCCTTTTCCCCTGGAAAAGACAGGGGCGTGACCGCAATATGCAGGAATTTCGCCCCGCTGTACGGCATTAATGAAGAATCAGCCACCGGTACCTCCACCGGCGCGCTGGCCTGTTATTTATATAAGTACGCATCAAAGCAAAACCAGTATATCTTTGAACAGGGGTATAATTTACACTGTGTTTCCAGAATATATGTTAATCTGGACAGCGAGGATGATACAGTTACAGGTGTATGGGTGGGAGGATATGGATATTTAAACCACGTTTATCGTATTGCATTTTAAATCCGCAAACCGCAAGCCCACCATGCGTCATTCTTGTCCCATACATAAAGCCATAACTTCCCTCTATGCAAACTGACTGTAATAAAGGTCTGCATATGCGCCCTCCGCCCTCAGCAGTTCACGGTGGTTCCCCTGCTCAACAATGGTGCCATCCTGCATTAAAAGAATCAGGTCCGCATCCACAATGGTGGACAGCCGGTGCGCAATCACGAAGCTGGTCCTGTTCTTCATCAGCTCCTTCATGGCTCTGCCGATTTCCATTTCTGTCCTGGTATCCACGCTGGAGGTGGCTTCATCCAGAATCAGTACGGCCGGATTCAGCAGAAACACCCTGGCAATGGTCAGAAGCTGCCTCTGGCCAACAGAAATATGTTCCGAATCATTGGTCAGAACCGTATCATAGCCTGCCGGCATGGTGCGTACAAAGAAATCCACCCTGGCCGCCTTTGCAGCCGCAATGATTTCCTCCCGGGCAGCATCCGGCTTGCTATAGGCAATGTTCTCTGCAATGGTGCCTTCAAAAAGCCAGGTATCCTGCAAAACCATGCCGAAGCAGCTGCGAAGGTTAGCCCTGGATAAGGTCCGGATATCCTTGCCGTCCAACAGGATATTTCCTCCGTTCACCTCATAAAACCGCATCAGCAGGTTAATGAGGGTGGTCTTGCCGGCTCCGGTGCTTCCCACAATGGCGATTTTCTGGCCCGGCCTGACAGACAGGCTGACATCCTTCATCAGTATGCGGTCTGGGGAATAACCAAAACGCACATTCCGGAATTCCACTTTGCCCTGTACACGTTCCACCAGGGCTGGAAGGGCTGGCTCCTGTGATATCTCAGGTTCATCCAGCATATCGTAAATCCGTTCCACGGAGGCCAGGGCAGACTGCATGGAGTTTACCATATAGGCTACCTCTGTCAGGGGCTCGGATGCCTGATTCACATACTGGAAAAATGCCTGGAACACGCCGACGGTAAGAGAGCCGTTTATGAGCATTCTGCCAGCCAGTATCACTATCAGGACCTGGCCGAACCGGTTAATCATACGGACAGCAGGATTGATGGCGTTTATCATGAAATCCACCTTTCTGGAAGCCCCTGCCAGCTCCTGTGTGGCCTCATGCATTCGCCGTGAGCTGTCCTGTTCCTGGTTAAATGCCTTGATAATGACCCGCCCGCTGTAGGATTCCTCCACCAGGGCCGTTACCTTGCTGACGCATTTCTGACGCTCCATGGCATACTTTAATGTCTTAGCCGAGGCTGCCCGGGTGGAGAGCATGGCAAGCCCTGTAAACAGCAGGAAAATCATGGTCAGCCAGGCGCTGAACCGGAACATGATAATGAGGGAGCCAACGACCATTCCTGCTGCTGTAAAGAGCTTCAGAAGCCCTGTCTGCAGTGCTTCCGCCATCTTATCCAGGTCATTGGTGGTACGGCTTAAAATTGCGCCTGTCTGGTTCCTGTCAAAGTAGGACAGCGGCAGGCGGTTTAACTTGGTGCTGATTTCCGTCCTCAGACGCAGGCTGAGGTTCTCAGCAAAACTGGCCATGAGAAAGGATTGCAGCGTATAAAAAAATGCGGTTGCCAGGTAAATCAGAAGCAGGATGAATATATCCCTCCCACCGTGGTGCCAGGTTACCCGGAAGGCTTCCCCGCCTGCCATGGCCTCCTTGATGCTGTTCCACAGCAAATCCACGATGTGCGCGCTGTAAAAAGGGGCTGCAACCGAGAGCAGTGTGTAGAACACCACGGAGACCAGAACTACTATCAGCCGTTTATGCTGGTCATTCACAGACACCCACAGACGCCGCAGGGTCCTTCTCATATGATTGGGGGATGCAAAATCCATTTCATCCTCGTATATCTGTGTATTGTTATCACTCATTTAAGAATTTCCTCCTTCCATCTGTGACCTGGCAATCTCCTGGTATACGGGACAGGTCTTCATCAGGGAGGCATGGTTTCCCATTCCCGCAATTCTGCCGTCCTCCAGGACAATAATCTGCTCTGCATTCAGGATGGTGCTGACACGCTGTGCTATAATCAGAACAGCCGCGTCCTCCGTCCTTTTCGCAAGGGCTCTGCGAAGAGCCGCATCCGTCTTAAAATCCAGGGCAGAGAAGCTGTCGTCAAAAATATAGAGGTCGGCCTTTTTCATCAGGGCCCTGGCTATGGAAAGGCGCTGTTTCTGACCGCCGGAAAAGTTGGAGCCGCCCTGTGAGACCATGGATTGCAGGCCCTCCGGCAGGCCGTATACAAAGTCAGACTGGGCAGCAGACAGAACCTCCCTCATGTCCTCCTCACCGGCATCCGGATTTCCATGGCGGAGATTGTCGGCAATGGTACCTGAAAACAGCCATGCCTTCTGGGGGACATAGGCAATATGGTCCCTCAGTTCTTTCTGGCTGACACTGCGGATATCCCTGCCGTTTAAGAGCAGGGAGCCGGATGTCACGTCGTGGAAGCGCAGAGCCAGCTTTGCTATGGTGGATTTTCCGCTTCCCGTACTGCCGATGATGGCAGTGGTACAGCCCCTGACACAGGAAAAGGTAATGTGGTCCAGGGTATTCTCATCTGCATCCGCAAAGCGGAATGAGACATCCCTGAACTGAATGACATCCCTGGTTTTTTCCGGCAGGGCAGGAGCAGCATCCTTTGTTTCGGGAATCTCCGGCTTGCGGGAGAGGACGTCATTCATCCTGCGTACGCAGATAAAGGCCCTGGGAAGCATGATAAATACCATCTGGGCCATGATGATGTAAAACAGAATCATAACGGCATACTGGGTCAGGGCAGTGATATCGCCTATTTCCATGAACCCTGCTCCAATGCGGTTTCCGCCCATCCAGAGTATGGCTACAATGGAAAGATTGATGACAAACAATGCAATGCTTTCCAGGTTGACGAACAGGCGGTTGGCCTGGATGGAAGACATGGCATAATCCTCAAAGGATTTGCGCATTCTCTTTTCTTCATATCCTTCTTTGTTAAAGGCGCGTATGACGCGCACACCCGTCACATTTTCCCGAAGCACCACGTTCATCCGGTCCAAAAGCTTCTGGAGCCTGCCAAAAATAACGGATGCCTTCCTGGTTATGAGCACAGCCAGAAGAATGATTAGCAGGGTTACGCCAATCAGCAGAAGCCCCATGACGCGGTCAATGGAATATGCCATGACAATGCCCATAATGCAGACCACGGGAACCGGCAGCACCATCTGAATGCACCAGACAATGGACTGCTGGATGATATTTACATCGCTTAAGGTTCTGGTAATCATGGAACCTGTTCCGAAGGCCTCAAAATCATAGGAAGAAAAGGTCAGGGATTTGTCATACAGGGCATCCCGCATATCGCGCCCGATTTTGGCTGAGAGGTCGGAACAGAGCCAGCTGCCTGCCAATGCCCCGAAGCTGGTAACCAGGGTGACGGCCAGCATGGCCAGGCCCCTGCGTAAGATAAAGCCCATATCGCCTCCGGCTACCCCGTTATTAATCATATCCGCTGTGATAGTGGGAATCAGCAGACCGCCGGCCACGTCCAGTACCATGACGAAGAGTGTCACCAGACAAAGCCCTTTGTACGGCTTTAAAAACCGCAGAATTGTTCTCATACAGAAATTATCCTCCTGTTACAGTTCATTTTTACTATTCCTGAAATTCTCCACGTATTTTTTAAACAGGCGCAGAAACTCACGACGTTCCCCCGGCTCCAGGGTCAGGAAGGCGTCATTTTCCATTCTAACCACAGGACTGACTTTTTCCCGGATAAATGCTTTTCCTGTGTCGGTGAGACGGATGTGCTTATTTCTTCCATGACCCTGCTCCAGATAAAGATACCCCTCCTGTTCCAGCTTGCGGATGGAAGAGTTGATGGTCTGCTTGTTGGAAAATGACTCATAGCAGATATCAGCCTGCAGACATCCGTCCCCCAGTTCATTGATGATGTAAAATATGGTAAAGGCGCTGTCCGATATGCCCAGCCTGAGGGAAATGTCGTGGTAAATATCATCCAGTTCCTTGTACAGACGGTTGCATTCCCGGATTTCCTGGTCTGTTTCTTTTGTATTTTCTTCTGTCATTACCTCTGCGGATTTCTCTGCGGATTTCTCTGTGGATTTCTCTGCGGATTCGTTCATGAAGCCTTTCTTCATAAGGCGCACCTCCCTGTATGTAATTGATTCTTAGTATGATTTCGTACTTGTGGTGTGTATTATAGTCCGATTTCGTACTTGCGTCAAGTTATGATTTTATAAAGTTTCTGTAAAACATTTATTTAGACCCTGTGTCTGATGGAGGTAAACCATGATGGACCAAAAGACATATATGGCGATGCAGGTCCGGACCGCAAGGCAGAAGCGGTTCCGTCACAATCGGCAAAAATAACCTTCCTGTTTATACAAAAGGAAAATAAGTTGTTGGTCCATAAAGTATGTGATACAATCTTCTTGAATGACAGAAAAGGCAGGAAGGTAACGGACATATTATGATAAACAGAGAAGACATGCTGGAGCTTACAAGACGGATGACCCTTTCCCGCACCTCCTTTACCAGGATTGCGGGATGCTATGTAGACAGGGACGGGGATTTTGACGGTAGTTTTAATATTAATTTTCTGAAATTATCAGCAGCAGAACGGACAAAAAAACTGAAGTTGGCAAAGGAAATTCCCTTTGCAGCCACCAATGTAAACCTTAAGAAGTACGAATATCCTCAAAGCGCGCGAAAACCAGGAAGCATGTGGCAGCTGCTCATGGCCATGAACGAATGCGGCCTGAAAAATGATGCCCTGATGGATACCTTTTATGATGTTGTTATGGAGCATTACCGTGCAGAGCGGGAATATGCCATCCTGGTTTTCCATGACCGCTATGATATCCCCGCAAAAGGGTCTGATAATGAACGTCAGTGGGAATCTGAAGAAGTTTTTGAATATATGATTTGCGCCATCTGTCCTTTAAGCGGAGAGTACGAACCAGGAAAGCCGGTATGCGGTTTTTTATTCCCCGCCTTTACGGACAGGAGCGGGGATTTAAACCACATTGATGTGTTTCAGGCGGATATGGACCGCCCCCACAACGAACTGCTAAAGCTCCTGGAAATCGCCTGACCGGAGGACATACTGTAATCTTCGGAACATGACAGCGCCTATGGCAGATGAACTGTATGATACTCCCTGATTATACCTATAATCGCAGAGGAACATCACTTTCCTGTGGGACTTAATTCTTTGCATCTGCCAATGGTGCAGGCCCCGGTCATTTGCCTTATGTCGTCTAAATTCCGGGCGCCCCTGTCCAGTGCTTCCAGAATCTGCGCCTTTGTAACACCTGCGCAGTAACATATGATTTCCTGATTATCCATAATGATTCTCCTTTATCATTTTCAGTCAATTCAACTATATCACAAACAATCTTATATATCAAATGGCCATCATACTCAAAATGTATCCAAACCTGTCCTGTTGGTGCAATTGAGAACCTTTGATGAAAGAGGTGCATTTTTTGGAAAATATCATATTCAGACAGGCTGTCCGCGAGGATATGCCTCAAATCATGAAATTGCAGACAGACGTATTTAACGGGGAGCAGAAAATCCCCGCAAAAGATATCAATGGATTTTTAGATAAAAACCCGCAGTGCTGGTGTGCCGTGCTCAATGGCGTGGTCATAGGAACCGTCGCTGCCTGGAGGGAGAATGGTGAAATACATTGGGGAAGGTTTGCCATTCATCCAGATTACAGGGGACATCACATTGGTACACGGATTGCGCGCTTGTCATTTGATGATTTGTTTGCCCGGGGAATAGAAGAAATCCGCATGGAAGCCAGGGATATCACGGCTAAGTTGGTGTGCAGAATGGGAGGGCAGACCGTTGGAAATCCCCAGCAGTTTTACATGGGAACCATAACGCCTGTTGTTTTGAAAAGGAGCAGTTATCATCACTAAACCATGTACAAAAGCATACTTACAAACGAAGGGAGATGGAGAATGGAATGAGTGGGGGATGGAAAATGGAAAGGACAAATGGACTGACCCGAATCCTGAAACTTGTTGTGATTATATTGTCACTTCTTTTTTTGACATCCTGCAAAAAAGATGTGACAGAGCAGGCCGGAACAACCATTGAAATTGACGGACAGTCCGGAGTGCTTACATTTAACCCGGGAACACGTTCAGCTGGAACAATATCAATGGAAAACGGGGATTACAAATTCAGGTATGACAAAAACGGGGATATTGTAATAACATACCCCAATGGACATGTTTACAGACAGACCAATATAAACGGCGCGCTTATGGTTTCCGGAGGCTCTGATTCCAAAGCCATAAAAGAGCAGGGGTATATCGATGGTTTTTCTCTTGTCTGGGGAATAGAGCGTGCCATGGATGCGAGGAACAGCCATGGCAGAGGTTTGGCGTCCCCCTTTCTTGCATTTGTTTTGATTATTATAGGGGCTTGGTATACTTTTGCGCCCAGAAGTGCATGGTGGCTTGCACGCGGTTGGTGGTATAAAAATGCCGAGCCTTCTAATCTGGCAATTGGATTTTACCGAATCGGAGGCTGTTTGCTGATACTAATCGGAATCATATGTGCAATCGCTGCCATTTAGATACAACGGTATAGCGGATAATCGAAATAATTGTAAATCATACTTGACGAGCGCTGATGTATATGTTATAACATATATAGAACAAATAGAAAATAAAATGAGGGCAAGCGGGGGAGCATATAGATGTTTTCCCGTTTTTCTCTTCGATGTTCTCTTATCTGAAGGAAAGAGGGGGCGCATACATGATGAAAAAAGATTATTATGCTGTTTTAGGCGTCAGCCGGACAGCGGATGCCGCATCAATCAAAAAGGCATATAGAAAACTGGCAAAAAAGTATCATCCGGACAGTAATGTGGGTAACGCTCAGGCAGAAGAACGGTTTAAAGAACTCAATGAAGCCTACGATATACTGAGTGACGAAAAAAAACGGAAATTATATGACCAGTACGGACATGCGGCGTTTGACGAGTCAGCCGGAGCTTACAAAAGAACAGAAAATAGCGGATTTGATTATAATTCCTACCGCACCCGCCAAAACATGGATAGTGGTTATCATGAATACCATTTTGAAGGCGGAGAGGACATGAATGATATTCTGAACAATATCTTTGGAGGTTCAGGTTTCTTCCGAGGAACAGCAGACAGATTTCAGAGTAACGGATTTAATGGGGCTCATTCCGGATACGGATTCCCGGTAAAGGGAGAGGATATCCAGAGCAATATGGAAGTCAGCTTTGATGAAGCGGCCTTTGGCTGCAAAAAAACAATCCGTCTGCAGGATGAACATGGACAAATACGGTCAGTGGAAGTAGCTATACCGGCAGGCATTGCAAACGGCAAAGTGATTCGTTTAAAGGGAAAAGGGATGGCCGGGACCAATGGCGGAGAGCCTGGAAATCTGCTTCTGAAAATAACGGTGCACGACAAGCCGGGATTCCATAGGGAGGGCCAAAATGTTTATACCACAGTTACAGTTCCGTTTACAACAGCCGTGCTTGGAGGTGAAGTGAAGATTTCCACAATTTATGGCGACGTTATGTGCAGGATAAAGGAAGGCACACAGTCCGGAAGTCAGATTCGCCTGAAAGGGAAAGGGATTGTTACAACAGGAAATCCGTCCGTCCATGGCGACCAGTATGTGACGGTTGAAGTACAGGTTCCAACGAACCTGACTCCAGAAGCAAAGCAGAAACTGAAAGAATTTGAACAGCTCTGCAAAGGGGCCGGCGGAAGCGGCCATGGCGGATATGCTGCTTAGAAGGGTGAGCATTTAATTATTGCTTGGTGTGACCAAATTGAAATGGGTGGATTCCAGGTATAGAGTCTATATCGAATAGGGTGATTTCCAACTATTCGCGAAACAACACTTTAACGAATAGTTTGAGACAAAAACAACCTTTAATAGACCTTTTTGTGTTTCCAACTGATTATCTTGTATTTTTACCCGGTCATTATCATGTATCCTATATAATTAATAACACCTCTCACATCCAACAGTATCTTTAAAGTGTTGTATTAATACAAATAATTATGGGTTGTAACCATGGCACATTTTACTGTACCTTGTATACAACCCTTTTATCATTTTACGGTCACGACATTTATATGACGTGTGTTGGCTTTCAATTAACCCAATCCTGTTTTACAGCCTTATATGCATCCTGCTGATAACCTGCAACGCTAATCTTCCATTGCCAATACAGGTATCTCCGATAAGAACTGCCCTGCGGTAATACAGCTTACATAAAGCCTGCTCACCCAATGCCATAATACCGTCCGCCGGAGGACTGGGTGGCCTCGGGCACTGTTCCGCCGAATCCGCCTGCTGCATTTCTGGTCAGACCCATCATGGTGCAAAATCGGTACAGAAAGCTCTTGAACAAGGAGGGCCGCACAACGGCCAGCTTTTTGGGTACGCCATTATCCCCCACAAGATAAATCCGAATTCCTTTTTTCTGGTAACGCAGAAGTATGTGGGCCAAATCATTCTGAATGTCCTTGGCCCTGACATAAATGGAACCAATGCCGTGAGCCTTCAGGAAATCAGCTGACGGGGCATCCTGGGGAAACACGCACCAGCGGTTATCATATCTGCCCGGCTGGCGTGCCGGACCTTTCATCCTGGCCGCGTCCAGCAGAAATGCAGGAGGCGCGTCCGGACGGATGGACTGACAGCTAAGGTAATCCGCGCCCAGGTACAGGGCTTCCGCCACAGGTGTTACGTCCACTGCCATGGACCACTTGTCCGCGCCATAGACGCCGTTATAGAGCGGTACCGGCCGGTAGCCCATTTGAGCCAGGGCCAGGCCCTCCAGTACCCCTCTCTTTCCCGGCAAATCCACAAACACAGCCGTTCTTCCATCACCATAAGGGGCCCATTTAACAGGAGGCAGGACCAGCTTCTCAGGCGCAGGATTCAATGCACGGGCAAACAGCACCGGCTTGGCCCATTGGGTCCACAGGGCATTGTCCGGCGCCCAGATTCGGTATGTACTGTAATTATCATTCATTGGTTTTATCCTCCTTCTCCACCAGCAGGGGAATGTCCTTTGCCCTGGCGTCTATGCGGGGATAGGGACTGATGCGCCCATAAAAACCGGCTGCTTTTCCATCCACTGTAAACACCCCCACACATAGATGAAACTGCTCTCCCTCCCTGCCTGAAACCGGTTTGCTCTCAAACCGTTTCTGTACAATCCAGTCCCTGGGGTGCAGGCGGACGTTCCGCTGTATCTGCCTGTATTCCTTTGGAGTCAGCGCCTCCCGGATTGAAATACCTTCCCCCACACGGCCCAACGCCGGTTTGTAAATCCATCCCTCCCCCAAATTACCGTTCCCGGGAGCGCAGGTTTCAGGCAGCAGGGTTCTCCAGGCAGGAAGCTCAAGCCCCAGCTCATCCCATATAAGAGGCAGCCGTTTGGACTGGGCAAAAACAGCCATTGGATGGTTGCAGGACGGGGTATGCGTGTCGTAATACCCGCCCCAGTCTGTCCGCCTGGAAAGATTCGGAAGCCATTCCAATGGATAAAACCGCACAATTCCGCCCACAGGCCCCTCCTCCCCCTGAATCAGGCTTACTGCCTGATGCTCTCTCCAGATAAGATGGTCGGGAGCCGCATACAGGGAACGGTATCCGTTCTGTTCAAAATAATCCCCTAAAAACTGCATGACCTGGCGGTCATCCGCGTAGGAGGTTGCATGTACAAAGGCAATCCTTGCACCTGGCCGTGTTCTCTTTTGAAATGCCTCCAGCAGACTGCGGGCCACATGACCATGGGGTTCATGGAAGGGGAAGTATTTCTGGGCGAGTCTGGGAAGCACTGAGGCTTCGGCCAACCCTCCGGGAACATCGCTGTTGACCTCCGAAACAGACCAGCCCTCTGTGGTGGGATGAAAGTCAAACCGCATCAGCCGTATATGTTCCTCCGGGGAATAGCTGTTCATTCTGGGAATGGCTTTTTTTACCTTTGACGGCAGACCCAGGGTCTTCACCAAATCCATCCGTCCCATCATAGCCTGCTCAATCTCCATGGTCTCGGCGGTCAGCTGCTCCGCCCAGCGTTCCAGCTGCCCGGCTGTCTGCCTGTCCAGAAGCACCACATGTTCAGCCACTGTGTTGTGGTCTTCCACCTGAGGGTCCCATTTATATACCCGGAATATGGCCTCATAGCGGTAATCCGAATATTGCTCCCCGGGGATACGGGCCAATACCGCCCCGCTCACAGGAATACCCCGCCGGATTCACCATATATCCCATGAAAAACCAGGAGCACAATCGCAGCATAGGCCAGGTAACTGCCTCCCCAAAAAACGGACAGACGTATATCCCCCTGCCTGCTGATGTTCACAAGGCGGCGGGCAGGCTGTATATAAAACCATTCCACCAGAAGGGCAAACAGCATGAGTGGAAGCACCGGCCATCCAACGGTGAATTCCAGAAGCGTAGCCTGTGCGGAGGTCCAGTCCCCTCCTGATGCATAGGCCAGAATCAGGCCGCTGGCAATCAGATATGCGCCGAACCGGATGCCGCTGCCCATATCGCGGTCCACGCTGACCCGCTCGGACATATCCGTCAGCAGATTAACCGCCATGGCCAGACCAAGCCAGGCAGCCAGACCAAGCCCTGAGGCAAACAATACAACCCACCAGCCGGGTCCGTCCCCGGTGTTGGCTCCTGCGTAAATAAGGGTCACCCCTGCAAATCCTCCGGCAGCAGGAAAGATTGCAGCCTTGTTATCCAGATAAACAGCGTCAAAGGGCCAGGACAGGTCCAGGCACTCCATCATGTATATCCCGCCCCTGAGCCACGCATATCCCATTATACAGTAAAAGACAATCCAGATTCCAACCACGTCATAGGATGCCATGGTCAGGAGAACAAATAGTATAATCGCAAAGGAGACAGGCGGAAGACAGCCCAGAACCAGACGTCCCTCCCTCCCCCTTTCAGGCGGCCATGATTCCAGCAGCGGCATATACCACTTATACAGAAAACGGCCCATGACGTACATGCTGCCGAAAAACAAAAAAACCTCTGTTTCATACCAGTAGGATGCCGCTGCTGCTATTCCAAAAACCAACATGTCCATCGTAAAACCTCCAGCCAGAAGACCTGCAAAAACAGTCCGTATTATAATTTCCACATATTATTAATATCCTGTTAGAATATCAGACAGATTGCGTTAGAACTCAGGCCGGACCATCCTTCTACGCCTTCACTGTGAACACAGGCTCCATCCTGGCCACCAGCCCTGCCATCCCGTGTTCCTCATGGACCTTCACCACCTGGTCAATATCCTTGTAGGCATAGGGCGCCTCAGAGCGGACGGCCTCCTCCCATTTTTTCAGTATATCGTTCCGGCCCTTTAAATCGCTGCGGTCCGGGTCAATGGGCGTCACAATATGGAATTTCTTCATAAATTCCCTGAATTCCCGGTCATTTCCATGAATCGCCTCTCCCCTGGAAAGCCTGCGCCCGGCTCCATGGCTGGCGCTCCACAGAGCGTCCGGATTTCCCATGCCTCTCAGCAGATAGCTGGAACTTCCCATGGAACCAGGTATCATCACCGGTTCTCCATAGTAGGCAAATGGCGTTCCCTCCATTTCCTCCATGCCCCTGGCGGAGCAGGCCCCCTTCCTGTGGATGAAATAACTCCTGCCCTCCATTTCCTTTTTCCATATAAAGTTGTGGGGGGAATCATACAGAAGCTTCATTTCATAAGGACGCACCCGGTCCTCCACGGCCCGCCGGAGCATAAGCCCCAGGAACAGCCGGTTTGCAAACCCGAAATTAGCCGCATTATATGTAGTGCTGCAGAAACGCCGCCACGGGCTTTCCGTCTCATCGCCTTGCGGAATTCCGGCGCTGTTTTTTATCCCCCTCTCCTGCCCTTCAGGCAAAAGGTAAATTCCGTTGTCCGGATGGGGAATGCTTTCCGGATACAGTTCCTTTGTTATGATTCGGTTGATTCTGCCGCTCTGGTGGCCGATGGTCAGGGAGCCGGTGTGAATCATGACAAGTATGGCTCCCCTCCTGATTCCCCATGCATTGGCTGTCCGGCCGTCGTAAATCTCCGCCACGCGCTGCATCTCCACAAAATGATTCCCGCCTCCTATGGAGCCAATCTGGTCATCGTAGGACAAGGTATGGGCAGAGCCTATAAAATCCTCCAGCCCCTCTGTATCTGCGGCATCCAGGCTGCCCCTGAAAGCCGTGCGCTCCAGGGCCTTTTCCTGCTCCTCCCTGTCATAAAGGGTCCATATCCCCTTTTCTTCCGCCTCCCGGGCAGTCTCCAACAGTCCCGTAAGCCCATGTCTGAGCATGGCCTCCCTCTGAATTCCGTTCATGGGAATAGCGCGCCCGCCCTCAAAAAAAATGCGCCGGATTTCAGGCAGAAGGGAGGACAGACAACCTTCCAGTTCTTCCTCCTTTAAATCCGTGGTATAAAGCCTCATGCCGCAGTTAATGTCATTTCCCATGGCCTGGGGAATCACAAATCCCTCTGTCATCAGCACCGTGCCAATGGGAATGCCGGCCCCCTTGTGAAAGTCCGGGGTCACTGCTGCCTTTATGACAGAGGGACCCTTTTCCGCCGAAAAGACGCCGGACGATTTCATCCGCTCCACGGTACCGGTAAGCTTCATCATTGTCCCCAGCTCATCCAACGCCTTTTTCTCCGGCTTTGTCCCCTCCGGAAGGAAGATGGACAGGCCGCCGGACACACTGTCAAATTCCAATTTTATTTCCATACTGCCTTCTTTCCAAGTTTTTTCGATTATCTGAATTGTTATATTATACAACAAAATCAGGAAAGAAAAAACAATTAATTGACAATCATTTGCGGTTGACGCTAAAATAGAGCTTAGAACGTGTCTGGCACGCAGAAACTATCTTATGAAACGAGGCATCCACTTATATGAGTCAATTATCATACCATGAACAGGTAGACCGCGAGAACATACTGCGGCTGCGCAATCTGATTAAAGACCTGCCCCCATTCTGCGGAGACTTTTTCCGCGGTATCGAGCCCAGGACATCCTCCAGGACCAGGATTGCCTATGCCTATGACCTCCATGTGTTCTTTGATTTCCTCCACAGGGAAAATCCTGCCATTGCCAGGATTGATGTGAAGGATATCACGCTGGACCAGCTGGACCAGCTGTCTGTCACGGATTTTGAGGAATATATGGAATACCTGAAATACCGTTTTAATGATAAAAATCAGGAGGTCATGAATAAGGAACGGGGCATTATGCGCAAGATATCCTCCCTGAAAAGTTTTTACAATTACTACTTCAGGAACGAACGAATCAGGAACAATCCCGCTGCGCTGGTGCAGCTCCCAAAGCTCCACGAAAAGGAAATCATCCGTCTGGACGTGGATGAGGTGGCCCTTCTTCTGGACGAGGTGGAACAGGGCGGCAAACTGACTGATAAGCAGAAAAGCTATCATGCAAAGACAAAGACCCGGGACCTGGCCCTTCTTACCCTCCTGCTGGGTACCGGCATCCGCGTATCGGAATGTGTGGGACTTAACATCTCCGATATTGACTTTAAAAACGGCGGCATCCGCATTTACCGCAAAGGCGGCAAGGAAGTGACCGTGTACTTCGGCACAGAGGTGGAGGATGCCCTGTTAGACTATCTGGAGGAACGTGACCGTATCATCCCGGAACAGGGACATGAGGACGCCCTTTTTCTCTCCCTGCAGCGCAGACGCATGGCGGTGCGCAGCGTGGAAAACCTGGTTAAAAAGTATGCCCGGACCGTGGCGCCATTAAAACCCATCACCCCGCACAAGCTGCGCAGCACCTATGGCACCAACCTGTACCGCGAAACAGGCGATATATATCTGGTGGCTGATGTGCTGGGCCACTCCGATGTCAATACCACCAAGCGTCACTACGCTGCCCTGGAGGACGAGCGAAGGCGCAGCGCCAGGAATAAGGTCAGGCTTCGGGAAAAATAGCCCGTACGAAAACAGATACATCCGTTTCGCATCAGACATTTTGCATTCCCGCCCTCTCACTGCACCGATATACGCTTTAGCTGGCCTTTCTTTTTAAGCTGTCCCACCAGGTCTGACATGTCATAATCCGCCGGCGTCTTTAGCTGGGCTGTCAGAACATAGGTGGACGCCTCTTCTGTCAGATGGATATTCACCATCTTGCAGTCCTGGTCCTGCAGTGTCCGGTTGATGAACTGGAAAATATCCTCGTCCAGGCTTTCGCTGTATTCAATCTCCACTTCTTTGTCCTCCCCGTTCCGCCTGGAGAAGTAACCTTTTCTTCCCAGAAACAGTTCCGAGAGCATCACAATGGCCGTGGATACTGCCCCCAGGATATACATACCCGCTCCCATGGACATCCCCACGCCCACGGTAGCCCATATTCCGGCGGAGGTGGTGATTCCGTTCACACTGTTGTTCCTGAAAATAATAATGCCTGAACCGATGAAACCAATAGCCGTAACCACGCCTGCGGCCACACGGGAAGGGTCCAGCTTTACATATTCACTGAGCACATCATCAAACCCATACTTGGAGATAATCATCATCATGGCAGAGGCCACTGCAATGATTACATGGGTCCTGGTGCCTGCTGTCTTCTTTTTACTCTGCCGCTCGCAGCCAATCAGACCGCCGCAAAGGGCAGCGGCCACCAGCCGTAATACATAGATAAGCTGTTCCGTGACAAACTGATTCATATGATTGATTCCCCCATCCAAGGGCACAGCCCTGTTTTAAGCGCCTGTGCCAATCCTTTTATTAAATAATATATTCTAACACTCCTCCATCTGCTTTTCAAGTTATGACCTTGTGAAAATCCCAGGGCTGAAAATCCAAAGACTCAAAATCCCCATCCATTTTCTTCTTGACAGGTATCCTCAGGAAAATATAGAATGGGATATATTGAGAATACCGCTGTAAAAATACCACAGACAGAATACAGCGGCGCGCCCGTAAAACGGCTGTACCGCAAACGGAGGTGATTGCCATTCCTGTCAATTCATTTGAAAACTATCCCATGTCCTGGAAACCGGACAGGAAAGAACTGAGATACCCCATATACTATTGTCTGGCAGACATGATGGAGAGGGATATTAAAAGCGGCAGACTGCCTGCCAACACCAAGATGCCGCCCCAGAGGGAACTGGCGGATTTTCTGGATTTAAACCTCAGCACTATCACAAAAGCATATAAGCTGTGCGAAATGAGGGGATTGATTCACGCGGTCACCGGCAAGGGCACCTTTGTGGTCCCCTCGGCCAATGTCCCCATGTCCACGGTAGAAAAAAACATAACATCCCGTATTGAGATGGCTGTCATACATCCCTTTTACCAGCAGAACAAACTGGTCCGGGACCTGACCCTGGACCTGCTGAACCGGCCCGGCTCCGAGCACCTCTTTGAGTATTCCCACCCGCTGGGCAGCCGGGAGCAGATTCAGACAGCTGCCGGCTGGGTGAGGCAGTTTGGTCTGGACGCCGATGAACATAATACCCTCATTGCATCCGGCGCCCAGAACGCCCTTGCAACTGTCCTCTCCTCCCTTTTTGAGGCAGGGGACCGCATTGCCGTGGATACCTATACCTACCCTAATTTCATCAGCCTGGCAAACCAGCTCTATCTGCAGCTTGCGGCTGTTGAAAATGATGAATGCGGCATGCGCCCCGATGTACTGGATACCCTCTGTACAAACCAGAAGATAAAGGGCATATTCCTGATGCCCGCCGGAAGCAATCCCACCAACATCGCATTTTCGGATTACCGGAGAAAGGAAATCGCAGCCATTATACGCAGGCACAGCCTGATTGCCATTGAGGACGACAACTATGCCGCTCTCATGAGCAGGCCCTATGTCCCGGTGGCCTTGGAAGCGCCTGAACATTGTATCTATATCAGCGGACTGTCAAAGCCCCTTTGTCCCGGACTCAGGATTGCCTATCTGCATCTGCCCAAACAGTACGTGGATGTAATGGAACAGGGAATCTACAGCCAAAGCCTGAAAATATCCTCACTGAACATTGAAATTGCAACAGAGCTCATACGAAGCGGACTGTTCCGGCAGATTATAGCTGAAAAAAGGGCTGCTGCCGTCCGCCGGAACCAGATATACCATTCCTATTTTCCATCAGCCTGCACCTCCATGGAATCCTATTATCAATGGCTAAAGCTTCCCTTGTCGTGCAGCGGCAAGTCATGTGAAGCAGCACTCTCCGCCAGAGGCGTCAGTGTATTTGGAGCAGAGCGCTTTTCCGTGGGCAATCAGGCGGGACACAATGCAATCCGCATCGCTACCTGCTCCCCCAAAAGCCATAAACAGCTCTGTCAGGGACTGGACATTATCAGGGCATTTCTGAAGGAAACCCCATCCTCTTAGCTTTACCTAATTCTTCCACTCCAGTACATATAAAAGCTCCTGCTTCCCATCCCTCCTGGCGCGTTCCGCCAGGGATGCGGCCTGACCGGGCGTCAGCATGTCCTTAAGTACATAGAGATACTCCACCCGGTCCTCTTCATATGCCTGATTGGCAATTTCCCCGGCCTGGTCCCGGCTCAATGTCTCATATGTCATATAGAATATATCTGTCTGGTCCGCCCGGTATGCATCCAGGGCAATATCCGCCTTTTCCGCATCCGTCAGTTCATCCTCCAGTACGGAAAAGAAATCCGATTTTCCGGCCTTGGCCGCCTGTTTTGCCATCTCTGATTTCCTGCCCTTAAGGGATGTGTCATGGTTTCCTGAAATAACGGCAAAATACTTTATCTGGTCCTCCTTATAAAACCGTTCCATCAGACCGGCGCAGGTTTCCGGGCTGACACTGCCTGCCACGGCTGCAAAGTAGGACAGATTATCCGCTTCATAGAACCACGTGGCCAGTTCATCCGCAGTTCCCTCAAAGGGTCCGTCCACTCCCAGCAAAACCAGCTGGTCCGGCTGGAAATTATATTTGCCCTTACTCAGTTTCTGCTTTTCAATGGACTGTTGCACTGCCACGGCTATGGAACTGTCCTCTGCATACGGTTCTGTTTTCCCTGTAAAACACAGGGTCTTTCCGTCTGCCTGCCGGACCACGTCATACTGGTCCGGGTCCACATTCCAGGCCAGGGCCACGATATAGCCATTGGCCCAGAACATCTTTGTCTGAAGGCTTTTCTGGTCCGGTCGGCGGCGCACATCCTCATACTCATTCCAGCTGATTTTTGATGTTCCGTCCGCTGCACCTGTTTCCAGGCGTCCTGCCGCACCTGCCAGCACGGTCTCTGCACCGGCAGTCCCAGTTTTCCTCTGCAAAGGTGCAAAACCGCACAATACTGCCATGGATATGACGGCAGCCGTCACGGCCCAGGCTGCCCAGGACCATTTCCTGCTTCTGGTTCTGAATTCCAGAATGGACACCAGCCTCTCCTTCATCCACTTTGCATTCTGACTGAGCGGAAGGCCCATGCCTGCATCAGAAGGCACGGTATGGCGTCTGAGTGTGGCGAGGAGAAGCTCGCCGTAACGCTGTTTATCCCGGCTGTCCATATGACGGATTACCGCCTCGTCGCAGGACAGTTCACAGGCCCTGGATACCTCCTTTTGCAGCACATATACAGCCGGATTAAACCAGTGCAGGCATACTGCCGCCTCCGCCAGCCACTTGTACAGCGCATCCAGCCTCCGTATATGGGTGATTTCATGCAAAAATGCATAATAAGCCCTGTCTGCCGGAATATCAGCAGGCATGATAATCACAGGTGCAAACAGCCCCATTGTCACCGGCGAAGGAATGGCCCTGCTGACCGCCAGACGCGGTCTTCTGTTCAGGCCGCATGTACGGCAGGCTTCCTCCAACGGCCCACCATAGACCTCCAGCCACATATCCGGCATACCGGAAGAAATCTCAGCCCTCTTACACAGCCTGGCTGCGTACCTGTAGTTCCATATCTTCCTTCCCATCAGCACAGCAGCCACAGACAGCCACAATATAAGGAGAACCAGATACAGCCCATGGCTGGAAACCGGAACCGTATCTGCACGGAGCGCGCCCGTGTAATCCGGCCTTGGGGCCTCTGTCCCCTCTGCCCCCATCTCTTCCTTCCCCGTCACCCCTTCCATCCCCGTTTCAGGCTGTCCTTCCATCGTCCCGCCGCCGGACAGTCCGTTTGTCCAGGCAGGCATATTCCCCCCTTCAGACAACAGGCCGGCGGACAGGCCGCTCCTTAAAACATCCGGGAAAAAAAGGCCGGCAGGAGACGGGATAGGCAAAAGCAGCCTCAGCACGGCTGCCAGCCAGATATAATACTGCCATCTGCGCCCCATGTATCTGCCGAATATCCGCGTGGCTCCAAGCAGAACCAGAATCAGGACAGCGCCTGACAGGGACAGGGTGAAAAACATTTCCAGATACATACTCATCCCCTGCCTCCCCCTTTCTCCCAAAATGCCTTCAGCTCCTCATAATCATCTTCGGTCAGATATTCCTGGCTGACCAGGGCCGAAATCAGATGCTTTGTGTCACCGCCGAAAACCCGGTCCACCAGAAGTCTGGCCTGGGCCTGCTGATACGCCTCCCTGGATACCAGGGCCACATACTCGTTCAGCCGTCCCTGCTTGTGCACGGTCAGCATACCGTTATCAGCCAGACGGGACAAAAGCGTCAGAATGGTATTGGACTTCCAGGACTTACCCCTGGATGCCAGTTCCTCCCCCAACGCGCCGAACATGGCCCTCCCACCTTTATCCCAGATAACTTCCATGACCTCCATCTGCGCCTCAGGCAGCTGTACTTCCCGTTCCATATGTCCATCCCCTTTCACCTACACTTTGTAGTTATTATCTCCAGTGTACACCTACTGTGTGTAGGTGTCAAGGGCAATCACAGCGAACTTCTTGCATACCGTATAAAAGCGGAGGTGGAGGAGGAAAACATCTGGTTCCTCTTCCACGCCAGCACAGACCCGATCTTCAGCTGCGGGGACAGGGGAACAAATTTCACCCCGTCGTAAGAGCTGTCCAGCTCCAGGCAGAGTGCTGCTCCGATTCCCTTTTTTACCATGATGGAAGCATTATAGACCAGATTGTATGTGACGGCGATTTCCATCTGACACGCATAATCCCCAAACCAGTTGGCCAGTTCGTTCTGCACCATTTCCCTGCTTGCAGCCAGCAATGGCATGCGGACCAGGTCCTCTGCGCGGACCGCATCCATCTCTGCCAGATGGGAATCCTCCCGCACCAGGATTCCCCAGGTTTCCTTTACAGGCATACGGAGGAACTCGTATTTTCCCACATCCACCGGTTCCACAAAGAGCCCCAAATCAAGGAGCCCCCGTTCCATCCGTTCTTTTATATTATCCACGTTTCCGCTGTAAATCTCAAACCGTACCAGGGGATACCGGCTCCTGAAGTCAGCCATCAGCTCCGCCAGCCTGTTCATGCTGCGTGTCTCGCCGCAGCCAATGGCAATCTCCCCTGCCAGGGTATTCTCATCATGGAGAAATTCCATCTTTGTCTTTTCCGCAAGGGAAACCAGCTCCTGGGCCCGGCGCTTTAACAGCATACCGTCATCTGTCAGTATGATGCGGTGGTTGCTGCGGGTAAATAATGTTACGCCCAGCTCCTCCTCCAGCTGCATGAGCTGGCGTGAAAGGGTGGGCTGGGTAATATGCAGAAGGCTGGCGGCCTTTGTTATGTTCTCTTCTCTTGCCGCCATCAAAAAATACTTTAATATGCGTATTTCCATATACAGTCATCCTTTCCCTATTTATCGGCGCAGGGGCTGCCCTATCAGCTGTTTTCTCAGAAGCAGCCGTCAAAACAATTCCCGGGCCTTTTCCATGCGTTCCGCCACATGCACACCAAACGGACATCGGGCTTCACAGCCTCTGCACCCAGTACAATCCCCGGCATTTGCAGACAGTCCCTGGTAATGGGCCCGCACCGCAGCCGGAACATCCGGCTGCATGACAGCCAAATCATAGAGCTTGTTCACCATGGCAATATCAATGCCTGAGGGACAGGGCGCACAGTGTCCGCAGTAGGTGCACTGACCGAAGTATGCATGGCGCGGGGCGCCTGCCAGCACGCTGGCATAGTCCCGTTCCTCCTCTGTGGCTGTCTCATAGGCAACAGCCGCCATCACATGCTCCGGCGTGTCAAACCCTGCCATTACGCTGGCCACTCCGGGACGGGTCAGGGCATAGTGGAGGCACTGCACCGGGGTAAGGGCCACTCCGAAGGGCGATGTCTCCGGAGAAAACAGCCTGCCGCCCGCATATCCCTTCATCACGGTAATACCCACGCCGCTCTGTTCACAGATACGGTAAAGCTCCTCCCGTTCAGGAGCTATGTTCCTCAGCCCTTCATCGTACACATCTGCAAAATACCGCGTCATGTCCTCACTGGCCGGCAGCAGGTCAAAGGCCGGATTGATGCTGAACAGAATCAGCTCTATTTCACCGCTCAGGGCAGCCAGCTTTGCCACATCCGGGTTATGTGTGCTCATGCCGATGTGGCGTATGGTTCCCTTTTCCTTCAGTCCGCGGACATAGGCAATGAACTCTCCCTCCATGATACGCCTAAATTCCGCTGCTTCATCCACAAAATGTATCATGCCGAAATCAATATAGTCCGTTCCCAGACGGTCCAGCAAATCCTTAAAAGCCGGTATCACCTTGTCCATCTCGCGGGTGCGGACGTACTGGCCGCCCTGCCAGGTGGAACCCAGGTGCCCCTGTATCATCCATCGTTCCCGCCTGCCTTTTAGGGCGGCGCCGATGTTGGACCTGACATTGGGTTCCGCCATCCAGCAGTCCAGAATGTTGATTCCCTGTGCTTCGCAGCAGTCAACAACCTCCTTTATCTCCTCCCTTCCATGCCGTTCCAGCCATTCAGCTCCCAATCCGATTTCACTGACCTCCAGGCCCGTGTTTCCCAATTTCCTGTATCGCATGTTATTCCTCCCAATTGTATATGCTTTATACTGCCGCCCATCAAGTCCGGTTCCCGCCCCGCGGCAGAGGCGCTGTCCTGAGTACAGTACCGCAAAGGGTAGCCAGCAGTACCTTCAGATCTATGGGCTTGGCCACATGGGCCGTCATACCGGCGTCCCTGGCCATCTGGATGTCCTCTGCAAAGGCATTGGCCGTCATCGCTATGATGGGTATGTTTGCTGCGTCCGGGCGTTCCAGCTTCCTTATGACCCGGGTAGCCTCATACCCGTTCATTTCCGGCATCTGGATATCCATCAGCACCGCGTCATAGGTGCCCGGCAGGGAATCCTTAAATGCCTCCACTGCCCTGGCCCCGTTGGAAGCCACGGTAAAGCAGGCCCCGTACATTCTCAGCACCTCACAGAGTATCTCAGAATTAATTGCATTATCCTCAGCCACAAGGAAACGGCATCCCGCCAGTATCGTTCCCTTATCCGTATCATCCGGAAGTTCCGGCTGTTCCCTGTCCTCATTGCCTGCAGCAGAAGCCCATTTCAGGTCCAGCTCCACACAGAACACGGACCCCTGGTTCAGACGGCTTTCCACGGAAATACTGCCGCCCATCAGGTCCACCAGGCCTTTGGTGATGCTGAGTCCCAGCCCGGTTCCCTCAATACGCGACGCATTGCGCAGGAAGGGCTCGAATATATGGGCCAGAAACTCCTCCGTCATACCCACGCCGGTATCGCTGACCGTAAACCGGTACCTGGACCATCCATCCCCTGCAGGAGAAGATGTTTCCTCCGCCAAAAGCTCTACGGTTCCCCCCTCAGGCGTAAATTTAACTGCATTTCCCAGTATGTTGATTAATATCTGGTTGATGCGCAGTGCGTCCCCATAAAACCTTGGATGCAGCATTTCCCCTTCCCGGATATGGAATGCCAGACCTGCATTGACAGCCTGCGGACCCATAATAGATGAAAGCTGTTCCAGCATTCCTTCCATGGTTATCTCCATATTGTTCAATTTGATTTTTGAGCGCTCAATCTTACTCATGTCCAGGATATCGTTAATCAGGCTCAGCAGATGCCTGGATGACAATGATATCTTATTCAGGTAATCCTTAAGCCGGTCCCGGTCCCCCATGTTAGAAAGGGCAAGGGTGGTCATGCCCATTATGGCGTTCATGGGCGTGCGGATATCATGGCTCATGGATGATAGGAAATCGCTTTTAGCCCGGCTGGCTTCCTCCGCAAAGGCCAGGGCCTCTTCCAGCGCTTCCTTAGACTTCCGTTCAGCCGCCAGTATATCCGTCACATCTGCCCTGGCCATGCAGATGGTATTATGGTCCTTGTCGCCCCACAGTATATTAATCTGCTTGTACCGCGGTTCCCGCCCGTTCCCATAAGGCAGCACAAAGTCATACCCTTCCGGTTTCTCCTTAAGCCTTTCCAGCATAGTCTCCATCCGGAACTGCCTTTCCGCCTCCTGGCGGGCATGGGAGACGTAATGCGCCGTCATTCCCTTTAAGCAGGCATTATAATCCTCCACGTAGTAGGGCGGAAGGTCGTCCAGAATCGTCCGGCGGTCATGCATGGTCAGGCTGCCGCTGCATATATCCAGAAGCCCCATCACCTCAAAGATGCTGGCCACAATGTTCAGGGTTCCCTGCTGTTCCCGGACAGAATCCGTAATGTCGGTCCGCGCCATGCAGATACGCCCGATGCGCAGGTCGATTGCCGTAACCGTCAGGTTCTTTGTCAGTATTCCCCCGGATTTCCAGCGGACTGAGTAGGGGAATGAATAAAATCCATCCCGCTTTAACCGTGATATCATATACTCCTTATCCAGCATACTGCCTGCATTGGCCCTGTCCCTTGGCACCACGATATCCTGAACCAGCCTCCGGACCTGTTCCGAGTAGATTCCATAAGGCTCAGGCACATCCTCCGCCCCGTGGTTATAGGACAGCAGGGTATAATGGTCCCGGTTCAGGTCCACATCCATCACCATATCATAACTGGACACGGACAGCTTGTGGAGAATCCGGTCCGATACAGTCTGTTCCGTCACATCGGTAACAGTAAGGATGCCCGTCACATCACCGCTGTCCGGAGTGGCAATCAGGTTCATCTTAAACCTGGCGTATAAGCCCTCCGGTTTCCTTGGCATGCGTACAAAACAGTCCAGCTTCAGTTCCAGATTTCCCTTTTCAAAGGCTTCCAGGGACGGCTGGTTGAGATATGTCTTAAGGAAACGCCGGCGCATGTCCGGCTCCGCCACAAATCCGGATATACCTTTAAAAAAGTCCTCCCGTCTGGCACCGAAGGTTTCAAGCAGGTCCGAACCCATATAATCATTGATTTCCAAAATACGGTTCTGCGTAATGTTGCAGTGGCCCACAATCAATGTATTTGGCTCCAGCGTGCGGTAATGCTGTACAATCAGGTCATTGTACTGGCTGCGGAGCATTTCCTGCTCCTCCCGTTCCCTGGTCATATCCCGGAAACAGGCGTAAATCTGCTTCTCCCCCTTGTCGCTGTCTATGATGGAAAGGGTGTTCTTCACCCAGACATAACTTCCGTCCCCCTTCATCAGACGGTAAGTAATCTCACATTGGACCTCGCCGCTTTCAATGTACTCCGCCATCTTCTGCCGCACCTGTTCCACGTCCTCCGGATGGACTCCCGACGTGGCGTCTTTCCCGTACAGCTCCCAGGTCTGGCTCAGGGACATGTCTGTCATGGCAGCAAATCCATCTGATATGAATTCCGGCGTCATTCCCCCATCCTTCCCATAACGGACAACCGCCACGCCGCCGGGCAGATACCTGAGCACGGTCTGGAAATACTGCTCCAGCCGTTCCATCTCCTTTTTATTTTCAATGTCCCTGGTAATATCCTGTATGTACTCCACATAGGCGGGTATGCCGTTCCAATCCATCTCATAAAAACGGGTACGCATGGTCCGGCCGTCCTCCATAGGCATTTCACGGGCCTGGCCCTCAAATTCATTGAATCTTATGTTGCAGAAAGGACAGGGGGCCTCCTGGCCCTGCAGGGCCTTGTAACACTTCTTTCCCACACATTCCCCGGATGCAGCAAAGAGATGTTTGGCGTCGTTCACATACAAAAGGTCGTAATTGCGTTTGTCAATCACATAAATGCCGTCAGCGGTCTGAAGGGTCATATTCTGAAGCAGCTGTGTTTCCGGAGATACTTCCGTCACCACCGCATAAAGCCGTGCTCCTTCCCCGTTTGAGACAATACACCGTCCATTGAGGCGAATCCAGAGCAGGGAGCCGTTTTCGTGCCAGATACGGTACGAGACATCCAGGCTTCCTCCTGTTTCCATAACCTGCATCACGGTCTGGGCCACCTTCTGGCGGTCCGCCTCATAAATCATACTGAGGCTGTCCCCCATCATCAGCTGTTCCAAATCCCCGCGGCCGCGGCCGGAAAGGGATGCGATACCGTCTGAAAAGAAAACCGGCATGACCTGCCCGTCCTTTATTTCAATATGGATGATTCCTCCCGGTATGCTGTTGACCAGATGCTCCAGCTTTTCATTCGCCCTGTCAAATTCCCTCTCCAGATGAACATACTCGCTGATATCCTTGCACACAACATAAAAGAGTTTTGTGCCGTCCTTCTGCACCTTCTCCTGGCCGCTCATATGAATCCAGCCGTATTCCCCCTTATCCTTTTTCCGGACGCGGCATATATGCAGCAGGGTTCCCGTATTCCAGACAGCTTCCAGCACCTTTTCCCTCAGAAGCTTCATATCATCAGGGCAGACTCCCGGAAAGAGTGAATCCAGTATGGTCTTTTGTGTCTGTTCCATGGGCATTCCCAGGGCTTCATAAAAGGACTGGTTGTAAAACAGGGGAATCAGCGCCTCCTCAGTGACCCGGCATACGCATAATCCGCAGGGAAGGCTGTTTAAAATGTCCAAAAATGCCATCATGGACAATGGCGTGTCCGGCTGTTCCCTAGTCTCAATGGGCGTATCCAGTTCCCGGCGGTTTAAAAGACCTGATATTTTGATAAGGTCATCAAACTCCTGGCACGGCATGGGTTTTCCGTAATAGTATCCCTGGACATAGTCACATCCCATTTCCCGCAGGCGTGTAATCTGCTCCTTCTTCTCCACGCCTTCCGCCACCACGTCCAGCTTCATCCATCGGGCCAGTTCCATGACAAAATGCAGGATTCCCTGATTGACCGGTTTGGAAGTCTCATCCTGTATAAACTTCATGTCCAGCTTCAATACGTCTAAGGGCATCCGGTTCAGCATGTTCAGTGAGGAATAACCGCTTCCAAAGTCATCCATTTCAATGATAAATCCCTTTCCCCGCAGGCATCCCAATGTCTCAATAAGCTGGTCCGGGTTCTCCGTGTATGCGCTCTCTGTTATCTCCAGATGAAGGCGGGAGGGCGAAAGGGAGTACTTCCTGACAGTCTTTATGAGGATATCGGCCAGGTCCGCGTGATAAATATCGGACCTGGAAACATTGACGGACACCGGCAGCCTGGGATATCCCTTTTCATCCCAGGATTTTAACGCGGCGCATGCCCGGTCCCACACATACCGGTCCATCTTTATGATGAATCCGTTCTTCTCAAATATGGGAATGAATTCAGCCGGCGGCAGAAGTCCCCACTCGGGATGATTCCACCGCACCAGAGCCTCCGCCCCCACCAGCGTGTGGTCTGAGAGCCGGTACTGGGGCTGGAGGTAAATGACAAACTGCTCCTTTTCCAGAGCCTCATCCATGCTATCTGTGATGGCCTGTTCCCTCAGAAGCTGGTTGCGCAGCTTATCATCATAGGTGGCAAAGCAGGTTCCGTATCTTCCCTTAATGCTCTTGGCCACCAGAAAGGCCCGGTCGCACATCTGTTCAATGGACAGGGATTTATCACTGACAGGAAAGATTCCCCACTTAACCGTTACATTCCTCACTTCCCCCAGGCTGTTGATTTCGTCAATAGCCTGCCTGAATACACGGTCCGTATAAGCAAAATGGTGTTCCACCAAACAGGCGAACCGGTCTGCACTGAATCGGCCGCAAAAGCCATTCTCACCTACCAGTTTCCTGTATGTGTCCGCCATCCTGCACAGGAGACGGTCACCGGCCGGAACACCGAATACATCGTTGATTAATTTAAAATTTTCTATATCGGAACAGACGATATCATACTCCCTGTCCGGATGGTCCAGCATGGTTTCCCTTGCCTGCTGGCAGAAAAACTCCTTGCTGCACAAACCGGTCAGGCGGTCGTACCTGAACTGGTTCACTATCACTGCTGTTTCCCGCAGTTTAATGATATTCTCAATGCGCCGCATAATAATCTGCGGCTTATATGGTTTGGCCACAAAATCCATGGCTCCGCTGGTCAGGGCCCTGACCTCGCTCTCCTCGTCTCCGATCTGGGTTGTGACAATAACAGGAATGGGCGCAAACTGGGGATTGGCCTTCATCAGGGACAGGAATGTGTATCCATCCATCACAGGCATAACCAAATCAAGGAGAACCAGTGAAACATCCCCCTTCATATATTCCAGTTTTTCCAGTGCCTCCTGTCCGTTCTCAGCCTCCGCCACCGAATACCGCTGTGATAATATCTCCTTCAGCATCATCCGGTTGATTGCATTATCTTCAACAATTAAAAGCTTCCGCTTTGCAAGCATGTCTTCCTTCCTCCCTGTCCACGGCTCTGCCCATGGTTTACTCTGAAAGTCACAAACCATACCTTCATTTATTTCCGCTGTCTGAGGTACCGGTGAAAAAACTCTTCCTGGGGCACCGGCCTTCCGTAGTAATACCCCTGGGCATAAGAAAAACCCAGTTGTTTCAGAAGGCGGGTCTGTTCCCCTGTCTCCACGCCCTCCGCTATAACCTGCAGCTGCAGCTCCTTTGCCATGTTCACAATCATCCGCATGATTTGCTGCCTGCGCAATACATTGACTCCCTGCTTCAGGAATTCCAAATCCAGCTTTAAAACATCAATGGGCAGCTCCGAAAGTGTATTGAGGGAAGAATAGCCCTTCCCAAAATCATCCATCTCTATAACAAACCCCAGCTGCCTCAGGCGGTCCACCACCGACATCAGCTGGCGGGAATCCGTCACATAAGCGCTCTCCGTTATTTCCAGATGAAGTTCACCTGGTTCCAGCCCGCTTTCCTCTACCATCTGAGCCAGAATCTCAGGCAGTTCGCCATGATAGATATCTGCCCTGGACACATTCACCGACACCGGGACGTAATCCATTCCTTCTTTTTTCCAGCGCTCCAGCATCCGGCAGGCCTTTCTCCACACATACTGGTCCAGGGCGTAGATAAAGCCGTTCTTTTCAAATATAGGTATAAAATCCCCCGGCAGTATCCTTCCATACTCAGGATGGTCCCACCGCACCAGCACCTCCGCCCCTATGAGCCTGCCGGTTTCAATTTCCACCTTGGGCTGCAGGAACAGATGAAACTCCTCCCGTTCCAGTGATTCCTCCATGGTATTGATGACCTTCTGCTCCAGCACCATTTTCTGGCGCATGGACTCGTCATAGACAGCGCAGCGGCAGTTAAACAATCCTTTTATGCTGGCCGAGGCCAGAAGGGCCCGGTCGCACATCCTGGGCACGGTGATGCGGCGGTCCTCCACCGGATAGATTCCGGCCTTAATCTGGATACGCATGGGCAGGCGCGGATTTTCCGCCAGACTGTCCAGCCTCCGGTCCAGTTCCTCATAGAAACTGTCTTCATGGGCCACCAGGCCAAAGAACATGTCGGCCCTGGCCCTGGCAAACAATCCCTTCCCCTTCAGCGGAATGCCCAGAAGGCAGTCCGCCAGCCGTTTTAACAGCTGGTCCCCTGCCGCGGACCCAAAGGCGTCATTTACCATCTTAAACCGTTCTATATCCACTGCCACAATGTCATACCCATTTCCGGAATCCTCCTCCAGAACAGCGCCGGCCCTTTCATAAAATACGCGCTCCGTAAACAGACCGGTGAGAGGGTCCCGCTCCAGATGCTCGATGGTATCCCTGGCCTGCCTGGCTTCCTCCAGCATGATTTTAAGACGGGCATTGGCCTTGGCCAGCTCTCTCTGGGAATTGATAAGCTGGTTATTTACCTTCTGTATCTCATAGTAACCGGAACCATAGGCGGCGTGTCCGCTGTCCTGTCTGAGCAGTTCCTCCCACTCATCCATCTCCCGGGCATCGCAAAAAAGCTGCTTTACATTCTGTCCCTCATGGACCATGTCCGCAGAATTGTGCTGAATTATCTTGATTACATTTCCCTGCAAATCACATAGAGCAATATATCCCATCATTATCCCTTTTCCAGTACATGGTCCGCCCATGACACAAGCTGCCTTGCATCGCGGGTATATACATCCACCTTCCAGTTCCTCCATATCTCATTCGTGCTCATAAATGCATTCCCGCCCACGGCAATCCTGCATCCGGGAAACAGGCTGTGAATCCGGTCCGCCGCCTCCCGGCAGAGCCTCAGATGCTGGGGCATGGTCACAGAAAGGGCAACCAGCTGCGGCTGATGCTCTTCCATGGCTTCCTCCAGGGCATTAAAGGGCACGGACGCCCCGAGATAAATGCTGTCCCATCCGTCATACTCAAACAGGTCCGCCACCATGCGGGCTCCCATCTCATGGAGCTCACTGCCCACGCAGGCTGCCATCATCTTCCTGTTCCTGCGCTTCTGGCCGAATATTACAGGATACATCCGGGACAACGCCAGCTGGGTGACGGATGTGCAGTAATGCTCCTTGTCCACAGAAATGACATTTTCGTGCCACAGGTCCCCCACGCGTCTCATGGACTCCGCTATAATATCCCCGTATATATCCCTTAAGGGGATACCCTCCTTCAGATAGCCAGTCACAAGGGACACAGCGGTCCTGGTGTCGGATGCCAGCAGGCTGTCCAGATACTGTCTGACCTGGCTCTCATACTTTTCCGGCTTCCACTCCTTTTTACAGGTCCCCTTTCCGTATTCCCCGGCCGCTGCCCTGGCCCCAAGGTCTGTCAGCCGGACCGCCTTCATCCCGTCATTCTTGTTCATTACCCTTGATGCACAGTCTCCCACCTGTTTAAAATGCCGCCAGACCATATTCCTCAGTCCATCCTCCGGACATTGTGCCATCACAGGAAGAAGAAGCCGGTACAGCCACCTGGCGTACTCCTCAAATATCCTGGCATCCTCCAGGACAAAGGCAGTGTTTAAAATTTCAATGTCCAGCTGCACCGCCTCCTGCACCTTGTCCCTGTCGCCGGCCGGAATGTCATGCCGTTCCATATAAGAAAACAAGTCACAGGGCTGCTTATATACCTCATCTGCCAATTTCCGAAATTCCATATCATAGTCATGCAATTCCGTGTCATTGTCATAAAATCCCGCATCATAATTTACTGACATCCCATCCACCTCAGATTCCCATACTGAATGTATGCAATCATTCCTCATATGTGCTGTCAAGCCGGAACCTCTCTATAAGTCCTTTCAGCAGCAGTGCCTGAGCCGAAAGCTCCTCGCTGGCAGCAGCGCTTTCCTCAGCAGTGGCTGAATTCTCCTGAATCACGCCCGCTATCTGCTCCATCTCCCGCGTCACCTGTTCCACGGAGTACGCCTGTTCCCTGGATGCGGAAGATATATCGTCCATGGTCTTTACCACCTTCTGTACCCCGGTCAATGCGTTCCTCATGGAAACAGCCGTTGCGTCCACTATTTTTGTTCCGTCCTCCACTGCCTTTAAGGAGTTATTGATAAGGTCAGCCGTATTTCTGGAAGCCTCGGCGCTCTTGGAAGCCAGGTTTCTGACCTCCCCTGCCACCACGGCAAATCCTTTTCCTGCGTCCCCTGCCCGGGCCGCTTCCACGGCGGCATTCAGGGCCAGTATGTTGGTCTGAAACGCAATATCCTGTATGGTCCTGATGATTTCCCGTATTTTAAAGGAGCTTGTTTTGATATTGTGTATGGCGTCCTGCAGCTCCTGCATCCTTCGGTCGCTTTCCGCTGCTTCCTCCCCCACATTCCCGGCCATCCGGCTGCCCTCCAAGGCCCGGTCGGCATTGGATGAAATCTGCTGGGAAAGGTCGTTGATAACAGTGGCCAGTTCCTCCACTGAGCCTGCCTGTTCCGCAGCCCCCCTGGACAGGGTCTGGGCTCCCGCGGACACCTGCTCCGAGCCGCAGGAAACCTGCTCCGCGGAAATGCTGATTTGCCGTAAGGTATGGTTCAGGGCGCCCATGATTTTCTCCAGGGCTTCCCGGATAAACCTGAAATCACCTATGTAATCCCCCTTTACCGGCACAGCCAGATTACCTGCGGAAACCTCTGTCAGTATGTGTGTTATGTCCTCAATGATGTCCTTTAAGGAACGGACCGAAGAACGGACGCTTTCAGACAGCCTTCCAATCTCATCATCCCCGCCGGCCCGTATATCCGCATCCAGGTTTCCTCTGGAAAATGCCTCCATGCTTGCGCTGATTTCACCCAGGGGCTTCATCAGCCTGCGGACCACAAAGACAATCAGCAGGACCAGCAGGGCCAGCATCAGAATGGACATGAATACCATGGTCTCAATCAGATGATTGCGGGTGTAGTTTACCTCTGACAAGGGCAGCGTGGCCACTGCCAGCCAGTCCGTTGTCCTGCAGTTCCGGAACATGGCCGTATACCTGACCCCTGAATATGTAAAATCAGTGATGCCGTTGTAATTATTCCTCACCTTATCTTTATAATCATCTGATATAGTAAGCTCACTGACATTCCTGCCGGAAGCAGTGGGGTCGTCGCTGTATATGTAATCCGAGCCGTTGGAAATCAGCTCCAGATATCCTGCCTCCCCTACCTTTATTCCGGAAAGAGTCTGCTTAAGCGTATCCAGATTTACGTCAAATCCAAACAGCCCTGCTGGCCCTGTGCCGGACCCGGACACCACCGGAGACACGATGGAGACAATCATCTCCTGGGTGGCCGGGTCCAGAAACGGCTCTGTTATGATGGTCTTCCCTTCCGAAACCACGGTTCCGTACCATGCCGTGTCCTCCAAACCAGCATCCACCACGCTGCCGTCCGACAAAAGGTAGCAGTCTGTCCTGGGGTCCGCCACCCATGCCTGCATCACCTTCTCCGTATCCCCCATCTGCTCCAATGCACTGCCCAGCACTCTCAGCACCTCGCCATGCCCGTTATAGGACCTGATGTCATCCTTACCGGTGACCGATGCAAAATAAGCCTGCAAATCATCATTCTCACGGAACATGCTGGCTGCCGTAACCTTGCTGCTGAAGAAATCATCCACCCTGGAAACAGCATAATCTGTCTGAACCTTCAGTATCTTGTCATTCAGGATGGATATGGCTCCGGCTGCCATGACACAGGATATCGTAATGAGTATGATTAAAAAGGGAATCAGAACACACAGCAGACTCAGGCTTATTTTAAACGAGACAGAGCCCCTTCTGTGTCCTTTGCCCTCCTGCCGGTTATTCCTGCCCCTGCCCTCTGAATTTGTCATAAGTTTCATATCCCCCTGCTGTATTCATAGATTCCTGATACTATTCTATTCATTATACCATAGCACCAGAAAAAGGCAAACCGAAAGGTCTGCAAAAAAAAGCATGATACCTGCAACATGCAGCATACCATGCCTGTATTATCACTATACCATGCCTTTCATCGTATTTACATCCCCATTATGCCTCTGCGGCTGCCAGCGCCTTTCCCAGCTCCCTGCACTGATTCAGCGCATCCTCATCCGGGCTTTCCTGGGCAATGACGCCCCTGCCGCCCACTACTTCAGCGCCTGCATCGGCCATACGGGTCTGCCAGTCGCGCATCCACTCTCCGTCTCCCCATCCATAGGAGCCAAAGAGTCCGATGTGCCTGCCAAAAGCAAATGCTTCCACCTCTGTCACAAAGGGCTCCATCTCTCCTTCTTCCAGAACCTCTGCCCCCATGGCCGGGCATCCCAGGGCAAAAACGCCTGCCTCCCTGAGGGCGTCCGCGGATATATTGGAAACCTCTGTGACCAGGGCCTCCTTTCCCGCCTCTTTGATGCCTTCCGCCACTGCATTGGCCATGGCCTGCGTATTGCCTGTCTGTGACCAGTAAACTACCATAATCTGATTCATGTCATGTATCCTCCTTATATTCTCATTGATTTATATTGATTCAGATTGTGCAACCTTAAGATTCCATCAATCTTCATACCGCGGGAAACCAAATGAATCATGCGCTCACGGGCCTGACTGTATGCCCGGAAGATGCGCTTGCACTCAGGCAGGTCCGCATATACCTTCCAGTATCCCATATAGAGAAAATCCTTTCCGTTATTTTCAATGAATCCCATCACGTCCTTTGCAGGATAGCCCAGCAGCAGGCCTATCTCATGGGGGAAACCGGCACGGTCTTCCATGTGCTCCTCATATTTAATGGATACAAGGCTTAGTATCTCCTCCAAATCCCATCCCCTGTAACCAAACCGTTCCATCAGGGTCTTTACTTCGGGCCGGGCCAGATACGCTTCAAGAGCCTGCCTGATGTAAAGAAGAAATGTGGTTTTCTCAGTTGATTCATACAAAATGCAGCAGGACACTGCCGTATCCCTGAACAGTTCCGGGACCGCCGCCCTCCTGCAACGGTTTACGGTCAGAAGGTTGGATATCTTCATACCTGTCAGTAAAGGTGCACACTGCAATGCCACCTGGGTATCCAAATCGTTTGGATTCAGGTTCAGCATTAGGCGTAAGGTTTCTTTGCTCACGTATTACCTCCGGCTGTCTCATAATTTTAGTTTGGCTGAAAGTCCCCGTGGTTAGCTACAGCTAACTCTTTTACATCGTATCAGACCTGGCGAAAAATTACAATAGCAGAAACAGGGAATAATTCTCATTTTTTATGAGGTTTTTTCGTTTTTATGGTAATGAGGTTTTTTATCTGTGTTTAAAATAATAATGAGTTTTTATCTCATTCAAATTTTGAATGCATTTTTTTAAATTATGGTATATAATAGTCGGATACCCGAACAGGAACTGCCTGTTGAAAAAATCATATATCCGAGGTGACATATGGAATTACTGCAATTACGTTATTTTCTGACAGCTGCTGAATATCAGCACATGACAAAGGCGGCTGAGCATCTTCAGATAGCCCAGCCAGCACTCTCCCAGGCCATACACAGGCTGGAAGCAGAGCTGGGCGTACCCCTCTTTGAGAGAAAGAACAGAAGCATAGAACTGAATGAAGCAGGACGCCTTCTTCAAAAGCGGCTGATTCCCATTGTAAGCGCCCTGGACCGGATTCCAGGCGAACTGAGGGCGGACCAGTACATGTCCAGCCATACCATCCATTTAAAGCTTCTGGCAGCCTCCACCCTGATTACCAACCGAATCATTGCCTACAGGGCCCTGCGGCCGGACGTTAACTTCCAGCTGTACCAGGCTGAGAATCATGCTGACTATGATTTGTGTGTGTCTGCGGTGCGGTCCGACTTAAAAAATGCGGATTATGAGGATTACATGGTCATGCTGGAGGAGGACCTGTATCTGGCTGTTCCCACCCATTCCCCTTATGGGGACAAGGATTCCATCAATCTGGCCGATACCAGGAACGCAGGATACATATGCCTGGCAGGCTCCAGGCCCATACGCCAGATATGCAACAGCTATTTTTCAGAGGCTGATTTTGTTCCAAACGTGATTTTTGAAAGCGATACAACGGAATCCGTCAGGAACCTGATTGCCGCCGGACTGGGCATTGGATTCTGGCCCCAGTACTCCTGGGGACCATTGGGCGGGGAATGGGGGCCCATGTCTCCCCACTCCCCGGTAAAGCTGCTCCCCATCAGGGACCAGGTATGCCGCCGGCAGATTATCCTCATGTGCTCCCCTCTTGGCAAGGACAATCCCATTGTGATGGACTTCTGCAATTTCCTTATACAAAACTCAAAATGGCTGTAGGATGTTTCCATCCCACAGCCATTCTTTCATATTGCCGCTGCTTCCTAATGTAATGTTGCTGTTTCCAGGAAGTTGCTCCCATCACTTTAATTCCCTCAGATGGCTTCCTTTCAGCCTGGAGAGCGCCCTTGCCATGGAAGCCTGGGACATCTTGAATTCCCTCAGGCTCAGTTTCTGGCGCAGCTGCTCTTGCGCGCGCTCCAGCGCTTCCCTGGCCCTGACCTCGTCAATATCCTCAGGCCGTTCCGCCGTGTCCACTATCATGGTCACACGGTTATTGGCCACCTGCAGGATTCCGCGTCCCACAATGGCCTGATGCCATTCTGTTTCCTCCGGCACCTTAAAGCGCAGGTTTCCCTCCTGGACAGCCAGAATCATGGCTTCATGGTGGGGCATAATGCCCATCTCACCGTCTGGCGCTGGCACCACCAGATACGTACAATGCCCGTTATAAAACACGTGGTCGCTGGCAACGATTTTCAGCCAAAATGCAGACATATCCCGGCTCCTTTCTGTGGCATACAGCCCTGTTAAGCCTCATGGTGCTCCAGGGTCTTAGCCTTCTCCACAACCTCGTCAATGGTACCCACATTGAAAAACGCCGCCTCGGGATACCCGTCCATCTCGCCGTCAATAATGGCCTTAAACCCGCGGATGGTCTCTTTTACAGGCACATATTTCCCCGGTACGCCGGTAAAGTTTTCCGCCACATGGAATGGCTGGGATAAGAATCTCTGAATCTTTCTGGCACGGTTTACGGTCAGCTTATCCTCCTCGGACAACTCCTCCATACCCAGGATGGCAATAATGTCCTGCAGCTCCTTATACTTCTGAAGCATCTGCTGCACCTTGTTGGCCACCTCATAATGCTCCCTGCCCACCACATCCTCTTCCAGGATACGGGAGGTGGATTCCAGAGGGTCCACAGCCGGGTAAATGCCCTGCTCCACAATTTTCCTGGACAAGACCGTGGTGGCGTCCAGATGGGCAAAGGTGGTGGCAGGCGCCGGGTCCGTCAAATCATCTGCAGGCACGTACACGGCCTGTACCGAGGTAACGGAGCCGTTCTTGGTGGAAGCAATACGCTCCTGCAGCTCGCCCACCTCAGTGGCCAGGGTGGGCTGATATCCCACGGCCGAAGGCATACGTCCCAGAAGGGCGGATACCTCGGAACCGGCCTGGACAAAACGGAATATGTTGTCGATGAACAGAAGCACGTTCTGGTGCTCCACATCCCTGAAATACTCGGCCATGGTCAGCCCTGTCTCGGCCACGCGCATACGCGCCCCCGGCGGCTCATTCATCTGTCCGAATACCAGGGCTGTCTTTTCCAGCACCCCGGACTCCCTCATCTCGGTCCACAGGTCATTACCTTCACGGGAACGCTCTCCCACGCCCGTAAAGATGGAATATCCGCCGTGTTCCGTTGCTATGTTGGTTATCAGCTCCTGTATCAGTACGGTCTTTCCCACGCCGGCGCCGCCGAAGAGTCCAATCTTTCCTCCCTTGGCATAAGGGGCCAGCAAATCAATTACCTTGATGCCTGTCTCCAGCATCTCCACAACAGGGCTCTGGTCCTCAAAAGAAGGCGGGTCCCTGTGGATTACCCACTTATCCTCACCTTCCAGGCTCTCTCCTCCGTCAATGGTTTCGCCCAAAACGTTGAAGAGACGTCCCAGAGTCTTCTCGCCTACAGGCACCTGGATACCGGCGCCTGTAGGCTCCACTTCCATATCCTTGCACAGGCCGTCGCTGGATGCCAGCATGATGCAGCGCACCACATTGCCGCCTACATGCTGGGCCACCTCCATGACGCACTTCTTCCCCTGGTTATCCACCACCAGGGCGTCCTTGATATGGGGAAGTCCGTCATCCTCAAAAGCCACGTCAACTACAGGTCCCATGACCTGTATGATTTTTCCCTTGCTCATGGCTGCCTCCTTCTATATTTACGAATTTACGAATGTTTCTTTTTCTGTGCCTTGGCGCCGCTGATTACCTCTGTGATTTCCTGGGTAATGGCAGCCTGCCTTACACGGTTATACTCTATGGACAAGTCGTTCAGGATTGCATTGGCATTGTCGCTGGCGGACTGCATCGCCATCATCCTGGCGTTCTGCTCGCTGCAGAAGGACTCCACCAGGGCGCCGAATATGAACCCGGTCACATAGTTGGGGACCACGTGGTCCATGACAGCGCTGGGGGAAGGTACCATCTGTATCTCCTCCTGGATAATATCCGCCGGAATGACAATATTGCTGAAATCCTCCCGCTTAAGGGGAAGAAGCTCTGTCATCTCGGCCTCCATCTTCATGCTGTTAATCATCTGCGTATATATAATCCAGACCTCATCCAGGCGTCCTTCCTCATAATCCTCCAATATGGCGGAGGAAATCAGACGGGCGCGGTGCATGGTGGGATTCTGTACCGTGTAATGGAACTGCTCCTCCACGCGGATATGCCTGGCCTCAAAATAATGGCGTCCCAATTCTCCCACCACGTAGAGCCGGTGGTTCCTGCTCTGTTCCATCCACTCCTGGGCCATCTTCAGCACATTATGGTTGTAAGCGCCTGCCAGTCCCTTATCGCCGGTTATAACAATCAGGCCCTTTATCCTGTCCTCCTCCTTGATTTCCTTCCTTGGATTGAAGTAAAAATGCTCCACATCCGGCATATGGCGCAGGATGCGGCGTATCAAATCCTGGAGAGAATAGAAGTAAGGCTCTGTTTCCTCCAGCAGTTTCCTGCTCTTTTTAAGCTTTGTGGAGGAAATCAGGTACATGGCATTGGTTATCTTCCGGGTATCCTGGACGCTCTTCATACGGCTGAGGATTTCTCTTGCATTTGCCATATTAACTCCTTCTTCCTGGTCAGACGGATGCCTTGTACTGGTTTGTCTTGTACTGGTTTGCCGCATCCACGATGCGGTTTGTCAGGTCATCGTTCAGAACCCTGGTTTCCTCAATTTCTTTACCAATCTCCGGGTGCTTTTCATCAAACCAGGCCAGCATGTTCATCTGGAATTCCTTGATATCCGAAACCTCAACGGACAGCATAACCTTGTGGGTTGCCGCGCAGAGGGTGATGACCTGTTCATGAAGGCTGAGGGGCCTTCCCAGAGGCTGTTTCAGCAGTTCCATAAGGCGTTTGCCGTAAGCCAGCTGCTCCTTGGTAGCCTCATCCAGGTCAGAACTGAACTGGGTGAACACCTCCATCTCGCGGTACTGCGCCAAATCGATACGGATGCTTCCGGATGCCTTTTTCATGGCCTTTGTCTGGGCTGCGCCGCCCACACGGGACACAGAAAGGCCCACGTTTACCGCCGGTCTCATGCCGGAGAAGAACAGGTCGCTTTCCAGGAATATCTGTCCGTCTGTAATGGAGATGACGTTGGTGGGAATATACGCCGACACATCGCCTGCCTGCGTCTCGATGATAGGCAGGGCTGTGATGGAGCCGCCTCCCTTTTCATCGCACAATCTGCTGGAACGCTCCAGAAGGCGTGAATGAAGGTAGAATACGTCGCCGGGATACGCCTCACGGCCCGGAGAGCGCTCCAGCAGCAGGGACAGTGCCCTGTAAGCCACTGCATGTTTTGACAGGTCATCGTAGACAATCAAAACATCCCTTCCCTGATGCATAAAATATTCAGCCATGGCAGTCCCTGCATAGGGGGCTATGTACTGAAGAGGCGCTGCCTCGCTGGCCGTGGAGGACATGACAATGGTGTAGCCCATGGCGTCGTTCTTCTTAAGGGTGGAAACCAGCTTTGCCACGGTGGATGCCTTCTGGCCAATGGCAACATAGATGCAGACCACATCCTTGCCCTTTTGGTTCAGAATGGTATCCATGGCAATGGAGGTCTTGCCTGTCTGACGGTCCCCTATGATTAATTCCCTCTGGCCGCGGCCTATGGGGAACATGGAATCAATGGCCAGGATACCTGTCTCCATGGGAACACCCACTGACTTTCTGTCCACGATGCCGGGAGCTTCCTCCTCCACCGGCCGGTAATCCTCTTCCTTTACAGGGCCCAGTCCGTCAATGGGTTCTCCCAGGGCGTTGACCACCCTTCCCAAGAATCCGTTTCCCACAGGTACGCCCGCCCTTTTCCTGGTACGGACCACCTTGGTGCCCTGGCCCACTCCTGTATCCTTACCAAAAAGAATACAGCCAATCTCATTCTTACGGATGTCCTGGACCATTCCCTTGACACCATTTTCAAATATTACGATTTCCCCGTACATGGCATGTTCAATGCCGTATACGATTGCTATGCCGTCTCCTACCCAGATAACAGAACCAGTTTCCTGTTCCTGTCCGGCATGCATGTCAAAATTCTCAATCTCGCTCTTAATGATGGAGATGATTTCCTGGGAACTGATTGTGCTCATATCAAGACTCCTATCTTACCACAGCCCCGCGGAGCCTTAAAAGCTGCCCCTTCAGGCTGTAATCATATTCTGTATCCCCGGCCTTCAGGACAAAACCGCCCATCAGGTCCGGCTGGTTCACCAATCGGATGTTCACATCTTTTTTCTTATATTTTCTGCACAGAAACTGCTTTATTCCTGTAATCTGGGCCGCACCCGGCATGGTAACATAGTGAAGCTGCGCTTCCATGATGCCTGCCTTCTTCCGGGCATAGGCATCTCTGGCCGCTGCTATCTCCTCTGTCTGTCCGATGCATCCCGCATCACAAGCCTTTTTTAAAAAACGTACCATCAATGCAGAAAACTCGGGTTCCCTGAACACCTTCTCAATCACGGCATGCTTACTTTTCGCGGGAACCACCGGGCTTATTAGCACCTCCGGAAGTTCCGGATTCTCCTTAAGCAGCTCTGCCGCCTTCCTGACCATTTCTTCCGGTATGCCCAGCTCATATAAAACAATGGCATACATCCTGGCTGTCTCAGTCATTTCCTTCACCTGATTCTGCTAAAAAGCGGTTGTATAGGTTCCTGTCGCCGTCCGGTCCGCTCTGCTCGCTGATTAACCTGGCGGCAGCTGTCATGGCCAGACCGGCCACACCGGCCTTTAAGTCATTCATGGCCTTCTCGCGCTCCAGGGCAATGGTTCTGTCCGCTTCCTCCATCTTCCTGGCAGCGTCTGCCCTGGCCTGGGCCAGAATCTTCTCATACTCCGCGGCAGCCCTGTTCCTGGCATCCTCGATGATTCTGGAAGCTTCCTGGTCCGCATTGCCGATGGAAGCCTGGTACTGCTCTTTCATCCGGCAGGCTTCCGTCTCCCTGTTCTTTGCTTCGTCCAGGTCGTGCTCAATCATCTGCTGCCTCTCATCCAGTATCCTGCGCACCGGACCAATCAGGAAGTGCTTCATGAACAGGTATAAAACCAGAAGGTTGATAACCGTAAAGGCTACATTCCAAATGTTTAAATTTAACATATTAAGCCGCCTTCCTGCTGTAAATTATTTTAAAAACAGAATGATTAAAAGGCCGATGACAAAGCCGTAAATAGCGGTTGCCTCAGCGAGGGCGCATCCCAGCAGCAGCGCCTTGGTAATCTTGCCGTCTGCCTCAGGCTGTCTTGCAATGGCGTCCACTGCCTTGGAGGTGGCCAGACCAATACCAATACCTGCTCCAACACCTGTAATAACTGCAACACCTGCTCCTAATGCGATTAATCCTGTCATAATAAGACTCTCCTTTTTCTCTCAATTTTTTCTTTTTCCATAAGGCTGCAAACTTAATCCTCAATGGCTTCTTTTATATATAATGATGTGAGGAACACAAACACATATGCCTGTATCACTCCGTCAAATATATCAAAATAGAAGCTGAATGGCAGCGGCACAATAAGCGGCAGCAGATGCTTGATAAGCGCCATGACAACAATGGCGCCCAGCACGTTGCCGAACAACCGCATGCACAGGGACAATGGCCGTATAAACAGCTCCAGCACATTGATTGGCGCTATGATGGCAATGGGCTCCGCAAAGCTTTTTATCCATCCCTTGATACCCTTCCTGCGGATGCCGGCCACTTCCACCAGCACGATACTCATCACAGCCAGGGAAACAGTCACATTCAAATCCTTGGTCGGCGACTTGAAGCCAAGAAGTCCAATCATATTGGCGATTCCTATGTATATCACCACGGTAATCAGATAGGGTATATAATCCCTGCCTTCCTTTCCCAAAAGCCCTTCAAAGAAATCATAGATAAAGGACATGCCGCTTTCCAGGGCAGCCTGCTTTTTGCTTATGTTCCTTACCTTTAGGCCATGGACCAGTATCAGGGAAGCCGCCATCATAATTGCCATGATAATCCACGTCACCACCACGGATTCCATCACATCAATACCGCCGAACAGCGGTATGGTGAACACCACATTGCAGTTAAGCTCTTCCATCAGTGATTCCACTAAACCGTTCATACTAAACAACCCCCTTTCTCTTCTCGTTTGCTTTTGCCTATTATAGTCATCTGGTTTAATAATTTCAAATACATATTATTTATAAATTGATAATATAAATGTTATGAAAATGAAAATGTAACAAATCCCGGCCCATTTTATTTTATAATTTGTATATTATATCACGACACATATGATTGATTTTCACAGCATCTTAACGTCAAGAAAGAAATTTGTATCATTTTGCACAATAAAAGGTTATAAAATTATATAATCTGGAACTTTTGGAAATTTCCGGGTGAAAATGTAACCGAAACGCAGGAGAAAGCCGTATGAAGATAATACCTGCAAGACAATAAAAACCCTTGGAGCCGGCCGGATATCCCCAAAGGTTTTTGACATATTTCATTTAAATGTCTTTCTTTTCAGATGTCTTTCTTTCTATATATATTATATGTCCGCAGGCTGGTATTGTTTACTCAAAATACACCACAGTCAGATACTGCCCTGCATGGATGGTGTCCTTCTTCAGTCCATTCATCTGCTTGAGCTGACTCACATACTCGTCCATACTCATGGAACTGCCCTCCCTGTACTGGCTGGCAATCCCCCACAGACTGTCACCTTCCTGGATACGGACACTCTTATAATAGGGAGTGGTCCTGTTCCCCTCCTCCTTAGCCATGGAAGTAAACATGGTGCGTCCCATAATAATGGAAACAAACAGTAAAACCGTAAAACATGTAGCTGTCAACCTTCTCTTTCTCACTCTCATATGGCAACCTCCCTGAGGCGGTTCCTTCTTGCGCGCAATACAGAACGTCTGTTCTTTTGTATATTCATACTATACTACCAGAACAAATGTTTGTCAAGGGCTGCAGGCAAAAAAACGAACAAAGGTTTGCATTTTCATCGAACATATGTTACTATAAATATAGAAAACGCAGGAGGTTGATTATGGCACAGGATAAAATTACTTCTAAGCAGCAGGAGATTTTAGAATACATCAAAGATACCATTTTAAAGAAGGGATATCCGCCGGCTGTGCGGGAGATTTGCGAGGCAGTACATTTAAAGTCCACCTCTTCCGTCCACTCCCATCTGTCCTCCCTGGAGGAAAAGGGCTACATACGGCGTGACCCCACCAAACCCAGGACCATTGAGATTTTAGACGACACCTTCAACTTTAACCGCAGAGAGATGGTAAACATACCTCTTATCGGAACCGTTGCCGCCGGAGAACCCATCCTTGCAGAGGAGCGGATTGAGGATTACTTCCCATTTCCTGCAGAGATTCTTCCCAACGCGGAGACGTTCATGCTGACGGTCAAGGGAGAAAGCATGGTGGGCGCCGGAATCCTGCCCGGCGACAAGCTGATTGTGGAGCAGTGTCCCACTGCTGCCAACGGAGAGATTGTGGTGGCCCTGGTAGATGACTCAGCCACTGTCAAACGTTTTTATAAGGAGAACGGGCATTACCGCCTCCAGCCTGAGAACGACGCCATGGAGCCCATTATTACGGATTCCGTGGAGATACTGGGCAAGGTGATTGGACTGGTCCGCATGATGTAGGCGCGGGTGCCTTTTATACCCCCCACAGAAAGAACGGATATACAGAAGTCCCATACAGGCAGACTTCGTATATCCGTTCTTATCGTTTCCCAACTAGTTTCAGTTCCTATTGATTACAGCTCGTTCACATCCACAAACGTCTTTCCATCCCTCCAGATTCGCTCCAAATCGTAGAACAACCTGTCTTCCCTGCAGAAGATGTGGACAATTACATCCTTGTAATCCATCAGAATCCAGTTTGCATTCTGGTAGCCCTCAATCTGCTTGCACTCACAGCCGGCCTTTTCCAGGATTTCTTCCACATTATCAGCCATGGCCTGCACCTGGTTGGCATTGCTTCCGTCAGCAATTATAAAATAATCCGCCAGGACGGATACGGACTGGATATCAATGATTTTGATGTCCTCCCCCTTTTTATCGCTGAGAGCCTGATATGCCAGTTTCACCATTTCTTTTGAGTTCATCGCGTTCTCCTTTCACTTTCTTAAAATATTCATATGCCTGCTCCGTCATAGGGTCAATGCTTCCGCCCTTTTTTTCCAGATAATCCAGGGTTCCCGCCAATATGGCATACATGGTCTCATCCAGGTCCTCATAGGCCATCCGCCTTATTACCGGCAGATTCTCGGCCTTGTAGCGCCTGGGTTCTATATAATCCGCTATATAGAGGATTTTATCCAGGATTGTCATGTCCGGCCTGCCGGTGGTATGGCAGCCAATGGCATCCAGGATTTCCGGGTCCGTAATCTGGTACTTGTGCTCTGCCAGCCATTCCCCGTATTTTGCATGAAGCACGGGCAGGGCCTTGTACTCTGCATCCGTCACTTCCAGACCATGTTTCAAACATTTTTTTAATATGATATCATCCGAATACCGTTTCCCGCAGTCATGCATCAGTCCGGCCAGCTCCGCCTTGTCCAGGTCGAAACCGTAGCGCATGGCAAGATTCATGCAGGTGTAGGACACGCTCAGGGAATGCTCGTAGCGCATGGGCGCCAGCTTTCTCTTAAGGTCTTTCCTGAATATCATAATCTGGCTGCATTGGTTCTCCATACAATCACTCTCCTTTGCCGTCCAGGACCGGGTTCTCTACGCCGAACCTGTATAGTCCATGGTCCATAATATATTCTTCCACTGCATCCGGCACAAATCCATGGATAGAATACCCGTCAGCCACAGCCGCCCTTATCTCCTCCGAGGACACATCCATCTCACTGCACCGGATAGGGTAAATCCTTGCCCCATACCTGGATGTGAGGTATTCAATCTGCCGTTCAAAGGGCTGGTGTTTATCATGGTAGGCCCGTCCGGCCACCAGGAGCACTGCCAGCTTCATGACCAGCTCCGGGTGGAACCACTGCTCAATCTGATACAGGGAATCTGCTCCTATGATGAAATAGAACTCATCCTCCCTGTATTCACCGCGAAGGAGGGACAGGGTCTGGGCCGTATAGGTATTTCCCTCACGCTTCAGTTCAAAATCCGAATACAGAAAATAGGGAGTATCTGCAATGGCCAGTTTAACCATACGCTCACGCATCTCTCCCTCGGTAATTTTATGATTTTTTTTGTGGGGCGGATTGCCTGCCGGCATAAACCAGACCGCATCCAGCCCAAACTGCTCATAAGCTTCCCTGCCAAGCCGCAGGTGACCGTTGTGGATGGGGTCAAAGGTTCCCCCCAGTATTCCTATCTTTGCCAAACAAATCCCTTCTTCACATACCTTAACCGGTACCTGTCCGTCTATTTCACCGGCAGCACAATCTTACGTTTCTTTTCCTCTTTGGCAGGACGGTAAAGAACGATTTTCCTGCCAATGACCTGGACCACCTGTGAATGCGTGCGCTCCGCCAGGACATCAGCGATGGAACCGCCGTCGTCCAGACAATTCTTGAGCACCGTCACCTTAATCAGTTCCCTTGCTTCCAGGGCCTCGTCCACTGCCTGGGTAATCTCCGGCGTAAGGCTGGATTTTCCAATCTGGAATACAGGGTCGATGGTCATGGCCAGGCCTTTTAAATAGGCTCTCTGCTTGCTTGTCATAATAACTCCTTCTATTTGTAATAATCAAACTCCAGCCCATACATACGGACCGTGTCGCCTTCCTCAATCCCGGCCTTCTCCAGGTCGTCCAGGATTCCCGTATTCTTAAGGAACTTCTGGAAGAAATCGAATCCCTTCTCAGAATCCAGGTTGGTGTATCCGAGCATCTTGTCGATTCTGGGACCTTCCACCACATAGGCGCCGTCATCCGCCCTGGTCACGGTATAGGGCAGGTTCCTGTCGCCCTGGTACTGGACCTCAAATTCCTTTTCAAATACAACCGGCGCATCATCCACGGTCTTAAGCAGGTCATTGATATGGTACAGAAGCTCCTTTACGCCCTTTCTGCTGACAGCAGATATGGGGAATACCTTAATGCCCTTTGGCTCAAATTCTTTTCTCAGCTCGTCAACTATAATGTCCGTATCTTCCTCTGCATACACTGCGTCCATCTTATTGGCAGCAATGACCTGAGGACGCTTTAACAGCTCCGGATTATAAGCTTCCAGCTCCTGGTTAATGGTCCTAATGTCCTCCAGAGGGTCCCTGCCCTCCACGGAAGCGCCGTCCACCACATGGACCAGGACCTTGGTGCGCTCAATGTGCTTTAAGAATGCATGTCCCAGGCCAATGCCCTCTGAGGCGCCCTCTATCAGGCCCGGGATATCCGCCATGACAAATCCGGCCCCGTCCCCCAGGTCCACCACGCCCAGATGGGGATTCAGTGTGGTGAAATGGTAATTTGCAATCTCAGGCTTTGCATTGCTGACAACGGACAGCAGCGTGGATTTACCCACATTGGGAAAGCCCACCAGGCCCACGTCCGCAATTACTTTAAGCTCCAACTGCACCCACAGCTCTGCGCCGGGCTGTCCCGGCTGCGCATACTTGGGCACCTGCATGGTCGATGTTGCAAAATGCATATTCCCAAGACCGCCCCTGCCGCCTCTTAAGATGACTTCCCGCTGGTTGTCACCGGACATATCGGCAATGACCTTTCCTGTCTCGAAATCTTTGAGCACCGTTCCCTCCGGCACCTTCACAATCAGGTCATCGGCATCTGCTCCATGGCAGCGCTTCTTTCCGCCTTCCTGGCCGTCCTTTGCAATGTACTTGCGCACATGCCGGAAGTCCACCAGGGTGTTTTTTCCTTTGTCTACCTGGAAAATGACGTCGCCTCCGCGGCCGCCGTCACCTCCGTCAGGACCGCCGTTGGGAACATACAGCTCGCGTCTGAAGGACACGTGGCCGTCTCCGCCCTTACCGGATTTAATAAATATTTTTGCGCTATCGGCAAACATACACAGTACCTCCTGTGGTGTGAAAAAGAGCCCCATACGCTAAGTATGGAGCCCTTCGAAATTATTCGTTGATTGCCCTTGGGTATACAGAAACCTGCTTTCTGTCTCTGCCCTTTCTTTCAAACTTAACAACTCCGTCTACTAAAGCGAATAAGGTATCATCGCCACCCCTGCCTACGTTGTTGCCAGGATGAATATGGGTTCCGCGCTGCCTGTACAGAATGTTGCCAGCCAGTACGAACTGTCCGTCGGCTCTCTTAGCGCCAAGTCTCTTGGCCTCGGAGTCTCTACCGTTCTTGGTAGAACCAACACCTTTCTTATGAGCGAATAACTGAAGGTTCATCTTTAACATGTGTTACACCTCCTTAAACTTCACGTTAATATATGATTTCCCGTAATCCCTCTCAATATTCTGAAGTCCCAGGATAAAAGAGTTCATCAGGAGCTTTGATTCAGGACTTATATCTGAAGTGAAACGGAATTCAAACGAACCGCTCTCTCCCGCCCCGCCTTCAAATCCATCTTCCGTAAATGCCTCCACTGAATTGAAAAAGTTAAGAGCCAGGGCCGAAACCGCCGCGCAGATGATATCCTCACCCTCCCCGGCATACCCGGCATGTCCCTCCATCACAACCCCTGTGTAAACAGCATTGCCTGAATCTGTGGATTTCTTGAATACGGTTGTTTTAATCATATCATTTACAATTAAGCGTTGATTTTTTCAATCTTCACCTGAGTATAAAGCTGTCTGTGGCCGTTTTTCTTGTGATAGCCAGTCTTTCTCTTATACTTGTAAACGATGACTTTTTTAGCCTTACCTTCCTTCTCAACTGTTGCTGTAACAGTTGCGCCGGAAACGGTTGGGCATCCAATCTGCAGCTCGCCGTTGTTTACAACCAGCACCTGGTCAAATGTTACGGTCTCGCCTGCGCCTGCGCCCAGTCTCTCTACCTTAATGACATCGCCTTCTGCTACCTTGTACTGCTTTCCGCCTGTTGCTATAATCGCGTACATGAAAGGCACCTCCTATTATCATTACTCGCCAGCTTCGGTGACCTGCCTTTTTCAAGGAAAACAGGCAGACTCTTACAACCCCGCTGTGCGGCATACTGGTATATCATAGCATTTTCCTTTTCCGATGTCAACCGGAATTTCCAGTTTTTTTGTCAGTTTTTTGTCAGTTTGACACCAGTTCCACTGCGCCCGCGTCAAAGAGCTCCAGATACTGGCCTTCCACAATATTGATTGTGACCGGCTCAAACAGCGCTCCGTATTCATCTATATAATCATAGTAATATCTCACATCATTGTACAGGGCATAATAACCGCCGCCCGAGGTAAGGGGCGTGATGCGGTATGTGCCCGGCTCCATATCCCGTCCCGCCTTGTACATGCCGGTTGTCCCCAGGGTAATGCCCGCGCGGTCCGCCTCCACCGCATATCCCTTTGTGATTACCAGGTGCTGTCCCTTATAAAGGGTAATCAGGCCGTGGTGCTGGAACCGGAAGGTTCCGATACGCCGCTCATCGGTATCATCCTTATACAACGTAATGGTACAAGTGGAATAAGCGTTCTGCTCCGATGTGTCCTCCGTAAAGACCGCATATTCCCCCGGCGGAATGTCCCGGCCGATGACATAGCTTCCCGGACCATAGGCAACTGCACCGGTTGATGCTTCTGTATTCTCTGTATTCTCTGTTTGCCCCGCTTCACCGGCCCATGATACGGCCGGGTATGCCGATGCCAGCGAAAGCGCCAGAACCAGAGCGCTGATACACCTTATGCCTTTTGTGAATCTTATCAATCCGTTTCCTCCTTCACGATAATTCCCTTACACGCCAAACGTGTATTGTGCGCGGTTTTCTTTCCTCATGGATTTCTTATGGAAATCATACCCCGGAGGTCGGGATTCGTCAATGAAAGTCACTGTTTTTTCACCTGCATTTCACAATTACACATCTTAGCTCCGTTTCCAGGTTCCGGGAGACAGCAGCACCAGCATGGGGAACAGCTCCAGCCTGCCGGCCAGCATATCGAATATGAGCACGGTCTTGGACAGGTAGGACATCATGGAATAGTTGGATGCCGGACCCACCACGGACATACCGGGACCAATGTTGTTCAGGTTGGCTGCCACTGCCGAGAATGAGGTCATGAAGTCGTAATTGTCCAGACTCACTATCAGGGTGGATACGCCGAATATCATAAAATAAACAATAATATAGGCGTTAAGGGACCTGAGGGTATTGTGCTCCAGAGGCTTTCCCTCGAACTTAAGCACCTTCACGCTGCGGGGATGGATGACAGACGCCATCTCCTTTTTTATTTCCTTAAATGCAATCATAACGCGGGACACCTTCATGCCTCCGCCCGTGCTGCCTGCGCACGCTCCGATAAACATGATAAGCAGCAGAATGGTCTTGGAAAACTCCGGCCAGCTGTTGTAGTCAATGGTGGAGTACCCCGTGGTGGTGATAATGGAGGAAACCTGGAACGCCGCCTGATGGAAGGCCATAAACAGGGATGGGAACAGGCTGCGGATATTGATGGTGATAAGCAGGATGGATATGGCCACCACAGCCAGATATCCCCTCAGCTCCTCGCACCGTCCCGCATCCTTGGGCCTGCGTATGAGCAGCAGGTAGTACACGTTGAAATTCACGCCGAACAGCAGCATGAAAATAGTAATGACAGCCTGCTGGTACACCGTGTAATCCGCCTGTCCTGAATTACGGCAGGCAAAGCCTCCTGTACCGGCAGCGCCGAAGCTCATGCAGATACTGTCAAATAAAGGCATTTTTCCCAGCAGCAGAAGGACCATCATGACGATGGTCATCCAAAAATATATGGAATACAGCAGCTTGGCCGTGATGCGTATTTTAGGCACCAGCTTTCCCACGGAAGGGCCGGGACTCTCCGCCCGCATAATATGCATATTATAATCACCTGCCATGGGCAGGATTGCCAGGATAAACACCAGTATCCCCATGCCGCCAATCCAGTGGGAAAAGCTTCTCCACATCAGGGTGGCATGGGACATATCCTCCACCTTGGGAATGATGCTGGACCCGGTGGTGGTAAAACCGGATACAATTTCAAACATAGCGTCAATGATATGGGGAATCTCTCCGCTTATGACAAAGGGCATGCACCCAAAAAAGCTCAAAACAATCCATCCCAGGGAAACCGTCACAAATCCTTCCCTTGCAAAAAACATCTTTGTGCAGGGCTTTTTCCTGGTGCACAGAAATCCCAGCAGGCCGCAGACTGCGGCAACGCCCAGGTAGATGAACCCAATGCTTTCCCTGTAAATAACAGCCGTAATGACCGGCAGGGTCATGAAAATGGCCTCCATATTCATAATCCAGCCCAGCATATATATGATTATACTCCGATTCATGTCCAGCCCGCCTTTACATTAAGATATCCTTTAAGTCGTTAAGCCCTGTGTGGGTGGTCACAATAATAACCGTGTCCCCTGCCTCCAGGGTATCCTTGCCTCGGGGCATGATGATGCGGCCGTTGCGGTTGATGCATGCCACCAGCAGATTATTTCTGGTCTTCAGTTTTTCCAGAGGAATCCCCAGCACAGGCGAATCCCCCCTGACCCTGAATTCCAGCGCCTCTGCCTTATCAGCCACGATTTTATACAGAGTCTCTATATTGCTGCCCATGGAATTCTGCATGGCCCTTACATACTGCAGGATGATATCGGCTGTCAGCATTTTCGGGTATATGACGCTTCCCAGATTCAGGGCGTTGATTACATTTTCAAAGGCAATCTTATTGACCTTGGTAACCAGCTTGGCCTTGGACTGGCTGGCTGCATACAGGGACAGCAGGATGTTTTCCTCATCAAAGCCGGTAAGGGAGGCAAACGCCTCTGTCTGGCGGATTCCCTCCTCCAAAAGCAGCTTCTGGTCCGAACCATCCCCGTGTATAATCATGGCGTGGGGAAGAATTTCGCTTAAAATCCTGCACCGCTCCTCATCCTGCTCTATGATTTTAATCTTCATCTTGGAATCGGCCAGGGCTTTGGCCAGGTATACGGTCAGCTTTCCGCCGCCCACAAACATGGCGGAATTAACCGCGTTGTTCTCAATGCCCGCCTTGCGGAAGAATTCAGCGCAGTCCGCATGAGGTGCAATAAAGGATATCTTGTCCCCGCCCCTCATCTCAAAATTGCCGTCGGGAATCACCACGTCATCCCCCCGTTCCACGGCGCAAATCAGCACATTGCTCTTCAGGCGGCTTACCACATCCATCACCTTCATCCGGTCCAGGATGGAATCCTTGGGAATCAGGAATTTGAGAAGCTCTATCCTGCCCTTGGCAAACAGCTCAATCTTGATGGCATTTGGAAAACGCAGCAGCCTGGCAATCTCCCTGGCGGCTGCCAGCTCCGGATTAATGGCCAGGGAAAGGTTCAGCTCCTCCCTGATATAGTTGATTTCCGCCGAATATTCAGGGTTGCGGATACGGGCAATGGTATGGCAGTTTCCTGCTTTCTTTGCAATCAAACAGCAGAGCATGTTCAGCTCATCTGAGTTGGTGGTGGCGATAAGCAAATCAGCTTCCTTAATTCCCGCCTCCATCTGTACCTGGTACACGGCTCCGTTACCGGTGACGCTCATGACATCCGTACTGTCTGAAATGGATTGAAGCGCCTCGCTGTCACAGTCAATCAGCGTAATATCGTGGTTTTCCCTGTTCAGCTGCTCTGCCAGTGTGGTTCCCACTTTGCCGCAGCCTACAATTATGATTTTCATATTTCTTCCCCTTTATCCCCTTTTGTATTGTCATATTCCCACCTGTTCGTGGAGCGGCCTCCTCACCTTTTTCCTGGTAAGCTCCACCAGGTTCAAAGCAGTCATGTCCACCACCGTGGTCTTTACCGGGTCTTTCGAAACAACATCCCCTAAATGGGCAAGAAGGGTCTTCCTGTCCTCTTCCCTTTCCATATCAATAAAATCCACAATAATAATGCCGGAAAGGTTACGCAGCCTCAGCTGCCGTCCAATTTCATCCGCAGCCTCCATATTTATCTTGTATATGGTGTCCTGCATGTTTTTCCTGCCTGAATACTTTCCCGTATTCACATCAATGACCGTCATGGCCTCCGTAGGCTCTATGACCAGGTAGCCCCCGGACTTAAGCCACACATTCTTTCCCAGCGCCTTTTCAAACGCATTCTCCAGGCTGTAGAGCTTGCCAAGGGGCAGGAGGGCGTCCGAATAAAAGCTCAGGCGTCCCAAATCTTCCCTCTGGTATGCCTCCAGATACTCCTTAAGCTCCCTGTGGTACTCAGGCACATCTGTAATTATTTCCTCCAGGGAACCCCCAAAGGAATCACGTATTGCTGCAATATAGCCCGGCAGCGCCCTGTAAAGGCAGCTGTAGCAGACCCTGCAGGCAGCCTCCGCAGAAAGTCTCCGCCATGTCTGCCTCAGTGCAGCCAGTTCCTCCAATACGGTATGGTCCTCCACCGTGCCTGCATTGGTCCGCACAATGACACCCAGGCAGGTTTCCCCTTCCAGGTCATGTTCCAGCAGGGAACGAAGCCTTGCCTTATAGGCGGTATCCCGGATTTTAGCGGAAAAGCCGATTCCGGGCTTTCCCACCGTCAGCACGCAGTACCGCCCTGTGAAGGACAGGCGCTCTGAAACCACCGGGGCCTTTGTCTTTACCGCGTCCTTGCTGACCTGCACCACCAGCTCATCGCCGGCCTTAAGCCGTTCCGGCTTCCAGCGCTCCTGCAGGCTGTAGTATCCGGTGCATCCCGGTCCTATGTCAATAAAGGCGGCATTGATATTGCTTACCACCTTCTGCACCTTGCCGATATAGATATTGCCCAGCAGGGAGTCGGCGGTATCCGGCTCCAGCATAAGCTGCTTTACCTTTCCATCGGATACCAGGGCCGTGCATACCTTATCCCCACGCCGGGTCACTACTAGTTTGTCCATTATCTGATTTCCTCACCCAGCTGTTCCAGCGATACAAAGGAATGAATCCCGGCCTCCTTCTCAGCCTCAGAAGCCCTGTCCGCATACACCTCTTCCCGCTGTACCATGAAGGCAAAGGGCGGGCGTTCCTCCCCCAGGAACCCGTAATATGCATCCAGCACCTGTTCCGGCTTCACATTGGCAGCGCTGCCAGCGGATATCTTCATGAACAGGCGGGGGCCTTCCATTTCACCGTCCCCCTCAGGACAGATTCTCAGTTCATAAACCAGGGGCTTTAAGTCCATCTCCTTTTCCCCGCGCTTGGTCTTCTTTGTCACCATGACGCTGGGACGCTCAAAAAAAGCAATCAGCCCCTGAAACCACTGTTCCTTATCCATGTCTCCGGGCTCATATCCCGGCCTGAAGGCCAGGGTATAATCCCCTGCCCCGACTATGGACATGGCGTTGGCAGCATCATCCGGCAGACGCCGGTAGCTTACAATCTCAAAGCCCTCTGACATTACCGCGTTCAGGCGTTCCCTCATGGTTTCCGAATCCCCGGTGGAGGACACCTCTATGTCCACGTACTCGCCGTTGCTGGTGATTCCCACTCCCAAAGGGGCTGCAAAGGACATAATCTGATGCGGGGAAAATCCCCCGCTGTAGCAGATATCCACATCCGACCTGCGGATGGCCTTCTGGAAATAACGCATAACATCCAGATGGCCGATGAACTTCATTGTTCCATATTTTCTGAATTTAATCCGAATTTTCATTTATCCTATTCCTTTACGGTTTCATAACAAACGCCGCAGCCAAAATCCCTGGCTCCGCAGCCTGAACATCTCTGACGGCAGTTAGGCGTCACTTCTTCCTTCACAGCATGGTTCCACTCACGAATCAGGAACTCCTTTGACACGCCTGCGTCAATGAAGTCCCATGGGAACACCTCGTCGGGGCTCCGCTCCCTGGTGGTATAAAACCCGATATCCACGCCGCAGGTTTCAAATGCCTTCATCCAAACGTCATTCTTAAAATATTCGGACCAGGAATCGTAGATGGCCCCTGTGCGGTAGGCTTCTTCTATGACAGCGCCCACCCTTCGGTCGCCTCTGGCCAGCACGCCCTCCAGCACGGTAAGCTCTGCCTCATGCCAATTATATTTGAGGCTCTTAAAGTTCTTCATTTCACGGAACTTGCCCCGGACAATGTTGGCCCTTTCAATGAATTCTTCCTTTGTGCACATCCTGGCCCACTGGAACGGCGTAAAGGGCTTTGGCACAAAGAAGGATGAGCTGGCCACAATCTGTACCTTGCCGTTTCTCTGGTCCTTGGGGATATCGTAATAGGCTTCCGCAATCTTTTCAGACAGCAGCGCAATTCCCTCCATATCCTCCACTGTCTCCGTGGGAAGTCCCAGCATGAAATACAGCTTCACCCGGTTCCATCCCGACGCAAAGGCATCGGCGGCTCCCTTCAGAATCACTTCCTCTGTCAGTCCCTTATTGATAACATCCCGCAGCCGCTGGGAGCCGGCCTCCGGCGCAAAGGTAAGACTGCTCTTTTTCACGTCCTGGACCTTGCTCATGACGTCCAGTGAAAATGCGTCGATGCGCAGGGACGGCAGGGAGATATTCACGCCCTTGCCCTTGAATTCATCAATGAGGAAATTGACCAGGCCCTCTAACTGGCTGTAATCGCTGGAGCTAAGGGAGCTTAAGGATATCTCCTCATGGCCCGTGCTCTTAAGCATGTCATTGGCGTAATGCTTCAGGTATTCCAGGCTGTGCTCCCTGAGGGGCCTGTACACACAGCCGGCCTGGCAGAACCGGCAGCCGCGGATACAGCCCCGCTGAATCTCCAGCACCACCCTGTCCTGGGTTACTTTGATAAACGGCACCAGCGGCTTTTCGATATAGCCCACGCTGTCCATATCGGTTACGATTTGTTTTTTAACAACCGGCATGGCATGTTCATTGTTAGGCTGAAAACATTCAATGGTCCCGTCTTCCTTATATGTCACATCATAAAAAGCAGGCACATATATGCCCGGTATCTCTGCCGCCATTTCCAGGAACTGCTTCCTGGTGCCGCCGGCCTTCTTATTCTCCTTATATCGGTCCATCAGTTCAAAATAAGCAGTCTCTCCCTCACCGATGTAAAACAGGTCGAAAAAATCAGCCAGCGGTTCTGGATTATAGGCGCAGGGGCCTCCCCCTATGACGATGGGGTAATCCTCCGTCCTGTCACAGGCATGAAGGGGAATCTGTGAAAGGTCCAGAATCTGGAGCACATTGGTGTAGCACATCTCGTACTGAAGGGTAATTCCAAGGAAATCAAAATTCTTTACCGGTTCCTGTGTTTCCAGGGTAAAGAGGGGTATCTTATTTTCCCTGAGTATGGGGTCCAGGTCCATCCACGGGGAATAGACGCGCTCGCAGTAAATATCCTCCCGGTTGTTGAACATGGAATACAGAATCTGGATGCCCAGGTGGGACATGCCGATTTCGTATACATCCGGGAAACACATGGCAAATCGGATGTCCACCTTAGATGGGTCCTTATTTGTCATGTTCACCTCCCCGCCGATATAGCGGGCAGGCTGCTGGATATTTAGTAATATTTCATCAGGTAACGCTAGTTTTCTCATAGAACATCGTCCTTAATTTGGTAGTATTGCACAAAAATCTGTGCTTGTTTTTTTGCTATTTCAAGTGTTGAAAAGAGCTGGAAATTTCACTTTTTATGCTCCTGTTTCGGCCGAAAATACCGGCTTTTCAAGCGGTTTTTGTCTCTTTTACGACAACTTTGAATTTTCGGACAAAACGAAACAATTCAACATCATGCATAATTATAGTTGATATTTCGGTATTAAGCAATACATTTCACGCAAGCTCTTTAAGAAGCTGCCTTTTTCATCAATTGCTGCGGGAGGGTCCAATGCTTCTGAGTACACGGGCGTTTGACACATCAATCAATCTAAAAGTGCCACAAGCCCAGTATTTCAAAGGGATTGCGGCACTTATACATCCATTTATGTGTCAAAGACGGGATGATATCATACATTTTTTGGTACTTAAAATTTCATCATCAAAATATTCGGCTTCTTCTGATACAATCTGGCCAGAACCCTTACCTGACTTCAGCAATATATGAATATCTCCACCGTAAATAATCCTTCATCGGATTTGATATCCAGCATTCCATGATATCTTTCTGCTATCCTCTCCATAGAGTACAGTCCAAATCCATGCCCGCGCTCTTCTTTACGGCTTACTATTTTTCCATCATCTGCTAATTTCAAGTCTTCTTTATAGATATTCTTTATCTGAATGCACAGACTCCCCTTAAAATATTGAATGGCAACCCATATCTCTTTCCTGCCTTCCTCTACAAACCTTGACGCCTCCAGCGCATTATCAAGGGCATTTCCCAGCAATACACACAAATCCGCGTCTTTTATAGACAGTTCCGGCAGCGGCGCTATATCCGCATGGAATATAATACCGTTTTCCACTGCGGTTTTCCATGCGTGATTTACCATGGAGTCCACCACCATATTGCCGGTCCTTGATTCCAGTCTCCCCTGCTTTTTTGTTTCCCCTATCAGTTCAAATAATACTTCCCGGGCTGCCTCCAACGTTCCATTTCCAAGCAGCTCTCCTAAATAAATCAGATGCTGCCTCATATCATGGCGCAGTTGCCGAATTTCCTTCGCCGCAGCTGCTTCCATGGCCTCTTCCTGCCTGAAAAGTTCCATCTGCTTTATATAATAATGCGTAACCATCTTCATATGAAGGTTATTGACCAACTGTGTGTAAACAGGATAAAAAGATAAATTAAGACAAATCAAGGCCACTGCTGCCAACAACATCCATCCCCCAATTTCCGATTGGTTCACATACAGGGACTGCAGCAGTTGATAGAGCGTATGATACAGTATCATTCCTATAATAGGCAGGAGCATATAGACCATACCGCCGCCATATGGTTCTTTTCCAATTCCCTTCTTTTTTGCATACTGCCTGATACCCATAGCTAATAGGAACAGGAGTATCTTAGAAAGAGTGGACACCATCAAAAACTCGGTTTCCACAGTTCCATTTATATACCGAAAGGCAAAATCCACCGCACCCTCTAAAAGCATCCATATTGCCAGGAAAATGGTGGGGAACACACACCGTTTCCAGAAAGGGCCGGTATAACTAAATCCTACTATAAACATAGTGGAAAATGTAAGCAACAGAGTGATATATCCCGGAAAATGCCCTGTTTCAGAGAGACACTGCTATATGAAAAATGGAAGCCACCCAGCCACGCTCCTGATTCCCACGGCTCTTTGCAGAAACGTATCCAGATATAATTTCAAAATCAGGACACTAAAGAGGGAAATTGCCACACATAAGGCCATTACGCTAAAATAATACATGCTTGTCCTCTTACCTTAGCGGAAATGACATCAGCTTCAAAAGCTGCTCGTTCACTTCCTGTTTACGGCGACTACTCACCGAAAGTACCTCCCCATTACTCAGCTTGACTGTATCATAGGAAAAACGAACGATATGGCGGTAGTTCACCAGGTAAGACTTATGTATCCTTATAAATATCCCCTTTGTCTCCCCAAGAACCTTGCTGATATCATTTATTTTCCTGTATTCCATATATCGTCCGCCTTCCTCTATAATATACGTTTTTCTCAAATCGCTTGTAAAGTAAAGGATATTACGTATTAGAAGCTTGTATTCTTTTTTATTATAGCGGAATCGGTAGTATTCGTCCTGCCCTATAACTGTCCTGAGGACGCGGTAAAATGTCGATTCAAATTCATTCAAATCCAAGGGTTTAATAATGAACCCGCTGGGGGTTACCTCAAACACCTCTTTCATATAGCTGTCATATGATGTAACATATATCAGTTCCGCAACCCGATCCAATTTGCGTATCTGACGGGCTGCTTCCACTCCGTCCATCTCCGGCATTTGGATATCCAGACAGATGATATCATAGCGCTTCCCAGCCCGAACCGCTTTTACCAGGCTGCTGCCATCCTGATAAACATCAATTTCAAAATTCAACCCATAGGTCTTTTCCATGCGGCATAACGTCTCTTCTAATCCGCCGGAAAAACAGGCATCATCATCGCAAATAGCAATATCTAACATTGTGTCGCTCCTTACATTTTTCCAGCATCTTTTCTGCTCCCCGCCCCTATACTTCCTGCATTTCTTTACCTAATGGCAGATTGGCGTACTGTCGGCATGCTTCTGATACCATGTCCATACTGCCATGGATGGGCTTTGCACTGGGCCGTCACGCTTTCCCTCCATGAAATTGCTGGCTTTATTATAACAGAAAAAAGGACCTCTGGAAAGAAAACTAATGCTTTAAGAAAAAGAGATGTGCTAAATGGTAGTCGGAAAATATATACCTGCTACAGGAAATAAAGCCGAGACAATTCAAAGGGAGTTTTATGGCCAAGGAATGATATATGCAGCACCCTGAAACCTATGTAGACGAACAATTCAGAAATCAGGAGCTTGCCGTATGTGAGCAGTGCCATAAGTGGTACTGGAGTTATGAGACTGAAATTTGCCCGAACTGCCTCGGGGCGGAGAATTAAGGAGATTTAAATTAATATTTTCACCATAATAAAAATATTAGAACTAAAAAAGCTACTGAAACAGAACAAAATATAATGAGTATCTTCAAAGATTTGATTAACTTATTCAAGGATGCAAGTACTTCTTTTTTAGTTGTTTTTTTAAGTTTACTTATTAAGTAAATGTAACATGAACCCGCAAAAAATAGAATGACAAAAACAGGAATGAAATAATTATAAAAAATAAAAAGCTTTGTACTGTTATCCATATTAAGTACCTCACAATTAAGAATTATAACGAAAGTATACATCTATGTTAATGACTTTACAATCATATATTTGATAGTTTTAATTTTTGATACAGCGGAAGCATGCTTCTCACAACTCTTCAAATTTGAAATCGGAATCATAACAATAAAAATAAATATCTTCCGTAGTAAGGTGACCACTATATATTGTTATATTACCATCTTTATCAGATACATTCCAATTCCCGGGATAAGAAACCACAAATTTGTTCATTACTGTTTCCGTTACATACTTAGGTTCCGCTTTGCATGCGGTAAGAATGACTGCCATCATCATACAAAGAGTCATGTATCTCTTTTTCATTTCAAAACCTCACCTTTATAATTTTGTACTAATTGTAACAATCTGCCCCTTTATTTCCAGCACCCGGAGAATATTTGGGGAGAAAGTAAGCAGGCATAGGAACTAACCAATACCTGCCTGAATCTACTACCATTTGTTTGATAATATAAAACATTAATTTAAGTAAGAAATAACCAAACAAGCATTAAAAGTATTAAGTATATCCCCGCTATAACCATAACTATGTTGCCACCCGTTTTGCGTCGGCGCGTTACTCTTTCAAGTGTATAGCCGGGCAGTAAAGTGTTTTTATCAACTTTACTGGTTCTTAATTTCCATCCTATTCCAAAAAAAGCAATAAACGTCAATACATGACTGGCCAACTCCATTTTATCCATTTTAACACCCCCCTTGTTTGTTTTATATGATTTGTTTATAAATTTTCATTTGTGCGTTTGCCGCAAACCGTCCGTGATACCCTTCATAAGAAAAAATCAATGAATGCCTTGTTTCATTTTGTCAAACTCTTTATCTGATAATATTCTGCCGCCTGCAGTGTCTATTTCCGGGTGTTTTTCTGTAAGCATTTCAATTAAATGTTTGCCTCTCTTTTGAGAGGCCCTGGTAACAATACAGGTATTGTGGTTAGAAAAAATTGCAACATGCAGGCAGTAGCCTGATTTATTTTTTGTGTTGAATATGTCAATCAGATTAACAAAATAAGCACCGATTATATCGCTCCTTTTGATGACGCAAAACTGTCCGCCTTCAAAAAAAATGTAGTCCCTTGTTATAATGCCTGGTGACATTGTTGGTCCGTTAACATCAAAGTAAATGCTGTCCTGTTGTGGAACTTGTGAGGAAAACTCCCGGATAACAGATTCGGGGTAGTCACTGGCTTCAGCAAATGTTTGCAACCAGTCATTTGCGTCCATACCTTTCCTTTTACGGCCTAGCCGGCACAACGGTACACTAGGAATAAGAAAAACCAGACAAAGAACTCCAAAAAAAATCAATGTAGGTATGTCATCACTATTACCTCTGCTCAGTGTTACGATTGAAAATCTTATCAGTCCGTAACCAATAAGCACCCCGATTGCAGCCATTACTACCCCAAATACGATTAAAGTATTTCCGCCTGATTTTCCAATCTTTCCCAGGCATTCAAGGTAACCATTTGCGTAACGCTTTTGAAAGCGCTCCGTTGTCATAGGTGTAAATCCCTTCATAAAATCCTCCTCTTAGTCAATTCTTTAAATGTTACTTCTTTGCCATCTTCCTTCATAGTGTTTGTAATTTATAGTTTCTATCCTTAAACCCGATTTGTCGTTTCCTTAACAATACGCGCACAAACACCCGTCCTGAATTTATTCTAAGAAAGACGAGGCAGGAAATGAAAGCTGATTTTTTTGAAACCACTTTAAAACCTTCTTTTTTCTATAATATATCATATAAAGCGGCATACGCTCCCAGCATGTAATTAATAATGGGATATATGTAATTTTTGCGGGAGAAATCGCTTGTATTGAATCAGCATTTACTGTATGATAAACGTATTAATTGTGCGAGGGGGTGTTATCATGAAAAAGCGAGGCTGTATTAATATTGGATTATTATTGATACTGACGGTTTTGCTGGCAGGATGCTCCAGCGGAGGGAGCAAAACTCCCGTAGTGAAACTGGACGGTTCCTATGAACTTATTCTAGGAAAAAGCAGCATAAAGGAGGTTCAGGAGGCTGGCTTCACGAACCGTTATTCTCACAAGAAAGTCATGAAAGTCATTCCGGACTCAAGCTGGGGATACTTTTACCCAATGAAGGATGATCTTAGTTTTGGCATCATGTTGGCAGGAAATAAGAGTTCTAGAGAGATTCCTCTTGAGGAGGGAGTTGTTTTTGAGCTATCCTTGGACTTTAATTCTCCAGACTATGACCTGGGAGAGGTTTTAGTTGACGGAGTGGACTACAGAGGTTATACCAAGGAACAGCTAACGGAAGCCATGGGTGAGCCCACGACAAAGATTGAAGAATATTTTATCTATGAGTCTAAGAACAGTTCCTATACCTTCATTTTTAAAGAAGGTTCAGAGACTCTGACAGGCCTAAGGGTAAAAGACGGAACTAAACAAAAATACGTGACAACACATGGTACTTTTATCACATCTTCTAATGACAGGCTTATGCCGGATTAATGAGATAGTTTACATTAAACCAATTCTTCTAATCGATTGCATTTTTTATTTGTGTTTGATAAAATATTATTACTAAATACAGGAGGGGGATGATTATGAAGAAGAATATTTTGGTTTTGAGTGCCGCTTTACTTGCTTCTGCATGGCTGACTGCATGCAATTCCGGGAATAAGCAATCTCCGGAGCCACCCGCAACAACTGAGGCCAAAGAAACGGAGACAACCGCTGAAGTGAAAAAGGCAGCCGAATTTTCAACAGGCTCCTGGGATGGCTATACATTTACCAGTCCCTGGCTGAATCTTGCTTTTACTTTTCCTGAGGACTGCACGATTTCCACAGAAGATGAGATTAAGAAAGTCCTGGGAACCGGCCAGGAAATCCTGGTCAATAACGGGGTTTCCAATGAAGCACAGTATAAAGTTGCGGAGTTTACAACCGCCTATGATTTTATGGTGTTTCTGCCGGACCAGTCCTCAAACGTTCAGATGCTGCATGAAAATGTTTCTGTTGCCGCCCGCGGAAAAAGCATGCCTGCTGAACAGTATTTGGATGCTGTGAAGGAGCAGTTAGGGGCTCTGGAAGATTATGGTTATGAGTTTAACGATTATGAAGATGTTAATATAGGCGGACAGACCTTTACAAAGCTTTCGGTTTCTGCGCTTGGAGGAGCTATGCTTCAGGATTATTACTGTATTTCCAAAGGGAAATATATTTCTTCCATAATTGCCAGCTATATGCCTGATTCGGCCGAAACAATTGAAGCTGTTATGGCAGGGGTTACGGCTGTGAAATAGGAAGCAGTGCAGGATTAAACAGTGGTGGGGGCTATCATCATAATGCCGGTAGCTGCCGCGGAAACGGTTGCCGCTCTTTCCAAATGGATAGTCTCCTTGATTTGGCAATACACTTCTTCCCATTGCCGACAACCGAGATTCCATCCTCCAGCACGTTTAACTTTCATTTCAGAAGGCAGTCACCCGAATAGCTATCCCAGGGAACTGCCTTCCTTGCCATTGATGAATCATCATCATCTTACAATCATCGTTCTCTATACCCTCCCCCCTCTGCAATCAGGTATTAGTCAACAATTCTGTATATTACAGTACATTATCCTGAAGCAGAATACAGATTGGACTCTACAACTATTAATTTCCCGGGTTTTTTATTGAAATATACATATTATCATGTTAGGCTGTTAATAAAACTCGATTATACATATGGACACGGAAGTCTAAAAAGGGGAATTTACATGAAGGAGCAAAATGAATGAATTTAACGTATAAAAAAGCGAATATAGCCGATGCAACACGCTTAATAGAAATATACAATGCGGCATTTTATGATGATTACATTCGATACGGAGAATGTCCTGGGTATGGAAAAACAAAAGAAAAGATGGAACATTCTATTTCAAAATCCCCTATACATATGATTATGAAAGATGGAATTCCCGTAGGTGCTATATCCTTTGAAAACCGAAAAAACGGGGAATATTATTTAGGCTGTTTATGTGTTATTCCAGAGTTTCAAGGTGTGGGGATAGGTACAAAGGCAATTCAAGATTTTTTGATGTTTTATTCTGACTGGAAAAAAATTACATTAGTTACTCCTGCAGACAAAGCAGAAAACATATCATTCTATACAAAGCGATGTGGCTTTCATATAACCGGAAATAAGATGGACGGAAATGTAGAAGTTGCAAATCTCTGTATGGAACGATAAATCCCAGATATATGACATCTCCCAATACTGGGACACGCCTCTTCACTGTACTTTTTTTGAGCTAACAGTCCTATGGTATCAGAAACATATAACATCCGGCTAACAAAACAATAAACAATTTATAAATACTCGCAAAAGAGATGTCAAAAGCACCGGAATCCATCGACAAATGGCTCTCCTGTAGGCGGCTACTCTTGCTTTCTTCTATCATAATCACTTTTTAGGATACCATAGTACACTTTATCATCATATGTACCATCCTGTTGTGCAACAGCTTTCCGTGCTATTCCCTCTATTATCATTCCATTTTTTTGGAGTACTCTTCCTGAAGCCATATTTTTTGTGTCATGCCATGCTGACATTCCATGGAATCCTACTTCCTCAAACATGTAATAAAGCAGGGCCGCAACCGCCTCTGACGCATATCCCCGTCCCGCCCACTTAGATGCTATGGTAAAACCAATCTCTCCTAACAGCATACCTTTATCAATATCATATACACCAATATATCCAATGATGGAGCCATGCAGCGTCACTGCCCAACTGTAATAATGTTCATCTGTCTGGTACCTTTGAACATTTTCGTTTACAAAGGTTTCTGCACTCTCCAGTGTACAACATGGTGACCAGGTTATATATTCATAAATGGACTGGTCCTGGCCTACATTATGATATAATTCTGCTCCATCACCCAATCTAAACCGGCGTAAAATAAGATTTTCCGTAATTATTTCATTTGTACCATTCAAAATCATTCCTCCCCTTCTTTATTTTATAATGAATCTCCTGTAGATAATCTCGTATATAATCCATGTACTCCTCTACCGGAAGACATCTATTTCTCATTAACTCCACTAATAAGGCACCGCACATGAAATAGCAGTATATATAGCCCAGCCAGGTTATAGGGAAGAGAGGAGGTCCGCAGGAATTGTCTGCAATCTGCATTGCCCGGCTACACAAATACCCAGCAATCTATTTTATGTCGCAATTTTTAAAGAAACTCTTTAATTACAAAAGTATGGATATCTTCAATATCATCGTCATGATTCTTATCAATGTTGACTTGAACCAATGTTTTGTCCATTACAAAATAATAAGAATTAAACCAATCCATAGTCACCCCTTCGATGCAGTACACAGTTTTTCCAGACAGCTCCATTTTTTCAAGTAAACCTGGATTCTTTTCCATCATATCCTCAAGAGTGAAATTCCCATCTTCATGTCTAAAAGTGTATACATCTACAGGGTATTCCTCTCTTCCATTGTCAACATTATATTGAAAGCAGAAATAGGACTCGCGGCTAGTAATTAGCTTTAATGTAACATCCATGGTATCTATCGTGTTTTTTTGAGCATTACTATCTGAAGTTTTTTCTGTACCCTTTGTGTCGAGCATTGCAACCGGTTCAGAATTTTTCAAAGCAGCTTTCAATGCTTCAATGGAGATGTATTCATCTGGCGATATTAATTCATCTGAAACCGAAGAAACAGCAGTGCTTTCACTGATTTCCGGACGATTAATTGTACACCCGGTCAGAATCATCATACACATAATCATTAATACACCTTTTTTCATGGGATACCTCCGTTATGTAAGCTGCCACTAAAATCAAACCATATTCACAATCGCTGCACCAAATTCTTCATACGACAAATCATTTTCCAACTGCAGTCACAATAAACAAAATGGTTGCTGTCTTTCCTTTCTTTATTTACACCCCCCAATTAAAATATTATATATAATGATTATACCAAACATGTCCATAAGAAACAGAAAAATACATTTACGTATTATTAAATAGTTCTTACCAATACTGCAACAGTCCGGCTACCCGGTAAAGTCGGGCATCAATCATTTAATCAATTTACCTTGGGAATAGATTTAACCACCGCTGTAAACGTATTTTTGCGCCAAGGCCAGGAACCAAACGCAACAACTATGGTCTAATTCATATGTTTCCAGTACCTTCTAAGCACGATGTAGGTCAGGAAAGGACCAACCATGCTCCAAATCAATAAAACTATTGCCAACGGTATACTGCTCCTGATTATTACAATCGCTACTAAAAAAGCAGGCACGATATGCAGCAGTGCAATTGCATACAAGGCAACACGGCGCTTGCATTTTAAAAGATAGACATATAGTATGATGATTAGCAGACTTATTACATTGGATAATAAATACTTATTATAAAATAAGATAGCAGATAGATTTGCAAGGATACACAGGCCGCACCAAACCTTTACATCCAACCCAAATGGAAAATAGTTAGTTTTCATAGTCCACCTCCAATATTAACAAACTCTATTGCTTTATGTTATTTTCCGGTGATAAAATTTAATTCGAACTACATTTTTTCAATATGATAACACTCCGGCTTTTCTTGCAGGCTTTATGGTTACAAAGAACGTAACCACACCTTACAACCGAAGCCGATTCATCCTGCCGCCTAAGAGGACGGGGAAATTCTCGGCTTAAGTCTGTTAAAATCATCCATGGACTGTGGAAAACTCATCCTCTTTGTCTGCCCCACATCTTCAGCCGTTGGCTTTTTAAAGTAATTACCATAAGAGAAATAAAGTGAACTGCTATCCTCATGTAAAATATGTCCTAAATCTTGTTCTGTATAAAAGCAGCAACCATCCACTGTTTCTCCCTTTTCATGTAACTCTGCAGCCAATTCATTGCACTCTTTCAAGGTATTCATTAATATTCACTAAGATTTCATCATTTGACAAAAAACCGGCTTTAATATAATCGATTATCATTTCGTCTAATTCGTCTGCGCAACATTCATCATTAATTTTACTTTTCCATTCCATAAAAACCTTCCCTCCCCGGAGTAAAAATAGTTTGCTAAACCTTTTATCTCCACAACCATGTACACCAATTGTTCCGACTATTGTTGTTTGTTGTCTCCTCTATAAATGGGTAGTCAAAAAATAGGCTCCCTGTTAAAATCAAATATATTTGTTTCTGCTTTTTCCACCTCTTGGATTAACGTTTTCGCCCCTATAGAATTATCATGGAACTTAAGCAAAAAGTTTGCTTCGCCATCAGAAAGCGGGCAAACAAGCAAATAAAAAACAGTTGTATTTTCAAATGTTGACACCAATAATTCCTCTCCCCATAAGTATGGAGGCAGAAACAGAACATGTTTCAATTTACTTTCAGGCATATAAAGAGGCAGCATATCTCTCCAACAGGTAAAGGGAGATGCAGGCATGCCATCCATCACACCATAGGCGCAAGATGAGAGTATACCGCGAACAATATCACTGCTCTCATGTTCAACACCTATAAATTCAACAGCAACATCCTCACCCAATTTTAAAGACGGCTTATGGTATAAGCATGCACCTAATGTCGCATGTGCAATGCTCCCTTCTTCTGGTGTATTTCTCCCGCTGATAATGGTCTTTCTCTTTTGTTCCTTTTTTAAAAGTTCCGTAGCAAGCATAGGAAAGGAGTACCCTTTCCGTCATATTTTGTTTGATATGCCCTCATAAATTAAAAATTATCGACGAATAAGAATGCCTTTCATGTACTGTGTTTCATTGTGAGTTTCGTATATAATATCCTTTTCTTCTTCAGTGCAACCTATGAGTATTTTAATTTCAGAATCCCTTTTCATCAAATCAACAATACACATAATAGCATCTATATTTTTCCCATTCGTCCCGACCCATACGTCTATCCCGGCACCATCCATTGATGTTGTATTTTTCAAATACCCATAATTGACTTTATAAATGAAATTAGGGTATTTAGGATGTGCAGTTCCTTTTGGTCTATCTATGATGATTTCTGATTTGCCGACTAAGGTATCTAATGCACTCCAGAAACTGTTATCGAATCTGTGCATGAAATCTCCTCCAATTTTAATTTGCCATTTTTTTAATAATAGCACAAAGCTATAATTTTATCTATCATCGTATTTGTGTTTACAAAGTAGCAAAGCCATTTACGCTCGTCAACGGAGAAGATTAATAGGCTGTACTTTCTGTTGACAAGTACGAATATCCCCGCTTATGCAACAGTCAAGAGAGCAAAAGCAACAAGTGCTTTCGCTCTCTAAAAATTCTGATATTTCCTTAATATCTGCTTGTATCGTTTTATATCGCCGTAAGACATTCGAGCACCATTTGGGCACCAAAATATCAAAAAGCATTGTGATTTAAAGTGCCTTAACAGGTAAAAAAAGTCAGTATTTACAACGATTTTCACTATGTAATGCTTTTTCACTCACAAACAACTACTATTTTTTATCCTATATCCGAAGTATCAAAAAGACCAAGTGGATTTTCCCTAAGTACATGATTTTGGTATGTAGGTAATAACAGCATCAAACCAGTAATAAGTATATTTCCGAATTTTATAAAATTATGTAGCTCCATAACTTCCCCCTGGCCAATTAAAGAATCATACCAGCCGCCAAAATATACATATAAAAGCAGAGCTGCAAGAATTACGAATTTGAACTGACGTAAATAGAAGCCGGTTATGACAGTGCATGCCATATAAGAGCAAATCACCACTGCATGGAGAGCCCAACCTGCAGCTCGATCCGCATGAACAGACAGGGTTTGTGTCTGGATGGCTGCTTGTGTCATTGACTTTAAGACTAATTGGCTGATTACTGGATTTGAAAGAATAAAAACTCCCCAGAGATAAAATGTAGCTGTTATCATTTTATCAATGCAGCCCACTATTTTTTTATAAAAAAACACGAATGCTGCTATAAAAAGTAAATAAAAGGTCAGGTTTGTCAAACCCATTGCTAATTTAAACCCGTCAGAACTAGTCCCGGTAACATGATTAATCAAGAATTTTGCAAAATAACCAGCCACGTAATAAAAACTGCACAAGTCTATCATTGCTGTTACGATTAAATATTTTGCCAGGGCCTTCTGCTCCTTTTTCATCAATACCTCCCCCCTTCCAATTTTACTGTGCATATTTGAGAATGAATCACTATATTTATCAGTTACGCCGGCCAACTGGCATCTGAAGCCAGAGTGTATACCTACTCTTTCCTCATTAGAGTAGTGTTGAATAATTTCATAGCTGGTTTTAATGAATGAACGGTGTTTTATCGTTCGATACTTACAGTGCCATTCAATGTGATATCAGCACCGCCACTACCATTTTTCCCCTGGAAAAAGACTTCATAGATGTCTGATTTTGTTATTTTAAAGGTATGGGTCATCGCTCCCTTTGTTGCGTGCACATAAGTCCGCTTTCCATCGCTGTCAATAATACCTCCGATATATTTGTCGTTTGTACTGTTGGAATACACTGCAATAATTACCTCATCACCTTTGCTTAGGCTAACCGGAGAGCATAATGCTGTGTTTGTTGCCTCTGACACATAATTTGTCAAGGTATTGTCACCGCGGGCCGCCTTTGCAAGGAACGTTGTTGTAGTACGGTCGGTCTTGTTTCCCACAAAATCCGTTATAACATCACTATCATCGGACACCGTATCATTCTGCTCCATATATGCGTGAACCAATAAATCCTGGGCCTGGTTGGCAGCGGTGACAGAGGCATAAGATACAATCGGACATAAGGCCAGAATCAGCACTATTGCAAAAACAAATGCAACACTGATTTTTTGTTTTTTCTGCTCCATAATATTATAAATTCTTCTTTCAACTCTTTGATAATTGCCATAAAAGGATGCTAATATCTTGACAACTCCATTACCACATGCAGCAGAGTTTAATAACCGTGCGTACTGCGCTCGTTGAGTAATATCCATCCTGTCAACGGCAGTTTCATCGCAAACCAATTCACTTAACTCATATACCTTTAAACTAAAAAAGTATATAACCGGATTAAACCAATGGATTTTTTGTACCACCTCGATTATCAACCTATAAACCAGGTCATGGCTTTTATAATGCAGCAATTCATGCCGTAAAAACATTCCCCATTCCTCGGTACTGTAGGTCCCATTTGGCAAAATGATTGATGGCCGGATTATACCAGTTAAATAGGGGAACCCGGCGGTTGGGTGTTCATATAGGCCAATATCTCTTTTAATATTAAGCTCCTTCTTTAAATTATTAAAAATAAGCAGTCGCGTATCATTTACCGCTGTTGTTATTAATAACTGTTTTTTGATGGTAAAAAAACTTCGAATGATTGATAAGAAGAAAACTGCAATAAATAATACAAGCCAGACCAATAATATAATAGAAATGACATCTGAAGCAAAACTGAATTGTGAAAGTACAAGTCCTTGTATCTGCCTGATGGATTGGAAATCCTCAGACTTATACAGTAAAACGTTATATCTGGTACCAATAAAAAAAACCATATAGACTATCGCAATACCAGAGCCAAGATATACAATCAGGATAATTTTGGCGAACTGATAAATGTACCTTACATAAATTTTGCCAAATACACAATCCAGCAGCAGTAATAGTCCGAAGAGAATACTGCCTGCTAGGGAGCCTGAAATTAAACATGTAAAGATATTACTCGCCATCATTTTTCTGCCTTTGCTCCAATTCCTGAATTAAAAACTCCAGTTTCTTTTCTTCTTCTTCGTTGAGTTCATCCCGGCCGCAAAAGGCAGCCACCAAAGCGCCAAGGGAAGGAAGGCCCATTTTCTTTTCGAGCTGTTCACCAACCACCTGCCGGTCATATTCCAGCCTGGTTCCTACAGGATAATAATAAACCTGCTTTCCTACGTGCTTTGATGTGGCGTATCCTTTCCTGACAACATTGCGTAAAAGAGTCGATTGTCCACCCATTGTCAATGAGTATGGCCTATATAGCTCGTTGCTGGTTATACCTTCTGGGTGATTCCATATGACTCGCATATAACGATATTCTGCTGGACTCAATTTTTCCATTACGTTTCCGCCTTTCTAAATATTTTTATTATATCGAAAATATATATAAATGTTAATACGGATTTTATTAAGCGTATACGAAAAAGTAGCCAGCGTTTGAATCCGGTTTTCCTGAAAACACAGAGAACTTCTTTAAAATGGCTGATTCGTTCCATAATATATCCCTTAAACTTAACTGATACCACCGTTAGAACCACAGTAGAAATATACAGATGCATATTTGGTTGTATAGACGCCAGATACCGTAAGTTTACCACTTACAATTATGTAACATGTTCTGGCGGCATCGATAAAATCCGCATCATACGAAATCTGCTTCCAATCACCAGAACCAGAAGATTTTGATGTCAAAGAAGTTACGCCGCTAAAATGCTGTCTTCCCGTGCTGGAATTATACTGGGTTGTGAACTTGCCAGTAATTGAAATGGAAAATGGGGTACCATCTTCAGTTATCGTAACCTTTTTTGCTGCGCTGCTGCCGGAACGTGTATTCGGCAAATCGACCACAACCAATTGGCCATAAACCAATTGGCTCACAAACTTCCTAAACTCTTCAGGGGTTTTCCAGTCTTCATCCCTAAAATCATCCATTGGGAGAAGTCCAACCTCTTTTCCGGACTCCTGCGATATCTCATTAACAATTTTCGCATATATTTTATAATACTCTTGCTTTGTTGCAGCGTCTAATGATGAAGCAGCATAGGCTATTATCGAAGCACACATGGAACAAACAAGAATAACTGGAATAACCATTTTCTTTATAATTTTAGATACTCTGTTCAAAATACCCTCCTATAAACTTGATGTACGTCAATAAGACATTTTATATAGCCATTGGAATCACTCCCTTACCACTTATTTTTATATTTATATTATATCGGTAAAATATATAAATGTAAATTATATATTTATATATTTTTTCTTAATTATATAAATGTGTTGACACCTCCTGCAGGGTAGCTTCGCCAAATTTAGGAATTCAGACCCAATATGGTGGCGGGCTGCCTTCCGTCATTAAAATTCTTATGCAGATGGTATGAAGGACTTTGACAAGAAAGAAACTATGAAGCAAAAAGGCGGCAAAACGCAACTATTTATTTTGTCGCGTTTTGCCGCCTTTTTATTAGGAACCTGCTTCTCTATATCTTCTTCCAATGCTTCTGATACCTTAGGCTGTACCATATTGAAATTTGGAGGAGCACAGTTGAACATATCAGTTTCTCCTTCCATCATTTCAGTGGTTGTTTCATTTTCTGCCTATTTCCTCGCCCCGTCCAGGCCGACCTCATAGCCGTCGATGATGGTATTCACGGCCATCGCGCCGTTCTCATAGAAGTAGTACCACTTCTCTCCGATTTCCCTCCAGCCGATAGCGGCTCTGGCGTTTGTCCAGTAGTACCATTTCCCGGTAGAATCCTCTTTCCAGCCTTCGTGCATCACACCATCGTCATTAAAGTAGTAGCGCAGTTTGCCGATGGTCTGCCAGCCGGTGAGTTTTTGCCCATCTTTGTAGTAGAGCCAGTGGCCGGAATCGTTCATTGTCCAGCCCTGTGCGGTAGCCAGGTCAATGACGATCCCCACGAAACGGTGAAGCACCGCCGAAACCTCGGCGCGGGTGGCGCCCTCCTGCGGGGCGAAGCGGTTGCCGTCCTTGCCTTTGATGATACCGGCTCTCTGCATGGCTTTTACTTCCTTTGCCGCCCACGCGCTGATAGAGGCATTGTCCGTGAACGCGGCTTCCGCAAGCGGGGCTGGAATGGAATAGCCCATCTGTCCGGCGTAACCCGCCATCATCACCGCCATCTGTTCCCGCGTGACCGGCTCGTCAGGGCTGAATACACCCTCATCGGTTCCTTTTACAATCCCGTTCTGCACGGCCCACTCCGCATATGACGCATAGTAGGCGTTGGCCGTTATGTCGGTGAAGCTGCGTGTCTTGTAGCTGTCCGGGCTGATACCGGCCAGCCGCCCCAGGGCTGTGACGAACATTCCCCGTGTCATAGCGGCATCGGGAGAGAATTGGCTATTTCCCATGCCGGTCAGCAGGTTGCGCGCCGCCACAAACTCAATATCCGCTTTTGCCCAGTGGTTCGTGATGTCGGTAAACACCGGGGCGGACGCTTTGTATGCCACGCCGTAGACAGAGAAGTGGGACGCGTCCGCCAGAACCTTTCCGCTGTTGTAGCTGGACTTGTCAAGCCATGTCACAGTCCCTTTTTCGTCCACATAGACCATGAACAGGCTTCCAGTGACTTCTCCCGCCGCAGGGGTATAATTCAGCGTAACTGCCGCCGAGCCTACCGGGAAGTTTACCGTTACCAGAACATCTTTTCCGCTGCCATCCTTGTAGCTGATGGTGAAGTCATATACCGGACGGGAGCCAATGAGCGCCGCCGCGTCCGGGAACGCACTTATATCAGCGGGAGAGGCGGCAAAGGTGATGTTCCCAGCCATGGCTGGAACCGCCTCCAGAATCGTTTTCAGCGCCGCCTGTTCAAAGGTCATGCTGGCCTTGTCACAGGAGAGCGTCAGGCTCTTGCCGGAGTTTATCATCCACTGCAAATCATACCGGGAAATGGACTGGCTGATTCTGTCGCCTGTGACCGTGTAGCTGTTCTTTGGGTCCGGGGCAGTGTAAGAGCCGCCGCCACCGCCGCCGGACGGAGTATTGTTACTCCACTGTGCGGTTACGGTCAGCTCGGCCGCATTGGAAACCGCTTCGCCATCCTTGCTGCTTGCCTTGCAGCGGTACTGCCAGCCGTTCATCACTCCGCCTGCCTTCTCTATGTCGTAAGTGGCGGATCGGGCATCCGTCACATCCTCCCAGGTGCTTCCGCCGTTCTTGCTCACCTGCCACTGGAAAAAGGGAACAGCCTTTTCCGTTGCAACGGTAAAGGAAACGGCCTCTCCGACTGTTACCGTCCTGCTCTGCGGATGGGTTTTGATCGCCGGTGTGATCCCATCGGGGTAGACCGGAACTCCTAGCTTGTCATATCCGGTGGCCCCGTCCGGCACATAGACAGTGGGGGGAGAAGCCATTCCCGCAAAAATCGAGTTCATGTCGTTGCCCGGCAGTTCGGGAGCGGTCGTTCCTTCAAAAATGACCGTTTTTAAGTCCGGACAGGCATAGAAGACCCAGCCAAACAGCTTTGTCACGCTGGCCGGAATAGTAATTTCTGTCAGTCCGCTTTCCCCAAACGCACCTAACATGATATGCTCCAGCTTGTCCGGGAGGTCGATGTGCGTGAGGCTTGTGCAGCCCTCAAATGTACTTCCTTCTATGACGGTCAGGCTGGAGGGCAGCGTCACAGAGGTCAGGTTCACACAGCCCCGAAAGGCATTGGCTATCAGGGTCGTCACGCCGCTTTGCACCTCCACGGTGAGGAGGGCGTCTTTCTCAATCTTGCCATCCTCCTTCCAGTAGAAGCTTCCGCTATTGGCGGTGATGGTCAGTTTCCCGTCGGCTGGGTCAAAGGAATAACCGTCACCGGTGATGAGGTTTCCGTCCATGACTGTACCGTTTTTATCTACGGTTGAGCCGTAAGCGACCGTAACCTGCGCCCCGTTGATGTCGGCATCCACTGGGGCACCCGAGAGGTTCTGGAAGGTGCCGTTTTCGCCCAGGTAAATGGAATTGAAGGAACCGCCTTCGTAGACAAATGCTCCGGTAACGGCCGTGCCGCCGTCCTGAATGAACCTCCCGCCGGTCATCTTCACGTTTTCCACCGTTCCACTGTACAACTCAAAGCGTCCGGCTTCCAGAATGACATCCTCCACATGGCTGGAGCCTTCTAAAGTAATCAACCAGTCCTGCTGCTCTACCCGAACAGATGCCAGATTGCCGTTCTGTACCCATATAATCCCTCTTTCACTGTACGATTCAAATATTACATGAACACCCGAAGAAAACCCTGAGTATGCTGGTTCCCGACTTGTCCAATCCCGAAAGAGGATGGTGTCGCCGGGGTTCGCCTCAGCACAGGCGTTGTTTAGTTCATCCAGGTTGGATACAATATATGGAGTGCCCGCCGCCTGTTGTGCTGCCTGCGGTACAAGCATACCGGTGCAGTCCGCAAGGTCCGCATCCGCCGCCGCGCACACCGGACAGCTTTTGTCCACGGCGCCCTCAGCGCAGGCCGTCTCGCAGGTACAGGCGGACGGTGCATCCGTGGGCGGTTCCGTCACGCAGCCACCCTCATGCCCGTCCGGGAGCGTACAGCCCTCGGTTTTCGTGCACGGTTTTTCCTCTGCATCAACGCCTCCGACCTTTACGAGAATCTGCGGCAGTTCCACTTCTAAGTCTATCTCATATCCGGATGGTATGACCGGCTCATAGACATAGGTTCCTGGTACCTCAGCTTGAATTTCTGAATCGCTGCTTTCTGTAAAATTCAGCTCCCATTCAATATCCCGTATTTTTCTCCTGACGGTCTTTTCAATTCTATCGTCAGACTCATTATCTTTCTCCGTTTTTTCCGCCTCTGAACCGGTTGCAACGGGGGCCTTCGGTTCTTCCGTATTTTCGGAATCCTCCTGCAGGTTTCCGGATGGTTTCCCTGCATCATTCTCTTCTTTTGCAGGTTTCTCAGATTCCAACCCGTTATCCGGGCTGTCAGCCTCTCCTGTGTCTGACTCCGGCTGCTTTACCTCCGGCTGCTTTATCTCCGGCTCCTCTTCTTCCTCCGGCTCCGCTGTTCCGGTGGTATCGGAACCGGTTGTTTCCGGTTCATTAACTGTTCCATCATTGGAGGACTCATCCGATGAAGCTTCTTCCTCATCCTCCGGTAACGCCTTCTCCTCCTCTGCGGAAACAGACAAGTCCGCATCGCCAGCCTGCTGTTCCGTGGTGCTGTCAGCTCCTGAACTCTCCTCCGCTTCAACAGAAGCTTCCGTTTCCGCCTTCCCCACTTCGGTTTTGCCGGCCTCTGTTTCCTCTGCTTTGCTCCCCTCATTCTTCTGCTTCACAATCACCATGTCCGCCCACAGGCTGCCCGGGAAGCGGATATCCTCCTCCGCTGCCCCCAGTTCCAATTCCTGAATCGCATATTTTTCCGGCAGTTCTTCGAATCGGAGGATGGTCTTCTCCATTTCACCCCCCCCCCTGCAAATACCGGGATTGACTGGATATTGGACAATGCCAGTACAGACGCCATTACAACCGCAAACTTTCTCTTTAACTTACCCCTCATGTTTCCTCCTCTCTTCCCGCCGGTATGCCTGATTTATGGCAGAAATTGTTCTATATGATTGAACGTTCGATTATGAACAGATTCGTTCATAATCCCTAAAACAACGAAATGCGAACACGTTCTTCACGGGTTCGCATTTCTGTCTATTCTTATATAATCTTATTATACCAGAACCCTTTAAGGAAATCTGATTGTAAATACCGTACCTCTTCCGGGAGTGCTTTCCGCCTCCGCCGAGCCTCCCATGGCCTCCACAACTGTTTTGACTATATACAGCCCTAAGCCGCTGGAGCCGTCCTTTTCCCCGCGTTCCGGCGATACCTTGTAGAAGCGCTCAAAGATGTGAGGCAGATGTTCCGGTGCAATTCCCTCCCCTGTATCCGATACCTTCAGTTCAACCTGACCGCCGTTTCTCCGGATTGAAAGCGAAATGCTTCCTCCGGCCGGCGTATGGCGGATTGCATTGTAAACCAGGTTATCCAGCACACTCCAGATTTTATTGCCATCCACCTGCAGTTCAATTCCCTCCTCTGCCTCGGCCGAGAACTGCATTCCATTATCCCTGACCAGCTCCGCATACTTGTGTTCCGACTCTTTCATCAGTCTCTCCGCCTGTATCCGGTCCTTGCGGTAAACCGCCGTACCGCCCTCCAGCCGGGTCACTTCAAACAGGTTGTGGATTAGTCTCTGAAGGTCCAGGTTCTTGTGATAGGCAATCCCCAGATACTCCGCCCGCTCCTGCTCATTTGCCGCAATCGTATCATCACCCAGCAGTTCCAGATAATTGTTCAGCACGGTCAGCGGAGTTTTGAGGTCGTGGGAGATATTGGCAATCATTTCCCGCAGGGCTGCCTGGGATGCTGCCAGCTGCCGGTTGGCGCTGTTTAACTGCTCCGTCCTCTGTTCCACCAGTAGTTCCAGATGTTCATTGATATGCTCCACCTCATTGTGGGCTTGCGCATAATTCCGCGAAAGCATGGTGCACTGGCAGAGCAGCAAAAACAGGTTCGGGACAATTCCCGGTACAAAAAGCGCCCCTTCAAAGACCGTCTTCGACAGCGGGCCGAAGAAAATAAAAATGATTAAGCTCAAAAAATAGAGAAACCGGTACGGATCTTTTCCTATTTTTCCGTTCTTTGCTGCCAATACCACCGAAATCCCATAGGGGAGCAGCACCAGGAACATCCAGTTGACTGCAGTTGCATAGGGAACACTCCGGATGCAAATCAGAACCATGGGCAGGATAAAACTGATTCCATATACCACCCGCAGAGTCCGGCCCAGGCGGACGCGGAATATCTGAAGCATAAACATGCAGATACACAGGTTCTGGAGGGTAAACAAGAGCAGGAACACCCGGTTAAGCACCGGACCAATCCCACCCGGAAGAAAATACTGGAACAGGTTGTTGCTCTCCATGGCAAGGCGGACCGTTGTCACAAGACAGGTCACACTGTAAATGAGATAAATTTTCTCCCTCCTGCGGAATGCAAACAGGAACAGATGATAGATGCCCATAAACAGGATACCGCCCAGTGCAAAGGCAATCAAGGTCCGCTGCCAGAATATGTGATGGCTCAGCACCGTATCGCGGCCAATGAGAAGGGAATAAAATATACCGCTCCCGTTCATATGGTAATTGGCTGCCTGAATCACCAGTTCTATCCTGCCGTCCTGCGGCACCAGGGCCAGAAGGTCATTTTTCACTCCGGGAACCGTGTGTTGCGCCGAATCACCCGGCTGTCCGGCTGCAAAGATTTCAGTTCCATTCACCCAGATGACGGAGGATGACATGATTTCCGGTACATAAAGAAGCAGGGCCCGGTCCGTGGCAGTCCGGATATGCAGGCGGTACGTTGCATACCCCAGCCCCGGATATCCCTTCTTAATCCATGGCCCGGGCAGGTCAATATACTCACCTCCCTCTGTCCGTCCTTGACAAAAGTCCTGCGGGGTATAGAGTTTTCCATAATAAAACTCCCATTCCCCACCCAGCGCATAGACATCTGAGTTAAAATCCCTCTCCCTGTAATCCATTACTCCTTTTGCCGCCTTCGGTCCTTCCGAAACAAACGGCTGGCATGCGGTAAAAAGCAGAATGATGCAGACGGTTAATATGAGGGTAACTAAACACAGGAACCGTTTCATAGCTTTATCCTCGCTTCCGACCTGGGCCGGAACTCATAACCTTCTCCGCGCACTGTTTCAATGTTACCGACCAGATGGCCTGCCTCGTCCAGCTTGCGCCGCAGCCTTGCAATATGTACTGCAACCGTATTTGTGGTATCAGGCTTCCCGGTTCTCCATACATCTCTGTACATTTCCTCCGGTGTTAAAATCCGGCCGGAATTCCCCAGAAAATACAGGAACAAGTCAAACTCCTTTGGGGACAGCAAAATTACATGGTTTCCCGCGGTCAGGCTTTGCTGATGATGGTCAATGATGAATCCCTGCATGACACTGCGCCGCACCTGCGCATAAACCCGGGCAGCCAGTTCCTTTAAACTGTAGGGTTTGGTGATATAATCATCCCCGCCGGCCATTAATCCCCGGATTTTATCCTCCTCATCATCCATACAGCTTAAAAACAGAATGGGCGCTGATGTAATATTGCGTACCGCCTGACAGAGCTCAAACCCATTTAAATCCGGCAGAAGCACATCCAGCAGAATACAGTCATAGCTGCGCTGGCGCAGCAATTCCAGGCCGTCCATGGCGCAAATCGCCGTATCAACCTTGTACCCCCTGGCTTCCAAATATTTTCGGTTGGTTCTTAAAATGTCCGGCTCGTCGTCAACGGCCAGCAGCCAATACGTTTGTTCCAATTGTCTCCCCTCCTTTCCTGCGTTAGATGAACGAACATGTTCATCTTCCCTGAAACAGCAATATGCGAACGGCAGGTGCCATTCGCATATTTTACTGCTTTTATTATATGGTTGATTTAATCCTGTGTCAATAGAGAAGTGCACCGCGCCTCCCCTCTGTCCATTTAGTTCCCCGTTTAGTGATGTTGGGAAATACGAATATGGTGAAGCCGGCTGCCTCCTACTTATTGCGGATATTAAAATAAACCTGCCCAGCTTCCAGAGGCAGCCCTTTGGCTGCAAACATCTCGCTGACCGTGACAAACTGATATCCCTGGGCGGCCAGCTGGGGAATAAGGGTTTCAAATGCCTCGGCCGTGGAGGAATACAAATCGTGCATCAGCACAATACTTCCATCCTTTGCCTGGGAAAGCACAGAGGCCGCAATGGCATCCTTGTCCTTACTGGACCAGTCCTGCGTATCAATGTCCCACTGAATCATGGGGTAGGATACCAGGCCGGGCACCTGGCCCTTAAAGGCGCCGTAGGGCACCCGCACCAGCCTGGGCCGGAAGCCTGTCACGGCCTCCACCGCATCGTTGGTCATCTCAATCTGGGATGCCACTTCTTCCGGAGCAATCGTTTCCAGATTCTTGTGGTTAAATGTATGGTTCCCTATCTCAGACCCGGAATCCTGGATTCGCTTGAGGGTGTCCTTGTAGTCATTGACACGGCTTCCCACTATAAAAAAGGTAGCCCTTCCCCCGTAAGCCTGGAGCGTGTCCAGGATTCTCATGTCCACGCTGTAATAAGGACCGTCGTCAAAGGTAAATGCAATCATGGGCCTAGATGCGTCAACCGGTCCTGAAACAGGGAACAGCTCATTTCCGCTGCCTGCAGGACCGAAGGACGCTTCACCGGAGGGCGGGGCAGCCTGCACCACATTACCCGGCCCATCGCTGGATTCAGCAAACGGCGCAATGGTTTCCGGCATCTGCTGTTCCTGCGCAGGGCCGGAAGCTTCCGGTCCCATGGAAGACAGGTCCATGGAAACGCCGTCTTCAGAGGAGTTCTTTTGGGAGGCAGCCGTTTCCCCTGTCTCAGGTGTATCTGATTGATTGTCCTTTGTTTCGCTGTTTTTTTCCGCTATCCAGGCAGCCGGACCGCTGCTCCTGCCTGCCATCACGTTTTTTCCATAAAAAAACAGCTGTGCACAGCCAATCACAACCGCCAGAATCAAAACCAGTTTCACGCCGAACTTCAGAGTGGATTTAAATTCTTCCTCCCGCCTCCTGGCCTGCTTGGTCTTACTCATTCGTTTCTTTGGATTGGTATTCTTTTTAGTATCTTTTAACATGTGTTCTGGTCTCCTGTGTAATTTAATGCAGCCAGCCTCTGACCAGCCTGTCTATTGTAAACAATTTAATCGGCCCTGTCCATGGATTTAAAGAAATTGAAAGAATATGTCACAATAACTCAAAGAAAGCTGCGAGAAAAAATACCATGAGAAAAAATATCATCAAATCAATGCCGTTTCTTGAAGAATTATAAATAATATGGTAGAATTATCCATGAAGGGTATTTTATGGTTATCTATCGGGTTTGGGACCGATATGATATGGGATTACCAGGAAATGGGGACTTACTGTGAAAAATGAGAAACTGATTGCACTAATGAATTTAAAGGGGATGACTCAGGCAACCTTATCAAAGGAAACACACATACCTGCCAGCACCTTGAAGAGAATCATAAACGGAGAAAACCAAAAGGATAAGATGGCCCACATGGAAGCCATTGCAAAGGCGCTCGGCACTTCCGTCCATTCCATCTTTGACATTCCGCTGGAAACGCCCCTGGCCGCTGCACTGCGCCCGGATGAAGCGGGAGCATCTGTCACAAAGCTTTTGAATTCAGATGAATCCCTGCTCATTTACTGGTTCCAGAATACATACCGCGAGGGCCAGGCCGCTGTCCTTAAGCGTGCCAAGGAAGAGTACAACAAAACACAGAACGAAATATTAAAAAAGGTAACGTCCCTTGACAGGCCAAAAGACAAACCGGATGACTTCAACCAACTGACCCTTGAACTCAAAACGTGAAAATGCTGCAGTGAGGCAAAACCTCATTACAGCATTTTCACGTTCATCATTCCAAAGTCCTTCTGTTTACCTGAATTTTATAAATGAGTTTTTTTCTCATTTCCTATATTTCCTATGCATCCTGTTTTGGCTGGCCGGACGCCTTCTTAATCTGCAAAGGCATCCTGACTCCCATGGGATTGAGAATCACTCCCTTTGCCTCTTCTGTCATAATCTGGGGTATCTTGTCTGCGGTCACCACAAGAGGACGCAGCCTGCCTTCCCGGTTAAACTTCTGGAACTCTAATATGTCTGTAAAAATGGCCTGGAATAGCTGCTCGTTCACCTTGACAGCTGCCAGTCCCTTCCCCTCCTTCTCCGCAGGAACAATGTAACTTCCTTTACTGAAATCACTGGTAATCTCATCCTGCCATTCCTTAATCTGCGGAAGGCTCTCCTGCCCTGGTTTTCTTCTCAGTTCCTGCATATAATACAGCATGGTCAGATGAAGGGAGGGGTTCTCCACCCATATCTTCTCCCCTGACTCCTGACCCTGCTGCTTATTGCGCTTCACAAAATCCTGCAGCTGAATCAGACAGTCCTTTTCCCCGTCTTTTACCAGCAGCGCATTCACTCCCAGGGTATAGAGGCTGGTGTAAAACATCAGAAACTGCTTGTTCTCCAGCTTCATGGGTTTTACAGGCGTTCCCGCCTCGGTCTGTTCCTTTGCCTCCTTTATGGCTGCCTGGGCATCAAAGAAAACAATGATTTCATCATCATAGGTTTCCTGGTCGCAAACCACATAGGGCTCTCCTGTGCACATGGAAAGCAGGACATAAAGCTCTCCTGAGGTTTTAAGCCGGTTCATGATTTCCTGTTTTCCTGTCGTTTCATTCGGTTTCATTTGTTAGTCTCTCCTTTATGTTATTATATCAGGCTGTATTATCACGTCTGCGCGCTGCATCAGGCATTCTTCCCTATGGCTTTTAAAAGCACTGCCGTCATCACACTGACATCTATGGGTTTGGCCACATGGGCCGTCATTCCGGCTTTAAGGGCTGCCTGTACATCCTCTGCAAAGGCATTGGCTGTCATGGCTATAATGGGTATCCGGGCAGCGTCCTCCCGGTTCAGACCGCGGATAGCCCTGGCCGTATCATAACCGTTCATCTCCGGCATCTGTATATCCATAAGCACGGCATCGTAAGTCCCCGGCGCAGTGTTCCTGAATTCATCCAGGGCCTTGACCCCGTCCGTCCGTATAACGGACTGCGCGCCCTGCATCTGAAGGAGTTCGCAGAGAATCTCGGCATTGATGGCATTATCCTCAGCTATCAGGAACCTGCATCCTGACAGGGTTCCTGCTCCGGCCAGGGCCTGCTCTTCCCTGCCCGCCTGTGCGCCCCCTTCCGGTTTCCCTCTCATTGCGCTTTCTTCGTCCCCGGCCGGTTCAAATTCCAAATCCACCAGAAATGTGGTTCCCTGGTGTTCCCGGCTCCTTACCTGGATGGTCCCTCCCATAAGGTCCACCAGACCCTTGGTGATGCTTAAGCCTAATCCGCTGCCTTCCACGCAGCTGTCATTCCTGCACCGGCTAAAGGGTTCAAACATATGCTGTAAAAAATTCTCCTTGATTCCAACCCCGGTGTCGCTGACCGTAAAGCAGTAGTGAATCCATCCTTCCGTTTGTACCTGACCGTATTCCTCTGCACAGAAGCTGACCCGGCCTCCTTCCGGCGTGAACTTGCACGCATTTCCCAGAAGATTGATGAGAATCTGGTTCAGACGCAGGGAATCCCCGTAAAACTCCCTGTGGACAAGCCCCTCTGTCCGGACCTCAAAGTCCAGTCCCCTGCTGCGGGCCTGGGGTTCCATCATTCCTGTAATCTGTTCCACCAGGGATGGAAGGGATATGTGCATACGGTTGAGAATCAGCCTGGAACCTTCTATTTTACTCATATCCAGCACATTGTTAATCAGACTCATAAGATGCCCTGAGGACAGGGATATCTTTTTCAGACAGTCCTCCACCCGTTCCTTTTCACCGATGTGGGCCGCAGCCAGTTCCGTCATGCCTATGATTGCATTCATGGGCGTGCGTATGTCATGGCTCATGGCTGAAAGGAATTCACTTTTCACCTGGCTGGCCTCTTCTGCCAGGGCAAGGGCTTCCCTGAGTTCATCCTTCTTGCGCCGTTCGTCCGCCAGCATGTCGGTCACGTCCGCCCGTACCATGCAGACGGTCTTGCGGTTCCTGTCGCCCCACAGAATGCTGATTTGCTTATACCGTACGCCCTCCCCCGCTGTATAGGGAATCACAAAATCATACCCAGCCGGTTCCTTTTCCAGGCGGGAAACCATGGTATCCAAACGGAACTGTGTCCGGATAAACTGTTTTCCGTCCCCAATATCATAATACCCTGCAATCCGCTCCACGGAATCATTGTAGTCATCCAGTATATACGGCGACAGATTCTCCTGTACGGTCTGTCTGGTATACATGGTCATGCGCCTGCTGCGGATATTCACAAATCCCATGAGTTCAAAGGTGGAGGCAACCACATTCAGCATTCCCTGCTGTTCCCGGACAGAATCCGTGATGTCGGTCCGGGCCATGCAGATGCGTCCCAGGCGCAGGTCTATGGAGGAAATTGTCAGGTTTTTTGTAAGTATATCGCCCTGTTCCCCAATGATTGAATAATGGAAGGAATAGGAATCCTCCTTTTTCAGCTGTTCCAGGATATATCCGGGCTCCATCATCCTTGCCGCATGTTCCTTGTCCCTGGGCACGACCTGCACCTTCAGCATATAATCCACCTGCCGGGAATGGCAGCCGGACGGCCCGGGGACATCCTCCGCCTCTTTGCCGCTGTTAAGCAGCATGTATCTGTCGCGGAACAAATCCACGTCTATGACCATGTCGCAGCCCACCACGGTCATGCGGTGAAGAATTCTCTCCGATATGACCTGCTCCGTGATATCCGTCACAGTGAAGATACCCGTGATATCACCCGTATCCGGCGTCTCCAGCAAATCCACCTTAAACCGGACATACCGGCCGTAGGAATCCCTGGGAAGCCTGATGAAACAGTTGACATCCTGATTCACTCCCGGAGCATCCACAAAGGCTGCCGTGTACGCCCGCCTTTCCTCCTCATCTTCAATGAATCCGGAGATACCGGCAAAGAATTCCTTCCGGTTTGACCCAAAGGTTTCCATAAGCCCGGAATCCGTGTGGTCAATGACCTCCAGTACCTGGTTCTGGGTAATGCTGTAATGCCCCACAATCAGCGCATTGGGTCCGGGCGTCCGGTAGTGTTTGAGCAGAAGTTCCCTGTACCGGGCCCTCAGCCGTTCCTGTTCCTCCCGTTCCTCTGTTATGTCATAGTAAATGGCATAAATCCGGTTTTCTCCCTCCTCGTCCTCAATCAGGGTAAACCGGTTCCTGACCCATATATAGCTTCCCTCCCCGCGGCCCTTCTTCAGACGGTACACTATCTCGCGGCTGCAGGAGCCATCAGCCGCATACTCCTCCATCCGTCCCGCCACATAGGCACGGTCCTGGGGATGCACCCCGTACATGGCATCCTCCCGGTACAGTTCCCATGCTTCCTCATACTCCATATCAGTCATTGCAGCAAATCCATCCGATAAAAACTCCGGCTGCATGGTCCCGTCCTTTTTCCGCCGCAGCACTGCAACCCCGCCGGGCAGGTTTTTTACTACTGTCTGGAAATACTGTTCCAGGCGCTTCTTTTCTTTCTGGGTCTGCACTTCCTCCGTCACATCCCTCACATACTGGATATAGGCCGGAATGCCGTTCCAGTCCGTCTCACGGAACCTGGCGCTGTAAAACCTTCCCTGACTGGACAGCATCATGGAATTGTCCCTGCCGCCGGCCTGGTAATTCTTAATCACACAATTGGCGCAGGGGGACATATTCCCCCGCAGGGCCAGATGGCATTTCTGTCCCAGGCTCCGCTGCTTCCCGGCAAACGGGCCTTTTGTCTCATTGGCATAGAGCAGGTCATAATTTTCCTTGCTGATTACATAGATACTGTCCACGGTTTCATTGGCAATGCTCTGGAAGAGGCGGGCCTCTGCCGACATGCCGGTAAATACAGCATAAAAGCTCATTTTATCAGACACAGGCCCCATGCGCCGCCCGTTCAGGTGAATCCATATAATATTCCCGTCCTTGTGGCGCATACGGTACGAAATATCCAGGATTCCGCCGCTTAAGACAGCCTCCTTTGCTGCCGCCAGCACACGCTCCCGGTCCGCCTCATATATGATATCCATGGCATCGCGGGCCACCAGCTCCCGGAATTCTTCCCTGGTATGCCCGGAAATGGCAAGGACGCCGTCGGAATAAAAATCCGGTATAAAACGGTTACCCTCAATCCGGTAGCTTGCAATGCCTCCTGGAATGGAATTGACTATAACCTCCATCCGTTCATTCATGGCAGCCAGCTTCTGCTCCAGACATGCCTGGCTGTCCCCGGCGCCGCAGGTACTGTACAGAAATTCCCCTCCGTCATATGCATGGCCGGGGTCCTGGTTTTCCGGTTCCTGCAGCTCCTTTGTCTCCATCCGGGGCATTGACTTCATAAGCTCCTCAAAGACATCTCCGGGCATTGGCTTTCCGAACAAATAGCCCTGCACATAATCGCATCCGATTTCCTTCAACCGTTCCAGCTGCTCCCCGGTTTCCACGCCCTCCGCCACCACGCTCAGGTTCATCCACCGCGCAAGGCTCATGATAAAACGAAGAATTCCCTGGTTCACAGGCTTGGCCGTCTCACTCTGGATAAACTTCATATCCAGCTTCAGAATGTCAAGGGGCATCTGGTTCAGCATGTTTAAGGAGGAATAGCCACTTCCGAAATCATCCATCTCAATGATGAAGCCCAATTCCCTGAGGTGGGTTACTGTCTCGATGATTTGGCCCGGATTCTCCGTATAGGCGCTCTCCGTAATCTCCAGGTGCAGGCGCCAAGGCGGCAGGCCATATTTATGTACGGTCCGCAAAAGGATGTTGGCAAGGTCTGCATTGTAGATATCAGCCCTGGACACATTCACGGATACAGGAACCCGGGGATATCCCTTCCTGTCCCAGTCCTGCAAATAGGCGCAGGTACGGTCCCACACATACTGGTCCAGCTGTGTGATAAACCCGTTCCTCTCAAACAGAGGAATAAACTCCCCGGGGGACTGGAAGCCCCATTCCGGATGAACCCACCGCACCAGGGCCTCTGCCCCTGCCAGGGTCTTATCCTTCAGGCTGTACTTAGGCTGCAGGTACACAATAAACTGTCCCTGGACCAGGGCCTCCTCCATACTGTCCGTGATGGCCTGTTCCCGGAGCAGCTTGCTGCGCAGTGCCTCGTCATAGGCTGCAAAATGCCTTCTGTACTGGCCCTTAATGCTTCGGACTGCCAGCAGGGCCCGGTCGCACATCTGTTCCACGGATATGGAGCGGTCGTCAATATGGTAGACGCCCCATTTCATTACCATGTTTTTCACATTGGACATGGTGTTAATCTGGTTTCCCGCCTCCACGAATAACTGCTCTGAATATTCCCAGCGCCGTTCCAAGAGGCAGGCAAACTGGTCCGCATTAATCCGGCCGCAGATTCCCCATCTGCCCACCCGCTTTGAAAACATGGCGGCCACATTCACAAGGAGTCTGTCCCCGGCCGGCACCCCGAATATGTCATTGACAAGCTTGAAATTCTCTATATTGGAATAAATGATGTCATACTCCTGCTCAGGGCGGGCGGCCAGGGTTTCTTTCACACGCTGGTAAAAAAATTCTTTTGTGTAGAGCCCGGTCAGCCGGTCATACTGAACCAGATTTATCATGGCTGCTGTTTCCCTGAGCTTGATAATACTGGCCACGCGGTGCAGAATGACCTGGGGTTTGTAGGGTTTTGCCACGAAGTCCGTGGCGCCGTGGGACAGGGCGGCCACTTCGTCGGATTCACCGTCGCTCTGCGTGGTAACGATGACCGGTATGGATGCCAGCGCCGGGTCCTCCTGCATACGCGCCAGGAAGGTATACCCATCCATAACAGGCATGATGATGTCCAGCAGAATCAGCGCAATTGCGTCCCTGTATTTCCTCAGCGCCTCCAGGGCAGCCAGCCCGTTCTCCGCCTCCAGCACCTCATATTCAGATGACAGGATGGAACTCAGCATCATACGGTTTATCTCGTTATCTTCCACAACCAGTATTTTTCTTTGTGTGAACATTATTTTCCCTCTTTTCAAATGATACACAACTTTATTTATTGTATCATATTAAGAAACCATTGCCAAGTAATCCATGGCGTTGCAGATTCACTTTCATTGCGGTTTGCTCATCCCTATGTCTGCTTATCCGGTTTTCACACCTGTTTTCTGAATATATCCACGTCCACGTTTCCTGTGGAATAAATACCGGTTCGTTTTTCAGCGCTCCTGAATCCGGCTGCCATGGCAGCCTCTGCGATTTCATTCTTCTTAATCCCCAGGTTATATCCCTGCATATTGTAAGGCAGCCAGCCCAATATCATGTCCCACGGGCCTGAACAATCCCTCTCGATTCCCTCTGAATAGCACAGCAGCACGCCCCCTGGATTCATGGCCTCACAGAGCCTCCCCATAAGAGCAGCCAGTTCCTGTTCCACAAAACTCAGGGTGGCAATGGCCAGAATCAGGTCATAGCCTTTTCCTATGTCGTCCGTCAGATAATCCCCTGTCATGGGCGCTGCCCTCCCTTCCAGGCCGGTCAGACGGATGGACTCGCGGATAGCCGGTTCCATGGCCGGGCGGTCATATAGGATTCCTGTCAGGTCCTCCCGTTCCCCAATCACTCCCAGCCCCAGCAGTCCTGTTCCGCAGCCCAAATCCAGGATTTTCCTGATACCCGGGTACTCCGGAAGCTCCCTTACGATTCCCTGTATCTCAGTCTGCCGGAACCCCATTTGGGATTCCCGCATGTTCTGTACGTATTGCCGGAAGTCCGGCTGCCCTTTCGGTCCCCGGCCGCCGCCGGGGCCTTTTTCAACCAGCTTCTTAAACTCCCCGCATCCCATGCACTCCTCTGCACAGTTAAAAGCCAGATGGCCTCCAATGTACTCCGGCCTGCCTTTTACAAGATACCGGTCTGTTTCCCTGCAGTTGCAGTACATCCCATCCCTTTTCCAGATAAATCCCAGGCAGTAAAGGGCATCCAGGAAATACCGGGTATTGTCTTCATCCCACCCTCTCTCCGCTGATAGCTCCCTTACGCTCTTTCTCTGGGTAAGGCCGGAAAAAACCTCCAGCTCCACGGCTGCATTCAGCACGCTGATATAGAGCGGAAGGTAGGGAAGCCTGATGAGCCTCCGTAAAATCCCCTCTGATGAAAATGAATCCATAGGCATTGATTTCCCCTCCAATCCCCCGATACACGGTTTCTGTTGATTACCTCCTCACTTATAGTATATGCCGGCTGCTCCGGATTGTCCTGCCGCCCGGATTATTCACCGGACAGGCTATATACCCGGCCGGACTATATACCGGACGAACTATACCCGGACGGACTACTGGCCGGACGGTATATAAGCTGCCAGCACATCCCTGGACTTTCTGACCACCAGTCCGCTTCCTCCGGCGTTCTTCACATCTTCCACCATACTGACCATAAGAACCGGATTTTGAATGTTCCCATCAGCCGTGTACACGGCAAACCACCCCAGTTCCGTGCCGCTGGTGTCCTCCTTGGATGCCTTTATCTCAGCGGTTCCAGTCTTTCCTGCCAGGGTAATGTCAGAACGCATGGCAGCATGTCCTGTGCCGTGCTCTGAATGGATAACAGCCTTCATCCCGTCCTCCACGGTTTCTGCCGCCTCCGGCGTGCAGGCATCCTCAATCCATACCTCCGGCTCCGGCGTGTCCTTATACACAAGATAGGGCTTCAGAACCTTCCCGCGGTTGGGGTACATGGTGTAAAGAGATGCCAGATGAATGGGGTTTACCAGCATCTGGCCCTGGCCGTATCCGCTGTCCGCCAGCTGGATTTCCGTTTCTATCCGTTCCGTATTGGAGTACTGGGATTCCGCAACCGAGATTTCAAAGGGCAGTTTCCGGTTGAATCCCAGCCGGTCCAGTCCCGCCATGAAATTATCATAGCCGATTTTCAGGGCTGCCTTTGCAAAATATATGTTATCTGAGTAGATATAGGCATTTTTAAGGTTAACCGGACTGTATCCGTGAAGGGTAGTGACGTAATAACCGCCCCAGCCCGCATCCTTCTGCCAGCTTAGCCCTGCTGCTGCCTCCCCGAAATCCTCATCCGGCGTAAGAGCGCCGGAGGTAAGGCCAATGACGCCTGTAATGGGCTTAAAGGACGAGCCGGGGGCAAAACGCTGCCGGAAACGGTTTAACATGGGTTTTCTCTCATCCTCATTCAGTGCTGCCCAGGCTGCCTCCGACATGCCAAGGATAAAGTCATTGTTATCATAGCTGGGCGTGTTCACCAGGGCCAGAACTTCCCCTGTATAGGGATTCATGGCCACTGTACAGCTTTTGCTGTCCTGGAATGTATCATACACCAGTTCCTGAAGGCTGCTGTCTATGGTGAGGGTGATGTCCTGGCCGTCAATCCTGGGGATAGCGGCCAGCACCTGCTTTTCTTCTCCCTGGGAGGTGACAATGGATATGATGCGTCCATTCTGGCCCTTTAGTTCCTTCTCGAACAGCCCTTCCATTCCGCTTCTGCCTATAACGCTGTCTGACAGATAGCCTTCCCCCTTGTGCTCCTCCAGGTCTTCGGCCGTCACATTCTGTACATAGCCCACCAGATGGGCCGCTTTCCCGCCCAGGGGATAATACCTGACAGGCGTATCCGTAATCATGACGCCCGGAATGGTCAGAAGCTGGTCCTGAAGCGCCCTGTTCTGTACATTCTCCTCCTCTGGCAGAGCAGACTTGAGGTTGAGCTCATCCACTTTCTTTAACGTCTTGACAGGAACAAGGGAATCGTCCTTTACCCACCCGGCCGACAGCTTTTTGCGGATGCTGTCAGCCGAAATCCCTAAAAGCTCTGACAGACGGCTTAAGTCGTCCTCTGAATAGCTGTCCCCAACCCGGCTCATCTTTCCCGGCACAAGACCCACCATGGACGCGCTGCCCTTTCCGGCCAGCATGATACCGTTTCTGTCCAGAATGCTTCCTCTTATAGCCTTGTCCGCCACAACCCGTACCTTGTCGTTCCAGCTCAGGTTGGGAAATATGACACGGTCGCTCCAGACCAGCCTGTAATCCTTTGTTTCCTTCCCATCCTTTTTCCTTTTGTTCTTTTCTTCACCATGGCTGCCTGTTCCGTTTTCCACGGAAGATGCCTCCAGCTTAAAATCCACCTGGTTGAAAAAATGGATGGCGCCGGCAGAGCTTTCCATGCTGGTCTCATAGCTGACGGTCTGAATCCCCTGTTCCTGATTCTTTTCCTCCACCCCGGTAATCTCCACCTGGATGGAAGAAGCGCCTATGCCCTCGTATATGTTCTTATTCCTGGTTACAAAGTCCTCCCTGCTGATGTTCATACGGCTTTCGGAATCCAGCATCTGGTACATGGCCTCATAATTTCCCTGGGACAGGTATCCCGTATACTCCATGAACCGTTCATCCGGCGCAGCCGGCCCGGAGCTGTCCCTTGACTTTGAAAACCATAAAAACCCTGTGCCCGCGGCTGCAGCCAAAAGGCAGGCCAGGACTGCGGGAAGGATAATGACTGCCCTTGCTTTTTTTCTCTTCCTTCTGCTTCTCATTATATTTCCTCTCTTTAATTATGCTGGTTCAGGCATACTTTCTCTGAATCCATCCATAAATTGTTGCATAAGTGGCTGGCAAAATCAATAGCACAGCCGGATAATTAAGAAAAAATAAAGTAAAATCCCGGCCAGCCTGCATACCTGTCAGCTGTCCGGGAATGCGGCCGCAAGGCCTCCCTGAGGGGCGTTTACACTTTATTCCATCTATTTTACGGACGCTCTATGGCCGCCAGTTCAAGCCGGTCCGTTTCCATCCAGTACAGGCCGTAGCCCAGTGTTTCCAGACCGCCGTTTCCCAATGTAACGAACCCGTATACATTGGCATCCGTTTCCATGACAGGGCAGAGATTGGATATCCAGAGAATCTCCTGCCCTGCCTGCTCCCGGATTATTTCCCGGATTGTCTCCCGGATGGCCATTGCCTCTTCCGAATGGCTCCATTGCATAATGGAATCCGGTTTTTCCTGAAACCTACCCTTCAGCTCCAGGCTGCCGTCGGCAAATGTATACCGGTATGTCACCGGCATCTCCGTTTTAGGCGAATAGCATTCCGGCGATATAAAAGCACTGTCCTTATCTGCTGTGATAAGGGAATAATTGTCTCCCTGTGTTGTGCCTGCTCCCAGGGACTTAAGGTCCAGGGTCCTGTTTATCTTCCACCCTTCCCCTGTATTGATACACTGGAACAGTCCCGCAAAGCTATGAAATACAATCTGCCCATGACCTGCGTAGTCCAGCTCAATCCCATCAGCTCCCAGCAGGCTCAGATTGTCGGACATCTTTTCCAGGTCCGCCGGTTTCGCGGTCAGCTCCGCCGGTTTCTCGGTCAACTCCGCCGGTTTCTCGGTCAGCTCCGCCGGTTTCTCGGTCAGCTCCGCTGCGGAGGTGGTTTCCACCGCAGCCACGGTTACAGTCCCGGCCGCAGAATTCATATGTGCTGTCCTGCTGCACCCGGCCATCCCTCCCACAGCCATGATGGCTGCGGCCGTACCCAGAGCCAGCATATTTTTCCTGATATCGTTCTGCAAACAGTCTCCTCCTTCTCCGTCCGGTCACATCTGTACCGGCAATACAAATTCCTGGTTCCACCTGTAGGAAGGACTTTGGAGCTGAAGTCTGATTACAGAGTCCCCCTCCTGATAAAAAGCCTTAAATCCCGCCAGCTCTCCTGCATTATATTTATCTGCCCCTGCCATATCCGCCTGGGCGTATACTGTCTTAAAGGGGTCGCCGGTCCCTCCCTCCTGGCCTTCCTCCGGCTGTACCGCATTCACATAGTACAGAGTCTTATCCGCATCCCTCATCTCGGCCCTGGCATTGATATAAACCATATGTCTGGTAAGAGGTTCCCCGTTTTCATCCGTACCATATTCATAAAGTTCATCCATGGGACGGATTCCGTTCAGGTATATCCTGCAGTCCCTGAATTCCACTGCCTCGTCCAGGGACTGCCGTTCCTCAGGAATGGGAATCTCCAGTACGGCTCCCTGTTCCGGCGATGTGACAACAGGTTTCTCTGCATGCAGGTATGCTTCCGTAACAGCCGTTCCCTCCGGTATCCTGTACAGCGTCTCCTGTATGCTTCTGGGCTGGATGCCAGAGAGCTGGTCCAGAGACGTGGTCAGCTGTTCCCCCCGCGCAGGCACCAGTTCAGACGTTTTCCCGTCCGACAGCGTTGCCATCAGTTTCCCGCGGCTGAATCCGATTCTGTATCCATCCTGCGAGTAGGTATAGGTGGTAAGTCTGAGTCCCTCATCCTCCACCTCCCCCTCAGCCATCCCGTAAAATCCTTCATGCACCACCATTCCCTCTATATCCTCCAGCGAAACATAGGAGGGCGCCTTCTTAAAAACAATCTTCATAGGCTCCTGAAAGCCCTCCAGCCATAATTCATAGACGCCCTCCGGCTTAGCCAGTGTAAACCACTCCTTCCCTATGGTTTTTTCCGACACAGTGGATATGCAGTAGCCGCCTTTTCCGTTGTCATTGCAGGAGGTGCTGTTCCTCTGCTGCTGAAAACCCAGGCCGTCCATTCCCTTCCCTTTTATCCGGTCAAAGGTAACCGCCCTTGCGCCCTTTTCCTTCTGCGCCTTTTTCCCGGTCCGTAACCTGTCCTGAAAAGCACTGCGGCCATATAGGTTCTTCCCGCTGTCAATGCAGAAATAGCTGTCATCCCATTGCACATAAAGTCCCTGTTCCTGCTTCTTCCGGTTCTCCTCCTCCTGTTCCAAAATTTCCTTCACCTTCTCATCCGGTATCAGGGTCACGGTATCATCCCTCAGTTTCACCTTGACGCTGAGTACATTGTCCTGGTATACCGCGGAGAGAAGCCTTGCACTGACTCTGTCCCCATCTGTTTTCAGCCTGCTGGCATCCATATCCAATACATACAGAACCGGCTCTCCCTGTTTGCATATGCCGTAACCGGGAACCATCTGCCACTGGTTCTCTGTCACCGGACCGGCTGCCGTCTTCTCCGCTGCGGCTGTCTCCCGGGCGCCATTTTCCGGCTCCGTCTGTCCTTGGCCGTCCTGTTCCCTGACAGCCCCGGTTTGTTCCTGTCTGTCCCTTGTGTTGCTGTCAGCAGGCTGGCAGGCCGCCAGGCTTACAGCCGCAAACATGAGACAGGCTCTTATTCCGCGGATTTTCCTCATACAAATCCTCCTTTTCGAACGCTGGGCCTCGTCCTTAAAAGGCCCGGCATGATTCCTATCCTAATTCTACCATATCCTCTTTTTTCAGTGCTGAACTTTTCTTTAATAATCCTTACAATTACGCTGACCGCCCTGTTTCGGTGAAAAAATTAACCCGCCATGTGTCTTGTCACATGTAAATATATATGCTATACTGTTGCAGACACAAACAGAAAGCCAAATGAAAAAACGCCGGCGCATCAATGCCGGCAGAACAGGGGAAATTATGACGAAGCAGGAAGAAATAAGGCAGTTAAAAGCAGAACAGGACGCCGTCATCCTGGCCCATTATTATGTGGACCCCCAGGTGCAGGAAATGGCAGATTACATAGGAGATTCATTCTATTTAAGCAAGGTGGCCGCGGGTCTTGGCAACAGGACCCTGGTATTCTGCGGAGTCTCCTTCATGGGCGAAAGCGGAAAGCTGCTGAGTCCGGACAAGGTGGTCCTGATGCCCGACGCACAGGCGGACTGCCCCATGGCCCACATGGTGACAAGGGAGGAAGTGGAACAATACAGAAAGGAATACCCGGACCTTGCAGTGGTCTGTTACATCAATTCCACGGCAGAAATCAAATCCTGGTCCGATGTGTGCGTTACATCCGCCAATGCAGTCCGGATTGTGAGGAACCTGCCAAACCAGGACATTCTGTTCATACCGGATAAAAACCTGGGCCGGTATGTGGCCGGACAGGTGCCTGAAAAGCATGTGATGCTGGTAAAGGGCTGCTGTCCTGTCCACGACCATATGTCCCCCGGCGAGGTATCTGCCTTAAAGGAAATCCATCCCCACGCCCAGGTACTGGCCCACCCGGAATGCAATGCCCAGGTTCTTAAGCTGGCCGACTATATCGGCTCCACTGCCGGAATACTTAAATACGCTGCCGGAAGTTCCTCCAGGGAATTCATTATATGTACGGAAAATGGCGTGCGCTATGAACTGGAACGGCAGAATCCCGGCAAAGAGTTTTATTTTCCTGACACGGAACCAGTCTGCCGGGATATGAAAAAAATAACCCTGGATAAAATCATCCATGTCCTTCGTACCGGACAGAACCAGGCATCTGTGCCGGAAGCCTATGTCCCGTCGGCAGGCAGGGCCCTGGAACAGATGCTTAAGCTGGCGCAGTAAATTCAGGGCGGCGGATTCCAAAAGGAGGCATAGGAAATGACAAAACATATATACTGTGATGTGGTGATTGCAGGCTGCGGGGTAGCAGGGCTTTACACGGCCCTGAACCTGCCGGAGGACCTGCATATCCTGATGATATGCAAGGAGGATAGGAATACCTGCGATTCCATGCTGGCCCAGGGAGGCATCTGCGTGCTCCGGGATGAGGAGGACTATGATTCCTATTTTGAGGACACCATGAAGGCTGGCCATTACGAAAACCGGAAGGAAAGCGTGGACTTGATGATACGCACCAGCCCCGCCGTTATCCGTCATCTGCTGGAGCTTGGGGTAGGATTTGACAAAAACCAGGACGGTAGTTTAAAATATACGAAGGAAGGCGCCCATTCCAGGCCGAGAATCTGTTTCCATGAGGACATCACCGGCCAGGCCATTACCACGGTCCTCCAGGAACGGACAGCCGCGCTCCCCAATGTGGATATCATGGAATATACGGTCATGACAGACATTCTGACTGCAAACGGCTCCTGTGCAGGCATCCAGGCCAGGACCAGGGACGGCGGCGCCCTCTTCATCCATGCCCGTGACACGGTTATGGCCACCGGGGGGATTGGGGGGCTTTACCGGCATTCCACCAATTTTCCCTGTCTTACAGGGGATGCGCTGACCATTGCCCGGGCGCACGGCGTGAAGCTGGAGCACCTGGATTACGTGCAGATTCATCCCACCAGCCTTTACACGGAAAAACCGGGCAGGTCCTTTCTCATCTCGGAATCGGCCCGCGGTGAAGGGGCTGTACTCTTAAACAGTAAAGGAGAGCGCTTTGTCAATGAGCTTCTGCCCAGGGACCTGGTATCCCAGGCCATTGAGGCTGAGATGGATAAAGAGGGAAGCAGGCATGTCTGGCTGTCATTTGCCCCCGTGCCCCGGATAACCATCCTGGAACATTTTCCCCATATATACGAGACATGTCTTGCGGAGGGGTATGACATCACAAAAGAACCCATTCCGGTTGTGCCTGCCCAGCACTATTTTATGGGCGGTATATGGGTGGACCTGGATTCCAGGACCACCATGGAGCATCTGTATGCAGTGGGTGAAACCAGCTGCAACGGGGTCCACGGGAAGAACCGTCTGGCCAGCAACAGCCTGTTAGAGAGCCTGGTGTTTGCCGGAAAAGCCGCAGAACGAATAGAAAACAGCCAGAAAGGGAGAACTGATTATGAATCCAATTACCATGCAGCTTGTTGCTGACAAATACATACGTCTTGCCCTGGAGGAGGACATAAGCAGTGAGGACGTATCCACCAACGCAGTCATGCCTGAATACAAAAAGGGACAGGTACAGCTTATCTGTAAGGAGGACGGAATTATAGCCGGATTGCAGATTTTTGAGCGTGTATTTACCCTTCTGGACCCGGAAACCAGTGTGGTTTTTGATGTCAGGGACGGCGATGCAGTAAAAAAAGGCCAGCATCTGGCCACGGTCACAGGAGATGTACGCGTCCTTCTGTCCGGTGAACGGACGGCACTGAATTATCTGCAGCGCCTAAGCGGCATCGCCACCTATACCCACTCTGTGGCTGAAATGCTTAAGGGCACCGGGACAATGCTGCTAGACACCCGGAAAACCACGCCCTGCATGCGTATCTTTGAAAAATACGCGGTGCGGATTGGAGGCGGACGGAACCACCGCTACAACCTGTCCGACGGCGTTCTGTTAAAGGATAACCACATTGATGCGGCCGGCGGCGTCAGGGAGGCGGTTGCTGCCGCAAAGGCATATGCTCCCTTTGTCCGCAAGATAGAGGTGGAGACAGAGAATCTGGACATGGTGAAGGAGGCGGTGGATGCAGGCGCCGACATCATCATGCTGGACAACATGACGCCGGAGCAGATGGCCCAAGCCATACGCTATATTGACGGCCGGGCCAAAACCGAGTGTTCCGGCAACATGACAAAAGAAAACATCCGGACCATTACGGAGCTGGGCGTGGATTATGTTTCCAGCGGCGCCCTGACCCACTCGGCTCCGATTCTGGATATCAGTCTGAAGCATCTGGAGGTGCTGGCGGATTAAGGCAGGACTATGTATTACAGGAGGGAATGGAACATGGAAGATGTGATGAACGGAGCACAGAGACGCAGGAAGCTTCTGGATATGATGAGGCAGGCCTCCGCCCCCTTGTCCGGCGGGGCCCTTGGCAGGGAAACCGGTGTCAGCCGCCAGGTGGTGGTCCAGGATATCGCCCTGCTGCGCACCATGGGTTATCCCATTCTCTCCACTGCCCGCGGATATGTCCTCAATGAATCCAGGCAGGCGTCCCGTCTCTTTAAGGTCTGCCACACCAATGAGCAGACAGAGGATGAGCTGGTCACCATTGTGGACCTGGGGGGGATTGTACTGGATGTCATGGTGAATCACCGGGTATACGGAAAAATGTCAGCCCCCCTTAACATCAAGAACCGCCGCGACGTACAGCTGTTCATGAACAATATAAGGACAGGGAAATCCGCCCCTCTCATGAATGTCACATCAGGCTACCACTTCCATCATGTCAGCGCCGAACAGGAGGAAATACTGGATGAAATAGAGGAGGCCCTGAGGGAAAAACACTATCTGGCAGAGCTGCTGCCTTATGAGATGTCCGATGATGAGTAGACAGGAGCCTGATATGCAGAGTAACGCACATGTTAAAAACCCATTTTACTGCGGCCTCACAATTGGCCGTTACACGGAATACACCAGGAAGCTGGCCAGCCCCCTGAGGGCAGCCCTGATTGCAGACCTGCACAGCACCATCTACGGCAGCGCCCAGGAGCCGCTGCTGGAAGCCATACACAGCCACAGGCCTGACCTGGTTCTCATGGCAGGCGACATTGCCGACCACAAAGTCCCCCATAAGGGGACTTTACTGCTTTTAGAGGGCTTAAAGGGAAGGTATCCCACCTACTATGTCACGGGAAACCATGAGCAGTGGATTCACCAGATACCTGATATCCGGAAAATGTTCACCCGATACGGCGTCACTGTCCTTGGCGGCCGGACAATCCGCACATCCATCAAAGGCCAGCCCCTGATTATAGGAGGGGTGGATGACCCCCACGCCTTTACGGACTCCCACCACTCCGTAAAGCTGGATTCCAGATGGAAGGAACAATTCTGGCGCTGCTGTTCCCGCACCTCCCCTTTTATCTACTCCATCCTGCTGTCCCACCGTCCGGAACTCACCAAATATTACAGGGACAGCGGATTCGACCTGGTAGTGGCAGGCCACGCCCATGGGGGACAGTTCCGTATTCCCGGCTGTCCGGGCGGACTTCTGGCTCCTCACCAGGGCTTCTTTCCCCGGTATGCAGGGGGACAGTATGTCCTGGGCTCCACCTCCCTGATTGTCAGCCGGGGACTGTGCCTGAACAGGCTGCCCCGTATTTATAATCCGCCGGAGCTGGTTGTGGTGGACCTTAAACCCATTTCATAGATTCCACAAAAGACTGGAACGCCTCCATGTCCTGGCTGCCGCTGTATTCATTGTCCGGCATAAAGCCTCCTGAGAGTTCAATCATACGCCCGTTTTCTTCATCCGGCACAATGTACTCGATATAGGTGGTTTCATAGAGGGTATTCTGCCGGACCGTCAGCTTGAAAGCCCGTCGCCCGTCCAGCGTAATATCCTCTGCTTTGTCCACCGTCATCACTTCACCGTCAAAATCCAGGCCCATGTTTTTCAGGCCGGCCACCAGCTCTTCCCGTTTCCTCCGGCCGTAAGCCGCTGCATTTTCATCCGCCTTATAAGGGGAGTCCGTCATGGATAATGTATACCTCTCACCTCCGCTTTCCTCACAGCAGCGCAGGTCAATGCCGCCTTCTTCTCCGTAGCCGTATATTGTAAAGCTGCTGTCCTTTTCCATCTCCGGTGCCAAATCTATTTCAAATCCATACGTTCTCTGATGGAATGTACTGTCTTCTATATCCGCCCTTCCCCATGGGTCGTGATTCGGGTCCAATTCCAGCTCTTCCTCCTCCTGGGCCTGCTGTCCGCTCCAGTCCCATTCCCTTGGAACCGCATCCATGAACTTCTCCCCGTCGTGCTGGAAAAAGCCGGTAATGCCTTCATCAATCACCTTAAATCCGTTCTCTCCGCAAAATTTCAGGGTTCCAAGATAAGGATAGCTGCCGCTGCAGCCGGAGAGAAGGACCATTCCGCCTGCATATGGTTCGCATTGGACCACATGTTCATCGAACACCTTGGAAGAACCGGCAGAAGTCAGCCTCATAAGGTCAGGAGCCTCCTGTCCGCTGCCGCAAAACGCAAAGTATTCCCCTCCCTGTTCCCCTGACTCAAAGAAAGTACCCGGACAATAGTTATCCAGTATTTTTTTTCCGTCGCAATATAATGTCCATGTATCCTTATGTTCCGAATAAAAAATCCCGTCCTCCGTCACCTTCTGGATGTCAATTGCATATCCCTCCGCCACGCATTCCGGGGTACTGGTAAGGGTATTGTCAGTCAGGCTGAATTTGTATATCCAGCTTTCAGCTGACTGGAATGCATCATCCAGCTTTGCCACGGTCATATACAGGGCCCCGTCCCCCTCTGTCATAATCCAGGAGTACTCATGCAGCCAGTCATCCTGGATACCGGGAAGCCGGATTTCCGTCACCTGGTCCCCCACTGCCGCAAACAGCCCTTGGGACTGGCTGCCTTCACTGCATAGGTAGAACAATACCGGAGCCTGGTCCGTAAACATGGGGTCCCCCACAAACTCATATGCCATGGAAAACTTGTCTGTGAGAAGGGTTTTCGCTCCGTCTGAACAGAAATACAGGGAGCTTCTGTTATAGGTATCTGTATCCTGGGTATCACCAGGCGCCAGATAGTAAAGGCTGCCGTATTCCGGAGCCAGATAATAGTTGGCTGCATGGTCCTCCTCTGTAAGAATTTCCTCCATGGAACCATCCGCACCAATCCGCGCCAGCTCATGCCAGTAATCCCCTCCCTTGTCAACCGCCCGTTCCACATACACGATTCCAGCATCCTTATTCAGCCCCGCAAAGTCCATTTCCTCTGCCAGCAGAATTTCCTGTCCGTCCTGATAGCGGTACAGGGCCTGTCCGTCCCCGCTTTCATTCAGTCTGCTAAAGCAGAAATTATCCCCTTCCTCTGCAGGATAGAATCCATAGATGTCGGGCACAGCCAGTTTTTTCCCTTCTCCCGGCCGGTAGGAATAGAGGTTGATTTTCAGGTCCTCCGAAAATATATCCTCTGTATCCGGCTCCTGAATCCACAGAGTGCTGCCGCACATCTCAGCAACCGCATCCCCTTCCATGATGTCTTCCGTTTTCCCGTCCTCTTCCCTGACAGAAATAAACTTCTCATTATAATCAAACCAGCTGTCCCCAGTCTCAAAATTGAACACGGAAAAGCTGCCGTCCTCAGCCAGCTTCACATCATCATAAGTTTTAAGGTTGGCCCATATGCTTGCTTTCTCTGCCAGCACAACCGGATTCTTCCCCGGTTCCATATTCCCGTTCACATCTGCCCGCATCAGATTGGCATCCTTGATATAATAGACATAAGCCGGTTCCTTTTTTACCCCCTGCCCGTCATTTGTGCCGGATACGGTCTGCTGGCTGCTCCCAGGCTGGGATTGTCCCTTGGCGCCGTCACCTCCCGCAGGGGCGCTGCAGCCTCCGCCTGCAAGCACAGCGCACAGGGCCAGGGCTGTCAGCTGTATATATCTGTTATTTCTTTTACCGCTCCTTTTTCTCATTTCCTCTCCTCCTGATGATAAATATCCGCATTTACGTCGTATATCCGTACTTTTTTTACAGCTGCATAATCAGCCCGGAGACGGCGGATTTTATTAAGGTTTTTCTAATTTTTCTTACAGTTGCACCTGACATCTTTACATTTACCAATGGGATGATTACTATACAGTTTAAAGGAGGAGAACCCTATGATTCAAACGATGAAACACGATTCCCGGCCGCCTCTGCTCTGCTGCATTGGAAAACTGGCCATTGCCAGCTGGCTGATGACAAATACCATGTATCTTCTGTCCAGCCATGTCCCCTTTGTGACCCTGGACTTTGTAAGGCAGATTTCCCTGGAAAGCTTCCTGGGCATCTGGATTGGAATCTTTCTCTGCATGGCCATTCCCTGCGTGCTTCCCACTGCCCGCTCCCGGATTCATTTTTCCCTGACTCCAAGTGTGCTTATGTACATCGCCACCCTGATGATAAAGGAAACATTCATACTATGATAAAAACCATGGAACAATGGCTTACCGGTAAAAAGCTGCTGGTAATCCTCACCATCACGGCCGCTGCCTGGTTTTCCTTTACCGCTGTCATGACAGTGCTGCGGTACCGGCTTAATTATGCATCGGCCTATGACTTCGGAATCTTTTCACAGATGTATTACTACATGGATAAAGGTCTGTCCCCTCTGACCACCTGTGAGCGCGACGGGCTTTTATCCCACTTTGCAGTCCATCTCTCGCCTGTTTTTTACCTGCTGCTGCCCTTTTACAAACTGGTCCCCAGGCCGGAGACCCTGCTGGTGCTTCAGTCACTTATTGTCATAAGCGGGATGGTTCCTCTGTGTCTTTTGACCCGGTCATTTGGGCTTACCCGCCTGCAGACCTTGTGTTTCGGTCTTATGTATTGCTTTTACCCCGCCTTTATGGGCGGATGTTTTTATGATTTCCACGAAAATAAATTCCTGGCCGTTATCATTCTCTGGTGCATGTATTTTCTGGAAACAGGCCATTTTAAATCCTTGCTGGCCTCTGCCGTCCTTCTCCTTATGGTAAAGGAGGATGCCCCTGTTTATGCTGCCTGCATCGGCCTTTACATGTTCCTGTGGAAAAAGCAGCACCGCCTGGGAGCCATTGTCTTCCTGGCGTCATGTGTGTATTTCTGCATGGCCATCTGGTACATCAACCGGTTTGGGGACGGAGCCATGATAAACCGGTTTGACAATTTCATATCCGACAAGGGTCTGGGCTTAGTCAGCATGTTTAAGACCATTCTGGTCAATCCCGCTTATGTACTGTCCCAGATTGCAGAGAAGGACAAAATCCTGTTTTTCCTCCAAATGCTCCTTCCGCTGGGTTTCCTCCCCTTCATGACCAGGAACTGGCAGAAATGGACCCTGCTCATTCCCTTTGTACTCATCAATCTCATGTCCAATTATAAGTACCAGCACTCTGTCTACTTTCAGTATACCTATGGTTCCGGGGCCCTGCTCATCTATCTTGCATTGGTAAATTTCCGGGATATGAAGAAAACATCCAACGGAATACGCAGGAAGCATTCCGGATATAAGAGCTGGTTTCCGGGCGCTGTCTGTGTCTGGGGCCTGCTGTGCGGCCTTATTCTCACCGGAAACGTAATGTACGCCAAGTCAAACTATGCCGGCCTGTATCAGCGCCACCGGGAGGAGGCCGCCCAGGCCAGAGCCCTTTTGGAACAGATTCCACAGGACGCCTCTGTAAAGTCCTCCACCTTTTTCCTGCCGCAGCTTTCCATGCGGGATGAAGTCTATCTGCTCACAAGCAGGCATGGGGCTGATTATATGGTGGTGGACCTGAGAAAGGGATATGAAAAAGACCTGGAACAGCTGCTGGACAGCTGCCATGAACAGGGGTATGAGACAGCAGGAACCGTGGACGGTTATGTGGCCCTTCTAAAGCAGGACCCTGAATAGCCGTCCTCCGGCCATTTCCATCGGTCCGGACAATTTCCTCCAGCAGCGCCATGTCGATTGTGCTGCCTGTTTGGCTGATTTCGAAGCAGGCGTTAGAACGCCCATCTGTGCCCCTTTGGCAGGCATTCGTCACATAGCAGTTCACCGTTCACAGTGGCCCCATTGCACAGTCCTGTCACCGGGTCCTGTTTCTCCCTGTCCGTGGTCCATCCATGACATCTGGCGCATTGACCGCAGTTCATGGTCAGCGGATTGAGCAGCAGTTCGGTTGTGGACTGCCACTCTGCAACATGGCTGTCATCCAGCGCAATTCCCTCTTCCGGGAGCCTTTCCCACATTGCATTGTTCAGCTTTCTCCTCAGTTCGCGGCTGTGCGTCTTATTCGTTTTTTACATAATCCTCCTCCATTATATCAAATCCCTTGAAAGAATTCCATTTATTCGTGACATTCTTTCTCTGTTCCTTTCCCGGCATATCCCTTAAATAACAAAGGGCCCCGGGAAACCTTCATGCCCATCATACCCCTTCCAAGCTTCTGCACAAAATACAGAATCAGCACAATCCCTGCTCCGCCAGCCAGACAGAGCAGCCGGTTCTCAATGGCTGTGGATGTATCCAGCAGCACCAGGGAAGCATTGATGGCGCACACTGCATTGACTATCTGTTTGTATTTATACTCCGAGGTAAAAAAACTGATATATCCCAGAAACAATACCATGCCAAAAGCCCAGCTCTCCGGCACCAGCATGCGGAATACCACCACGAAAAACAAAATTCCCAGGACATTTCCCAGGAAACGGTGGCGTATGCGTTCCAAGGTCTCATGGTAATGGAGCTGTGTCAGGGACATTACCACTATGCTGATCCACAGGGGCTTTTTCAGGTGAAGTACCATGCCAATGAACATGGCTGCCGCTATTCCCACGGACATCCTGAGGATATAGCCTTTCCTGACCGTGCAAAGCTGTATCTGTTCTTTTAAGCTGCGTCCGTCCTTTCCATGTCCGTTCCAGTACCATTTTATGACCGTGGTAACCGCTACCGCTGCGCCTCCTGCCGCCGCGCCTGCCAGACGTATGGGAAATGCCCCTGCCGGTACTGGCGTGGACTGGGCAAATACAAAGCACAGCAGGAAACTGATGGCCGGTTTATACATGGCCGGTTCACAGGTCAGGACCATAATAAGAAGGACAAACAGGAAATCAATCCCAAGCGCTGCTGCCGGCGGCATCAATGCGGTCTGTCCGGCCAGAACACAGCCGCAGTATAATCCAATGATGATTCCGGCCATGGTTACTGGCTTCACCCCGATATACCCATCCGGGAACATGGTCATGCCCACACCGATTGCCACCCCCGGAAGCACATTCTGCACACCAAATATGGATTGGAATACAAATACAAAGGCCAGGTTAAATGCAAAACGAAGGGCATTTTCCACGGCCTGTTCCCATAAAGTCATCTTTTTCTTTTCATTTTCTGCCATTCTTATCCTTCTTCCTCTTGATTCTGCTTTAAAAATGTTGTAAGCTGAAAGCAGCTATAAGTACATTTCAATTGATAGTCCACTTTAGTTTACTAATTATTATAATCATATCCCACCTGTTTGTCAATGACCGCATAAGGCAGCTTTGGGGCACAGCTTTGTACTCCTGCTTTATGGCTGCCGGGCGGATGACCACAGATGGGACCGGAGGATTTTATGGATAACAAAAATTTTACCGAGGAACTGCTCCGTCTGCTTCCCTACTGGCATTATAAAATTGACAAACCCTTCAAGGCATTCATGAAGGATAAGATGAGCCTGGAAACCTACTTCTGTCTGCAGGTACTTCTCCGCAAGGGTCCCATGACCATGACGGAACTCACCCGACATTTAAATGTCAGCAAACAGCAGGCCACCAAGCTGATTGAAATCCTGTGCAGCCATGACTTTGTGAGAAGGCTTCCCACGGAACATGACCGCCGCTGCATCATCATAGAGGTAACAGAACGCGCCAAGGATTATATGGCAGACAAGATTTATAAGGACACCTCATTTGTGGATAAACTGGAGCAGGAACTTGGGTCTGAGGATATGGGAAGGCTGGAACAGGCTGTCCTGACACTGTCGGATGTACTTTCCAGGCTGGGCTGATGCGGCCGGACATGCTCTCCTGACTGGGCTGATGCGGCCGGACACGCTCTCCTGGCCGGGCTGCACGGTCAAATATGCTCCCTGGCGCCAATCAACTGCCCCAGCGTCTTTAACAGTACATCCACCTCTATGGGCTTGGAGAGATGGCTGTCCATGCCGTTTCTCAGGGATTTCTTCATATCCTCGTCAAAGGCATTGGCTGTCATGGCAATAATTGGCACAGTCCTGGAATCCGGCCTGCCAAGGGTACGGATTCTCCGGGCTGCCTCCATTCCATCCATAACCGGCATACGGATATCCATGAGGATAGCATCATAGTAGCCGGGACACTGTCCGGCGAACCGTTCCACTGCCTCCATTCCATTGACAGCCGTCTCAACTGAAAATCCGCTCATCTCCAATATTTCCTTTGCAATCTCCCGGTTCATCTCGTTGTCCTCTGCCAGCAGCAGCCGCTTTCCCTCCGGATGAAACACAGTCTCATCCTGTCCCGCCTGTTCCGTGAGCTTCTTTTCCTCATTCTGTGCATACGGCAGGGGTATGGCAAAGAAGAATACAGAGCCCTGTCCCGGCCGGCTGTCCACTTCCAGGCTTCCTCCCATCAATTGTACCAGACGGCTGGATATCGTCAGCCCCAGACCCGTGCCTCCATAATTGGAAGACGTATCGCTGTCTGCCTGCTCAAAGGCATTGAATATACGTCCCTGTGCCTCCCGGCTGATGCCGATTCCTGTATCAGACACGGAAAAATGCAGCACTGTCTCCCTTTCTGATTGCTGCTCCTGCCATATCCTAAGGGTAATGGTCCCACCCCTTTCCGTGAACTTGACTGCATTTCCCAAAAGATTCACCAGTATCTGGTTTAACCTTAATTCATCTGCATATACAGCCGGTCCCATGGCAAACTGGTTGTCAACCCAAAGGCCAATGCCCTTTTCAGATGCCTGTGGGCGTATAAGAAAGTCCAGGTTCTCCACAATGCGGTCAATATTTACAGGCGCCGGATGAATCTCCAGTCTTCCGCTTTCAATCCTGGACATATCCAGCACATCGTTTATCAGATTCAGCAGATACCGGTTGGCTGCTTCGATTTTATTCAGGCAGTCCATGGTCTTTGCCGGATTGTCAGGTACTGCCTTGGCAATGATGGTCATACCTGTAATTGCATTCATGGGAGTACGGATTTCATGGCTCATCCGTGAAAGAAAATCCGTCTTGGCCCTGCTCACAGCATCCGCCCTGGCTTTCAGTATAAAGGACGAGATAATTTTGGTCAGCTCGCTTAACAGCCTTCTCTCTGCCTGGGTCCAGGAATGTGCCTGGGCCACCTCAAAGCTCATGGCTCCCACACACTGGCCATAATTCCATATAGCCGCATGCAGGATACTCTCCATATGTGTTCTGCTGGTTATGATGCGCTGCTGGCACAGCCCGTCCGCATCATACGCCCTGTAAATAGCCTCCAATTCCTCCTGTGTGATATACCGCGGCTTTTCCGGCAACCGGTCAGAGGGACGGCGTATCCACTGGTACATGGGACGGCAGCTTAAATAACCGGAATCCATTTCCACAATGAGAATCCGGTCCAGCCCGCATACCTTGCCCACCCTGGCCAGCAGAAGCAGGATGGCATCGTCCAGATTCCTGGACTTACCCAACAGGTCCAGGGCAAATACAGTAAGGTCTTCCCGGATGACGTCAGGCCGGTCTATCTTATTAATGGTATGGCTCTGAGGGTAAATCTGGGTCAGCAGTCGCCCCACCTCATTGGAGGTTTCCATGTAAAATGCAGCCTGACCCTTCCCATGCTCCTTTGCATACTTAAGAGTACTCTCTGCACAGCGGTAAAGGCCGCTGTACTCATCTGTCACCGAGGTCATGCAGATTCCGATGCTGGCTGATATCTCCAGGTCGGGATTGCATCCGGCTGTCAGTTCATGGATATTACCGGCCAGTTCCGCCCCCAGGCTGCCGGCCCTGTCCCTTGGACAGTTTCCAATAAACAGCATGAATTCATCTCCGCCCAGACGCACAAGAATATCCTCAGGCGCAGTAAGTGTCCTCAGGACATCCGCGGCATCCTGCAGGATTGCATCTGCAAACACCTGTCCCTCTTTCTCATTTATCTCCCTGAACCCATCCATATCCAGGAGCATCAGGGCGCATTCCTCATCCGGTGATTTACCGGCCAGGTACTCCCTCACCTTGCCGATTCCGGCTGCGCGCTTGTAAAGCCCGGTCAGTCCGTCCCGGCTGCGGGCGTCTTCCAGGGCAAATTCCTTCTCCTTTTCAGACTGGATGTTGGTTATCTTGCCAATGACACGCGTCACCTTATGTGATTCATCCTGAACCGGGGTTCCTGTAATCTTTACCCAGAATTTCCGGCCGCCGCCGGTCATGGAATCAAACTGAAGCTCTGCCTCCCTCCACGCACCGCATTCTAAAATGGCACGGAAATAGGAAAAACCCGGCTGCCCCATAATATCCAGCACATGTTTGTCCATGAACCGGTCAATGGTATACTCCTGCCGGAGCCTGTCCCCTGCTTCAGGCAGGTCCTCCAGGCTTCCAAAGGCTGAATATGTATCGGAGTCCACATCGTATTCATAGACTATCACGCACGTATTTTCCAAAGCAACATGAAACCGGTACCGCTCCTTTTCCAAGCGTCTGGTCTGCTCCCTCCACTCCCCGTATATCCGGTTAAATGCCCTGGCAAATCCCCTTGTCTCCCTGGCGCCCATGGGCATAAGGGCGGCAAATCCTTCTCCATCCATCATTCCGAGGGTACGCGTGTAGTGGGAGAAGGGGCGGATAATCAGGCAGTAAAACAAAATGGATTCAAGGCAGAATGTAAGAATCAGCCCTATCATGAGATATCTGGCAGCGCTCAGGTTATCCCCTGTCCGCCGGACGGTTTCCTCCAGCTCTGCCTCCTTCCGCTCCCGCAAAAGCCTTCGAAAGGACGTGATATCCCTCTTGATTCCCTCCTTGGCAGAGGTATACTCCTTCCCAAAGATATACCCGGCCGCCAGCTCCTGCTTCTGCGCGGAGGAAAGGGACTCTTCCCCATTTTCATACAGTACATCCCTTATGCGTTCCGGCATCTGCTCCCGGTCCATGCCCAGACTGTCGGCCCTGAGCCTCATGGCCCACGCCTCTCCCTCCATCAGCCGGTCGGAATTATGCTTGGCCCGGTCCACCAGGGCCAGCTCCTCTTCTGTCAGTGAAAGGGAGCCAAGGGTTTCGGCTGCCTTGTCCCGGTTTCTCGCTTCCCTGGCTTCATTCCAGTAATTTTCCAGATGTGTTTCATCCCCTGTGACAATAAAATGATATGCCTCATTGGTCAGATAGTCCGATGCATCTGCCAGACGCTGCCCCTCCTTTTCGCACATCCTCCGGTTCATCTCTATCTGCGTCTGCGCGCGCACCAGACGGTCCGCCTCCTGCATCCTGGCGCCAAAAAGAATCATGATGACTGCCATCAGGACAAATATCATCACGGACCATAAATTTATATTAAATCCTTTTTCCTTCATACAGGACTCCTATATCCTTATCAATTTTATCTGTTGTGCCCGTGGCTGCAGTTCAGGTCAGCCCCGCCGCCCGTATACCCTAAAGACCTTTAACATATTCAATAAATTCCTCCAAAGGCAGGGGCCTGCTGTAATAATAACCCTGGTAAATACTGCATCCCAGCTGTTCCAGAGTCTGAATCTGCTCCGGTGTCTCCACGCACTCAGCCACTGTATTGACTCCCAGAATCCGGGACATGTTCATGATATTGCCCACCAGCTCGCATGTCTGGGTATGTTCGGGCAGGCGCCGAATCAGGGAACCGTCAATTTTCACCTCATCGTAGTGGGATGAATTCAGATAGTTAAGGGAACCATGCCCCATTCCAAAGTCATCCATGCTGATGCGGACACGTGACTCTCTCAGCTTCTCCAGCTGGCGTTCCAGATTAGGTCCTGGATTCAATGCCACCTGCTCGGTCAGCTCAATGGTCAAATCACTGCCCTCCACACCGGCATCCTCCAGAATCTTCAAAACCTGGTCTGCAAAGGACGGGTCCTCCAGCTCCAGAGGAAGTATGTTCACGGAAAAGGATACAGGGTGTCCTGATTGTGCCCGGGCCGCCGCCATATCCCTGCAGGCCTTCTCCACAATATACATGCCCAGCGGGCCGATAAAATCCCCCTGGACAGCCAATGCAATAATAAGAGGGGGATACACAAAGCCCCGGCCCATATAATTCCACCGCAAAAGCGCCTCGCATCCATAGAGGGTACCGTCACGGTTCACCTGGGGCTGGTAGTAGAGTTCCAGCTCCCCTTTGGACAGGGCATACTCCAGGTCCGAAGCCAGCAGCTTGGCTGTCTGCTGGTTTTCGTAGGTATTCCAGCGGAAATCCCTGACCCATACTGAGTGTTCGTCCTCGTTCATGGATGATTCCAGCCTCTTGATTTTTCCCAAAAATTCCCGGTCCTGGACCAGCTCGCTATGCCTGATAAAAGGAATGTAAATCAGGGTCCCCACCGCCAGATTAAAAGCCTGAAGCAGGCTTCCGGTTACACTCCCGGTTGCCAGGTAACCGCTGGCCAGCACAGGCACGGTCCACTCCACACTCCTGGAGGCCACCGGCACCAGCCCGGACCACATGGCAAAGCTGCTTATGACTGACAGCACCATGGGTGTCAGAATAAAAGGCAGAATCATATCCGCGCTGAATATGATGGGAAATCCAAACAATACCAGCTCATTGATATTAAAGACAACCGCTGGCAGGGACAGGCTGGCCAGCCTGCGGTTATTCTTCTTCCTTGCGGCCAGAAACAGAGCCAGGACCATGCACAGGGCGCATCCGCTGCCCCCGATGAACACAAAGGTGTCCAGAAATGTCTTGCTGAACACATGGGTGGGCACCAGCCCCTGGGCCGCCATGGCCTGGTTGGCAGCTACCTCTGATTCAAACAGCCTGCGGGATACTGCCTCCAGTGTATTGGTCCCATGAATACCGAAAAACCAAAGCACATGGGACAGAAGAATATATAAAAGCATGGAAAACAGACTGTTTCCCATCTGGCCGAACAGCTTAAGAAACAGGTAAGAGCCGAAATTCATGATATTCACGTCGTCAAATGCCAGACTCAGAACCAGTCCGGCAAAGCCGCACAAGCCAATGGTGGCAACGGCAGGAATCAGGCTCTGCATGGAGGCATTAAAATTATAGGCCACCCCCATGGTGTACAGGTGGCGGAAACCCTCCACCCACCGGTAGATTCCGGTCAGAAGAAAACAGCTGAGCAGGGTAATGCATATGGCGGTAAAGCTCCACTCCGGTCCCCAGATAGCCACACCGCCTGACGGATAGGAAAAGGCTATGAACGCACACAGGGCCACTGCCGGGAAAAAAATGTGGGTATTCTTATATACCGTCTGATCTTCCCCGTAGGAATACGATATCATCAGTGCGAAAATAAAGGAAAGAGAGCCAAAGGTAGCCTGGTATATGGCCATGAGCAGAAGCTTTACACTGCCCCCTGCCAGATTAGGCAAAAGCTCCTGCCAGGCCCTCAGCGGAAACTGCATGATGACCATGGAAAAGGAGCCCAGAATCAAAAACGGTATGGTCAGCAAAAGTCCCTGACGCACTGAAAAAATATAGATATTTTTATTGAGAAATTGGCGTATTCTCTCCATGTCTCCCCTCCCCTGAGGTCTCATTGATTCCCAAAAACAGTTATGCTATCATTATACAGGCTTTGGAAAGATTTGTTAAGGAAAAGTTAAGTATTAATTTTTTTATGGTACTTGACAATGCATAGTAGTGTGTATAATATAGTAATCACAAGGAGGGGTTAATGACCATGAATCCACAATTTAAAAAGGGGGTCCTTGAGCTGGTGGTACTGGAATCAGTCCGAAAAAGAGACATGTATGGCTACGAACTGGTAGAGGAAGTATCCAAAGTCATTGATGTCAATGAAGGGACCATCTACCCCCTCTTAAAGAGACTGACCAATGAGCATTATTTTGAAACTTATTTGCGGGAATCCACGGAAGGGCCTCCCAGAAAGTATTACCATCTGACTGCCGCAGGCATTCTGTACCGGGATGAGCTGGAAGGGGAATGGGACCAGTTCCAGCAGAAAGTATGTACATTTTTAAAGGAGCATAACGATGAATAAGACGGAATTTTTAGATGAACTTAAAAACCATCTGGCTGTGCTGGAAGAAAAGGAACAGCAGGATATCCTGGAGGAATATACACAGCATATTGACATGAAGATGGAAAGCGGCCTCAGCGAGGAGGATGCCATCAGGGATTTTGGGGAACTGGGCCAGCTGGCTGCAGAGATTCTTGAGGCTTATCATGTAAACCCACATTATTACGGAAACAGTGACGTATCCCGCGGGTTTAAGGCAGGCGGCGCAGTACGGAAGGTACGGACCGGCCTTATGGGTATTGTCAGGGCGGCCGGCCGTTTCTTACATAGAATGTCTGCTGCCTGCGGCCGGAATGCCTGTGACCTGTTTATGAGGGTACGGACCTTTTTTTCACGGATTACGGCCCGCCGGCCTCATATGGTAAGCCGTTTCAGTTCAGGGAAGAAGAACGGGCTTTCCAGACAGCTGGCAGTTCCGGGGAGTGACCGGTGGTCTGACCAGAGCGCTGTTCCCAACACCGGCCGGGATACCGGCAAGGAGGATGGCATGTACGCCGGCCGGGGCCGAGGTATTGTCCGAAACGCAGTCCGGAGCATCGGGGCATCCATATGGCTGGTTCTGAAAAGCATGTTCTGCGGACTGGGTGTCTTTTTCTCCGCCTGTCTTTCCCTGGCTGTGTGGTGCTTGTTCTTCTGCCTGCGCTGGGCATGGAACGTCCTGCTTTTTATGCTGTCATTGTTCAGCGGCTGCCTCGCCCTGTTCTCATTGTATCTAATGGCGGTATTTCTGGTATGGATGGTCCAGGGCTATCCCTTTGCAGGTCCTGCCCTGCTCAGCCTTGGCTGTGTGCTCTGCGGAGGCTCCTTTTCCATTCTGTGCATAAGCCTGTTAAGGCTTCGCCGGAACACAAAGAGCACGGCTGTTTCAGATGTTTCCGGTCATAATACTTCAGAGGAGGTGCAGCATGCGTAAACTGCAGTCAGCTATGATAGCCCTGTTCTGCACAGGCGTATTTGCAGCAGGCCTGGGCACAGGAATGACATGTTCAGAGTTCACATCCTTCGCCTATATGGGTAATGCAGATGTGGAGCCTGTTGACATGAAAACCGATATATTGGAATATGACATGAGCCAGGATACTTCTCTGAATATGTTCAGGACGAACCATCTGCCGGAATCAGAGGAGGATATTGTGGCCGATGCATCTGTTCCCCGGGGAACAATCCGTTTCCAGGTCACCTATAATGCTGCCGCCATCCAGCCCTATGTGGAATTTTCAAAAGGAGAATATGTGACCATCGGATATTATGATGTATCGGATGACTTTGAACGTTTCATGAGATATAAAGACCTGTTTCTGAAGGATTTAAAGGCCAGACAGCTGCATTCCTACGAGCCCTCCGGCATCACGCAGATAAAGGTGCTGGTGCATCCGGATGACAGGGACCTGCTGCGTCTCCGGTAAATAAAGGGGAACCTTCCCCAAACTGCAGGGAGTACAATATAAAAAGGCTGGAAACGGAATCACACTTCCGCATTTCCGGCCTTTCTATTTTTAGTCTTTATTTCCGTCCTTATTTAACCTTCCTGTCTTCCCTGCTATTCTGCAAACGACCTGGCAATCTCTATGAGAAGCTCTGTTATCTTTTCCATGGACTGAACCGGAATGAATTCATACTTTCCATGAAAATTATGGCCTCCTGTGCACAGGTTCGGACAGGGAAGTCCCATATAGGACAGCCTGGCGCCGTCCGTGCCTCCCCGAATCGGCACCACAATGGGCTGAATCCCCAGCTTTTCCATGGATGCCCTGGCCTTGTCAATCAAATCCATATGGGGCTCAATCTTCTCTTTCATGTTATAATAAGAATCCTTTACCATTGCCTCCACGGTTCCGGAACCATACTTCTGGTTCATGAATCCGGCTGCCTGGACAAACAATTCTTTCTTGCGCTCAAACTTAGCCCGGTCATGGTCCCTGATGATGTAATCCATCCTGGCTTCCTCCACGCAGCCGGTCAGCCGGTCCAGATGGAAAAATCCCTCATACCCTTCTGTATACATGGGATTCTGGTCTGACGGAAGCAGTGACTGGAATTCCATAGCCATGAGCAGGGCATTTCTCATACGTCCCTTGGCTGTGCCCGGATGGATATTGGCCCCATGGACCGTCACCCTTGCGGAAGCAGCATTGAAATTTTCATACTCCAGCTCTCCCAGGGCTCCGCCGTCAACAGTGTAAGCCACATCAGCCCCAAAATCCTGCACATCAAAGCCGTCGGCTCCCCGGCCCACCTCCTCGTCCGGCGTAAAACCAATGCAGATTGTTCCGTGCTTTACTTCCGGATGCTTAAGAAAATATGAGGCCATGGTCATAATTTCTGCAATACCGGCCTTATCATCTGCTCCCAGCAGTGTGGTCCCATCCGTGGTAATCAGGGTCTTGCCCTTATATTCCTTTAAATCCGGAAAGTCCCCGGTCCTCATCCATATGTCCTGTTCCCTGTTCAGACATATGTCCTGTCCGTCATAATCCTGGATGAACTGAGGCTTCACATCCCTGCCTGAAAAGGAAGGAGCCGTATCCATATGGGCGATAAAGCCCAGGGACAGCGCTTTCTTTCCCTGCTCCAGATTGGACGGAATACACGCATATACGTATCCCTGCTCACTCATCCTTACCTGGGAAGCCCCCAGCTCCTCCAGTTCCCGGACCAGCCTGCGGGCCAGCTCAAACTGCTTCTCCGTGCTGGGAATGGACTCCCTGTCATCCTCTGACTGGGTGTCATATGAAACATATTCCAGCAATCTTCCTGTAACCTCCGATACTTCTGCCACCTCTCCATTACCTCCTGCTCTATTTCCTGCCAACCTTTTTATGAAATCGCCGCAGCCTGTCAAAACCATACTTTGTTCCGGCTGCTAACGGTTTGCCAGTTCCTCTGTGATTTCCTCCCATGTTATGCCGCGGTCCGCCATGAGCACCATCATGTGGTAGAGAAAATCAGAAATCTCATATTTGATTTCTTCCGGATTGGGATTCTTGGCCGCTATGACGATTTCCGTGGCCTCCTCCCCCAGCTTCTTAAGTATTTTATCGATTCCCTTGTCAAACAGATAATTGGTGTAGGAGCCTTCCTTGGGATGCTCCTTACGGTCCAGTATGACCCCAAATACCTCCTCAAATACCTTTAACGGATTGGTTTCCTTATATTCCTTCTCCGCCAGGGTGGTAAAGAAGCAGGACCGGTTCCCTGTATGGCAGGCAGCTCCCACCTGCTTCACCGTTGCCAGGATGGTGTCATTATCACAGTCAATCTTCAGGGATTTTACATACTGGAAATGACCGCTTGTCTCGCCCTTGAGCCACAGCTTCTGCCGGCTCCTGCTGTAATAGGTCATCCTTCCGGACGCCAGAGTGGCCTGGAATGATTCCTCATTCATATAGGCCATCATCAGCACCTCCATGGTCTTATAGTCCTGGACAATGACAGGCATAAGCCCGCCGCTTCCCAGCTTGAAGTCCTTCCATTCCACAGAGCTCTCAAAGGTGTCCGTGACAATGCCGGCACCTTTTAAAATCTGCTTCAGCTCCATCACCTTGTCCACAGAGTCCTCGGCCAGGGTCAGCACAGCGCCTTCCACCTGGGGACAGCCCAGGCTCAGCTTCAAATCCCCTGCCATCTCCTGGACGCTTTCATGCCCGCCACAGAAAATAAGGCTTCTGCAGGATATCTCGCCGATTTCCCCCAGCTCAGCCAGGGAAGGAACCGGTCCTGAAGCCCTGCATATCATCACGGATGCACCCAGCTGAATGTATTCCTCCACCCGGTTCAGATAGGACAGGTCCGGCATATAGGCATATATCTTTTCACTGCCAAACCGGTCCGCTGCCTCCTTCATCATATCCACATTGTCTTCATAGCTCACATCCAGGAATACGGCGCTGGCCCCTGCATAGAGATATTTCTTCACATCCTCCAGACGCCTGATTCGTCCTCCTGCCAGTATGGGTTCGTCCACAGTACGGGCTGTTTCCTTGATAGCGCCGATAACAGCCTCATGGTCCTCATCTGAAAAAGAACGGTCGCAGATAAATATTTCATCCGCCCCATTGTCACAGGCTGTCCTGGCAAGGTCTTCCAGCCTGCCCTCATACTCAAGCTTTCCGTTCCAGGAAAATGTCTTTCCATTCCTGTAACCAAATCCCATAATCAGCTTCTTGCAATCAGTCATTTAAATCTCTCCATTTTCTCTGGTACTTAAGCCTCATAAAGCTTCACGGCCTCGGCAAGGTCAATCCGGTTCTCATATAGGGCCTTTCCGATAATGGCTCCCCTGATACCCGCCTCATGAAGGCGTTTTAAATCCTCCATACAGGATACCCCGCCGGAGGCTATGATGTCAAGTCCTGTATCCTCTGTAAGCTTCCTTGTGGCCTCCACATTGGGGCCTGACAGCATGCCGTCCCTGGATATGTCGGTATAGACAATGTGCTTGACGCCGTATTCCTTCATGGTAAGGCACAGGCTGGAGGCGGTGAGGGCGCTGACTTTCTCCCATCCCTCCACGGCCACCATGCCGTCCCTGGCATCCACCCCGGCCACAATGGCATCCTCGCCGTATTCCTTTACCATATCCCTGAGGAATTCCGGGTGTTCCGCTGCCTTGGTTCCGATGATGACACGCCTGACCCCAAGGCCCAGCATACGCTCCACCGCTTCCCCGGAACGGATGCCGCCCCCAAGCTCAATGGGGATGGAGATTGTTTCCGCAATCCTCCGTATGGCCTCCTCATTGACGGAATAACCTGCCAGCGCGCCGTCCAGGTCCACCAGGTGCAGGAAGGACGCACCCTTCTCCTGCCAGTAAGCAGCCACCTTTTCCAGGGCGTCCGAGTATATGGTGATATCCTTAAATGCCCCCTGTCTTAACCGGACACACTGTCCGTTCTTCATATCGATTGCCGGATATAACTGCATATGAATCTCCTCTTATTCTGATATTTTCTCCATGTCTCCATGCTCCGGGGACAAGGAACATCCCTGCATCCCAATCCGCCGGTTAATCTCCCCGGCAAGCGCGGCTCCATACGTCCTGCACTTTTGCCCCGCTGCCAGGATATGGGCAGTCCCGTCCTCTGTCACCCCGATGACCATGCCTGAGCTGTATTCCGCCTGCTGCAGCCGGGCATAGGACACTGCCTCAAACTGATATGAGGCGGAAATGATGAAATGTTCCGTGAGATATACCCTCATACCCTTTATATACGCTCCGGCTCCAGCCAGCTCCCTGTCCGCTTCCGCCAGTTCTTCATAACGCCCTGCCAGCCGCCTGTCCTGGCCCTTCAGTCTCCTGCGGTATAAGATACCGCAGAAAACAGCTCCTGCCAGAAGGACTGCCGGTACCGCATAAAACAGCAGCCCCATGGGATACTGCTCCAGAAATGTCCTGGGCTCTGCATCCAGATAATAGTTTCCAACAATACCCGACATTTCCTCCATGGTCATGGGAATCTGGGTTTCCTCCCACATCAGGCTGTAGGATTCCCTTGCATATCCCATAAGCTCTGACTGAATGGGTTCCCCAAATCCATAGACATCCACAGGGGCCGGCGGCTCCAGAAGACCATCGCTGTACGTGTATTCCATCAGCTCCTTCAGATTTTCCGGCAGCTCCCCTTTCATAGAAATAATATAGGGGCGGAACATGAAATCAAACCCAAAATAGTACTGTTTTTTGCTCTTTACATGCTCCACAAAGCTGTCTGTCAGATACTGGAGCCGGACATAGCTGTACCCCTCCGGCCCGGAGACATCAAAGAGAACCGGTGCAGCCAGCTCCTCCTCATAATTTTGTACGGCCACCCTCTCCAGGAAAAAGCCGGACAATGCCGCCGACAATCCCAGAATCAGGCACAGGACCAGGGCATAGAGCCGTATATCCAGATAACGGAGCATTGTCATCTTCCGGGACAGGGAGGGCATACCGCCCACGCTACAGGCTCCCCTTGGTGGAAAGCACGCCCGACAGACGGGGTTCCGCCGCAGCCGCGCCGTCCAGGGCCTTGGCAAATGCCTTGAAGGCAGCTTCAATGATATGGTGGTTGTTACTCCCTGAAAGCTGCTTTAAATGAAGGTTCATCTCTGCTCCATAGGAGACAGCGTAAAAGAATTCCCGTACCATTTCAGTCTCCAAATCCCCCACCTTTTCCCGGTCCAGAACCAAATCGTAAACCAGGTACGGCCTGCCGCAAAGGTCCAGGGCGCAGAGCACCAGGGATTCATCCATGGGCAGGATTTGGGAGCCGTAGCGCACAATGCCCTTCTTGTCCCCCACTGCTCTGCGGATGGCCTGCCCCAGCACGATTCCCGTATCCTCGATGGTGTGGTGGGTATCCACCTCCAAATCTCCTTTGACCGTAAGCTCCAGGTCAAAAAAGCCATGGCGGGCAAAGCTGTTTAACATATGGTCAAAAAACCCTATGCCTGTGCTTATGTTTCCTTTACCGGAACCATCCAGGTTAAGGGTCATGGATATCTGCGTCTCATTGGTGTCCCGGGTAATGGATGCAATCCGTTCCATATTCGTCATACCTCCCTACTGTTCAAAACGCACTCTGACAGAATTTGCATGGGCTGTCAGGTGCTCTGACTCGGCAAATGCCTCTATGTCCTTATGGGCCGCCTCAAGGGCCTCCCTGGAATAATAGATGATGCTGGATTTCTTGATGAAATCATCCACGCCAAGGGGCGAGAAGAACTTAGCCGTCCCGTTGGTGGGCAGGATGTGGTTCGGGCCTGCAAAGTAATCTCCCAAAGGCTCCGAACTGTACTCCCCGATAAAGATGGCGCCTGCGTTCTGAATCCTGGTCATGACCTCAAAGGGGTTTCTGGTCACGATTTCCATGTGCTCCGGCGCAATGCTGTTGGCTGTCTCCACTGCCTTTTCCATGGATTCAGCCACCAGGATATAACCGTAATTGTCCAGGGACTTTCTTATAATATCACTGCGTGACAGCACCTTCAGGAAACCATCCACCTCATCTGACACCTTTACCGCCAGTTCCATGCTGGTGGTTACCAGAATGGAGGATGCCAGCTCATCGTGTTCGGCCTGGCTTAAAAGGTCGGCTGCCACAAAGCGCGGGTTGGCGCTGTCATCGGCAATCACCAGGATTTCGCTGGGGCCTGCTATGCTGTCAATGCTCACATGGCCATAGACAGCCTTTTTTGCCAGGGCAACAAAGATATTGCCCGGACCCACAATTTTATTCACCCTGGGAATGGAGGCCGTGCCAAAAGCCAGGGCAGCCACTGCCTGGGCCCCGCCTGCCTTATAGACCTCTGTGGCCCCTGCCATGTGGGCCGCTGTCAGGGTCACCGGATTCACCTTTCCGTCCTTTCCCGGCGGCGTCACCATGGCGATGCGCTTCACTCCCGCCACCCCGGCCGGGATAATATTCATCAGAACAGAGGACGGATAAGCCGCCTTGCCGCCCGGCACATAAACACCCACACTCTCTAAGGCAGTCACCTTCTGGCCCAGGATGGTACCGTCGGGCTGGGCATCAAACCAGCTGTTCTGCCTCTGTTTTTCGTGATAACGGCGGATATTGTCCATGGACCTCTCCATGACGTTCAAAAGGTCCGGCTCCACCTGTTTCATGGCCTCATCGATTTCCTCCTGTGTCACCCGTATGCTGTCCGCATCCAGCGACGCACCGTCAAACTGCTTTGTATACTCGAACAGCGCCTCATCTCCCCTGGCCTTCACATCGTCCACAATGGCCTGGACGGTCTGGGTATAGCTGTCGTAATGATTGGGGTCCCGCTTTAACATGTCCGCCAGAATATTTTCCATGGACTTATTGTCTAATGTCACGATTCTCATGTCTTACATTCCTCCGTTTTCCTTACTTCTTTGCATGCTCCTTAAGGTATGCCTGGAATTTCTTGATAATGGCCGTGATGCGTTCATTTTCAGTCTTCATGCTCACCTGGTTCACCACCATCCTGGCGGACAGGCTGCACACTTCCTCCAGCACCATAAGCCCGTTCTCACGCAGGGTGGAACCTGTCTCCACGATATCCACGATTACCTCGGACAATCCCACGATGGGGGCCAGCTCAATGGAGCCGTTGAGCTTGATGATTTCCACGGTCTGGTACTTCTGGTTGTAAAAATAATCCTTTGCTATGTTAGGGTACTTGGTGGCCACCCGGATTAGCTCATGGTGTTCCAGCCGTTCCCTGGCTGATTCGGGTCCGCAGACACACATCCTGCACTTTCCCATGCCAAGGTCCATAACCTCGTAGAGCTTGCGGCCCTCCTCCAGTATGGTATCCCTTCCCACAATGCCGATGTCTGCCGCCCCGTATTCCACGTATGTAGGCACATCATTGGCCTTTGCAAGGAAAAACCGGACTCCCAGGTCCTCGTTTACAAAGATAAGCTTTCTGGACGCCTTATCCTTCATCTCATCGCAGGAAATGCCGATTGCCTCAAACATCTCCATTGCTTTGTTCGCAAGCCTTCCTTTGGCTAGCGCTATGGTCAAATATCTCATCTTTCTTCACGGCCTCCCTGCATTTACTCGTAAGCGGTGATGGGTATCTGGTCCATATTCCCGTTCACCGTATCCATGGCTGTCACTGTGGTCCCATCCCCCTTAAGGTACAGGACATTGCGCATGCCCCGCTGCACTGCCATGGCCTTGTAATCCTCCACCGGCACCAGTTCCTTTTTCTTCATGGACTGGACAGCCATCCCCCTGTCCCTGAAATAGCTGCCCAGCCACAGGGCCTGGTCCCTGGCCGATGTCTCATAGAGTATCACCGTATTCACCAGCGTCACCGGAACATCAATCTGCTGCCTGGAAAGGGCTGCCATCAGCTGGTCCACCACAATCACAAATCCCACCGCGGGCGTATCCTTCCCAAACTGCACCAGCAGCTTGTCATACCGGCCTCCGGTGACAATATAATCCCCGGTCCCATAGGTATAGGCCTTGAAAATGATTCCCGTATAATACTGGTATTTGCTGAGCATACCCAGGTCGTAGGACACATAGGCTTCCAGCCCCCTGCTCTCCAGAATGGAGTGGACCTTCTCCAGCCTCTCAATGGCAGCCAGGGCTGCGGGATTGGAGGTAAGCTTCTTTGCCTCCTGCATCTGCTCCAGGGAGCCAAACAGTTCCGGCAGCTTCAGAAATGCCTGCTTAAGCCCCTCGTCCATGGACTGGTTCTTAAGCAGCCCCTCCACAGCAAAATAGTTTTTATTTTCAATGTACTGGTTCAGCTCCTCCTCCACATCCTCTTCCAGTCCGGCCTCCTTAAGAAGGCTCCTGTAAAATGCCACCTGTCCCAGTTCCACCTGGAACTCCTTAAGTCCTGCCTGCCTTAAGCTGTCAATGACCATGGCTATCATCTCGGCATCCGCGTCCTCGGAATCATCCCCTATCAGCTCAGCCCCTGTTTCGGCCCGTTCCTTAAGGCGTCCCTGGTAGCTGCTGTTATTCTTAAAGGTGCGTTCCAGATAGCACAGCCGCAGGGGCATATCATCGTCCATAAAATACTTGGCAACGCAGCGGGCAACAGCCGGCGTCATATCCGGCCTCAGCACCAGGGTGTTGTTATCCCTGTCAAAGAACTTAAACATCTCCCTGTCCGGCACGCTTCCCCTGTCCTTGCTGAAAATATCAAAATATTCAAAACTCGGAGTCTGGATATGCTCATATCCGTACAGGTAAAAGGTGTCCAGAATCTTTTCCTGAACTGCCAGCTTCTTCCTGCATTCCCCGTTATAACTGTCCTTTACGCCCTCCGGCGTATGAATCAACCGATTATTCCCTGCCATCCTGTTCCCTGCCTTTATGCTTTTTCGTCCACTTTCACCCTTGTTTACTTTCTTATGGTAAAGTGCTAATTCATTAACGTGATTGTTCCATTATAGAAGAAATTCATGGGGCTGTCAATCAGATTTTTCCAGGTCTTTTTGTATTTCCTCCAGATAGTGTACCAGAAAGCCTGCGTGGGAACGGACCCGCCAGCTCTTGTCCACCTCGTCGTAGGTAAAGCTCTTTCTCCCCCCGTCCTCCATCCGCTTCCAGAATCCTTCTATCTGCTCAAAAGGCAGATAATATATCTCGTCCAGGCCGGTAAAATAGAGGATGATAAATGCAATGCCGCCCTGTTCCTTAAATTCCCGCATGAACTCAATCTGGTGGGGATGGATGTTCTGAAGAGGAAATGTCTTTACCGCGCATTCCTTTGCATCAAAACACACCGGAATCCCCTGTACCGCCCCGATATAGTCCACTGTACTCTTCTGGTCAAAATAGGCCAGGGTGATATGGCGGCTGGATTTATCAATTTCTATGGGAGTAATGGGAGTCGGTATCTTCTGTATCAGCGCCAGCTTCTTCTCCCTGTACATATCGTTGGTGTGGTTAATCAAATCTTCAAGGGTGGACCCCCTTAAGCCTCTGGAATTCCAGGTACCCATGTCATTTCATTCCTTTTTATGTATTTCAGATTGTATGTTTAAAGCCTGTACATTAGGTAAGTATATCAAAATCACGGAACTTTCACAAGCGTATTGCCCGGCCGGAAAAATATTTAAAAAGGATTTCAAATTGTTGAAAGGATTCTCCCCTGCCAATCGTATTAATAGTGAACCAATTAAAAAAGGAGATTGAAATACATGAAAATCAGAACTATAATGACAGCAGCAGCCACAGGCATCCTGTTAACCGCAGCAGGAAGCAGCCTTGCATGGGGCGCTGACTGGACCTGTCCCAGAGGATATGCGGATTGTACGGATTATGAATACTGCAGGAGCCACGAACATGGTGACTGTGACGGCCACTGGACCGAGGACGGGGACTGGGTATGCCCGGACGGGAACCATGGGCGCACATCTCCCTCCGGCGCCTCAGGATACGGCTGCCACAGCGGAAACGGGCATCATGGCGGACGTGGCTGCGGTTCGCATCACAGATAGGAAAAAAGTACTGCAATGGACAGTATCAGACACATGGAGCAGCTATGCGGCAGGAATCAGATGTAGAGCAGACAATTGGACAATACGCGGATATGGTAAAACATATCTGCTTTGTCTATATGAAAAATGAAAGTGACACAGAGGACGTGTTTCAGGATGTGTTTTTGAAATACGCCCTTTTTTCTGAACCCTTTGATTCTGAAGAACATAAAAAAGCATGGCTGATCCGGGTGGCCGTGAACCGGTGCAAAGATTTGCTGCGCAGCTTCTTCCGGACACACACCTGCTCCCTGGAAGAAGCCATGTCCATGGCTGACACGGAGCGGCCGGACCTGTCCCATGTGCTGGAATCCGTGATGAAGCTGCCCGGTAAATACAGAATCATTGTCTATCTGCATTATTACCAGGGCTATTCAGCTGTGGAGATTGCTGGTATCCTACATAAAAACGTCAATACCATATATACACATCTGTCAAGAGCGAAAGCCGAGCTTAAAAAAATGCTGGGAGGTGATGAGGGTGAAACAGAATATACATGATGCATTTGATACAGTTGCCTGTAATGAAATGTTGAAGGAACAAACCTGTGACTATGTGCTAAAACACATGGGCCGCAGCAGAAAACCGGCCTCCCGCAAAATGAAGTGGGCCGTATCTCTTGCCTGTTTTCTGCTCTTTGCCACCAGCGGCCTGGGCGGCTACAGCCTGTACTACACAGAAGCAGCCGTCATCAGCATTGATGTGAATCCCAGCATTGAGCTGGACATTAACCGCTGGGGTAAGGTGGTGGACCAGACCACTTACGGGGAGGAGAGCGACACCGTCCTCCGGTCTCTTTCGCTTAAACATCTGGAATACGAGGAAGCGCTGGCGCTTCTGCTGGGCAGCGATGCCATGCAGCAGTATCTGAAGAACGGCGCCCTTGTATCCATCACCCTGGAGACAAAAGACGGCAACCACCAGATGCTCTCAAGCCTTCAGGAATGCGTGGACACGGCCTTAATGCAGTGCCACGGCGTAAAGGCAGAGTATGCAAGCGTGGACAGCCATATGTGCGAGGAAGCCCACCAGCACGGAATGTCTCTGGGCAAGTATTATGCCATTCAGGAACTCCTTACCGCGGACCCCCAGGCTACGCTGGATGAATTTAAGGATAAATCCATGAAGGAGATAAAGGGGCACACAGAATCTTTCGGCAGTGAAACGGGCTGCCGGGATACCGGTTGCCACCAAAAGGAGCATCATCACCATTAAAGCCAGTTTCATAATTCATAGCCGTTACCTGCATCCGGTGCAAATCTGTACTCATTGTTTCAATCTGCAGATTTTCTTATATCCTTTGCAGGAACACCAACCACCACCGCATAGTCGGGTACATCCCGCACCACCACGGCCCCTGCCCCCACAGTGGCCTCCATTCCAATCCTAATTCCATCTATGATTGTGCATCCGATGCCCAGAAATGTTTTTCTCCCCACAATGGTGTGACCTGCCATGGACACCTTGGGACAGACGTTTACATAGTCCTCCACCGCACAGTCGTGTTCAATATCAGCCTGGGTATTTATGATGCAGCCTGTTCCTATGGATGCACATGCATTTATCACGGCGGCGGCATGTATGGTACAGCCCTTTTCTATTCTGGAAAGAGGACTTATAACTGCCGTTGGATGAATGATTACAGCCAGCGGAATACCCAGGGACTTAAGCCTGGAAATTTTCTTCTCACGCAAATCATTGCTGCCCGTGGCAACGATTACTTCATCATAGGATTTCATGACATCCCACAAATTCCCTTCTTCCCTGAATATCCGACGGCCCGGAATGGGACGGTGTCCCTTTTCCTTTAATTCCATGAAATCAATACAGCTGTATCTCTTCATGGCCAATGCGCAATCCAGGGTCACAATTCCCTGGTCGCCCGCTCCCCATATAAGCAGCCGTTTCATTGGCTGGTCATTTTCCCTGTCCTTTCTATCCTCATTCCCCATATTCTGTCCTCCGGTTCTCCATCCCCATCGCGAACACTTATACACCATCAGTTAAAATAGTAAACCAGGTACCTCTCTTTAGCCGAAAATCCCATCCTCCTGTACATCCCCAGAGCCTGTTCGGAGGAATTCAGACATACCATTCCAGCCTCTTTCCCGGCCTTTTCCATCAGTCTCTCCACCATCCGTGTGGCAATGCCCTGACAGCGAAATGCCTCATCCACCCACACATTGGTAATCTGTCCCACACGTCCCCTGGGATTCTCATTGGACGGCAGCACATCGTAAAAGTACAGGGTGGCCGTGGCGGCCAGCTCTTTGCCTGAATATCCCAAAAGTGTATGACAGGCATTTTCCTTCATTTTATTCCCGTAAAACCCCCGTATGGATTCCTCCAATTCCGTTCCTGCCTCACACCGGGAAAACATCTTTAAATCCCTTATCCGCATCCGGACAAGAAAATCCAAATCATCCCTGACGGCAAAGCGATACTCCAATGCCATATGACTCCTCCTTTATGTCCCATAGCCGCTTCTATGGTTTCCATACACGCTGTCCTTGTTCCTGACTGACAAATCTTACATATCTTCTCAGGGCATATTCCCCATCGTGTGCCTCTCCTGCAAACGGTGACGACATGGTACCCGCCCTGGTGATACGCCCAACGCCGCTGGATGCCAATAGGTTCATAAGCGCAGGCCGTCTGTCCTCCCTGCAAATCAGACCTGCCGTCTGGAGATATCCCTTATGGCGCCTTAAGCAGCCAAACACCCTTCCCTCCGGCAGACGCTTTACCAGACAGTTGCCAAACATGGGTGAGAGCTCCAGCTCATGGTCTTTGCAGGCTGTAAGGCTGCATCCGTTTCCCAGGTACAGCTTTCGTTCCTCCTTTTTCCCATGCACAATCCGTTCCAGGCTGTCATTATATTGTTCCAATGCCAGTGCTGCCTCTGACATGTTCACGGCGGAAGCCCGGGAGTCCGCGCGCAGTACAGGGGAGTCCGCGCACAGTACCGGGGAGTCACCGCGCAGTACCGGAGAGTCACCGTTATCCCTGACTGCTGACAGAAACAGGCGTCCGGTCCCCTGTCTGTCATAAATATCCTTTGTCCAGAACAGTCTGTATCTGCTGTACCTGCCCTTCATGATTTCATGCTGTGCCATATATCCTCCCCATCCCATTCCAGTGCGCCCTTTGTTCAGCAGTCCGCCCCGCTATTCCCTTGCCCGGACAAAATTTACTATATTATCCAGTATATTGGACCAAAGAAGGCAAGTCAATGGCGGGCCCTGTATATTAAGGATATCTTCATAAAATTCAAAACAAGGCCCTGCAAAATCAAGAGGCCTTTGCGGCCTCCCTGTTCTTTACTTTTTCACCGGGAAGAAAATCTCTGTCACCCACTCATCCGGCGGGAGCTTGTCAAACTGGGTCTTGCGGTAAATCTCATAGGGCATCCCATTCATGTGATAGCCGTTGGCGTTAATCCAGGCCACGATGGCGCCGTATGCATCCGGCAGTCCGGAATACGCTCCCTTGTGAATGGTAGTTGCACACAGGCATCCCTGCATGACAAAATCAGCCTTTTCCCGCTCCGTAATCCCCACTCCCAGCTCAATATCGCTGTAAGCCGGGTCAAATTCCTGGTCATGATAGATGGCCATGACCACCCCGTTTATGGTCAGGTGCTCCCTGGCAATCTTTTCATATATCTTTCCGTAATATGTGCCGAATTCCTCCACTGACATTTTATGTCTCTGTGTAATGAGGACCTGCTCCTCTGCTTCCTTTATCTGAATCTCATAATTGTTCTGATAACTCATAATGTCACCTGTCCTTTCAAACTCTTCCAGATGATACCCCATTTCCCTGATGGTTATGGAGATATGCTCCATCTGCCGCTCCAGGCGGAACCTTTGTTTGTGCAGCTGCCGCAGCAATTCCCTGCTGTCCGGGATGGTAAGCAGACTCTGGATTTCCGTAAGGGAGAAACCATAGCGTTTCAGCCTTCCAATCAAAAGCATGGTGCCAATCTGAGCATCCTCATAGTACCGGTATCCGTTTATCTCATCTGTTTTTTGGGGCTTTAAAAGGCCTATCTTATCATAATGACGCAGTGTCTTCACACTCACCCCGCATACTTTTGACATCTGTCCTATGGTCAGCATGTTACGCTCCTCCATTCATTTACTGTTTACCTGATTCGAATCTGCTACAAGTATAATCTCTGACCTAAGGGCAGAGTCAATGGTTTTTTCTGAAAAATTCTGCTGGATTTTGTTGATGTGGTACCATGTAACAGAAAAAGACCCCGGCCTTTTCCGCCGGAGCCTTTATCCCTTTATTTTCCTCTGCTAAAGCCTACTGCATCTCAGTCCTGAACCGCTCAGCCTGTTCTGCAATCAGCTCCTTATCCTCAAAATAGTTGATTTTCATAGCCCTCTTCATCTCTGCCAGAGTCTCGGCCGCCTTCTGTTCCGCCTTGCGGCTGCCTTCCTCCAGGATACGGTAAACTGCAGGAATGTCCTTGGCAATTTCCCTGCGGCGCTCACGGATTGGCCGCAGTTCATCCTGAAGCACACTGTTGAGGAACCGCTTCACCTTCACATCGCCCAGACCGCCTCTGGTGTAATGGGCCTTCAGCTCATCCAGGTTCTTGTAATCCGGCAGATATGTTTCAAAATGCTCATCCCGGCAGAATGCATCCAGATAAATAAACACCGGATTTCCCTCCACCTGTCCCGGGTCCTCCACCCTCAGATGGTTTGGGTCGGTGAACATGGACATGATTTTTTTCTTTACCTCCTCCTCGGAATCAGACAGGTAAATACAGTTTCCAAGGGATTTGCTCATCTTGGCCTTGCCGTCTACGCCAGGCAGGCGCAGACACGCCTTATTGTCCGGCAGAAGGATGTCCGGCTCTACCAGAGTCTCCCCGTAGACACTGTTAAATTTGTGTACAATTTCCCTGGTCTGCTCAATCATGGGCGCCTGGTCCTCGCCTACCGGAACAGTGGTTGCCTTAAAGGCAGTGATATCCGCTGCCTGGCTGATTGGATATGTGAAAAAGCCCACAGGAATGCTGGCCTCAAAATTACGCATCTGAATCTCAGACTTTACAGTGGGATTGCGCTGAAGCCTGGATACGGTCACTAAATCCATATAGTAAAATGTCATCTCGCACAGCTCGGGCACCTGTGACTGGATGAACAGAACGGATTTCTCCGGGTCCAGTCCGCATGCCAGGTAGTCCAAAGCCACCTCTATAATATTCTGGCGCACCTTTTCCGGATTGTCTGCATTGTCGGTCAGCGCCTGGGCATCGGCTATCATGATATAAATTTCATCAAACTCTCCTGAATTCTGCAGCTCCACCCTGCGTTTTAAGGAGCCTACATAATGTCCTACGTGAAGCCGTCCTGTGGGGCGGTCACCGGTCAGTATAATCTTTCCCATCTGATATATCCCTCTCATTTCTCCAGCCTCAGGCCGTTGCCGGCCAAAAAGCTGTTTTTACTTGTACATAAACATGCCTGAAAAATCCTTATTTTCAAACATTATCTAGCATAACCCAAAGATGAATTCCTGTCAAGAATTCCCTGCCCCGGTCCGGGATAAACCTTCCCTCCCGGGTCAGGACCCCCCCTGTCTTTCGGAGGGCATCCCAATCCCTTCCCCCTCCATGACCGCTCTGAATATCCCGGGCAGACCGGCGGAAAACTCCTTCCCCCTCAGCTGCTCCAGCGGCGCAGGAAGGGTTTCAGGCATGACCAGCCTCCAGGAATGAAGGAGCTGGGACCGGACCCCGTACTTTTTCTTCACTGTGTCATTCAGGCCGCGGCTTCCATACTTATAGTCACCCACAATGGGATGGCCGGTGGATGCCAGGTGGGCGCGGATTTGATGGCTTCTTCCGGTAATCAGGGTCACCTGCAGCAGCGTAAATCTTCCGCTGCCTGCCAGAGGCAGGTATTCTGTCATGATGGGCACACTGTCCTCCACTTCCAGCGGATAGATGCTCACCGTATTGGTGCTCCCGTCTTTTTTTAGGAATCCTGCAATCAGCTGCTTCTCCTTTATCTCACCGGCAACCAGGCACTGGTAGTACTTGTGTATGCTCCGGTCCTTAAAGACCTCATTCATTACCTGAAGACCTGCCAGGGATTTTCCGGCCACCACCAATCCGCTGGTATTTCTGTCCAGGCGGTTGCAGATAGACGGCTTGAAGGTGCGCAGCTGGGATATGGGAAGCTTTCCGGAATCAATCAGATAATTAAGGATGTACTCGTTCAGGGACATGTCGCTGTCCTTGGCCTTTTGCGACAGCATGCCGGATGGCTTGTTCACCACCAGGATGTGCTGGTCCTCATAGACAATGTCCAGATGTCTCCTTCCCTCACATTCCCCGGTTCCCCGCGGTTCCCCGCGTGTTCCCCGTGCCCTTTCCCGCTTCTCATCGGGCCACGGGGCTGCGCCCTTTCCGTCTCCCGGCCGTTCCGTATATCCGCCGGTATCCGGAACAGAGAACTTTTCTATGGTTTCATCTGAGAGGAACAGCTTAACCTGGTCCCCCTCTTCCAGCCGTTCGGAACCATCACATTTCTTTCCATTCAGCGTTATATTTTTTTTCCGCATCATTTTATAGATAAAACCCTTGCCGGCCTGGTTCAGATATTTTGTAAGCAGCTTGTCCAGCCGCTGCCCTGCCTCGTTCTGGGTAATCGTCAGTGTCTGCATATGGGGACACTCCTTCGTAGATGATTATTCATTCATGAAACTCATGGCTGACAGCAGCAGGCGGTGGGGAACCACCTTACACAGCAGCCGGAAGGCTTTCATGGTAATGCCGTAGACGGATAGCTCCCTGCCTGCTATGCTGTCCCGGATAGCCTTTTGGACCACCCGTCTGGGATTTGCCATGACCAGCTGCTTATAAAGCGGAATCACGCCCGTGGACTCGGCAATGTCAAAGAACTCCGTCTTGACCGGACCGGGGCACACGGCCGTCACATAGATTCTCCTGCTGCGCAGCTCCTGGTTCAAAGCCCTGCTGTAACTGAGGACAAAGGATTTTGTGGCTGCATAGATGGCAAATCCGGGCTGGGGCAGGAAGGCCGCTGAAGATGCATACTGGATAATCCGGCTGTTGCATTCCATATAGGGCAGCACCATACGGGTTACGGCGCACAGAGCCTCGCAGTTCAGGGCAACCATATCCGTCTCGCACTTTAACCCCAGTTCCTCCACCTGACCAATCATACCAAAGCCTGCTGCATTGACCAGAAACTTTACCTGGGGCTTTCTGGCGCTCAGCGCCCGCCCAAGCACGTCCCTGTCCCGTTCCTCTGTAAGGTCCAGCGCGAATTTGCGCAGGGGAACCCCTGCCTGGCGGTCCAGTTCGTCCATCCGTTCCCTTCTCCTGGCTATAATCCATATCTCGTCAAAGCCTTTGAAATGTTCCCACAGCTGGATGATGGTTTCCCTGCCCATACCGGAAGACGCTCCGGTCACTACAGCAATCTTCATACCTGTCACGTTCCTTTCTTTTTGTGGATGTTGCGTATGGTCTTCTTAGGTCTTCCGGAGCCCGGCAGCTTCTGGCCGCGGCTTCCCGGGTCCGCCGGCTTACGCCCGGTCCCCGTACCCTTTCCCGCTGCTGCGCCTGCCGTCCCGCCCCTGTATCCGTCCCTTGGACGAATCAGGCATTTCCGGTCATATCCAATCAAATCCGTACGCCCAGCAATCTTAAGGGCTTCTGTCACCAAATCATAATTCTTGGGGTTCCTGTACTGAATCAGGGCTCTCTGCATGGCCTTTTCATGGGGATTGACCGGCACATAGACCTGTTCCATGGTTCTGCAGTCATATCCAGTGTAGTACATGCAGGTGGAAATGGTGGACGGGGTGGGATAAAAGTCCTGCACCTGCTCCGGCATATACCCCAAATCCCTGAGATACTCAGCCAGCTCCACCGCCTCCTTCATGGAGGAGCCGGGATGGGAGGACATAAGATAAGGCACCAGGTACTGTTCCTTGCCCAGCCTCTGGTTCATCTCCTTATACTCCTTCACAAACTGGCGGTAAACGCTGTTCTTCGGCTTTCCCATACGCGTCAGCACCTTGTCCGCCACATGCTCCGGCGCCACCTTAAGCTGTCCGCTGACATGGAACTCGCACAGTTCCCGCAGAAATTTCCGGTTGGAATCCGCCAGTACATAATCAAAGCGGATGCCGGAACGGATGAACACCTTCTTCACCTTGGGAAGGGCCCTAAGCTTCCTCAAAAGAGCAATGTAATCGCTGTGGTCGGCCCGCAGATTCTTGCAGGGCTCCGGAAAAAGGCACTGGCGGCCGGGACATGCCCCCCTGGTCAGCTGCTTTTCACAGGCCGGGAAACGGAAATCCGCCGTTGGTCCCCCCACGTCATGGATATATCCCTTGAAATCCGGCTCCTCTGTCAGAAGCTTTGCCTCCTCCACCAGGGATTCATGGCTTCGGGCCTGGATAATACGGCCCTGATGGAAGGTCAGGGCGCAGAAGCTGCAAGCGCCAAAACATCCGCGGTTGCTAATCAGACTGAACTTGATTTCCCGGATGGCAGGCACGCCTCCAAGCTCCTGGTAAGACGGATGGTAGTTTCTCATGTAGGGAAGATGATAGACCTCATCCATCTCCTCCTGGCTCAGGGGCTTGGACGGCGGATTCTGTACCACAAAAAGCTGGTTTCCATAAGGCTCCACCAGCCGTTTGCCGGAAAATGGGTCCGTATTGCTGTACTGGATATAGAAGCTCTTTGCGTACTCCTTCTTATCCTTTAAAAGCTCCTCATAATCAGAGAGCATTTTATAATCATAAACCGATTCCAGGCTTTTTGTCTTATAAACCGTACCGTCAATGAAGGTGATGTCCTTCACGTCCAGACCGCTGTCCAGTGCATCGGCAATCTCCACAATGGACCGTTCTCCCATGCCATAGGATATCAGGTCTGCCTGGGAATCAAGCAGTACGGAGCGCTTCAGTTTATCCGACCAATAGTCATAATGGGCAAGACGGCGCAGGCTGGCCTCGATTCCTCCTATAATGACAGGCACATCCTTATACACGGACCGTATCAGGTTGCAGTACACCACCACTGCATAGTCGGGCCGTTTGCCCATGACGCCGCCCGGTGTATAGGAGTCTTCCTTCCGGCGTTTCTTTGACACGGAATAGTGGTTTACCATGGAATCCATGTTTCCAGCCGATACCAGGAATCCCAGCCTGGGTCTTCCCAGCACTTCAATGCTCTTTTTATCCTTCCAGTCCGGCTGCGCAATAATGCCCACCTTATATCCATGGGCCTCCAGCAGCCGCGATATGATGGCCGTGCCAAAGGAGGGATGGTCCACATAGGCGTCCCCGGACACATACACGAAGTCGCACTGCTTCCATCCCCTTATGCTCATATCATTCCGGTTCATGGGTAAATAATCGTTTTTCATCCTGCCGCTCCATCCAACAATTCAAAATAATCCCTGATATAGTAATCTGCCAGCTGTTCCTTCTCCGCCTTCATCTCCATGGAAAAGGCATCCTCCACAGCAAATACGGTCATGCCCGCATTCTTGCCGGCCTGAATGCCTGCAGGCACATCCTCAAACACCACACAGTCCTCCGGCGCCACCTGAAGGCGCTCCGCCACATTCAGGTATATGTCCGGGGCAGGCTTACCGGCAGCCACCTCGCAGGCCGTTGCCACCACCTTAAAGTATCTGCGGATATCCAGGGAATCCAGCACCGCATCCACCATGGCCCTTCCGTTGCTGGTGGCAATACCCGCCACCAGTCCTTTTCCCGATATAAACTCCAGAAACGCCCTGGCTCCCGGCTTCAGGGGTACTTCCTTCCTGTATTTCTCGATGGACATCTGTATCCAGGCATCCTTTATCTCATCCAAAGACTCCTTTAACCGGAACCGTTCCTTAAAATACACCGCGGTCTCAGAGAAACTCATGCCCTCGATTTCCTTCTGCAGGTCATCCGGGCAGCTAAGGCCAAACCTGGCCAGGTATTCTATGTCTATGGCCTTCCACATCCACATGGAATCCACCAGGGTGCCGTCCAAATCAAATATAACTGCTTTTTTCCTGTTTAACTTCATCTTTCCCCATTTTCCTCTGTCTATAAACATGTTGGCAAGTATTCTGTGACTCTTATATAGTTATACACGGTTTCTGCGGTTCCCGCAATCCTTTATGGAAGTCTCCTCCTCCGGAGTCAGAGGACGGTATTCCCCTGGCTCCAGCACCGGGTCCAGCACAAGGGGCCCCATGGACATGCGCTTCAGATACTCCACCCTGCATCCCAGCGCCTCAAACATTCGCTTAATCTGGTGGAACTTTCCCTCCCTGATGGTTACCAGGACTTCCTGCAGCTCCTTCTCCGTGCCCGCAGCCCCCTGTATCTTAAGCTTTGCAGGAAGGGTCACGGTGCCGTCCTCCAGCCCGATTCCCTCCTCAAAACGCCTTACTGCGTTCTCCGGGAGTCCGCCCGATACATGGGCCAGATACACCTTGTCCACATGCTTTTTAGGCGACAGCAGATTATGGGCCAGCTCTCCGTCATTGGTGATGAGAAGAAGACCCTCGGTGTCAATGTCCAGCCGCCCCACCGGAAACAGGTCTTTTCGCAGAGCTTCCCGTATAAGCCCCACCACAGTGGGATATTTTCTGTCCTCGGTAGCGGACACCACGCCCCGGGGCTTGTTGAGCATATAGTATTCCATCCTGGCATAAGCCACCCTGCTCCGGTCCACTTCTATAAGGTCTGTCTCCGGATTCACCTTCCGGTCCGCGGCCTTTACCGCTTCTGCGTTTATCCGGACCCGGCCTTTTTTCACCATATCCTTTACCTGGGTACGGGTTCCGTATCCCATTTCAGCCAGAAACCGGTCCAGGCGCATCTGCTCACTTTTCCTGCCCTTATCAGCCATCGGTTCATTTCCTCCCACTGCGTTATTTTCCTTCCAGTATGTCCGCCCGGCTACTGCCATCTCCAGCCGGGATAGTACTTATTCTTCAGACTCATGCCCGTACCCTTGGCCCAGCCCAGCGCATAGCCCTCCATGGCTGCCAGGCACCATCCCTTTACCGGACCTTCCCCTCCTTCCAGGGAAATGGTCTCCCCTTTCAGGTAGCGGAGAATCCGGCTGTCATCCGCACAAAAACTGACAGCAGCCGGAAACTGTCCGGCCTGTAAGGACATGGCCAGGGCCTGGGATGGTTCAAACCGCCCTTTTTTTAACTCTCCCAAAAGCAGGCCCGTGCGCAGGAATCTGAGGGGCAGGTTCCACGCAAGCCCTTCCGGCAGATAGTAGGCATTGTCCTGGTGTATAACGATTCTGCTGTAATCCCATTCCACACTGCACTGCCTTAAAAATGCATCCAGCTCCTTTTCCTTGTCCGCAGTCCCGGAAGTCCTAATCTGAGCTGCCCGGGTCCCCCCGTCATCCCCGCCCCGTTTACGCATCAGGGCCAGGAAATGCCCTTCGCCTCTTAAGCGGTGGGGAAACAGACGCATACAGCCGGAGAGCCCGAAGCCGCCGCAGGCTCCCGGCACTTTATCAAGGTCCAGACAGCACAATTCCATCTGGGGAAATTCCTTCAGCACATAGGAGACATTCTCCTCATCCTCCTGCCTGGAAAATGTACAGGTAGAGTAGAGCATGTACCCGCCCGGCCTGAGCATGGAAACTGCCTGGGAAAGTATACGGCGCTGGACGGGCGCATAATATTCCGGTCCCTTTTCCAGCCAATCCCTAACCATATTCTCATCCCGGCGGAACATGCCTTCCCCGGAACAAGGGGCGTCCACAAGTATTTTATCAAAAAATTCCGGCCACACGCAGGCCAGCTTTTCAGGCGTCTCACTGGTAACGCAGATATTGGCTGCCCCGGCCAGCTCCAGATTTTTGAGCAGAGCCCTGGCCCTGGAATAGCTGATGTCATTGGACACAAGCATACCCTGGCCCTTAAGCCTTGAAGCCAGCTCCGTGCTCTTGCCTCCCGGAGCAGCGCAGAGGTCCAGCACCCTGTCTCCCGGAGCCACAGGCAGCATTGCGGCCGGAGTCATGGCGCTGGGTTCCTGGAGGTAATAAAGTCCCGCATAATAAGCCGGATGCTTGGAGGGCCTTAATACCTCCTCATCCAGCGTCCCGTCATAGTAGAAGCCATTGTCTGTCCACGGCACCGGCTCCAGGTTCCACGGCACCAGCTTTGCCAGCTCCTGGGGCTTTGCCTTCCATGTATTTACCCTGAGTCCGGGCTTCCACTCCTCTTTAAAGCTTTCCAGGTACTGCCCGTACTCCTCCCCCAGAAGCTCCTGCATCTCTGACAGGAATGCCTCCGGAAGCTGTCTCACATCCGTCATATCATCCGCCCTCGTTTCTCTGCGGCAGCACAGGACCGGGCCGCCGCAATCGTTTTAATCATATCACATCCGCCATGATTCTGCTACCGTGTGTTTCTTTCCGGGAAATCCTGGAGATTTTGTAAAAGTAATAGGGCACAATGGGAATCAGGGCTGCCAGCCAGGCCGCCGGGTCTGCCAGGCACACGCCCATATAGCCGAAGCTTCCTGCCGCAGCCGCCACTATGGCTGCCCTGGCCAGCAGCTCGAACACGCCGCCCATCATGGGCATGAGTCCGTATCCCAGGCCCTGCAGGGCATTCCTGTACAGGAAGATGCTTCCCAGGAAGGGGTAGCACCATGCCACTGCCTTGAAATACGTTCTGGCAGCATCCATTACCGCTGTCTCCGAGGAATCGATGAAAATATGAATCAGCATATCCCCAAAAAAGCGGATGACCAGAATCATCACCACGCTCCATACCAGAATCATGACCTGTATGGATTTAACGCCCTGGTGAACACGGTCCATACGTCCTGCGCCCCGGTTCTGTCCCACATAGGTTGCCGCCGTTGCCCCAAATGCCACGAATACAGTGGATACAATGTTCTGTATCTTGCCCGCAGCTGAAAAACCGGCAATGTACACAGACCCAAAAACATTCACTGCCCCCTGGACAATGATGGTGCCTATGGCTGTTATGGAGAACTGAAGTCCCATGGGAATCCCGATTGACAACAGACGCCCCATGGTGCCAAAGGAGATGCAAAAATCCTCCCTGCCCAGCTTCAGTATATCGAATTTCTTCACAATATAGAGGAAACACAGCAGGGCGGAAACAGCCTGGGCAATGACGGTGGCATAGGCGCAGCCCTCCACTCCCATTCCGAACCAGATAATGAATGCCACATCCAGGAACACATTGATGATTGCGGAAATAATCAGGAAATACAGAGGGGACCGGCTGTCCCCCAGAGCCCTCATGACTGCTGCCAGCCCGTTGTAGGCAGCTGTGGCAAAAAGTCCTGCGTAAATAACCGCCATATAGCCGGCCGTGTCGTGAATGATTCCGTCCGGCGCATTCATCAGGCGGAGGATGGGATAATTCAGTATTTCCAGCGCAATTGTCATAACCAGCACAAAGGCCAGGCACAGATAGATGGACATGGCCACATTGTGGCGCATCCTTGCGTATTTCCGGGCCCCGAAATGCTGGGCCACCATGATGGAAAAACCGCTGGTAAGACCGTTCAGCCATCCAATCACCAGGAATATAAGGGATGTGGTGCTTCCGATAGCTGCCAGGGCATCCACTCCGATAAAGCGCCCGGCCACAACGGAATCAGCCAGGTTATAAAACTGCTGGAATATGTTTCCCAGACAGGTGGGAATCATGAACTGTAATATCAGTTTAGCCGGTTTTCCGGCTGTCATGTTATTTGTCATTTATCAATCTTCTACCTTTCCAAAAATAGCAGGCATCATTATAATACAAAATCATGGAATATTCCAGTTGTTTTTTATCCTCTTAATGGTATACTGGTAAAAAACCTGACGGAATCGTATCCGCAGGCAGCAACAAAAGACAGCCACAATGGAGACATTTTATTATGAATGGAACGAAACTTCGGTATGGTATGACCTTTTTCATGTTAACCGCGCTTATATATATACTCATGGAGCTTCGGTACGGCCTTCACATCCAGCCGTTCCGCCCAAAGCACTTTGCTGCCGCAGCAGCTCTTGCAGCATGCTCCTGCCTGATTCACATCCGGCGGGCCGGGACATCCTCCGGTTATTGGGAAGAGCTGTTCCTCGGATACCGGAACAAGCCGGGCCGCATTGTCTACATGGACTATCTCCGGGTTCTGGCTGCCCTTCTGGTCATCCTTGTCCATGTGCTGGAACCTGTTTATGCCGGGCTTCCTCCCCATACCTTTGCCGGAAGTGCGCTTGCGGCGGCGGCCGGTCTGGGCTTGAGCTGCAACCTGCTGTTCATAATGCTCAGCGGCGCCCTTCTGCTGGGCGGTAAGGAGGAATCCGTCTTACACTTTTATTCCAGACGCTTTGTCCGGGTTCTGATTCCCTGTTTTGCCTATTATCTCCTTTACTTTTTTTATGTGGACGGCATTTCCGCCCTCCATCCCGGGAACTGGGGCAGCCTGATTCGCAGCTTCCTGTCCAATGACAGCGGCCAGACCCCCCATTTCTGGCTGGTATATATCATCCTGATGTTTTACGTTGCAGCCCCCTTTTTCCGGCTCATGTTAAGGCACATGACAGAACCCATGCTGGAAGCGCTGGTGGCAGTAATTTTCATCCTGCATTTTCTCTATACCTACGGGCCTCTGGTGCATATACAGCTTGCTGCCCCCGCATTTCTCTCGTCGTGGGACTCCATATTCCTGCTGGGATATTACTGCACCACCCAGGCTGCCATGAAACACTACCGCCTGTTCATGACAGCGGGCCTTGGGTCGGGTCTGGTGCTGGCAGCTGCCATCATGGCCTCGGAAAGCCTTGGCCCGCTGGTTTACAACAATGCACCGCCCCAGATGCTCTTTACCTGCGCCCTGTTCCTCTTTTTCCGAAAGCACGGAGACACCCTGTTTGCAGCGATTCCAACAGTGCTCTCCGCCATAGGCAGGTACAGCTTTTCCATCCTGCTGGTTCACTGGCTTGTGCTGCACCGGATTGTGGACAATATGGCTGGCATAAACGGTTTGTCCTTTGGAATTGCAGGCAGCATACTCACATCCTTCCTGCTCACCCTGTCCATCAGCCTGGTTCTCTCCTTCCTGTATGACAATACGGTGGTTCTGTGTATGGACAGGGCCTGTGAGCTTCTGGGGAGACTGGTATGTAAAAGATGCGGGGGCGGAAGATGCAACCGTCCGTAAGCAAAATGGGGGCAGGCTGCACATCGTTGCGCAACATCATTTATATACCAATCAGAGCAAGAAAAGAAAAACTGGTATGCCGGAGTCACCGTCATACCAGTAGATAACAAGGACCGTAAGGACCGCACCTCTTTGATTGCAGCCCTTTAAGCGATAGCTTTCCGGCTGTCCCGTCATATTAGCCAGCGAATTTTCTTTCTCCGGCGAGGAAGAGACAGCGGACGCTATGGATATGTAGTGGGTGAGAGCCGGGAATGCAGGGCGGGAGGCGGCTTTGGAGCAGTTCGGAGAGACTTGGGCGCAGAGGGCAGGAAAAAACGGGGTTGCGCAGGGCGTTCAGCGCCCGGAGCAAAGCAAACATGGAGCCGGACTCATCAAGAGTCCGGCGTAATTTTTGCGGTCCCCGGTTTTTCCTGCCCTCTGCGCTCTATTCTCTCCCACTGCGGAAACGGCCGCCTCCCGCCCTGCGTTTCCGGCTCTCACGGACGCGGCACCTCCCGCGTCCGCGTACCTTACACCCCCCTCTCCTTCAGGAACAACGGAATCCTATCCAAAGGCGCATCCGCCTCAATCCACCTTCCGCCGTCATATACCGTGCTGTTTCCAGCATCCTTCCACCTGCAGCCCTCCGGCAGGTAGACCATCCGTTTCCTGGCTCCCGGCTCCACCACCGGGGCCACCAGAAGGTCCGGCCCGAACATGTACTCGTCTCCTATGTCATATACGTTCCCGTCCCCGCTGAAATCATAGAACAGAGGACGCATGACCGGTGTTCCGTCTTCTGACGCAAGCTTCATCTGCTCCATGATATACGGCCGCAATTCTTCCCTGATAAACATATAGCGGCGTATAATTTCATATGCCTCGTCCCCAAAGCTCCATACCTCATTGGGACCGCCTGAGCCGCAGTAACCATCCGGGTTTAATATATCCCTTACCGGATAGGGCAGCCTGAATCCGTGCAGGCGGAATATAGGGCAAAATACGCCGAACTCAAACCATCTTATCATCAGCTCCCGGAATTCTTCCGACTCCGGGTCCCCGTTAATAAAACCGCCGATGTCCGTTGTCCACCAGGGAATCCCGCACATGGCCACGTTAAGCCCTGCCTTCAGCTGTTTCCTCAGACTGTCAAAGGTGGAGGCAATGTCGCCGGACCACAGTACGATTCCATACCGCTGGGAGCCCAGCCATGCACACCTGACCAGATTGCACACTTCCTCGCCCTGGGCTTTCAGGCCGTCATAAAATGCTTTAGCATAACCCACGCAGTAGATATTGCTGACCTCCTCCCCATTCCCAAGGTACATGCGCACATTGTCGTAATCGTAGGGCCGCATCTCCGGCTCCGCCTCATCCAGCCAGAAGGTGCGTATGCCATAATCGTAGTAATTCTCCTTTGCCCTGGACCAGAAAAACTCCCGGGCGCCCGGATGGGTGGTATCCACATAGGTCTGGGGTCCAAAAAACATGAATACCACATCCACGCCCCGCTCACCCCTGAGTATGTAATTATGCTCCCTCATATATGCATAATTCTCACTCCTTGGGTCTATGGTGGGCCAGATGGACACCATCAGTTTGATTCCCATGGACGCAAGCTCACTGACCATGGCCTTTGGATCAGGCCACTTCTCAGGGTCAAACTTCCATTCCCCCTGCATGGTCCAGTGGAAATAATCAATGACTATGACTGAAATGGGGAGCCCTCTTCTTTTATACTCCCTGGCCACCTGGAGCAGCTCCTCCTGTGTTTCATAGCGCAGCTTGCACTGCCAGAAACCGGCTGCCCATTCAGGCAGCATGGGGGCCCGGCCTGTTATGGCGGTGAATTTTTCATTGATTTCCCCCGGCGTGTCCCCTGCTATGACCACATAGTCAATCTGCTTTGCGCACTGCACATGCCACATGGTATGGTTGTTGACAAACTCGGCGCGGCCTATGGCCGGATTATTCCATATGAATCCGTATCCCCTGGAAGAATAGGTATAAGGAATGGTGCATTTTCCGTTCTTCTGCAGCAGCTCCACCGTACTTCCCTTTAGGTCAAAGCAGTCGTTGGCGTCCTGGCCCATACCGTAAAAATGTTCACCCGGCTCCGCCTTAAAGTACAGGCTTATCTTGAACTGGCTGCCGGAGGTGACCCTGTATTCCCTTGCCCTGCGAAGGGGCGCTGTGTGCACCCTTCCGTCAATCCAGTATTCCTCCAGAAGCACCTTTCCGGTCCTGGTATTCCGGTAGGTGACCGTGCCGTCTCCTGTTATGGTTACCTGAATCTTTCCGTTTGTTATCCTGGCCTTTTCATCATCCGCCTCTATGGATACTTCCCCGGGACAGGCAGGCTCCTCCAGGGTCCAGTTAAGCCCCTCATCAATCCGGAGGCTTTTGCTGGAACGGAACCGTATGGCATCCTTTCCGTATGGTTCAATATAGACCAGCTCTCCCGCTGTCTCCCATATGATGCGGTTTCCCTCTGTCTTCCCCTCATATCTGGGTATTGTATAATATGCCACTTCCTACTCCCCTCTCTCAATGACCATGGTTATATCGCTGTCATGCAGCAGACTGCCTGCATGGATACAGGCCATTCCGTGGTCCATCCTGAAATCAATGTCCTGTCCTCCTGCCTGGACCCTGGCCGGGCAGACATTATGGACCACAAAGGTAAGGTCCATATCCGTCCTGGTACAGCGTATAAGGACTTTGCCGGCCAGCCCGTCCATGTCAACGGTAAATCCGTGTTCATAGGAACAGAACCTGCCCTTGCCCGTCATGGGATAACAGTGGATTTCCCACTGGTCATCCGCCTTCTGTCCTATATATTCCATCTCAGGCCCCATAGGAATGATGGCGTTCTCCCTCACATAGACCGGTATCTTATCCAGGGGAACCACCTGTTCCAACCACTTCCCGCCTTCCACAATCCCGTCATCGTAAAAATCCGTCCATTGGCCCTGGGGAAGGTAGATTCTAACGGTATTGTCCTCATTTAACACAGGAATCACCATAAGCTCTTTTCCAAACAGATACTGGGTATCCAGTCCGGCTGTATTAAAATCCGTGGGATAGTCATAGAACACCGGCCTGTGTATCAGGGTATCCTCCTCCCGGACAGTCAGTGCCTCATTGTAGATGTAGGGAATCAGGCGGTAGCGCAGACCTGCATATTTTCTGTAAATATCAACGGCCTGCTGTCCAAAATCCCATGGCTCCCTGGAATAAAACCCGTGAAATCTGGCGTGGGAGCAGAACATGCCGAATTCCAGCCACCGGATATAAAGCTCCCGGCTGCTCTCAAACCAGAATCCCCCTATGTCGCTGGACCAGAAGGGTATACCGCTTAATGAAAGGTTCAGGCATCCCTTTAAAGAGCTTGCAAGGCTTCCAAAATCCGTCCCCGCATCCCCTCCCCAGTGAACCGGATATTTCTGGGAACCGGCCCAGGCGCTTCTGGCCCATATAAGGGCTTTTTCTTCTCCCAGTTCTTCCATGGCCGCCTCATAGGCAGCCTTATTGTACAGCAGGGCATACAGATTATGCATATCCCTGCCGTCGGCGCCCGCATACTGAAAGAACGCCGGGGCGGATTCCCCAAAGTCAGCCTTGATGACATCCACGCCCTTCCGGAGCAGGGGCTTTATCAGCTTTTCCTTATACCAACGGACTGCTTCCGGGTTGGTAAAATCAATAAGGCCATGGGGAAACTTAAGGTCCCCGTCCGGACCTGCGGCAAAATATCCATTGGCCGCCGCCTCATCGTATACCTCACAGGAGGTCTTTCCCCGTTCAATATAGGGAAGCTGCCAGAGGGACAGTTTAAATCCGTCCCGGTGGAGCTTATCAATCATCTCTTCCACCCGGGGGAATTTCCTTTCATCAAACTTCCAGTCGCACACCCAGTTTTCCGTGAACCAGTCCGTATCAATGTGAATGACATCGCAGGGCAGCTTTCTGCTTCTCATCTGTTTTGCCACCCGCTCCACTTCCTCTCTGGTGCCATAGCTGATTTTACTCATCCAGATGCCGAAGGACCATTTGGGCGGCACAGCAGGCAGCCCTGTCAGCCTGTGATACGCGGGAATAATGTCCTTAAGCCTGTCCCCCTCCATCAGAAAATAGTCCAGTATTGTTCCTTCCACCATGGTATAGTTTGCCTTGGATAAAGTGGCCCCCAAATCGCACCGTATTTTCCTGGAGGTATTATAAAAAATCCCGTATCCCCTGGAACTCATATAAAAGGGAATGTATTTATATCCCCTCTCTGTGTTCACTCCAAGGGAATTGGTGTTCCACAAATCGAAGAGACGGCCCTTTCTTGACACGGACGTAAAATTCTCTCCCAGACCGTAGAACTGTTCATAAGGTTCAGACCATGCCGATTCGCAGGCATACTGTTCCTTTGTGTTCCTGTCAAATAAAAATCCCATGGGGCATATCTCATAGGGCATGAAGGAATGGCTGTCCTTCCCGAACTGGCGGTAAATAACCTCCCCATGCCTGTTTTTAACCGACAGGTTCCATGGATTCTTCTGAATCACCGCTGTCACGCACCTGGTTGACATTACAATCTGATTCTCCGTCTCAGAACAGGTTACGCTGCATTCAGTCTCTTTCATGTCCTGAATCATTTCCGTTCTGTTCTCCGGCACAAAAAATCCCTCTGCCATGGTGACCCGGAGCGTGTTTTCATTTACAAACCTGAGCCGGATGGACAGGTTCCCGCGGTTGGGCTTTTCCGTAAACACATGGCGGTAATCCAGATACCTGTATGTATAATTTTCATCCACGTACACGCCCTCTGCCAGGATATCGCATCCCTTTGGAACATTCGTACACGATTTCACCTTATGCACCAGCAGCATGGTCAGGTTCTTTGACCGGCTGATTCTGGGAAATACCGGCATGTTTTCAAATAATTCTTCCTCACGGGCCAGGCTCTCGCCGGATAGGCCGTGCATGATTTCTCCAAGGCTTTTCTGCATCTTTTATACTCCTCTCACCCTTTGACTGAGCCAGCTGTCAGACCGCTGACTATGTATTTCTGCAGGCATATAAATACGATTACAATGGGCAGCACCACCACGGTTGAATAGGCCATGAGAATCTCCCATCTGACTCCCAGCTCCCCCATTGCCTTATACAGAATCAGAGGCAGGGTCTTCAGCTTTTCCTGGTTCAGGAATGTCAGCGAGAACACCATGTCGCCCCAGGACATGAACAGCGCCATGGAAGTCGCTGTCACGATGCCCGGATAGCTGATGGGAACCATAATCCGGATGAATGTTCCCAGGGGGCCGCATCCGTCAACGATGGCAGCCTCCTCCAGTTCCCTGGGTATGTCCTTAAAATATGTCCTGAGTATAATGACCACAAACGGTATGGTAATGGTTGCGTCAGACAGGATAACCCCCAGATGATTGTTGATTAAGCCCAGCTTATTAAAATTCACAAACAGAGGTGTCAATATCAGGGAGCTGGGCAGCATCTGGGCCACCAGGAAGATGAATAAGAGCACGCTTATCATCCTGCTTTTAAATCTTGCCAGCCCATAGGAGGCCGGAACCCCCAGAACCAGGGTGAGGGCTGTCGCCCCCACCGATACCACCACACTGTTCTTCAGATAGGTAAACAGGCTGACGCCATGTTCGTTTTTCAGAATATATGAATCAAACACTATTTTGCTGGGAAAAAAAGACGGATTGGAAAAGGATTCCCCCGGCGGTCTAAGGGACGTGGTCACCATCCAATACAGAGGAAACAGGAATACACAGGTAATCAGTATGCCCGCAGCTGTCAGGACAGCCTTCCTCCGGCCCCCATTATGTTCTCTATCCTTCATTGTCCCCACCTCCTAATTTTCATCTTCCCGCGTCACAATATGAATATAAATCATTCCCACTGCCATCAGCAGTACAAACAGGATATTGGCCACCGCTGCTCCCTGGGAGAAATTATATTCGCTGAAGGAATAGCGGTAAGCCAGGGTGGACAGCATCTCCGTGGAGGAGCCGGGTCCTCCCCCTGTCATCACGTATACCAGGTCAAATACCTTAAACGTATATATGAATCCCAAGGTCAGCACGGATATGATGGCCGGCCTCAAAAGAGGCACTGTAATGTAGAAAAACCTTTGTATTCTGGTAGCGCCGTCAATGCTGGCCGATTCATATATGTCCTGGGGCACCGTGGTCAGCGCTGTTGCCAGAAGAATCATGTTAAAGGGAACGCCCTTCCATATGTTTGCAATTATAATGGCGGCCATGGCCGTGTTCCCATGGGCCAGCCATTCCACCGGCCTGTATATCAGGTGCAGCCCCATGAGGATGCGGTTGATGATGCCTATATCGCTGTTGAACATGTATTTGAACACGCCGGCAACCGCAACCATGGGAATCATCCAGGCCACCACATTGATGGCCCGCAGGGGACCGGCCCCCTTAAAGTCCTGGCCAAAGAACAGGGCCATGAGAAACCCGATGGGAAATTGGAACACAAGGCACCATACGGTGAATATCAGGGTATTCTTAACGGCAATCCACGTGACATCTGTCCTGCATATTTTCCGGTAAATCTTAAGTCCCACAAAATGGCTGTCGCCTGTGGCAAAATTCATTAAATCCACATTCTTAAAGCTCATGATTATATTGCTTATGATTGGAAAAATAATCATGATAGTCATGAACGCTGCACCCGGCAGGACAAATGCAAACAGTGTCAGCTTCTTCTTAAAGAAATATCCTCTCTTATATCCCATATTCCCACTCCGTTTCACAAAAAGGGCGCTCCGTCCCTATTCATTGATGATTTCCGCAACCTCTGCTGCCGCCTGCTTCAGGGCATCATCCACTGATTTGGCGCCTGACAGCACATCCTGGTATGCAAACTGAATGGCGCTGGAAATCTCCGGCCACTTGGGATGAGGTCCTCTGGCCTTTGCAATCTTTAACTGTTCCGTATAGACGGAAAGAATCGGGTCATCCAGCCACAGGGTACTCTCAGCCACAGCATCCTCCCTTGGGGAAATATAACCGGCATCCTCACAGAATTTCCTGGAATTCTCCTTGCTGCTGAGGAATTTCATTAATTCCCAGGACGCTTCCCTGTTGTCATCCTTCATCATCATGATGTTTCCGCCTCCAATGGGTGAAGCAGCATTTTTGTAGTTAGGGAAGGTGACCACGCCGTAATTCAGGTCCGGATTCTCATTCTGGATATTGGTATTCAGCCAGCTTCCGGCCACCATCATGGCTGACTTGCCGGTTGCGAACAGGGAGGCGCACATATCTGCCTGCGTCATGGATATCAGCTCCTTGCTCATATATCCGTTCTGGTAGAAATCATGAATCATGGTAAGGGCTTCCTTTGCCCCGTCCGAATCCAGGCTGTCGTAATCCGCTCCTGCCTGCCAGATAAACGGAAGCACGTCAAAGGTTCCTTCCTCTGATTTAATAAGGGACATGGTAAGTCCGTAATGGTCCGCCGTGGTGGTCTGCGCTGTCAGATTCTTAAAATCATCCCAGGTCCAGTCGCTGGTGGGATACTCCAGTCCCATTTCATCAAAAATGTCTTTGTTATACATAATGGCAAGACAGTTGCTGTAATAAGGAACTCCGTAATACTTTCCCCCGTACTGGGCCGAGTTGGCCGGAGCTTCAAAATAATTCTCCAGTTCTCCCCACGCCTCCACCTCGCTTGTAATATCCATGGCCGCTCCCATGGCTGCAAAGGATACATTGTCAACCGTATCGCACAGCGTTACATCCGGCAGCTGGTCCGCAGCAACGCCAATGGACAGCTGTTTCTTGATTTCCGCAAAAGCCACGCTCTGGGTTTCCACCTTGATGTCCGGATGCAGTTCCTGGAATTCATCAATCATTTGAAGCAGAAGCGTTGCCTGGTCCGGAGAAATGTGATACCACATCTCAATGGTGGTCTGGTCCTGGGCCTGGGCTGCGGTCCCTGGAGCCTGGCCTGGGGTGCCCGGGTCCTGGGTTTCCTGGCTGGTTCCTGTGCTGCTGCCTGTGCCGGCTCCTGAACAGCCTGCAAGCATGACGGCTGCCAGTCCAAGGGCAATTCCTCTTGTGAATAAACGTTTTTTCATGTAATCCCCTCCTGTATTTTCTGTCATCTGATGTCCCTAGTATATCCATTTAATCCAATTTAGGGAATTCCATTATTTTAACTTCATTTTGATATTTTAACCAAAATCCATTCCACTTTTTTAAACCATATTGACTAATTTGATGGTTAATTCTATAATTAAGCCACTTATTAGTACTACATTTCAGTGCGAGGGGGGATTTGTGTGAGAAAATTTATCCGGTGGATAAAGGCACATTTTTTATATAAGATACGATACCAGATTACCATTTTCCTGTTCTTTGTAACCTTTCTTCCTGTTATCAGCATTCAGCTTTTTAATTATGAAAAGACATCTGAGATGCTGCTGACCAAAAACCATTCCCTCCTGGCGGATAACCTGCAGCTGACACAGAACAGCATCAACAATGTGCTGACAGACTACAAGCGCATCCTGTTCCAGATGTCCACTGATGTCACCTGTATGGATAATATACTGGAACTGTCCAAGGTCTCCCCTGATTCCGCAGAATACAGGCGCATCTCAGAATCACTGGAAACATATATCAAGGCCAACATTCTCATGTACCCGGAAATACAGGCCCTGTGCGTCATCAGCACCACCGGCACCCCCTATATCTATGTTCAGAAACGGCAGAAGACCCAGCCAATCATTGATTATTTCAAAGCAAATAAGGAAGAGCTGAACAAAATGCTCCTTTCCTCCACCCGCTCCGCCATTGGTACCATACACGACGACAGCCCTTATTACGACCCGGAGCACCCGGTGTTCTTTCTGGGCAGCAGGACCATTCATTACGAAAAAATGAAGATAACAGGCAGCATACTTCTGTTCATCTCGCCGGACAAGATGAATTCCGCCATCAATAACCCGGATTCCCAGGTCTATCCCTTTACGGACAAGCTTCTGGTGGATTCCTCCGGAAGGCTCATCTGTTCCAAAGACAGGCACACCGGTAAAAACCTTACTGCACTGGAGGGTTACAGGGACATTGACTGGGATAACCTGTCCTCTGACTCCGGGGACATGCAGGGAGACTATCTGGTGTCCCAGATACCTCTGGAGCATTTTGACCTGCACCTTATAAACATTGTGGATTACGGTCAGATGACAAAGGACCTGGAAGCGCTGTGGACCACCATTACCCTGGCCATATCGGCCATCCTGCTTGTGGCCATGCTGGTGGCCTATGTGCTCTGCCACAAGTTCATATTCTCCATTGAAAATGTGGCTGCCAAAATGAATCTGTTTGATGAGAACCATCTGGATATTGAAATCAGGAACATGAGCAGAAATGAGCTCCGCATCATAGAGTCCTCCTTTAACCGGATGCTGGGACAGATTCGGGGTTTGCTGGATGAAAACAAGCAGCAGTATAAGAAAATCTGCGAAGCTGAGTTAAAATCCCTGGAACTCCAAATCAATCCCCATTTCCTGTTCAACACCCTGGACTCCATCTGCTGGACAGCTGCCCAGGAAAACTGTCTGACTGTCAGCGAGCAGCTCAATAAGCTGGCTGCCATCCTGCGCCACACGGTCTATAACATGAACTCCGTGGTTCCCCTCCAGGATGAAATCTGCTGGATGCAGAATTACCTGGATTTACAGAAAAGCCGCTTTCACGGCCGTTTTTCCTACCACATAAGCGACCTGACAAAGGGCGGGCGCATTTATATCCATAAGCTGCTTTTACAGCCATTTCTGGAAAACGCCCTGATTCACGGATTTGAGAGCCTGCCCCGCAAGGGCTGCCTGGAGATTGCCTGCCGCATCATCGGCAAAACCCACCTGCTTCTGCAGGTGACAGACAACGGCTGCGGCATACCGGAAGAAACAGTGCGGGAAATCAATCTTCTCTTTACCACAGGCCAGTCACCCTTTGCCGGCATCGGCCTGACCAATATTGCATACCGGACAAAGGGCTATTATCCTCACAGCCGGATTTTAGTGTCCTCCTCTCCCCGCGGAACCTGCTTTAAGATATTTATACCAATGAATGAAATGGAGTGACAGATATGTTTCGATTGTTAATTGTGGAAGATGAAGAGAACTCAAGAAAGGGCCTGAAAGCCACACTGGCGCCCATACCCAACCTGGAAATCGACACTGCCTGCGATGGGCGGGAGGGCTATGCCAAAGCCATCCGCTGGAATCCGGATATCATTATCAGCGATATTCACATGCCTGTCTGGGATGGACTTGTGATGACGGAAAAGCTCTGCAAAAAGGCGTTTGCAGGCACCATATATCTGCTGACCGGATACGCGGAATTTGAATATGCCAGAAAGGCCCTGCAGTACCATGTGGAAGATTATATTCTGAAACCGGTGGTGCCCTCCAAACTCAGGAATCTCATTGAAGTCAAATTAAAGGAGCTGAACAAAAAAAGAAACAGCCAGAATCCCCAGCTGTGCCATCTCCTGTCGGACGAGGATTCAGTGCTGCTCACAGAGCGCCTGGCCCCCTGCTGCTATACGGATTATTTTCTGGCCGTGGTCTATATGGAACAGGAGCACCATCTTCCCCTGGAGGTTAAGGAGGCTGTCATAGAGGAACGGGGCCATTATATCCTGACCCTGCCGGATAAGCACTACCGCGGCATTCTGATTGGTTTTACAAACCATATGATTCATCACGGAAAGATAGACCGGATTGCATCCCTGCTGGAGCCATACGAACACCTGACCTGCATTTATGAAACGCGGCAGGCTGGTTCCGTCGGAAGCTGGCCCCTTGCCTTTGAACGGCTCCGAAATGCGGTTCCCTGGACCATTACCTGCTGTTCCTCCTTTCTGGCCTACGATGCATACATGGAACAGGAGGCAGGGGAATTAAGCGAGGATGCATTTTTTAAAAAGGACCTGCAGCGCATGCTCTGCAGCAGCGACTTTAACGGCTGCAGAAAAATACTGCTCAAAAAGCTCAGCCAGATGCAGTCTGGCGCCTGCCACCCCAGCCACATACTTGCAGCTGCCGTGTCCGGTCTGGTCAAGCTGGACTCCAAACAGGCTTACCTGGAGGCGGTAAACCAGATGGCGGCCGCCAGAACCATGCATGAAATCAGGGCCTGCATTGATTCCTATTTTGAGACATGCCAGTGCAGGCCCGCATCCGCCAGCTACTCTCCCCTGATTCAGAAAGCCCTCCATGTGATTGATAAGAGCTATAAAGAACCGATTTCCCTGAATTCCGTTGCGGAACAGCTCAACATCACTCCCCAGTACCTCAGCCGGATATTCATGAAGGAGATGTCCCGTTCTTTTGTGGACTATCTGACCTCCTACCGCATAGAGCGCGCCAAAAGCCTGCTTCAGGACACAAACATGAAAATCAACATGGTCTGCCTCCAGGCAGGATATCCGGATGCCAAGTATTTCTGCACCCTGTTCAAGAAAATAACCGGCGTGACCCCCAACCAGTACCGCGCCAGCAAGGCCAATCCATCGTGATTGGCCTTTGCTTACACACTCTGGAATGTGTCAGAAAAATGCTTTAATATGTAAACACCTGCCGCCTTTTCTCCAGCCATTTTAAAATCCAGTAGGGATTCACGCTCATCTCCTCATTGTGGTCTGTTTTAATATAGATTCCCACATGGAGATGTACGTCAAAGTTCCCTCTGGTCCCTTCTGTCTTTCCGTAGCCTGTGTCCCCCATATAACCAATCAGCTCCCCGGCCTTTACCCTGTCCCCCTCCTTAAAATCCCCGGCATAGTCATAGAGATGGGCGTAATACAGATAGGCGCCTCCCGGTGCCCGTATGCCTATACGCCATCCTCCCATTTCCAGCCACCCGATTTTTTCGATGATTCCGTCCGTCATGCTGACAACCGGATAATAACCGGGCGGCATCTCAGAACCCATGATATCACAGCCTTCATGGCGGCGCTTCGGGCTGCCGCCGTTCTGACTGCCGCCTGTCTGGCCGCTGTCCGCCTTGCCGCCCCCGTTTTGGCCGCTGCCCGCCTGGCCTCCCCCCGCCTGACCTTCTCCCGTCTGGCCGCTGCTCACATACCCCCGGCCGTCCATCCATCCGTCCTCAAACACCACCTCCGGCGTGTTCCTGTTCCGGCTCTCCGGGATTGGAAAATACTTCAAATCCCCCAGCACAGTCTCATATGCCTGTTTCAGCTTTCTGTAGTCCGCAGGCCTGGCGGCTGCCAGTATCCTGTTGTTATACCGGGTGTCCTTAAGGCCTGTAAGGTCATAATCATGCTCCACCATCAGTGTAGTGACCATGTCCGGGTCCAGGCTGTCAAGCCCGGCCACCGTATTTCCCAGACGCATAGCCCTGAAATCGCCGCTCTCCCAGGAATAGGGCCCCAGCTGGTAATAATCCGGATTCGCAATCAGATAATTGGTAATGGAACACTGGAATACTGCCAGCAGCAAAATGAGAATCAAAGGCATAGCCCGCCACCCTTTACAATATATTTGTATAAACCATTGTATTCAGGTGCGTATGAAAAAATCCATAGGAGGCATCCTGTCTGTCCTCTGTCTGCTCATGCTGTTGTTCAACCCCGGACTTGCGCTGGAAGGCGCCAGGCAGGGGCTTGTGCTCTGGGGAAATGTGGTCCTCCCCACCCTCCTTCCCTTCATGATATGCTCCGGTGTTATCGTGGCCATGGATGCCATCCACATCTTAACAGGACCCTTTAAGCCCATCCTCTCAGGCATCCTGGCCCTGTCGGACCAGGGCAGCTTCTGCCTTATGAGCGGGCTTTTATGCGGTTATCCCATGGGTGCCAAAACCACCAGCGACTTTTTAGACCAGGGCAGGCTTTCTCCCCGGGAAGGTAAATATCTGCTGGCCATCAGCAATCACCCAAGCCCCATGTTTGTATTGGGATACGTCATGGCCCAGATTGCCCTGATTCCCTCCATGGCCCGGCCCTGTCCGCTGTGGGCTGTGCTGGCAGCCCTGTACCTGCCCATACTTCCCCTTTCCCTGTTAGCCAGATGCTGCTATCATTATAAGAGACAGCCACGCAGGAAAGCGTGTCTTGAAGCAACCCGGACAGCCCGGTCAGAGCTGGACACAGGTGACTGCTTTTCCTTTGACACCCATATGATGAGCTGTTTCGAAACCATGGTCAAAATAGGCGGGTATATTATGCTGTTCTCTATTCTTGCACTGTATCTGACCGTGTTTCCCTTTCAGATGCCCCCGCTGCTGCGCCCGGCCCTGCTGGGAAGTGTGGAAATCACCACCGGCATCCAGATTATCGCATCCTCGGTGCCCGGAAAAATGGGCGCCCTGCTTATCATTGGTTCCGCTGCTTTCGGCGGATTTTCAGGGATATTCCAGACAAAAAGCGTATTAAAAAATGCCGGATTGACCATCCGGCATTATATGCTGTGGAAGCTGCTCCACAGCGCGCTGTCCTGTCTTATATTTTATGTAGCCCTGTGCCGCCGGTGACCTATACCTGCTGGCCCTCATCCATATCCTGGGGAGCCTGGCCTTCCCCCTCCTCAGACCTCACTATGCCGCCTGACAGTTCATTGCGGTTGGAGGAAACAATATCATAGCTGGACTGCATGGAAGTCATGAAGGCGTCGAAACGTCCCCTTGCGCCTTCCATAGTATGGTTGATGATGGTCTGGAGACTGCGCAGCATGTCGTCGGTATACTGTATGGAACTCTGGCGGATTCCATTGGCATCATTCACAGCAGCATCCACAATGGCCTGGGCCTGCATGCTGGCCTGCTCCACCACTTCATTGGCATGGGCAAATGCCTGCTGCATAATTTCATGCTCATTAATCATCTCAGAAGTCTGTTCGCTGACCTGGGCCATCATGGAATCAGCCTGCTTCTTGGCGTCGTCCAGCATGGCGTCCGCCTGGGCCTGGGCTTCATTTAAAATAGTTTCCTGCTGGCTGATGATTTTCTGATACTTCTTAATTTCATCCGGTATCCTGAGTCGCAGCTCCACCAGCAGCTCCTCCAGCTCTTCCTTATTAACAATAATCTTGCTGTTAGATAATGCCTGGAATTTACAACTGTCTATATATTCCTCGATTTCACTGATTAACTGCTCTATCCTACTCATCATGTCAACCGTCTCCTCTCCTCCAGCTTCTCTCTAACCCTGGCTGCAATGACCGGATGGAGGAACTCACTGATTTCCCCCTCGTACTCCGCAATCTCTTTCACGATGCTGGAACTCAAATATGAATATTTTAAATTAGTCGTCAAAAATATAGTATCAATCTCCGGCGCAATAACCCTGTTGGTCTGCGCCATCTGAAGCTCGTATTCAAAATCAGTAATGGCCCGCAGACCTCTGACCACAATATCCGCATGATTCCTGCGCACAAAGTCAATGAGCAGACCTTCAAAAGACTGAATCTCCACATTAGGCAGGGATGCAGTCACTTCCTTTAACATATTAACACGTTCCTGGGCAGAAAACAACGGGCATTTTGCCTTATTGTTAAGGACCCCGATGATTAATTTGTCAACCATCTTTGCTGTGCGCTCAATGATGTCATAATGGCCTAATGTGACTGGGTCAAAGCTTCCCGGATATACTGCTGTCCTCATCTACTCTCCTCTGCCAACGAACACGTGCTTGTTGGTCTTGTACTCTTTGCTTTTAATCATATGCCAGCCGGACTCCTCCAGCCATCCAAACTCCGTCTCCTTAGATGCCTCAATTACAATCAGGGTGTCCTCCGTAACCATAGGGGAGTGGCTCAGATAATCCAGAACCAGCTTCTCATACTCATGGTTATAGGGCGGGTCCATGAATACAATGTCAAACCTGTAATTCTTGCCCTCCAGCCGTTTCAGGCCGGTTATCACGTCGCAGCCCATCACCATGGACCTGTCCTCCAGCTTTGTCCTGGCCAGGTTCTCCCGGATGCACTCCAATGCTTTTGGATTGTTTTCAATCATTACAGCCAGACCGGCTCCCCGGCTCAGTGCCTCAATCCCAATGGCCCCGCTGCCGGAAAAAAGGTCCAGGAACATGCAGTCCGGCAAATCCGGCTGAAGCATGTTAAACAGTGTTTCCTTAATTCTATCCGTGGTGGGCCGGGTATCCAGCCCATCCAGTGTCTTTAAAAGCAGCCTTCTGGCGCTGCCTGCAATTACTCTCATCCATTACTCCTGCTTCCATACGCTGCCTGTTGACAGCAATTTTCATACCAAACAAGTATAATATGAAAATTCCATATATACAAGGGTTTTTTTAGGATTTTTACAACATTTCCCTCATTATTTGGAAGTGGGAAGCCCCTGGGCAATCCTGCCGGTAAATTCCGCGATATTCATGGTCTGCATGTATACCTTGCCCGGACCTGTCAGTTTTGTGAGGAACAGGCCCTCGCCGCCGAACAGCATATTCTTCACGCCCTTAATCGTCTCGATTTCATAGGAAACGCTGGGTTCAAAGGCAAATACATTTCCCGTATCCACCTTAAACACTTCTCCCGGCGCCAAGACCCTCTCCACCACATCCCCGTCCACTTCCAGAAAGGCCATGCCGTTTCCCTGTATCCGCTGAAGGATGAATCCCTCGCCGCCGAAGAATCCGGCTGAAAGCTTCTTTGTAAGTACGGTGCTGATTTCAACAGTTGGCTGGGCGCAGAGAAACGCCCCCTTCTGACAGATAAGGCTGGTCTTAGCCGTATCTATAGCCAGTATCTTGCCTGGTACCGTGGATGCAAAGGCAATGACGCTGTCCGGCCTGGACGCTGTATAGGTAGCCATAAAAAGGGATTCCCCGGAAAACATCCTTCCCAGTCCCTTCATAAGTCCTCCCTTTACATTGGAGTCCAAGGTAAACCCGTCGCTCATCCATGCCATGCCTCCGGACTGCGTATACATGGCCTCTCCTGCCTGAAGCCTGACCTCCACAGCCGGCAGTATATCTCCCAACATCCTGTAATCCATGTTGTATTTCCTCCTTAGATGATTTTATTTGTGTATCAGTATACCATATGCAGTGTTAAAATCCTTTAAATTACTCTTAATTTTTATGATTGAAAATCAACGGTTTTGCGTTGGTTTTAGGTTTTTTGTGACTTTACTGTGTCTAATAGGGTAGTATATATATGGTAGAAAATAGTATGAAGTTTGGCGGGACCCGGTAATATCCGACACCCGCCTTTCACTTACTTCTCTTCTTTCTCCTTCTCTTCCTGAATCCGTTTCCAGATGGTCTCAAATTCATCCGGCTTCGGGTCCGGGATGGGTAAGGGGACGGTCATGCGTTTGACTGCTTCAAATTCTTTTAGCAGTTCTTCATCCGAGTATTTTTCCGCCGGTTCTGGCGGTTCATCGTTCCGCTTTCCATCCATCTTTATGCGCCTCCTTTCAAGGCCATTGTACGCCTTTAAAAGCAGGGTTTGTCCTGGTAAATTATGGTATATTAAGCCTTACCACTCGAACACATATCGGCGATTCACCATATCATACTCTTTTGCAATCCGGAGCACGCCCCTGGCATCCGTAATCATACATTTTCCCTCGTCAGAGCCCTTAACCGGGCAGAGCAGGAAGGCCTCGCCGGCGGAGTCCGTCTGGTAGCCGGTCAGCATGTAGCCCTCGCTGTCAAACAGATACCAACCACAGGTTCCATCCGTGGCCTCCCGGAGCCAGTACCAGCCGTTGGCCTCATAGCTGCCGTCTGCGAACTGATACCACCAGCGCTTCCCATCTGCCGCCTGCTGGAAACCCTGGGTGTATGTCGCCGGGACCGGGGTATAATCGATGTCGCAAAGCTTAAGCACCTTCTGCCAGGGTGTGGCGGTCACTCTGGACTTGATGGTCCCATAATTGATGCCTTTGGCCTCAATGCAGTATCCATCACCTATGTATACCCCGATATGCCCCGGTTTCCAGAGCGCCCAGCCGGTCATGGACTCATTCAGGTGGTCGATACCTACCCGCTCCACGGCTGTGTCATGGTAGTTGTAGCTGCCGCGGATGCACCCGGTGTACCAGCTGATGAGGCCGGAACAGTCCGTGCAGCGCTGGCCTATGTACCCGGCCGCCTTAGCCTTATAAGTTGATGTGTATGTACCTGGATTCTCTCTGGCAAGGCGGTCCAGAATGGCCTGGGTAAGGACCTCGCCCTTGGCGCCGTAGACGTAAGGGGTGCCCAGCTTGTCCTGGCAATGCTGTATTAATCCTGCCGATGTTTTACTCATAGTGTTTTCCTCCATCAAAAAAAATAAGGCCCAGGGATATCCCCAGGCCAAAAGTTGTGACGTCACAAGTTGCGATATCGCAATTACTCTGTTTTCTGCGATTTTCCTTTTAACACCTCAATGGCATTCACTATAACATCGGATTTGACAATACCCATAAGTCCGGCATTCTCCACAATCGACAATGCCTCATTTGCGATAAATCCATATGTAGCTGCCAGCATAATGTAATCCACCCCCAGGGCCACATCAAGCTGATGGGCTACCGCCAATAGACACACCATCATGAACTTCTTGCACAGTCCTTTAAGCATGGCATTTGAACTGGCCGCACCGCTTTCTGATTTTGGTGACTTTTTAAACACCACGGCCACCAGGAATCCCGCTATCAGGTCCAGTCCCATAAGTATGAGCACGATACTCAGTGTCGGAGTCCAGCCACCAAAAAGCTTTACTCCCGCCGCTGCGGCCATACCAGCAATGGCGCATATAATATCTTTCTTCATTTTCATATACCTCACCTACTCTGTAATCAGTTCTTCACATTCCAAGTCAACCAGTACCTGGCGCACCTGGTCCTTAATTTTATCCGGGACCTGCCCGAATGTCTTCCTGCCCTTAACAATAAGCGTTGCATAGATAACTGCCATGGTGTCTGCCTCCTTCCTCAATAATAAAAAGAGCAGTAGTCTAAGCATTGAGTGCCGCCTCGACTTCCGCCCTTAATTTCTCTGGGACCTGTTCAATCGTTTTCCTGCCCTTGCGGATAAGGTCCGCATACACAGTTGCCATATAGCTTGCCATACCTTACACCTCCATTCCTTCATAGATTTCTGTCAGTGCCATCTGAGTGTTGGTTATCTCTTCGGCCAGCGCCAGATTGGCCTCATACTGCTCGGTAAGCGCCAACTGTGCCTCTGTAAGTTGGTCCCCCAGGCTTACCACCTGTTCCTGCAGACGTCCAATATCTGATTCAGGCAGATAACTAAAGACTGGCTGCGGGTTGTCCGCATCCGTCACATTAATATGGTCCAGCTGTGCACCATCGGGGATGTCCACCCATATGCACTGCAGGCCCTGGGGAACCTGTTCCTCACCGTAGACAATCGTCCATATACGGCCGGTGTCGTCATAGATTACTAATGCTTTCATGTTTCGTCATTCCTTTCTTTGTGATATACTGTTTATCAATGATGGTTTCAAGTATAGGTATGTTTCCTATCTTACGATACTATTGTTAATGGGAAGTCTATATTTGGTGTGGCTGGCAATGTTAAACGCTTTAACTCTAAAAGCGGTACTGTGACATCAGCGAATAGTACGAAGTATCATAATGGACCTTCGGCGTGGATGTATTATGCTGAGATTCCTATAGGTATGACTGTTTCGTTACTTGCATGGACGGATGGTGACCTTATCGGTGCATACTGGGGAAATCCCGTACATATTAGAGGCGGCGGATATGGTTTCGACTACAATACAGATTCAACTTGGTATATTAATTCCACCAAAGCTGTGGTACCAGTTACAGTGGGCGGACGTACCGTATGGTATTGTGTTGCAGGATATTAATAATAGCCGACTACCAGAACATTGTAAGTAGCTCCTCCAGACGCTACAGGTATTATTAAACTGCCACTGTTCATTGTAGACTTAACACTCCAGGCAGCAGGGGAATATTGGGCAGATACGATAAATTGACCATAATTGGAAAGTGCTGAACTATCAGCCCCCTGTTGATGTTTATATGCAGTTACCGCCAAAGGCGTAAACCCTGGGGCAAAAGATATGTAATATAGATTCCCTGGGGCATCACCCGAAAAGTATTTCTGGCCAGAACTTGAATTTTTAGTACCAGAAAAAATCCCATACTTCCGCACATTTCCGGAAATGCCAAAAATGCTCTTCCCATAAACAATATTATTTGCAGTTAGGTTCCCATCTCCCTTAATGGTCTGTGCACCTGCAAGGAACTGGTTGGCGGCAATGACCTGGTTGGCAGTCCCTGGTGTATAAGTCTTGGCAGCTATCTCTGCCATAGTTCCAGTTAATGGGTTTCCATTCTTATCAACAATTACTTTTCCTTTGCGTACATCAGCGGCTCCTGCTGTCACTGGGTCAAGGTCAGTTCCCCCGCCATAAGGTATCCAGATATCACTCATTTACGCTCACCCCCACCAATTTCACATTAAAATCAGAAGACGGCTTTTTTGCGGGACAGCAGAACATCGCCTGGCCGTTCATTGCCTTTCCCGCTTTGACCAGCGCCCCCATCTTGTCCCATACGGAGGCTGTTGCAGACGCCGTATCCGTCTTAATTGCTGACATCATCTGCACATGGTCTGTTTCTTTCAGACCAGGAACCGACACAGTCTGGGTGTATGGAGCAGTGCTGCTCCAATTGGCCGCCAGAAGAGTTATTTCCACTTCTCTGGTCATACGGTTAATCTCAGTCGTAATGGCGTTAATATCATTCTGACCGAACTTATCTCCCTTCTGGGTATAGACAGTGGCATCTGCTATCGTACAGGTCCCGTCCTCATTGGTGGTAATCCTCCAAATCCTGGAACCCTCAAATATATCGTCTTTATAGTCTGTCCTCAAACTCATTCAAATACACCTCCGTTCAATGTGAAAGCCAGGCGTTTAATACCATTAGCCCTCCCCTGGATATTAAGGTAAATCCGTAAACAGGCTGATTCTATCCGGTTCAGCTCATCCCACTTGATGAAGCGCCCATTGGCTGAGTAAGCCTGGCTCACCCCCACCTCAAAAGGATACGTACCTGCGCAGACAAAGTCTATATTGGCCTCAAAAAGGTTAATTTCATCTGCATAAAATCCATAGTCTTGATATGTCTTATCTTCCCCCATTTCCTTAAATTCAAAGTCTGGCCACAGGGTAAGAGCCTGGGCGCGTATCTCATTGATATTACCCTTGATACGGTTATAATCTCCGATATTAAAATAATCACCGGCCTTCCAGTCTGTTTTTGGCTGTTGCCACATAGCTCATATCCCTCCTTGCCTTGATGGTCCCACTCAATCCACCATTAAATTTCAAAGTGTGGTCTGTCACCCGTATCAACAAATCCGGAACATACTTATTTTCCAGGAATGCGATATCATTTGCATCTATCCTTGGCTCTCCGCGGTACTGCAGGTCGTATTCCCGGTCAGACTTCATGTAGTCGCCTATCCAATCAGCCAAGTTAGCTGCATGTACCACATCCGATACCAGTGGATTCTCCCATGTTTCAAGTGCTCCTGTGGGGTTCAGCTGGCGGCTCACCTTAGCCTGTGTAATAACATATTCTTTTCCCGTTATAACCACCTCAGCCGCTTTTGCAGCCCCTGTAAGCTCCACGGTTGCATAATAGGCACTGCTGTCTACGATTGCCGCTGCCTGCCCTTCTGGCGGCTCCGTAAGTGATACAGCCAGACCATAAGACGGGTTAGAGAAGTAAAACGTATACCGGTTGTCCTGGACTGTGGCCGTAATAGTCTCCCTCACCAGTTCCTTTGCATCCTCCATGCTAAGGTTATAAATAGTCCGGACCACTTGCAGCTCCCTCACCCTGGTTAATTGCGTGCCCTTAGGCGTTTTGGTCAGCTCCACACCATACTCCAGGGCATAGTCCGTGCTGTCCCCGAACGTAATGTTGTCCAGGGTTACCCGGTTGTTTGGACATCCCCGAAGGAACTCCAGAACAAGATAATCAAACTCCGGAAACTCATGTCCGACCACATGAGTCTGACTAAGTCCTGAAACACTGTAATCCTCCATGTGCTTTCCATTGTTATAGGCATGAAACACAACTGTGTCCGGCCAGTTCCGGCCAAATTCCAGAGTCAGGCCGAAGCATTTGAAGGCTGCCTCCATAGTTATACTTATAGTTGGGTTTTCAGTGAACCTTCCCTCACTGTCTGCCACTGCATCCGATATATAACCGACATTAAGATAGGTTGTGCCATCAGCCTGCCGTGGAAGGAAATACATGGCCCCGTCCACAGTTACATGGTCCTGTCCAACCAAGGCGTACATATTTTTTCCGGTGTAGTCCAGCACAGCACCGGCATTAGAAAAATATGCCTCATTGTCAGAAGCCGCTGTCATTTCAGGCACAAAACTGGATTTCAGGAATATCTTCCCGGCTCGGTCCAGATAGAGGACGCATCTGCCGGCATTTGCGATAAGCTGCAGTGCCTCCTTATGTGCCACAACCGGCATCGGATTGGTTGTCAGTACATCCCTAAGGTATGGGTCTATCCAGTAGTCCCGGTAATCCACCTGGGCATCTGTCAGTACATCCACAGCCAGGTCATACAGGCTTATGCCATCCGGGCAGTACTTCCCACGATAATATGTCCCGTCCATCCCGTCAAACCGGTCGGATGCCTGGAAACTCATTTCTGTGTCATCAGCGGACCAGGACTTTAATGCAAGGGTTATCCCTGGAATCCACTCAATCCTTCCATCATCCATGGCCTGTCCATACAGCGCTTCAATGTTCTGTCCAATCTCCAGAAAGTTTACCGTGCTCTCTTCATTCTCCACATCGTAAGCACGGTCCTTGTTATCTACCGTCACATCAAAATCAATGCTAGGCAGTTCCTCCGATATCGGGCTGATATGCTCCTTCTTGGTTGCTGACAGTATCTTCTTGCTGTCAAAATAGATGCCTATCCCCATCGTTATCTGGTTAATGCGCAGCCTGCTCTGTCCATTGGCCATGACAGACGGCACAAAACGGAGGAAGGTTGCAGCCGGAAATATCTCCTCTGTTACATAATGCCCACTGGTATTCCCGGTTACTTCTACGGTATTGCCATCTGATATGATACTGAAATCCACAGGGTATGCCCTGCCGAATTCCACGGTCAGCCCCTTAATATCATACTGTACCGGAAAACATATCTCTATGGGCCTCAGAATGCCATCCGTTACAATTCCTTGGTTGAGCACCACATCTGCTGTATCCCTGGGCAGGAAATACATGCTGCCGTCTACTGTGGTATAATTCTGGTCGCAAATGGCATACAGCTCGTTCACCTGATAGTTGTCCATCGGCTTTGTGAGATTGGAATAATATGTGTAATCACCCTGATTTGGTATATAAGCGGATGCCTGGGCCTGCTGGTTAATCAGGCCGATGCTGACGCGCAGATGGGATAATGGGTCCCTCCACTTTCTGCGCATCATGTCCTTATATTCATTACTTGCCGCCTGCACTACTCCATCACCCCGCAGTCTATCAGGTTTACCTTGCAATCCTTATACATGGTAGGCAGCCCATCCGGACCTACCTCGTCTATCTTAGCCGTCCGGTTCCCTGGATACATCCTCTCCGTCTTCCAGCAGTTGTTTTTCATATCCGGAAACTTGACCGTCACCACAAACTCCTCAAACTCTTTCAGGATGCTGCTCCAGGTTGCCGCATCCAGATAGGACCACTGCAGGCCGTCAATCTTATCCTGGTCGCGGCCCACGCGCTGCCCTACGAATTCCCCCAGGGCGTTCTTTCCCTGGTTCACGTTCGTAGCAATGGTTAGGCCCGGACCCCGGTCATAGTTTGGATATTCATGTCCATTAATATAAATAGACACTCCGGCCACCTCCTTACGTTGTGCGCAGCGTATATCCGTTACGCTTGTCCAGTTCCACCAGTTTCTGCTTGATTTCCCGGATATCGATGTTGACCGTCAGATCCATCCGCTCAATCAGGTCGATGATATTCCTGAGCAGTTGTACCATCATCTCCAAATAGTAATCGCTCATGTTATTGCTGCTCTGCTGGGATGCCAGAGCCACTGCCCGGTCTACCATGGCCTGCATCTTATCCTCAGGAGCCACAATCTCACCATGGTGTCGGTTATCACCTATCATGGCCAGCTGCGGGGTGTTGGCACGGACAAAACCGCCCTGGGCCAGACGTGGGAGGTGGATGTTAGGAATGGTTGGAATCAGCTCTGCACCGATGCCCGGTATCTTATCCGCCACCTCGTTTACAGCGTCTATCATGGCATTAATCGCATCAATAACCCTGTTGGCCATGCTTTCTACGCCATTGATAATCATGTTGATGATATCTTTTATATCTGCCCAGATACCATCCCAGGTTTCCTTTGTCTTTTCCTTTACCGTATCCCAGACGCCAGTAATCGCGTCTTTCATGGCCGTGAACTTCTCATCCACTGCCGTCTTGATTGTATCCCACAGATTTGATACGAAATCCTTAATGGACTCCCATATTTCTGATGTCTTACTCTTGACATTCTCCCAGGCTGTACTGATAGATGCCTTGATAGCATTGAATAACGTGCCAGCCAGGGACTTAATATTGTTCCATAAACCGTCAATAAATGACTTAATAGCATTCCATACCGCGGATGTTTTTGTCTGTATTGTTATCCATGCACTTGATACACACTCAACAATGCCATTCCAAACCTCTTGCCAGCTAACATTAAGATTTTCTGTAAGGAAAGTGATTATTCCCGTAAGCACATTAATAGCATCTGCAACAAACTCTGTAATTGCGCCTATCACAAAAGAAAGAATATCTATTGCAGCATTAAACGCTCCCACTATATACGGAGCCAGTATCTCAATGAACCACTCAGCAAAAGGCTTAAGTTTAGTTTCCCAGGCTTCCATCATACTGGCTATTGCAACCTGCACCAATTTGGAAACAGCTTCTATTATTCCATCAAAAGCCACTGCTAACCCTGCAAATGGACCATTTCTTAATGCCTGTATTGCCTCGCCTGCTTTCTGTAGCGCGGGAACTAACCACGCATTAAAAGCATCAAGGATGAGACCTACTGCATCTGATATTATGGTTGTGATGAAACCGAAAACAGGGCTAATCACACCGCTATATAAATCATTAATCTTTTGACCGACATAAGTCACTGCATCAGCCATCACCCCCATTGCAGGGGCAAAGAAGTCTGCTAATCCAGATAGCGCCTCAACAATTTTATCCTTATTATCAATAATGGGCTGAACAAACAATGCGATGAGGTCACAACTAAAATCCATCAACAGTTCAGTGATATTAAGGAAGGTATTGCTAAATATGGCAATAATACCAGCTCCTATCTGCTGAAAACTATCAAGTCTTAATACCTCAAATATTTTTCCAAGGGCCTGAGCAAAACTTCCTGCAAATTTTGCAATCTCGGAACCCGCATCGAATAATGCAACTAACTTCTTTTTGATGAAATCCTTGTTTTGGTCAAGATATTTAGCAATTGAACCAACAAGGAAATCCGCTATGGATACTCCGATGCTTGCCGCGGAACCAGTAACCTGTCCCAGGCTATAGGCCATCTGGTCAGCAAATGAATTAACCGAAGCCAACACCTCCGGCGATGTGAATATATCCCTCAGGCTCCCCTTGATGCTGTCTATGGATGACTGTATACTATCAAAGGCGGACGTATCACCAAAACCATCCCAGAATCCTTCCTTAAACAGTCCCGCAAGCTCCCTGGCCTTTTCAATCAGCCCTGCATACTTACTGTCCATCTCATCCACGGCCGAGGTATCAATCTCACCCATGTCAAACTCATCTGCGGAGTACCCTCCATCAACTCCGCCTCCGGAACCACCCCCAGAATCCGTATCCGGGTCAATGATGTTCAGCTCGTCAATGCCCGTGGTGACGCTTTTCATGTCCTTGGCGGCCTTCTTAGCGGCCCCACCTGCTCCACCTGCCGCGGCACCGGCCTTATCAGCAGACTGGGCCATCGCCTCCATACCAGCCGCGGCCGCGGATGCGCCTCCTCCGCCTTTCTTCCCGGTCACCATCTCTGTGAATGCCTTGAAGGCATTGGCCAGGCTCATCAGCTTACTGATGATGCGGTTGATTACCTGAATGACCGGTGTCAGTACATTAATGAGTCCTTGTCCGATTGTGGCTTTAAGGCTGTCAAACTGCAGCTTTAGGACACGCACTTGGTTCGCCCAGCCATCCGCCGTCCGGATGAAGTCCCCGGATGCCAGGGACAGCTGGTCCTGCACAAACTTATACCGCAGAGCTACCTTCTCAGCTTCAGACATCTTTGTCGTTACCTTACCATAGCCATTGGCCAGGGCATAGCTGTCAAGGGCGCTCTGGGTCATGACAATGCCAAGGTCCTTAAGAGTCTCTGTTTCACCCGTAAACACGGATTTCAGCTTTGTGTATGCCTCGTCCTGGCTGATGTTATAAAAGGATGCCACATCCCCAGCCAAGCCTGTCAGGGTCGTGGCCATCTCATAGGCCTGCTGCTCCCCAAAGCCGAATGCCTTGGACATTGCGCCGAAGGTGCCGGTAAATTTCTTAGCCATGGTCTCAGACAGGCCGAAGGACGTTATGGCATTTTTAGCAAAGTCATCCACCTGCTTTGACATCCGTGGGAATGTGACATCCACCACGTTCTGGACTTCCGCCAGGTCGGAACCCAATTCAACACACTGCGCACCAAAGTCTATGATTTTTTTTACTGCAAAGGCCGCCGCAAGGGCTGCACCTGCCTTCTTGGCCAGTCCCTGAATGCCAGCCATCTGCTGCTTGAATTGATTCTGGTTGACCACAAGGTCAAGGCCAATCTGGCCTACACTGTCAGCTGCCATACATATCACCTGCCTTTTAATTCAAAAGCAGGCTCCGGCTCGCTACTCCTTTGGTGCGGCTCTAGGCTCTGTCATTTTTATATCTAACCTGTTTATGGTTTTACATCTGGGACATTTGATTTCCCCCTTAACATATTCCGCCAGGAGAAGGGTCTGTCCACACCTTGCGCATCTTACTTTCTCAATCTTAACCACCTCCGCACATAGCCGCAAACATCTTCTCCAGATTAGCCATTTCCTTCTCGAAGGTTTTCTCATCCATTTCTTTCATTTCCCGGTTACGCCAATCGTCATATATACGGCGCTGGTCCTTGGTGTAATGCTTGATGATATCCTTATCCGTTTCGGACCGGATGGCTACCGCACGGCCTAATGCAGTCTCCGGGGACAGCCCGGCAATTAGCGCCTCGAATTCATCCCAGGAGACTGTTTCAAATTCTTTCGTTCTGATTCTTAACCCGTACTGCGACAAAAAGCTGGAGACTATCAGGTCCCAGTCCTCAAACATATCGTAGTACGGGTCACTGCTCTCCCCCGGCAGGTTCCTCCACACCGGAAATAAGCTGGACCGCTTCCTGAACCACAATAATCAAGTCCCCAAAGCCCAGCTTCATCTTCTCCATCTCTTTCTTGGATTTTTCCGGAAACATTAAGTCATATGCGTCCAGGATTTCCTGTGCACCTGGGTTATCCGCCGACATCAGCCCCATGACTTTAAGCATGGTCGGAGCATCTGCATTGACTTCCAGCGTCTTTCCTTTGATTACCAGGGATGGGTTTTCCTCAAAGCTCAGTTTATCTGTGATATCTACTTTCCTTGCCATTCTCTATTCCTCCTTATGCTCCAGGCGTGGGCGCCGGTGTAAATGTCGGGGCACCATATCCCGTCACTTCAAACTCCAGGGTGTCAATGTTGGTTGTATCACCGCCTCCTGGAGTGGTCACATTAACGACCACGTCGCAGGCCAGCTTTGCACCGGACACCATAGTCCACTCAAACTTCGTCATGACGTCCTGGCCGAACTTCCAAGCAAGCCCGGCTATATAGTCATTGGCCGGGTCACCTACAGACCGCTTTCCCTTGAATGAAAATCCCAGTTTCTTTCCTGTCATGGCTGCCTTTGCCCAGCCCTTCGCATCCATGGAGTACCATTCTTCTACAGTACCGTCAATAGACGGAGCGAAATTCTCCAAGTCTAACGGTACAGCCATATTCTCCTCTGTGCTTTCGAGGCCTTTTATGCCAAACTTAAACACATTGTTATGCACCGGATAAACTCTTCCTGCTGCATCTGCCATATCTCATTCCTCACTTTCTCTGATACACAAAATCCAGCCATATCACATATTCATATACACCATTTTCATCCGTTCCCACATCAACCGGTTCCGGTACCTGGAGGATGATACAATTAATGGATGTATCCCCTATGGATAAGCTGGATACGTTTTTAAGTTTCTCATATAGTGCATAGGCAGCCCGCTCTGATGCCTGCACATCCTTGTCCCAATGGACCAGCAGTGATATACGCCGGACATCATAGCTGCTGTAATCATGGCCACCCAGCGCCATCACGGGAGGGCCGCTGCCCGGACGATGATATACGCCGATGGAATGGTCCTTCTTGTTGTTCAGTTTTCCGATATAGACATTCCTGTCAGCCGTAATTCCCAGGCCTCCTATGTATCCCCGGATGTCATCCAAGGTCAGCATCATACACCACCTACTTTCTTGTAAAACCGCTTAAATGCATTCCTGGCAAAATCCTGGCTTACTCCACCAGGTAACCACGGTTCGTACCATTCACCGCCGGCAAACGGGTTCTCATCCGTCTGGAAATTGTATTCCGGATGAAAATACAGACGCCGCGCATAGGGAGTGTTTACCACCAGCGTCGCTTTCCCTTGACCACATTCTTTGTAATCCGCAAAAAAGCTGTCCTCCTCCAGGTGGCCTGTGTCAAAAGGCATCACCTGGGCCTGGACAACTTCCGTGTGCAGCGCCTCCGCTGTCATCTCCAGGGCGGTCACTGCCGCCTGTGTCAGCTGCTTAATCCGCGGAAAATTCATCTTCACAGTTGATTTCACCTGCATCAAACCACCTCCAGCTGGCAATAGTTCACCGTCCCATCCGGGTTCCTGGCTTTCATCCCCTGCTCAATTCTCCGCTCTTCCCCAAATATGGTAACGGTACCCCCGCTTAAGGTTGGGAAGTCCGGGGCAATGTCCTCAGGAATCATGGCCGTTCCGGTTATCTGTACAAGCTTCTTTTCTGCGGTTAGGATGGTCTTAGCGCGGTCCTGGAAGTTGCACTTAAGGTTCAGGTCCAGCACCCGCTCCGGCTGACCATGGTTATCCGTATCCTCTGACTCCAGGTGGACGTGTATGTCCGTCCTACAGAGCCGTCTTGGCACTAAGCATGGATATTTCATTGCCTCACCTCGCTAACCGGCAGCACAGGCCTGTCTGGGACAGCAGAGCGTACACATCACGCTTCATAGCCACGCCCTTGTCTGTAAATACGTTCCAGCTGCTGCCAAACTGTGCCGACACACCGTTGATGCTGTAGCCCTGCAGGATGGTGTTAATCTCATCTGCGTTCTCATACTCAAAATCCGCCTGCTGGCAGACCACTTCCCGAATAACCTCCTGCTGGAAGACTGTCAAACTGGAAAATCCCTGGCCCACAATGCGGTTGTAGGTCAGGGAATCAATGTGGCGGCTGGCCTGCTTAAGGGCCTTGTCCAGCTCGTCCATGGGGATTACATTCCCCTTGTATGCATCACAGTAGTATTCATATGTGACATAGGGCTCATAGGTCATGTTACTCACCTGCCTTCTTGCTCTCCGCTTTCTTTGCCGGTTCCTGCTTCGCAACCCGGAGTGAAGCAATCTCTGCTTTCAATGCTTCGTTTTCAGCATATCTTTCGCCCGCTAAAGTTTGCAGGCGCTCAATCTCTTTAACCGCCTTCACATATTCATCATAAGGCACTGTCTTTCCGCGTCCATACGCAGTCACCTGACCATCATCGCCCACAATATCAAAGCCAGCATCCTGATAGGACTTCTGCTGGCTTTCATCAATGGTGTACTCTTTATTTCCCTTAACTGCTCTCATACTTCCTCCTTACGCTCCTGCTGCCTCTACGTTCATGGCACATCCCTCAATCTTCTTCTCAAGAAGGAACAGGTCGCCATAGCAACGGTTCTGATACAAATATCCGTCTGCCGTCCTTGAATCCGTTCCTGGGGTAAACAGCTTGATATAGCTGTATTTATCCCGGCATACCACGCAGGATGTATGAATCAGAATCCAGTTAATCTGCTTAGCATCAGCGGCAGCCACGCATCCTGTAGTGAAGTCATACTTAGTCTTCATCCTGGCTGCCGGAACCATCTTTATGGTCACATCATCCAGGCTATGCACTTTGCGGTTGATTGTGGACGGGGACGTAACGGTCATGACCCTCTGGAGCCCTTCTGCCTCCTTCACAGTCTTATTCATGGTCGGGGTGACATACAGCATTCTCCCTTCCTCCGGGACACCGGCCTCATCCATTCTCGCCATCTCTTCATCAAAGGCTTCCAGGAAGTTGGCTGCCGTAATCACATCAGTACTGATACGGCCTGAATAGGTGGTCAGCTCTGCATGAAGCTTGGAATAGCGGTAGGAATCTTTTTCCGGGATGGCCTGTTCGGCCTCAAACGTGTTCTGTATGTTTGCCACGGATAAGGTCAGGTTTGTTTCGTCAATGTCCATGGGGTCAATCCAGAACTCCACATCCCTGTCGTGTTCCAGTTTCTTTGCCTCCCAGTCATTACTAAGCGTTCCTGAGTTAAAGCCTGGTGTCCGGGTATGGTCTTTGTACCCGGTCACTGCCATCCTCGGAAGCTTGATGGTCTGGGCGTTAATGAATTTCACCTGCTGGTTGCTCTGTGTCAGTGCGTCAGAGCATAACTCCTTTGCATATTTCTGCTGCAAGAGCTGGGTGAAAGTTGTTGCATAATCATATACTGCCATTTCTTAGTCCTCTCTTTCTTTAAAGTCCGAACGCCTTTTTAAGGGCGTCATCTGTTGTCTGCGTCTGCTGTTGCCCACTGGCTGCTCCCACCTGGATGAATCCGGTGGAGCCTGATGCCTGGGGTTTCAGCGCTGGCACGTCCTCAAGTACTTTGTTCAGAGCCGCCTTAAGCGCCTCATCGTCGATTCTCCCATCCTGCCCCATGACCTGGCTTAAGTCGGCCATCTTAAGGACATAAGGGATTGTCTTAGCGTCAATTCCCAGGGATACTGCCGCCATGGTGGCTGCGCTGTCAATCATGGCCTTTTGGGCCACTACCTGGGCCTGAGTGAGCTGCTGCTGGATTGTGCCTACATCTGGCTGCTGGGCCGCCTTCTGCTGCTTAAATGTGGCAATTGCCTGCTCCATTTCTTCCTGGCTGAGCCCCTGCTGCTTGAAGTAGGCTTTCAGGGCCGTGTCCTCCTTAGCGGCCAGAGTCCCGTCCAGCATCTGCTGTATTTTAGCATAATCAATTGCAGGGGATGCCTGCTGCCCTGTTTGGGTCTGTGTCTGCTGCTGATTCTGACCTCCTGCCGGCGGCTCAGCCCCTCCCGCTCCAGCTGCGGGCTCAGCAAATAACTGTAAGTTCATACGTTTCATAATCCATACCTCCATTTTAAGGGTGTCACCCTGTAATTTTTATTGCATCCATTATCATCAGTGTCACTGGCCACGCAACAGTTTAAAGCCTTGCTCGTGTTTGGGCGTAAAAATAGCACCCAGGATAGTCCTGCGTGCTTAACATAATCTACAACCAGTCCGTTTCATGTCTCTCGTTACAGCCTTAGTGATTTCGTCTACATCCAGATGTGCTGTAACATCCGTGGAAACTTTCGTCACGGCCGGCTCGTAAGTTGCAAGGAAGATATCCGGCTTACACGGATATATCTCCCCAGCTACACCACGGATAATGTAATCCCCCACACTGGCCTCATGTACACCTTCCAGAGTCCGAATCATGAATTTCACATCCGGTGTCCCTGCATTTTCAAACCACGCCATCTTGCTTTTGATAGCCTCGATAATCCATTCAGGGTCATCCTCCTGCTCTGGTCCTCCTATCCACTGGAATGCCTCAATTACCACTGGTCTTTTCCTGTACTTCATTCTTGCTCCTTCCTGTTGCGATATCGCAACAAATAAAATACCACCGGCCATTACTGACTGGTGGTATTAAATATTCAACACATCGAACATATCTCGTTTTTCCGTTAAGCACTTTCTCAGAAGATTCACATACTCATCATGGTCTGAAATTTCTATCTCAATATCCCCATTTGGGTCATATCCAAATAGTTTCCTATACCCCTCCCTAAGCCTTAACAATTCTTCACTTTTGGGGCCATAATACATTACGTATCCACCTCCTTCAAAACGTTCAACACCTTTTCATACGTGCCTGGCAATAAATCCTTTAACATTTCTAAATCCTTTGGATGGTTCTGGTACAGGGACCTTCCAATCTGGGCCCACGCCTCGCGTTCCACGTTAAGCGGTATATCCCAATATCCCGGTTTATGATGCCCATATCCCATATCAATCTCACCGTAGGATAAACCATGCAGGATATCAGACAATCCTCGATGCTCCTCTTTTATAACCTTATTCCCCAGCTCCGTGATTTCAAATTCATCTGGATAAAGTGATTGTATCATACTCTCAATATCATTTCCATATCCAGCAGCCCGATTTATTAACAGTTCTGAATCTGCCTCCAGGGTATTAAGGAGTGCCCGACCTCTTGATATACCGATTCTATCATCCATCTCATGAAACAACTCATGTGCAATGGTCCTGTCGTCAGCGGAGCTCCCAACCATGACCATCTTTTTCGCTTCATCGTACCGGGAGTTCGGTTTATCCCACTTTCTCAACCCTACCCTGCTTAATGACTTTGAAAGGGTGTTCTTTACATTTTCATTAGGGTTGCTCTGGATTCCTTCTTCAAGGTTCTCATTTATGGATACCAATTCAGAATCTGGCTTAGTGAATATACCTTTAATCCTGTCAAATATATCACCTTCATACTTCCTATCCCACTTCTGTTTTTTCAACTTGTACTGCTTTTTATTGTCCTTATCCAAAGAATATTCCGCCAGCCGCCCATACTTCTCCGCCTGCCTCTTTGCATACTGCTGCTCAGCTTCCTGCTTATTGGCCTGACCGACCGCCTCCAGTTCCCTCTCAGTCCAGGAATCGTCCGCCGTGGAGATGCCGGGGAAGTATGTTGTGTGGCTGTCCTTACATCTGGGATGATACAGGCCGGCCGCAATAGCCTTACTCATTAGGGGATATGGACCGTCTGACTTCTTCCCGCCAGACCAGACATCATCAATCAGGACTTTGCCTACAAAAGGCAGGCACTTCGGACACGGGTTCCCACGTTTGGCCATGATGACCGTGGTAATTCCCCATTCCTGCCGCTTCTCACCCTCGCCCTGTAGATAGGCCCGCTTGGATGCCGTCCGGATGGCCATATCCGCGTAGTCTGCCAGAGTATGGCGGGCTCCGTTGGCATACTCCATACAGTTTAGTCCTCTGGTAAGCATGTCCTTGGTAGCCATGTCCACGGCCTTCTCATAGGTCCCGGCGCCGGTATTGGCATAGACCTGGGCATTAAAGATGGCCTTCCGGTACTGGTCATCAGCCATCCGGAGGACCGCTGTCTCCGCGCGTTCCATGTCGTTGGTAGTAGCTTTGATAAGGGCCTCCAGTTTCCGGTCATTCAGCCGGAAGAACTCTGCCGTGGCTCCCTGGCTGATTTTCCTGGCAGGAAATCCTTTTCTGATGGCATTGAGTATCTTGATTTCCTGCTGCATGTTTCCGGCCTGTCTGGCCTGTCTGATAAGCTCACCCATCTCCTTGTTTAAGTCCTGGAACTGCTTTCCATACCGCTTTTGGTTGTCCTTCTTGTACTTTTCCAGAGCTTTCATCTGTTCCGTCTGCCACATGGACCACTCAATACCCTCCTCGGTTTCCTCGGCCCGGTGCCGGTCCATGTTGCGTATCATAGACTTGATAAGCTCATCTTCAACGACTCGGAAAGCAGCTCCTATATCATACTCATTCAGGGCAATCACCTCCCATTTGCGTAGACCTTGTAACCGCCGGACTTAAACTGCCGTATCAACGCCTTAAGCTGGGTCACGCTGCTGCAATTATCGCAACGTAGCTCCGCATACCCCTGTTTCTCAATGGCGTATATTCCCAATGGCACCTGTTCCTTTGCCACCTGCAGCAGCCCCTGGTACTCCTTCTGGTTCATCTGGTATAGGCGGTTCATTACCTTGACTTCCATACGGTTCCCCTCCCTCTATGTTCAGCTGAAAGCCGCCAGCTGCCGTATTGATTCCGGGTTCCTCCACTTCCGCAATGCCCTGCTCCGCTTTCAGACGCGCTATCTCCTCTTGTTTCCATGCATCGTCCTTGCTATCCCCATACAGCTCCTCCACTTGGGCCTCTATGCTCATCATTGGGACGCCTGGTCGGGCCTTGGACAGGGTCTCCACCTGGCTTTCAAAGGACGGGTTTGCATACTCACCGAAGGAGATGTCTACTTTGACTTCCTCTACCCCTTTGCCGTTCAGAATATTGTAGGCGTTGATTGCGACACTCACCAACTCCGGAAGAGTCTCCTGCAGAGCCTCCACAATAGCATTCCGGGTGTACAGGGTAGCTTTTTCCTTTTCGCGCTGCGCTTCAGCGTTGTCCAACTTCTTGACATCAATCCCCAAGGTACTGGGGCTTATTACGCCCTGCAGACACAAATCCAGTGCGGTACAGTAGGAGGCCAGGTAACTGTCATGGGGGATGGTTGGCTGTTCCGTGTTGACCTTGTTATCAGCCTTTTCGGACATATCGTTGTCTGAGGCAAAGTAACGGTTGTCAAATGGATTTGGCCGGATGACCTGCCCCGTCTCAGGGTCATGTGGCACCAGGCAGTCCGGTATATACGTCTTAGCCCTGCCGGCACGTAGTGCATCCATCCACTGGGACCAGACCTCGTCAAAGGCGTCAAAACTGTCCAGCTTACCATCAAAGATACTGCCACCACGCCCCTCGTATTTGGTGGACTCATACACCTGCAAGGGCACAGCCAGGATGATGTTATCATCAAACTTCGTGTCCTTGATGCCCTTGGTGGCGTCGATAGCATTAAGGGGCACTGGCGTATCACCCTTATACATCTCGTTATGGATGTAACCATATCCATAATGCTCATACAGGACATACTGCCGGTGGTTCGCCTTATATGGCGTCTTGAATATGACTTCCTTCACCCGGTCCCGATTCCGGACAATCTCAACCCTCTCCCCTGGATACCACTCCAGGATGGGGTATTCACTGACCGCTGTGTCAATTGTGACCTTGAAGGCACCATCACCGATGTACAGGACCTCCTTCAAGGCCTTCTCCATCTTACGAATGAACTTATTATTCTTTGCAATGTCCTCCCAGAGCTGGCGGTGCTGGTCATTATCCGCAAAGTCAAAATCATTCATATCATCCAGGACGATGCCGGACAGGATACGGACAATCAGACCGGGGAGGCCGGTATGTATCTTGCGCATTTCCATGCCTGGTGTACACTTGCAGGCCCAGAACTTATATTTATCGGCATACTCCGGGGCCTGCTGGTACATCTGCTCCAGCTCGTTACCATCGCCACGGTACCAGATACGGTTCCGGATGGCATTGGCCTCAAAGTCCAGGACCTCATTAATCTGGATGTAGTTCCCGCTTGCCGGTACCACATTCAGCCAGCTGCGGATACCCCGCTTGATTGTCTCATTCATATTGTTCAGCCACCTCATCTCTTCTCAGCCTCCTCAAATCCAATCAGGTTCCGGTATGGTATCCACGCATACTGATTGGCATTAATGGTATGGTCGTTCCTGTCCTCCGGCTTGTCCTTCTCATCATCCCAACTGTACCGGTCCAATTCGGACAGATGCTCCACGCATGTATCCACTACCAGGTAACACCCCTGCTGTATCCAGCCCAGCTGCAGGTTGATACGGTCTATGATTTCGAGCTTCTTATACGCGTCCCAGAAGTTATACAGGCAGCCTTTAAGCCGCTTGTACTTGCGTAGCTCCGTGATGGTCGCCTGGTCTGCATTGTCTATATAGACATCCTTTGCAAACCCCCATTCCTTCCGGCACTGCTCCAGAAAGGCCACCAACTTGACTGCCGTATCACTGGGCGCCAATGGGACATCCAGTTTGGCGTTGTTATAGACCTTCTCGGCCAGGGTGACAAGTTTCCGGTCCTCCGTGATACCCTGGAATATCATTGCTATCGTATCCGGGGACTTGGAGGAATAGGACGTATCCAGGGCGGCAGTGAACTTCTTGAATTTCAGCTCCTTCGCCTGCTGGACCGTGATGGCATGCTTGGACCGCTCAAAGTTGGAGAAAATAAGGCCGGTTGCCTTACCGCGCAGGCCTTGAATCTTATTCTTCCAGATTTTCGTGCCCTTCGGGGTATTGGTCATTATCTGTTCCAACTTTTCCTTGGACAGGCCCAGGTTATGGGCAAAAGAAAAGAACCAATGCACCCAGCCGGGTTTTGGTTCCTCTTGCAATTCATCCATTATCTCTTTTGGTGTTTCATCCTCCCACTCTGGGAGCGGCCTGGAGCAATTAATGTACTCTTTATACACATCCAGGCCTGGGTCATCCGGATTGAGCGTGGCCATTAAATAATCGCTCCGCATGGCAGCCTCACGCACAAACTCTATGTCCGCCGTGTTAATCTCGTCGATGTACAGGCATCCGTACTGACCACCCAAGGCATCCTTCCACTTACGTTTATTGCCATAGCCAACCACAAAAATAATCTTATCACCGCTGGATGTGTGGAAGAGGATATGGGGCATGTTATAGCCGCCACCGCCATTGCCTTTGTACTCCACCAGGATGCCGAAGTCATCCAGAATGCCCAGGTCCTTTTGAATGATGTTCTTTTCAGCAGCGCCGGTGTCATCTGCAGCCAGGATGTGGAGCTTCTTAGGAGATTCAGCTACCTTAAGCATGAACTTGAACAGCCCCACTGTGGTCTTTCCGGCCGCCGTGGTACCCTCTAGGAACTCCACTGGGGCATTGCAACGCAGGAACGCCTTATACTTATCAGACAGCAACAATCTCTCCACACTCATTAGCCACCACCCTGCATTTGCTGAAGAAGGTCATCCAGTTTGGTCTTTTCGGCATCAAGGCCGCCAGACAACTCCACCTTGTCCTTAAACATGCCCAGGTGCCGCCCCAGGAGCTCCAGGGCCTTAAGCTTATCAGACAATTTATATTTTTTGATATATCCAACAAATTCCTTATCCTCTCCAGTCCCCTCATAAACGTCCATTACTTCTAAGCCGGCAATACACGCTGCCGTTTCATTATCCAGGCCAGTAATATCCAGCGGTTTTCCGCTATCGTCAAACAGTTTCCTGATGTCGAAGAACCCCAATTTTGCCAGTTCCTTAAGAACCATGTCCTGGGTAATCTCTGTACGCTTCTCGCGTTCCTTCATACGTTCATCGATATAGGACGCTACGTTAGTATTTGTTAGTAATTTACTTCCATTTACTCTTGCAGATTCGTCCTTCTTGACCTTTGGATACGCCACCTTGTAAGCCCTGGTGGCATTAAGGTCAATTAGGTATTCATCTGCAAATATTTTCTGTTTTGGCGTTAATGCCATCTGACTCACCTTCTTTCATGCCATAAAGAAAGCACCTGCAGGTATCCGCAGATGCAAAAAATCTTATAAAATATTCATATTCTGCTTGACCAGCACGTAAATTCGTGCTATAATTATATTATCAAAAGAAAGGAGGAACGCAAATGAATGAATCGGTCAGCGAGATAATCAAAGACCTCTCAGAAGCACTACTCGCAATCGTCACCGCCATCTGCCTGATAGTAAAGACGAAACGAGATAGTAAATCCAAAAGGTCTAAGAAAAAGCGAAAGTAAGGTTTGGGGCTTCGGCCCCTTCCTTCTTCATATATAGTATACCACATTCATTTGCTGAAATAAACATGAAACTTTACCGTACAATATTGATAGTACTCACTGTACTTTTCCTCTATGAAGGGTTCAATGGTGAATTTGCCGCACCAACCCTGTTTGATTGGATTAAATGGGCTGCATGGCTTTTCTGCTCCATCACCTACATCATATGCTCCAGGAGGAACAAACGATGCGATTAAAGGAAATACGAACTGAAAAAGGGTTATCTGTCCCAAAACTTGTTGAACTGTCCGGCGTTCCCCGTCGTACCATCCAGGACCTGGAGGCTCGGGGAGACGGCAGGGTATCAACGGCAATCAAACTGGCGGATGCCCTGGGCGTCACGCTGGATGAACTCTGTAGGGATGAGGCGGCCGATTAGGCTGCCTTTCCTTTGTTTGTTTTGGGGATGTAAAAGAGACGGCCCAAGCTATCTCTTAATCAACTGTTTTATCCGGGAATGGTACCTCAAAAGCCACCGTCCCTTTATCCAAAATATATGTGTTAAAATTAACCGTTCCATACTGTCTTGATTTATATTGTGCAAATTTATATGAAACTAGAATCAATACCACAGATAATAGCACCACTCCCAAAAATGCTAAGATTCTATTTTCTGGTGCTTCTCCAAAAACACTTATCAAATAGCCAAGAATCAGATAGTAAAAAGCGAGTTTATTTATCCATACATTTTTTGCTATTTCAATTAGCTCCTCATAATCGCGTAGTGTTCCATCAGGAAATACAAATACACCTCTGTGCTGCGTGCAGAACCTTGATATTATCGCCTTCTTCGTTATTTTAGTGTTCCCCAAAAGCAATAATACTCCTGCTGTTAATTGAAATGTAACTGAAATTATGTAAACAACTTGTAACGCATTCATAGTCATTGAAATATTACCAGCTGTAGCACTAGAAACCGTTGCCATAAAAATCTCCCTCCCCATCTTCTTCATCATACATCAAAATCTGACAAAAGAAAATCCCCCCGCTGTACTTTCTGGGATTTTAAAAGGAGGCCCCTTAGGTTATTTTTAGGTCAAAACAATTTTATTTACAAAAATCCAGATTTTTTTCAATAAAAACTATAATTTTTCTTTCTATATCTTCCATATCTTTAAATATACTTTTTTTTAATTCATTAATTTTATCATGATTGATTTTATGCAACATATTTGGTTCAATCTCAGAACATTTTGATATATGATATAGCATGTGCATTAACAATCCAATGCTATTTCTCAACTCACCAATTCCGAAATAATTAGAATCTTTTTCCCGTATAGATAACTGAATGCTTATGATGCTTTCTATTCGCATCTCTTTTCTGTTAGATTCTCTCGCTCTATTTCGAATCTCTAAATCACCCGTTTTAGTATACTCTACTGTTTCAGCAATTAACCAATTTGTATTTTCTTTCAGTATTGCAAATTGTTCAACAATATAATTACAAAACTGAATTTTTTCTTTTTTAATTTCTTTTAAACGCTCAATTTCTAATACTCTTTCCTGATTCTCTCTGCTGTCTTGGAAAGATTTAAACATAACATAGAGCGTAATGACTCCCCCAACAATGGCACCTAAATATCCACCCCAAAATCCTGCCCAATCATTATTTCCACCCATGGGTAGCACTGGGATGGTCGATAATGCGTATGTGGCACTTGGAATTATTATGACCATTATAACCCCTGCAATAATTAGTTTCTTTATGTTTAATTTTATCCATTCTATCACCGAAATAGCTACCTCCACCTATTTTCTTTCATCATACTCCATAAACCGACAAAAGAAAAGCCCCAGCATAGAAAGGGAGGCCCTGCCAGTCTAGGTTTCACCC